>NZ_JBNCLW010000001.1:0-388231 GCF_049844875.1 Rhodococcus sp. DT1
CGCCGATGGTACTGCACTCGACAGGGTGTGGGAGAGTAGGACACCGCCGAACACCCGTTTGCTGGAGGCCCCCAACTTTTGTTGGGGGCCTTCAGTGTTTTGTGTGGAGGAGGGGACCCGCGGGTGTGGTTCCCTTTTTTCGTTCGCGCGGAACCGTCAGGTTACGAGATGGTAACGACGTGGTTCTGGGTCCCGCTTTGCCACGTGATGTGGGTAACGTCCGCTGGTGCAAGATCCGCTTGGATCGTGCTGCACGGCGGTGCGCATCCTCCCGGGTCGTTCTAGGGCGACGAGAGGGATCAGACCATGAAGAACAGGTTCGGCTCGGCCGGAATTGTGAAGGCCGCTGCCACTCTTGCGGGATTCGGACTTGTCGGCGCGTCCATGACGGGATGCACAAGCGTCGACAACTCGGGCGAGGGGTCGACTCTCCAGCGACTCCAGGACTCCGGCACCGTCACGGTCGGCTTCGCCGGCGAGGCGCCCTACAGCTTCATGCAGGACGGCGAACTGACCGGCGCAACGGTCGCGCTGCACAGGGAGATCTTCTCGAACCTCGGCATCGACAACGTGGAGGGCGTGGCTACCGACTTCGGTGCCCTCATTCCGGGTCTGCAGGCTGGACGCTTCGACGTCGTCAGCGCCGGCATGTCGATCCTTCCCCAGCGGTGCGAACAGGCTTTGTTCAGTGAGCCGGAGTTCAACTACACGACCGCTCTGATGGTTCCTCAGGGCAACCCTCAGCAGCTCAGTGACATGCAGACCATCGCGGACAAGGATGTCCGGATGGCTGTGCTGACCGGTGCGATCGAGTCGGACTACGCGTCGTCGCTCGGTATCGACGCGATGCAGGTGTCCTCACCGCAGGACGGCATGGACGCGGTCATCAACGGACGTGCCGATGTCTTCGCATTGACCGGTATCTCCCTGAACTGGATGAAGCAGAACAACGAGAATGCTCCCGTCGAGGTCACCGAGTCGTTCGTCGCCGAAATCGACGGCGTTCCCCAGGTGGGAGCGGGTGGCACCGTGTTCCGCACGGAAGACACGGAACTCCGCGATGCCTACAACGCCGAACTGGCCAAGATCACGTCGGACGAGGCCACCTACCTCTCGATCGTCGGGGATTACGGCTTCACCGCGGAGGAGATGCCGGATCCGAACCTGACCACGGAGACACTGTGCGAGGGCACCGCCTGAGCGCGGGCTGCGGACAATGGCTTCGGAGTCCAACTTCGAGCAGTTTCGAGATGCAATCCCGCGCCTGTTCGACGGGATCATCGTCACGCTCGAACTGACCATCGGTAGCGCGTTCTTCGCGTTCCTTCTGGCGCTTGCGCTGGGCCTTGCCGGCGGCGCGAAGAATCTCGCGCTGCGCGGCAGTGCGCGTGTGTTCATCGAATTCTTCAGAGGCACCTCACTGCTGGTCCAGTTGTTCTGGTTCTTCTATGTGCTGCCTCTGTTCGGGTACCGCCTCGAACCGATCGTGTGCGGCATCCTGGCTTTGTCGCTGAACTACGGCGCCTACGGTGCGGAGGTCGTCCGCGGCGCCATCGCGTCGGTTCCACGACCCCAATGGGAGGCGGCGACCGCCTTGAACTTCGGGTACTGGCAACGGCTGCGCCGAGTGATCTTTCCTCAGGCCTGGGCGGAGATGATTCCTCCTCTGACCAATCTCCTCATCCAGTTGCTCAAGGGCACTGCGCTTGCGAGTTACATTCTGCTGCAGGATCTCACGTTCGAGATCGAACAGTTGCGGCAGAACACCGGCGACACGTTGTTCGCGTTCGGAATCGGCCTCGTCCTCTACTTCGTGGTCGGGTACATCCTCACGCTGGTGATGAACGCGCTCGAGGTACGCGCGAAGAGTCGCCTCGGCACCGGTCCGAGTATGCGTGAGATCTTCGGGGTCGCGCCGGCTCTGGACGAACCCGCGGGGGTGGTGAAGTCGTGACCGTCGAATGGAGTTGGCAACGCGCCGGAGAGGCGCTGCCCGTGTTGCTCGAGGGCTTCCGCATCACGCTGCTGGCGACGGTGCTGGGTTTCGCTCTCGCTGCTGTGCTGGGTCTGGCCGTGGCGATCATGCGGCGCTCGCTCCCCAAGGTGCTCGCAAAACTGCTCTCGGCGATAGTCGAGTTCATCCGGCTGACACCGCTCGTCGTGCAGTTGCTGTTCGTCTACTACCTGCTCCCGCAATTCTCGGCACTGCAAATCGGTATCGCGGTACTCGGTATCCACTACGCGACGTATATGGCCGAGGTCTACCGGGCGGGGATCGAAGCTGTCCCGGTGGGGCAGTGGGAAGCGGCACGCGCGTTGTCTTTGCCACCCGCCCGAACGTGGCGGGCGGTGATCCTGCCACAGGCGATTCGCCGGGTCGTTCCGGCTCTCGGCAACTATGCGGTCTCGATGTTCAAGGACACCCCGTACCTCTTCACCATTTCCGTGGTGGAGATGGTCACGGCCGCGCAGCAATTCGGGGCAAGAAACTTTCAATATCTCGAGCCACTGACGATGGCGGGGCTGATCTTCCTCGCCGCGAGCTATCCCACGTCGGTGCTCATCCGCAGATTGGAGCGTCGACTTGCCTACTGATCCGGCCCTCGAGGAACACTCCCTCACGGGCGACAGGTCCACTGTGCCGATGATCGAATTCGACTCGGTCGTCAAGAAATTCGGCGACAACGTCGTTCTCGATCATCTCGACTTCACGGTGGCAGCAGGGGACAGGGTGACGCTGATCGGCCCCAGCGGCTCCGGCAAAACCACCATCCTGCGTCTGCTCATGACGTTGGAGAAGGTGGACGGCGGGGTCATCCGGGTCAAAGGTGAACCGCTCAGCCACGAACGAAAAGGGGACCGTCTGGTTCCCGCGTCGGAGCGGCACCTCCGATCGATGCGCCGCAGCATCGGCATGGTGTTCCAGCAGTTCAACCTGTTCCCGAACATGAACGTGATGGAGAACCTCACGGAGGCGCCCATCCACGTGCTCGGGCGCAAGAAGTCCGAAGCGCAGGAGCGCGCGCGTGAATTGCTCGCGACGGTCGGACTGTCGGACAAGGAGAGTGCGCATCCGACGCAGCTGTCCGGTGGGCAGCAGCAGCGTGTGGCGATCGCCCGGGCGCTCGCAATGGACCCCGACATCCTGCTTCTCGACGAGGTGACCTCGGCGCTCGACCCCGAACTCGTTGCGGATGTGCTCGACGTGCTGCGCACCATCGCCGACACGACCGACATCACGATGCTCATCGTCACGCACGAGATGCACTTCGCGCGAGACGTATCCAATCGCGTGCTGATGTTCGATCAGGGTCGCATCGTCGAGGAAGGCTCGCCCGAGCGCATCTTCACCGATCCCGCACACGAGCGAACACGGAGATTTCTCGACGCGATCATCGCGGGAGAATGAGCGCCCGGGATCGTCAGTAGGACGGAACGGCCAGGTGGGTAGCTTCGGCCCGTCCTCGGAGCACCACTTCTTCGCCCAGCGTCCACCGGGAGCGTTCCGCGCCGGACGTGGCGTCGAGCGCACGGCGTGACGCGACGACGTGTCCGGGCACGGTTTTCGCGAGTTCGGAGAGGCGTGCCGCCTCGTTGACCGGGTCTCCGATCACCGTGTACTCGAACCGCTCCTCGGCACCGATGTTGCCGGCCACCGCAATCCCGGCGGTGATGCCGATGCCCGCACGGCATTCGGGTACCTCGGCCTCGAGACGCTGCGCCATCTTCCGGGCGGCAGCCAGTGCCCGCCCGGGAGCGTCGTCGACCGCAACCGGGGCACCGAAGATCGCGAGCGCGGCGTCACCCTCGAACTTGTTGACGAAGCCTCCGGCGGAATGGACCTCGTCGACGACGACGGCGAAGAATCGGTTCAGCAGTTCCACGACCTCGGAGGGGGGTCGGCTCGCCGCGATCCCGGTGGACCCGATGATGTCGATGAACAGCACCGCGACGTCCCGTTCCTCACCACCGAGGGTCTCTGCCCGGTTCAGCGCTGCCGCTGCGACGTCACGTCCGACATGTTTACCGAACACCTCCCGCATACGTTCCCGTTCGCGCAGGCCCTCGGCCATCCGATTGAAGCCGGCCTGCAACTGGCCGAGTTCGGTGCCGTCGTAGACGACGACCGCTTCGTCGAATCGCCCCTCTTCGATTCGGCGCATCCCGAAACGCACGGACTCGATGGGAGCGATCGTGGATCGTACGGTCAGGTACATCAGGAGTGAGCCCGTGAACAGCGCAACCGTTCCCAGGACGAGGATCGTGATCGCGAGGCGGGTCGTGGTGACCGGGCGGACGAAGGTGAACACCGCCACGAAGATCAGCCCGACGACGGGCACGGCGCTGCCGAGTGCCCACGCGAGCATCACCCGGCCGGTGGTGCCGGCGAACTTCCGGCGTGGTGGTGTGCCCGCTTCGAGGGCCCTCGCGGAAATAGGGCGGAGTGCGAACTCCGTGAACATGTATGCGAAACCGCACACGGTAACCCCGGCGAGCGTGATGGTCAGGGCCACCTTGGGAATCGTCTCGGCGTCGACGATGCCGAAGCACGTGGTGAAGAAGACGAACCCGACGAACCACAGTGCACCCTGCTGAAGGGTGATCCGCCACGGCATCGTGAGAGCGATGCGCTGCTCGTCGGCGGTGGGTGGCCGGTTCTCCAGCGCCCACCGCAACCGGCGGAGGGCCCCGCGGGTGAACAGGACCGACCCCAGGACGATCGCGACCCCCACGTACACCGGCGCAAGGATCGCGGTGATCACGAGGAATTCGGAGGTGAGGACCGATGGGCCGGGGATCACCACGTTGATGAGCGCGGCCACGATCGCCGCCCCCACAAGGTGCGTCCCGATCAGCGACAGGGTGAGCAACAACTGGATGCGGATGCGCTGCCGCCGGACGGGTTCGGCGGGTTCACCGAGGATCGCGGACCCGAGCGGTGCGGTGCGGTTGCTGCGTGCTGGCATGGTCGTTCGAGAGTAGTCGAGCAGATCCACTAGGGTAGGTCCGTGCGTCTAGTGATTGCCCGTTGCCGTGTGGACTACATCGGACGCCTGACGGCGCACCTGCCCACGGCGCGCCGACTCCTGCTCGTCAAGGCCGACGGGTCGGTGAGTATCCACGCCGACGACCGCGCCTACAAACCTCTCAACTGGATGAGCCCGCCGTGCTGGCTCGTCGAGGAACCGGCCGACGAGGCGCAGGCGCTCTGGGTGGTGACCAACAAAGCCGGCGAGGAACTGCGGATCACGCTCGAGGAGATCGAGCACGACTCGAGTCACGAACTCGGGGTGGACCCCGGTCTCATCAAGGACGGCGTGGAAGCGCACCTGCAGGAACTTCTCGCGGAACACGTGGAGACGCTCGGCCAGGGATTCACGCTCGTCCGGCGCGAGTACCCGACAGCGATCGGTCCCGTCGATCTGCTGTGCCGGGACGCCGACGGCGCCACGGTGGCCGTGGAGATCAAGCGTCGCGGTGAGATCGACGGCGTCGAACAGCTCACGCGCTATCTCGAACTTCTCAACCGCGACCCGCTCCTCGCCCCGGTCACCGGAGTGTTCGCTGCCCAGCAGATCAAGCCGCAGGCGAAGACCCTGGCGACGGATCGCGGGATCCGCTGCCTCGTCCTCGATTACGAGGCGTTGCGTGGCACCGAGAGCACCGAGTTCAGATTGTTCTGACGGTGCCCCGCCGCAATCGTCCCCCTACGTCGTCGCGCAGGCGCGGACACGCCGAATCGGAGAGCGCCTCCTTCGGTTACGCCACCAGCCGCACCGAGAACGGTCCGGCAGGAGCTGACGACGAGAGGTACACGGTGCGGACAGTGCCGGGAAGCCGCGCCACCAAGCCGTACCGGTGCCCGGGATGCGACCACGAGATCGCGCCCGGCACACCACACGTGGTGGCATGGCCCGTCGACACTCCGGGCGGCGCCGACGACAGACGGCACTGGCACAACGGGTGCTGGAAGGGACGCGGAACGCGGCGGCCCACGCGTCGGTGGTCCTAGCGACAGTGCTCCCTGCCGGCAAGATCGGGTGGTGTCCACCCTCCCCGTCGTAGTCTGTCGTCGTGGCGCTGCCGATGGCGGGACGTGAGCACTGGAGGCACGGATGACCGAGACGACAGTGGCGGATGTGATGGCCGAACTTGCTGCACTCGAGGACCCGAAGGCACGTGCGGTCAACGAGAAACACGGCGACGACCACGGCGTGAATCTCAGCAGGCTACGGGCGCTCGCGAAGCGCTTGAAGACCCAGCACGAGCTCGCGCGGGGGCTCTGGGACACCCGGGACACAGCGGCGAGGCTGCTCGCGCTCCTGATCTGCCGGCCCAGGTCGTTCGAGCGTGACGAACTGGACGCGATGATGCGTGACGCGCGTGCTCCCAAGGTGCGGGTCTGGCTGGTGAGCTTCGTCGTGAAGAAGAGCCCGCACGCAGAGGAACTGCGCGCGCGCTGGTTCCGTGACCCGGACCCGGCGGTCGCGAGTGCCGGCTGGGATCTGACCGCCGGACTGGTGGCCACGGATCCGGCCCGGCTGGACCTGGACGGACTCCTCGACATCGTCGAGACAGAGATGAAAGATGCTCCCGACACACTGCAATGGTCGATGAACACCTGCCTCGCCCAGATCGGGATCGAGCACGCTCACCACAGGCAACGCGCGCTCGAGATCGGGGAGCGGTTGAGAGTTCTCGCGGACTACCCGACGTCACCGGGCTGCACGTCGCCGTACGCCCCGGTCTGGATCAGCGAGATGGTCGGCCGCCGCCAGGGAGCAGGGTAGTCGCGCGACGCGTCAGTTTCTGACCTTGCTGGCGACCGCGGGGGAACGTCCCTGGATATTCGGTCCGGAGCCCGTGGTGTTCCGAGGCTGCGTTCCGGAACCGCGGACGCCGTCGGCGGATTTCGGGGTCTCGGTCTTCTCGGTGTCGGTCTTCTCGGTGTCGGTCTTCTCGGCGGTGTCGGATTTCCCGGTGCCGGCGTTCTTGCCGCTGTCCGTGGTGCGTCCGGTCTCACCGGCTGCCGCGTCGTCCCGGTCCGCTCGCGCAGGCGGGGCGACCCGTCCCTCGGTATCCGCGGTCGCCTTCGGCTTCGCCGCGGGAGTGCCGCCCTCCGTGTTGCGATCGCGGGGAGCGCCGCCACCGGCCGTGTTCCCACCGGCCGAAGTGCTGCCACCGCCCGGACGGGGGGTATCGAGCGAGATCTCCCGGTCGAGCAACTCGCCTTCGCGGTTGATCGCGGCGAGCATGGTCGGCACGTCGTCGAGCTGTTCGCGCACCGCATCGAGCTGGCCGAGGATGCGTCCGCGCAGCATCCGCATTTCCTCCGTGAGGTCGCGGGCGTTGGCGACCTTGCGCTCGGATTGTTCGGTGGCAGTCGCGAGTCGACGGGCGGCTTCCTGCGTCGCCACATCGATACGTCGTTCGGCTTCGGCCTTGCTCGTGCGCTCGAGGTTGTCGAGTTCGCCGAGAAGCTTGCTGCGACGTTCGGCCATCGTGATCTCGAAGTCCTGCTGAACCTGCTCGCGCTTGCTTTCGGCCTCGGCGGCGTGGCGGTCGGCCTCGGCGCGCGCAGCCGCGACGATGCGGTCGGCTTCCTTGCGCGCGGCAGCCATCGTCCGCTTGTGCTCGTCCTCGAATGCGCGGCGCCGTTCTTCGAGCTCTGCGAGCTTCTGTTCGTAGTCGCCGCGGAGTCTGATGCCCTCCTGCTCGGCGAGCGAAATCATTTCCGCGGAGTCGGCCTCGGCGCGCGCCCGCAACTCGGATGCTTCGTCCGAGGCGAGGCGCAGCATCCGGGAGATGCGGTCACTCATACCCTCGGCGGTGGTGGGGGGCACCGACAGCCGGTCCACATCGCGGCGGAGCTCGTCGATCTCGTTGCGCGCATTCTCGAGCTGGCGCGCGAGATCGCGGGCCTGCGCGGACGCGGCGTCGCGGTCGGTCGCGGTCACGCGTAACTCGGCCTCGAACCGCGCGAAGTAGTTGGTTACCTCGTCGCGGTCGAAGCCTTTTCGCACGATCGAGAACGGCAGGTGGCTGGGGGTGCGATCACGATCGAAGACCATGGCGACAATCTACCTGCTGAGGCCGGAGGACACGCTGCGCTCCCGCCGAAACGCGGGCGGGAACGCAGACTCGTGATCCGTCCGCGTGGCTCAGTGCGCGGCGTGAGCGGCCGGCTCGACCAATTCGACGAGAACGCCGCCCGCATCCTTCGGGTGGAGGAAGTTGATGCGGGAGTCGGCGGTGCCGCGACGCGGGGCGTCGTACAGCAGCCGGACGCCGTTGGCTCGCAATGCGGCGGCGACCGCGTCGAGATCGGACACGCGGTATGCGAGCTGCTGCAATCCCGGACCGCTGCGGTCCAGGAACTTGGCGATCGTCGAATTCTCGTTCAGCGGAGCGAGCAGCTGGATCTGGGTCGCGCCCTCCGGACTGCCCGGCACGGACAGCATCGCTTCCCGGACACCCTGTTCCTCGTTGACCTCTTCGTGTGTGGACACGAGGCCGAGGTTCTCGGCGTACCACGTGAGAGCGGCATCGAGGTCGGGCACCGCGATGCCGACGTGATCGATCGCGGTGACGAGCCCGGTCGCGAGAAGCGCAGCGGCCGGCGTGGAGGTGGGAGAGATCTCGGTCATGTTCTAGACGGTAGCGTTAACGTTGAATGCGTTCATATCGGGAGTGATGTTTCAGGCCCGGTTGGGCGCCCCACATTTCCCCGATCGTCGGAGGTCGTTTCCGTGAGCAGTTCTGTCATCGTCGCCGGAGCCCGTACGCCCATGGGGCGCCTGCAGGGTTCACTCAAGGACCTCTCCGGCTCCGACCTCGGCGGCGTCGCGATCAAAGGCGCCCTCGAGAAGGCCGGCGTTGCGCCCGAACAGGTCGAGTACGTGATCATGGGGCAGGTTCTCACCGCGGGTGCCGGTCAGATCCCCGCGCGGCAGGCCGCAGTGGCCGCCGGCATTCCCATGGACGTGCCCGCGCTGACCATCAACAAGGTGTGCCTGTCGGGCATCAACGCGATCGCCATGGCCGATCAGATGATCCGTGCCGGCGAGTTCGACGTCGTCGTCGCCGGTGGGCAGGAGTCGATGAGCCAGGCGCCGCACATGCTCGAGAAGAGCCGTGCCGGATTCAAGTACGGCGATGTGACGCTGCGCGACCACATGGCGTACGACGGGCTGCACGACATCTTCACCGACCAGGCGATGGGCAACCTCACCGAGTCCGCCAACAGCGGAGAACGTTTCGTCTCGCGCGAGGAGCAGGATGCCTTCGCCGCGGCGTCGCACCAGAACGCGGCGCGCGCCTGGAAGGACGGCCTGTTCGACGAGGAGGTCGTGCCCGTCGCCATTCCGCAGCGCAAGGGCGACCCCATCATGTTCGCCGCCGATGAGGGAATTCGCGCCGACACCACCACCGAGTCCCTCGGCAGGTTGCGTCCGGCGTTCTCCAAGGACGGCACCGTGACGGCCGGTTCGGCCTCGCAGATCTCCGACGGTGCCGCTGCGGTCGTGGTGATGAGCAAGGACAAGGCCGAGGCACTCGGCCTGAGCTGGATCGCGGAGATCGGCGCCCACGGTGTGGTCGCCGGACCGGACTCGACGTTGCAGTCGCAGCCGGCCCGTGCGATCGCCAAGGCGTGCGAGCGCGAGGGTGTCGATCCTCAGGACCTCGATCTGATCGAGATCAACGAGGCTTTCGCGGCGGTGGGCATCGTCTCGGCCCGTGAACTCGGCATCGACGCCGACAAGGTCAACGTCAACGGTGGCGCCATCGCGCTCGGGCACCCCCTCGGCATGTCCGGTGCCCGCATCGCCCTGCACCTCGCGCTGGAGTTGAAGCGTCGCGGCGGTGGCATCGGCGCGGCTGCGCTGTGCGGCGGCGGCGGCCAGGGCGATGCGCTCATCGTTCGCGTGCCGAAGCCTGACGCGCACTGAGCACGATTACGGCCCCGGCGCACTCCGCCGGGGCCGTGATGTCTCTCACCCCCACTACGGGTCGTCGTAGTCCTCCGGCACAATGGGCGCCATGACGAACATCTTCGACCTGTCCACCCCCGCGAAGCGGTTCCGCCTCGTGGCGATCTGGGAAGCTGTGACGTGGCTCGCGCTCTTGATCGCCATGTTCTTCAAGTGGGTGCTCGGGTACGAAGAAGCGATCGCCATCCCGGGCATGGTGCACGGCGTGGCCGGTTTCATTCCGTTCGTTCTCATCGCGCTTCTCACCGCGTGGGCGCTGAAGTGGGACCTGAAGACCACCTTCCTGGCGCTCGTCTCGAGTGTCCCGCCGTTCGGCACCATCGTCTTCGAGCGCTGGGCCGTGCGCACCGGCCGTCTCGCCGAACTCTCCGCGCCCGAAAGCGCCGAAAAAGTCGACACGGCTGCCTGACCGCCCGGCACACCACCGCCCGGGCATGACAAACTGGAGAGCGTGACTCGACCCGGTTCCCGTCCAGCACGTTCCGCTGCCGCAGCCGCAGCAATGTCCGGCGCGGTGGATCTCGCGCCGCTCAAGGCGAGGGCCACCGCCCCACCGCCACCTCCGCCGAGTGCCGGTGCCTCCGGCGCAATCCCGTCGATCATCGACGTCACCGAAGCGACGTTCGAGGCCGAGGTTCTCGAGCGCTCGATGCAGGTGCCCGTGATCGTCGACCTCTGGGCGACGTGGTGCGAGCCCTGCAAGCAGCTGACCCCCTCCCTCGAGAAGCTTGCCGCAGAAGCCGGCGGCGAATGGGTGCTCGCGAAGGTCGATGTGGACGCCAACCCGCGGATCGCCCAGGCGTTCGGTGTGCAGTCGGTGCCCACCGTCGTCGCGATAGCAGCCGGGCAGCCTCTTGCCGACTTCCAGGGTGTCCAGCCCGAAGCCGCGTTACGGCAGTGGCTCGACGCGATCCGCGAGGCCGTCGCCGGCAAATTGTCGGGGCCCCCGAGCGCCGACGGTGAACCGGCCGAACAGCCCGTCGACCCGCGTTTCGAGGCTGCGGAGCAGGCTCTCGAGCAGGGCGATTTCGAGGGCGCCGAGGCCGCCTACCGGCTGATCCTCAACTCGGAGCCGAACAACACGGACGCGCAGGCCGCACTGCGGCAGGTCCGGTTCCTCGGCCGTGCGCAGCAACTCCCCGCCGACGCCGTCGAGCGCGCAGACGCGGCCCCGGCCGATCTCGACGCTCAACTGGCGGCGGCAGACGCCGAATTGTTCGCTCAGGACCCCGAAGCGGCGTTTGCACGCCTGATCGAATTCGTCCGTCGCAGCGCGGGTGACGAACGCACCGCGGCGCGTACCCGGCTGCTCGAACTGTTCGAGTTGTTCGACCCGGCAGAGGACTTCGTGGTCTCGGCGCGGCGCAAGCTCGCCATGGCGCTCTACTAGAACTTCACGACCGACCACACGTGTGTAACGGCCGCTGCCTACCGGTAGCGGCCGTTACACGCTGCTTCACCGCCGAGCACGCCGGTGCGGAACGCGTCGACCCGTGAGAAGCCACTGGGGACCGTGTTGCCGTTGACGTCGCTCGCGGCCAGGCCGTCGGTGAGCAGACCGGACACCGCCTCGTCGAGGTCACCGGGGGAGAGCCACACCATGTTCGCGTCGGGCCCCACCTCGGCCGCGAGCGGGCTCATCGGGCTCAGCGCGGCGCTGATCACGCCCGACAGACATGCCGCGCGGAGCGCCGTGCGAGGCTCGGTCAGCGATTGACCGTTCGCGTGCTGGACAGCCAGCGCATACCGCGACGCGATCAGCACGTACGCGTTGTAGTCGCCGCGGACATCGGCGCTGAATTCGTTGCCGGAGGAGTCCTCCGGTGTGCTGCGCTCGGTGAGCGCGGCGAGGTCCACTCCGATCGTGTTCCTGGCAGGGCAGTACGACACCGGGGAGGTGAACGCGGCGTCCGCACACGCGAGTTCGGCTCCCGAAAGATCCAGTGCCGGCGGGTCTGCCAGCTCGAATACGCGCTCGAACGACCGGAAGATGAGGTCGACGGAGTCCGCGGTGACCGGAAGCTCGCCGTCGTCGCTGCCGTCGAAGTATTGCGGCAGGTCCGCGCGGCGGGTCTCCACTTCCGCGGCGTCGATCTCCGCGCACGCCGCGGCGCCGTCGGTGAAGCCGATCTGGACGGCGGTGACCCGCTCGAACGCCGAGCCGTGGATGGAATCCGGATCGTTGGGATCGGTGTCGCGGAACAGCACCATCGACGCGAGCACCTTGTTGAGTCCGTCCGAGGTGTCGAGTTCGAAATGCGCCGCACGCCCCTCGGCGACGTGTCGCATGAACGCACCGGCAAAACAATCGGCCTGCTGTTCGAACACGATGCCGGGGTCGTCGTCGGCGATCAGCCCCGCCGTGTACTGGATCGCGTGACCGTACTCGTGCGCGAGGACCATGACGGCCGCCATCGGGCCGAAGTCCTCGATCAACTGGGGCATCAGATAGGAGCGGTCCCATCCGATGACGTCGCCGAGACTGCAATACGCCGCATTGACGAAGTCGAACGTCGGTTCCCCGCAGAACCGGGGGCCGCGCCGTTCGGAGGGATCCCACGACATGATGGTGGACACCGGCTCGAACGAACCCTTCGCGATCGTTCCGAACTCTCCACGCCAGTAGTCCTCGATATCGCCGATCGCGTTGCCCGCGAGAATGTCGATGGGACCACCGTCGGTGTTCTCGATGAGGACCCCGGCGTCGGGAACCCCGTCACGGGGCCCGCTGTACCCGCTCGTGACGGGCAGGCCGGCGACCGTGAAGGGGTTGTCGTAGACCGACACGGGCGTGCCGTCGATCTGTTGCGCACACCCTGCCAGCAGAACCATCGCGATCACCGGCACCGCCACCCGCTCGAACCGGCGTGTCCGTCTCACGTTGTGGTGCTCCTGTCGTCGAATGCGGGTTTACCCCCGCAGCGACAACCAGATGGCACCGTGCGCGGGCAACGTGACCCGAGCCGACGCGGGACGTCCGTGCCACGAATGCTCCGTGGCCTCCACCGCACCGAGGTTTCCGGTGCCGTGACCCTGATAAGCGGTCGCGTCCGTGTTGAGAATTTCTTCCCACGTGCCGGGTTCGGGTAAACCGACACGATAGTCCGCGTGAGTGCTGCCGGAGAAGTTGTGCAGGCACGCGACGACAGAGCCGTCACTGCCGAACCGCAGAAAGCTCAGCACGTTGTTGTGCGCGTCGTTCGCGTCGATCCACGAGTAACCCTCGGGTGAGCTGTCGAGCGTGTACAGCGCGGGGTGCGCACGATAGGTCCGGTTGAGGTCGCCGACGAGCCGCTGGATGCCGCTGTGGAGTGGCTGGTCGAGCTGCCACCAGTCCAGTCCGCGTTCCTCCGACCACTCGGCGACCTGACCGAACTCCTGACCCATGAACAGCAATTGCTTGCCCGGGTGTGCCCACATGTAGGCGAGCAGTGACCGGAGACCCGCGGCGCGGGTGTCGTCGTCGCCCGGCATCCGGGTCCACAGTGTGCCCTTGCCGTGCACGACCTCGTCGTGGCTGATGGGCAGCACGAAATTCTCGCTCCACGCGTACATCAGCGAGAACGTGATTTCGTGGTGGTGGAAGGTGCGGTGCACGGGGTCGCGCGACAGGTAACCGAGCGTGTCGTGCATCCAGCCCATGTTCCATTTCATGGTGAACCCGAGTCCGCCGACGTTCGTCGGGCGGGTGACACCGGGCCACGACGTGGACTCCTCGGCCACCGTCACGACCCCGGCATGCTGCTTGTGGATCGTCGCGTTCAGTTCCTGGAGGAATCCGACCGCCTCGAGGTTCTCGCGACCGCCGTAGATGTTGGGGGTCCAGCCGCCCGCGGGCCGCGAGTAGTCGAGATAGAGCATGGAGGCGACCGCATCGACACGCAGCCCGTCGATGTGGAACTCCTCGATCCAGTACAGCGCGTTCGCGACCAGGAAGTTCCGGACTTCGGCTCGTCCGTAGTCGAAGACGTAGGTACCCCAGTCCAGTTGCTCACCGCGCTGCGGATCGGCGTGCTCGTACAGCGCCGTTCCGTCGAATCGCGCGAGTGCCCATTGATCCTTGGGGAAGTGGGCCGGAACCCAGTCCATGATGACGCCGATACCTGCGGCGTGAAGCCGGTCGACGAACTCGCGGAAATCGTCGGGTGTGCCGAAACGCGAGGTCGGGGCGTAGTAGGACGTGACCTGATAGCCCCAGGACCCGCCGAACGGGTGCTCGGCGACGGGAAGCAGTTCCACGTGCGTGAAACCCGTCTCGAGGACGTACTCGGCAAGCTGGTCCGCCATTTCGAGGTAGGTCAGGCCGGGGCGCCAGGACCCGAGATGTACCTCGTACACGGCCATCGCCTCGCGCACGGGTTCGGAGGTCGCGCGGGCGGCGATCCAGTCGTCGTCGCGCCAGGTGTGGCTGCTCTCGGTGACACGGGAGGCGGTCGCCGGCGGCACCTCGGCAGCGAACGCCATCGGATCGGCCTTGTCGAGCACCGAACCGTCGTGACCGTGGACCCGGTACTTGTACAGGTCGCCCGGTCCGACTCCGGGGATGAAGACCTCCCACACTCCGCTGGAACCGAGCACCCGCATCGGTGCGGTTCGTCCGCCCCAGCCGTCGAAGTCGCCGACGACGGTCACGCCGCGTGCGTTCGGAGCCCACACGGCGAAGGACGTCCCTGCGACGGGGCCGTCCGGGGTGTCGTAGTGCTGCGGGTGCGCGCCGAGGATCTCCCACAGCCGCTCGTGCCGTCCCTCGTTGAACAGGTGACGGTCGAGTTCGCCGAGCGTCGGCAGGAACCGGTATCCGTCGGCGACGACGACGGTGTGGTCGAACGGGTACGTCACGACGAGGCGGTAGTCGGCCAAGTCGAATTGCGGGACCAGTGCGCTGAAGACGTCGTGGCCCACCGGCTCGAGCGGGTAATCGATACCGCCGATCCGCGCGGCAACCTTCTCCGCGCCCGGACGCAACGTGCGCACGACCGTGCCCTCCGGATGCGGGTGTGCGCCGAGGACGGAGTGGGGGTCGTGGTGCTCACCGGCGGCCAGTCGCGCGAGGTCTTCCGGGCGCGGACTGTGCCGCCGCCGCGGTGGTTCCTCGGAGGAAGTCGGTGGGGGCACTGTCACGTGAGTCTCCTGTAGGCGAGAGTCGATCGGGCCGGAATCCCGATCGGGGGCAGCACCATGATGTGCGCGACCGATTTCCACGGTTCGAGCCGCACATAGTTGGCTTGTCCCCAGATGTACTGTTCCCCGCTCACCTCGTCGTAAACGGGGAGCTGGTCCTGCCACTCGTGGCCGATGGACGGCATGTCCAGCCAGACGGTGCCTTCCTCGGCGCCGTACGGGTTGAGATTGACCACGACGAGCACCGCATCGCCGGTCACCGGATCGTGCTTCGAGTAGGCGATCAGAGCGTCGTTGTCGATGTGGTGGAAGGTGATGTTGCGCAACTGCTGTAAGGCGGGGTGTGCGCGCCGGATGCGGTTCAGGGTGGTCAGCCACGGCTCGAGCGATTCGCCGCGGCGTCGTGCCTCGTCGAAACGGCGTGGACGCAACTGGTACTTCTCCGAGTCGAGGTACTCCTCGCTGCCGGGACGAACGGCGAGGTGTTCGTAGAGCTCGTATCCGGAGTAGACGCCCCAGGTGGGGGACAGGGTCGCGGCGAGCGCGGCTCGCAACGCGAACATTCCGGGCCCACCGTGCTGCAGCGTCTCGTGCAGGATGTCGGGCGTGTTGACGAACAGGTTGGGCCGGGCCTCGTCGGCCTTGGCAGCGATCTCACGTCCGAATTCGGTGAGTTCCCACTTGGCCACGCGCCAGGTGAAATACGTGTACGACTGCGTGAATCCGCGTCGTGCCAGGCCGTACATCCGCGCAGGCCGAGTGAACGCTTCCGCCAGGAACAGCACGTCCTGATCGGTTTTCTTGACCTCGGCGATGAGCCATTCCCAGAAGTCCGGGGGCTTGGTGTGCGGGTTGTCGACCCGGAAGATCTTGACCCCCAGAGAGATCCAGTGCCGGACCACCCGGAGCACTTCGGCGTAGATCCCGTCGCGATCGTTGTCGAAGTTCACCGGATAGATGTCCTGGTACTTCTTGGGCGGGTTCTCGGCGTACGCGATGGTCCCGTCCGGCAGCACGGTGAACCACTCCGGATGGTCACGGGCCCAGGGATGATCGGGCGCGCACTGCAAAGCGAGATCGAGCGCGACCTCGAGTCCGAGTTCCTCGGCCCGCAGCACGAACTTCCGGAAACTGTCCTCGTCCCCGAGTTCCGGATGGATCGCGTCGTGGCCACCTTCCTCCGCCCCGATCGCCCACGGGGAACCCACATCGTCGGGGCCCGCGACGAGAGTGTTGTTGGGTCCCTTCCGATTGACCCTGCCGATCGGGTGGATCGGTGGCAGGTAGACGACATCGAACTCCATCGCCGCGATGCGCGGCAGATCCTCGGCCGCGGTCTCGAAGGTGCCGTGCCGGGGCGTGCCGTCCTCGTTCCAGCCTCCCGTCGACCGGGGGAAGAACTCGTACCATGATCCGAACAGGGCCCGCTTCCGGTCGACCACGATGGTGAAAGCTTTTCCCCGCGTGATGAGTTCGCGGAGGGGCTGAGCGCGGACGATCTCGGTGACGTCGGCGGAGAAGGCCGGTGCGACCCGCTCCGCCAGCGGCCGCTCGGAGCGCAGAGCCGCGGCGACGGCGAGCAGGGCGGGCCGGTTTCCGCGCAGTACGCCGCGCGCAGCCTTCTCGAAAATCCGTGCGCCGCTCTCGAGATCGTTGGCGAGGTCCTCCGGGCCCTGTCCCGCGGTTATCTTCGCGTCGACAGCGTGACGCCATGTGGACACCGGGTCGCTCCAGGCCTCGATGCGGTAGGTCCAGATGCCGGGGGTTGTGGGCGCGAACACCGCGTGGAAGGTGTCGGGTTCGGAGCCGGGCACCATCGGAATGCGGGTGAGCTTGGCCGGTGTCCCGGGTGCCGTGGCGGGCCCGCGCACGGCGAGCGTCGCGGCGATGGCGTCGTGGCCTTCGCGCCAGACGACCGCAGCGACCGGTACCACCTCGCCGACGACTGCCTTGGTGGGATACCGACCACCGTCGATCGATGGCTGGACGTCGTCGATGCCGAGGCGACCTGTCACGCTTGCTCCGTTCCGTACGGGACCGGGACGTACCCGGGCCGGGGCGTACTGCGGCCGTAGTTCGTGTCAACCGTAATGGAGGCGGCGGCACGGGGCCGATCATGTGGTGGTGACCTCGGGGATACCCGGTAACCGATGTGACGAACCGTATCGGTTACCACGGTTCACCGCGCGTGACTCCTGGGCAACACGCTCTTCCCTAACGTCTCCGGGGTGAGGTTCGACCGGTCTGCGGAGCAACACCGAAAGGGCGTACACCATGGGCACAGGCGGCGGGAACGGCCGGAATTGTCGGGCCTGTTCGGTTGTGGACGGGAATGTGCTCTGCGGCTTGTCGGTTCCGGCACCGGAGGCACCGCACACCGGCGGACATGAGTAGGCTTCCCAGAGTGAAAGCCTTGCGTCGGTTCACCGTACGAGCCCACCTTCCCGAGCGCCTCGCCGCGCTGGGGACTCTGACCTCCAACCTGCGGTGGTCGTGGCACCCGGAGACCCAGGATCTCTTCGCCGCCGTCGATCCCGAACTGTGGGAGCGATGCGGAAGCGACCCCGTCCGACTGCTCGGCGAGGTCCCGCCGGAGCGCCTCGACGCGCTCGCCGAGAACGAGGAGTTCCTCTCCCGGCTCGACGCCGCCGCGGCAGACCTCGACCACTATCTGGCCCGGCCCCGGTGGTATCAGCAACAGCAGGAGCGCGGGACCGCCGTGCCCGAGGGAATCGCCTACTTCTCGATGGAGTTCGGTGTCTCCGAAGTTCTGCCGAACTACTCCGGCGGACTCGGCATCCTCGCCGGTGACCACCTCAAAGCGGCCTCCGACCTCGGTTTGCCGCTGATCGGCGTCGGATTGCTCTACCGCTCCGGCTATTTCCGGCAGTCGCTCAGCGCCGACGGCTGGCAGGTCGAGCATTACCCTGCCTACGACCCGCAGGGACTGCCGATCAAGCTGCTCACCGAAGCCGACGGCACCACGGCGCTCGTCCAGGTGGAGATCCCGGGCGGCCGCACGCTCGACGCGCGGGTGTGGATCGCCCAGATCGGCCGGGTGCCGCTGCTGCTGCTCGACTCGGACATCGCGAGCAACGACGAACAACTCCGCGGCGTCACCGACCGGCTCTACGGAGGCGACCAGGACCACCGCATCAAACAGGAAATCCTGGCCGGGATCGGTGGGGTCCGCGCCGTCCGCGCGTACACCCGCATCCACGGCCTGCCCGACCCCGACGTGTTCCACATGAACGAGGGGCACGCGGGATTCCTCGGTGCCGAGCGCATCCGGGAACTCGTCACCGGCAGCGGCCTCGATTTCGACGAAGCGCTTGCCGCGGTCCGCGCCGGAACGGTCTTCACCACCCACACCCCCGTGCCCGCCGGCATCGACAGATTCCCGATCGAGCTTGTGCGCCATTACTTCTCGGGGCGTAACGGCGAAAACGAGTCGGCACTCCTTCCGGGCCTGACCGTCGACCGCATTCTCGCTCTCGGCCGCGAGTCGAACCCCGACGTCTTCAACATGGCTCACCTCGGGCTGCGGCTCGGCCAGCGCTGCAACGGCGTATCGAAACTGCACGGTGAAGTCAGCCGGCACATGTTCGAAGAGTTGTGGCCCGGTTTCGACGCCACCGAGGTCCCGATCGGGTCGGTCACCAACGGCGTCCACGCGCCCACCTGGGCGGCACGCGAATGGCTGGCACTGGCCGACCGGCTGGCAGGACCGGATCTCGTCGAGGAATCGCGCGGCTGGGAACTGCTCCAGACGGTCGACGCCAAGGAACTATGGGACATGCGCAACGACTTGCGCGGGATGCTCGTCCGCGAAGTGCGGCGTCGCCTGCGGAACTCGTGGATCGAACGCGGCGCGACCGACGCCGAACTGGGCTGGGTCGATTCCGTCTTCGACCCCGACGTGCTCACCATCGGTTTCGCGCGACGCGTGCCCACCTACAAGCGCCTGACCTTGATGCTGCGCGACCCGGAACGGTTGCGCGCGCTGCTGCTCGACCCCGAGCGGCCACTGCAACTGGTCGTCGCCGGCAAGAGTCACCCCGCCGACGACGGCGGCAAGGCGCTCATTCAGCAGGTCGTGCGATTCGCCGACGAGTACGGTGTCCGTCACCGCGTGGTGTTCCTGCCCGATTACGACATATCGATGGCGCGCTACCTCTACTGGGGCTGCGACGTCTGGCTCAACAACCCGCTGCGACCGCTCGAGGCCTGTGGCACCTCGGGGATGAAGTCGGCACTCAACGGCGGCCTCAACCTGTCCATCCGCGACGGATGGTGGGACGAGATGTACGACGGTGAGAACGGCTGGGCGATTCCGACCGCGGACGGGGTCGACGATGAGCGCCGCGACGACCTCGAGGCGGGTGCGCTGTACGAACTGCTCGAGCGTTCGGTCCTGCCGCGCTTCTACGATCGCGACATCGACGGGGTGCCCGGCCGGTGGATCGAGATGGTGCGGCACACCCTCGAAAACCTGGGACCCAAGGTGCTCGCGTCCCGCATGGTGCGCGACTACGCCGTCGACTACTACATTCCGGCAGCGGAGTCGGCGCGGACCGTCGCGGCCGACAACTTCGCCGGTGCGAAGGCTGTCGCCGAGTACCGGGAGCGCCTCGAAGCAGCGTGGCCCGGAGTGCGGGTCGCACACGTCGACACGGAGGGACTGCCCGAGGTTCCCGAGATCGGTTCACGGCTCGCGGTGACCGCTCACGTCGATCTCGGTGAGCTCACGTCCGGGGACGTCGAAGTTCAGGCCGTGATCGGCCGGGTCGGGTCGGACGACACGCTCAGCGATATCGTGTCCGTCCCGATGTCCCACACCGGCAGCGGATCGCTCGGCGACGTGTTCGAGGCCGACGTCCGGCTGCCGTTGGCCGGGCCCGTCGGTTACACCGTGCGAGTGTTGCCGCACCACGATCTGCTCGCCTCGCCGGCCGAGTTCGGGATGGTCGTGCTGCCCTGAGACCGGACCGGGTGGATCCGCACTCCGTCGTGGAGGTGGGTCCACCCGGGCTGTCAGCTGCGCAGCCGGGTCAATGCCTTGCGCACGACCTCAGGATCCGTCGTCTCCCAGAACGGCGGAAGTGACGCGCGCAGGTAACCGCCGTAGCGCGCGGTGGCGAGCCGCGAATCGAGTACGGCGATGACGCCGCGGTCGTCGGTACTGCGCAGAAGGCGGCCCACCCCCTGCGCGAGGAGCAACGCCGCGTGGGTGGCGGCGACCGCCATGAAGCCGTTACCGCCGCGGGCTTCGACCGCCCGCTGCCGCGCGACGAGCAACGGATCGTCCGGACGGGGAAACGGAATCCGGTCGATGATCACGAGCGACAGCGACGGCCCGGGAACGTCGACGCCCTGCCACAGGGACAGGGTGCCGAACAGGCTGGTCGGCTCGTCGGCGGCGAACTTCTCGACGAGTGCGCCGGTCGCGTCGTCGCCCTGGCACAGGATCGGGGTGTCGACGCGTTCACGCAGTGCCTCGGCGGCCGCCTTCGCCGCTCGCATCGACGAAAACAGGCCGAGGGTGCGCCCCCCGGCCGCGGTGACGAGTTCGGTGATCTCGTCGAGGTGGCTCGGAGGCATGCCCTCGCGGCCCGGCGGCGGTAGTTTCTTCGCGACGTAGAGGATGCCGGACTTTTCGTGGTCGAACGGGGAGCCGACATCGATCCCGTTCCACTTCAGGGCGCCGGTGTCGGACGGCGGTTCCGCCCCGGACGCCGACGTGGTGTCGCTGCGGACGGCAGCCTGCGGCGGAAGACCCCAATCGACGGCGAGGCCGTCGAACGACCCACCGACGGTCAAGGTCGCGGACGTGAGGACGACGGTGGACTCGCCGAAGAGCTTGGAGCGCAGCAAGCCGCCCACCGACAGCGGCGCCATCCGGACCGTGCGGCGGGCAACACCGCGGAACTCGTCGGCCGCGAGCCACACCACGTCCTTGCGCTGCGACGGATCGGGCTCGTCGAATGCCGTGAGGATGCGCACCGCGCAATCGTGGACGTCGTCGATCTCGGCGAGTGCCTGGTTGCGGGCGGCGGCGGCTTCGGGATCCATGCCCGGTTTGGGCGAGCCGATCGAGGTATGCACCGCCCATGCGGCGTCGCGGACTGCCGCCAATGCGGCACCGGCGCCGTCGGGCACGGCGTCCCACCGGCCGGGAGGAAGCTCGTCGAGCAACGAGTCCCAGTTCTCTGCGGCGCCCTCGAGGCGGTCGACCTCCTCGTCGCCGGCCAGTTTGAGGCAGCGCCGCGCAGCGGCGGACACCGTGCTGCCCGACAGTTCGGCGGTGGCGACCCCGGTGACCCGGTCCACGAGTTCGTGGGCCTCGTCGACAACCACCACGTCGTGTTCGGGGAGGATCTGGATTCCGGTGATCGCGTCGATCGCGAGGAGCGCGTGGTTGGTGACGACGACGTCGACCTGCGCCGCTTCGGCTCGGGCGATCTCCGCGAAGCAATCGTCGCCCACCGGGCACCGCGACTTGCCGAGGCACTCGCGCGCCGTGACGCTGACCTGACGCCAGGCCTGATCGGACACGCCGGGGGTCAGGTCGTCGCGGTCGCCGGTCTCCGTATCCGAGGACCACTCGGTGACCCGGCGCACCTCGCGTCCGATCCGCGACAGCGTGAAGGCGTCGAACAGACCGGTGTCCGGGGGTTCTTCCGCCAGACCGGTATTGATCTTGTTGAGGCACAGATAGTTGCCGCGGCCCTTGAGGATCGCGAAGCGAGGACGGCGGCCGAGCGACTCGGTGAGGGCCTTCGCCAGTCGCGGCAGGTCGCGTTCGACGAGCTGCCGCTGCAATGCGATGGTGGCGGTGGAGACGACGACCGTGCGGCCCGTGCGGACCGCGTATCGGATGCTCGGAACGAGATATGCGAGGGACTTGCCGGTGCCGGTGCCGGCCTGCACGGCGAGGTGCTCACCGGTGTCGATGCTGTGCGCCACCGCCGACGCCATGGTCAGCTGATTCCGTCGTTCCTTGCCGCCCAGCGCGTGTACCGCGGTTCGTAACAGCTCGGGCACTTCGGGAAGATCGGGCACCCGTCAAGGGTAGCGGGAGGCACCGTCACGTTCCGGTGCCTACCCGGCGCGGCTTCGCGGCCGCGTCACCCCGCCCGGACGAAGCGAGTCGGGATCGCCGGATCTCCCGCCGACAGCGTCATGCCCTCCCACGGCAGGCTCACCATGCCCTGGGCGAGGAACCGGCGGCTCTCCTCGAGTGTCGGCAGATCACCGACCGGCCGGCCCCCGCGCACCAGCGGAATCGTCAGGTCCTGGACCACGGATCCGTCGCCGTCTGGTACCCGGTCCAGGTGCGCCGGGTAGACGACCTCCTCGACGAGGGTCCCGCTGCGCCGCGCGTACCGGACCGCCTTCTTCGCGCCGCCGCGCGACTCCTTCGCCGCGCTGCGCTTCTCGACGGGGATCCCCGCCACCTCCACGAGCTTGTAGACCATCCCGGCCGTCGGCGCTCCCGAGCCGGTCACCACGGAGGTTCCGACCCCGTACGCATCCACGGGCTCGGCGCGCAGGCCCGCGATCCCGTACTCGTCCAGATCTCCCGACATCACGATCTGGGTACCGGTCGCGCCCAGGCCGTCGAGCTGAGCGCGGACCTGGCGGGCCAGCACGCCGAGGTCACCGGAGTCGATACGCACCGCACCGAGGCCGGTCCCCGCGACCTCGATGGCAGTCTTCACACCGGCGGTGATGTCGTACGTGTCGACCAGCAGCGTGGTGTCCACGCCGAGGGTCTCGACCTGGCTGCGGAAAGCCGACGCCTCGTCGCGGCCGGCGGAGGTGGTGTGCAGCAAGGTGAACGCGTGCGCCGCGGTGCCCGCGGCGGGGATCCCGAACCGGCGGGCGGCCTCGAGGTTGGACGTCGAATCGAAGCCGGCCAGGTAGGCGGCGCGCGTCGCGGCTACCGCGGCCTCCTCGTGGGTGCGTCGAGACCCCATCTCGATCAGGGTGCGCCCGTCGGCCACGCTGACCATCCGGGCTGCTGCGGACGCCACGGCGCTGTCGTGATTGAAGATCGACAACGCGAGTGTTTCGAGCAGCACACACTCGGCGAACGTCCCGCTCACCGACAGGATCGGGGAGCCGGGGAAGTAGAAATCGCCTTCGCGGTATCCGTCGATGTCGCCGGAGAAGCGGAAATTGCGCAGCCACTCGACGGTGTCGGGCGCAAGAAACTCCGACACGGACGCCAGTTCGTCGTCCCCGAACGAGAACGTGGCGAGCGCGTCGAGCAGACGGCCCGTGCCGGCGACGACGCCGTATCGGCGACCGTTGGGCAAGCGCCGGGCGAACACCTCGAACACGCACGGACGATCGCCGGACCCGTCGGCCAGCGAGGCCTCGAGCATCGTCAATTCGTACTTGTCGGTGAACAGTGCGGTGCTGCCGTGAATCGCAGCGGCGGTGGCTTCGGACACCCGAACACTGTAGATCGAGGACTCGGCGGCGGGTTTTTCGGCGCGCGCGAACGCCGTACCCTGGACCGCATGGTGCCGGGTTCCACGACAGTTCGTTTCGACGTCCGCGCAATGGCGGGGCAGGCCGTCCCGGCCGAGGCCGAGCAGGTCCAGGAGACCGAATCCGTCGACCGGCCGTGGGTCACCGTCGTCTGGGACGATCCGGTCAACCTCATGCACTACGTGACGTTCATATTCCAGAAGCTGTTCGGGTACAGCAAGGCCAAGGCCACGGAATTGATGCTCGAGGTGCACAACGAGGGTAAGGCGGTCGTCTCGAGTGGCTCGCGTGACAAGATGGAGCACGACGTGCAGCGTCTCCATGCCGCCGGCTTGTGGGCGACCATGCAACGGGACGAATGACCCCAGCCTCAGGAGGACCCGACCGACGTGCGGCCGTGGATCAGGAAGAACTCGCTCAGCGGACCGAAGCTTCGCTCGGAGATGGATGCCCACGAGGCATCGGTCCTCAGATCGCTCGTCGCCTCGGTCCTCGGGATGCTCGAGGATCGGGCCGGCCAGGCGCCGCAGGACGACCTCGCTCAGCTGACCGGCTTGCGCACCGGTAACGCCACGCCACCGGACAACCCGGCAGTGCGACGGCTGCTTCCCGACTTCCATCGGCCCGACCAGGACTCGGCACAGCACGCCGACGACGAGTCTGCCGACCTCAACGGAGCGATGCGCAGCCTCCACGAACCGGACATCATCGACGCGAAACTCGCAGCGGGAGCAATGATCCTGCGCACGGTGCCGGAGACCGGCGGTCGCGTGGTCCTGACTCCCGAACAGGCCGAATCCTGGCTGTACGCACTCAACGACGTGCGCCTGGCGCTCGGCGCAACACTCGACATCGACGACGACACCCCCGAGGTGCTCGACGACGACGACCCGCGTGCGCCGCACCTCGACGTCTACCACTGGCTCACCTGGGTGCAGGATTCGCTCGTGCAGGCCCTTCAGCCATGACCGTCGCCGGGCCCACCGACTCGATTCTCGACGTGAGCGGTCTGCGCGTGGGGCACTGGCAGGCTCTCGACACCGACGTCCGCCTCGCGGACGGGGACACCCCGGGCAGCGGATCCGCCACCGGATGCACGGTCGTGCTCGCCGAGTCGTCTGCGGTTGCGTCCGTGGACGTGCGTGGCGGGGGACCGGGTACCCGGGAAACGGACCTGCTCGATCCCAGCCATTCGGTTCAGCGGGTCGATGCGGTACTGCTCACCGGAGGCAGCGCGTACGGACTTGCCGCCGCGGACGGCGTCATGCGTTTCCTGGAAGAGCACGGCCGCGGCATCCCCATGGGTTCGCCCGGTGCGGTAGTTCCCATCGTCCCGGCCGCCGTGATCTTCGATCTCCTGGTCGGAGAGTGGGACGTCCGCCCGGATGCTGCCGGCGGCTATGCGGCCGCTGCCGCTGCGGGGGAGTCGTCGCTGCTGCGGGGAAGTGTCGGTGCGGGGACCGGCGCCCGGGCCGGTGTGCTCAAAGGCGGGGTCGGTTCTGCGAGCGTGTGCATCACCGACGGACCGGCCGCCGGGGTGACGGTGGCCGCGCTCATGGTCGCGAACCCCGTCGGTTCCGTGTTCGATCCCGACACCGGCGTGCTCTGGGGAGTGGGACCCACCCGGGCCGCGGAACTGGGAATGACCGCGCCGACGGAGTCCGAGATCGCGGCGGCGCGTGCCCTGGGCGAGAAGCGCACCGTCCTGAACACCACGATCGGGGTGGTGGCGACCGACGCACCGCTGTCCAAGGCAGCGTGCCGCCGGGTCGCCGTCGCCGGGCACGACGGACTCGGCCGCGCGATACGCCCCGCCCACTCACCACTGGACGGCGACACGATCTTCGCTCTCGCGACCGGTACGGCGCATCTGCCGGACAGCCCCGGCGTCGCGGACGCGTTCGCCTCCGAACTCCCCGTGCTCACCGCCGTGGGCGCTGCCGCTGCCGAGGTGGTCGAACGGGCCATCGTCGATGCCGTGCTCGCGGCGACGGGGGTCGCCGGAATCCCGTCGTACCGCGACGTCTTTCCCTCCGCGTTTCGCTCGTCGATGTCCTGATCCTGCGGGGAGGGCCACAATGGAGTCATGACCACCCCGACCGGTACCGGCACCGACTCCACGCACAGGCCGATCTGGCAGCGCGCCGCGCTGTGGACCGGCGGTTTCGTTGGTCTCCTCTACGGGATCGAATTCGCCGACGTGGTCCTGCCCGCCGACCTCGACGCGGCCGGAGTGGAACCCCGCACCGGTGACGGACTGTGGGGGATCCTGTTCGCGCCGATCCTGCACGCCGACTGGGCGCACCTGACCGCGAACACCGTGCCCGCGCTCGTGCTCGGATTTCTCGTGATGCTCTCGGGAATCGGCCGGGGCATCGCGGCGACGGCGATCATCTGGCTCGTCGGCGGAATCGGCACGTGGCTGTTCGCGGGGTCCGGCGAGAACCACATCGGAGCCTCCACACTGATCTTCGGGTGGCTCACGTACCTGATCGTGCGCGGTATCTTCACGCGCAAGGCGGGCCAGATCCTCCTGGGCGTCGTCGTGCTGTTCCTCTATGGCGGGATGCTCTGGGGCGTACTCCCGAGCGAGCCGTGGATCTCGTGGCAGGGGCATCTGTTCGGGGCGCTCGGCGGTATCCTCGCTGCCTGGATTCTGTCCTCCGCGGCCCGGACGACACGCCGGACCACGACCGTGCCTCCGCTGCGCTGACCCGGGCCGCCCCTCGCAGGGGTGTTCACTCGGAGGCCTGCGCGTCACAGCTTTGTCGCAACTGTGAGTCTGCGCCTGAAATGACGCATTGGCTTCATCACAGGGCGTCCGGCATGGCAGCATGACGGGTATGCGCATGACCGTTCTGGGGTGCTCCGGCAGTGTGGCCGGGCCGGATTCCGCCGCATCCGGATACCTGCTGACCGCACCGGACACCCCTCCTCTGGTCATCGATTTCGGTCCCGGCGTCCTCGGCGCACTACAGCGTCACGCGGATCCCGGTGAAGTCTCGGTTCTGTTGTCGCACCTGCATGCCGACCATTGCCTGGATCTGCCGGGCCTGCTGGTGTGGCGTCGCTACTCCCCGAATCCTCCGACCGGCCGGACTCTCCTGTACGGCCCCAGCGGTACCGCGTGCCGGATCGGTGTCGCCTCGGCCGAGGTTGCCGGTGACACCGACGACGTGAGCGACACCCTCGACGTGCGAACCGTCGTCGAGGGAGAACCGATCCGTTTCGGAGCGCTCGAGATCACGCCCGCCCGGATGCAGCATCCGCCGGAGTCCTACGGATTCCGGATCACCAGCGATTCCGGGCGCACTCTGGTCTATACGGGAGACACCGGCATGTGTGATGCCGTGGTCGATCTCGCACGCGGTGCCGATGTTCTGCTCTCCGAAGCATCGTGGACCCATGAGCCGGGGGAGCGGCCGCCGGGAATCCATCTGTCCGGCACCGAAGCCGGACAGATCGCCACCCGAGCGGGTGTCGGAGAACTGCTCCTGACGCATATTCCGCCCTGGACATCGCGCGAAGACGTCATCGCCGAGGCGAAGGCCGAATACTCCGGCCCGGTCCACGCGGTGTCCGCAGGCGACGTCTACCGCATCTGAACCGCCTCCCGTCATCGCCTAGGCTCGGGTGCGTGACGACACGAGAAGACGGCAGGGCGGACGATCAACTCCGCGACATCCGCATCACCCGAGGGTTCACCAACCATCCGGCCGGATCGGTACTCGTCGAATTCGGGCAGACCCGGGTGATGTGCACGGCGAGCGTCGAGGAGGGCGTGCCGCGCTGGCGTAAGGGCTCGGGACTCGGGTGGGTCACCGCCGAGTACGCGATGCTTCCGGCCTCCACGCACACGCGTAACGGCCGCGAATCCGTCAAGGGCAAACTCGGCGGCCGCACCCAGGAGATCAGCCGGCTGGTGGGCCGCTCGCTCCGCGCCTGCATCGACCTCGCCGCGATCGGCGAGAACACCATCGCGATCGACTGCGACGTGCTGCAGGCCGACGGGGGAACCCGCACCGCTGCCGTCACGGGCGCATATGTCGCGCTGAGCGACGCGGTGACGTGGCTGCGCGCCGCCGGCCGCCTCGCCGACCCCCAGCCGATCTCGTGCCAGGTCGCCGCGGTGAGCGTGGGCGTCGTCGACGGCCGGGTCCGTCTCGACCTGCCGTACGAAGAGGACGTCCGCGCGGAGGTCGACATGAACGTCGTCGCCACCGACACGGGCACGCTCGTCGAGGTCCAGGGCACCGGTGAAGGCGCGACCTTCCCGCGCTCGACGCTCGACAAGCTGCTCGATTCGGCCCTCTCCGGCATCGAAGAACTCTGCCGGATCCAGCGAGAGGTGCTCGCACAGCCGTATCCGGGTGTCCTCCCCGAGCCCGCGGTCGCCGACCACGGGAAGAAGAAGTTCGGGGTCTGACATGACCGTGCGAGTTCTCGTCGCCAGCCGCAACGCCAAGAAGCTCCGTGAACTGCAGCGGGTGCTCGACAGTGCGGGCATCGCCGGGATCGAACTGGTGGGACTCGACCAGGTCCCGCCGTTCCCGGAGGCACCGGAAACCGGTGCGACCTTCGAGCAGAACGCGGTCGCGAAGGCACGCGACGGCGCGGTCGCCACCGGTATGCCGTGTGTCGCGGACGACTCCGGGCTCGAAGTCGACGCGTTGCGCGGGATGCCCGGGGTCCTGTCGGCGCGGTGGAGCGGACGGCACGGCGACGACGACGCCAACACGGCGCTGCTTCTCGGCCAGCTTCAGGACACCCCCGACGAGCGTCGCGGCGCAGCCTTCGTTTCCGCCTGCGCGCTCGCCTTCCCCCCGGAAGACGGGGACATCGACGTAGCGGTCGTGCGAGGTGAATGGCGCGGCCGCATCGTGCGGGAACCGCGCGGGCAGAACGGGTTCGGCTACGACCCGATTTTCGTGCCCGAAGGTGAGGAGCGCACCGCGGCGGAACTCACCGCGGAGGAGAAGGACGCGTCGTCGCACCGGGGTCGTGCGCTCGCACAACTCGTTCCGGCCCTGGCCGCCCTCGCCGCATCTCGATAGCGACATGGCCGGGTGCGGCGGCGCCCGGCGAGCGGGACGGCATCACGCCCGCGCTCGGCCCCGGAATCCCGGATATGACCGACCGTCGACGAAGAACGACACCTCGGACGTCAATGAACGTCCGAGGTGTCGTTCTCGTTCAGTGACCAGCGCATGTCGACGACGGTGCCCCCGGGCGAGCGGTCGACCGTCATCTCGGAGGTCAGGTTCCGAATCAGTGTCAGGCCGTGGCCGCGGGAACGTCGAGACTCGTCGTCCGACGCGTCGTGCCACACCCCGTGGTCGGTGACGAGCACGTGGAGTTGCCCGTCTGCTGGACTGTAGATCGCTTCGAAATCGAGTGTCGCTGCCGGGTCGCCCGGGGCGTAGGCATGCTCGACAGCATTGGCCAGTGCTTCGTAACTGGCCAGAAGGATGTCCTGGCGACAATCGTCGTTCAGGGGCAGTTGCGCCAGCCAGCGACGCATGCTGCCACGGAGGAGCGCGATCTCGGACGGATCGGCCCGCACACCCCGATGGCTGATGCCATCGGGGGTGAACGATGCGGGCTCGTCATAGGCGGACGACATGGGTTCCTCGGTTCGTCGATGCGGTTACGCCTGCGGTGAGGAGTCCTCCGCCCCACCGCCCAGCGCGCCGAGTGCGTCGCCGAGGCGAGGATGAACCGAGAGCACCTCGCCGAGACCGAGCAGTTCCAGGGGCCGGGCGGTCGCGCTGCCGTGTGCCACCACCGCGAAACCGCGGTCGTCACCGGCGCGCTTGGACAGTTCGACCAGCAGGGCGATCCCCATGGACGCGAGGAAGTCGACTGCGGTGAGGTCCACGACGAGTCCGGTGGCGTCGGTATCGAGGAGGGCGAGCGCCTGCTCTTCCAGCATGGGGGCGCTCGTCATATCGACCTCTCCGCTGATGGAGAGAACGGCGACAGATCCCTCCCTGGAGGTCGAGTACGTCATATGAGGATGTGCGGTAAGTGGATCGTTCACCGCCCTATCATGCAAGATCGCGCCGACAGAAGCGAGAAACAGGTTGAAGATTGCGCCGTCCCAGCCGTCGGGACCGACCCAAACGGATGTCTGTATTGTTCGAATGCAGCAGGGAAGGACGACCAACGTGGACGTGTACCGACCGGATGACTCGACGTACCATCCGTCGCTACTCCTCATCGAGGACGACCCCGGCGACGCCTTGCTCGTCGAGGAGTTGGTTGCGGACAGCGCGCCCGAGATGAAGGTCGTGTGGGTCCAGTCACTGGCTGCGGCCCGGGAGGAGTTCCGCGTCCGGATGCCGGACTGCGTGCTCCTCGACCTCCACCTCCCCGATGCCAGCGGTCTCGAGGCTGTCGCCAAGGTCAAGCAGATCGCCGAATCGGTGCCGATTGTCGTGCTCACCGGTCTGGCGGAGGAGCAGACCGGCCTCGCAGCGGTGTCGGTCGGCGCCCAGGACTACCTGGTCAAAGGCCGCGTCGAGCCGGATCTGTTCGGTCGTGCCGTCCGGTATGCGATCCAGCGAAAGCAAGCAGAACAGGCCGCGGCCGCTCTGCAGGCCGGTCAGCTGCGCGCGCAGGAGAACGCACGCCTGGAGCGGGGTTTGCTGCCGTCGCCGCTGTTGCAGGCCACCGGAGACTTCGATGTGGTCGCGCGATACCGGCCCGGCCGCACCTCGGCATTGCTCGGCGGTGACTTCTACGATGTCGTCCAGACCGAGGACGGCACCGTGCACGTCCTCATCGGCGACGTCTCCGGTCACGGACCGGACGAAGCGGCTCTCGGCGTCGGATTGCGTATCGCGTGGCGCACTCTTGTGCTCACCGGAGTCACAGGACCGCGCCGACTGCACAAACTCGAGGAGATCCTGGTAGCCGAACGGTCGGAGAACCGGATCTTCGCATCTGTGACCAACCTCTCGATGTCCCCTGATCGGCGGACCGTCGAAGTCATGCGCGCGGGCCACCCGGGACTGCTGCTCCGGAACGGTAGTAGCGTGGATTGGCTGGAGGCGCCGGGCGGACCGGCACTGGGTCTGCTGCCGACTCTGTCGACCTGGCCGGTACACGAGATCACCTTGCCCTCCGGGGCGGCGATCGTGCTGTTCACCGACGGCTTGTTCGAAGGTCATCGCGGCGAAGGCCGCGAACGACTCGGGGAGGAGGGTCTGCTTGCTCTGGCACGGGCCTGCGCCGACCTGGGCCCCAACGATTTCACCGACTCCCTCATCGCACGTGCGGAAGAACTCGCCGAGAGCAATGGCGGACTGTCCGACGACGTGGCAGTGGTGTACGTGCAATGGAAGAAGGAAGTGGACGCACCCGCATGACGACAACCGACACTCCGGTGCCCGACGGCACGGCAGAGAACAGGACAGGATCCTCCACGGTGACCCACCGCGGAGGGGGTCCCACCGTGCAGGGCTGGTTCCTGATCGTGCTGAGCATCATGGGGGTGCTGGTCGTGCTGGGCACCATCGTGGGCAGCCACTATCTGCGCGAGACGACCGCCATGTCCGACTACGTGAGGGATCGCATCCAGCCCGCCCGAGTCGAGGCGTACCGGCTGCAAGCAGCCCTGGTGAACCAGGAAACGGGAGCGCGCGGCTATATCCTCGCCGCCGATCCTGCCTTCCTCCAGCCCTACGAGGACGGTCGCCTGGACGAGCAACAGGCAGTCGAGACGTTGCGGGGGCTGGTGCGCGGTGAAGAAGATCTCATCGCCGATCTCGATGCCGTCGAAGCGGCCGCTGAGGACTGGCGCCGCGTCTACGCCGTACCGCTCGTGTCGACCGTTGTCCCGGGTGATCCCCGCCCGGTCGATCCGGTTGCGGTGGAAGCAGGCCGTGTCGCCTTCGACCGGCTGAGAGTCCTGTTCGACGTCCAGAACGAAGGCCTCCTTCAGGCTCGCGAGGACGGCATCCGAGAACTCGAAGCCGTCCGGACCAACCGCGACACCATCTTCGCGTCGATGGTCGCGGTCTTCCTGGTCACCGGAGTAGGGATGGCGTTCCTCGTACAGATGATCGTGGTACGGCCCCTGGCAAGGCTTCGCGAAGCGACCCGCAAGGTCGTCGCGCGCGAGGAATTCGGCCACCACATCACGCCCGAGGGGCCGGCAGACATCCGCGCGCTCGGCCAAGACGTGGAGAACATGCGCGAACGGATCGTCCGAGAGCTGGAAGTGTCCCGCGAACGTCATTCCCAGCTGGAAAGTCAGGCGATCGACCTCCAGCGGTCCAACGCGGAACTCGAACAGTTCGCCTACGTCGCGTCCCACGACCTGCAGGAGCCGCTGCGGAAGGTCGCGTCGTTCTGCCAGCTGCTCGAGAAGCGCTACGGCGACAAGCTCGACGAGCGCGGAACCCAATACATCGCGTTCGCGGTCGACGGCGCCAAGCGCATGCAGATCCTGATCAACGACCTGCTGACGTTCTCTCGGGTCGGGCGGGTAAGCGACGATCACGTCCGCGTGGCGCTCGATCCCACGCTGGATTCGGCACTGGGCAACCTCGCCCAAGCCGTCGAAGAGTCGGAAGTGATCATCGAGCGGCCCGAAAAGCTCCCCGAGATCGTCGGCGACCCCACGCTGCTGGTGATGCTGTGGCAGAACCTGCTCGGTAATGCCATCAAGTTCCGCCACCCGGACCGTCCGATCACGATCCGTATCGGGTGCGAGCGACTCGGCCAGGGCGAGCAGGCGATGTGGCAGTTCTCGGTCGAGGACACCGGCATCGGCATCGCCCCTGAATTCTCGGACAAGGTCTTCGTCATCTTCCAGCGCCTGCACGGACGTGACGTCTACACCGGTACGGGTATCGGTCTTGCCATCTGCCGCAAGATCGTCGAATACCACGGTGGGGGGATCTGGCTCGACCCCGAGTACAAGGGTGGTGCCAGGTTCTGCTTTACCATTCCCGCTGTGGGTGACAAGGAGCCTGCACAAGACGAGGCTCTGGAAGGAGCATCTGCATGACGATTCCCGGCGAGCCGATAGACGTTCTGCTGGTCGAAGACGACCCCGGCGACGAGCTGATGACACGCGAGGCGTTCGAGGACAACAAGATCGGCAACACGTTGCACGTCGTACGCGACGGAGAGGAAGCGCTCGACTTCCTGTACCGGCGTGGAGCCCATGAGGGTGCGCCTCGGCCGGACCTGGTTCTGCTCGACCTGAACCTGCCCAAGTACGACGGGCGCCAGGTGCTCGAGAAGATCAAGTCCGACCCGGACCTCACCGATATCCCGGTCGTGGTCCTCACCACGTCGGCTGCCGAGGAGGACATCCTCCGAAGCTACAAACTGCATGCGAACGCCTACGTGACAAAACCGGTCGATCTCGACCAGTTCATCCGGGCGGTCCGGCAGATCGACGAGTTCTTCGTCCAGGTGGTACGCCTGCCGAGGCGCTGACCCGCGCGTACAACACTCGCGTGAGACGAATCGGGTGGATGTGGTCGGATCTCTCCGGCCGCATCCACCCGATCGTCACGCTGGGGAGTCGTCAGACCCCGAAGTCGGCCTTCACCTGCTGGGTGCGCTTGTGCTCGACGTAGAACGACAGGAACGGGATCGTGCCGGCGAGTAGCGTGCCGACGGTCCGGCCGAGCGGCCAGCGCACCTTGATCGACAGATCGAACGTGAGCACGAGGTAGACGGCGTAGACCCACCCGTGCACGATCGCGATCCACGCGGGCACATTCTCGATGCCGATGATGTACTTGGCGACCATCTCACCCGTGAGGATGAGGAGCCAGATGCCGGTGGCGTACGCGAGGACGCGGTAACGCAGCAGGGCGGAACCGATCTTCTTGCGGTCCGCGTCGCTGACGACGCGCGTCGTGCCGGCGGACGCCTGCTCGGGGGTGGTGCTCACTGAGCGCTCCTATCGGACCTGCGCGCCAGCTGCGCGAGGTACTCGTTGTACTCCTGGGTTTGGCGTGCCTCAGGATCGTCGGCCTCTTCGGCCAGCGCTTCCGCCACCGTGCGGGGGCGGGAGGGGAGGAGATCGGCGGGAATCTCGGTGGGTTCCTTCGGCTCCGACGGACGCGGGGCGCCGGTGGCCTCGGCTTCGGCCTCTTCCGCCTCGAGTTTGACGAAGCGGCGGTACGCATAGACGCAGAAGAATGCGAAGGCCGGCCACTGGAACGCGTAGCCGAGATTCTGGTAGGTGCCGCCGACTTCCTCGAAGCGCATCCACTGCCAGTAACCGAGCCCGAGGCATCCGCCTGCAGCTACCAGGACCAGGACAACCAGGGCGAACCGGCGGGGCGGTCGATACTCGGACACGCTCTCGACGGTACCCGAGCGGTGCACCGACCTGCCAAGACGGTCGATGCACCGTGGGTCATCTCACGTGGTGCGCGAGGGGGGACTCGAACCCCCACGTCCGTAAGGACACCAGGACCTAAACCTGGCGCGGCTGCCTGATTACGCCACTCGCGCGTCACGCACACAATACTTCACGCGCCGCGGTCGTCCGATTCGTCACCGAAGCGGCGGCGCCCTGCCCACGTGGGCGTCTGACTGTGGCAGTTGGGGCAAAGGAAGCGCACGTTGGTGGGCCGGGAGTCGTGCGGGTTCCCGTCGATGTGGTCGACATGGAATACCAGCGGCCGGCCGCACCAGATCGGTTCCATGGTGCATTCGCTGCATCGGTGAGGGCGTCCGGATTCGATCAGTGCCCGTCGCAAACGCTTGGGAGCTTGTCGGTTGGATCCGACGGGCTTCAGGGTGAGGATCTCCGCCCACTCCAGCCGGTTTCTCGGCGGGCGTCCCGTGTGGTGTGCCTGGCCGGTGAAATGCGTGGTGTCCAGTCCGAGCTTCTTGATGCGCCGACTTATGTGGGTGTGTGTACCGCCGGCCGGTTTCAGCTTCAGCATTCGCAGCACCCCCGCGATGCTTGTGGACGACCGTACGGCGTCCTCGAGGATTTCCTTCGTGTACTTGACCCCGCGTCCCATATCCGCCCCTATCGAATGTGTGTTCGAGTAATGAGAACGTAAGGGATGGGTCCGACAGGCTTTCCGGCTTCGACGCACGGCCGGGGCTTGTCGTCAAGGGGTAACGATTTGATAACGATAAAACGTGAGGCTTCCTCGGGTTATCGGATATCCACGCACCCATGCAGCCAGGCGTGATTCTGGTTACTCGCCGGTTCGTCTTGGCGCTCGATGTGAGGTAACTCACTGGTCCACGCCCTACCGCGGCCTCGGTGCTCCGCAAAACATGAGGAACCCCTCATGATTCTGTGCGAATCTGGGCGTGCCCGTCAGAGCACACCGAAGTCCGTGCGACACACCTCGCCGGCAGTGCAGCACCACAGGAATGCCTCGACCAGGGGTGTCCAGGAGAGGAAATACACGCGTGACGATCGACGAGACCACACCAGGCGACAACGGACGGAACTCGAAGGCATCACGACGCACCGGTGAACGGGGAGCCGTCGGCGCATCCCGGGGTGCTCTGGTGGACAAGTTCCTTGCCGGCGAGCCCTATGCCCTCGCGTTCGGTGGCCAGGGTGCGCCGTGGCTGGACTCGCTCGGAGAACTCACCCGTGACAACGGCCTCGAGCCCGCACTGACGGACCTCGTCAACGCAGCAGCGGCATACCTCGCGCCTGTCGCCGCAGATCTCGTCGTGGTGCGCCCCGCGGGCTTCGATCCCGTCGCATGGATCCTCGAGCACGAACTCGCGGACGAGGACGCCCCTCTCGCCGGGCCCACCGCTGCAACTCTGACGTCCGCCGCCGTGTCTCTTCCCGGCGTGCTCCTCACCCAGCTCGCCGCGCTGCGTGCGCTGGCGAACCAGGGGCTCGACGTCAACGAGGTTCCGCCGTCCGCCGTGATCGGCCACTCCGCCGGTGTCCTCGCGGTCGAAGCCGTCTCCGCCGGCGGCCGCAGGGACATGGAGATCCTGGCGATCTCTCAGCTCATCGGAGCGGCTGCAGCGCTCGTCGGACGCCGCCGCGGTCTTCTCGCGGGCGCGGGCAGGTTTCCGATGCTTGCCGTCGCCGGCGTCGATCCCGAGCGCCTCCGCTCGATCGTCGCCGAGACCTTCCGAGACCAGGATCCTTCTCGGAGTGCGGTGGTCGCGATCCGTAATGCCCGCCGCCGCGTCGTGCTGTCCGGTCCGCCGGCCGCGCTCGAGCGCGTGCAACAGCGATGCGAGCAGATCACCGCTGCCGAGACCCGCGAACGTGAGTCCAAGCAGCGCGGCGGCGCGGTGTTCTCACCGACCTTCGAACCCGTCTCGGCCGAGGTGGCATTCCACCACCCCGCATTGGCGGACGCCGTCGACCAGGTCGCCGATTGGGCAGCCCGCTGCGGTCTCGATGCCCACCTGGCCCGCTCGCTCGCCGAATCGATCCTCGTGGCCCCGATCGACTGGGTGGAGCAGGTGGACACGGCACTCGAGTCGGGTGCGTCGTGGATTCTCGACCTGGGCCCAGGCGAGCTGCTCACGCGCATGACCAGTTCCGGACTGCGCGGCCGTGGAGTCGGAATCCTCGCCGCGTCCACCCGTGGCGGCCAGCGCAATCTGCTCACGCCCGGCGCGGAGCCCGAGATCCCGCGCGCATGGACCGAGTTCGCACCGACCCCGATCACGCTGCCCGACGGTCGCGTCGGTGTGGAGACGGCGTTCACCCGTCTCACGGGCCGGTCACCGATCCTGCTCGCCGGTATGACGCCGACGACCGTCGACCCTCGGATCGTCGCGGCCGCTGCGAACGCCGGCCACTGGGCCGAACTCGCGGGCGGCGGGCAGGTCACCGAGCAGATCTTCGCCGACAACGTCGCGGGCCTGCAGAACCTGCTCGAGCCCGGCCGCGCGGCGCAGTTCAACTCGATGTTCCTCGACCCGTACCTGTGGAAACTGCATGTGGGCGGTAAGCGCCTGGTGCCGAAGGCCCGCGCGGCAGGCGCACCGATCGACGGTGTCGTCGTGACGGCGGGTATCCCGGACCTCGAGGACGCGGTGCAGATCATCTCCGATCTGCGCGACGCAGGCATCGAGCACATCGCGTTCAAGCCGGGCACCGTCGCACAGATCCGTTCGGTCATCCGGATCGCGAACGAAGTTCCGAACTTCCCGGTGATCGTCCACATCGAGGGCGGTCGCGCCGGCGGTCACCATTCGTGGGAAGACCTCGACGACCTGCTCCTCGACACCTACGCCGAACTGCGCACCCGCCCCAACCTCGTGCTGTGCGTCGGCGGCGGTATCGGTACCCCCGAGAAGGCGGCCGACTACCTGACCGGTCGCTGGGCGACGCGTCACGGTTTCCCGGCGATGCCGCTCGACGGCATCCTCGTCGGCACCGCGGCGATGGCGACGCTCGAGGCCACGACCGCGCCGGCCGTCAAGCAATTGCTCGTCGACACTCCCGGCACGCCCGACTGGGTCGGTGCGGGTACCGCATCCGGCGGTATGGCGTCGGGCCGCAGTCAGCTCGGTGCCGACATCCACGAGATCGACAACGCGGCCTCACGCACGGGCCGTCTCCTGGACGAGGTCGCCGGTGACGCCGACGCCGTGGCGGCGCGCCGCGACGAGATCGTCGCCGCCCTCGACATCACAGCCAAGCCGTACTTCGGCGACGTCGGCTCCATGACGTACCTGCAGTGGCTGCGCCGCTACCTCGAACTCGCCGTCGGAGCGGATCATGCACCCGAATTCGATTGCGGCGCAGACCTGGCCGACGCCGTAGCCGAAGCACATGTCAGCCTCTGGACCGACGTGTCGTGGCGCGAGCGCTTCCGCGCGATGCTGCAGCGCGCCGAGGCACGCCTGCACCCCGTCGATCGCGGCCCGATTCCGACACTGTTCGCCGACGACGCCACGCTGGAACGGCCGTACGCGGCGCTCCACGCGCTCACCGCTCAGTACCGCGACGCGGACGAGGTCGTCCTCCACCCCGCCGACGTGCCGTTCTTCGTGTCGCTGTGCAAGACCCCCGGCAAGCCCGTGAACTTCGTGCCCGTGATCGACCGGGACGTTCGCCGCTGGTGGCGTTCCGACTCGCTGTGGCAGGCACACGACCCTCGTTACGGCGCCGATCAGGTCTGTGTCATCCCCGGCACCGTCGCCGTCGCGGGAATCACGCGAGTGGACGAGCCCGTCGGTGAACTGCTCGATCGGTTCGAGAAGGCCACCGTCGACGAGTTGCTGGCTGCCGGTATCGAGCCGGCGCCGATCGTCGCGCGGCGACATCTCGATCTCGCGCCCGGCGTGCTCGACGCGGTGCTCTCCTCCCCGGACGTGTACTGGGCCGGTCGCCTGACCCGCAATCCGGTGCACCGTCTCGGCGACCTGAACGACTGGAACGCGGAATCCGATTCGGCGGCGTCGCATGCGCCGACCGGCGCGACCCTGACCGTCCTCGACGACCGGCACGTCGGGTTGCGCGTCCCCCTCGCCCGGGACAAGGCCGTCGACATCCGCATCACCGTGCCGTCGTCCGTGGGCACCGGCGGAGCACCTGTCGTGAGCGACACCGACGCGGACGCGGCGATGTCTGCGCTGCTCGGCGTCGCAGCGGGCCAGGAACTGCCGGCCGTCAAGAAGGGCGCAGCCCGGGTCACCCTGGGCTGGCTGCCGGAAAAGATCGCGGACCACGCCGGAGTGACCGGTTCGGGCCTGCCCGAGAACCTGACTCCCGCCGGCAACGGCGTGCCCGACGTGCTCGTCGGTGCGTGCTGGCCCGCGGTGTTCGCCGCACTCGGGGCCGCACGCACCACCGCCGACCGGTCCGTCATCGAAGGCATGCTCGATCTCGTTCACCTCGATCACGCCATCGACGTCAAGAACGGTCTGCCCACCGAGCCCGCGTTCCTGGGTGTCAAGGCAGAGGTCGCCGGAGTCTCCGACGCCGATCTCGGTCGTGTCGTGCAGGTGAACGTCGTGATCACCGCCGACAACGGTGACGGTTCCGGCCACAACGTCGTCGCAACTCTCGTCGAGCGCTTCGCGATTCGCGGTCGTACCGGCAGCGCCGAACTGGCCGATCCGGTCCGCGCCGGTGGCGCCCTGAGCGAGGACGTCACCGACACGCCTCGTCGGCGCCGCCGCGATGCGGTGATCGTCGCCCCCACCGACATGACCGCGTTCGCGAGGGTGTCGGGGGATCACAACCCGATCCACACATCCGGCAACGCCGCGCTCCTGGCGGGGCTGGGCAGCCCGATCGTCCACGGTATGTGGCTTTCGGCGGCCGCTCAGCAGGTCGTCACGGCCGCCGAGGCGGACGCGAAGCTTCCGGTACGGAAACTGACCGCGTGGACGACACGCTTCCTGGGCATGGTTCGGCCCGGCGCGAAGATCGACGTGCGCGTCGATCGGATCGCCACCGATCGCGGTGCCGAGGTCGTCGAGGTGGGCTGCCGGGTCGACGGGGATCTGGTCATGGTCGCCACCGGGCGCATCGCCGCCCCGAAGACCGTATACGCGTTCCCGGGACAGGGCATCCAGCGTCCGGGCATGGGTCTCGACGCCCGCGCCCGCAGCAAGGCCGCCCGGGAGGTCTGGGACCGCGCCGACAAGCACACCCGCGAGGCTCTGGGATTCTCGATCCTCGCCGTGGTGCGCGACAACCCGACGGTCCTCAAGGCCCGGGGCGTGACCCACAAGCACCCCGACGGTGTTCTGCATCTGACGCAGTTCACGCAGGTCGCGATGGCGACACTCGGCGTCGCGCAGATCGCGGAGTTGCGTGAGGCCGGCGCGTTCCTCGAAGATGCGCTCCTTGCTGGGCACTCGGTCGGCGAATACAACGCCCTCGCGGCGGTCGCCGGTGTGCTGCCGCTCGAGGCCGTGCTCGAGGTGGTCTTCCAGCGTGGCTCGGCGATGCACGCTCTCGTGCCGCGCGACGCGCAGGGCCGCTCGGACTACCGCATGGCGGCGATCCGGCCGTCGCAGTTCGGCGTGGCCGACGAGGACCTCGAGGCGTTCGTCGCCGCGGTCGCGGACCGGTCCGGAGAGTTCCTCGAGATCGTCAATCTGAACCTGAGGGGATCGCAGTACGCGATCGCGGGCACGGTGGCGGGTCTCGACGCTCTCGAGAAGGTGATCGAACGCAAGGTCGCCGAGTTCGGCGGCAAGCGCGCCTTCATTCTCGTGCCGGGCATCGACGTGCCGTTCCATTCGACTGTGCTGCGCGGCGGTGTGGACGACTTCCGGGAGCGCCTGCTGCACCTGCTTCCCGAGCAGATCGATCCGGACATCCTCGTGGGACGCTATATCCCCAACCTGGTGCCCAAGCCGTTCGACCTGAGCCGTGAATTCGTCCAGGAAATCGCGGATCTGGTGCCGTCCGAGCCGCTCGCCGAGGTCCTCTCCGACTTCGACGCGTGGTCGGCGGACCGGTCCGGGCTGTGCCGCGTCGTGCTGGCCGAGTTGCTCGCATGGCAGTTCGCATCGCCGGTGCGCTGGATCGAAACGCAGGACCTGCTGTTCGCGCCGGAATCCGAAGGTGGTCTCGGCGTCGAGCGGTTCGTCGAAATCGGCCTCGGTGCCGTCCCGACGGTGGCGAACCTGGCGTCGCAGACGTTGAAGCTTCCGGGCCGATTCGGTCAGCCCGTCGAGGTCCTCAACATCGAGCGTGAAGCATCGGTCGTGTACTCGACGGACGTGGATCCCGCACCGTTGGAAGACGACGAGCCCGAAGCACCGTCCGCCGAGGCCGCGCCCGCTGCGACCGCGGTCCCTGCTGCTGCCCCGGCCGCGCCGGCCGGTGGCCCGACCCCCGACGACATCACGTTCAAGGCCGCCGACGCCACGAAGGTGCTCATCGCCCTGTGGACGAAACTGCGTCCCGATCAGATCGGCCCCGCGGACACGATCGAGGCGCTGTGCGACGGCGTGTCCTCACGTCGCAACCAGTTGCTCGTCGACCTCGGTTCCGAGTTGTCGCTCGGTGCCATCGACGGTGCTGCGGATGCGGACATGGGCGCGCTGGCCGGCACGGTCGATCGTCTGGCCCGTACCTACACCCCGTTCGGGCCGGTGCTGACCGATTCGATCAACGACCACCTGCGCAAGGTGTTCGGCCCGTCGGGCAAGCGTCCCGGCTACATCACCGACCGAGTCGCGAAGGTGTGGGGACTCGGCGAGGGCTGGGCCCGGCACGTCACCGCGGAGGTTGTGCTCGGCAGCCGCGAGGGCACGTCCGTTCGCGGCGGTGACCTCGGCGGGTTGTCGCAGGGTGCGCTCGCGGACACCGCGTCCGTGGACGCGCTGATCGACGCCGCTGTGCAGTCCGTCGGGTCGCGCCGCGGGATCTCCGTGTCGATGCCGTCCGCCGGTGGCGGGACCGGCGCGACCGTCGACGCCGCGGCACTCGGGGAGTTCACCGAGCAGATCACCGGCCGGGACGGCGTCCTGGCGAGTGCTGCACGCCTGGTGCTCGAGCAACTCGGCCTCGACCAGCAGGTTTCCGGCCTGGCGGACAAGGCCGACGACGAACTCGCCGAGTTGGTCTCGGCCGAGCTCGGCGCGGACTGGTCCCGGCAGGTTGCGCCCGCCTTCGACGCTCGCAAGGCCGTGTTGATCGACGACCGCTGGGCGACCGCACGCGAGGATCTCGCCCGGATCTGGCTCGGGGACCCGATCGGCGTGGAGCGCTTCGACGGTGCGGGGGCGACGGTCGCTGCGCACGCCGCGTTCTGGCGGGCCAAGGCCATCGACGCGGGCCGCGTGGTGTCGGCCGAGACCTACGGTCGTATCGCGGCCGCCGCCCAGGACACGGGCGACGCCGCGTACACCGGAGAGGTCGCAGTCGTCACCGGAGCCAGCAAGGGCGGCATCGGCGCCGCGGTCGCAGCCGAGCTACTCGGCGGCGGCGCAACGGTGGTGGTCACCACGTCGCGCCTCGACTCGACGCGCCTCGGTTTCTACAAGGATCTCTATGCGCGGAACGCTCGCGCCGGTGCTGCCCTCTGGGTGGTGCCCGCGAACATGGCGTCGTATGCCGACGTCGATGCGCTGATCGAGTGGATCGGCACCGATACCGTCGAGAACGCGGGCGGCACCAAGAAGCTGATCAAGAATGCGCTCACGCCCGCCCTGCTGTTCCCGTTCGCGGCGCCCCGTGTCGCCGGGTCGCTGGCCGATGCCGGTGCTCGCGCCGAGATGGAGATGCGGGTTCTGCTGTGGTCGGTGGAACGGCTGATCGCCGGTCTGTCCGGCATCGGCGCGGACACCGACGTCGACACGCATCTGCACGTCGTGCTGCCGGGCTCCCCGAACCGTGGGATGTTCGGTGGTGACGGCGCGTACGGCGAGTCCAAGGCGGCACTCGACGCGATCGTCACCCGCTGGAGCGCCGAGCGCACCTGGGCCGAGCGCGTCACCTTGGCGCACGCGCTCATCGGCTGGGTCCGGGGCACGGGACTGATGGGCGGCAACGATCCGCTCGTCGAGGCCGTCGAGGCGGCCGGCGTGCGCACGTGGTCCACGTCCGAGATGGCCACCGAACTGCTGAAGCTCGTCGGACCGGAGGCCAAGCGACTCGCGAAGCAGGCGCCGCTGGTCGCGGACCTCACCGGGGGACTCGCCGAGGCAGCCCTCGATCTGCCGGCGCTCGCGAAGCAGGCCCGGGACGCGGCCGAGGTTGCGGACGCACCCGATCGGGACACCGACCCGGATGCGACGATCGCGGCTCTGCCCGCGGCCCCGCGTGTGGACGAGCTGCCGACGCCGGAGTGGTCTGCACTCGATATCGATCCTGCCGACATGGTGGTCATCGTCGGCGCCGGTGAACTCGGCCCGTACGGGTCGGCCCGCACCCGTTTCGAGATGGAGGTCGACGAGGAACTGTCGGCAGCCGGTGTGCTCGAGTTGGCGTGGGTCACCGGCCTGATCGAGTGGGAGAACGAGCCCGAACCCGGCTTCTACGACGCGGAAACCGGCGTACTGGTGCCGGAAGCGGAGATCGCCGATCGTTACCACGACGCGGTGGTCGAGCGCTGCGGGATCCGCCGCTACGCCGACGACGGTGCGATGACCGACAACACGGCACCGCTGTTGACTTCGGTCTTCCTCGACAAGGACCTGTCGTTCGTGGTGGGTTCCGAGATCGAGGCCCGCGCCTTCGTCGACTCCGACCCGGAGAACACGGTCGCGTCGGTCGATGCCGAGTCCGGCGACTGGACGGTCACCCGCAAGGCCGGCACCGAGATCCGGGTGCCGCGCAAGGCGAAGCTGACCCGCACCGTCGGCGGCCAGATCCCCACCGGCTTCGACGTCACGCGGTGGGGCATCCCCGCCGACATGGCGGACTCGGTGGACCGGGTGGGGCTGTGGAACATCGTCACGACGGTCGACGCGTTCCTCACCGGAGGGTTCACCCCGTCGGAACTGCTGCGCTGGGTGCACCCGTCGCTGGTCGCCAACACGCAGGGCACCGGCATGGGCGGCATGACCTCCATGCGATCGCTCTACATCGACACGCTGCTCGGTGAGTCCCGTGCGAACGACATCCTGCAGGAAGCCTTGCCGAACGTCATCGCGGCGCACGTCGTGCAGTCGTATGTCGGTGGTTACGGCGCGATGGTGCATCCGGTGGCGGCCTGCGCCACGGCTGCGGTGTCCGTGGAAGAAGGCGTCGACAAGATCAAGCTCGGCAAGGCGAAACTGGTCGTCGCGGGCGGCTTCGACGATCTCGGTATCGAAGGCATCATCGGCTTCGGCGACATGTCGGCGACCGCGAAGTCGGACGACATGCGGGCCAAGGGCATCGACGACCGTCGTTTCTCGCGGGCCAACGATCGCCGGCGCGGCGGGTTCGTCGAGTCGGCGGGCGGCGGCACGGTCCTGCTCGCCGCGGGTGATGTCGCACTCGAGATGGGCCTGCCCGTTCTCGGTGTGGTCGCCTGGGCCGGATCCTTCGCCGACGGTGTGCACACCTCGATCCCGGCGCCCGGCATCGGTGCGCTCGGGGCAGGTCGTGGTGGGCTCGAATCGGGGCTGGCCAAGGAACTGCGCAAGCTCGGCGTGACCGCAGACGACATCGCGGTGATCTCCAAGCACGACACGTCGACGGCGGCGAACGACCCGAACGAGGCGGAGTTGCACGAACGGCTCGCGGGAGCCCTCGGGCGCAGCGACGGCAACCCCATGTTCGTGGTGTCGCAGAAGTCGCTGACCGGGCACGCGAAGGGCGGCGCGGCAGCGTTCCAGCTCGTGGGACTGTGCCAGGTGCTGACCCGGGGCATCGTCCCGCCGAACCGCAGTCTCGACTGCGTCGACGAGAAGATGGCCGAGTTCGAGCACCTCGTGTGGGCGCGCACCCCGTTGCGGTTCGGTGAGCAGTACGCGCTCAAGGCCGGCCTGCTGACGAGCCTCGGGTTCGGGCACGTATCCGGACTGATCGCGGTGGTGCACCCGCAGGCGTTCGTCGAGGCGGTCCCCGCAGAACGTCGTGAGGAGTACCGCGCGGCAGCAGCGGCACGCACGGTCGTCGGCAAGCGGCGCCTGGCGTCGGCGATGGCCGGGGGTGCGGCGCTGTACCAGCGGCCCGCGGACCGTCGATTCGGTGGAGATGCGGTACCCGCCGACGCCGCCCGTCATCTCGAAGCGGCTGTGCTGCTCGACGCGGATGCACGACTCGGCGACGACGACGTGTACCGCTCGGGCCTGCCCGGCTGCAAGTAACGACGGGACAGGGACAGCGGGATGGGAGTTGCGGGTATCGGGTTCGACCTCGTGTCGGTTCCGGAGTTCGCCGAGCAGTTGAGCCGTTCGGGCACGACGATGCTGGGGAACTTCACACCGGGGGAGCGCCGTGACGCGAATACCCGCAGCTCCGATCCGGCGCGGCATTTCGCGGCCCGGTGGGCGGCGAAGGAAGCGGTGATCAAGGCGTGGTCGGCCGCACTGTTCGGCCGCCCGCCGGTGCTGCCGGAGGCCATCCACCAGCAGATCGAGGTGGTCTCCGATGCGTGGGGGCGCCCGAGCATCCGGCTGCACGGGAAGGTTGCGGAGCAGTTGACGGGGATGTGCATCCACGTGTCGTTGACTCACGACGGCGACATGGCCGGTGCGTTCGTGGTGCTCGATGCCGCTGACGGCCACGGGTAGGAGCGGCCCGGTCAGCTCCGGGAGGAGGGCGTGGGCTCGGCGCGGTGCGCACCCGCGGGTTCGGTCTCCCGGGACCGTTCGGACTCCTCGCGCCGTTTGCGCTTCTTCGCCTGTGTCCGTGAATCACGCTCGGCCACTTGGAGATACGCCACCATGATGCGCTTGAGTTCGGCCACCGCCTCGGCATGGGTCTGGTCGTCCTGCACGGAGAAGTTCAGCATCGAGTAGACGACGTGGACGAGCACCTCGGCCATGAGCTTGCGGCGCGGGCGAGGCGTGTCGGGAGTCAGGGGCGCGAGCATCCGCGCGACCTGCTCGGCGAATTCCCTCTCGTGGATCGCGCCGGTGGCCCGCGTCGAGGGAGTGGACTGCATCGCGAGCCAGACCTCGCGCCGGGAGGGATCGGTCGCCCACAACCCGGCCATGTGATCGACGAAGCTGTTGAGAAACCGCAACCAGTCGACGGAGGGGATCTCGCCGTTGAACTTGGCGAGTTCTTCCTGGACGCCGACGAGATCCTGGCGGTTGAGTTCACACACGATCACGTACTTGTTGGCGAAGAACTGGTACAGCGTGCCGATGGGTACGTCGGCGCGGGCTGCGACTTCTTCGCAGGTGAACGACTCGAACCCCACCTCGGTGAGCAGTTCCCTGGACGCGGCGAGCAGCGCGTCGAACTTGCGCCGGCTCCGTTCCTGGGTGGGCCGCCGACGGGGCACAAGCTCTTGTGGCTCCGTCTGGACCTCGAGCGCCGGGTCGATCCGGCGCGGGGTGCGGCGGCTGTTCGATGCTGACTCCACCCGCCCAGGCTAGCCGTACCGTTCGCGAATACCGAGCACTTGCTGTGTACGCGAGTGGCAATAACCCGGGTTGTGCTGGGCTCCGGGCGCGGAACACCGGAACGGGTGACGTGCTCGCGGCGTGCACACGTGGCGGTGCCGGCCCCGGTCCTAGGATGTGAGGAGACCACCTCGGGTCGAAGCGGAGGTTGTCGTCCCGGCCGCAGGAGGAGATTCGATGACCGACGCAGAGACCGTGCAGCGGATTCGTGACCGGGTGCGGAATTCCATGGGCACCGCCCGAAGCGAACTCGAAACGCTGGTCGCGTTCCGATCCGTGGCCGACCCGCGCCAATACCCGGTCGAAGAATGCGTCGAGGCGGCCCGGTGGGTGCGCGACGCGTTCGCAGAAGCCGGCATCGAACAGGTCGATCTCGTCGAGACGGTGGACGGATCACATGCCGTGATCGGTCACACCCCGGCTCCGCCCGGAGCACCGACCGTCCTGCTCTACAGCCATTACGACATCCAGCCTCCCGGCGACGAAGCCAAATGGGAAAGCCCGCCTTTCGTGCTCACCGAACGCGACGGACGCTGGTACGGCCGGGGCGCGGCGGACTGCAAGGGCAACATCGTGATGCACCTGCTCGCCCTGCGCGCGTTGCTCGCGGACGGCGCGTTACCCGTCGGCGTGCGAGTGGTCGTCGAAGGTTCGGAGGAGATGGGCGGAGAGGGCCTCGAGCACCTCGTGGCCGCGCGACCCGACCTGTTCACCGCGGATCTCATCGTCGTCGGGGACTGCGGCAACGCCGAAGTGGGTCAGCCCACTCTGACCACCACCCTGCGCGGCACGGCGAACGTCGTCGTTCACCTCGAAACCCTCGCCGGGCCCGTCCACTCCGGTATGTACGGCGGAGGCGCCCCGGATGCGCTCGCCGCGCTGGTGCGACTGCTCGGCACACTGCGTGACGACGACGGAAACACCGTCGTGGACGGCCTCGACGCCACCGCGACCTGGGACGGTGTGCCGTACCCCGAAGAGCGCTTCCGGTCGGATGCCGGAGTGCTCGCGGGAGTGTCGCTCCCGACCTCCGCCACCGTGGCCGACGCGGTGTGGGCGCGACCCGCGCTCACCGTTCTGGGAATCGACGCCCCGCCGGTCGTGGGGTCCGCGGCGGCGATCGTGCCGCGCGCGTCGGCGCGCCTGAATCTCCGCGTGCCACCGGGGGTCGATGCGCTGACAGCGCAGGACGCGCTCGTCGCACACCTCGAGGCACATGTGCCGTGGGGCGCACACGTGCGCATCGAACGGGAAGTCGTCGGCGAACCGTTCCGCGCGGCTACCGACGGCCCGGGCTATACCGCGCTGCGCGCCGCCCTCGAGACCGCGTACGGCCGCGACGTCGGCTCGGCCGGGCAGGGCGGATCGATCCCGCTGTGCACCGCGCTGCAGCGTGCGGTGCCGGGTGCCGAGATCGCCCTGCTCGGTGTGGAGGAACCGCGCTGCGTGATCCACGCTCCCAACGAGAGTGTCGATCCGTCGGAGATCGAGAATCTTGCCGTCGCCGAAGCTCTGGTGATGCGCTCGCTCGGGTTCGGTTAGACCGAGAGGTCGCGTCGCAGCTTCGCGACGTGCCCGGTCGCACGCACGTTGTACTGGGCGACCTCGATCTTGCCGTCCGCATCGACCACGAACGTCGACCGGATCACCCCGGTGACGGTCTTGCCGTACATCTTCTTCTCACCGAACGCTCCCCACGCGGTGAGCGTGGCCCTGTCCGGATCGGACAGCAACGGGAAAGTGAGTCCCTCGTTGTCGCGGAACTTGGCGAGCTTGGCCGGCTTGTCGGGGGAGATGCCGATCACGTCGAGTCCCGCGTCACCGAGTTCGGCGAGGTTGTCCCGGAAGTCACACGCCTGCTTCGTGCAGCCCGGCGTGCTCGCGGCCGGGTAGAAGTAGACGATCACCTTGCGTCCGCGATAGTCGGACAACGAGACTTCGTTGCCGTCGGCGTCCGGAAGTGTGAAGTCGGGAGCGGGGTCGCCGGGGGAGAGTCTGTTGTTTTCGGTCATGTCCGCGACAGTAGTAGACCGATCGTCCACTACCGTGGTCGCAGCACACTGCAGCGACCTTCTGGAGGATCACGTGGGTAGGGACACCGAGGACATCGAGCGGGAGATCGAAAAGGCCCGGAACCAGCTCGCGGGCACGCTGGACGAACTGAGCGTTCGCGCCAACCCGAAGAATCTGGTGGCGAGCACGAAGCAGACGCTCGTCGCGAAGATCAACCAGCCGGCGGTGAAGAAGTACGCGTTGGTGGCGGCGGGCACCGTGGTGGGTCTGCTGGTGCTGCGCAAAATCCTGCGCTGACACCCCCGATCCCGAACACTGTGCCCGCGCCGATGGCGCGGGCACAGTGCGTTTGGGGAACATCACAGTTCCGGTCGCGCAAACGAAAGATCCCCTCCCGGCGTTGCCGGAAGGGGATCTTTGTGGTGCGCCATCAGGGACTCGAACCCCGAACCCGCTGATTAAGAGTCAGCTGCTCTGCCAATTGAGCTAATGGCGCTTGGCTGGTGTCTCCGGGCTGTTGTCCCGGCGACGAAAAGAAGATTACACACCTTCGACTACCGCACCAAATCGGCTGGTCACGGCGATTTTCACGGCGGAGTCATGTAACGAACGCGCAGCGGCGACCGATTGTCATCGGAACGTTATCGACAGCGGGGGAGTCGGTCGTCGAGACGGACGACCGACTGGCATCATCGAACAGGACGTATGACGTGCAATTTCGGTGCCTTGTGGGGAGGGGCGGAATCGGAGAATGGCAGTGAAGGCTGGAAGTGTGACGCATCCTCGGCGGCGAAGCGCCGGGGCGGTGCTCGGGATGTTGCTCGTCGGGCTCATGGCGTTCGTCACCGCATGCTCGGGCGGGTCGGGTTCCGGCGCGGAAGAGGTGCCGATCGATTCCAATCCTCTTGCGGCACTGATCAAGCCCACTGTCTCGTCCAGCGTCACCGACGGGGACATCGGGTTCTCCCCGATCGATCCCGTAACGGTGTCGGTGATCAACGGAAAACTCGACTCCGTGACGCTGCTCAATCCCGCGGGGGAACCCGTCGCGGGTGAACTCGCCCCGGACGGCCTGACGTGGGTCAACACCGAACCGCTCGGGTACAACCGGGAGTACACCCTCGAAACCGTCGCCTACGGTCTGGGCGGGTCGGCAACGACCGTCGCGTCCTTCACCACCTCGGCACCGGGCAATCTGACCCAGCCGTATGTGATGCCCGGCGACGGGGCGGTAGTCGGTATCGGACAGCCAGTGGCAGTCCAGTTCGACGAGAACATTCCGGACCGGCGCGCGGCCGAGGAAGCGATCACCGTGGTGACCGACCCGCCGGTCGAGGGCGCCTTCTACTGGCTCAGCAACCGGGAGGTGCGCTGGCGTCCCGAGCAGTACTGGACACCCGGGACGACCGTCACGGTGGACGTGGACGTCTACGGCAAGGATCTCGGCGACGGCTTGTTCGGCCAGGACGACGTCCACTCCTCGTTCACGATCGGTGATGCGGTGGTCATCACCGCCGACGACAACACCAAGCAGGTCACCGTCAACCGCAACGGCGCCGACGTGATGACGATGCCCACGTCTTTCGGCAAGGACGCCGCCCCCACCCCGAACGGGGTGTACGTCATCGGCGACCGCTTCGAGCACCTGATCATGGATTCCTCGACCTACGGGGTTCCGACGGATGCGCCCGAGGGGTACCGCACGCCCGTGGACTGGGCGACCCGCATGTCGTACAGCGGCATCTTCTTCCACTCGGCGCCGTGGTCGCTCGGTGACCAGGGCGTGCGCAACGTGAGCCACGGCTGTCTCAATCTGAGTCCTGCGAATGCCAAGTGGATCTTCGACAACACCAAGCGCGGCGACATCGTCATAGTCCGGAACACCGTCGGCGGAACCCTCGAGGGCACCGAGGGCCTCGGCGACTGGAACATCCCGTGGTCGACGTGGAAGGCCGGCAACGCCGATACCTGACCCGTCGTCCCGATCTCGAGGAGGCGTCCATGATGCAAGTCCGGGATCGGGAGTCGTGGTGGATCACCTCGGTGATCGCGACGGTGCTGGTGGCCTCCGTGACGGCGCCGCCGGCGGATGCCGAGCCGGTGGGTTCTCCGCCGCCGGGAGAGATCGTGTCGGTGCAGCCCCTCCCGCCCGAGCTGTCCCTCCCGGGTGCACCGATCGCGGAAAAGCTCGAATACCGCACCGAGTGGCGCTCCGGTGAGGACACGGTCGCCACCGGCGCGCTGTTCCTGCCCGAGAGAACAGCGCCGGAGGGCGGATTCCCTGTGGTCGCCTGGGCGCACGGCACCGTCGGTATAGCCGACGACTGTGCATTCACCACCGATACGCCTCGGCCGGCACTCGAGAAGTCGTACCTCCGGCACTGGCTCGACCAGGGATACGCCGTGGTGGCCGCCGACTATCCGGGGCTGGGCTCGGAAGGCCTGCACCGCTACCTCGACGGCCCGAGTGCCGCGAACAGCATCGTGGACAGCGTCCGCGCCGCACGGGCCACCGGCGCCCCGCTCTCCGAGCGGTGGGTAGTGGTCGGTCATTCGCAGGGTGGCCACGCCGCAGTCCACACCGCGCACATCGCGACGCGGCGCGCCCCCGAACTGGACTTCCGGGGCACGGTCGCGACGGGAGTGCCCGCCAACCTCGAGAACCTGTTCATCCTGGGCGTGCCGGGCTTCCCGGATCCCGGCCTCTCGGGACTGACGGCATTCAGCGGCTATCTGTTCGCCGGCCTCCGCGACGCCTATCCGCAGGTCGACGTGGACGGCTACCTCACCCCGGCCGGCCGCGAGGTGCTGGACCGAGCGGAGGTTCTCTGCATCGGCGAGCTCAACGCGTCCGTGCGGGATACCGGAATCGGCGACTTGCCCGCGCGTCCGCTGTCGCAGGGCGACCTCCCCGCCGCTCTGGCCGAGTACCTCGCCGTCCCCACCACCGGCTACGACCGTCCCCTGTTCTTCGGTCACGGTGTGGACGACAGGGTGGTGCCGTTGCCGTTGTCTGCAAAGCTCGCCGCCGACATGTCCGCCGGGGGTGCCGACGTCGACTACCGCGTATACGACGCCGATCACCTCACGGTCATCGAGCTCTCGGCACTCGACTCCACGCCGTTCGTCGCGCGCGTACTCGCAGATCGATAACGACCGGAAAACGAAGAATTGCGTCCCGCGGCCGGGGCATCACGGCAACGGAAAAGGCCCCCGACCGGGATCGCCGGTCGGGGGCCTTCTATCGGGTGAGTGACGGGACTCGAACCCGCGACAGCCAGGATCACAACCTGGTGCTCTACCAACTGAACTACACTCACCATCGCATTCGCATGTGGCCGGGGCCGCTTGCGCCTGCGGTAGAGATACTAGCGTGACTTTGCCGGAAATAACGAATCGGCAGGTCAGGCCGGTCCGAGGTCCTCCACGACCGCGGCGATGTCCTCGGGGGACGGTCCGGGTGCGGCAACGAAGGCGGTACGCCGGTAGTAGCGGAGTTCGCGGATCGACTCCTTGATGTCGGCCAGTGCCCGGTGCGACAACCCCTTTTCCGGCTGCCCGAAGTAGATACGCGGGTACCAGCGGCGGCACAGCTCCTTGATCGAACTCACGTCGACCATCCGGTAATGGAGGTAGCTGTCGAGTTCGGGCATGTCGCGGGTGATGAACCCCCGGTCGGTGCCGATCGAGTTACCGGCGAGCGGCGCCGTGCCCGCTTCCCCGACGTGTTCTCGGATGTAGTCGAGCACCAGCTTCTCGGCTTCCGCGAGCCCGACCGTCGAGCGGCGCACTTCCTCGGTGAGCCCCGAGCGGGCGTGCATCTGCTGCACGACCTCCGGCATCGCCGCGAGTGCTTCGTCGTCGGCATGGATGACGATGTCCACGCCTTCGCCGAGCACGTTGAGTTCGCTATCGGTCACCAGTGCCGCGATCTCGATCAGCTTGTCGCTGTCGAGCCGCAGTCCGGTCATCTCACAATCGATCCATACGAGTTTGTCCTGCACGAGATACAGCGTAGTCAGGCGTCGGACAAGTTAAGGTCGGCAGTGGCATTGCAGTGGTCACACGCGCGCCGTAAGGAGCATCCGTATGCCGGACGACACCGAGCTCCCCGACCACCACGACGACGAGTCCACGCCGGCGGGCGCGGCCGCACGGATCGCCGCCGGGTACGCGGCGACAGGTCCCGCGCTCGAACTCGGCGCCGTCGTACTCGACGGTGTGGCCGACCCGTCGGCGAAGGTGCGCATCCCTCTGGCCACGATGAACCGGCACGGGCTAGTGGCGGGCGCCACCGGAACGGGCAAGACCGCAACACTGCAGTTGATCGCCGAGCAGCTGTCGTCCGCCGGGGTGCCCGTGGTGATGGCCGATGTCAAAGGCGATCTGTCCGGTCTCACCGGAGAAGGCGTGATCGAGGAGAAGATCGTCGCGCGCGCGATCGACACCGGCGACGAGTCGTGGGAGCCGCGTGGATATCCGGTGCAGTTCTATTCGCTCGGCACCGAGGGGGCGGGCATCCCGGTCCGTGCGACCGTCACGTCGTTCGGACCGATCCTGCTGAGCAAGGTGCTCGAACTCAACGCGACCCAGGAGTCCACACTCGGCCTGATCTTCCACTGGGCCGACCAGCGGGGGCTGGCGTTGCTGGACCTGAAGGACTTGAGCGAGGTCATCAGGCACTTGACGAGCGACGAGGGAAAGGCCGATCTCCAGAGCATCGGCGGGGTGTCCGGAGCTACGGCCGGGGTGATCCTGCGCGCGCTCGTCAATCTCGAGCACGCCGGGGGCGACACCTTCTTCGGTGAGCCGGAATTCGAGACCGAGGATCTGCTCCGGTTCGTCGACGGCCAGGGCGTCATCAGCCTGTTCGAACTCGGCGATCGAGCGACACAGCCGGCGTTGTTCTCCACATTTCTGATGTGGCTGCTCGCGGACCTGTTCCAGGCTCTGCCGGAGGTCGGGGACCTCGAGAAGCCGAAGTTGGTGTTCGTGTTCGACGAGGCGCATCTGCTGTTCACCGACGCGTCCAAGGCGTTCCTGCGTCAGGTCGAGCAGACCGTCAAGCTGATCCGCTCGAAGGGCGTGGGGATCGTCTTCTGCACCCAGTTGCCCTCGGATGTGCCCCGGCCGGTGTTGTCTCAGCTCGGGGCTCGTATTCAGCACGCAGTGCGTGCGTTCACCCCGGAGGATCGCGATGCGCTGGACAAGATCGTTCGCACCTATCCGGCGACGGACGCGTACGACCTCGGCGAGGCACTGACCGCGCTCGGAACCGGGGAAGCGGTTGTGACGGTGCTGTCGGAGACCGGCGCGCCCACACCTGTGGCATGGACGCTGATCCGGCCGCCTCGCTCCCGGATGGGGTCGGTGGGGGAGAACGCGATCCTTGCGGCCGCCCAGTCCAGCCCGCTCTACGGGAAGTACGGCCGCACCGTCGACCGTGAATCGGCGTACGAGAAACTGTCCGCGTCGGTGGCCGGCGCCCCGGATGTCGATCCGGAGTTCGAGGCCTCGCCGCTGCCCGCGGGTGCCGACGAGGTCCTGCCGGAGTCTGCACGCGACGACGAGCCGTCGACGATCGAACAGGCGCTCGGGAGTCCGGCGGTCAAGAGCTTCCTGCGGTCGGCGGCGTCCGCGGCGGGCCGGGAGATCGGCCGCAGCATTTTCGGAACCGGACGCCGCCGCAGGCGTTAGTCCGACCCGAGTTTGCGGTAGAAGGCACCGGCGATCGGTGCGGAGACCGACCGGGGGGCGAACTGTCCCGCCGCCGACATCGCCTTGCTGATCACACCGGGCACGATGCGCATCCGGTTGGCAGCGAGGGCGTCGAGCGACACCTTGGCGGTGTGGGCGCTCGAGATCCACAGGAAGTCGGGCACGAGTTTGTCGACGATCGACGCCTCGGCAGGGTCGGGTTCCTCGGTGCGCACCGGTCCGGGAGCGAGAAGCGTGATGTGGACGCCGGTGCCTTTGAGCTCGCCGCGCAGCGACTCGGAGAACGTGTTGACGAAGGCCTTGGTCGCGGCGTAGGTCGCGTTGTGGGGGATGGGCATGTTGCCGGCGGCAGACCCGACCATGAGGATCGCACCGGACTTGCGCTCGACCATCTGCGGCAGCACCGCGAGGGTGAGATCGTGCACCGCGACGGCGTTGAGTTCGACCTGGGCGCGTTCGTATGCCGGGTCGAGTTCGGCGACCGCACCGAAGGTGGCGATTCCCGCGTTGTTGCAGAGGATGCTGATGCGGCGTCCGGCGAGTTCGTCGACGAGGACTGCGCGCGCGTCGCGGTCGGACAGGTCGCAGGCACGTACCTCCACGGCGACGCCGTGTTCGGTGCGCAGCGTGGCGGCGAGGGATTCCATGACCTCGCCTCGTCGTGCGACGAGAATCAGGGAGTGCCCACGTGCGGCGAGTTCGGTGGCGAGGGCTTCGCCGATACCGGAAGAAGCTCCGGTGACGACGGCGCGGGCATCGGGATGGGGATTCGGCAGAGTCACGGTGGGTCAGCCTAGCGGGATCGGGCCGGGACGGGTCCGCGGTGTCGGCCGGGTGCGACTCGCGACGCCGGTGCGGGGACGATCGGTCCCGAGCGGCTTAGGCTGCGCACCATGAGCGCACACACGCACGCTCCGGCCGGGGCCGGGGGTGCCGCGACGGGCAGACAGGTCTTCGCGTGGGGTCTGTGGGACTGGGGATCTTCCGCGTTCCACGCGGTGATCCTCACCTTCGTCTTCTCGGTCTATCTCACCGATGCGGTGGGCGACGACCTGCCCGGCACCGTCTCGGCGACCTCGTGGCTCGGGTGGGCACTGGGTATCTCGGGTGCGATCATCGCGGTCACCGCACCGATCTTCGGACAGAGGTTCGACGCGGCGGGACGCCGGAAACGTTCGCTCGCGATATTGACTGCGCTCACGGTCGCGGCGATGGCGGGCATGTACTTCGTGCGCGACGACTACCGCTATCTCTGGCTCGGTCTTGTCCTGCTCGGTGCCGCATCCGTGGCCGCCGAGCTTGCGCAGGTTCCGTACAACGCGATGCTGCGGCAGGTCTCCACCGAGGACAATCTCGGACGGGTCTCCGGATTCGGTTGGGCCATGGGCTATTTCGGCGGGATCGTGCTGTTGCTGGTGTGCTATGCCGGTTTCATCTCGGGCGACGGAGACGTGCGCGGTCTGTTCGGGGTCTCCACCGACGGCGGTGCCAACATCCGCCTCGTGGCGCTGCTGGCAGCGGTGTGGTTCGCAGTCTTCGCGTTGCCTGTGCTGTGGTCGATACCGGAAAAACCGGTCGAGCGCGGCGACGAGACACGTCGGGTCGGCATCGTCGAGTCCTATCGCGTGCTCTGGCGCGATCTGCGCGAGCTGTGGCTGGTCGACCGCCGCACCATCTGGTATCTCGGCGCATCTGCGCTGTTCCGGGACGGTTTGGCGGGTGTGTTCACCTTCGGTGCGGTGCTGGCCGTCAACGTGTACGGGATCAGCGCGGCGGACGTGTTGCTCTTCGGCGTCGCGGCCAATGTCGTCTCGGCCCTCGGTGCCCTCGCCGCCGGGCGCGTCGACGACCGGTTGGGCCCCAAAACCGTCATCGTCGGTTCGCTGATCGCGATGATCGCCGCGGGAACGGTGCTGCTGGTGGTCTCCGGTCCGACGATGTTCTGGATCTTCGGACTGGTGCTGTGCCTGTTCGTCGGCCCCGCCCAGTCGTCGGCCCGCACCTTCCTCGTCAGGCTCACGCCGCACGGGCGGGAGGGGCAGATGTTCGGCCTCTACGCGACGACCGGTCGTGCGGTGTCGTTCCTCGCGCCGACGCTCTTCGGATTCTTCGCATGGTGGTTCGCCACCGACCGCGCAGGCATCGTCGGTCTGCTGCTCGTGCTCGCGATCGGTCTCGCGGCGCTTCTCGCGGTCCGCGCGCCCGACGCGCACGCCCGTCCGTGAGCTCGTGTCCGTCGTTCGGCGGATCTACACCGTAGGGCCGGACGAGTCGGCCGGATCCAGCATCGGCACGAGAAATCGGCGAGCGATTCGCGCCAGTTGGGCATCGTCGTCGAGATCGACCAGGCGGCTGGGATAGGTGAGGAAGGATGCGGAGATCCGCACCATCATCTCGGCGACCAGATCCGTATCCAGCGCGTGCGAAATGTTGCCGGCCTGTTGTTCACGGCGAAGCTGGCCCGCGACGAAAGCCCGTACGGTTGCCAGCATTTCTTCCCCGTTGCCCACCACGGAACCGGCGAGCAACGTGGGTTCCGCCTCGAGGAGACCGCCGATGAGCGGGTTGGTGCGGACGGCGTGGAGTGAACTGACGAAGCCGGCGACGACGCGATCGGCTGCGGTGTCGGCACGTGCGATGTCGTCGAGGAACCGCGTGAAATAGCGGCGGATTTCGCGAAGGACCACTTGATCGACCAGGGCGTCCTTCGACTCGAACTTCCGGTACACCGTGATCCGCGACAATTGCGCGCGCCGCGCGATGTCTTCCATCGAGGAGCGCTGGATACCGAGGCGGCAGAACTGCTCGTATGCGGCGTCGAGGAGTCGCGTGCGGGTGCGGTCCTCGTCGCCGGGCTGTTCGACGGCGTCGTGATATGCGCGATCGAGCAGCGACTCCACGTTCGTGCTGCGGACGAGCGGGGCTTGTTCCACGGTGTCCTCCTGGGATCCTGAGTCTACTGCGGTGCCTGTCGGAAAACCCCCGCCCGGGAAGGGCGATTGTGTTCTGATGTTACAGAGACACAAAATATGTCTCATTGCATCATCTGCCGGCCGGGGAAGGTACCGATGGAGAATCTGAGTAGACGCAGAATGCTCGAACTGAGCGGCGCACTCGGCGCACTGGGAGCGTTCTCGCTTGCCGCTCCCGCCCACGCGCAGCCGTGGAGATGGTCTCCCGCCGGGTCGATTCCCGGCGCGGGGAGCGGTGCCGATCCGAGGACGGTATGGGACACGGAGGCCGATCCGCTGGTGGCCTCGCTGCTGGACCGCGGGGATGTGCCGAGAGTCAACGAACTCCTCCGGACCTGGACCAAGAACGCTCAGCCGCTCCCCGACGGCCTGCCGGGGGACCTGAGAGAGTTCATGGAGCAGGCGCGGCAGTTGCCTGCCTGGGCGGATCCGGGCAAGCTCGAGACAGCCGTGCGTTTCAACCAGAAGCGCGGGTTGTATCTCGGCGTCCTCTACGGCTTCGCCAGCGGCATGATGAGCACGGTCATACCCAAGGAAGCGCTCGCTGTCTACTACTCCCAGGGCGGCGCGAACATGAAGCGCCGCATCTCGAAAACGGCAAAGCTGGGCTACGACATCGGAACTCGCAACGCCTACCTGCCCGACGGCGAAATGGCAGTGACCGCCGTGAAGACCAGGCTGGTTCATGCTGCGGTTCGTCATCTCCTGCCGCAGTCTCCGCACTGGGAGCACGCCGCTCCGGAGAACATCCCGATCAGCCAGCACGACATGATGGTGACCTGGCACAGCCTGCCCACCACGGTCATGCGCACCTTGAAGGCATGGAAGGTGCCCATTGCGGCTGCCGAAGCCGACGGTTTCCTGCACTCGTGGCAGATCAGTGCCCACATGCTCGGCATCGAGGACCAGTACATACCCGCCACGTGGGACCAGGCCGAATCCCAGGCCGTGGAGGTGCTGGATCCGATCCTCGCTCCCACGCCGGAGGGCATCAAGCTCGCCGACATCCTGCTCGATCTCGGTGCGGGACTCGACTTCACGCTGCTGACCCGGCCGATCCTGGGTGCCCTGACTCGTTTCATGCTCGGAAACGAGATCGCCGACTGGTTGAACATTCCCCGCGAGCCGGTGTGGGGCACCCTCCTCGACGTCGCGTGGGGACCGTTCGTCGCCGTCCGCGAGGGACTGCTCCCGCTTCCGCTCGCTCCCGAGGCGTATTGGACGTTCGACGAGTTGCTCCGTCAGTTCGTGCTGCTCTACATGTCCGAGTTGCGGCCTATCAGCATCGAGATACCGGAGTTCAACAATCCGAACTACCGCTGACAGAATCTCGCCGGTGAGCGGTCAGCCGCCTGCCGCGGTTCCGGCCCGGCGCCGGATGGCGTCGGCGGCGGCGGCGGGTGCTTCTTCCGGAATCCAGTGCGAGACGTCCGGAAGTACGACGAATTCGTAATCGGCATCGACGAATTCGTGGCACCGTTCCGCCGCGGCGGAACCGATCGCCGAGTCCCCGGTGCTCCAGACGTAGGTTGTCGGCACCTGTACCGGCGGGGTCGATTCCCACTCGCGCGACATGGCGCGATACCAGTTCAGTGCCGCGGTGAGCGCGCCCGGACGGGACAGCGTCCGGACGTAGTGGTCCACCGAGTCGCGGTCGACGCTCGGATCGAACATCGCCCGCAGCCTACGGGCGTCGTCCTCGAGCAACACGGATTCGGCCTTGTCCTCCATGCGCAGCAGCTGGATGTACGACGAGCGGGCGCGCTGGTCGTCGTCCTCCCGCAGTGCCCAGCCGTACGCAGCGAGATGCGGCACCGAGAACCCGGTGAGCGTGGAGACGCGGTCGCGGTGGTGCGCGGCGGTGTGCCATGCGACCGCGGCGCCCCAGTCGTGTCCCACGAGGTGAGCCTGGTCGATCTCGAAATCGTCGAGCAGTCCTATCACGTCTCCGGCGAGGGCGGAGATCTCGTAATGGCCTACGCCCTCGGGTCGTGCACCGGGAGAGTAACCGCGCTGATCGGGTGCGATCACCCGGTATCCGTCGCGTACGAGCAGGCGGGCGACGGCCGTCCAACTCCGTGCAGTCTCGGGAAAACCGTGCAGCAGCACCACCGGAGGGCCGCCGGGCGGTCCCGCAACCCGGACATCGAAGGTCAGATCACCCAGTGTCGTTTCGGCGTTTCCGCTCATGACCTCCACGGTACGGAGATCGGGTCAGTTGTGTGTCGGCTTCCAGGCGGCCATGCCGAGCAGGATCAGCCGCATCTGTTTTTCCGCACGGGTGATCACTTCTGCTTCCTCGGGGCTGCCGGGCCGTGGCACCGACAGCAGTTCCAGCACGACGTCGAGCATCGCGGTGACCAGCAGGTCGGCCACCATCTCGAGGTCGTCGAACGGCCACTGTTCGAGCCCGGGTGTGCGGGCGAGGTCTGCGGCCAGTTCGCCGGCGAGCAAACGCAGTTCGGTCGTGATGGCGCGTGCGACTTCCGGTTGGCCTCCGTGACGTTCACGCGCGAGGAAGCGGAAGGCGGGCTCGTGTACCCGCACTTCACGCACCAGAATGCGGAGTGACTCGCGGGCGGTGGCGGGACCGGGGGAACGTCGCGCGTCGCGCAGCAGGCGTCGCAACACGCGCATCGTATCGGCGGCGAGGGTGACGCCGAGCTCTTCCATGGAGGCGAAGTGGCGGTAGAACGCGGTCGGCACGATTCCGGCGTGCCGTGCGACCTCGCGCAGGCTGACGCCGGCAAGGCCCCGGTCCGAGGACAGCTCGAGCGCCGCGTCGAGAAGTGCCTGACGGGTGCGTTCCTTGCGCTGTGCTCGGGTCGTGGAGGACGGGGCGGGTGCTGCGGACACGGTTCGAGTGTAGGCAGATCGGTGGTCGGCACGGGCAGCGGGTGTAATCGGGGTCACAAACAGGTTGACACGGGGGAGCTACCGCCTGTCACACTTACTTGAGTGCACGGATGTGCACTCAGAATCCGATGTCGTTCGGAAGGCAGGCACCAATGATTGCGCGCCACCTCCCCCCTGTAGACCATGCGCGGACCTTCGCTCGAAAAGTGCTCGTCAGCGCCCTGGGGACCCTCTCGAGTCCGCATCATCCCGATCGGTACCTCGAGCTTGTCGATCCTCTGCTCGCCACTTCCGTCACCCGTGCTCGGATTACACACGTGGACCGAAATGCCTCAGGATCGGTGACGTTCACCGTGAGCCCGGCACGTCCCGTGCGGTTCGAACCGGGAAGCCACGTTCCGCTGTCGATCACGGTCGACGGCGTGCGGCACACCCGGACCTACTCACCTGCGTACGCCCCCGGTGCAGTACGTGACGGCAGCGGGCCGATCGTGTTCACGGTGGGGTTGCACCCGGACGGGATCGTCTCCCGCCACCTCTACGAACACGCGCAACCCGGACTCGTCGTCGAACTCGGTGAACCGGCGGGCGATTTCGTGCTCCCGACACCGCGATCCGAGCGACTGATCCTCATCGGCGGTGGATCGGGGATCACCCCGGTGCTGTCGATGCTCGAGGGACTCGCCGCCGAAGGGCACACCGGTGCGGTCACGTTTCTGTACTACGCCCGGACTCCGGCGCATGTCCCGCGGCGCGAGGCACTCGATGCCCTCGCGGCGCTCCCCAACGTCGAGGTCGTTCTCGTGTACACCCGGTCGGGTGACGGCGCTCTCCAGGGGCGTTTCGACGCCGCCCACCTCCAGGCTGTCGCACCGTGGTTCGCCGATACTCCGGTCTACGTGTGCGGGCCTGCGGGCCTGGTGTCCCGTGTTCGGGACGTCTACGCCCGAGACGGCGCCGAGAACCTCGTCCACGTCGAGGAATTCACACCGCCGACCTACACGGTCGATCCGGACGACGCCACCGGCACGGTGTCGTTCGCCTCGTCGGGTGTCGTCGCCGACAACACCGGCGTGACGGTTCTCGAGCACGCCGAGAACGCGGGTCTGACACCCGAGCACGGTTGCCGGATGGGAATCTGCCACTCGTGCACGGCTGTCCGGCTCTCCGGCTGCACCCGCGACGTGCGGACCGGTGAACTCGATTCGGAGCCCGGAACGCGAATCCAGATCTGCATCAACGCCCCGGTCGGCGACGTCGCCGTCGATCTCTGACGCTCGACTCCACAGCATCCAGACCGATACCACTGGAGGACACCATGTTCGGATTGTCCCTGCCCTCTATTCCCTTCCTGCCGTTCCTCTCGGGATCCTCCGCGCCCGCGGATCCCGAACCGCTGGTGCTCACCCGGGAACACATCGACGAACTGGGCCGCGAACTCGACGCGTTGCGCGAGGAGACCGTGGCGTCGCTCGGCGACGAGGACCGTGAATATATCTATCGCATCATCAAGGCGCAGCGTGGATTCGAGGTCACCGGCCGCGGCCTGATGTACCTCGGCTTCTTCCCGCCCGCGTGGGTTGCGGGGGTCGCGGCACTGAGCGTGTCGAAGATCCTCGACAACATGGAGATCGGGCACAACGTGATGCACGGCCAGTACGACTGGATGAGGGAGCCGTCGCTGAACTCGCGCACGTTCGAGTGGGACACCGTGTGCCCCTCGGACCAGTGGCGGCACTCGCACAACTACATGCACCACACGTTCACCAACATCGTCGGCAAGGACCGTGACATCGGGTACGGGATCCTGCGGATGGACCCCAACCAGAAATGGCACCCGTACTACCTCGGCAACCCCGTCTATGCGGCCGCACTGATGCTGCTGTTCGAGTGGGGAGTGATGATGCACGACGCCGAGGCGGAGAACATCGTCGCCGGTACCCGGTCGTGGCGAGACGTCCTTCCGCTCGCGCAGGGCTGGTGGCGCAAGGCGCGTCGTCAGGTCGTCAAGGACTACGTGGCGTTCCCGCTGCTCACCGGCCCGCTGTTCGTGCCGACCCTGGTCGGCAACGCGACCGCGAACGTGGTGCGCAACGTGTGGGCGTATTCGATTATCTTCTGCGGCCACTTCCCGTCGGGCGTGCAGTCGTTCAGCGAGGACGAGACGGCCGAGGAGACGCGCGGCGAGTGGTATGTGCGCCAGCTGCTCGGCAGCGCGAACATCTCCGGATCGCCACTGTTCCACATCATGTCGGGCAACCTGTCGCACCAGATCGAGCACCACTTGTTCCCCGACCTGCCGGCGCACCGATACCCGGAACTCGCGCCGCGTGTCCGGGAGCTGTGTGAACAGTACGGATTGCCGTACAACAGCCGCGGCCTCACCGCCCAGGTGGCATCCGTGTGGAAGAAGATCTTCACGTTCGCACTGCCGCCGAACTGGGTGTCGCAGACCCCGGACATCTCGGTGCTTCTCGAGCGTTCGCCCCGCGAGCAGGCCGACGACGCTGCGGGTACCCTCGCACGGGAGAACGTCTGAGGGGGAGTGCCATGGTCGGGAAGTTCGAACGCAACAAGGACACCATCCAGGAGATGACCGAATCGGCAGCGACGCGAGTCGGCGCTATCGCCGGGATCATCACCGGAGCCGTCCGAGACGTCACCCGCGAGGTCGGCGGGTGGATCACCGATGGCATCGAGATGCGTGAAGCTGCCCGCAAGGCGCGTAGCGACGAGGAGCGCGGAGCTGCCGAGGGCGGCCCGACGGTCTCCACGACGGAGTAGCGCGCCGCGCACGCTGCCGGAAATCACGCAGCACAGTAGTCGGCCACAAACGGCGGGCCCCGGAAAAATCCGGGGCCCGCCGTTCGTCGTCGGTGCGGAGAAACGTCAGATGACGCCGAGTGCGAACATGGCGTCCGCGACCTTCACGAAGCCCGCGATATTGGCGCCGTGGATGTAGTCGCCGGGCTTGCCGTACTCGGCAGCGGTCTCGATGCAGCGGCCGTGGATGTCGCGCATGATGCGGGCGAGGCGCTCGTCGGTGTAGTCGAAGTGCCACGAGTCGCGCGAGGCGTTCTGCTGCATCTCCAGCGCGGAGGTGGCGACGCCACCGGCGTTGGCGGCCTTGCCCGGGGCGAAGCCGACACCGGCGTCGCGGAACACGGCGATGCCGCCGGGAGTGGTGGGCATGTTGGCGCCCTCGGCGACGACCTTGACGCCGTTGTTGACGAGGGTCTTCGCGGATTCCTCGTCCAACTCGTTCTGTGTGGCGCAGGGGAGCGCGATGTCGCAGGGGACGTTCCAGATGTTGCCGCCGGGGTAGAAGTCGGCGTCGCCGCGCTCGTCGAGGTACTCGGAGATGCGTCCGCGCCGGACTTCCTTGATCTCCTTGAGCAGCTCGACGTCGATGCCCTTGGGATCGTGGATGTAGCCCGAGGAGTCGGAGCACGCGACCACGGTGCCGCCGAGCTGGTGGATCTTCTCGATGGCATAGATCGCGACGTTTCCGGAGCCGGAGACGACTGCGGTGCGGCCTTCGACGGAGCTGCCGGCGTGCTTGGCCATCTCGGCGACGAAGTACGCCGCGCCGTAGCCGGTGGCCTCGCGGCGCACCTGCGATCCGCCCCAGGTGATGCCCTTGCCTGTCAGCACGCCCGACTCGTACGAGTTCGTGAGGCGCTTGTACTGGCCGAACAGGTAGCCGATCTCGCGGCCGCCGACTCCGATGTCACCGGCCGGGACGTCGGTGTACTCACCGATGTGGCGATGCAGTTCGGTCATGAAGGACTGGCAGAAGCGCATGATCTCCTGCTCGGACCGGCCCTTGGGGTCGAAGTCCGAACCGCCCTTGCCGCCGCCGATGGGCAGGCCGGTGAGCGCATTCTTGAAGATCTGCTCGAACCCCAGGAACTTCACGATGCCGAGGTTCACGCTGGGATGGAAACGCAGTCCGCCCTTGTAGGGGCCGAGCACGCTGCTGTACTGCACGCGGAACCCGCGGTTGACGTGCACCTGACCGTGGTCGTCGATCCACGGCACGCGGAAGATGATCTGGCGTTCGGGCTCGCACAGGCGCTCGATGAGGCCGTATTCGAAGTAGCCGGGGTGGCGCTCGAGCACGACATGCAGGGACTCGAACACTTCGGCAGCTGCCTGGTGGAATTCAGGCTCGCCCGCGTTCCGGGCCTTGACCTGCTCGTAAATCTCTGCGATGCGGTCCGAAGTCGACACGCTACCTACCTGACTATGTGAGGATTCTGTAACACGGCCTTTACATCTGAACTATAGGACGTGGCGCCGATCCACTGTTAGCCCGGTCTGCCGGTGCGATCGGAAACACACGGCGCTGAAGGGTGTCCGGCCACAAAAGCCCAGGAAATGATGTATGTCCGTGGGGTCCGAGGATGTCCGAGCAGACCTGACGGCACGGTGCGCGCTCCCGTCCCCGAGATCGGAGCCCTGCCCTGGAACCATCCCGATTCCGGCTCCCGGAGACGGTTCACCACCGGGGTCCGGGACGCGGCCTCGAACGCTGCGAGCGCAGCAGCCCAAACACAAGATCGGCTCGACGGGTTGGTCACACGGACACGGTCAGTTTTTCATGAGAATCTGCTGCTCGGTGACCAGCGGGTACGACGCCAGTTCGGTTCCGTCCAGATCTTCCTTGTGCATGTCCACGCCGGTGATCTGACTGTTCTCGTAATGCCGGTAGTAGTAGATACCTTTGTCGGTGTTGCAGCACGACGAGTAGATGGTGATCTCGTATTTGTCGCCGAGACGAACGCATCCCCGCTGCTGTTCCACGGAACCGAGAATGTGGAAGAACTGACTGATCGCCTCGGATTCGGACCGGCCCGACACCGAATTCACCTTCGTGAATGCGGCCTTCACGAATCGCGACATCGAGGACAGATCTCCCGGCAACCCGACAGCACCGAGCCCTCGGCTGTACACGTCGAACGGTATTTCCTTCGAGAAATGCGGCTCGGGCGGGTCGATCGACAGACTCATGTAGTTGTTGATATTGAACAACTGGATATCGAATGTCGGATTGTTGGTGAGCACCTGCAGCGGATTGTCGTGAACTTTCAGGCCCTCGGCCACGGACTCGACCACAACGGACTCGTTGCGGTCGGAGATGATCCAGTGCAGGGGAGAGGGCGGAAAGTCCGCGCTGAAGGCGGTGTCGACGATGCGTACGTCCGTCAGTGCACTCTTCACCTGGGCGACGGTGTCGAACTGTGCCAGGACCCACGGAATGAACTCGAAGGAAGCGACATTCGTGCCCTCCTCCGAAACGGGTTTGTAGTCGGCGTTGCCGGGAAAATTCAGTCCCGCCATGGCTCAAACCCTTCTCGTTCGTCCCGTCGTAGTACAGCGGATAACCGTCGGCGACGGTGGCCATGCCGATCATCGCGTAATGCGTAGCCTGCCGCGGCACCCTTCGGAACTCGAAGGGAAAGTTCCGAGGCGTCACGGTGACCGCTTCGTGGTAGGAGTATTCGAGGTCCAGGTTGCGGCCGAAGTAATGATCCTCAGCGGTGTAGTTGGCGGCTGTGCACATGCGACTACCTCCGAACTCGCGGTCCACCCCGATGCCGTGAGGGAGCGAGGTGGGCACCATGTGGATGCCTCGGTCGACGGAAGAGAGGGAACGCGTTGCCGCACGCCCGTCGGTGTCCGATGCGCAGTGCTCACGGTATCCGAGTGGGTGCACGCTCATGGAAGGTTTGGATGGACGCGGTCTCGGGTCGGCACGGTCTCGAGCCGGCACGGTCGCGAAACGGCATTGTGGTGCCCCCGGCAGGAATCGAACCTGCGACCTAGAGATTAGAAGGCTCTTGCTCTATCCAACTGAGCTACGGAGGCGCGGCCAGAATCTTAACGGCTCGGCGGCCAGCCGTGTGCGGGTACCCCTCTACGCGTTGCGCGCGGAGCCGGGGTTGTCCTCCTGGGCCTCCGGTGCGGTGCCGTTCCCCGGCGGGGAGACGCGCGGAATGTCCACCTCGCCGCCCTTGACCCTCTGCAGCACATGGTCGATCCCGATCCCCAGGACCACCGCGACACAGACGGAGATCACTGCGCCGAGCAACGGCTGGGATTCGAACCAGCCACCGACGAGCCTGCCCATCAGCGACGAGTACAGAGCCCAGGTGATGCCGCCGAGGATGGTCAGCGGCACGAACTTCTTGCGGGGGTATCGAGTGGCGCCGGCCGTCATGTTCACGGCGATACGGCCGATCGGGATGTACCGGGCGGTGAGAATGACCGCCGCGCCGCGCTTGTCCAGCCCGCGGCGGGCCCACGCGAACGCGGCTTTGCCCTTGGGGGTGCGCATCCAGCGGAATCGCTCCGTGCCGACCCGTCGTCCGATCGTGTACGCGATGTTGTCTCCGAGGATCGCCCCGACCGCTGCGATGACGATGATCGCGGCGAGGTACGGCCGACCGGTCGAACCCGACAGCGACGCCAGAGTGACGAGCACCGTCTCGCTCGGGACCGGCGGGAAGAACCCGTCGACGGTGCACACCACGAAGAGCAGCGGGTAGACCCACAGCGCAGCCGCCTGACCGGTGATGAACTCGTTGATCACATCCATGGGCTGGTGGTGTGCTCCCGTCGGTATCGCGCACGTGCTCACCCCACGGTATGCGGTCGGGACGGAAGTGGGAACGACCACGACACCCCGACGGCCTCAGGCGACCAGCCCGGCCCGGAACGCGGCCAGAGCCGCCTCCACTCGATTGCGGGTTCCGAGTTTGGTGAAGACCGCCGAAATGTGAGTCTTGACAGTGGTTTCGCTCAGGAACAAGCGGCCCGCGATGTCGGCGTTGGACGCACCGGTTGCGAGCACCTTCAGCACGTCGCGTTCACGCTCGGACAGCTTGGTGAGCTCCGTCACGGCCGGCGACGCGGTGGTCTCGCGACGACTCGCCACGATGCGGCGGAGGGAATCCTCGCTGAAGAGCGTGTTGCCGGCAGCGACCGCCCGCACCGACTGATGGAAGGTCTGCGGCGGCTCGTCCTTGCTCAGGAAACTGTGCGCACCGGCAGCGACGGCCTGCACCACGAGATCGTCGACGTCCATCGCTGTCATGGCGATCACGCGGGGCGGGTGGGGCATCGACATGAGTTGCCGGGTCGCCTCGAGGCCCCCGACTCGGCGCATCTTGAGATCCATCAGCACCACGTGCGGCGAGAACCGGTGGACGGCGTGGGGGACCCTGTCGCCGTCGTCGACATCGGCCACGACCACGATGTCGTCGGTCGCGGCGAAGATGTCGGTGACGCCACGGCGAACGAAGGGGTCGTCGTCGACGACGAGCACGGTGATCATCTCGGCAGCAGCGGGCACAGGTGGAGAGCCTAGGACCGGCCCCCGACACGAGGCGTGTTCCGCCCTCGCAGGATCGCCTGTCAGGCCGACCAGGGCACCCAGCAGTCGACGACGAACTCGGAGCCCACCACCCCGGCCCGGAGCGTGCCCCCGATCTGATGTGCCTGCTCGGCGAGACCGGTCAGGCCCGCCCGCGAACCGATGGGCACGGTCGGAGGCAACGAACTGAGTTCATTGCGCACGTCGATCCGGATGCCCTGGTAGGCAGCGCCGGTGATGGTGATGCGCACTGTCTGGTCCGACGCGTACTTCTGGACGTTGGTGAGGGCTTCCTGCACCACCCGGTACGTCACGTGGCCGGACACGGTGCCGACGTCACCGGGCTGGAGGTCGGTGAACAAGACGGTGTGCAGTCCGGCCGCGCGCGCGGACTGGACGAGATCGGCCACGGCATCGATCCCCTGATGTCCGCTGGCCCGCGGCGCCCCGGCCGTCCCGCGAAGCACACCGACGATGCTCTTGAGCTCGTCGAGAGATTCGTGCGCGGTGCTGCGGATCATGGCGGCCGTATTGGCTGTCTTCTGCGGATCATCGGCCCCACCGACCTGCAGTGCTCCCGCGAACAGGGAGATTCGGCTCAGCCCTGCGGCGAGCGTGTCGTGCATGTCGCGGGCGATCCGGGTTCGTTCCTCGGTACGGATCATCTCGTCGTGGATCGATTCCGTCTTCGCCGTCGCGCGGTCGCGCACGTGTTCGGCGACGGTCAGTTGCGAGCGGGTCTGCTCGAGCAGCGCGAGCACCACCACGACCGTGACGAGCGCCGCCGCGACCAGCCAGGGGATCCACCAGGCGACCTCCCACATCGGTTTGGGTGCGGTGTCGTCCGGGCGCATCGTGCCCATCGTGAGTACCGAGTTGTCTCGGGTGCGGTGCGCGTCGTACGTGAGTGAGATACCGCACGCGAAGAAGACGGCACCGGCGGCTCCGGCGAGTCGTCCGCTGCGTTCCGATTTGACGACGGCGTAGAGCGCGATGAGCGCGGCGGTGGCGTCGGTGGAGAACAGCAGAGGTCCGAGGAGCGTGACGACGAGCACCGTCCAGGGGCTCGAGTGGCGCCACACCAGAGCAAACGCTGCGACCAGGCCGAGCACGAACCCGAGTGCGAAGTTCCATTCGGGAACCGTCTTCGAGTCCGACGACAGTCCCAGGGTCAGCAACGTGCAGAACAGGCTCAGTGTCACGGCAGCGGTGGTCCAGGCACGCCGGCGCCACACCGGACGCCGGAGACCCTGAGCGGAAGTAACCATCACTGGGTGCACGCTACGCAATCGCGTGACACACCCACATGGTCCGAACGGTCCGCAGTGATCGGTCCGAAAGGAGGAGGGGGTCCGTCCGATCGGACGAGGTGCCGGACCGGGCAACTCGGGTGAGCTGTTCACACCGGAGGAGCGGCACCGCCTGCTCCGCATCTCCAGCCCAGACCAATGAGGAGAAGCGTCATGACACACCCCATCTCGTACCCCGACCCGAACCAGAACCCGTCCGGACAGCCGCCGCGCGCCAAGCGCCGGATCTGGCCCTGGATCGTCGTCGGTGTGCCCGTCCTCCTGTTCGGCGCATGTTCCATCGCCGTGGTCTCCAGCGTCGGCGGCGAGAAGGAGGCCACCGTCACATCCGGTCCCGTCGGCGACGAGGTAGTGGCCGATCGGGGACCGGAATTCTCCGGGAAGCTCGACCACGACACCGCCGCGGTCGCCGGCGCTACCATCACCCGCGACGATCTCGCCTACACCGTCGGACCGCTCCAGCTCATCGACTCCGTACTGGGCAGCTACCTCTGCAGCGAGGTGACGATCGTCAATGTGGGCACAGACCAGAACGACTTCAACGGATACATGGACTGGCATGTGCAGGACGCCGGCGGCGCGATCCGCAATTCCACGTTCGGTGCCGACCGCCCGATGCTCAACTCGGGCCGCCTCGCACCGGGCGGCACCGCAACCGGAAACGTGTGCTTCGACGCAAGGGCCGGTGCCGCTCCCGGCACGTACGTCGTCCTGTTCGAGGACACGTTCTCGCTGTCGACCGATCGGCTCGCCTGGGTTTCGACACTCTGATCCGACTGTTCGATACGTGCCCGTCGGAGTGATCCCCGGCGGGCCGTCGCAGTGATCCCCGGCGGGCCGTCGCAGTGATCCCCGGCGGGCCGTCGCAGTGATGTCCGACGGGGCGTCGTAGTTACGGTTCGGGAGGTCCTACCCTGGTAGGCATGGCAGCACCCGAGCTCGCGTCCGACGCGCAGCATTCAGTGCCCGCGTCCGGACGCGGGAACCCGTCTGTTTTGTTCGTCCTCTTCGGCATCCTCGCCGCCATCGTCGCGGCACTGATCGTCGGCGCGTCCGCCGCGCAGGCGCTGGTCCTGCTCGGCATCCCGGACCCGGGGGCCCTGACCACCTACGGTCTGCCTGCGGTTCGCGCGGTGTCCGAAATCGCGACCGTGATCACGATCGGTTCGCTGTTCTTCGCGGCGTTCCTCGTGCCGCCGCAGAAGAACGGCGTCCTCGATGTCGGCGGGTACCGCGCGGTCCGGACCGCAGGTGTCGCGGCGGTGGTGTGGGCCGCGACGGCCGCGCTGCTCGTGCCGCTGACCCTGTCCGACACCTCCGGCGCGCCGTTCACCGAAGCGCTCCGGCCGGAGAACCTGTTCAGTGCGCTCGGACAGGTGGAGACCGCGTCGGCCTGGGCATGGACGACGGTGCTCGCTCTGATCACCGCGCTGCTGATCCGGATGGCGGTGCGCTGGTCGTGGGTGCCCTATCTGCTCCTGCTGTCGCTGGTGACATTGATGCCGGTCGCACTGACGGGCCACTCGTCCTCGGGCGGATCGCACGACCTCGCCACCAACAGCCTGGTGCTGCATCTCGTGGCCGCGTCGGTCTGGGCCGGTGGCCTGTTCGCACTTCTCGCGCATTCGTGGCGCGGCGGCGCGTACACCGACGTCGCGGCGCGACGGTTCTCCTTCGTCGCCGGTCTCGCGTTCGTGGTCATGGCTGTGACCGGCGTGATCAACGCGGGAGTGCGGGTCTCGCTCGACGACCTCACGACAACCACGTACGGCAGGCTCCTGATCGCCAAGATCGTGGCGCTGGTAGTGCTCGGGCTGTTCGGCTGGCTGCAGCGGCGACGGGCACTTCCGGCGCTCGAAGCCGATCCGACCAGCCGGGGTGCCCTCGTCCGGTTCGCCGCCGTCGAGTCGTTCGTCCTCGCCGCGACGGTGGGCCTGGCCGTCGGGTTGGGCCGCACCCCGCCGCCGGCCCCGGATGCCGTGCCCACGGTTCAGGAAGTGGCCCTCGGATACAACCTCGAGGTGCCCCCGTCGTTCGCCAACCTGTTCTTCGGGCAGTGGCGATTCGACCTCATCTTCGGCACCCTCGCGATCGTTCTGGCCGTCGCATACGCCATCGGCCTGTGGACGCTGCGCAAGCGCGGTGACGCCTGGCCGGTGGGCCGGAGCATCGCGTGGTTCTCCGGTTGCTTCGTGCTGCTGGTCGCCACGTCGTCGGGTGTCGGCATGTACTCCGCCGCGATGTTCAGCGTGCACATGGGCGCGCACATGGCCATGTCGATGCTCGCGCCGGTGCTCCTGGCACTCGGCGGTGCGATGACCCTGGCGCTGCGCGCGTTCAAGCCGGCCGGCCGCGGTGCTCCTCCGGGACCCCGCGAGTGGATCCTCGAATTCCTGCACAGCCCGCCGTCGCGGTTCTTCACTCACCCGATCGTCGCGTCGGTGATGTTCGTCGGCGGCTTCTACGCCTTGTATCTCGGTGGCATCTTCGAGACCTTCGCCGACAGCCACACCGCGCACGTGCTGATGAACCTGCACTTCCTGATGAGCGGCTATCTCTTCTACTGGGTGGTGATCGGCGTCGATCCGTCGCCACGCGACCTGCCGCCGGTCACGAAACTCGGCATGGTCTTCGGTTCGCTGCCGTTCCACGCATTCTTCGGCGTCACCCTCATGAGCATGGGAACGGTGATGGCCGAGTCGTACTACCGCGGTCTCGCGCTGCCGTGGAACTACGACCTGTTCGACGACCAGAAGGTCGGCGGCAGTATCGCGTGGTCGGCGGGTGAGATCCCGCTCGTGCTCGTCATGCTCGCATTGCTCGTGCAGTGGTCGCGCAGCGATACACGGACTGCGCGCCGGGTGGATCGGGCCGCGGATCGTGACGAGGACGCCGACCTCGCCGCGCACAACGCGATGTTCGCGGAGTTGGCCCGCCGGGACCAGGAAGCGCGCTAGCGGCCCGCGGGAGCGCCTGCGGTCCGGGTCTCACACGGGTTTTCGCGTGCGGGCCCGTTCGGTGGCGATCCGCACGGCAACTGCGGCCACCACCGCCACGACCGCGGCGACCACCGCCGCAACCGCCGCCGGTGTCGAGTTCCAGCCGTCGTCGGCGGTGCGGCCGACCGCGATCCAGCCCAGACCCCAGGCCATGGCGGCGGCAACCGCGAGACGTCCGTGCCCGGCGAACGCGACCACCACCGACACGGCCGCGACCACGGCGAGGATCACCACGGCCCACACGTCGGCGCCCCACCCGAACGGATCGATGTCCGCGGAATTCAGGGCCGCCGCGGTGTTGGCGACCGTGGCGACCGCGACCCACCCCAGGTAGACGAACATCGTGCCGTCGACGACGACAGCCTCGAGGCGGCTCGACGGAGCAGATGCCGTGAGCCCGAGGAAAACGCGAACCAGGATTGCGAGCAGTGCGACGATCACCACCACGCTGAGGCCGACCTGATCGATCTGGATCGTCCCGATCCATAATGCGTTGAGAAGCATCGACGCGGCGATCCACCAGCCGAGAGTGCGTTGCCGCGGGTCGGTGTGGTGGGCGGGCAGCAGTTGCCACACAGCCAGCGCGATCAGCCCGATATAGATCAGCGTCCAGATCGAAAACGCGGCGCCGCCGGGGGCAACGGCCGTCGCATCCGACGCGAGGGCTCCGCCCGCCGCTTCGGCGACGGGCGTCCCGGCGACCGCGCCGGAGCCGAGAAACGAGCCCGCGACGGCGATTACCGCGCTCACCGCCACCGTGACGACGCGTGCGACGTCCCGCCCGGTCCTGGACTCCACGGCGGGAGGCGACGAGGTCGAGGAATGTGATGTCATACACACAGGTTGCCCGGCGCGGCGCTCATCCAACCGGAATCTCTCCGCATCCGATCTTCGATACCGCCCGCCCGGTGTGCACGTATGGTGCTCGCTGTGACTGCGCGCAGGGGGACGGACGAGACGACATCGCACGGACGTGTCGGGAGTGTGATCGCGGGTTTTCTCGCGTGTCTTCTTGCCGTCGGAGCGCCCGTTGCCGTCTCCGGTACAGCGCACGCACAGCCGGCACCCGGAGCGGTGGTGTCGGAGGCCCCGCTCGACAGCCGATTGTCGTTGCCGGGAGCCGCCTCGGCTCGTGCGCTCTCGTACACGACGCAGTGGCGCTCGGGTGAGACGGCGACTGCCACCGGGGTGGTGTTCGTACCCGGCGGCGAACCTCCCGCGGGCGGCCGGCCCGTCGTCGCCTGGGCACACGGCACCACCGGTCTCGCCGACGACTGCGCCCCCTCCCGTAATCCGCGGAGTGAACGCGACACCGCCTACCTCGAGCATTGGCTCGATCAGGGATATGCCGTCGTCGCGGCCGACTACCCGGGTCTCGGATCCGACGGCCTGCATCGATACCTCGACGGGCAGAGCGCCGCGAACAGCATCGTCGATCTCGTGCGTGCGGCGCGCGCGGTGGAGCCGTCGCTGTCGGAGCGCTGGGTGGTCGTCGGGCAGTCGCAAGGAGGGCACGCGGCGCTGCACACGGCGAATACCGCCACCGATCGCGCGCCCGAACTCGACTTCCGCGGAACACTCACGACGGGGGCGCCGTCGAATCTCGAACTGGTCTTCCCGATCGGCTTCCCGGAGTTTCCGGATCTTCCGCTCGACGGACTGACCGCCTTCGGAGCGTTCATCTTCGCTGGGCTGCGCGAGGCGGATCCGGGACTCGATCTCGACGGCTATCTCACCGGTCTCGGGCGGGAAGTCGTCGATGCGGCGGAGTCGCTGTGTTACGACGAGATGCTCGCGCGCTACACCGGCGTCGGGATCGGGGACCTGCTCGCCCGACCGCTCGGCGACGACCGGTTCCCGGCGGCCCTGTCCGATTACCTGGGAGTTCCGGTGAACGGTTACGACCGGCCGCTGTTTCTCGCCCAAGGCCTCGACGACCGGGTCGTGCCGGCGCCGTTGAGTGTCAAGCTGGTCGCGGACCTGTGGGCCGGGGGAGCGCAACCCCGGTTCGCCACCTATCCCACGGGGCATTCGGAGACCATGGCCGCGTCGCTTCCGGACACCACACCGTTCGTCGCGGAGTTGTTCGCGGGCTGATCGGAGGTCCCGCTCGGGCGGGACGACGCGCAGGATGTGGGTTATCCCGCCGGGGCGGATACGCTGGTCGTCATGGCGGAGTTCATTTACACGATGAAGAAGGTGCGCAAGGCGCACGGTGACAAGGTCATCCTCGATGACGTCACCATGAGCTTCTACCCGGGCGCGAAGATCGGCGTCGTGGGACCCAACGGCGCGGGAAAGTCGTCGATCCTCAAGATCATGGCGGGCTTGGATCAGCCCAGCAACGGTGAGGCTTTCCTCGATCCGGACGCGACGGTCGGCATCCTCCTGCAGGAGCCCCCGCTCAACGAGGAGAAGACGGTCAAGCAGAACGTCGAGGAGGGCCTCGGCGACATCAAGGTCAAGCTCGACCGGTTCAACGAGATCGCCGAACTGATGGCGACGGACTACTCGGACGAACTGATGGAAGAGATGGGCGTCCTCCAGGAGGAGCTCGATCACGCCAACGCGTGGGATCTCGACTCGCAGCTCGAACAGGCGATGGACGCGCTGCGCTGCCCGCCGCCGGACGAGCCGGTCACGCACCTCTCCGGTGGTGAGCGCCGCCGTGTCGCGCTGTGCAAGCTTCTGCTGAGCAAGCCGGACCTGCTGCTTCTCGACGAGCCCACCAACCACCTCGACGCCGAGTCCGTGCTCTGGCTCGAGCAGTTCCTCGCGTCGTACCCCGGCGCCGTCCTGGCCGTCACTCACGACCGGTACTTCCTCGACCATGTCGCGCAGTGGATCTGTGAGGTCGACCGCGGCAAGCTGCATCCGTACGAGGGCAACTACTCGACGTACCTGGAAAAGAAGGCCGAGCGCCTCGAGGTGCAGGGCAAGAAGGACCAGAAGCTGCAGAAGCGCCTCAAGGAGGAGCTCGAGTGGGTCCGGTCCGGGTCCAAGGCCCGGCAGACGAAGAGCAAGGCGCGCCTCGGACGCTACGAGGAGATGGCAGCGGAAGCCGAGAAGCACCGCAAGCTCGACTTCGAAGAGATCCAGATCCCGACGCCTCCGCGCCTGGGCAACGTCGTCGTGGAGGTCGAACACCTCGACAAGGGCTTCGACGGCCGCGTGCTCATCAAGGACCTGTCGTTCACCCTGCCGCGTAACGGCATCGTCGGCGTGATCGGTCCCAACGGCGTGGGTAAGACCACGCTGTTCAAGACCATCGTGGGTCTCGAGGAGCCGGATTCGGGCACCGTCAAGGTGGGCGACACCGTCAAGCTGAGTTACGTCGACCAGAACCGCTCCAACATCGACCCCACCAAGAACGTGTGGGAAGTCGTGTCGGGCGGCATGGACTACATCGAGGTCGGGCAGAACGAGATGCCGTCGCGCGCGTACGTCAGCGCGTTCGGTTTCAAGGGACCGGATCAGCAGAAGAAGGCCGGCGTGCTCTCCGGCGGTGAGCGCAATCGGCTGAACCTCGCGCTGACCCTCAAAGAGGGCGGCAACCTGATCCTGCTCGACGAACCGACCAACGACCTCGACGTCGAGACCTTGAGTTCGCTCGAGAACGCGCTGCAGCAGTTCCCGGGCTGCGCCGTCGTGATTTCCCACGATCGCTGGTTCCTCGACCGCACCTGTACCCACATCCTCGCCTGGGAGGGCAACGTCGAGGAAGGCAAGTGGTTCTGGTTCGAGGGCAACTTCGAGGCGTACGAAGCCAACAAGGTCGAGCGTCTCGGCGCGGATGCGGCACGTCCGCACCGCGTCACCCACCGGAAGCTCACTCGTGACTGATCGTCTGGAGACGAAGCCGAACGGTGTCGGGACGAACACCGTCGGCGAGCCGTTCCGTTGTTCGCTCGAGGTGCGCTGGGCCGACTCCGATCGGCTCGGTCACGTCAACAACACCAAAGTCGTCGAGTACATGCAGGAAGCGCGGATCAAGTTCCTGATCAGCCACCTTTCTGGGCGCGGTGTCGTCGCGGTCCGCAAGATGGACGCCGAGTTCCTGCGGCCCATCAAGGATGCGTCGGGCCCGCTCGATGTCGAGATCGCCGTGTTGCACGTGGGTACCTCGTCGTTCACGCTGCGCCACACGATCCTCGACCGGCACGGGGTGGTGTGTGCCCACGGGGACGCTGTTCTCGTCGGGTTCGACGTCCACACCGATCGGTCGAGGCCGCTGAGCGATCTCGAACGTGAGGTCCTCGACCGGTACCGGGTCGCGGCGCCGGGCTGACAGCCCGCGTGTCCGGCCCCCAACCTGTGGCGCCGCGGATAGGCTCGAACTCGGGCCCGTCCGCGGCGCTCGGTTTTGTCCGGCAAGCAGGTCAGGGAGTGAAGTAATGGCGGATTCAACTGCGTCGCAACTGGATTCGTCGTTGGTGGCGACTCTCGTGCAGATGTACGAGCAGTCGGGCGAGGAAATCGGCGCACCTGAAGCAGTGGCCGCCGCCCATCTCGAACTGGGACGCGAGCGTGCGCCGGGCACGGCGGCGATCCGGGTTCGTCCGCCGGGAGACGACCCACTGGGATCGACCGCCCAGATCGTCACCGACGACATGCCCCTCCTCGTCGAGGCCGTCCTGGCACTCTTCGCCCGCCTCGGAGTGGGTGTCGATGCGGTGGTGCACCCGGAGTTCTCGGCACTGCGCGACGACGCGGGACTGCTGCGCGACCTCTCGCCCGGAAACCCGTCGGTCGACGACGAGGATCCGGTGCACCGGATCGCCGAGTCGTGGATGCACGTGCAGTTCGCACTCGGAGCCGACGGACCCACAGTCGACGAGATCGACGACGGACTCCGCCGTGCGCTGGCCGAAGTGCGGCAGGTCGTCTCCGACACCGAACCGATGCTCGCCCTGCAGCGCGAACTCGCCGGTGCACTCGACGCGCTCGCGGTCGTTCCGCCGCCGCAGCACACCGCCACCGTTCTCGCCGAAACCGCCGATCTGTTGCGCTGGCTCGCCCGCGGGCATTTCACCATGCTCGGTTACCGGCGCTACGAGTTCGTCGACACCGATGGATCAGGCGTGGTGCGAGCGCGCCCCGTCCGGGGCAGCGGACTGGGGGTCCTGCGCACCGAGGGCCCCGACAGCGATCCACTCGAGTTGCCGCCCGGTGCGCACCCCGACCGGCGGCCGTTGCTCGTCCTCACCCAGGGGGCGCTGCCGACGACCGTGCACCGCTCGGTCTATCCGTATTTCGTGGGGATCGCAGTCCTCGATGCGGAAGGTCGCGTGGTCGGTGAGCACCGCTTCCTCGGAGTGCTGACGGTGACCGCGCTCAACGACAACATCCTCGACATCCCGCTGATCTCCCGCCGGGTGCGTGCCGTGATCGCCCGTGCCCACGTGGACATTTCGTCGTACAGCGGTCAGGCGATGCTCGAGATCATGCAGACCATCCCGCGTGCCGAACTCTTCTCGATGGACACCGCCACCCTCTACGACACCGTCACGTCGGTGGTCGACATCCGCAGGCAGGTCCGGTTGTTCGTACGCGTCGACACGCACCGCCGGTACGTGTCGTGCCTGGTGTACCTGCCGCGCGACCGGTACACGACGAAGGTCCGCATCGCGATGCAGGACATCCTCTTGAGCGAGTACGGCGGGGGAGTCCTCGACTACACCGCGCGGGTCTCGGAGGGGGAGCTGGCTCTCCTGCACGTCACGATCAGGTTCCCCGGGCGCGGCCGGCACGAGATCGACACCTCCGACGAGAACCGCATCCGGATCCAGGCGCTGCTCGCGGCGACCAGCAGGAACTGGACCGATCGGCTTTCCGAGGCCGCCGCCGGCGATGCCCGCGTCGACGCCGCACTGGTGCAGCGATACGCCGACGCGGTGCCCGAGGCGTACAAGGAGGATTTTCCGTCGGAGCGCGCTCTCTCCGATCTGGTGGTGCTCGAGGGTCTTCGGGTCGGTGAGATCGAGACGCGGCTCTGCCGGTCCGACGGCGCAGCACCCGGGGCGTGGCGCTTCACCCTGTACGTCGGCGACGAGCCGGTCACCCTCGGCCGGGTGCTTCCGGTGCTGCAGAGCCTCGGCGTCCAGGTTATCGACGAGCGCCCGTACCGGGTTCCCCGGTCCGACGGAATCGATTGCTGGATCTACGATTTCGGTCTCGGGCTTCCGGGCGATCTCGCGCCGGACACTCTGGACTCCGACCCGACGCTCGCGGGTCGTTTCACCGACATGTTCGTCGTCGCCTGGCGTGGTGATTCCGAGACCGACAGGTTCAACGAACTGGTGTTGCGCGCCGGGCTGGTGTGGCGTCAGGCGGTCATGCTGCGTGCCTACGCGAAATACCTGCGGCAGACCGGTTTTCCGTACAGTCAGCACAACATCGAAGGCGTACTGCTCGACTACCCCGAGATCACGGTCCTGCTGGTCCGGCTGTTCGAGGCCCGATTCGATCCGGAGGTTGCCGAATCCGAGAGTGAAGAACGCATCTCCGGCGAGCTCACGTCGAAGATCGAGGCCGTGACAGGACTGGTCCCCGACCGGATCCTGCGGGGGCTGTTCTCGCTGATCCGCTCCACCCTGCGCACCAACTACTTCGTCCCCGCGGACGACGACTCCGCCCGCGGCCGCGTCCTGTCGATGAAGCTCGATCCGGCCGGCATCGCCGAACTCCCGCAGCCACGACCGAAGTTCGAGATCTTCGTCTACGCACCCGATGTGGAGGGCGTGCACATGCGGTACGGCGCCGTCGCCCGCGGTGGTCTCCGATGGTCCGACCGCCGTGAGGATTACCGCACCGAGGTTCTCGGGCTCGTCAAGGCGCAGGCGGTCAAGAACGCCGTCATCGTTCCCGTCGGGGCGAAAGGCGGATTCGTCGTCAAGCACGCGCCGCAGCCCACCGGCGACGCCGCTGCCGATCGTCGAGCCGTCCGTGAGCGCGGCGAACAGTGCTACCGCCGGTTCATCTCCGGGCTGCTCGACGTCACCGACAACCTCGATCGGTCGCGCACCACGGTGATCCCACCGGAACGGGTGGTGCGCCACGACACCGACGACACCTACCTCGTGGTGGCCGCCGACAAGGGCACCGCGTCGTTCTCCGACCTGGCCAATTCGGTTGCGGCAGACTACGGCTTCTGGCTCGGTGACGCGTTCGCATCCGGCGGCTCGGCCGGATACGACCACAAGGAGATGGGCATCACCGCGCGCGGCGCATGGGAGAGCGTCAAGCGGCACTTCCGTGAGCGCGGACTCGATACGCAGACGGAGAACTTCACCGTCGCCGGCATCGGTGACATGAGCGGCGACGTGTTCGGCAACGGGATGTTGCTCAGCGAGCACATCCAGCTCGTCGCCGCGTTCGACCACCGCCACATCTTCCTCGATCCGGAGCCCGACGCGGCTCGCTCGTTCGCCGAACGACGGCGGATCTTCGAGCTTCCCCGCTCGTCGTGGGCCGACTACGACCCGGCACTGATCGGCGAGGGCGGGGGAGTGTGGGAACGCACCCGCAAATCGATCCCGGTCAGCGAACAGGCCCGCCGGGTGCTCGCCCTGCCCGACGACGTCACCGAACTCACCCCGTCCGAACTGATCCGGGCGATCCTGCGCGCACCCGTCGACCTGCTGTGGAACGGCGGCATCGGCACCTACATCAAGGCGCGCTCGGAATCCCACGCCGACGTCGGGGACAAGAGCAACGACTCCGTGCGCGTCGACGGCGACAGTGTGCGGGCACGGGTGGTCGGCGAAGGCGGCAATCTCGGAGTGACGCAACTCGGGCGTATCGAATACGCCCGCACCGGCGGAAAGATCAACACCGACGCTATCGATAACTCGGCGGGCGTGGACTGCTCCGACCACGAGGTCAACATCAAGATCCTGCTCGACTCGGTGGTCACCGCCGGCGAACTCCGGACCGAAGACCGTAACCCGCTGCTCGCCTCCATGACCGACGACGTCGCGGAACTCGTGCTCGCCGACAACATCGGGCAGAACAATGTCCTGGGTCTCGAGCGAGCGGCCGCGCCATCGCTGCTCGGTGTACACCAGCGGCTCCTCGGCGCGCTCGAAGCCGAGCACGGACTCGACCGTCGCCTCGACGCGTTACCCGACGACGCCGAGATCGCACGCCGGTTCACAGCGGGGGAGGGCCTCACCTCGCCCGAGTTGTCCCAGCTGCTCGCCCACGTCAAGCTCGCCCTCGTCGAGGAACTTCTCGCCACCGACGTGCCCGACAGCGACACGTTCGCGTCGCGCCTGCCCGGTTATTTCCCGCCCGCGCTCCGGGATCGGTTCGCCACCGCAATCAAGGCGCACCCGCTCCGCCGGCAGATCGTCGCGACCATCCTCGCGAACGAAACCGTCGACAACGGCGGCATCTCCTTCGTGTACCGGCTGACCGAGGAGACCGGAGCGTCGAGCACCGACGCGGTCCGCGCATACGCCGCGGTCACCGCGATCTTCGGGCTGCCCGCGATCTGGGACCGGGTCCGCAGCGAGCGGCTTCCCACCGACGTCGAGGACGACCTGCTCCTCGAATCGCGTCGGGTCCTGGACCGCGCGTCGCGGCGGCTGCTCTCGACACGGCCGCAACCCCTCGCGGTGGGCGCGGAGATCAGCCGGTATCGCGACCGCTTCGCACGACTCGCCCCGCGGGTCGGCGAATGGGTGCGGGGGCATCACGTCGAAGACTTCGCCCGCAGGACCCGGCCCGTGCTCGATCGGGGTGCGCCGGCCGAACCCACGGATGCGGTGTACTACCTCCTCGTGCAGTTCGCGCTGCTCGATGTCATCGACGTCGCGGACATCGTCGAGCGGGACGACGAGGAGGTCGCGGAACTGTACTACGCACTCGACGCGCATCTCGGAATCGACCGCCTTCTCAGTGCGGTCTCTGCCCTCGAACGAGGAGACCGCTGGCACTCCCTCGCCCGCTTGGCATTACGCGACGACCTGTACGGATCGTTGAGTGCCTTGGTGCTCGACGTGTTCGCCGGGGCGGAGCCGGGCGAGACCACCGCGGAGATGATCGAGGACTGGGAGTTGTCCAACGGGTCGAGGCTCGTGCGTGCGAGGGCGGCGCTCGAGGAGATCTTCGCGTCTGGGAACCTGGACCTCGCCGTCCTGTCGGTGGCGGCACGTCAGATCAGAAGCATGGTGCGCACCGGCGCATCCGATCGGAGGTAACGAGTGGGCAGCGCGGGGGAACAGTTCGGATTCCACACCGAGGTGATGGTGCGGTGGTCCGACATGGATGTCTTCCAGCACATCAACCACGCGCGGATGGTGACGTTGCTCGAAGAGGCGCGCATCCCGTGGCTCTTCGCCGACGGCCGGCCCACCCAGAGCCTGCGCGAAGGTGCCGTGATCGCAGATCTCCACGTGCGGTACCGGCGGCAACTCCGCCACTCGGACGGCCCGCTCGACATCATGATGTGGACCGAGAAGGTCCGGGCGGTCGACTTCACCATCGGTTACGAGGTGCGTCCCGGTGGCGCTCCGGCCGACTCCGCACCGGCCGTGATCGCCTCCACCCAGATTGCGGCGTTCGACATCGACACCCAGCGGCTGCGGCGGCTCGACGACCACGAACGTGAGTTCCTGCTGCGGTGGCGGCGTGACTGACACAGCCGGCCGGGGCCGCGGTGAACGCGCGATACGTCTCGACGGGCCCGCCGAGCGCACCGACCTCGCCAGCTTCCTCACCCATGTGCTGCGCATGGACGACGCGGCTGTCGTACGCCTGCGCCGCCGGGGCGACGGTGTGCTCGGCGTGTGGGCGCAGACCGGCTTCGAGGTCCTCGCGTCGCGGGTCGTGCGCGGCACCGTCGATCCTGCCGACACGTGCGTCGCCGCCGACGGCCTGCGCGCCGCGCTCGTCGGGGCGTCGGGTCCGCACCCCGAGGTGGACCCGGGATGGGCGATGGATTCGGCCTGGCGCGGTGCGCTGCCCCCCGAGGGCGGCTACACGCACGTCGACGACGTCCCTGCCCGCGTGCTCGTCGAACTCGCCCACCGCGGCGTGACCGTGACCCGCGAGCAGGGCGCGCAAGGACCTCCGGCGTCGCTGCTCGCGCAGGAAGTACTGGAAGTGAGCGGCGGTGACACGACGGTGGGGGTGCCCATGCGGATGGTCTTCGCGCTGGGCGCAATGGGATTCGTCCCCACCTCGGGCCGGGACTCCGGCGATGTCGAGGGCATCGATCCCGCCGAGGTGGTCCGGGTTCGCGCCTCCCCGACGTGGCTGCGCCTCGATGCACGGTACGGGTCCGTCCATCTGCGCCGGACCGGTGGTCTCGGTCTGAGTGTGGTGTAGCCCGGTCAGACGAGCCAGGCGGCACTGTCGGGCGGGAGATGCCGGCCCGCGATCGGTGTGCTGGACAACAGCACCGTGCCCGGCGGGAGCACGACCGGCTCCGTGCCGGCGTTGAGCACACACGTCACTCCGCCGGTACGCCGGAACGCGAGACAGCCGGGCGGGCTGCCGTACCAGCCGATGTCGTCGCCGGAGATCTCCGGACGTTCGTGCCGCAGCTCGATGGCGCGCCGGTACAGCGACAGTGTCGATCCCGTGTCGGCGAGCTGCGCTTCGACGGTGAGCGCGGCCCAGTTCTCGGGCTGGGGCAGCCACGACTGCGACGCGCCGGTGAATCCGAACGGAGGGGCCGTGCCCTCCCACGGCAGAGGGACGCGGCATCCGTCCCGGCCACGGTCGGTGCGCCCCGAGCGTTCCCACACCGGGTCCTGCAGCACCTCGTCCGGGAGATCCACGTTCGGTAGCCCGAGTTCGGCTCCGTTGTAGACGAACGCCGCACCCGGTAGCGCCAACTCCACCAGGATCATGGCGCGGGCCCGGGCGAGGCCGCGCGCACCGCCTCCGTAGCGGCTCACCTCCCGGTCCACGTCGTGGTTCGACAATGTCCAGGTCGGGGACGCCGGTGTGCCGGCGACAGCGGCGAAGCCCTTGTCGATCGCTTCCTTGATCTCGTTCGCATCCCAGCCCGCGAGAGTCAGGTGGAACTCGAAACCGAGGTGCAACTCGTCCGGCCGCAGATAGGCGGAGAACCGCTCGTGATCGCTGACCCAGATCTCACCGATCGTCACCGCATGCGGATACTCGTCGAGCACTTCCCGGATAGCCCGGTGGATGGCATGGACTTCGGGATTGTCGAAGCGGGGATCGGACGCGGCATGTCCGAGGAGTTCGTTCTCCTCCCAGCCGTCGTGGTCGGCCAGGTCTGCGGGCTTGGCCATGCCGTGCGCGACGTCGATGCGGAACCCGTCCACGTGCCGGTCGTGCAGCCAGAACCGGAGAGTCTTCTCGAGGTCCTCGCCGACATCCGGGTCGGCCCAGTTCAGATCGGGTTGCTGCGAGGCGAACACGTGCAGGTACCACTGGCCCGGGGTGCCGTCGGGCTCGGTGACCCGGGTCCAGGCCGGACCTCCGAAGATGCTGGGCCAGTTGTTCGGCGGCTCGTCGCCGCCCGGCCCGCGACCGTCACGGAAATGGAAACGGTTGCGTTCCGCGCTTCCCGGTGGCGAGGCGAGTGCCTCGTGGAACCAGGGATGTTCGCTGCTGACATGGTTCGGCACGAGGTCCATCACGACACGAATGCCCCGCGCGTGCGCCTCGCCGACCAACGCGTCGAAGGCGGCGACGTCACCGAAGAGAGGGTCGATGTCGCGGGGGTCGGATACGTCGTACCCGTGATCCGCCATCGGCGACCGCATCACGGGATTGAGCCAGAGCGCGTCGACTCCGAGGAGTTCGAGGTACCAGAGGTGGCTGCGGATCCCGGCGAGATCGCCGACCCCGTCTCCGTCCGAGTCGGCGAACGACCGCGGATACACCTGGTAGAACACGGCATCGCGCCACCAGGCCCGCGCGGGGACGGGACCGTCGGTCGGCGCATCGCTGGGGCGGGCCACGGGAGTCATCGTGACAGATGCGCGCCGCGTGGACAGGTCGAACCGTGGCAGCGAATTCCTGTGACCGCGCACACGTGATAGGACAATCCTCATGAATTGGACGCCGATCGTCGCTGTCTCCCTCGACGACGTGGAACTTCACGAAGATCCGATCGACCCGGACTGGATCCACGACGGGACGCCGGTGGCCCGCAGCGGTCAATGGTCGACAGGGAGCGACCTGACCACCACCACCCATGTGTGGGACTGCACGGCGGGCCGTTTCACATGGCATTTCGGCGCCGACGAGATCGTCCACATCGTGGAAGGTTCGGTGATCGTCAGTTCCGACGACGCCGATCCGCGGATACTCCGTGCCGGGGACGCAGCCCTGTTCCGGGCCGGCACGTCTGCGCTCTGGGAGGTTCCCGAGTACGTCCGCAAACATGCGATTCTGCATCGGGTGATGCCCGCACCGCTGATCTTCGGATTCCGCGTCGCGGGAAAGCTCAGGTCGCTCGTGCGGAGGGGCTGACCCGCTCCTGGGGCGACGTCACACGGCCGAATTCATCATCGAGTCGGCTGCCATGTTCATGTAGTCGAGCAGTTGGCGGCGGTGGGCGTCGTCGAGCGTCTCCTCGTCGATCGACGCGATCGCGGTGTGCATACAGCGCAGCCACGCATCGCGCTCGAGCGGTCCGATGCGGAACGGGTGGTGCCGCATGCGCAGGCGCGGGTGGCCGCGCTCGTCGGAGTAGGTGTGCGGTCCGCCCCAGTACTGCTCGAGAAACATGCGCATGCGCCGCTCGGCCGGGCCGAGATCTTCCTCGGGATACAGCGGACGGACGATCTCGTCCGCGGCCACCTCTTCGTAGAAGCGCGCCGTGATCTTACGAAACGTCTCGGCGCCGCCCACTGCGTCGTAGAAGGTCTGCTCGTCACTCATCGGTTTCTGCTCACCATCCCTCTCGAATGTCCATTGTGCCCGTTGCAGCGGCCCGCCCGTAGCGGCGGCGGTATCCGCTTCCGGCGGCCCCAGAAGTTCACATACCCGACCTCGGCAAGTCGCACGATTCAGGGTGCGATTTTCGACCATCCGTGATGCACTGTTTCCAGTCTTCCGGAGGTCGTATGAAGCACCGCAGCAGCGCACATCGACAACTCCCGCCCGCGGATGCCCCGATGGGGGCGCCGGGGGCCAACACCCTGCGCGTAGTGCGCGACAGCACGGCGGTGCCCGACTGGGTCAAACGCCGGGTGCTGCTGCTCAATGCCACCTACGAACCTCTCACGGCGCTGCCGGCCCGGCGCGCCGTCATTCTCATGACCGGCGGTAAGGCCGACACCGTCCACGACGACCCGCACGCGCCGTTCGTCCGCTCGGCGGAATGGTCGGTGCAGTTGCCTTCGGTGATCCGCCTGCGCAGTTACGTCCGGGTGCCCTATCACGCCCGGGTACCCATGACCCGCGCGGCGCTCATGCACCGCGACGGAAATCGCTGCGCCTATTGCGGCGCGAAAGCCGAGACGATCGACCACGTGGTGCCTCGCAGTCGCGGAGGCGAGCACAGCTGGGAGAACTGCGTCGCGTGCTGCGCGCCCTGCAACCACAAGAAGGCGGACAAAATGCTCGCCGAACTCGGCTGGACGTTGCGCGCCGTTCTCACCCCGCCGAAGGGCAGGCACTGGCGCCTGCTCGCCACCCTCCCGGAGTTGCATCCCACCTGGCTGCCGTACCTGGGAGAGGGCGCCGCCTGACGGTACGGCACGGAATCCGGGGCGTATGCGGCTTTTCCCGGGCGCCTGGGCTACCGTTTGCGTGTGAGCATTCTCGAGACAACCCTGATCTTCGTCGGCATTCCGCTGCTGATCATCTTGGTCTTCGCCGGTCTGTCCCTGACCGGGCAGCGATACCCGGGCCCCGTTCCGTCCGACAACGCGTACACCCTCGGCCAGAAGTGGGAGTACGAGCCGGTGCTGTGGACCGCCACGGATGAAGTGACGCGCCCCGGGCACCACGCCCATCACGGACATGTCGTCGGTAACCCGGCGGATCTGATCGGAGGTACCGCAAGTGGCAAGTGGTGACGTGATCCATACCCCCGTCCGTTCCCAGGAGACTCTTCCGTACGGCGCGGCACTCACGACGAGCGGCCGGATTTCGAGCGCCCGCCCGCTCGGCGAGCCGTTCGCCGGACCTCCGTTCAAGGACAGCGACCTGATCCGGCTCGACGACACGCTGACCGATGCCATCCGGGCAACCCACGTGCGGTTCTCCGTGTACATCGGTGATGCCGTGAACCCGGCTGCCGAGACCGACGCGCTGCTGCCGACGACTCCCGACGCGGAGAACTCGGTGCTGATCGCCGTGTACCCCAACCAGCGGGCCATCGAGATCCGTTCCGGACGCGAGGCTTCCGCCCGCGCGACGGATCGTGTCCTGCAACTCGGCGTCACCGCCGCGCTGGCGTCCTTCGGCCAGGGGAACCTGCTCGACGGCATCACCAGTGCCGTCCGCGTGATGGCCAACGCGATCATCGCACCGTAGGTCCGATGCTTCTGTAGTTTCGGCGGTCTCGCAGCGCCGGCGATCCCGCCGTCTCTGCGCTCCGCCACTGTGGCCCGGTGCCGCGCCCGGTCGAAAGACCGGGTGCGGCACCGGGCCACAGGCGTTTCACATGCCGTGTGAGATCACGACGCGTCGAACGAGCGTGCCTTCAGCGACCTGACGATCCCGGCGCGGCCCTCGACGATGAGCCGGCGCAGCGCCGGCGGGTGCTCCCCGGTGAGGAAGTCGTCGGCCGCTGCCACCGCATCCTCGGTGACGGCCCATGACGGGTACAGACCCACCACCACCGTTTGCGCGACCTCGCTCGAGCGCCGCCCCCACACCTGCGGAACCTCGGCGAAGTACCGTGCGACATACGGTGCGAGCAAGTCGCTCTGACCCAGCGGCGCGAACCCGCCGATGACGGCTCGGGCGGTGATGTTGGGGACGGTGTCGTCGTGCACGACGGTCTCCCAGACCTGTTCCTTCACTTCCGCCTGCGGCCGTGCGGCGCGTGCCGCAGCTGCCTGGCGGGCACCTGCCGCAGTGGGGTCGCGCTCGGCCTCCGCGTCGATGAACGGCGACTCGACACCCTCGCTGTCGATCTCGCCCGCCGCGGCGAGCGCGTGAACGATGCGCCAGCGCAGGTCCGTGTCGACGACGAGTCCGTCCAGCCCCACCGACGCCGGGTCTGCGTCGAGCAGTTCCGTCAGTACTTCGGTGTGCCACGGCGACAGTTGCGCGCTGCTCAGCGCATTGACGAACGCGAGTTGGTGATCCGATCCGGCCTCGGCCTCGCGGGCGAGCTCGAGTAGCCGGTTCGCGAAGTCGGGCCAGCCCCGCTCGTTCGCCCACGACGGCTCCGCGTAGCTTGCCAGTGCGGTGGCCGCCTGCATCAGCAGGCGCTGCACGACGCCCACTTCGGTTTCGGCGGCGATGCCGCGCTGCACGAGTGCCACGAAGTCCCGAGCCTTCAGTTCCGCCTGCCGGGTCATCTCCCACGCTGCCGACCACACGAGGGTGCGCGGCAACGAGTCGGTGATGTCGCCGATGCGCTCGAGGACCGTCGAGAGCGACTCGTCGTCGAGGCGCACCGAGCAGTACGTCAGGTCGTCGTCGTTGACGAGCACGAACTTGCCGCGGGGCACCCCCACCAATTCGGGGACATCGGTGCGCTCGGCCGCGTCGACATCGATCTCGATGCGGTGGGTCCGGACGAGCTTGCCGGAGCCGTCGTCGTCGTACACACCGATCGCCAGGCGATGGACCCGCAGTTCACCGGCTCCGGGCAGGGCGCCTTCCTGAATCACCGCGAAGCGGGTGAACGTGCCGTCGGCGGCGACCTCGAAATCGGGTCGCATGATGTTCAGCCCGGTGGTCTTGAGCCACTGCGCTCCCCACCCGGACAGGTCGCGTCCGGAGGACTTCTCGAGAGCAGCGAGCAGGTCGTCGAAGGTGGCGTTGCCGTACGCGTGCTCGCGGAAGTAGTCGCGCAGCCCCGCGAGGAACGGTTCCTGCCCCACGTAGGCGACGAGTTGCTTGAGCACCGACGCGCCCTTGGCGTAGGTGATGCCGTCGAAGTTGACCTCCACGGCGGCGAGGTCGGGGATGTCCGCGGCGATGGGATGCGTGGACGGCAGCTGATCCTGCCGGTATGCCCACGACTTCTCGACGTTCGCGAAGGTCGTCCACGCGTTGGTGTACTCGGTGGCCGACGCCTGGCACAGCACCGATGCGAAGGTCGCGAAGGACTCGTTGAGCCACAGGTCGTCCCACCACCGCATGGTGACGAGGTCGCCGAACCACATGTGCGCCATCTCGTGCAGCACCGTCTCGGCGCGGCGTTCGTACGAGTACCGGGTCACCTTGGAGCGGAAGACGTAATCCTCGAGGAACGTCACCGCCCCCGCGTTCTCCATTGCGCCGGCGTTGAACTCGGGCACGAACAGCTGGTCGTACTTGCCGAATGCGTACGGCACACCGAAGTTGTCGTGGTAGAAGCCGAAACCCTGCTTGGTTTCGGTGAACAGGCGCTCGGCATCCATGTGCTCGGCGAGCGACGCGCGGCAGTAGAGGCCCAGCGGGATGGTGCCGTGCGCGTCGCTGTACTCGTCCGTCCACTGCGCGTACGGACCGGCGATCAGCGCGACGAGGTAGGTGCTCATGCGCGGTGTCGTCCGGAAGATGTGCTGCCCCGGTTGCGCCGCCGTCGTCTGCACCTCCGCAGCGTTGGAGATGACCTTCCAGCTCTCGGGCGCGGTGACGGAGACGTCGAACGTTGCCTTGAGGTCGGGCTGGTCGAAGCACGCGAACATCCGCTTCGCGTCGGCGGTCTCGAACTGGGAGTAGAGGTACACCGCGTCGTCGGTGGGGTCGACGAATCGGTGCAGGCCCTCGCCGGTGTTGGTGTACAGGCACTCGGCGTCGACGACGAGTTCGTTCCGTGCCGCCAGCCCCGTCAGGGCGATCCCGGTGTCCTCGGTGTAGCCGGACACATCGACCGGGGCGCCGTTGAGGGTGGCCGAGGTGACCGATTTCGCGATGAGGTCGATGAACGTCGACGCACCTTCGGTCGCGTCGAAGCGCACGGTGGTGAGGGAGCGGAACGTCGTGGTGCCGGGTGCTCCGGCTCCGTCCGTCAGATCGAGTTCGATGCTGTAGTTGTCGACGGACAACACGGCGGCGCGTTCAGCGGCCTGCTCGCGGGTGAGATTGGGTGGTGCCACAGAAGAGCTCCTTTTCACGACGGGATGTCGGCAGGCATCCATCCCATCATGATCGTCGTAGCGCCATGGTCCGGACGTCGGAACGTCGCCCGTGCGGACAGGACAGGGAAGAATACGGCCCGACAGACTGTTGGACGGCGTATCGCGGCAACCGCCGAGTTCGGACCACCCTGAGGAGACCTTCGTGAGCGACTCGACCACCCCCACCGGCAAGGACACCGCCGATTTCTGGTTCGACCCGCTGTGCCCGTGGTGCTGGATCACCTCACGCTGGATTCTCGAGGTCACGAAGGTGCGCGACATCGACGCACGCTTCCACGTGATGAGCCTGGCAGTACTCAACGAGGGTCGCGACCTTCCCGAAGAATACGTCGAGCGCATGAAGCAGGCGTGGGGTCCGGTGCGCGTCGCGATCGCGGCGGCACAGAAGTACGGCGACGACATCCTCTCGCCGCTCTACACCGCGATGGGCACCCGGATCCACAACGAGGGCAACGAGGATCTCGGCGACGTCGTCGCCGGCGCGCTCGCGGAACTCGACCTCGATCCGTCGCTGGCCGACGCCGCGACGACCACCGAGTACGACACGGCGCTGCGCGCGAGTCACGCCGCGGGAATGGATGCCGTGGGCCAGGACGTGGGAACGCCGACCATTCACGTCAACGGCATCGCGTTCTTCGGACCGGTGTTGTCGAAGATTCCGCGCGGTGAAGAAGCCGGCACGGTGTGGGACGGCGTCGTCGCACTCGCGTCGTACCCGCACTTCTTCGAGCTCAAGCGCAGCCGCAACGAGGACCCGACCTTCGACTGAGGTCCCAGCCTGCCCGGTGCTTCGGACGCGAGACGCGTTCGAAGCACCGGGCGCGTCGTCGTCGGGCAGCCATCCGGGCAGGGCGTCGCTCCGCACACCGGGGACTCGTTAGACTCTGCTCATGCGCGTGTACCTGGGAGCCGACCATGCCGGTTTCGAACGTAAGAATCAGATCATCGAACACCTGACCGCGAACGGTCACGAGGCGATCGACTGCGGCGCCTTCGAGTACGACGCTCAGGACGACTACCCCGCGTTCTGCATCGAGGCCGCCCGTCGCACCGTTGCCGACGAGGGAAGCCTCGGCCTGGTGCTCGGTGGCAGCGGCAACGGCGAGCAGATCGCGGCGAACAAGGTCCCGGGCGCGCGCTGCGCGCTGGCGTGGAGCGTCGAGACGGCCACCCTCGCCCGCGAGCACAACAATGCTCAGCTGATCGGCATCGGCGGCCGGATGCACACTCTCGAGGAGACCCTCGCGATTGTGGATGCCTTCCTCGCGGCCGAGTGGTCGAACGAGGAACGTCATCAGCGCCGCATCGACATTCTTGCCGAGTACGAGAAGACCGGTGTGGCTCCGGCTGTGCCGGGCGCATCGAACTGACCTGTGCCCGAAGGACATATCCTGCACCGGCTCGCCCGGTTGCACACCGAGTGGTATTCGGGTGCGCCGGTGCGGGTGTCCAGTCCCCAGGGACGCTTCGAGGACGGTGCCCGGGCAGTCGACGGGCGGGTCCTCGTCCACGCGGACGCGTGGGGCAAGCATCTGTTCCATCATTACGACGGTGGCCTCGCAGTGCACGTCCACCTCGGCATCTATGGAGCCTTCACCGACACGGAGTTGCCGCTCGGCGAGCCGGTCGGGCAGGTCCGCATGCGGATGATCGGTGCTCGTCACGGCAGCGACCTGCGCGGTCCCGCGGCGTGCGAGGTGCTCACCGAGGGTGAGGTCGACGCGATCGAGGCGCGCCTCGGACCGGATCCGCTGCGTCCGGACGCCGACGCGGAGCGGGTGTGGACACGAATGAGCCGCTCCCGCAGCCCGATCGGCTCGCTGCTGATGGATCAATCCGTGATCGCCGGGGTCGGCAACGTCTATCGCGCGGAAGTGTTGTTCCGCCACAACATTCATCCCGGTCGGCCCGGACGCGATCTCACACGCGACGAATTCGATGCGCTGTGGAGCGATCTCGTCGAACTCATGGAAGTGGGGGCGCAGCGCGGGCGAATGCACGTCGTCCGCACCGAACACGACGACGGGATGCCCTCCTATGCGAAGGACCGTCCCCGCACGTACGTGTACCGCCGTACCGGTGAGCCCTGTCGTGTGTGCGGGACCCCGGTGCTGCACAAGGTGATGGGTGCGCGGAACCTCTTCTGGTGCCCGACGTGTCAGCCGGACTGACCAGCGGCCGGGTCGACGCCGGGATCGCCGGCCGAGCCGACGACAGCGTCGACTCCGATGCGTAGGCATTCGTCGAACACGTCCCGATCCGGCACCGCGACGGGATCGACGGTGACCCCGATCCCGCATCCCGCCCGGTACGACATGAGCGTCGCGTTGAACGCGGCGCCGTGCGTCGGGCCGAAACCGTAATACCGCTCGACTTTCGCGCCACCGATGTAGAGCGGCGCGCTCGACCCGGGGAGGGTGGCGGTCAGTACGTCGTGCGCGCCGAAGAGCGCCTCGCTGTTCGACAGTGTGGTCACCGGTTCTCCGCGCAATCCCCGGCCACCCGCGGGACGTGAGTCCGCGCCGTCGGGAAAACTGGTGCGATCCGTCTCGATCCGGCGCATCAGTTCTTCCGGGTTCGAAGCACTGTCGAGCAACTCGACCGTGACGGGGTGGCTCGTGGACACCGGAATTGCGGCGCGCAGGTTGTCGGCCTTACGCCCCTGGCGGTGCTGGTATGCAGCGCACGCGAGCAGCATCGCGGCGGCGAAGCCGCTCTCGAGTCCGCAGTTCGACCGGTCGGTTGCGACCCGGAGGTCTGCGAGCGGAACGTCGACCACATGAAGCCGGTACGGCAAGTGCCGGTGAGAGGAGTGGTCGGACGCCGTGCGCCCATCCGGGGTGTCTGCGGGTTCTCCCAGAAGAGTCTTCACGACGGAAGTCGCAGTGCGGGCCAGTCCGCGTGTGGCCGAGCGTGCCCACGACCGGACGGGATCGCCCGTGTCGTCGGGGGCCGCGAGGTGATGCAATCGGATCACCAGGGCAGACCGCCCGCCCGTCAGTCCGTCGAGCAGTGTCAGCCCCCACAGAGGGTGCCGCACGGCCGGTGTCGGGGGAGCGGTGCCCGCGAAGTCGAGTACGTCGGCGAACGTGGCGTGCGGGGGTAAGGACACCCGGTCGAGGTGCCACGGCGGATCGGAATCGGGGTCGCCGGCCCATCGCGGAGCTTCGAGCCCGAACGGCACGTCGACGACCCGGTGCCGGAAGCTCGGCGCCTCGTGATTTCCCGGTGCCAGCATGCCGGTGACGCGATCCCAGTCCGGAACGGCGTCGAGGGCGACGACCGCCACGACGACCGAACGCGGCACGGGAACGGTGGTTCCGTCGCGGTCGGGTCGGTCGGTCACAGTGGGGACGCTCTCACACGATCCGGCCCGCGACACCGATCTTGTGTGGCGCATCGCGGATTCGAGTCGAAACGGTGATCCGCCGTCGCCGGCGCGCAGACCGGGACGGAAACGACAAAACGTCCGCCGACCTGGTGGTCGGCGGACGTTTGCCCTGGAGGGGATGACGGGAATCGAACCCGCGTAGCCAGTTTGGAAGACTGGGGCTCTACCATTGAGCTACATCCCCGTTGCCGTTGCTTTCACCGTTTCCGCGGTGTCCGCTCCGTGCAGGATGAGACTGTACCGAACCTCGCTTTGGATTTCATAATCGGGGGGCCGTAGGATTCTGCTGCGGGTCCCCAGGGATGCTCTAGGGGTAGCCGGTGACGGGATGTGGCGCAGCTTGGTAGCGCATCCGCTTTGGGAGCGGAGGGTCGCAGGTTCGAATCCTGTCATCCCGACCAGATCGAACGGCGTCAGCGCGCTCAGTAGTGACACGAACGACCGACCAGACAGCACGACAGAAGGAGCATGTCCCGTGAAGAGCACCGTCGAGCAGCTGAGCCCGACGCGAGTCCGTATCAACGTTGAGGTGCCCTTCGAGGAACTCCAGCCTGATTTCGACCGCGCCTTCCAGTCCCTCGCAGGACAGGTGCGCATCCCGGGCTTCCGTCCGGGCAAGGCGCCCCGCAAGATCCTCGAGGCCCGTGTCGGACGCGGCGCCGTGCTCGAGCAGGTCGTCAACGACGCCATCCAGTCCCGCTACAACGAGGCTGTGACCAGCAACGAGGTCAAGGTCCTGGGCCAGCCCGAGATCGACGTGACCAAGCTCGAGGACAACGTGGAGCTCGTCTTCAACGCCGAGGTCGACGTGCGTCCCGAGATCACCCTGCCGGACTTCTCCGAGATCGCCGTCACCGTCGACCCCGTCGAGATCACGGACGAGGACATCGAGGAGCAGCTGCTGTCGCTGCGTCAGCGCTTCGGCACCCTCAAGGGCGTCGAACGTCCCGTGCAGAACGGCGACTTCGTCTCCATCGACCTGTCGGCGACCGTCGACGGTGAAGAGGTCACCGAGGCCGCCACCGAGGGTCTGTCCCACGAGGTCGGTTCCGGACAGCTCATCGACGGACTCGACGACGCGATCATCGGCACCTCCGCCGGTGAGTCGAAGGACTTCAACTCCACCCTCCTGGCGGGCGAGTTCGCCGGCAAGGAAGCGGTCGTCACCGTCAAGGTGAACTCGGTCAAGGAGCGCGAGCTCCCCGAGGCCGACGACGACTTCGCGCAGCTCGCGAGCGAGTTCGACACCATCGACGAGCTGACCGCCGACCTGCGTGAGCGCGTCGAGCGCGTCAAGAAGGTCGAGCAGGCCGGCCAGATCCGCGACAAGGTCCTCGAGGTTCTCCTCGACACCGTCGAGATCCCGCTCCCCGACGCGGTCGTCCAGGCCGAGGTCGACAGCGCGGTCCACGACGCGATCCACGAGCTCGACCACGACGAAGCCCAGCTCGACAAGCTGCTCGAGGCTCAGGGTTCGAGCCGCGAGGAGTTCGACAAGGAGGCTCGCGAGTCGGCCGAGCGTTCCGTGAAGACCCAGCTGCTGCTGGACGCGATCGCCGAGGCAGAGGGCACCACCGTCGAGCAGCAGGAGCTGACCGAGCGGATCTTCTTCCAGGCGCAGCGCTACGGCATCCCGCCCGAGCAGTTCATCCAGCAGATCAGCCAGGCCAACCAGCTCGGCGCGGTGTTCGCCGACGTGCGTCGCGGCAAGGCGCTCGGCTCGGTGGTCGATCGCGTGACCGTCACCGACACCACCGGTGCGTCGGTCGACACGAGCGAGCTGTTCGGCACCAAGAAGGACGACGCGGATGCCGAGGATTCGGCTGCCGAGAGTACCGAGGATTCGGCCTCCGAGTAGTCGGTTTTTTTCCGCTTTGAGCGAAGAGGGGCGGCACCGGGCATCCGGTGCCGCCCCTCTTGGTTAGTGTCAGTGTCAGCAATCCACGATTGACGAGAAGGCAGGTACCCGTGACTCATCAGAATCCGGCGACATCCATCGGTCCGACGATGACCTCGGCCACCGCTGGGCTCAATCTCAGCGACTCGGTGTACGAACGCCTGCTCCGCGAGCGGATCATCTTCCTCGGCACCCAGGTCGACGACGACATCGCCAACAAGCTCTGCGCGCAGATCCTCCTGCTGTCCGCGGAGGACCCCAACCGCGACATCTCGCTGTACATCAACTCCCCGGGTGGTTCGGTCACCGCGGGTATGGCGATCTACGACACGATGAAGTTCGTCGAGTGCGACGTCGCGACGTTCGCGATGGGTCTGGCTGCGTCTATGGGCCAGTTCCTGTTGGCTGCCGGTACCAAGGGCAAGCGTTACGCGCTTCCGCACGCGCGGATCATGATGCACCAGCCGTCCGCAGGGATCGGTGGCACCGCGAGCGACATCGCGATCATGGCGGAGCAGTTCGCGCACACCAAGCGGGAGATGGCAGAGCTGATCGCCGAGCACACCGGGCAGAGCGTCGAGCAGATCACCGCGGACTCCGACCGCGACCGGTGGTTCACGGCCAAGGAAGCACTCGAGTACGGCTTCGTCGACCACGTCGTCGCACGGGCCCAGCAGGCCGGCGGCACCGGCAACTGATCCCCGGGATCCACCGACCCGCTCCACGCCCCACGAATTCTTGGAGAAGCGATGACCAACATGTTCGATCCGCGCCAGCTCGGCGGCCAAGCTCCGGCTTCCCCGGCGAGCCGCTACATCCTGCCCTCGTTCATCGAGCACTCGAGCTACGGCGTCAAGGAATCCAACCCGTACAACAAGCTGTTCGAGGAACGCATCATCTTCCTCGGCGTGCAGGTCGACGATGCGTCGGCCAATGACGTCATGGCGCAGCTGCTGGTGCTCGAGTCGCTCGACCCGGACCGAGACATCACGATGTACATCAACTCGCCCGGTGGCTCGTTCACCTCGCTGATGGCCATCTACGACACGATGCAGTACGTCCGCGCCGACATCACCACGGTGTGCCTCGGGCAGGCCGCGTCGGCAGCAGCGGTGCTCCTCGCTGCCGGCACCCCGGGTAAGCGCCTCGCGCTGCCCAACGCGCGTGTGCTCATCCACCAGCCCTCGACCGGCGGAATCCAGGGCCAGGTCTCGGACCTCGAGATCCAGGCCGCGGAGATCGAGCGGATGCGGCGCCTCATGGAGACGACGCTCGCGCGGCACACCGGCAAGGACGCGGATCAGATCCGCAAGGACACCGATCGTGACAAGATCCTGACCGCCGCGGAGGCCGTCGAATACGGATTGATCGACAACGTCCTGGAATACCGGAAGCTCTCCGCACAGAAGTAGCCGAACGGCCCGGCCCGACCGCGTGTCTCGCGGTCCGGGTCGGGCCGATGTGCAATTGTGATCGGCACCATGTGCAGGGCATATAAATATGGCCGGAAACGCCGAGAAGCGGTCGACCCGACTGCCGGACTCCGGGTACGGTCGAGCCAACGGCCCGTTCCCAGGGCCGGCGCGCAACGAGAATCGCGGCAGCAGTTGCACGCACACGAGGAAGTAGGGACCTGACAGATGGCACGTATCGGTGACGGCGGAGATCTGCTCAAGTGCTCGTTCTGCGGAAAGAGTCAGAAGCAGGTCAAGAAGCTCATTGCGGGTCCCGGTGTCTACATCTGCGACGAGTGCATCGACCTCTGCAACGAGATCATCGAGGAAGAACTCGCCGAAACCAGTGAGGTCAAGCTCGACGAGCTACCCAAGCCTGCCGAGATCCGGGACTTCCTCGACAACTACGTCATCGGCCAGGACTCCGCCAAGCGGACGCTCGCCGTCGCGGTCTACAACCACTACAAGCGCATCCAGGCCGGCGACAAGGCCCGCGACGCTCGTGGCGAGACCGTCGAACTGGCCAAGTCCAACATTCTGCTGCTGGGGCCCACCGGCTGCGGCAAGACGTACCTCGCCCAGACCCTCGCGAAGATGCTCAACGTGCCGTTCGCGATCGCCGACGCCACCGCTCTCACCGAGGCGGGATATGTCGGCGAGGATGTCGAGAACATCCTCCTCAAGCTGATCCAGGCAGCGGACTACGACGTCAAGCGCGCCGAGACCGGCATCATCTACATCGACGAGGTCGACAAGATCGCTCGCAAGAGCGAAAACCCGTCCATCACGCGCGACGTGTCGGGTGAGGGCGTGCAGCAAGCCCTGCTGAAGATTCTCGAAGGCACCCAGGCTTCGGTGCCGCCACAGGGCGGTCGCAAGCACCCGCACCAGGAATTCATCCAGATCGACACCACGAATGTGCTGTTCATCGTCGCGGGCGCGTTCGCGGGACTCGAGCGGATCGTCTCCGACCGGATCGGCAAGCGCGGCATCGGGTTCGGTGCCGAGGTGCGCTCGAAGGCCGAGATCGACACCACCGATCACTTCGCCGACGTCATGCCCGAAGACCTCATCAAGTTCGGTCTGATCCCGGAGTTCATCGGCCGTCTGCCGATCGTGGCATCGGTGACGAATCTCGACAAGGAATCGCTCGTCGAGATCCTGTCCGAGCCGAAGAACGCACTCGTCAAGCAGTACGTCCGCCTGTTCGAGATGGACGGCGTCGAACTCGAGTTCTCGCAGGACGGTCTCGAGGCGATAGCGGACCAGGCAATCCTGCGGGGCACGGGCGCTCGCGGTCTCCGCGCCATCATGGAGGAAGTCCTCCTGCCCGTCATGTACGACATCCCCAGCCGCGACGACGTCGAGAAGGTTGTGGTCACCGCGGAGACGGTCACCGACAACGTGCTTCCGACGATCGTCCCGCGCAAGACCGATCGTGACCGTCGCGAGAAGTCGGCCTGACCGCCTTCGGGCAACGGCTCTTCGAACGACTCGGCCCCGGCAGGATTCCTGCCGGGGCCGAGGTCTGTTCGGGTGAAGGTCGCGCCGGGGTGTTCGGGGTGTGATCAGTCGACCGCGAGTGCGGTCTTCTCCAGTTCGGCGATGCTGTAGGCGGCGTAGTTCTCGTACTTGCCGCGTCCGGTGAAGTACGACGACAGCTGTTCGTCGAGTTCCTCCACGGTGAACGCGGAACCCGCCGCGTCGAAACGGTTCTCGACCTTCGGGGAGTCCATGAGCGCGACCATCTTGCCGTACACCACGAACACCTGACCGTTGATCTCGTGCGAGGCGGGGGAGGCAAGGTACGTGACGAGGGTGCCGACGCGTTCGGGCGCGAGCGGGTCGAGACCGGTGGTCGCAGCGTCGGCCTCTCCGAATGCCTCGGCGGTCATGGCCGTCCGGGCGCGCGGGCAGATGGCGTTTGCAGTGACGCCGTAGCGGGAGAGTCCCTGTGCGGTGGACAAGGTCAGGGCAGTGATGCCTGCCTTGGCGGCCGAGTAGTTGGGCTGTCCGGCGGAGCCGAAGAGGAATGCCTCCGACGAGGTGTTGATGACCCGGCCGTACACGGGACCACCGGTTTCCTTGCTGGCTGCGCGCCAATGGACGGCGGCGGCGTGAGACGTCGCGGCGTGACCCTTGAGGTGCACGCGAATCACGTCGTCCCAATCGGATTCGGTGAGGTTGAAGATCATTTTGTCGCGGAGAATGCCGGCGTTGTTGACGAGGATGTCGAACGAACCGAATGCCTTGACGGACTCTTCGACGAGGCGTCCTCCGAGCGACCAGTCGGAGACGTCGCCGGTGACGGCGATTGCCTGCCCGCCCGATGCGACGATCTCTTCCGCGACCTGGTGTGCGGCGTCGCCCATGTCGTTGACGACGACGGCGGCACCGGCGGCAGCCAGTGCGAGAGCCTCGGCGCGCCCGAGGCCGGCTCCGGCGCCTGTTACTACTGCGGTACGACCGGCCAAACCGACTGTTTCACCCATGCGTTCGTCTCCCGTGTTCGTTTCCGTGCCGAGCCCGAGCCCTCACGAAAAGTGATATTCATTCTAGTTTGGTCCTCGGGTGGGTCCGGAGGGGTCGCACGGTCTCACTGGGCGGGAGTGCCGCGACCGCCGCTACCGGGGTCTCCGTCGCCGGTGGTGCATTGTCGCGGCGGGGATGACCTCCGCTGATGCGCGTCGCCACCCGAGTGCGGACAACGAGCGAAAAGTGTTTGCGCCCAGTGTGTTCGAATCCCCGTTCCGGTCGCTTCGCAGGAGGCGACGAGGTGCGAGATCTCACTGACCGGTACCCGAACCGCCCGGGACGGTAGGGGTGAGGATCTACGCTCTGCTTTCGTCCGAGGTGAACGAAGGGGGATGCGAGATGCCCAGGATCGGGGCGGCACGCGACGCGGCGGAGCCCAGCTCGACGGAACAGCACGCGCGATACGACCGGATCCTGACGGCTGCGGCACGACTGGCGGGGGACAAAGAACTCGAGCGCGTACAAATGCAGGACGTCGCCAAGGCGGCAGGGGTCGCGATCGGCACGCTCTATCGCTATTTCCCGTCCAAGACCCACTTGTTCGTCGCGGTGATGGTCGACCAGATCGACCGCATGGGCATCCAGTTGTCCCGGCGTCCCTCTGCCCCGGCCTCGCCGTCCGATGCCGTCTACCAGGCATTACTGCAGGCGACGCGGGCGCTGGTGCGTACGCCGCTCCTGGCGAACGCCATGATCCGGTCCGCGTCGTCGTCGAATGCCGCCACCATTCCCGATGTCTCGAAAATCGATCAGCACTTCGATCGACTGCTCCTCGCGGCGGCGGGAATCTCCGAGCCCACGGTGCGAGACGCGACGGTGGTGCGGCTGGTGGTCGCCCTGTGGTTCGGTCTCGTCCAGGGGGCACTCAACGGCCGGACCTCCATCCCGGAAGTCGAGTCCGACCTGCGCGTCGCCTGCGACCTGCTCCTCGTCGATCTATCGGTGGGCCGGCCTCGATCGAACGGGTGAGCTGCGGCGGCACCCGAGGAAGCCTCCTCTCGCACTGCAAGTCCCGCTTGCCGGGACAAGTGCGGAACTCCGGCCGGCGACAGAAATAGAATAAATTTCAGAAACGCCGACACTTCAGGAGTGGCATGAGCAACGTCGTCATCGTCGAGGCCGCACGTACGCCGATCGGCCGCCGCCGCGGACAGCTGGCCGGAGTGCACCCCGCCGTGCTTCTGGGCACCGCCCAGAAAGCACTGCTGGACCGCACCGGACTCCCCGCCGGGCAGATCGGCCAACTGGTCGGTGGCGCGGTCACGCAGGCGGGGGAGCAGTCCAACAACGTCACCCGGCAGGCGTGGCTGCACGCCGGCCTCCCGTACACGGCTGCCGCCACCACCATCGACTGCGCGTGCGGTTCGTCGCAGCAGGCGGTGCACATGGTCGCGGGACTGATCGCGTCCGGGCAGATCGACGCCGGTATCGGCTGCGGCGTCGAAGTGATGAGCCGAGTTTTCCTCGGTCAGGCCAACGCACCCGGCACGGGTAACCCGTACCCGGCGGACTGGTCGATCGACATGGGTGACCAGTTCACCTCGGCGGAGCGGATTGCCGCCAACCGTGGCATCACGCGCGCCGATGTCGACGCCTTCGGGCTGGAGTCGCAGCGTCGCGCCGCGAATGCGTGGGCCGAGGGACGGTTCGACCGTGAAATCGTGCCCGTCGACGCGCCGGTCGTGACCAAGGACGGAGAACCCACCGGTGAGATCGCCACCGTGACGCGCGACGGTGGTCTCCGCGACACCTCCGCGGACGCCCTCGCGGGGTTGAAGCCCGTGATCGAGGGTGGTATCCACACCGCCGGCAACTCCTCACAGGTCAGCGACGGTGCCGCCGCAGTCCTGCTGATGAGCGAGGACAAAGCACGGGAGGCGGGGCTGCGGCCACGCGCCCGGATCCTTGCGTCCACCCTGGTGGGCTCGGACCCGTACTACCACCTCGACGGACCGATCGACTCCACTCGGGCGGTGCTCGACCGCACCGGAATGTCGTTGTCGGACATCGATCTCGTCGAGATCAACGAAGCGTTCGCCTCGGTCGTGCTGTCCTGGGCACAGGTGCACAAGGCCGACCTGAGCAAGGTCAACGTCAACGGCGGTGCCATCGCCCTCGGGCATCCGGTGGGCTCCACCGGAGCGCGACTGATCACCAGTGCTCTGCACGAGCTCGAGCGGTCGAATCGCTCGACCGCACTGATCACGATGTGCGCAGGCGGCGCACTGTCCACAGCCACCGTCATCGAGCGCATCTGACGCCGTGATCTTCTATCAAGGGACCCGTTCATGACTTTGGGATTGAGTGACGAGGACCGCGAGCTTCGTGATTCCGTACGCGGCTGGGCGGCACGACACGCGACGCCCGAGGTGATCCGCGCGGCTGTCGATGCCGAGGCGGAGACCCGGCCGTCGTTCTGGGGTTCGTTCGCCGACCTCGGCATGCTGGGACTGCATCTGCCGGAAGACGTCGGCGGCGCCGGCTTCGGTTATCTCGAAACCGCTGTTGTCGCCGAGGAACTGGGCCGAGCCATGGTGCCCGGACCGTTCCTCCCGACGGTGATCACGTCCGCGGTTCTGAACGAGGCGGGGCGTCGAGCGGAACTCGAGGGACTGGCGAACGGTGCACTGTACGGTGCGGTGTCGCTGCAGCCGGGCCGGCTGCGCATCGTTCGCGACGGAGCCTCGGTCAGCCTGTCCGGCACATCGGGAGTCGTGCTCGGTGGCCAGGTGGCCGACGTGTTCCTGCTCGCCGCCGACGACGGGGGCGAGCGCGCATTCGTGGTGGTCGCTCGTGACCGTATCGGCGTCACGGACCTGCCGAGTTACGACGTGGTGCGGCGCAACGCCGAGATCACCGCGGACGGGCTGGCCCTCTCCGATGATGACGTGCTGACCGTGGACCCCGGCCGGGTACTCGACATCGCCGCAACGTTCTTCGCAGCCGAGGCGGCCGGCCTCGCGGACTGGGCCACCACGACCGCCGCGGACTATGCGCGGGTGCGCCGGCAGTTCGGCCGTGTCATCGGCCAGTTCCAAGGCGTCAAGCACACCGTCGCACGAATGCTCTGTCACACCGAGCAAGCCCGCGTCACGACGTGGGATGCGACTCGCGCACTGGGCGAGGACATTTCCGCCGATGAGGCCTCGCTCGCCGTAGCCGTCGCTGCGTCCGTCGCCCCGGAAGCGGCATTCCAGGTCACCAAGAGCTGCATCCAGGTTCTCGGCGGTATCGGTTACACCTGGGATCACCCCGCCCACCTCTACATGCGGCGCGCTCAATCTCTGCGAATCCTGTTGGGCTCCACGGCGTCCTGGCGTCGCCGAGTGACTGCTCTCACGCGCGCCGGTGCCCGCCGGGTGCTCACGGTCGACCTTCCACCCGAGGCGGAGCAGATCCGAGCGGACGTCCGCGCCGAACTCGAGCCGGCCACCCTGCTCGACGATGTGAAGCAGAAGGCGTATCTGGCGGAGAAGGGCTACACCACACCGCACCTTCCCGAGCCGTGGGGCAAGGCTGCCGACGCCGTCACCCAACTCGTCATCGCCGAGGAGCTGCGCGCAGCAGAGCTCACACCACACGACATGATCATCGGCAACTGGGTGGTGCCGACGCTGATCGCGCACGGCAACGCCGAGCAGATCGAACGGTTCGTCCCGCAGTCGTTGCGCGGCGATCTCGTGTGGTGCCAGCTCTTCTCCGAGCCCGGTGCCGGCTCCGACCTCGCGGCCCTGTCCACCAAGGCCGTCAAGGTCGACGGCGGCTGGAAGCTCAACGGGCAGAAGGTGTGGACGTCGATGGCGCGGGTCGCGGACTGGGGCATCTGCCTCGCCCGTACCGACGTGGACGCACCCAAGCACAAGGGTCTGTCCTACTTCCTGATCGACATCAAGAACACCGAAGGTCTCGACATCCGGCCGTTGCGGGAGATCACCGGTGAAGCTCTGTTCAACGAAGTGTTCTTCGACGATGTGTTCGTGCCCGACGAATGCCTGGTCGGTGAGCCCGGCGACGGGTGGAAGCTCGCACGCACCACCCTCTCCAACGAGCGGGTGTCCCTGTCCCACGACTCCACGTTCGGGGCGGGCGGCGAGGCCTTGCTGGCACTGGCGGAGAACGCTCCCGGGGGGCCGGACGACGAGCAGCTCACCGTCCTCGGCAAGGTACTGAGCGACGCGCAGTCCGGTGGCCTGATGGGGCTGCGCGCCGCCATCCGCTCCTTGAGCGGTGGCCAACCGGGTGCCGAGTCGTCGGTCTCCAAGCTGATGGGTGTCGAACACATCCAGCAGGTCTGGGAACTCGCGATGGACTGGGCCGGTCCCGCCTCGCTGGTCGGTGAGCAGGATCGCTCGTCCGCAACGCACATGTTCCTCAACGTGCAGTGCATGTCCATTGCCGGTGGTACGACGAACGTCCAGCTCAACATCATCGGCGAGCGGATCCTGGGGCTGCCCCGCGATCCCGAACCCGGAAAGTGAACGCACCATGCCTATCGACGTGAACGCCGCACTGACGGCCGCTCCCACGGTCCGCGAGGCCGGATGGACCGAACGGGACGTGATCCTCTACCACCTCGGTTTGGTTGCGGGTGTCGACTCGCTGGACCCGGCCGAGCTGGGATGGGTCTACGAGAAGAACCTGAAGGTCCTTCCGACATTCGCCATGGTTGCGGGACAAGGAGTCTCGGCCGGCGCGGTCACACCCGCAGGGCTGAACCTGCCGGGAATCGACATCGACCTGCGCAAGATCCTTCACGGCGGGCAGTCCCTCACCGTGCACGCCCCCATCCCGGCCTCGGGCGCCGCGACGATCTCGTCGCGTGTCGCCGACGTGTGGGACAAGGGCAAGGCGGCGGTGATCGTGCTCGAGCAGTCCGCACAGGACTCCGGGGGAAATCCGTTGTGGACCACGGCGATGCAGATCTGGGCCCGAGGGGAGGGCGGCTTCGGTGGCGATGCGGGGCCTGATGCCTCGAACGCGGTGCCGGAGCGGAGCCCGGACAAGGTCCTCGTGTCTCCGACGAGTACGCAGCAGGCACTGGTGTACCGGCTCAGTGCCGACATGAACCCGCTGCACGCGGACCCGGCATTCGCGAAGATGGCCGGTTTCGACCGGCCGATCCTGCACGGGCTCGCCTCGTACGGCATCGTCTGCAAGGCGGTGGTCGACGGTCTGCTCGACGGAGACCCCACCCGTGTCCGGACGTTCTCGGTGCGGTTCGCCGGATCGTTGTACCCGGGAGAAACGATCGAGACCGCGGTGTGGCGCGACGGCGACACCCTCGCCGTGCTCGCGACCTGCCCCGAGCGCGACGGGCAACCGGTGCTCACCCACGCCACGATGGAGATCCGATGAGAGTCGATCCGAACGTCCACCCCACCGTCGGGAATGCGCCCGACGGCACGATCCTGACGTCGGCTCCGCAGGACACCGCCGTCGACAGGGCCGCCGCTGCCGCCCGGCGCGTGGTGGACGCACTTCTGCGCACCGATCGCACCAACGCGAATCTCGAGCGGGTCGCGGAGGAACTCGACAACATCGCCGAGCATCTCGAGGAGCACGCCCCGGAAGTGCAGGAGCGGCTGGTCGACATGTGGCACGGGGAGGGTGTCACCCGGCACGATCCCGTCACCGGACCGGAGAACGCGCTGGCGCCGCCGCTGGTGCTCGCCGGTCGTGAAGACGGATCGGTGGAAGGGGTTGTGACGCTGACCTTCCCGTACCAGGGTCCGCCCGGGCACGTGCACGGCGGTGTCGCGGCGCTGCTCATCGACCACACCCTCGGTGTCGCGAATGCCTGGGCAGGACGCAGCGGGGCGACCGCGCAACTCAACGTCAGGTACCACCGGCCCACCCCGTTGTTCGAACCGCTGACCGTGACCGGCCGGCTGGTTCGGGAGGAGGGCCGCAAGATCGAGACGGTCGGCGAGATCAAGACCGCGGACGGCGCCGTCTGTGTCTCCGTGGAGGCACTGTTCATCGACAAGACGGTTCCCCGTCCCCGCTGACGGCAGCGACAGACCGACATCACAGAGCTGGGAGGAAGCGGCATGGGGAAGCTGGACGGACGGGTGGCAGTCGTCACCGGAGCGGGTATGGGCATCGGCCGCGGTGTCGCCGGTGCACTCGCCCGCGACGGGGCGGACATCCTGGTCGCCGAGGTGGACGCGGAGGCCGGTGCCGACACCGCGCGGTGGCTCACCGACCGGTGGGGCGTGCGGGCGGAGTTCGTCCACACCGACGTGACCGATCGGGAGCAGGTGCACGCGATGGTGGACACTGCCGCCCGGGAGTTCGGCCGACTCGACATCCTCGTCAACAACGCCTGGCGGTCGCTGGGGTTCGCACGGATGGAGAAGACACCGGAGGACTCGATGCGGGCAGGCTTCGACATGGCCGTGATGGCCGCGTTCTGGGCGATGCAGCGCGCGTTCCCCGAGTTGGCGCGGCACGGAACCGGACGGGTGATCAACATGTGCAGCCTCAACGGCGTCAACGCGCACATGTACTCGGTGTCGTACAACGCCGCGAAGGAGGCGTTGCGCAGCATGACCCGCACTGCGGCCCGCGAGTGGGCGCCGAAGCAGGTGTGCTGCAACGTGATCTGCCCGGGCGCACAGAGCGCGGCCTACCGGCGTGTGGCGGAGGCCGATCCGGAGATGGCTGCCACGCAGGCCGCCGCGAACCCGATGGGGCGGATCGGTGACCCCCTCGACGACATCGGCACCGTCGCCGCATTCCTCGCGAGCGACGACTCGCGATATCTGACCGGCAATACGCTGTTCGTCGACGGCGGCAGCCACATCAACGGGGTGCAGTGGGCGCCGAGCGTGGACTGAGCGCGCGGCGCCGACTCAGCCGACCTTGACGCGCTCGGTCGCTGTGTAGACGTTCATCGTGTCGCCCCGCAGGAATCCCACGAGGGTCAGTCCCGACTCGGCGGCGAGGTCCACCGCAAGGGACGACGGCGCCGAGACCGCGGCGAGCACCGGCACCCCGGCCATGACCGCCTTCTGGACGAGTTCGAACGACGCGCGCCCGCTCACCATGAGCACGCTGTTCGAGAGCGGGACGCGGCCATCGGCGGTGAGCGCCCAGCCGAGCACCTTGTCCACCGCGTTGTGCCGTCCGACGTCTTCGCGCACAGCGAGAAGTTCACCGTCCGGAGTGAACAGTGCCGCCGCGTGCAGGCCGCCGGTCGAGGCGAACACCTGCTGCTTGTCGCGCAGGGTGTCGGGCATCGTCGTGAGGGTTCCGGCCGCGAGCATGGGCGAGTCCGCGTCGGTGAGGGGAAAGCGGGTACGCGTGCGCACCTGATCGAGCGACTCCTTGCCGCACACACCGCACGCCGACGTGGTGGTGAACGAGCGCCGGCCGACGCCTTCTCCGATCGTGACGCCGGGGGCCAGTGCGACGTCGAGGACGTTGTACGTGTTGGCCCCGTTCTCGTCGACTCCGTCGCAGTAGCGGACCGCCGCGACATCCTCACGGTCGCTGATCATGCCTTCGCTCAACAGGAAGCCGTGCACCAGATCGACATCGTGGCCGGGCGTCCGCATCGTGATCGTCAGCGCGTCGCCGCCGAGTCGGATTTCGAGCGGTTCCTCGACGGCGAGGGTGTCCGGTCGCCGCGACACCCGGTCCGCCGTGATGCGCAGGACAGGTCGGCGGGCGGTCACGCGTCCCATCGTTCACCTCCGGTGTGTCGTCTTCCCACGATACGGAACTCGTCGCGTGATCGCTCCCGGGGTCGGGCAGATCCGGGTGGGTCGCCCTCGGGGGGCTACTCCGGCACTGTAACGAGATCTTCACGGGGTGGGCGCGTGCGGGTTTACATGCTCGGTCCACTCTCAGGGAACGGTGATGAACAAGGAAAGACTCTCGCCGATCGATGGGCCGAAAGGTCTTCCCTCAGGACTGGACAAGGTGACCCTATGGAACAGGCACTTGCTGCCGCGGATACCGCCTGGATACTGGCGGCGTTCACGGCCGTCGCACTGATGGTCCCGGGCCTCGCGCTGTTCTACGGCGGCATGCTCGGTGTCAAGAGTGCGCTCAACATGATCATGATGGTGCTCGGCGGGTTCGCCGTAGCGGGCGTGGTGTGGGTCTTCTTCGGTCCCGCGGCGGTGCTCGGCGACAGCGTCGGCGGACTCGGCCTCATCGGCAATCCGTTCACGGACGTCGGACTCGCCTCACTTCTCGAGGAAGACCCGGCCGGCGGGATTCCGGCCGCACTCACCGCGGCCTTCCACCTCCTCTTCGCAGGAATCACGGTGGCGATCATCGCGGGCGCGGTCGCCGACCGCATGAAGTTCTCCGCCTGGCTCGTGTTCTCCGGAATCTGGCTCGTGCTCGTCTACTTCCCGGTCGCGCACTGGGTGTTCGCATTCGACGACGAGGAGGCCGGCACCAAGGGTGGGTGGATCGCCAACACGCTCGGCGCCCACGACTTCGCCGGCGGCACCGCCGTCCACATGAACGCGGGAGTCGCCGCACTCGCGGTCGCGATCGCCCTCGGTGCCCGGCGCGGCTTCCCGCACGTGGCCCGGCCGCACAGCCTGCCTCTGGTCGTACTCGGCGGCGGCATCCTGATGTTCGGCTGGTTCGGATTCAACGGCGGATCGGCGGGCGGCGCCAACCACACCGCCGGTGTCGTCGTCCTCAACACGATGGCCGCCGCGGTAGCGGGCCTTCTCGGCTGGATCCTGGTGGAACGCATCACGGAGAAGCACGCCACCACCCTCGGAGCCGTATCCGGCATGATCGCCGCCCTGGTCGGCATCACGCCCGCCGCCAGCCTCGTCTCACCGCTCGGTGCTCTCGCGATCGGTGTCGTCTCCGGTGCGGTCAGCTGCTTCGCGGTGGGATGGAAGTTCAAGATGGGTTACGACGACTCGCTCGACGTCGTCGCGATCCACCTGATGGGCGGTGTCGTCGGCACGACCCTCATCGCGTTCATCGCAACGGCCGCTGCGCCCGCGGGTGTCGACGGCTTGTTCTTCGGCGGCGGCATCGATTTCCTCGGTCGCCAGATCGTCGCGATGGCTGCGGTCTTCGCGTATTCGTTCGCGGTGACCTTCCTGATCGCCAAGGTCCTCGACAAGACCATGGGTATCCGGGTCGATGCCGAGACCGAGAAGATCGGTATCGACGTGCCGGTGCACGGTGAAACCGCCTACGTCATGGATTCGTTCGCGGCCGGTGCGCCGTCGAAGATGCGTCCTTCCGATTTCGCGGAGGATCGTGACATCGTCGTTCCCACGACCTGACGGTCACCCCACGAGATCGTGCACGGATGATGCGCCCCCGCCGGTTCTCCCGGCGGGGGCGCGTCGTCATCCCTGGTGATTGTCGGGGTATGCCGTCACCGCGAGGAACCGGATCGGCAATGTGACGAGTTCGTTCGGCCCGTGGACGCCCTCGCCGTCGAGCAGCAGTGAATCGCCGGCCGTGAGGCGGTACTCGGAATCGCCGTGGCCATAGACCATTTCGCCTTCGAGCATGTACAGCAATTCGGTTCCGGGGTGCTGGAAGAGAGGGAAGATGTCGCTCGCGTCGGTGAGGGTCACCAGGACCGGTTCGAGACGCTGGTGCTGACCGCGGAGCGCACCGAGCAATTCGTAATGATGGCCTGCGCGGGTACCGCGGCCGACGATCTCGGCGCCGTGGCCGCTCTTGGTGAACACCGCCTCGCGGTGTGCGTCGGCACCCCGGAACAGGGAGGTGACGGGCACGTCGAGACCCGCGGCGAGGCGTGCGAGGGTGGACAGGCTGCACGAGGTCTGCGCGTTCTCGATCTTCGAGAGCATCGCCTTGGAGATGCCCACCTTCGCAGCCATGTCGCCGACCGACAGTCCACTGGCCAGGCGCAGTGCCCGCACTTGGTGTGCGATGGCCCGTTCGAGATCGACGCCCGTGGGGGTGTCCCGAGGGACCTCGCGGCCGGAGGTGTCGTGGAGGACGGCGCGATCCGGTGTGGTCATATCAGCAGACTACAACCTGTTTCCCGGCAGTAGACAGCCCGCGGCACCTCCGGCCGGAGGCTCGGAGGTGCCGCGGGGACGCAGAGTCAGAACGCTCGTCCGGGAATCCACTCGGTGCCCGCGAGGGGCACGCGGGCCATCGCCGCGGATTCGATCGTCAGGGCCACCAGGTCCTGCGGTTCGAGATTGCGCAGGTGCGACTTGCCGCACGCGCGCGCGATGGTCTGAGCCTCCATCGTGAGGACGCGCAGGTAGTTCGCGAGCCGCCGTCCACCCTCGATCGGATCGAAATTGCGCTGCAGTTCCGGGTCCTGCGTCGTGATGCCTGCGGGGTCCTTGCCGTCCTGGAAGTCGTCGTAGAAGCCTGCGGCCGAGCCCAGTTTCGCGTACTCCGCCTCGTACTTCGGATCGTTGTCGCCGAGTGCGATCAGCGCGGCGGTCCCGATCGCCACGGCGTCGGCGCCGAGTGCCATCGCCTTCGCGACGTCGGCGCCCGACCGGATACCACCGGAGACGATGAGCTGTACACCACCCGAAGTGCGGTGCATTCCCATCTCCTGCAACGCCTGCACGGCCTGGGGGATGGCAGCGAGCGTGGGGATCCCGACGTGTTCGATGAAAACATCCTGGGTCGCGGCCGTGCCGCCCTGCATGCCGTCGACGACAATCACGTCCGCGCCGGCCTTCACGGCGAGCTTGACGTCGTAGTACGTGCGAGTGGCCCCGACCTTGACGTAGATCGGCTTCTCCCAGCCGGTGATCTCCCGCAGTTCGATGATTTTGATCGCGAGGTCGTCGGGTCCGGTCCAGTCGGGGTGCCGGCATGCGCTGCGCTGGTCGATACCCACGGGCAGTGTCCGCATTCCGGCCACCCGCTCGGTGATCTTCTGGCCGAGCAACATTCCACCGCCACCGGGCTTGGCGCCCTGACCGAGCACGATCTCGATGGCGTCGGCCTTGCGCAGGTCGTCGGGATTCATCCCGTACCGAGACGGAAGGTATTGGTAGACCAGGTATTTGGATTGGCCGCGTTCCTCCGGTGTCATGCCGCCGTCTCCGGTGGTGGTGGAGGTGCCGACCTCACTCGCGCCGCGTCCGAGCGCATCTTTCGCGCCGCCCGAGAGGGCGCCGAAACTCATTCCGGCGATGGTGACGGGGATATCCAGGTGAAGAGGGTACTTCGCATGACGATCTCCGAGGACGACATCGGTCTCGCACTTCTCCCGGTATCCCTCCAGGGGGTACCGCGACATCGACGAACCGAGGAACAGCAAGTCGTCGAAGTGTGGGACCTTGCGTTTGGCGCCCCAGCCACGAATGTCGTAGATGCCGGTGTCGGCGGCACGCTGGATCTCGTGAACGACGTTGCGGTCGAAGGTCGCCGATTCGCGCAGACCGGGCCGGAATGTCATGGAAGTCTCCTCGCTGTCGAGCGGGTCGGGATCAGTACGCGGACGCGTTGTCCACATGGAAGTGGTAGAGGCTGCGGGCGGAGCCGTACCGGGTGAAGTCGCTGGGATCGGCGTCGAAGCCGGCCGCGTCGAGCAGTTCCCGGAGTTCCGCGAGATGTTCGGGGCGCATCGGTTTGGCGATGCAGTCTGCGCCGAGGGAGGCGACAGTGCCCCGCACGTAGATGCGCGCCTCGTACAGCGAATCGCCGAGCGCCTCACCCGCGTCGCCCAGTACGACCAGTCGTCCGGCCTGCCCCATGAAGGCGCTCATGTGGCCGATGTTGCCGCCGACGACGATGTCGACGCCCTTCATCGAGATCCCGCAGCGAGCGGCGGCGTTTCCTTCGATCACGAGTAAGCCGCCGTGGGCGGTGGCTCCGGCGGATTGGGACGCGTCCCCGGTTACCCGCACCGTGCCCGACATCATGTTCTCCCCGACGCCGACGCCTGCGTTGCCGTCGATCGTCACGCGGGCATGCTGGTTCATCCCGGCTGCGTAGTAGCCGACGTGTCCGGAGATGTGCACCTCTATGGGCCGGTTCAGTCCGCACGCCAGTGCGTGCTGCCCCTGTGGATCGGTGACGTGCACGGTGGCGGGTGCCTCGGTCGCCTGGAGCGCCGTGTTGAGTTCCCGGGTGGTGGTCACGTCGAGGTCGTATGCGGCGGTGGGCAGCGTGTCGGTGGTCATGAGTTTCTCCGGCGTCGAAGTGGCAGCGGCAATACGGGTCCGGTCAGCGGTGCCATACGTAGACCCGTTCGGGTTCGGGTTCGAAGATGTGTGCGTCCGATATCCCCGGAAGATGTGCGAGAGCGCGGAATTCGGATGCCATCGCCACGTAGGAGTCCGTTTCCGCGACGACGGCAGGTTTGCACGCGATCGGATCGCGCACCACGGCGAACGCATCGGCCGTGGAGACGAGCAGCGTGTAGAAACCGTCGAACCGCTCACCGAGCAGGCGAAGCGCCTTGTCGAGGTCTGCTCCGTCGGCGAGGTGCTTGGCCACGAAGCGTGCACCTACTTCCGTGTCGTTCTCGCTGTCGAACACCACGCCATCGTCTTCCAGTTCCCGTTTCACGGAAAGATGGTTCGAGAACGAGCCGTTGTGCACCAGGCACTGGTCCGGCCCCACGGCGAACGGATGGGAGCCCGCTGCCGTCACCGCGGATTCGGTGGCCATGCGGGTGTGGCCGACGCCCTGACGACCCGACGCCCGGGGAAGTCCGAACCGCTCGGCCAGCAGCAACGGGTTGCCCATTCCCTTGAGGACGGTGACTTCGTCGCCGAAACCGATCACGGTCGCGCCCGGGTCCACCGTGCGAACGGCGTCCGCCAGTGCCGCGGCGGGAATCGGTGCATGGACCACGGTAGTGGGGGAGAGGTCGATGCCGGTGACGGAGACGCCCAGCGCATTCCTCAGGGCGCCGGCAAGATTCGCCGACGCTCCGAGGACCGAGACCGAGGAGTGTCCCGCGGGGGAGAATGTCGGATCTCCGTAGATGGCGACGCCCGCCGAGTCCGGTCCACGGTCCACCATTCGGCCGAGCATGCCTGTCAGAAGGTGGCCGAGCCGTGGTTCGAGTGAGGCGTCACGGAGGTGAAGCCCGACGATTCCGCACATGTCTTCTCCTGGTCGGTGTCAGAAAGCGGTCAGGTAGTTGTCGATCTCCCACGGCGTCACGGTGTTGTGCCACTGGAAGAATTCCTCGCGTTTGAGGGCGGTGAAGTACTCCGCGACCCCGGGTCCGGCAGCATCGAGTGCTGCGGTGACGACGGGATCGGCGGCGAGGGCGTCCATGGCGTGCAGGAGCGTCATCGGTAATGCGTCGGAGGCGACGCCCGCACCCGGCGTACCCGGATCGAGTCCGCGTTCGACACCGTCGAGTCCGGCGGCCACCGTCGCAGCGATCGCAAGATACGGATTGGTGGAGCCGTCACCGCCTCGTAGTTCGACGCGGTGGGAGTCCGGAACCCGGATGTAGTGGGTGCGGTCGTTGCCTCCGTAGGTCGCACGACGCGGCGACCAGGTGGCGCCGGAGGTGGTCGCGGTCGCACCCGTGCGCTTGTACGAGTTCACCGTGGGTGCCAGCACGCCCTGCAGGGCGCACGCGTGATCGAGAATTCCGCCGATGAACGAGTAGGCGAGGTCGGACAGGCCCAACCCCCGGAGGTCCCCGGCGTCGGGGAACGCGGCACGGTCGCCGTTCCACAGGGACATGTGCATGTGCATGCCGGTACCGGTTCGGTCGGCGAAGGGCTTGGGCATGAAAGTTGCGGTCATGCCGCGTTGCTCGGCGAGGACGGAGATCAGGTACCGCAGGGTCATCACACGGTCGGCCGTGACGAGGGCCTCGTCGTAGCGGAAGTTCTGTTCGAACTGGCCGTTGCCGTCCTCGTGGTCGTTGGCGTAGTTGCCCCAGCCGAGAGTGTTCATCGCCGACGAGATGGACGTGAGGTGCTCGTACATGCGGGTGACGTCGCGGGCGTCGTAACACGGCTGGCGCGAGGTGTCGAGGAGATCGGCGGTGCGCAGGGTCCCCTTCTCGTCGCGCTGGACGAGGAAGTACTCGATCTCGGCGCCGACCTTGACCGTGAGTCCCTTTTCCGCCGCGGCGGCGAGCGCCTTCTGGAGGATGATTCGCGGGGCGAAGGGCCAGGGCTTGCCTTCCACGTGGGGATCGCAGTGGACGAGCGCGAGGCCGTCGCGGATGAAGGGGATGGGGGTGAACGAAGAGAGATCGGGGATCGCGACGAGGTCGGGATCTTTCGGCACCTGGCCGATGGAACCGGCTGCGTAGCCGGCGAATCCGACACCGTCGTTCTGGAGTTCGTCGGCCGACTCGACCGGAACCAGCTTGGCACAGGGCTTTCCGGACAAGGTCGTGAACACGGCCAGGATGAAGCGGGTGCCGGTGGCGCGTGCGAGGGAAGCGAGATCTGTGGCCTGGTCCGCGATGGTGCCGGACGCAGTGCTCGGGTGCGGGTGACCGTTCGTCGACTGCGACCGCCGGGAGATGAGGTCGGTGGCTTCGAGCGTCATGGGAACTCCTGTGGTTCGGCGGCGGGGTTTCATGATGTGAATCGCTGTCGAATGTAATGAAACATAGCACGCATGACGACGGCGTTACGGAGCGGAGAAACGTCTGTGACACTCCGCCCCGTCCCGGGCCGATATCGACGCGCTAGCTGCCCCAGTGAGCCGGCGGTGAGAGGCGGTGCGGCAGCGTGGTGTCCGCACTACCCCGGGCGGCCGCGATCTGTGGCTGCGTCACATACAGTGCGGTCGAAAGGTCTGCGCCCTCGATCCGGGCATCCCGCAGGTCGGCGCCGAGGAGATCGACACCGGCCAGGGTGCTTCCCCGCAGATCTGCCGCGATCAGACACGCGCCTCTGAGGTCGGCGCCGCACAGGCTGTGCGCGCGCAGGTCTCTGCCCGCCAGGTCGGCACCCGGATATGCGTCGGGCACGGTCGCTCGTGCGTCTGCGCGATACCCGGCGCGCACCTCTTCGCTGACCTGCCGGAGTGCCAGGGCGACGCGGGCATGCAGTGCGTTCACCTCTGTCCTCACCAGCGCATCGAGCGTCCCGCTCGCCGTGCGTGCAACGAGTTCGGCGAGATGCAGCGCCGCTCGCGCTGCGTCGGGATCGAAGGTGCGTGCCCGCGCCTCCGCGAGGTGCCAGAGCATCTCGTGTAATTGCCGCACGACCGCGAACGCGGCAAACATCGTGCGGCGCTCCTGCGAGTCCCGATCCGGTTCGGTGCCGTGGAAGAGGCGCTGGGAGACCGCTTGGCCGGCGCCGAAGCAGTCGAAGGCCGCACAACCGCGGAACCCCCTGGCGTGCAGCGACCTGTGGATTCCACACGAATGGTCGGGCTCGAGGTTCGGGCACGGTACGCCGGCAGGTTTGTCGATGGGAAAGTCCGCCGATCTCGAGAATCCGAAAGCGTTACAGCACAGCGCGAAACAGTTCGAACAGTCGGCTTCGAGTTCCGAGGAGAGGGGGATGGTGACAGGCATGGGTGCTCCAGAAGGTGATGTGGGTGCGAATCGGGGAGCGGGGAACCAGCGTCCGGTTCCCGGTCGAAACACACGGAATCACCACACCGCGGAGAGGCGACGAGAAGTCGTCGCGGTGGGTTCGGCTCACAGAGACAGCATGCGTATCACTGCCGACACCGTAACAAGCGCCGAGGCGGACCATCAAGACGCGCGAGGAGTCGGCCGCGCGTCCTCACTCGCACACCTCTAGCGCATTTCACCGGCGCCCGCGTAGGGGCGCAGACTCGCCAAGGGCTCGCCCTCCTCGAAGCGCGAAAACCGGAAGTCGTCGCCGTCCACCTCGGGCGTGCCGGAGATGCCGTCGAGCAGTAGATCGGCGGCCAATCGCCCGACAGCGGGAGAGATCTTGTAACCGTGGCCACTGAAGCCGACGAGCAGGAACAGGCCGGGAGCGGGGGACGGGCCGATGATCGGGTTGTAGTCGGGTGTGACGTCGTAACAACCGGCGTAGGACGACGCCAGTCGCGGGTCGGGCATGTGGGGGAGCAGGCGATCCAGTTTGCCGATCGCGGCGGCGACGACGTCGTCGCCGGCGCGGTTGGAGTAGGTGTCCGGATCGGCCCACTCGGGGGTCGAGTGGTCGCTGTTGCCGACGAGCAGGTCGCCGTTCGGCTCGCGCCTGAGGTACTGCAGGTTCACCAGATCCGAGAATGTGGGCACATCCGGTGTGGGGGTTCCCTGGTCGACGAGCAGAATCGACTCGCGTTGCACGCGTACGGGGATGTCGATGCCGGCGGTGGCGCCGAGCGTCGGAGACCATGCTCCCGTCGCGAGCACCACTGTGTCCGCGTGAATTTCGGATCCGTCGGCGAGAACGACACCGTAGACTTCGCCGTTCCCGCGCTGCAGAAGGGCGGTGACCTCGGCCGCCTGCCGGATTCGGACCCCGAGGCGTCGTGCCTGCGCGGCGTAGGCCATACCTGTCATATACGCGTCGCCGTGCCCTCCGAGGGGTTCGTAGGCGAACGCCGCGAAATCGTCGAGGGCGATACCGGGCCATATGTGCGCGACCTCGTCGGCGTCGAGCGACTCCACGGGTATACCCAGATCGCGGTGCATCTCGGTGTTGGCGGTCATGGGTGCGACGTTGTTCGCGCCCACTCCCACGATGTACCCGGTCTGCCGGAAGCCGATGTCCGTACCGAAGATCTCCTCGGCAGCCGAGAAGACCTGAACCCCGTGCCAGGCCATCGCCGCGAGCGATCGCACACCGTAGTGGCAGCGGACGATCCCGCTCGATTTTCCGGTCATGCCGGAACACAGCGTGTGTCGCTCGAGAACGAGGACGTCGGATTCACCGCGTTCGGCAAGTGACCAGGCTGCGGCCAGTCCCTCGAGTCCGCCACCGACGATCACTACACGGGTGCTCTTTGTCATCGGTCCTCCACAATCGTGTTTCTTAATGAGAGACAGTGTTGCATACGAAGAAACGTAACGACCCGTCGGCGTGTGACGTGAACGTAAAATATTGGCCCGGTAGCGTCGATGCTGTGAGCGTGACTGTGCGTCCGGCGACGAAGACCGATGTCCCTGCCGGCGCAACTGTGCTGGCGGATGCGTTCTTCGACGACCCGGTGATGGCGTGGATGTGGCCCGACGAAGGGCGTCGTGAGCACGGGCTACGACGGTATTTCGCTGCCGAAGCCCGATTTCATTCCGTGCCGGTCGGCGGTGCCGACATTGCGGAGAGGGACGAAATCGTGGGCGGTGCCGCATTGTGGGGCCCCCCGGTGCATGGAAGCCGACGGTATGGCAGTCGCTTCGCATGTGGCCCCGGCTCGCGGTCGCACTCGGCAGTCACCCGCGCGCCGGAATCGCCGTCAGCGCAGCACTCGAGGCAGTTCATCCCGCCGAACCGCACTGGTACCTCTCGACGCTCGGTAGCGCGTCGCACTCGCGCGGAGGAGGATTCGGTGCCGCCCTACTCCGCTCCCGACTCGACCGCTGCGACGCGACGCACGCGCCCGCCTATCTCGAATCCAGCAAGGAAGTGAACATCGGCTACTACGAACGCTTCGGATTCGAGGTCACCCGCGAGATCGCGATTCCCCGCGGCGGGCCCAACCCTCTGGGCCATGTGGCGGAATCCGCGCTGAGCGACAGGGGACTCGACCGCGCTGTCACAAGCTCCACTTCCCGAGGAACTCGTCGCGACCCGTGGACCCCGGTACGAGACGGGGGACGGGAACCGGACGTCGCTGGGAGCGCCACCACGCTGTTGTGGCGTGCGACCGCAGGACTTCGACAGTGCGAGCGATGGCTTCCGGGTCGCGCAATTCGCGACGGGCGTCGGGGTTTTCCATGTAGTGCTCGACCGCTGCGTCGATGAGCTCGGGAGAGATCCTGAAAGGTCGGCGGTCGACGTGCACGAAAAACCCCTCTTCGTCTGAGCTGAAACCCTTTTTGATGACGGTACTGTCGAATTTCTTCCACAGTAGGGCCGGGCGGAAGAAGTTTGCGCGATGGCCGTCACGGATCCAGACCGTGAGGTATTTCCGATCGCTGTTGGGTTGGACGAGTAACAGGCTGTCCCAAGGTATCCACGCGTCATGGGCGTAACCCCGGAGGTGAATTCCGTCGTGCCGGATGGCAATGTGGCCGGGGCGGACACGTCCGAGCAGGATCTGCATGACGACGACTGCCTGATATCCGAAAGCGAACACCGCGAGGATTGCCCACTTCAAGGGCGCGGTCTCAGGCTCGGCCACATAGACATCGGTGGTGGAGAAGTTGATTTTGACCAGGAACCAGATGGCGACAGAAATTGCAGGGAGTACCACGAACATCGACAGGTTGTAGATCAACCGTGATTGAAGGAGCAGGAGTGCCGGTACGCCTTCGTCGGTACCGACGGCGATGTCGGAATGCCGGGTTCGAGGGCTGTGCATCAGCAGGAGGAAGACCGGAAGGAGCCAGGTGAACACCCCGAATCCGAGCGCGAACCATAGCCAATCGGTCGGGTAGGTCGGACTGTGGAACCTCCCGGCCGAAGTGAGCGACACCGGATCATCCGGGGCGACAACAAAAAAGCCGACGCTGAGAAGAATCAATGCAGCACCGGTTACACAATGCCCGTAGACCGTGCGGGTTCCGTACACCTTCCACCGGGTCCGGCTACCCGACTCCATCGGCGCATCCTCAATTGCCATCGCTGAGCACCTCTCGGACGACCCCACCGAGGTCCGCCAACGCATCTTTTGCTTCGTTCAGTTCACTGACCCCGGCGTCGAGCGTGCTGAGAAATGTCGCAGAGGAATCCTCGTAGAGGTGGTCGACACTTCCGGAGGCGAAGATGCCGACCGCTGTTCCTGCCAGTGCACCGCCCAGAGTGCCTAGGCCGGGAAAAGCAGATCCAGCAATGGCTCCCGCCGCAATCGATGCCGCGAGCCCGGCCGAATTCGACACCACAGCCTGCTCGAGAGGCTCACCGGCGAAGTAGTCGATTCCCGCACCGGCAAGAAGGCCCACGGCGCCGGTCCCCACTGCCAGCCTGGTCGGGATGGGCGCCAGAGCGCCGCGCTTCGCGATCGTGGAGGCGAAATCGTCGGTGGATGCTTTCGCCTGCCCGAAGAGCCGCCGCACCTCGTCGTACGGAGTGCCCGGTGCAAGGTCGATTACGGCCTGCATCGACCGCACCGAATGCTCGAGACACATGCTCGCTCTCTGTGCGAGTTGATCGACACGTTGGGCCAGTTCGCCGGTGAGATAATCGAATCCGGTTGTGGTGGTGAACAATGCGGCCCACGCGGCACTTGTCCACCGATGGGTGACCTCCGCGATGGCGCGTGCCCACCGGCGGTGCACATCTGTCGCGGCATCCGCCAACTCGTCATAGATTCGGAGCAGAGACTCGTCCGAATACGGACCCGGATCGCCGATGGTGTTGCACACGACCGGGAGTCCGGCACTCGCCGCGCGGTCGCGAATATCCGACATATCCGCGAGAGCCGAAGCGAGCGCAACCGACAGCGTGTCGAAATCGTCCGCAGCGGAGAGCGTCCTCGCGTGAAACTCGTCGACGACCCGCACGATCCGCGATGCCTCGCGTAGATACCGGTCGGACGCCTCCCCCTCCCACGCGTCATCGGCGATGCGGCGGGCTTCTTCGGCGTCGTCCCCGGTTGCTGCGAGGGCGGCCGCGAGGTGGCAGCGGATCGAGTGCCCGACGCGCGAGATATCGGCGGGATCGCCGTCGATGAAAGTATCGATCGGCACGGCTCACTCGCCCTGATCGGGCCATGCAGTGACGATTCGCTCGGCGGTGCCGGCGTCACTGTCGCGGTACGCCTCGGCGCAGGAGCTGAGCATCCCCGCAGCGATACCGAGCGTGTGCACGAGACCTGCGGCATCCGCGGCGACTCGCCCGAGTACGCCGACAAGCGCGCCGGTGGCCGCGCCCGCCTGCACTGTGTCGGGAAGCGGGTCGACTGCGGCCGCCACAACACGGGCGGAGTCTTCGTATCGCGCTGCGGCGCGGAGTAGTTCGTTCGGATCGACGTGCAGGCTCAACGCGTCGCCTGCCGGCGCGGCGTGCTCCCGTTACCCGGTCGTCGGCCTTCGCCGCCGTACAACGCTCGGCCACATGGACTTTGCAGAAGTGGTGACACTGCATGCGACGGTAAGGTCACGACGATCCCCCCTGATCGGTCGGCGACGCCGGACCCCCCGGTCGGCGACATCGGCGACAGGGTATCAAGATCGAATCGGTTGTGCGATGCGGGCCCAGCGACTACGCCCCGCGACTACGGCGGTCAGGCACCCTGCCACACGGTGTCGAACGGCGTGTGCCCCGACACCCGGCCCTTGATGCCCTTGGTGACGAAGTCCTTCGCATTCTGCACTGCGCGAGTGACGTCGGTGCCTTTCGCGATTTCCGCCGTGATCGCGGCGGCGAGAGTGCACCCGGCGCCGGAGACCCGCTCGCTGCCGATCTTGGGTGCCGACAGCAGCGTCACCTCCCGGCCGTCGAACAGCACGTCGACCGCGTCGTCACCGGCGAGTTCGACACCGCCCTTCGCGACGACGTACTGCGGTCCGAGGTCGTGGATGCGGCGCGCGGCTTCGACCAGGTCGTCGACCGAGTCGATGCTGTCCATGCCGGACAGGGTGCGGGCCTCGAAGAGGTTGGGGGTCACCACGGTGGCGTGGGGGAGTATCTGGGTGCGCAGCGCGTTGTCGGTGTCGAGTGCCGCGCCGGGTTCCTGCCCTTTGCAGATCAGGACCGGGTCGAGCACGACGTGCCGCCAGTTCTTCTTGCCCAGCGCGTCCGCGACCACGTCGATCGTCGCCGGAGTTCCGAGCATGCCGATCTTCACGACGTCGAGGTCGTGGGCCGCCGTCGCAGCCTGAATCTGGTCGGCGATGACCTGCGGGTCGATCGGTACGAATCGGTGACCCCAGTTGTTCTCGGGGTCGAACGACACGATGCAGGTGATGGCACCGACCCCGTACACGCCGAGTTGCTGGAACGTCTTGAGGTCCACCTGCAGCCCGGCACCGCCGGTGGCTTCCGATCCGGCAATGACGAAGGCGAGATCGACCACGATGAGTTCTCCGTTCGGCTGGGATGATCGCGGATGCATCAGCGATCGTGTAGCAGGCGTCCCAGCCTAACAACCGGGACTACGGAGCCCGCAGGGGTCATCGGGCGAAACGCCCGGTGTGTACGGTCCTCGTCCGGCAGCATGGAGGCATGTGACGGCGTAGGCGAGGGACGATGACACGCTTCTTCGGAGTGATGCTGGTACTGGTGGCAGTCGTCGCTGCCGGTTTCTATTTCGCCTTGCGCGGCCTCTCCGACTCGGATTCGACGAGGACCGTCGAAGACACCCGGGTGCTCCTCGACGGCACTCCCACCACGTGCGGCGAACTGCTCGGCGCACCGTGCAGCGTGGCGATGCAGACCACGTACAACCGGATCGCGCCCCGACTCGACGGCTTCGTGCGCGGAGCCGATCTCGGTCCGTGGGCCGCAACGCTCGACTCCGACGAGACGGCCGCCCTCGTCGTCGAAGCGTGCAGCCTGATCGGTCAGCCGGGGCAGACGCAACTCGAATTCGTCGACCTTGCCCGCGTCCGGCACCCGGAGGCGGGGAGCCCGGAGCTGTTCCCCTTCTGGAATCGTGCGCGTGAGGGTCTGTGCCCACCTCCGGCCTGACACACCCGCAGGGCGCGTCCCCGACGTTAGGGTTTCGGGCATGACCGCCTTCGACGATCTCGACGACTACCTTGCGCTGCCGCGTGCCACGAGCCTCGTGATGTCGCCCGACGGCACCCGCCTGGTACTCGCGCAATCGGTGCTCGACGAGAAGGCCACGGCGTACACCGGGGCACTGTGGGAAATCGATCCCGCAGGCCACGAACCCGCCCGCCGGCTGACGCACGGCGTGACGGGCGAATCGAACCCGACGTTCACAGCCGGCGGCGACCTGCTGTTCATCGCCTCCCGGGGGGACGGGGACCCGGCGTCGCTGTGGAGCCTCCCCGCAGCCGGAGGCGAAGCCACACCCGTGGCCACACGCAAGGGCGGCATCGCGACGGTCCACGCCGCGGCAGCCGCAGATCGCATCGTCGCCACCGCGAGCGTGTTCGGGCACCGGGACAGCGACGACGAACGTATTCGCACCGCACGCGACGACGCGAAGGTGACCGCGACCCTGCACACCGGATATCCCGTCCGCTACTGGGATCACGATCTCGGACCCGACCGCCCGCATCTGCTGACCGTGTGGGAACGCGGAGACCTGGTCGACCTGACACCCGGCATCCGCGGTGCTCTGCGCGACGCGCAACTCGACGTGGCCGCCACCGGGTCGTTCGCCGTGTCGACCTGGGTCGTATCCGGCCCGCGCGCATCCCGGCGGACCACTCTCGTGCGGATCGACCTCGCTACCGGACTTCGCACGCCGCTCGTCGACGATCCCACCGGGGACGCGCTCCACCCCGTCGTGTCACCGGACGAGACCCGGCTCGCCTTCCTGCACGAGACGGCGGGCGATCCCGACACACCCCTGAAGACGACGGTGCGCGTACTCGACCTCACGGACGGCACCACCACCGTCGCGGCACCCGGATGGGACCGGTGGCCTACCTCGATCGCATGGCTTCCCGACGGGTCCGGACTCGTCCTCACCGCAGACGACCACGGACGCGCCCCCATCTTCGTACTTCGCTCGGGAGCCGACCGTCCCGACGCTCTCACCGGCGGGGACGAGGCCTACACCGATGTGCGTGTCGCACCCGACGGCACTGCTCTGTACGCGCTGCGCGCCTCGTATCGCATGCCGCCGCACCCCGTTCGCATCGCCCTGACCGGACCCGACGCGGGCACCGTGACCCCGTTGCGAGCCCCCGCGGACCTACCGGAGCTTCCCGGTAGGCACGCCGAGATCACCACGACCGCCGCGGACGGAACCCCGCTGCGTGGATGGCTCGTGCTGCCGCACGACGCGACGGAGGGCACGCCCGTCCCACTCCTGCTGTGGATTCACGGTGGGCCGCTGGGAAGTTGGAACACCTGGTCGTGGCGATGGAATCCGTGGCTGCTGGTGGCGCGGGGTTACGCCGTGTTGCTGCCGGATCCGGCACTGTCCACCGGGTACGGCGAGGAGTTCGTCCGGCGGGGCTGGGGCCGGTGGGGAGCCGAACCGTACACCGACCTCATGGCGATCACCGACGAGGCCGTCGCGCGTAGCGACATCGACGCCGACCGCACCGCGGCGATGGGCGGATCGTTCGGCGGCTACATGGCGAACTGGGTGGCCGGGCACACCGATCGGTTCCGCGCGATCGTCACCCACGCGGGTTTGTGGGCGCTCGACCAGTTCACGCCGACCACCGACGTCGCCTGGTACTGGCAGCGGGAGATGACTCCCGAGATGGCCGTGGAGAACTCTCCGCACCTGTTCGTCGCCGACATCGTCACTCCGATGCTGGTCATCCATGGTGACAAGGACTATCGCGTGCCCATCGGAGAGGCGCTACGGCTCTGGTACGAGTTGCTCGACGAGTCGGGGCTGCCCGCGGAGGACGACGGGACCACGGTGCACCGGTTCCTGTACTTCCCGTCCGAGAACCATTGGGTCCTCAGCCCCCAGCACGCCAAGCTCTGGTACCGGGTGGTCGAGGCGTTCCTGTCCGAGCACGTGCTGGGCCGGCCGGTCGAACTACCGGAGCTGCTGGGCTGAGGGCCGTTCCTGTGCGGGCACCGGCGGCGGTCCGGGATACCGGCAGCGGCCGACAGCCCGTGTCCAGGCGGTTTGTGCTCGACGCTTACGATTGCCTGGTGACCAGTGCGCCAGAGAACCCCCAGAATCCCGCAGATGCCCTCCCCAAGAGCTGGGACCCCAGCGCTGTCGAGGCCGAGCTCTATCAGGGGTGGGTGGACGCCGGTTACTTCGAGGCGGACCCGGGAAGCGACAAGCCCGGCTACTCCATCGTGCTCCCGCCCCCGAACGTCACGGGCAGCCTGCACATGGGTCACGCGCTCGACCACACCCTGATGGACGCGCTGACCCGCCGCAAGCGCATGCAGGGCTGTGAGGTGCTCTGGCTCCCCGGTATGGACCACGCGGGCATCGCGACCCAGACCGTGGTGGAGAAGCAACTCGCCGTCGACGGCAAGACGAAGGAAGACTTCGGCCGCGAACTGTTCATCGACAAGGTGTGGGAGTGGAAGCGCGAATCCGGCGGCACCATCCAGGGGCAGATGCGACGTATCGGCGACGGCGTCGACTGGTCGCGTGATCGCTTCACGATGGACGAGGGTCTTTCCCGCGCCGTGCAGACGATCTTCAAGCGCATGTACGACGACGGCCTGATCTACCGTGCCGAGCGCCTGGTCAACTGGTCACCGGTGCTGCAGACGGCGATCTCCGACATCGAGGTCAAGTTCGAGGAGGTCGAAGGCGAACTCGTGTCGCTGCGCTACGGCTCGCTCGACGACGCCGAGCCGCACGTCATCGTCGCCACCACCCGTGTCGAGACGATGCTCGGTGACACCGCGGTCGCGGTGCATCCCGAAGACGAGCGCTACAAGCACCTTGTGGGAACCACGATCTACCACCCGATCACGGGACGCCAGATCCCGGTGATCGCCGACGCGTACGTCGATCCCGAGTTCGGCACCGGCGCTGTGAAGATCACCCCCGCGCACGATCCCAACGACTTCGAGATGGGTCTGCGGCACAACCTGCCGATGCCCACCATCATGGACAAGACCGGCAAGATCGCAGACAGCGGAACACGTTTCGACGGGATGGACCGTTTCGAAGCACGTGTGAAGATCCGTGAGGAACTCGCCGAACAGGGCCGCGTCGTCGCCGAGAAGCGTCCGTACGTCCACAGCGTCGGCCATTCCGAGCGGTCCGGTGAGACCATCGAGCCGCGCCTGTCGATGCAGTGGTGGGTCAAGGTCGACAAGCTTGCCGAAACCGCCGGCGACGCAGTGCGCAACGGCGACATGGTCATTCATCCCAAGAGCCAGGAACCGCGCTGGTTCGCCTGGGTCGACAACATGCACGACTGGTGCATCTCGCGGCAGTTGTGGTGGGGTCATCGCATCCCGATCTGGTACGGCCCCGACGGCGAAGTGCAATGCTTCGGCCCGGACGAAACCGCACCCGAAGGCTGGGAGCAGGATCCCGACGTCCTCGACACCTGGTTCTCCTCCGGACTGTGGCCGTTCTCGACGATGGGCTGGCCCGACAAGACGCCCGAACTCGAAAAGTTCTATCCCACCAGCGTTCTCGTCACCGGCTACGACATCCTGTTCTTCTGGGTCGCCCGCATGATGATGTTCGGTACCTACGTCGCCGACGACGACGCGGTGAACGGCGGCAAGGTGCCGTTCAAGGATTTGTTCCTGCACGGACTGGTCCGCGACCAGTTCGGCAAGAAGATGTCGAAGTCGCGTGGCAACGGCATCGACCCGCTGGACTGGGTGGACCGCTTCGGCGCCGACGCACTGCGCTTCACCCTCGCGCGCGGCGCGAACCCGGGTGCCGACCTCTCCGTCGGCGAGGACCACGCACAGTCCTCCCGGAACTTCGCCAACAAGCTGTTCAACGCCACCAAGTTCGCGCTCATGAACGGCGCCGTGGTGAGCGAGATCCCGGCCCGCGACGACCTCACCGACGCCGACCGGTGGATCCTCGACCGGCTCGACCAGGTGCGCGCCGAGGTCGACGAGGCCTTCGAGAAGTTCGAATTCTCCAAGGCGTGCGAGGCGCTGTACCACTTCGCGTGGGACGAAGTGTGCGACTGGTACCTCGAGCTCGCCAAGGTGCAGTTCGCGGACGGTGACGTCAGGAGCGCGCACACCAAGGCCGTGCTCGGAACCGTGCTCGACCAGTTGCTGCGGATGCTGCACCCGGTCATCCCGTTCGTCACCGAAACGCTCTGGAAGGTGCTCACCGGCGGCGAGTCGCTGGTGATCGCATCCTGGCCGGTCGCGAGTGGCGTGCCCGCCGATGCGGACGCCCTGCGCCGCGTCGAGGACATGCAGAAGCTCATCACGGAGATCCGCCGGTTCCGCAGCGACCAGGGCCTCAAGCCGTCGCAGAAGGTCGCGGCCCGGCTCGAGGGGATCGACGGTGCCGACCTCGTCGCCCAGGTTCCCGCGGTGCGGTCACTGGCGCGTCTCACCGATCCCGAGGACGGATTCGCAGCGACGGCGTCCATCGAGGTCCGTCTGTCCCGCGCGACCGTCACCGTCGAGCTCGACACCTCCGGCAGTATCGATATCGGAGCCGAAATCGCACGTCTGCGTAAGGATCTCGCCGCGGCGGAGAAGGATCTCGCGGCGACCTCCGGCAAGCTGTCCAACGATGCGTTCCTGGCGAAGGCGCCCGAACCGGTCGTTGCGAAGATCCGCGCGCGCAAGCAGGTCGCCGAGGAAGAGATCGCTCGCATCGACGCGCGACTGAAGGAGTTGGGCCAGGCGTGACCACCGATAATTCCGGGGGACCGTCCCCGGTCGACGTCGCCGAACTGGCGCTGGTCGAGGCGGAACTCGACCAGCGCTGGCCCGAGACCAAGATCGAACCGTCGCTGGCGCGTATCGCGGCGCTGATGGACATTCTCGGCTCGCCGCAGAACAACTATCCGTCCATCCACGTGGCGGGCACCAACGGCAAAACCTCCGTCGCCCGGATGATCGACGCCCTGCTGACCCGGATGCATCATCGCGTGGGCCGCACCACGAGTCCGCACCTGCAACTCGCGACGGAGCGCATCAGTATCGACGGCGCGCCGGTGTCACCGCGCACCTATGTCGACACCTACCGCGACATCGAACCGTATGTGCGCATGGTCGACGAGCAATCCGAGGCGGCCGGCGGACCGAAGATGAGCAAGTTCGAGGTGACCACCGCGATGGCGTTCGCGGCGTTCGCGGACGCACCGGTCGACGTCGCAGTCGTGGAGGTGGGCCTCGGGGGACGCTGGGACGCGACCAACGTGGTCACCGGTCAGGTCGCGGTGATCACCCCGATCGGAATCGACCACACCGGATACCTCGGTGAGACGCTCACCGAGATCGCGGGGGAGAAGGCCGGAATCATCAAGAAGGCCCGGGGCGACGACCTGGTCCCGCGCGACACGGTCGCCGTCATCGCGCAACAGGAGCCCGAAGCGATGGACGTCCTGCTCCGGCAGACCGTCGAAGCGGATGCGGCCGTTGCTCGTGAAGGCTCCGAGTTCGCGGTGGCGCGGCGTGCCGTGGCCGTCGGAGGTCAGCAACTCGACCTCCAGGGGCTCGGCGGTGTCTACACCGACATCTTCCTGCCGCTCCACGGCGAGCACCAGGCGCACAACGCCGTGGTGGCCTTGGCTGCCGTCGAAGCGTTCTTCGGCGCCGGCCCGCAGAAGCAACTCGACGTCGACGCGGTGCGCGAGGCCTTCGCCTCGGTCGTCAATCCCGGACGCCTCGAGCGCGTGCGCAACGCTCCGACCGTCTTCCTCGATGCAGCCCACAACCCGCACGGCGCGAAGGCGCTCGCGGCCGCGCTCGCCGACGAGTTCGACTTCCGCAAACTCGTCGGCGTGGTCAGCGTCATGGCCGACAAGGATGTGGCAGGTCTCATCGAGGCGCTCGAACCGGTCTTCGACGAAATCGTCGTCACCCATAACGGCTCGCCCCGGGCGATGGACGTCGAGGATCTCGCGAATATCGCTGTCGCGCGGTTCGGCGACGAACGGGTCGTCACCGCGGAGACACTGCCCGACGCGATCGAGACCGCGATCGCGATTGCCGAGGAAGTCGGCGAACCCGGTGAGGCAGTATCGGGTGCGGGCGTCGTGGTGACCGGCTCGGTGGTGACCGCAGGTGCTGCCCGCAGTCTGTTCGGAAAGGAACCCGCGTGACCAACCAGAACCCGGCGGAACCGGAGTTCGGACCGCCGACCAAGGACCCCTGGAAGGGTTTCCGGGGTGTGATGGCCGGAACCCTCGTTCTCGAAGCGATCGTCGTACTGCTGGTGCTGCCGGTGATCGCGACCCTCGGCGGCGGCCTGACCGCGCTGTCGGGCGGGTACGTCGTCGGACTCGCGGTGCTCATGATCCTCGGGGCAGGGGTGCAGGGACGCTCGTGGGCGATTCCGTTCAACCTCACGCTGCAGGCTCTCGTCCTGCTCGGATTCCTCATCGACCCCGCGCTCGGCGCGGTCGGCGTGCTCTTCGGTGTGGTCTGGGCATACCTGCTCTACCTGCGGAAAGACATCAAGGATCGTGAATCGAGGGGTCTGCTACCGGGCCAGCGAGGCTGACCTCTACGCTTGTCGCGTGACTGAGCGCACCCTTGTACTGATCAAGCCCGACGGCGTTGCCCGCCGTCACGTCGGAGAAATCCTGTCGCGCATCGAGCGCAAGGGGCTGGACATCGTGGCTCTCGAGCTCCGTGTCGCCCCTGTCGAGGTCGCGGCGGCCCACTATGCGGAGCACGAGGGCAAGCCCTTCTACGACTCGCTGATCGAGTTCATCACCGGTGGCCCCCTCGTGGCCGCGGTGCTCGAGGGCCCGCGCGCGATCGCGGCGTTCCGTCAGCTCGCCGGCGGAACCGATCCGGTGGAGAAGGCCGTTCCGGGCTCGATCCGGGGCGATCTCGGCCTCGATCCGGGTGAGAACCTCGTCCACGGATCCGACTCCGCCGAGTCGGCCGAACGCGAGATCGCACTGTGGTTCCCGGCCCTCGCCGGTAACTAGTCCACCCACGGTGGCGGCCGTTCTGCTGGCGCCCCGGTGTCGTGCGGAAACCGTCCGCGACGACACGAATCAACGTTCCCGATATCGACCGACGGCGCCCCGCGGGGCGCCGTTGGCGTATCCGCGCACGCCTGTGTGGGATACTGGGGAAGGTTGCACCGTGCGAAACCCGTCCGGGGCGACCGAACGACATCACGGATCGATGCCCGACATCGCTGTGGCCGAGGACGAAGGAACCACCTCGCTCCGCGACATGCTGGATGTTCCGGCGCTCGAACCGCGATCAAGCCAGGCATCGCTCGGCCGTGCAGTGATAACGGGCACCGGACGGCCGTGTGATGCGAGACCGGATGATCTCGCGCCCCCAGGCGCGGGCATACAAGCAGCGCCCTCGCGTGGCCGCTCACATCGCACGAGTCGGTGATGGACGCGCCCGGGGGCTTAGGAGACTTACGTGGCCGATCAAGAGCCGCCGGAGAACAATTCCATCGAATCCGCGGACGTCGTCGCCGACGGCACCGAGGTACCGAACCTGCCCGCGAAGATTCGCGTGCACGCGCTCGCCAAGATGCTGGGACTCACCAGCAAGCAGGTGATCGCAAAGGCCACCGAACTCGGGACTGCGCTCAGCAGTGCGCACGCAACGCTGCACCGCGACGCCGCCCGAGAGGTGTACGCCGCACTGAGCGGCGCTTCCGAGCCTGCCGCTCCTGACGGACGCACCGAGGCTCAGGCACCTGAGGCCCAGGCACCCGAGGATCCGGCCGCCGAGGCGCCGGGCGACACGACGCTCGCGCACATCGAAGAGCCGGTGCTCTCCCCGGAGCCGAAGGTCGCGGACAAGGACGAGCCCGTCCAGGAGACGTCGATCGGTGGACCCACCGGTCTGTTCACATCCCCGGAACAGCACACCCCGTTGTTCGCGCCGCCGGAGCCGGTAGCCGACACGGTCGCCGCACCGCTGTTCCTGCAACCGGTCGCGCCCGCGCCTGCGGACGAGGACGCCGACGACGAACCGGTTCGTCCGCGCCGCCGCCGCGCCCGCCGAGGCGCAGCGGCGAAGGACATCGACGAGCAGACCGTCGAGAAGAACGCAGAGAAGACCGCAGAGAAGACTTCCGGGAAAGCATCCGAGACCACGTCCGACAAGGTCGCCGGAGCCGAGGCGCCGGCCGAGCAGGTCGACGAGGCGCCCGCCCGCGATACGGGCTCCGACGGCGGCCGGGCCCAGGGCCCGGACGATGACGATCAGGACGAGCATCCCCGTCGCCGCCGCCGTGGACGTCGTGGCCGTGGCCGTGGACGCGGTGACAGCGGCGAGAACGATCAGCACGACGACACCTCCTCCGAACACGAGGAGAAGAGCGGCAAGGACGACGACCGGACCGAGACCGGCCCCGCGGCCGACTCGGGCGACGACCGGCACGGCAAGCCGGCTGCCGCCGACGAGGAACCGTCGGACCAGACCAAGACGGACCAGACCAAGACGGACCAGAGCAAGTCGGACCACGCCGACTCGGACGACGACTCCGAGGACGACGAGCACAGCGACGGCACGTCGCGTCGCCGTCGCCGCCGTCGTCGCCGCCGCGGATCGGCCGATTCCGACACCGACACGTCGGGCGACGACGATGCAGTTCCCACCGTCGTGCACGAGCGGGAGCCGCGGCCCAAGGCGCGCGTCAAGGACGAGGTGCAGGGCATCAGCGGCTCGACGCGCCTCGAAGCCAAGCGACAGCGTCGCCGGGACGGTCGGGAAGCCGGCCGTCGCCGTCCCCCGATCCTCACCGAGTCGGAGTTCCTGGCACGCCGTGAGTCCGTGGACCGGGTCATGGTGGTCCGCGAGCGCACCTCCGGTGCCCATGCGGGAATGACGCAGGTCGCCGTGCTCGAAGACGGCATCCTCGTCGAGCACTTCGTCACGACCTCCGGGTCGGCGTCGATGGTCGGCAACATCTACCTCGGTCGCGTGCAGAACGTGCTGCCGTCCATGGAAGCCGCCTTCATCGACATCGGACGCGGCCGCAACGGCGTGCTCTACGCCGGTGAGGTCAACTGGGAGGCTGCCGGCCTGGGAGGAAACTCCCGCAAGATCGAGCAGGCGCTCAAGCCGGGCGACATGGTGGTGGTCCAGGTCAGCAAGGACCCCGTCGGCCACAAGGGCGCGCGTCTGACCACCCAGATCAGCCTGGCCGGCCGATTCCTCGTCTACGTCCCGGGTGGATCGTCGACCGGGATCAGCCGGAAGCTGCCGGACACCGAGCGCAAGCGCCTCAAGGACATCCTGCGGGAGATCGTTCCGGCAGAAGCCGGGGTCATCATCCGCACCGCCGCCGAAGGCGTCAGCGAGGACGAACTGGCGCACGACGTGACCCGTCTGCAGTCGCAGTGGGACACGATCAGCGCCCAGGCCGACAAGGTGCAGGCCGAGGCCTCCGGGCAGCCGAAGGCGCTGTACGAGGAGCCCGACCTTCTTGTGAAGGTCGTCCGCGACCTGTTCAACGAGGACTTCTCGAAGCTGGTCATCGAGGGCGACAACGCCTGGAACACGGTCGAGTCCTACATCCGCACGGTCGCACCCGACCTGCTGCCGCGCGTGGAGCGGTACCGCTCCAACAACTCGGTGGACGTGTTCGGTGCTCACCGCATCGACGAACAGCTGGCGAAGGCGCTCGATCGTAAGGTGTGGTTGCCCTCGGGCGGCACGCTCGTGATCGACCGCACCGAAGCAATGACCGTCGTCGACGTCAACACGGGCAAGTTCACCGGCTCGGGCGGCAACCTCGAGGAAACCGTCACCCGCAACAACATCGAAGCGGCGGAAGAGATCGTCCGTCAGATGCGGCTGCGCGACATCGGCGGCATGATCGTGGTCGACTTCATCGACATGGTGCTCGAGTCCAACCGCGACCTGGTGCTGCGCCGTCTCACCGAAGCCCTCGGACGGGACCGCACCCGCCATCAGGTGTCGGAAGTCACCTCACTGGGCTTGGTGCAGATGACGCGCAAGCGTCTCGGTACCGGTTTGGTCGAGGCGTTTTCCACCACTTGTGAGCACTGCAACGGACGCGGCATCATCGTGCACTCGGAGCCGATCGAGTCCAAGCCGCACGAGGAGTCGACGCGTTCGCAGAGCGGCGGTTCGCGGCGCAAGCGGGGGCGCGACAAGAGTGCTCCGGAACCCGTCGCCGAGGTGGTCGTGGAAGAGACCGTCGCCCCGGCACCCTCGCAGGAGGAGCTGGCCAGGCGCGCGGCTCATCCTGTGGCGCTCGCCATGGCCTCGCACCACCCGGAGCACAGCGATTCCGACTCCGCTGATGCTGCTGTGGCCGACTCCACCGACGCTCCTGTCGCCGAGTCCGCGAACGCGGGAGCAGACGCTCCGGCGACGCAGCCACCGGCCGGCCAGGAGGGCGACCCGGTGAAGATCTCCGAGCCGTTGCGGGCAGCCGATCCCGGCCGGATCGCCGACGCCGCCCGGAGCGAATCCGGCACCGGAGAGGACGCGACTACGGTCACGACCCCTGCGGACGAGCCGGAGGAGGTCGCGGAGGAGATCGCTGCCGCCGAGGCTGCGGTCGCGAAGTCGGCCCCGAAGAGTGTTGAGGCGGAGCAGGTTTCCGCGCCGGAATCCGACTCGGAGCCCGCTCCCCGTCGTCGTCGCGCGCGCCGTGTGGCACGCCCGGCAGCACCTGCCGGGGACGCGGACGCCGCTGCGACGGTGTTCGTCCTGCCGGCCCCGGCCGCCGACTCGACGCCGGTGACGCCTCCGGCCACCACGCCGGTGTCGACGCCCGAGGACGCGTCTCCGAGCGCCGACGAACCTGCCGTCAAGGTGGTCCGCAGGACACGTTCACGGCGGGCTGCGGGACGCCCCGCGGGTCCGCCCGTTGACGCCGAAGCATGACGGGTCTCCCCGGACCGGCAGAGACCGGTCCGGGGAGCTCGGCCCGGTTTGACCCTGGCCGCCACTTTCCCGTAATCTTGTTCAGTCGCTACTCGGCGATACTGCCCAGCCGCGCCTGGACTCAGGATGGCGGCGGGACCGAGTAAGCACCATACAGACCAGTCGCGACCGCAAGACTGTGGCGCGAGCACGTTCGAAGAAGCAAGGGGTAGCCGTCCGATGGCAACGTACGCGATCGTCAAGACCGGCGGTAAGCAGTACAAGGTCGCTGAAGGCGACCTCGTCAAGGTCGAGAAGATCGAGGGTGAGCCCGGCGCTGCTGTCTCGCTTGCTCCGGTCCTCGTCGTCGACGGATCCGAGCTGACCACCGACGCCGACAAGCTGGCGAAGGTATCGGTCACCGCCGAGATCGTCGAGCAAACCAAGGGCCCGAAGATCCACATCCACAAGTTCAAGAACAAGACCGGGTACCACAAGCGCCAGGGCCACCGTCAGAAGCTGACGGTCGTCAAGGTCACCGGCATCAAGTAACTCGAGCTTCGAGCTTCAACCCCCAGGAGGGTTCGTCATGGCACACAAGAAGGGTGCATCAAGCTCCCGTAACGGTCGCGATTCGAACGCCCAGCGCCTCGGCGTCAAGCGTTTCGGCGGCCAGTCCGTCAGCGCCGGTGAGATCCTCGTGCGTCAGCGCGGCACCCACTTCCACCCCGGTGTGAACGTGGGACGCGGCGGCGACGACACGCTGTTCGCCCTCGAAGCGGGTGCTGTCGAGTTCGGCACCAAGCGTGGACGCAAGACGGTCAACATCGTCCCGGTCGCGGCAGACGCCTGATCTGCCGTCCGAACAGGACACTGCGAGGGTTTCCTCGCGACATACTCCCAATAGGGGCGGGCCAGGGTCGCACACACCCTGTCCCGCCCTTGTTGGTTTTCCACACAGCACGTTTCGCCAGTACATATCGGGAAGCTTCGCCAGTTCTCGCACGGAAAGAGGTCCATCCATGTCCCGCTTCATCGACCGGGTTGTGCTGCACGTCAGCGCCGGTAAGGGTGGCAACGGTTGCGCCTCCGTCCATCGCGAGAAGTTCAAGCCCCTCGGCGGCCCCGACGGCGGCAACGGAGGAAACGGCGGTGACGTCGTCCTCGAGGTGAGCGGCAACGTCCACACGCTGCTCGACTTCCACTTCCACCAGCACGCGAAGGCAACCAACGGCACGCAGGGTGCCGGTGGCAACCGCAGCGGTGCCAACGGCAACGACCTGGTGCTCGAGGTCCCGGACGGAACCGTCGTGCTCGACACCGACGGCAACGTCCTCGCCGACCTCGTCGGCGTCGGCAGCCGGTTCATCGCTGCGCAGGGCGGCCGAGGCGGCCTCGGCAACGCGTCCCTCGCCTCCAAGGCGCGCAAGGCCCCCGGCTTCGCGCTGCTCGGCGAGGAGGGCGAAGAACGTGAACTCGTCCTGGAACTGAAATCCGTCGCGGATGTCGGTCTGGTCGGGTTCCCGTCGGCCGGCAAGTCGTCGCTCGTGTCCGTGCTGTCCGCGGCCAAACCCAAGATCGCCGACTACCCGTTCACCACGCTCGTTCCGAACCTCGGTGTGGTCCAGTCCGGCGACACCACCTTCACCGTCGCCGATGTGCCCGGACTGATCCCGGGCGCAAGCCAGGGCCGCGGTCTCGGCCTCGATTTCCTGCGGCACATCGAGCGCTGCGCGGTGCTCGCGCACGTCGTGGACTGCGCGACCATGGACCCGGGTCGCGACCCGATCTCCGACGTCGACGCCCTCGAAGCCGAACTCGCGGCATACCAGCCCGCGCTGTCCGGCGACAACAGCCTCGGTGACCTCGCGGACCGGCCCCGCATCGTCGTCCTCAACAAGGCGGATGTTCCCGACGCCGCCGAACTCGCCGAGTTCGTCCTGCCCGAGTTCGAGAAGCGCGGCTGGCCGGTGTTCACCGTGTCCGCGGTGACCCACGAAGGTCTGCGGCCCCTCACGTTCGCGCTGGCGAAGATGGTCGAGGAGTACCGCGAGGCGCATCCGCCCGCGGAGCCCACCCGTCCGGTGATCCGCCCGATCGCGCGCAACGAGACCGGCTTCACCGTCGTTCCCGATCCCGAAGTTCCCGGTGGATTCATCGTGCGCGGCGAGCGCCCGGAGCGCTGGGTCCGCCAGACGGCGTTCGACAACGACGAAGCCGTCGGCTACCTCGCCGACCGGCTGGCACGGCTCGGCGTCGAGGCCAAGCTGGTCAAGATGGGCGCGCAGCCCGGCGCCTCGGTCACCATCGGCGACGTCAGCTTCGACTGGGAGCCGCAGACCGCAGCCGGCGTCGACGTCGTGCGCACCGGCCGAGGCACCGACGCCCGCCTGGACCAGGTCGATCGCGTCGGCGCCGAAGAACGCCGCCATGCCAAGAAGGTCCGTCGGGGGCTCGCTTCCGACGACGACGACTTCTGATCTTTTCGAGGAGAGTTGTGAGCGACACGCGAGAGGTCATCTCCGACGCACGCAGCGTGGTGGTCAAGATCGGCTCGTCGGCGATCACCAGCCTGGTGGGCGGCCTCGATCGTGGCAGGCTCGACCGGCTCGCAGACGCGATCGAGTCGCGGATGCGGTCGGGTTCGAGCGTCGTGGTGGTGTCGTCCGGGGCTGTCGGCGCCGGACTCGCGCCGCTGGGACTCACCACGCGGCCCCGCGATCTGGCCACGAAGCAGGCGGCGGCCAGCGTGGGGCAACTCGCCCTCGCTCACGCGTGGGGCACCTCGTTCGCCCGGTACGACCGGACCGTCGGACAGGTGCTGCTCACCGCGGACGACATCGCCCGCCGCACCCAGCACCGGAACGCCCAGCGCACCCTCGATCGTCTGCGCGCCCTCGGGGCCGTGCCGATCGTGAACGAGAACGACACCGTCGCGACCGCGGAACTGCGGTTCGGTGACAACGACCGGCTCGCGGCTCTCGTCGCGCATCTCGTCGGTGCGGACGCGCTGATCCTGCTGTCGGACGTCGACGGACTGTACGACGGTGATCCACGGAAGGGTGGGGCTCACTTCATTCCGGAAGTCACCAGTCCGGAAGACCTCGACGGTGTCGTCGCCGGGTCGGGCGGCGCACTCGGTACCGGGGGCATGGCTTCCAAGCTGTCCGCTGCGCGGCTCGCCGCGGACTCCGGTGTGCCGGTGCTGCTCGCCGCGGCATCGGACGCCGCCCGGGCACTGACCACCGCGGACGTCGGGACGGCGTTCTCGGCGCGTCCCGATCGTCTGTCTGCCCGGCTGTTCTGGGTGCGGCACGCCGCCGATACCCACGGCGCGCTGCATCTCGACGAGGGTGCCGTCCGCGCGGTCGTCGATCGCCGCCGGTCGTTGCTGCCCGCCGGAATCACCGGTACCAGTGGCAATTTCCACGCCGGCGATGTTGTTGCCCTCATCGCTCCGGACGGCCGCACCGTGGCCCGCGGCGTGGTTGCCTACGACGTGGCCGAACTCGATTTCATGATCGGTTTCTCCACCCGGAACCTGCCGGCCGATCTGCATCGTCCCGTGGTGCACGCGGACGATCTGGTGCGAATCTAGCTGTTACGCAGTCGGTGTCGGCTCGGCGACGCGGGATGTCAACGCCGCGAGCGATTCCGACGTTCCTGCCTCGATCTTGAGTGCGGCGAGAGAGTCACCGCGCGTCGGTCCCCGATTGATGATCGCCACCGGAATGTCGCGTGCCACGGCGTGCCGCACGAACCGCAACCCGGACTGCACGGTCAGCGAACTCCCGGCGACGACGAGTGCGTCGGCCTCGTCTATCACCTGGAAGGCGTCGTCCACACGCGGCCGGGGCACGATCTCACCGAAGTACACGATGTCCGGTTTCAGCATCCCGCCACATCGTTCGCAGTCGACCACGACGAAGCCGTCGGTATCGGCCACGACCGCGTCCGCGTCGGGCGCCACCTCGAGTCCCGTGATCGCGCGGGCGCGTTCGGCAAACCCCGGGTTGGCGCCGGTGAGGCGTTCGTGGAGGGTGAATCGGGAGATCCTATGCTGACAGGCCAGGCAGCGAACCTGCGCGTACGTGCCGTGCAGATCGATGACGCGGCGACTGCCCGCCTTGGTGTGCAGGAGATCGACATTCTGGGTGATCACGCCGGTGACGCACCCGGCGCGCTCGAGCGCGGCCAGGGCGCGATGACCGACGTTGGGGCGGGCAGCGTCCATATGCCTCCAGCCCACGTGGTTGCGTGCCCAGTAGCGGCGCCGGAACACCGGGTCTCCGACGAACTGCTGGATCGTCATCGGGTTACGCGGCGGAGAATCCGGTCCGCGGTAGTCCGGAATGCCGGAGTCGGTGGAGACGCCGGCGCCGGTGAGCACGGCGACCCGTCTGCCGTCCACCAGGGACCACAGGGAGTCGAGGGAAGGTCGAACGTCGATCACCCCTTCTACGGTAGGCCGTCGTTGCCGACCGGCGAGCGGGGGAGCAGTGCGCGCACCGCGTCGATCGTGTCCGCCTCTGCCGGTGATTTGTCCGGGCGGTAGCGCAGTACCCGCGCGAATCTGAGCGCCACCCCGCCCGGATAGCGCGTGCTGACCTGGGCACCGTCGAGTTCGATCTCCACTACCAGGCGCGGTTCGAGATAGACGGTGTGCTCGTCCCGGTGCGACTCGTGTAGCGGGAATTCGGCTGTCTGCCACCGCAGCAACTCGTCGGTGAGGCCCTTGAACGTCTTTCCCACCATGATCGGCGGGCCGCCGTCGGGATCGCGCGCGCCCAGATGCAGGTTCGACAGATATCCGGTCCGGCGCCCATAACCCCACTCGGCGGCCAGCACCACCAGATCGAGTGTGTGCTCGGGTTTGACCTTCTGCCACGCGCGTCCGCGCCGACCCGCGTTGTAGGGGGACGTGAGGGATTTCACCATGACGCCTTCGTGCCCGTGATCGAGCGACGCCGCGAGGTGCGCCTGCGCACGCTCCGGGCCGGGCGCCGTCACCGCAGGTATCCGGTGTCGCGCGGCCACACGGTCGAGGGCGGCCAGTCGTTCGGACAGGGGAGCGTCGAGGAGGTCGTCTCCGTCGAGGTGCAGGCAGTCGAAGAAGTACGGATGCAGCAGCAGTTCGCGCTCGCTGCGTGCGCCGAATCGGCTCATGGTCTCCTGGAAGGGGCGGGGACGGCCGGAATCGGTCAAGGCGAGCGTCTCCCCGTCGAGCACCACACTGGTGCACGGCAGGCCGGCGACGAGGTCGACCAGTTCCGGTACGGACCCGGTGATGTCGCGCAACGTACGCGTGAAGATCCGTACCTCGTCTCCCGCACGATGAACCTGGATGCGTGCGCCGTCGAGTTTGTACTCCACACTCACCTCGCCGCCGAGTTCGGTGAGCGCGGAGGTGAGGGACTCGGCCGGCGAGGCAAGCATGGGCCGTACCGGCCGGCCCACCTCGATCCGGAACGCGGCCAGGGCGTCGAGCCCGCCCTCGAAGGCCGCCGCTGCCGTGCCGCTGAGCCGTCCGGAGAGCATGAAGGCGCGCCGCACCGCGTCGAGGGGAAGGTCTGCTGCCGCGGCCACGGCATCGGTCATCACCCCTTCGAGCGCCCCTTGACGTAGATCGCCGCCGAGCAGACGAACGAGGAAATGCTGTTCGCCGGCGGTTGCGCGTGAGAACAATTCGTCGAGCTGTGCTCGACGTGTCGCAGCAGAACCCGGGCCCGACGTCGTCGCGAGGGAGTCGAGGATCGAGGCCACCTCGGAGACCTCGAGCGTCGCCGTGCCGGCCGGCGACAGATCGAGGCCCGCGAGCGTGCGGAAACCGACTCCGATCCGTCCTTGGGCCAGTTCCCCGGAGAGCCACGACACCACCGATTCGACTTCGGCCGGATCGGCGCGCACGAGCAATGCGCGCAACGCCTCGGTCTTCGCGCGCCGTGAGCGGGTCCCCGCCACCGCGTCCGATGTCTCCACCACGCTCTCGAGCAACACAGCTCGACGGTAACGCGCGGCAGGGAGCACGGCACCGGAAAGTGCTGCGGTGTGGTGTCCGGCGCGCGAGGATGGGTGCACGCCGGCGGGCCGCACGCGGTGGCCCGTGGGTACACGAGGAGGGACCGCATGGGGAAGGACTCGTCGGAAGCCGTCGAACTCGAAGCCGACGGCCGTACGGTTCGGCTGTCGCATCCCGAGCGTGTGTACTTCCCCGAAGTCGGTGTCACCAAGCTCGACATCGCGAACTATTACCTGGCCGTGGGCGACGGCATCGTCCGCGCCTTGCGGGAACGGCCGTGCATGCTGCACCGGTTTCCGTCCGGCATCGAGGGGGAGAAGGTGCACCAGAAGCGGCTTCCCCATGGCGCGCCGGACTGGGTCGACACCGTCCGGGTCCACTTTCCGCGCTACAACCGCGACGCGGACGAGTTGTGCGTCACCCGCGTCGCCGACGTCGTGTGGGCCGTCCAGATGTCCACGGTCGAGTTCCATCCCTGGAACTCGCGCCGCGCCGACGTCGAACGTCCCGACGAGTGGCGCATCGACCTGGACCCGATGCCCGACTGCGGATTCGATCGCGTGGTGCGCGTGGCCGGAGTGGTACAGGAAGTCCTGGCCGAACTGGGCGCGGTCGGCTGGCCGAAGACGTCGGGTGGCCGGGGACTGCACGTCTACGTCCGGATCGAGCCCCGATGGGGGTTCGACGACGTACGCCGGGCCGCATGGGCATTCGCGCGGGAAGTCGAACGACGAGCGCCCCGGGATGTGACGACCACCTGGTGGCGTAAGGACCGCGACCAGTCGGCCGTGTTCGTCGACTACAACCAGAACGCGCGCGACCACACCCTCGCGAGCGTGTACTCGATTCGCGGGGTGGCCGACGCCCGTGTCTCGACGCCGGTCCGCTGGGAGGAAGTGCCCGATGTCGACCCGCGGGAATTCACGGTCGCGACCGTCCCGGACCGGTTCGCGAAATACGGGGACCTGCACGCGGGGATCGACGACGCCGTCTTCTCGCTCGACGCTCTTCTCGAATGGGCCGACCGGGACGAGGCGGAGAACGGGGATATCGGTCGCGCCGGTTCGTGACCCCGCACCGAGGCGCGCTCAGTACCCGGCGCTCGGGTCGATCACAGCGACGGGATCGAGCCCGGACGCGAACCGGGTGACGTTCTCCGTGACGTGCTCGAGGTAGGCGGGGATGCGTACCGCCGGGGGGTTGGAGTCGTGGGGTGTGATCATCGCATTCGGCATCGACCAGAGGGGGTGACCGTCGGGGAGAGGTTCCGGGTCGGTGACGTCCAGACCCACTCCCGCGATGGTGCCCTGTCGTAGCGCCTCCACCAGTGCCTCGGTATCGATGAGGCGTCCCCGGGCAACGTTGATCACCCACGCGGTGGGTTTCATGGCGGCAAGTTCCGGGGCGCCGACGAGTTGTTCGGTCTCGGTGGTCGAGGGTGCGGCGACGACGAAATGGTCTGCGAGGTGCCAGATCTCGTCGATCCTCTCGACGGGGTAGGTTTCGACAGCGCCGGGTACGGGACGGCCGCTGCGGGTCACGGCCAGGGCGCGTGCGCCCAGTGCCGCGAGCATGGGGATCAGTGCCCGGCCGATGCCACCGGCGCCGATGATGCCGATGGTGGATCCTCGCAACGTCCCGAGGGTGGGAAAGAAGGCCTCGGGCTCCCAGGAGGTTGCCTCGAGGTGGGCCGGCAGTGCCCGCACCCCGGCGAGCAGCAGCATGAGCGCGTGCTCGGCAACGGTCGCCGAGTACGCACCCGCGGCGGAGGTCCACATCACTTGCGGATGAGCCCGGACGATTCCTTCGGACAGCCAGCGCTCGACCCCGGCCGCCGGAAGCTGAACCCAGCGCACGGACCGGGGGAGCGACTCGGGAAACGAGTCGGGTCCGCCGGTCCAGACCAGCGCGTCGGGCGCGTCGTCGAGGTCGCACACCACCCCACCGCCACTGGTGACGGCTCGGACGAAGCGCTCGTCCGGCGCCGGACCGACAGCAATGCGGGGCGAGCGCTCGAAAGTCATGATTCGACTCTAAGCGCCCGCCCCGCAATTGGTCACGTGCTCGCGTCGCGCGCGGCGACCACCCGGGTGGGTATCAGGCAGGTTCTTCGACGAGCGGGTAGACACCGTTCTCGTCGTGGACCTCGCGACCCGTCACCGGAGGATTGAACACGCACATCATCCGCATCGTCGTGCGCGGCAGGACGCGGTGGCGTTCGTGGCCGTTGAGCAGGTACATCGAACCCGGACCCAGCTCGTACTCCACGTCGTTGTCCAGGTCCTGGAGGGTGCCCTCGCCTTCCACCAGCCACACCGCCTCGATGTGGTTCGCGTAGTGGAACTCGTTGACGGTGCCCGCCTTGATGGTCGTCTCGTGAAACGAGAAACCGACCTTGTCGCCGGCGAGCACGATCCGCTTGCTGGTCCAGTTGCCGTCTTCGGACGTGACGTCGCGATCGGTACCGGAGATCTCTTCAGTCGTACGAACGATCATGGGTGTCGAAAATCCTTAGGGGTGAGGGTTTCTCGGGAAAGGGGGAGCGGACTTCGCTCAGGCCTGCACCTTCGCGGTGGCCTCGGCGAGGATATTGAGTCCGAACTCCAGCTCGTCGTCACTGATGGTCAGCGGCGGAAGGAGCTTGACCACCTCGTCGGACGGCCCCGAGGTCTCCGCGAGAAGACCCTCCTCGAAGGCGAGCTCGCAGACCTTCTGTGCGTTCTCGTGCTTCTCGAACACCAGTCCCTGGACGAGACCGCGACCGCGCGTCGAGACGCCGTCGAACATGTCGGACAGGTTCATGAACGTCTGGCGGATGCGCTCGCCCTTGCGCAGCGTTTCGCGCTCGAGCTTGTCGTCGGCCCAGTAGTGCTCGAGGGCGGCGGTAGCGGTGACGAACGCCGGATTGTTCCCACGGAAGGTGCCGTTGTGCTCGCCCGGACCCCAGACGTCGAGTTCGCGCTTGAACAGCGTCAGTGCCAACGGCAGACCGTAGCCACCGATCGACTTCGACAGCGTGACGATGTCGGGGGTGATCCCGGCGACCTCGAAGGAGAAGAACGGGCCGGTGCGGCCGCATCCCATCTGCACGTCGTCGACGATCAGCAGGATGTCGCGTTCCTGGCACAGATCCGCCAGCGCGCGAAGCCATTCGGGGCGGGCGATATTGACGCCGCCTTCACCCTGAACGGTCTCGACGATGACCGCGGCGGGGCGGTTGAGGCCGCTGCCGGCGTCGTCGAGCACGCGGGAGAACCACTGGAAGTCCTCTGTGACTCCGTTGAAGTAGTTGTCGAACGGCATCGGGGTCGCGTGCACCAGCGGGACGCCGGCACCCGCGCGCTTCATGGAGTTGCCCGTGACCGACAGAGCGCCGAGCGTCATACCGTGGAAGGCGTTGGTGAAGTTGATGACCGACTCGCGCCCGGTGACCTTGCGGGCAAGCTTGAGTGCGGCCTCGACCGAGTTCGTGCCGGTAGGACCGGGGAACTGGACCTTGTAATCGAGCCCGCGGGGCTTGAGCACGAGCTGTTCGAACGTCTCGAGCAGGCGCCGCTTCGCGACGGTGTTCATGTCGAGGCCGTGGGTGATGCCGTCGCTCATGATGTAGTCCACGAGCGCGGACTTGAGGATCGGGTTGTTGTGCCCGTAATTGAGGGCGCCGGCGCCCGCGAAGAAGTCGAGGTAGTCCTTGCCGCTTTCACTGCGGAGCCAGGATCCGGACGCTTTTTCGAATACGGTGGGCCAGCTGCGGCTGTAGCTGCGCACTTCCGACTCGAGATGCGTGAAGATATCCATGTCGCCCGTCGTGCCGGGCTTGTGTTCCAGGATGGTCATGTGGTGGTCCTCCTGCGATATTTAAGAAACTCGAAGTGATCGATACCCGAATCTCGGGTGATCACTCTCCGATCGTGTAAAGATCCTCAGCCAGATGAGAATCCGGAAAATCGTCGGGCGCGAACAAATCGCTCCGGGTGATATGGGTTCCGCGGCGGCGAGCCAATGCGGTGAACATCGCGATCGACGCTGCGTTGTCGGGACTCACCGTGGTCTCGAGGCGGGTGACGCCGAGGGGGGCGAGCCTGTCGAGCAGAGTGTCCAGCATGCGGCCTGCGACGCCACGACCGCGCTGATCGGCGTCGACGGCGACCTGCCATACGAACAACGTCTGTGGCGACTCGGGTCGCAGGTATCCGGTCACGAAACCGACGGCGCGGTCGTGCTCGTCGGTGGCGACCACGGAAGACTCGGCGAAATCACGGCACCACAACACATACGCGTAACCGGAATTGACATCGAGTACCTGGGAGTCGCGGGCGATCTGCCACAGCCGTTTTCCGTCGGCGATGCGCGGACTCCGGAAACTCAATTCAGCCGGCTCTACAGATGGGGTACTACTTTCCGTAACGGGCTTCATAAGTCCTCGTAACTTAACAAGATTTGATGTCGAATTCACCCGTTTCGCCTGGCTCGGGTGCTAAAGTCCGCGCTTCGTGCAGGTAGGACATGTGGTGTGATACCGGTCACGAACATGTAGCGTCTGGTCTCCTCGTAGCGATTACTTCGGGCTCGCGAGCGCGAACGGCAGCACCGCGTCGGCTCCGGCGGCGACGAGAGTCCTCGCCGCCATCGTGAGCGTCCAGCCGGTGTCGGTCACCGCATCGACGAGAAGGATCGGACCGCGCACTCCGCTGAGATCGGGCGTCTCCCACGCATCGACGAGCGCGGCGATCCGGTATGCCGAATTCGCGGCCGTCGCAGGGGGATGCCCCGTTCGGCGACGTAATACACCTAAATCCTGAAGTCGGCCCAGTTGTGACAGACGCGACGCGAGCGAGGCGGTGAGCACCGGGTGGTCCGGGGACTCGACGGCCATCACCGCGGTGGGTCGTTGCGCCCAATCCCAGGACGCGAGCACTGCCACCGACGCCTGCACCACCGCGTCGGGAACGGGACCGTCCGGAGCGTCGAGAAGCGCACGCAGGCGGGGACCCCAGCCCAGATCCGACAGTCTTCCCAGAACGCGCCCGGGCTCGGGGCCGTCGGTGATGCGACCCGAGAGCTTCACACCGAGCGTCGCCATGCCCGTCGGCCACTGCCGTCGCGGGGGGAGGTCGACGCCGGGGCGCTCGAGGCGAGCCTTCGTCCTGGCCACCTCCGCCTCGTCCACGACGTCGGACCATCGCGACCCCGTGCAGTTGTCGCACCGGCCGCATCCCGGGGTGTCCGCGGTGAGTTCCGGATCGTCGAGCTGGCGGCGAAGGAAGACCATGCGGCACTCGGTGGTGCGCTCGTACTCGATCATCGCGTTCTGTTCGGCGGTGCGGGCTTCTTCGAGGCGGGCATACCGCTCGGCGTCGTACACCCACGGTTGTCCCGTCGCGATCCAACCGCCCTTCACCCGGCGGACCGCTCCGTCCACGTCCAGCACCTTGAGCACCATCTCGAGCCGTGACCGGTTGAGGTCGACACGCGGCTCCAATGCCTGGGTCGACAGCGGCCGTTCCGGGTCGAGCGCCTCGATGACCCGGCGCACCAGCGACTCTTCCGGGAACGCCACGGAGGCGAACCACTGCCAGATCTGCCGGTCCTCGGGGCCGGGGAGAAGCACGACTTCCGCGCGGTCCGTCGAACGGCCGGCCCGGCCGACCTGCTGGTAATAGGAGATAGGAGAGGACGGCGCCCCGAGATGGACGACGAAGCCCAGATCGGGCTTGTCGAACCCCATGCCCAGCGCCGACGTGGCGACCAGCGCCTTGACGCGGTTGGCCAGAAGGTCCGACTCGAGCTGCTCCCGCTCGGCCGGGTCGGTCTGACCGGTGTACGCGGCGACGGCGTAGCCGTGGTCCGACAGCAGTGCCGCGAGATCGCGTGCGGCCGACACCGTCAGCGTGTACACGATGCCCGAACCCGGAAGCTCGTCCAGATGCTGGGCCAGCCAGGCCGCACGACGAGCCGGTTCGTCGATGCGGACCATCGACAGGTGCAGTGAGGGGCGGTCCAGTCCGCCGCGCAGAACGAGTGTTCCGTCGGACGACGACGCCGGCTCTCCGGGCACACCCGACCGGACCTGAGCGCCGACTCCCAGTTGCGCGGCGACGTCGGCGACCACCCGATCGTTGGCGGTCGCGGTGGTGGCCAGAACCGGCACTCCGTCGCCGAGGTCGGCGACGAGCGTGCGGATACGCCGGTAGTCGGGACGGAAATCGTGGCCCCAGTCCGATACACAGTGCGCTTCGTCCACGACGACGAGACCCGCGTCGCGTGCGAGAGCCGGGAGCACCTGATCGCGGAAGTCGGGGTTGTTGAGCCGTTCCGGACTGACGAGCAGGACGTCGACATCACCGGACCGGATCCGTTCGTGGATCTCGTCCCACTCCGTCATGTTGCCGGAGTTGATGGTCGCGGCCCGCACACCTGCTCGTTCGGCGGCGGCGACCTGGTTGCGCATCAGTGCCAGCAGTGGGGACACGATCACCGTCGGGCCGTGTCCGTGCGCCCGCAGCAGTTTGGCGGAGATGAAATAGACGGCGGATTTTCCCCAACCGGTGCGCTGGACCACGAGTGCCCGGCGGCGCTGGACGACGAGCGCCTCGATCGCGGTCCACTGGTCGTCGCGCAAGCGGGCGTCCGGTCCGGCAAGCTCTCGGAGGAGGTGTTCGGCGTCGTCGCGCAGACCGTCGGTGGGGATGCTCATTGCCCCATCGTGCCCGACATCACCGACTCGTACGGTGGCACTGCGAATCGGAGCGGCCCACCGTCGGCGGGTCGGGTACGCGTTTTTTCACGACGAGTGGCGCGTTCGTTCGGTGAGCGGTGCCGAGTGAGCGACGAACGCATCCAACGGTTGTCCTCCGTCCGCCTGCCCTGCGCCACCGTCCGCGCGACGCGCGGCGCCCGGGAACCTTGTGCGCAGAGCCGAAAGTATCTGTCACACAAGATGTTTGCCCGACAAGGTGGCGTATACGATACGACGCCGGACGCCGGCCGCAACGTGATCGGGATCGCGCCCGTTCGGCGAGTGTGATCGGCGAGTCTCTCGGCCCCTCTATCCTCATCGCCATGCACGCACCCACCCTTTCCTCTGCGCCGTCGAAGGCGGAGACAGTCGCCGGAGTCACCTCCGCGGGCCGCATCCGCAACGAATCCTTCAGGCGCAAGATCGTTTCCGCAGAGGAGGCGGTGCGGCACATTCGCTCCGGCGACACCGTCGCGATCAGTGGCTTCGCGAGCGCGGGTACCCCCAAGCGGGTCACTCCGGCACTGGCCGAGCACATTCGCCGTGCTCGGGCGGGCGGTGACGACTTCACGATCAATCTTCTCACCGGAGCCTCGGTGTCGACGGAGACCGAACGGTTGCTCGCCGAGGCGGACGGCATCGCTCTGCGCATGCCGTACCAAGCCGAGCCGACCGCGCGCGGACGTATCAACGACGGCCGCATGGATTACGTCGACATCCACCTGTCGCACGTGGCGCAGCAGGTGTGGGAGGGCTACTACGGGCACGTCGACGTCGCGGTCGTCGAAGTCTCCGGCATCACCGAGTCCGGTGAACTGATCCCCGCCACCTCCGTGGGAAACAACAAGACGTGGCTCGATGTCGCCGAGAAGATCGTGCTCGAGGTCAATTCCTGGATCCCCGATGCCATGGCCGGTGTCCACGACATCTACTACGGCACCGCGCTCCCGCCGCACCGCACCCCGATCCACCTCACCGATGTCGAGGACCGGATCGGGCAGCAGACCTTCCGGGTCGACCCGGCGCGCGTGGTCGCGGTGGTCGAGACCGATGTGTCGGACAGCGCGAACCCGCTGACCGCGCCGGACGCGACCAGCCAGGCCATCGCCGGGCACGTGCTCGACTTCTTCGCGCACGAGGTGGCGGCCGGGCGTCTCCCCGCCGACACTCTGCTGCCGCTGCAGTCCGGTGTCGGCAACGTTGCCAACGCGGTGCTCGCCGGACTCTCCAGCGGGCCGTACCGCGGGCTGACGTGCTACTCGGAAGTCATCCAGGACGGCATGCTGGAACTCATCGCGAACGGGACGGTGCGCTACGCGTCGTCCACCGCGCTCGCGCTGTCCGAGGCGGGCCTCGACGAGTTCGTGCGCAACATCGACTTCTACCGCAACCACATCGTGCTGCGCCCCCAGGAGATCAGCAACCATCCCGAGATCGTGCGCAGGCTCGGCATCATCGCCATGAACGGGATGCTCGAGGCCGACATCTACGGCAACGTCAATTCCACCCATGTCATGGGCACGCGCATCATGAACGGCATCGGTGGCTCGGGTGACTTCACCCGCAACGGTTACCTGTCGATGTTCCTCAGCCCGTCGACCGCGCGCAACGGAGCGATCTCCTCGATCGTGCCGATGGTGCCGCACGTCGACCACACCGAACACGACGTCCAGGTGATCGTCACCGAACAGGGCCTCGCCGACGTGCGCGGCCTGTCGCCGCGCCGGCGGTCCCGGGTGGTCATCGAGCGTTGTGCCCATCCCGATTTCCGGGCAGAACTACACGACTACGTCGATCGGGCCGAGGCGCTGCCCGGGGCCGGTCAGACGCCACACCTTCTCGACGAGGCGTTCTCGTTCCACAGCCGGTTCCAGCGCACCGGCACGATGCGCGCGGCCGCCGGGCAGTAACGGCACCGCCTCATCGGCAGCGGGTGACGGTTCAGGGCCCGCCGATCGGGGCGGGATCGATCTCCTGCTGGGGGAGCGTCTCGGCGATGGATGCCGAAACGTCTTGCAGCGGTGTCGGTCCCGACCCGTTGGGTACCGTCAGCGCGACGTAGACGGGACGGTCGACGGCGAACCACGTGCTCGCGTCGATGCCCTGCTGTGCGCCCGAGATCTCGAACCACTGGACCTGGTCGATGACCGTCAGCGCCGCGGCCTGATCGAATTCGGCGGGCCGCTCGAGTCCGCATCGCAACACGACCTCCCCGCCGTCTGCGGACTGCCACGCCGCGGCGCCGGCCGGTGCGGGATCGGCGAGTTCGGCGCGCGTGTAGTCGCCGAGATCCTCGGGCAGCGCGCCGAGCAGTGAGGTGCAGGATTCCGACTCGGCGTCGGGGGCGGGCACCGGACCCAGCCCGACCGGAGAGTTGACCGGGGTGCGCGCGACGAACACGGCGGCAACCACCACGCCCACCAGCAGTGCCACCGGCAGCGCGATCGCAGTCGCGATCAGTGCGGGATGGCGACGCGGTTCGGAGGGTGTCGCCTGCTCGGACCCGGCGGTGTCGGCGGGTTCCTGCTCGTCAGGACCCTGGTCGCCGGGTTCCTGCTCGAAAGAATGTGTGTTGTTCATGGTGTCCAGCGTCGGAGGGATGATGTCGGCAACGGTAGCGTGGAACGAACGTAGCAGGGGGCGTACCGGCCCGTATCCGCTGCCGACCGAGAAAGAGGCGCCCATCACCGTGGCAGATCAGACCGGCCCCACCGTCTCCGACATCGGCGAGTTTCCCGCCATCGCCCGTGCGATCGCGGGACGACGGCAACCCCGCACGACCCTGGTAGGACCGGGGCACGACTCTGCGGTCGTCGCCGCGGCCGACGGGAGAATCGCGGTATCCACCGACATGCTGGTCGAGGGCCGGCACTTTCGCTTCGATTGGTCGAGCCCGCACGAGGTCGGACGCAAAGCCGTCGCGCAGAACGGTGCCGATGTCGCCGCGATCGGGGCCCGGCCGGTCGCGTTCGTCGTGGGACTCGGCTGCCCGCCGGAGACGCCCGCCGCCGTGCTCGACGAGATCTCCGCAGGCATCGGTGAAGCAGCCGAAGCGCTCGGAGCAGGAGTTGTCGGCGGCGATCTCGTCCAGGCGCGCGAGGTGATCGTGTCGGTCACGGTCCTCGGTGACCTGGAGGGTCGTGCGCCGTTGCTGCGCTCGGGTGCCCGCCCCGGGGACGTCGTGGCTCTCGCCGGGAATGTGGGGCGGTCGGCAGCAGGTCTCGCCGTGCTCGTCGCCGGCCTCGACGGTTATCGGGATCTCGTCGACGCGCACCGCGTGCCCTCACCCCCGTACGACGCCGGCCCCGCCGCCGCCGATGCCGGTGCCCGCGCCGGAACCGACATCTCCGACGGTCTCGTCGCCGACCTCGGGCACATCGCCACCGCGTCGGACGTTGCGATCGATGTGGATCGCGCCGCGATCACACCCGACGAGCGTCTCGTCGCCGCCGGGGCGGAGTTGGGCGCGGACCCGTGGGAATGGGTGCTCGCAGGCGGCGAGGATCACGCGCTGGCAGCGTGCTTCCCGCCGGGCGTGATGCTGCCCAGCGGGTGGCGGCGCATCGGAACCGTGCGGCAGGGGCGCGGGGTGACCGTCGACGGCAGGCCTCCGGCCGGTCCCGGAGGGTGGCACAGCTTTTCGCCCGGTACCTCGAGATAGGTTGGGCGACATGGCTCTCTATGCACTCGGTGATCGCGTTCCCGATATCCACCCCGATGCCTGGATTCATCCCGATGCGGTCGTGATCGGAAACGTCACACTCGGTGCCCGCGCGTCGGTATGGCCCACGGCGGTCCTGCGCGCGGACTACGGGACGATCACCATCGGTGAGGAAACCAACATCCAGGACGGAACGATCGTCCACTGCACCGCGATCGAGCCCACCGTCATCGGCGCGCGGTGTGTGGTGGGGCACAACGTGCACATCGAGGGCGCGACGATCGGCGACGGCGCTCTCATCGGATCCGGATCGCTCGTCCTCAACGGATCGACCATCGGCGCCGGCGCCCAGGTTGCCGCCGGAGCGCTGATCCCGCCGCGATTCGAGTTGCCGGCCCGCCGGATGGCGATGGGCGTGCCCGCAAAGGTTCGCGACGGAGTCGAGATCCCGGAAGGCCACTTCGACGCGAACGCGAAGATGTATGCGGCCAACGCCGAGTACTACCGCACCGCACTGCGTCGCCTCGACTGACCGGGCCACCATCGTGTCGGGGGAAACCAGTGCAACGACCCGCGACAACAAGCACGAATCAGGAGCAGGAGAACGTGACAGAGCAGGCCGCCCGAGTGAGCAAGCCGTTGTCCGAGATCATCGAGCCCGGCTGGGCGCAGGCGCTCGCTCCGGTCGCCGACGACATCGCCTCGATGGGACAGTTCCTGCGGGCGGAACTGGCAGCGGGGCGTTCCTACCTTCCGGCCGGGGCCGATGTCTTGCGGGCATTCGCGCAACCCTTCGACGAGGTGCGGGTGCTCATCGTCGGACAGGATCCGTATCCGACTCCGGGACATGCTGTGGGGTTGAGCTTTTCGGTGGATCCGGCGGTACGGCCCATTCCCCGCAGCCTGACCAATATCTATCGCGAGTACACCGAGGATCTCGGATTGCCGCTGCCCCCGAACGGTGATCTCTCACCGTGGACCGAACGCGGCGTGCTGCTGCTCAACCGGGTTCTCACCGTAGCTCCGGGACAGGCCGCCTCACATCGGGGCAAGGGCTGGGAGAAAGTCACCGAGCAAGCGATCCGCGCGCTGGTTGCCCGTCGGGCACCGCTCGTCGCCATCCTGTGGGGTCGCGACGCCGGGACTCTCGTACCGATGCTCGGTGATGTGCCCACGGTGCAGTCGGCGCATCCGTCGCCGTTGTCGGCGTCGCGCGGATTCTTCGGGTCGCGGCCCTTCAGCCGGGCGAACGCGCTGCTCGTCGAACAGGGCGCGGAGCCGGTGGACTGGCGACTGGCCTGACCACCGGCACCGCACCGCACGTCGTCAGGAGCGAGCGCGCACAGCAGACCAGTCGGGGCGGCGCTTCTCGACGAACGAGTCGACGCCTTCGATGCCCGTGGGTGTGGTCGCGGCTGCCGAGATGGCAGCGGCTTCGGCGTCGAGATGATCGGAGAGCGACCGGGAATCGGACTCGGCGACGAGTTTCCGGATGGACGCGTACGACTGGGTCGGACCGTGAGCGAGGGTCCGGGCGATACGCAGCGCCTCGCTCCCGATCTCGTCGTCGGCCACCAACCTGCTGAGCAGTCCGAGCCGGACGCCTTCGTCGGCGTTGATCACCGCGTCGGTCATGATGATCTCCCGCGCGCGTGCAGGACCGACGATCCGGGGCAAGGTCCACGACATGCCGCCGTCGGGGGAAAATCCGATCGACGGGTAGGCGGCACGCATCTTGGTGCCGGGACCGGCGAGCGCGATGTCGGCATGCAGAACGATGCTCATGCCGGCGCCGGCGGCCCAGCCGTGCACAGCCGCGACGACCGGAACGCCGATCGCGTCGATCTCCCGGATGAAATCGTGGAACAGGTTCGCGATGTCGAACAGATGCGCGCCCCGGTCCTCGGCACCCGCGAAGCCGCGGACGTTGCCGCCCGCGCAGAAATTGCTGCCCTCGCCGACGAGCAGGACCGCACCGATCTCGGGACCGGCGGCCCGGAGTGCCGCGGTGCCCTGTTCCATCCCCGCGGGGGACAGGGAAGTGCCGTGCTCGGCGGTGGCCACGGCGATCTGCAGCACGCCGTCCTCGATCTGCACGAGGGACTTATTGTTTTCGCTCATTCCGGCACACTATCCGGCACCCGACGCGAACGACGAAGGCCCCCTGCGCTTTCGCGCCGGGGGCCTTCGTCTGCAGCTCGACCTAGGTCAGCGCGTAACCTTGCCTGCCTTCAGGCAGGAGGTGCACACGTTGATCTTGCGGGTGTTGCCCGGGGCAACCTGAGCGCGGACGCTCTGGATGTTCGGGTTCCAGCGACGATTGGTACGCCGGTGCGAGTGCGAGACCGACTTCCCGAAGCCGGGGCCCTTGGCGCATACGTCGCAGACGGCAGCCATGTCGCGAACTCCTTGTGTGTCTAGTGGATAATGCATCTTCTCTGGTCTTGCTTCGCGTCCTACAAACACGGGGAACAGGGTCACCCGTGCGAGGCAACCCAATCAGCTTAGCGAACTCCACGGCGGATGACCAAACCGGACGTATGCACGACCCCCGGCTACTCTTTCGGGCAGAGGATGAACAGCGACGTAGAGGGGTGTGAGCTGGTGCTCGAGGTCGGGGACACGGTCGGCGGGCGCGCGCTGCGGCGATGGGCCGAGATCGCGCTCGAAGCCCTCGAAGAGCGCCGCCACGAGATCAACACCCTCAACGTCTTCCCTGTTCCGGACGGCGATACCGGCACCAACCTCGTGCTCACTCTCCAGTCCGCCGTCGAGAACATCGGTGGCCCCGTCGACGGTGCGCTCACCGCGTGGGACGTGTCGGAGCGCCTGGCACGCGGCGCGTTCCTCGGCGCCCGGGGGAACTCGGGAGTCATCGTCGCCCAGGCCTTGCGAGGAGTCGCCGACGCCATGTCCGGGCACACCACCGTCGACGGCCGCGGACTCGCGGACGCACTGGCGCGGGCGTCGACACTGGTGATGAAAGCGCTGAGCACGCCCGCCGAAGGCACCATCGTCAGTGTCCTCGACGCCGCGGCGGACGGTGCGGAACGTGCGGCCCGTGACCCCGGTGCCACGGTCTGCGACGTCACGGTGGCCGCCGCCGACGCTGCAGCGGACGCCCTGCAGCGAACCCCTGCGCAACTCGACGTACTGGCCGAAGCGGGAGTCGTCGATGCCGGCGGCCTCGGACTCGTGATACTCCTCGACTGCCTGGTCGAAGTCACCACCGGGCAACGGCCCCGCCGTCGCATCCAGGTCACCGGACCACCCGTCCCGGCGGCGGCGAGTTCCGCGTCCGAACCCTCCCGTGCACCGCGGACCGAGACGCAGCAGGACTACGAAGTGATGTACGTCGTCGAGCGCGCCGAGATCGAGGACATCGACGTCCTCCGGGTCCGGCTCGACGCGCTGGGCGACTCGGTGGCGGTCGTCGGGGACGGCGCCGGGTCCTGGTCGGTCCATGTGCACTGCTGCGATCCCGGCGCTGCGGTGGAAGCCGGACTCGCCGCCGGTTCCCTGATCCGCATCGACATCACGTGCTTCGCGCTGGACGCCGCGACAGGCGACGCGTGCTCGGCGCAGCCCGGTATTCCCGCCACGGTGGTGCCGCTCACGGCAGTCGGTACCGCGCCGCGGGCTGTACTCGCTGTGGTGGCAGGCCACGGCACGAGGGAGTTGTTCGAATCCGAAGGTGCCGCCGTGTTGCACGCGGACACGGACTTCGGTCCGCACCTCCTCCTCGAGGCGATTCGCGCCCTGCCCAGCGGTGACGTGCTGGTCCTGCCGAACGGTTCACTGTCGGCGCAGGACGTCGTCGCCGTGGGTGTGCAGGCTCGGTCCGAGAACCGGAACGTGATGTTCCTGCCGAGTTCGTCGATGGTGCAGGGGCTGGCGGCGCTGGCCGTCCACGATCCCGGCCGCGCGACGGTCGACGACGCGTTCGCGATGTCCGAAGCCGCGGCCGCCGTCCGGTGGGGTTCGTTGCGCATAGCAGAGGAACGGGCTCTGACCTGGGTGGGAACGTGCGAGCCGGGCGACAGCCTCGGCTTGTCGGGACATGATGTCGTAGTCATCGAGCATGATCTGGTGGCAGCGGGAGTGTCTCTGCTCGACAAGATCCTCGCCGCGGGCGGAGAGCTCGTGACGATGCTGGTCGGCTCCGACGCTCCCGACGGACTTGCCGAGCAGCTGACCGAGCACCTCGATCGCCGTCATCCCGCGCTGGAGGTTGTGGTGTACCGGGGCGGCCAGTGCAGCGACCTGCTGCAGCTCGGCGTCGAGTAGTCGGTGCGCCGCGAGGGCCACCACACGGAATGCGGAAGGGACGGCAGTGGCGACACTCGCGGACCGGCTCGATCATCTCCTCGGGCACAAGACGGCGGATGCCCTGTCCGACGCGTTCGGGATGACCACCGTCGAGGACCTGCTGCGGCACTACCCGCACCGTTACGCGACGCAAGGAGCGGAACTCGGCGAGAGCCGCCCCGTCGAAGGCCAGCACATCACGATCATCGCGCGTGTCGAATCCGCCCAGGAAGTGCCGATGAAATCGCGCGCGGGCAAGCGACTCGCGGTCCGGCTGCGATCCGACCGGCACACCATCGACGTCACGTTCTTCAACCCGCACAAGGTCAAGCACAACATCAAACCGGGCGTCCGGGCGATGTTCTCCGGCACCGTCAAGTACTTCCGCGACAAGTGGAGCCTGACCCACCCCAGCTACGTGGTTCTGCCCGAACCTCGCACCGCCGACGACCTCGTCTCCGCAGCCCCCGCGCGCGTCCGAGGTGCGGGTGCGCTCGCCGGCCTCGCACGTACCGCGCAGGACGCGGCGGGTGTCGACATGTCGGTGTTCGACCGCGCGTTGATCCCGATGTACCCCGCGACCCGCGACGTCGAGTCGTGGACGGTGATGCGCTGTGTGCGCCAAGTCCTCGACCAGCTCGATCCCGTGGAAGACCCGCTGCCCGACTGGGTGCTGGCCGACCGGGGTTTCATCGGCCTCGACGAGGCGCTGCGCTCGGTCCATCTCCCCGACACCAAGGAGGAGGTGGACCGCGCCCGCGACCGGCTCAAGTTCGACGAAGCCACGGCCGTGCAGCTCGTGCTGGCGCAACGGCGCCACGACGTGGAGGTGCGCTCGGCACCGGCGTGCGCGCGCCGCGACGGGGGACTGGCCGAGGAGTTCGATCGGCGTCTGCCCTTCGAGCTGACCGCGGGCCAGCTCGCCGTCGCCGAAGAGATCTCCGCCGACGTGTCGCGTCCGCACCCGATGAACCGGTTGCTACAGGGCGAGGTGGGTTCCGGTAAGACGATCGTGGCGTTGCGGGCGATGCTGCAGGTGATCGACGCGGGACACCAGTGTGCGCTGCTCGCACCCACCGAGGTGCTCGCGGCGCAGCACGCCCGGTCATTGACCGCGATGCTCGGCGATCTGGCGTCGGCCGGAGAACTCGGAGCTCATGAACTCGCGACCCGCGTGACTCTGCTCACCGGCTCGATGAGTACGGCCCGGAAGCGGAAGGCGCTCAACGAGGCGGTCACCGGCGACGCCGGGATCGTCATCGGCACGCACGCGCTGATCCAGGACGGTGTGAACTTCTTCGACCTGGGACTGGTCGTCGTCGACGAGCAACACCGCTTCGGTGTCGAACAGCGTGATTCGCTGCGTTCCCGCGGCCGCGACGGCGCGTCCCCGCACGTGCTCGTGATGACCGCGACACCGATCCCGCGCACCATCGCGATGACGGTGCTCGGCGACCTCGAGGTCTCCACCCTCCGGGAACTGCCGCGTGGTCGTTCGCCGATCGTGAGCCGGGTGGTGCCGGCGAAAGTGCATCCGACGTGGGTCGACCGCGCCTGGGAACGCATCCGGGAAGAGGTCGCGGACGGCAGGCAGGCCTATGTGGTGTGCTCGAGGATCGGCGACGGAGATACCGACGAGGACCTCCCCGTCGACCCGGGCGAGCAGGGTGCCGCACCGGCCGGCAAGTCACGCGCACGCGCGTCCGGTGCGCAGGAGCCTCCCGAGACCACCTCCGTGCTCGAACTTCACGAGATGCTCGCCTCCGGCCCTCTCCGCGATCTGAACGTCGGGCTCCTCCACGGCCGGTTGCCCGCCGACGACAAGGACGCGGTCATGCGCGAGTTCAACGACGGTGCCGTCGACGTGCTCGTCTGCACCACCGTCGTCGAGGTCGGCGTCGACGTGCCGAACGCGACCGTGATGGTGATCGTCGATGCCGACCGATTCGGTGTGAGCCAGTTGCACCAGTTGCGCGGGCGCGTCGGCCGAGGTGGTCACCAGGGCTTGTGCCTGCTGGTGACGGACACGAAGCCGGGATCCCCGACGATGACCCGCCTCCAGGCGGTCGCGGGAACGACCGACGGGTTCGAACTCGCGCAACTCGACCTGCAGTTGCGCCGCGAGGGCGATGTTCTGGGCAAGGCGCAGTCAGGCACGGTGACCACGCTGCGTCTGCTTTCGCTCGTCGACGACGGGGACGTCATCGAAGCCGCCCGGGCGTTCGCGCGGACCGTCACCGATCAGGACCCGGGACTACGGGAGCACCCGGGTCTGGCGAGCATGGTGACGGCCGCGCTCGACACCGAGAGCATCGAGTATCTGGACAAGTCCTGAGCCGGGATTTCGGTGTTACGTTTCGCGCACCGTCTCCGGGAGCGGGCCGAGAGGTTACGGCGACAGGGCTGTGGGGATTGCCGGCGTGTTACCTCTGAGACGTCTGAATTGTTCCAGTCGTCACAGGTAGCCACACTTTCCCAGGATATGGAACCGGGGCAGCGATTCGATTGTTACGTCGCGGTACCGTCGTCCAATGTTCTCCAAAGTGCTTGTCGCCAACCGTGGCGAGATCGCGATCCGGGCGTTCCGTGCCGCCTACGAACTGGGCGCCGGAACTGTCGCGGTGTTCCCGTACGAAGACCGCAACTCGCTCCACCGCCTGAAAGCGGACGAGGCGTACCAGATCGGTGAGGAAGGCCATCCCGTCCGGACGTACCTGTCCGTGGACCGGATCGTCGACGCCGCCGTGTCCGCCGGGGCCGACGCGATCTATCCCGGTTACGGCTTCCTCTCGGAGAACCCCGAACTGGCAGCGGCATGCGCGAACGCCGGCATCACCTTCGTCGGCCCGCCCGCCGAGATCCTCGAGCTGACCGGAAACAAGGCGCGCGCGATCGCAGCGGCGAAAGCCGCCGGTCTGCCGGTGCTGGCGTCGTCGGAACCCTCCGCCGACGTCGACGCTCTGGTGGCCGCGTCCGAGAACATGCATTTCCCGATCTTCGTCAAGGCCGTCGCCGGTGGTGGCGGACGAGGCATGCGCCGCGTCGCCGAGCCCGACCAGTTGCGGGAGTCCATCGAAGCCGCGTCGCGTGAAGCCGACGCCGCCTTCGGCGATCCGACCGTGTTCCTCGAGCAGGCCGTGGTCAACCCCCGGCACATCGAGGTGCAGATCCTCGCCGACAACTACGGCAACGTCATCCATCTCTACGAGCGCGACTGCTCGCTTCAGCGCCGCCACCAGAAGGTGATCGAGTTGGCGCCCGCGCCGAACCTCGACCCCGCCCTCCGCGATCGCATCTGCGCGGACGCGGTCGCGTTCGCACGGGAGATCGGTTACCAGTGCGCCGGCACGGTCGAATTCCTCGTCGACGAGCGCGGCAACCACGTGTTCATCGAGATGAACCCGCGCATCCAGGTCGAGCACACGGTCACCGAGGAGATCACCGACGTCGACCTCGTCCAGGCACAGCTGCGCATCGCAGCCGGCGAATCGCTCGAGGACCTGGGGCTGAGCCAGGACAAGATCACCATCCGCGGTGCCGCGCTGCAGTGCCGCATCACGACGGAGGATCCCGCCAACGGGTTCCGGCCCGATACCGGACGCATCACCGGCTACCGGACTCCCGGCGGTGCAGGTATCCGCCTCGACGGTGGCACCTCGGTGGGTGCCGAGATCTCGGCGCACTTCGACTCCATGCTCGTCAAGCTCACCTGCCGCGGCCGCGACTTCGACGCGGCGGTGGCGCGTGCACGCCGCGCGGTCGCCGAGTTCCGTATCCGCGGAGTCTCCACCAACATCCCGTTCCTCCAGGCCGTCCTCGTCGACGAGGACTTCCGGGCCGGGCGCGTCAACACCTCGTTCATCGAGCAGCGCCCGCAGCTTCTGACGCTGCGCTCGTCGGCGGACCGCGGAACGAAAATCCTCACCTACCTGGCCGACGTCACGGTCAACAAACCGCACGGCGAGCGGCCGACGACGGTTTACCCGCACGACAAGCTGCCGGACATCGATCTGAGCACCCCGCCGCCGGCAGGCTCGCGGCAACGGCTTCTCGAACTCGGCCCCGAGGGGTTCGCACGCGCCCTGCGCGAGCAGAAGGCGGTCGGCGTCACCGACACCACCTTCCGCGATGCGCACCAGTCGCTGCTCGCGACGCGGGTCCGCAGCAAGGACCTGCTCACCGTCGCCGGGCACGTCGCCCGCATGACGCCCGAACTGCTCTCGATCGAGGCCTGGGGCGGCGCGACCTACGACGTGGCACTGCGCTTCCTGCACGAGGATCCGTGGGAACGGCTCGCCGCACTGCGCGAAGCGATCCCGAACATCAATCTCCAGATGCTCCTGCGGGGCCGCAACACCGTCGGCTACACCCCGTACCCCGAGGCCGTGACCCGTGCCTTCGTGCAGGAAGCCGCGGCCACGGGCATCGACATCTTCCGCATCTTCGACGCACTCAACAATGTCGATCAGATGCGGCCCGCGATCGACGCGGTCCGGGAGACCGGCACGACGATCGCCGAGGTCGCCCTCTCGTACACCGGTGATCTGTCGAACCCGAACGAGACGATCTACACCCTCGACTACTACCTGAAGCTGGCCGAGCAGATCGTCGAGGCCGGCGCGCATGTGCTCGCCATCAAGGACATGGCCGGACTTCTGCGCGCACCCGCCGCGGCCACTCTCGTGTCGGCATTGCGCAAGAATTTCGACCTCCCGGTGCATGTGCACACCCACGACACCCCGGGTGGCCAGCTGGCGACCTACCTCGCGGCGTGGCACGCGGGTGCCGACGCGGTCGACGGTGCGTCGGCGGCGTTGGCCGGAACGACGAGCCAGCCGGCGTTGTCGGCGATCGTGGCCGCAGCGGCGAACAGCGAGTTCGACACAGGCCTGGATCTGCAGGCCGTGTGCGACCTCGAGCCGTACTGGGAGGCGCTGCGCAAGGTCTACAAGCCGTTCGAGTCGGGCCTTCCGGCTCCGACCGGTCGCGTCTACACCCACGAGATTCCGGGTGGTCAGCTGTCGAACCTGCGTCAGCAGGCCATCGCATTGGGTCTCGGCGACCGCTTCGAAGACGTCGAGGCGGCGTACGCCGGAGCCGACCGCCTGCTCGGGCGGCTCATCAAGGTCACACCGTCGTCGAAGGTGGTCGGCGACCTCGCGCTGCACCTCGTCGGTGCGGGCGTGTCGGTCGACGAGTTCGCGGCGGACCCGGGCAAGTTCGACATCCCGGATTCGGTGATCGGATTCCTGCGCGGCGACCTGGGCACGCCGGCGGGCGGATGGCCCGAGCCGTTCCGCAGCAAGGCGCTGGCCGGCCGTGCCGACGCGAAGCCGGAAAAGCAGCTGACCGCGGACGAAGAAAAAGGCCTGGTCGCGTCGTCGTCCGAACGCCGGCGCACGCTCAACCGGCTGCTGTTCCCCGGCCCCGCCAAGGACTTCGAGAACCACCGCGAGCAGTACGGGGACACCACAGAGCTGTCCGCCAACCAGTTCTTCTACGGGCTCCGGCAGAGTGACGAACACCGGGTGCGCCTGGACAAGGGCGTCGAACTGCTCATCGGCCTCGAGGCGATCTCGGACGCCGACGAGCGCGGTTTCCGCACGGTGATGTGCATTCTCAACGGGCAGTTGCGCCCGGTGGCGGTGCGTGACCGCTCCGTCGCGTCCGAGGTGCCCGCGGCGGAGAAGGCCGACCGGAACCACCCGGGCCACGTCGCGGCGCCGTTCGCCGGAATGGTGACCCTGGTGGTCTCCGAAGGCCAGACCGTCTCGGCCGGCGACACCGTCGCGACCATCGAGGCGATGAAGATGGAAGCGGCGATCACCGCTCCTCGCGGAGGCCGCGTCGCGCGGGTCGCGATCGGTCCTGTGCAGCAGGTCGAAGGCGGCGACCTCCTCGTGGAGGTGTCCACCGCGGACAGCGCCGAGTGACACGCATCGTTGCCGGGACGGCCGGGGGGCGGCGCCTGAAGGTGCCGCCCCGCGGGACCCGGCCTACCTCGGAGCGGGTGCGCGAGGCGCTCTTCAGTTCGCTCGAAGCACGAATGGACCTCGACGGCGCCGCGGTCCTGGACCTGTTTGCCGGGTCGGGCGCACTCGGCCTCGAAGCACTGTCGAGGGGCGCTGCTCATGCCCTGCTCGTCGAATCGGATGCGAAAGCGGCCGCGGTGATCCGGGAGAACATCGCGACCGTGCGGGTGCCGGGAGCCGTCTTGCGCACGGCACCGGTGGCGGCGGTGCTCGCCGCTCCCGCCGACCGGGTGTACGACCTCGTGCTCGCCGACCCGCCCTACGCCGTGGACGAGCAGCAGATCGCGGCGATACTGGACGCGCTCCTTGCCGGCGGCTGGGTAGGGGAGGACTCCGTCGTGGTGCTCGAGCGGTCGTCACGATCACCGGAAACGGTGTGGCCGGACGCATTCGAGCCGGGACGTACACGTAGATATGGGGAGAGCAGGATCGAAATCGCTACCTGCTACGGTGCTGGGTCATGAGCCGCGCGGTCTGCCCAGGATCCTTCGACCCGGTGACCAACGGGCACCTCGACGTCATCGGACGGACTTCCCTCCAGTTCGACGAGGTCGTGGTGACGGTGGTGATCAACCCGAACAAACAGGGGATGTTCACCGTTCCGGAGCGACTCGACATGCTCGCCGAAGCGACATCGCATCTGGGGAACGTGACCGTCGATTCGTGGCAGGGCCTTCTCGTCGACTACGCGAAGGCGAACGACATCTCCGCGATCGTCAAAGGCCTGCGCGGCGCCAACGACTTCGACTACGAGTTGCAGATGGCCCAGATGAACCACAAGCTCACCGGTGTCGACACCCTGTTCGTAGCGACCAATCCCGCATTCGGTTACCTCTCCAGTTCACTGGTCAAAGAGGTCGCGACGTACGGGGGAGACGTGCACGACATGCTGCCCGCGGCCGTCCACGAACGGCTGCTCGCCCGCATCGCGGAACGGGCCGCTGCCCGCAACGGCGGCCGCTGAGCGAGACTTCTCACACTCTCTCCGGTTTCTCGCGGTTTCTCGACACACCGGCGCGGGGAACACCTGCTGGGGCCGCGCTGCGGCAGACTGGATGCGGCACGGTCGCAGCGGCCGGGTGAAGCGAGTGATTGGGGTAGAACGTGTACCGGGTATTCGAGGCACTCGACGAACTGGTCGCGATCGTCGAAGAGGCGCGCAGCGTCCCGATGACCGCGAGCTGTGTGGTTCCCCGCGGTGACGTACTCGAGCTTCTCGACGACGTCCGCGACGCACTGCCGCCCGAACTCGACGATGCACAGGACGTCCTCGACCATCGCGACAAGCTGATCGACGACGCGCGTGCGCAAGCCGACAAGACCGTCGGAGACGCCGACGAGGAGGCCCGCGCGCTCCTCGAGAACGCGCGCGCCGACGCCGACCGGATGCTCGCGGACGCGAAGGCCCAGGCCGATCGCATGGTCGGGGAGGCGCGTGCGCACGCCGACGAACTGGTGCAGGACGCGCGGGTCGAAGCGGACGATCTCATCACCGACGGCAAGCAGCAGTACGAACTTCTCACCGGCAGGGCACGCGCCGACGCCGAACGTCTGGCCGAGGCCGGGCAGGCCTCGTACGAGCGGTCGGTGGCCGACGGTGAGGCGGAGAAGGCACGCCTGGTGTCGCAGACCGAAGTGGTGCAGGCCGCGCACGCGGAGTCGGCCCGGGTCATCGACTCCGCCCACGCCGAGTCGGACCGGTTGCGCACCGAATGCGACGAATACATCGACAGCAAGCTCGCGGAGTTCGAGGAACTCCTCGGAGGCACGCTGCGGTCGGTAGGCCGCGGACGTCAGCAGTTGCGTACCTCCGGCGTTCCCGACTACGCGGAAGCCGATCATCGCGCTGTACGCCGGCGCTGACCGACGCAGCGAGCCGGAGTATCCGACGGTTTCCTGCCGGGGGCGTGATCGCGTATTATAGAACGGTTGCCCAATCACTTGGCAGTGCCGTCTATCCGAAAGTGAGTTTTCGTGTCCTCCCGCCATACCAACGCGTCTCGTCGCGATCGAGAGGGCGGTCTGGTTCTGGATACGCTCTCCCTGGGCAGGCGCCCAGGCTCCATGCGTACGGTAGAGCGCGTCGTTCCGTCTCCCTCTCGGATCGGGCTCGATCTGATCGCGATCGAGCCAGGAACCGATATCGCACTCGATCTTCGGATGGAGGCGGTGTCCGAAGGTGTTCTGGTCACGGGTACAGTTCGATCCGAGGCTGTCGGTGAGTGCTCGCGTTGTCTCGAGCAGTTCACCGAACCTGTCGATCTGTTTCTCACCGAGTTGTTCGCCTACCCGAACAGCGTCACGGATCAGACTTCCGCCGAAGATGAGGTCTACCGGGTCGAAGACGACCTGATCGACCTCGAACCCGTCCTCGTCGATGCCGTGGGCCTGGAGCTTCCGCTCCAGCCGCTGTGCAGCGACGACTGTGCGGGCTTGTGTCCCGAATGCGGCATTCGCCTGGCGATTGCGGAATCCGGGCACGGGCATGAGATAATGGATCCTCGCTGGGCTGGGTTGGCAGCCAAGTTCGGTGCAGGCTCCGAAAAATCCAGCAGTGAAATCGTCAGCATGAACAACGAGGAGAAGTAGACGTGGCCGTCCCCAAGCGCAGAATGTCGCGTTCCAATACCCGGTCGCGGCGCAGCCAGTGGAACACCACTGCGCCGACGCTCGTTACCTGCCCGAACCGTGGCTGCGGCGAGAAGAAGCTGCCCCACGTGGCGTGCCCGTCGTGCGGTACGTACAACGGCCGTCAGGTGACCGCGCCCGTCTAGTAACGGTATTCACGTGACGAGCAAGTCGACCAATACACCACCCGTGGGCGACGAGGAGCAGTACACACCTCTCCTCGTCGCCCTCGGCGTGACTTTGGAACCCGAATTATTGATCCTGGCGTTGACGCACCGCTCGTACGCGTACGAGAACGGCGGTCTTCCCACCAACGAACGTCTCGAGTTTCTCGGCGACGCGGTCCTCGGACTCGCCGTCACGGAAAAGCTCTATCTGACCCACCCGGACAAGTCCGAGGGTGAGCTCGCGAAGATCCGTGCGAGCGTCGTCAACATGCACGCTCTCGCGGAGGTCGCGCGCAAGCTCGGCCCCGGCGGACTCGGCGCACACCTGCTTCTCGGTAAGGGTGAAGAACTCACCGGAGGCAAGGACAAGGCCAGCATTCTCGCCGACGGCATGGAATCCCTGCTCGGCGCCGTGCATCTGCAGCACGGCATCGACGTGGCCCGCGAGGTGGTACTGCGTCTGTTCAGTGATCTCCTCGAGCGCGGCCCGCGCCTGGGCGCCGGTCTCGACTGGAAGACGAGCCTGCAGGAACTCACTGCGGAGCGGGGCCTCGGTGTTCCGGTGTACGAGATCACCGCGACCGGGCCCGATCACGACAAGGAATTCACCGCCACCGCGATCATCGGCGGTACTCCACTCGGTGTCGGCATAGGCCGGACCAAGAAGGAAGCAGAGCAGAAGGCGGCAGCCACGGCGTGGCAGGCGCTCTCCGATCAGTCCGCCGGCGAGACCGCAGAGACGGACGCTTCTTCCGAGGACGCCTGAGCACGTGCCCGAACTCCCCGAGGTGGAAGTGGTCCGTCGGGGTCTCGAGGCGCACATCCTCGGCGCGACCATCGAGTCCGTTCAGGTTCTGCATCCGCGCGCGGTGCGCCGGCACGAACCGGGACCGCGTGATCTCGCGCTGCAACTGACCGGGCAGCACATCACCGCAGCGGAGCGGCGCGGCAAGTACATGTGGCTCGTGCTCGAGCCCGGCGACATCGCACTCGTCGTACACCTCGGGATGAGCGGTCAGATGCTCGTGCAACCCCCGACGGTGCCCCAGGAGAAGCATTTACGCATCCGGGCGGTCCTCGACAACGGGGCAGAACTGCGCTTCGTCGACCAGCGGACGTTCGGGGGATGGGCGCTCGCGCCGCTCCTCGACGTCGACGGAGCACGCGTCCCGCTGCCGGTCGCGCACATCGCGCGCGACCCCATGGATCCGCGGTTCGACCCTGATGCGGTCGTAAAGGTGTTGCGCGGCAAGCACACCGAGATCAAACGAGCACTCCTCGATCAAACGGTGGTGTCCGGCATCGGGAACATCTACGCCGACGAAGCGCTGTGGCGCGCCAAGATCCACGGCAACCGCCTCACCGACAGCCTGTCCGGACCGAAACTGAAATCGGTCCTCGAGGCAGCGCGAGAGGTGATGGGGGAGGCGCTCGACCAGGGCGGCACCTCGTTCGATGCGTTGTATGTCAACGTGAACGGTGAATCGGGCTACTTCGAGCGGTCGCTCAACGTGTACGGCCAGGAGAACCTGCCGTGCAGGCGGTGCGGGGCTCCCATCCGGCGTGAGAAGTTCATGAACCGCTCCTCGTACAGTTGCCCCAAGTGCCAGCCGCGGCCGCGCGCCGGGCGGTGAGCGGATCCGAGGTCCTGCGTGCGGTCCGTGTCGGCCGCGCATGGCAGGATTCTCCGTATGGCTGACCCGACTCCTGATACCGCGCCCACCGAGTTGTGGGTGGAGCGCACCGGCACTCGTCGCTACACCGGCCGCAGTTCACGCGGCGCCGAAGTGGCCATCGGTTCCGAGGGCGTCGAAGGGGTGTTCACCCCCGGAGAACTGCTCAAGATCGCACTCGCCGCATGCTCGGGGATGAGCTCGGACTTTCCGCTCTCCCGCAGGCTCGGCGACGATTACGACGCGACCATCCGCGTCGCGGGTGCCGCCGATCGTGAGAACGAGGTCTACCCGCACCTGGCCGAGAACCTCGAGGTCGACATGTCCGAACTCGACGCCGACGCGCAGCAACGCCTCATCGCACTCGTCGAGCGTTCCATCGCCAAGGTGTGCACCGTCGGACGCACTCTCGAGCGCGGCACCCAGGTGACGCTGACCGTCACCCCGGACGCGTAGGGATACCGTGACCGAGACACCGCAGCGCCTGACCGCGTGGGTGCACGGACGCGTGCAAGGCGTCGGATTCCGCTGGTGGACGCGGGCGCGCGCACTCGAACTCGGTCTGGTCGGTCACGCCACCAACCACCCCGACGGGCGGGTCCTCGTCATCGCCGAGGGTCCGCTCGCCGACCTGGAACGGCTCCTCGACCTGCTCCGCTCGCCGGGGACGCCGGGCGAGGTCCGGCTCGTCGTCGAGAGCTGGGAACCTGCACGGGGCGGCCTGACCGGGTTCGTCGAGCGCTGAGTCGCCGGTAAGGTTCTCTCCCATGCACTTGAAGAGTCTGACGCTGAAGGGCTTCAAGTCTTTCGCGTCGTCGACGACTCTGCGCTTCGAGCCCGGTATCACTTGTGTCGTCGGACCGAACGGCTCCGGCAAATCCAACGTTGTCGATGCCCTCACCTGGGTCATGGGGGAGCAGGGCGCCAAAGCTCTGCGCGGCGGCAAGATGCAGGACGTCATCTTCGCGGGCACCGCGGGCAGGCAGGCACTCGGCCGCGCCGAAGTGACCCTCACGATCGACAACGCCGACGGCGCACTGCCCATCGAATACTCCGAAGTCTCCATCACCCGGCGCATGTTCCGCGACGGCGCCGGCGAATACGAGATCAACGGCAGTTCGTGCCGGCTCATGGACGTGCAGGAACTGCTCTCCGACTCCGGCATCGGCCGTGAGATGCACGTCATCGTCGGCCAGGGACGCCTCGCCGCCATCCTCGAATCGCGCCCGGAAGATCGCCGCGCCTTCATCGAAGAGGCTGCCGGGGTTCTCAAACACCGCCGCCGCAAGGAAAAGGCCGTCCGCAAGCTCGACTCGATGCAGGCCAACCTCGCCCGGCTCACCGACCTCACCGCGGAACTGCGCCGCCAGCTCAAACCGCTGGGCCGGCAGGCGGAGGTCGCGCGCCGTGCACAGAGCATCCAGGCCGACCTGCGCGACGCGCGGCTGCGGCTCGCCGCCGACGACCTCGTCACCCGGCGCGCGGAACTCGCCGGCCAAGACGAGCAGGAACGCACCATCCGGGAGCGCCTCGACCACATCCTGTCCGCCCTCGACGACGCCAACATCGAACTTGCCCACTTCGAGCAGTCGCTCGCCCAGCTCACTCCGGGCGCGGAGGCCGCGTCGCAGGCGTGGTTCCGGCTGTCCGCGCTCGCCGAACGGGTGTCGGCGACAGTGCGGGTCGCGCAGGAACGCGCCCGCCACCTGCACAGTGAACCCGAGGACCGCTCCGGGCAGGACCCCGACGAGATGGAGGCCCGCGCCGACCGGATCGCCGCCGAGGAAGCCGAACTCGTCGAAGCCGTCGAGATCGCGCACGGAACGCTCGAGGCCGCACGGGAACAACTCGCCGCGCAGGAAGAACTCGCAGTTGCCGCCGAACGGGCACACATGGCGGCGGTGCGTGCCATCGCCGACCGACGCGAGGGGCTCGCACGCCTCGCCGGGCAGGTCGACACGTTCCGCACCCGGGCGGACTCCGTCGACTCGGAGATCGCGCGCCTGACCGTCGCGATCGAAGAAGCACGCCTGCGCGGCGTCGAGGCCCAGGCTGAGTTCGAAACCGCGCAACGCAGCATCGCCGACCTCGACGCCGGGGAGATCGACGCGGACGCGCAACACGAACGGGCAGTCGCTGCGCAGCGCCTCGCCGACGCGCGGGTCACCGAACTGCAGGAAGCCGAACGTGCGGCCGGCAAGGAGGTCGCCTCGCTCGAGGCCCGCATCGACGCACTGTCGATGGGACTCGAACGTAAGGACGGCGCTGCCTGGTTGCTCGGCAACGACACCGGAGGAGCACTGCTCGGATCCCTCGCCGAGCGCTTGCGGGTGACACCCGGGTACGAGGCCACGGTCGCGGCCGCGCTCGGCCCCGCCGCCGATGCCCTCGCGGTGGCGTCGGTGCGGTCCGCGAACGACGCGGTGGCCGCACTCGCGGCAGCCGACCAAGGGCGGGTCGCGTTCGTCGCCGCCGACGCGTCCGGCCCCGGCGACGCGGGCGATCCACCGAGCGGCGCGCGCTGGGTCCGGGACGTCGTCGACTGCCCCCCGGACCTACGTGGAGCGCTCGACGCCCTGCTTGCCCGCACCGTCGTCGTCGACGATCTCGACGCGGCGGCACACGTGTGTGCCCAGCGCCCCGACCTGCGTGCGGTGACCCGTGGGGGAGATCTCGCCGGTTCCGGCTGGGTGATCGGCGGATCGGATCGTGCACCGAGCACCCTCGAGATCCAGGCCGCGATCGATACGTCGCGCGACGGTCTCGACCGCGCGGTCCGGCGGTCCGAAGAACTCGCGGCGGCGCTCGCCGGCGCGCTCACCGAACAGAAGGATCGCGCCGAGCACGTCGAGCAGACCCTCGCCGCTCTCAACGAGTCGGATGCCGCGATGTCGGCGGTGTACGAGCAGCTGGGGCGGCTCGGGCAGGTGGCGCGAAACGCCCACGCCGAATCGGAACGGCTCGCCGCTCAGCGTTCGGCGGCAGAGAAGGAACGCGACACCGCGCGGGAGAAGCTCGTCGAGCTCGAAGAGCGGCTGCGGCTCGCGGAAGACGAACAGTCCGGCACCGGAGACGGCAGCGGCACCGACTCGACCGCGGCCGAGCGGGAGATGACCGCAGCGGCCCTCGCCGAAGTGCGCGCAGTCGAGGTCGAAGCCAGGCTCGCGGCCCGTACGGCAGAGGAACGCGCGGAATCCCTTCGCGGTAAAGCAGATTCTCTGCGGCGCGCCGCCCAGGCCGAGCGGGAGGCCCGCGCCCGGGCCGAGCGTGCCCGCCGCAGCCGGCGACAGGCCGCTGCGGTCGCCGCGGCGGTCGCGGAAGCAGGAGGCCGGGTCTCGGCGCATCTCGAAACGGTTGTCGCAGAGGCACTCGCCCACCGCGAGGAACTCACGCGCCTGCGCACCGAATGCACCGAGAAACTGGAACACGCGCGTGCACTCGTGCGGGAACTCACCACGCAGCGCGACCAGCTCACCGACTCCGTTCACCGCGACGAGGTGGCCCGTGCTCAGGCGGCGCTGCGAATCGAGCAGCTCGAGCAGACGATTCTCGAGCAGTACGGCATCGCGCTCGAGGATCTGGTCGCGGAATACGGACCCGATGTGCCGCTGCCTCCGAGCGACGTCGAGATCGCGGAGTACGAGCAAGCTCGTGAGCGGGGGGAGCAGGTGGTCGCGCCTCAACCCATGCCCTACGACCGGACGACCCAGGAGCGGCGAGCCAAGCGCGCCGAGAAGGATCTCACCACGCTGGGCAAGGTCAATCCCCTCGCACTCGAAGAGTTCGCAGCCCTCGAAGAGCGGTACAACTTCCTGGCCACGCAGCTCGAGGACGTCAAGAATGCCCGCAAGGACCTCCTGGCCGTCGTCGACGAAGTGGACGCCCGGATCCTGCAGATCTTCACCGAGGCGTGGGTCGACGTCGAACGCGAGTTCGAGCAGGTGTTCGCGAAGCTGTTTCCCGGTGGTGAAGGCCGGCTGGTGCTCACCGAGCCCGGCAACATGCTCACCACAGGCATCGAGGTCGAGGCCCGGCCCCCGGGCAAGAAGGTCAAGCGGTTGTCGTTGCTGTCCGGTGGCGAGAAGTCGCTGACCGCAGTGGCGATGCTCGTCGCGATCTTCCGGGCCCGGCCGTCCCCGTTCTACGTCATGGACGAGGTCGAGGCCGCACTGGACGACACCAATCTCCGGCGGTTGATCGGACTGTTCGAGCAGTTGCGGGAAAAATCCCAGCTGATCGTGATCACGCACCAGAAGGCCACGATGGAAGTGGCCGACGCGCTCTACGGGGTCAGCATGCGCGGCGACGGCATCACCCGTGTCATCTCCCAGCGCATGCGCGGCCAGAACGTCCCGACACCCGTCCCCGGGCCGGAGGAAGAGGCGCAAGCCTGACAGTATGGGGGCGTGAGTACCGGAGCTTGGATAATCATCGCGGCCGCCCTGGCGGTTGTTCTCGTTGCGCTCGTCGTCGGTCTGACGCTGTACCGGCGCCGACAGGTGTCGCTCCAGGTGAAGGACACGCCTGAGCTCGACGCCGCCGACACCAAGGACCGCTCCGGCGGTTACACGGCGCAGAGCGGGTTCAGTTTCACCCAGGGGCCCACCGCCACGGCGCCGCCGCAGCCTGTCGAGCGGCCGGTGCCCGACAAGGCGCCCGCACCGCCCACGGTGCCGTTGCCGGAGGAGGTCACGGAGGCTCCGGCGCCGCCGACCACGCCGACCCCGCCGAAAACCGGTCCGGCCGAGCCCGCAGCAGCTCCCGAGACCGCTCCCGCACCTGAGACCGCTCCCGAGACCGCTCCCGAGACCGCTCCCGAGACCGCTCCTGCACCCGAGACGGCGCCGGAGACCGTCGAACCCGAGGCAGTTCCCGAGACCACGGAGCCCGTCGAGCCCGTCGTCGTGACGCAGCCGACGACCGAGACGACCGTCGAGACGGAATTGGCGCCGGCACCGGTCGAGCCTGCCGCACCGGCCGCGCCCGACCTGGACGAGATCGACCCCACAGCCGGCCGGCTCGTGCGCCTGCGCGGGCGCCTCGCCCGCTCGCAGTCCGCGGTCGGCAAGAGCCTGCTCGGGCTGCTCGGCGGCGGCGACCTCGACGAGGACTCGTGGGAGGAGATCGAGGACACGCTGCTCGTCGCAGACCTCGGTGCCGCGACCACGACCAAGATCGTCGATCGTCTGCGTGAGCAGATCGCACTGAACACGGTCCGTACCGAGGCGGAGGCGCGCGCCCTGCTGCGCAGCGTCCTCGTCGACGAGTTGCGACCCGAACTCGACCGTTCGATCCGCGCATTGCCGCACAAGGACCATCCGGCCGTGCTGCTCGTGGTGGGCGTCAACGGCACCGGAAAGACGACCACCACCGGCAAGCTCGCCCGCGTGCTCGTCGCCGACGGCCGCCGGGTGCTCCTCGGCGCCGCAGACACCTTCCGTGCCGCTGCGGCAGATCAGTTGCAGACCTGGGCGGAACGCGTGGGCGCCGAAGTGGTGCGCGGCAAGGATTCCGCCGACCCGGCCGCCGTCGCATTCGATGCGGTGGCGAAGGGGATCGAGAACGGTGTCGACGCGGTCCTGATCGACACCGCGGGGCGCCTGCACACCAAGATCGGCCTGATGGACGAACTCGGCAAGGTCAAGCGCGTCGTGGAGAAGAAGGCCGCGGTCGACGAGGTACTGCTCGTGCTCGACGCGACCATCGGCCAGAACGGTCTCATGCAGGCCCGGGTGTTCGCCGACGTCGTCGACATCACCGGTGTCGTCCTCACCAAGCTCGACGGCACCGCCAAGGGTGGCATCGTGTTCCAGGTTCAGCACGAGCTCGGTGTGCCGGTCAAGCTCGTCGGTCTCGGAGAAGGCGCCGACGACCTCGCGCCGTTCGAGCCGGAGGCATTCGTGGACGCTCTGCTCGGCTGACAGTCCCGCTGCGACACGCTCGATGTGGCCGCTTCCCTCCACAGAGGGGAGCGGCCACTCGCATGTCGGGCCTCGCATGAATCGGGCGAAATCGGCGAATACGCCGTGCGCGCGCCGTTGTTCTCCACAGGCGAAACACAGACGAAACACAGTCCGGTTCGTCGTTCACACCTCCGAAACAGTGCGGCGCTTCCGATGAAACATGACGCCGCCAAGCTTTCCCTCGATGACGACGCGCCGTCCGGCGCGACCAACAGGGAGGTTGCAAGTGGAGGAAGTGGTGAACACCGGGGACGCAGCATGGATGCTGATGGCAGCGTCGCTCGTGCTGTTGATGACACCGGGCCTGGCGTTCTTCTACGGCGGAATGTCCCGGGCGAAATCCGTCCTGAACATGATGATGATGTCGTTCGGGGCGATGGCCGTGATCGGCGTCGTCTACGTCCTGTGGGGCTGGTCGATGTCCTACGGCTCGCAAGACATCGCCGGCATCTTCGCGAACCCGTTCCAGCACTTCGGTCTGCAGGGTGCGATCTACGACGAGAGCGGCGAGTTCCTGCCCGGTCTCGGAAACTACCCGCAGATCATCGACATCGGCTTCCAGGTGACCTTCGCGATCATCACCACCGCGCTGATCAGCGGTGCTCTGTCGGAGCGCGTCAAGTTCGGAACCTGGATGGCGTTCGCGGCGATCTGGGTCACCTGCGCCTACTTCCCGCTCGCCCACATGGTGTGGGGTGGCGGCCTGCTCTCCGGTTCGGAAGACGGACTCGCGGCCAAGCTGTTCGGCACGTCGGACGACGGTGAAGGTGGGCTCGTTGCCACGGTCTCACCGATCGACTTCGCCGGTGGCACCGTGGTCCACATCAACGCCGGTGTCGCAGCCCTCGTGCTGGCGCTGGTGGTCGGCAAGCGCGCCGGCTTCGGACGCACCGCGTTCCGCCCGCACAACCTCCCGTTCGTCATGCTCGGCGCCGCCCTGCTGTGGTTCGGCTGGTTCGGCTTCAACGCCGGTTCGGCATTCGCCGCAGACGGAACCGCGGGTCTCGCCTGGGTCAACACCACCACCGCAACCGCCGCCGCGATCCTCGGCTGGCTCCTCACCGAACGACTGCGTGACGGCAAGGCCACCAGCCTCGGTGCCGCGTCGGGTGCCGTCGCCGGCCTGGTCGCCATCACTCCGGCAGCCGGCTCGCTGAGCCCGGTCGGCTCGATCGCCCTCGGTGTCATCGCCGGTGTGCTGTCCGCCCTGGCCGTCGGCCTGAAGTACAAGTTCGGCTACGACGACTCGCTCGACGTCGTCGGCGTGCACCTCGTCTCCGGCCTGTGGGGCACCGTCGCCATCGGGTTCCTGGGAACCGAGACCGGCCTGTTCTACGGCGGCGACTACAAGCAGCTCGTGGTCCAGATCGTCATCGCGGTCGTCGCCCTGGTGTTCACCGGTGTCGTCACGCTCGTGATCGCATACGCCCTCAAGCCGCTCGGCTGGCGTGTGACGGACGAGGAAGAAGCCCGCGGAATCGACGAAGCCGAGCATGCGGAATCCGCATACGACTTCGCCACCGCGTTGAAGTGAACGACTTCTCCAACGCACCGAAGTGATAAGAAGACCAAGACAGCGGGCAGTGATCGCAGTAGCCAGTGGGCACTGGGAAGGATGAGGATATGAAGCTGATCACGGCAATCATCAAGCCGTTCACGCTCGAGGATGTCAAAGCGGGTCTCGAACAGGCGGGCGTGCTCGGCATGACCGTCAGCGAGGTGCAGGGCTACGGGCGCCAGAAGGGTCACACCGAGGTGTACCGCGGCGCCGAGTACTCCGTCGATTTCGTGCCCAAGGTGCGCGTCGAGGTCGTCGTGGACGACTCGGCGGTCGAGAAGGTCGTCGAGACCATCGTCGAGGCTTCCCGCACCGGCAAGATCGGCGACGGCAAGGTGTGGATCACCCCCGTCGAGTCGGTGGTCCGAGTTCGTACCGGAGAACGAGGAACGGATGCACTCTGACCCCCACGGGTCCGGAACTCGAGGCCCTGGCCCCGCCGCTTCGGCGGCGGGACCGGGGCCCTCGGTGTCTTCGGGCCACAACACCGCACACTCCGGAGCGGCCGACCTCGCCGCCGCCCGCGATGCCCTCCTGGCCGGCACCTCCCGAAACCGGCGCCTCGATACGCCCGCACTCCGGCACGCACTGGTCGACCTGCACGAATTCTGGTTGACCACGAAGGGTGCCGAGCTCGGCATCAAGCACGACTGTGGATTCGCGATCGTCGCGGTGGGTGGTCTGGGCCGTCGCGAGATGCTGCCGTACTCGGATCTGGACCTGATCCTCCTTCACGACGACATGGACAGCGCCGTGGTGTCCCAGGTCGCCGACAAGCTCTGGTACCCGCTGTGGGACGCCCACATCAAACTCGACCACAGTGTGCGCACGGTCCCGCAGGCGCTGCAGGTGTTCTCCTCGGACCTCACGGCGGCGCTGGGGATGCTCGAAGCCCGGCACATCGCCGGTGACGTGGAGCTGAGCAACCTGCTGATCGGCGGGGTGCGGCGCCAGTGGCGTACCGGGATCCGCTCCCGCTTCGACGAACTGCTCGAGATGACAGAGACCCGATGGCGGCGCAGCGGGCAGATCGCGCACCGCGCCGAACCCGACCTCAAGAGCGGCCGCGGAGGGCTGCGGGACGTACAGCTGCTCAATGCCCTGTCCGTCGCGCAGCTCACCGACGGCATGCCGGGACTCGGTCCGGACGTGCCCGGTGGCGGTCTCGCCGCCGCGCACCGCCGGCTCCTCGACGTGCGTACCGAACTCCACCGCGTCGCGGCACGCGGCCGCGACCAGCTCCGTGCGCAGGATGCCGACGAGATCGGGGCGGCGCTCCGCATCGGCGACCGCTTCGACCTCGCGCGCGTGCTCACCGAATCCGCGCGAACAGTGAGCTATTCGGTGGACGTCGGGCTCCGGACCGCCGCGAACTCGCTTCCACGCAAGGGCCTGTCGAGGTTGCGGCGCGGACCGGTGCGCAGGCCACTCGACGAGGGCGTCGTCGAGCACGGGGGAGAGGTCGCTCTCGCGCGGGACGCACATCCGCGACGCGACCCGGGACTGATCACGCGGGTCGCTGCCGCCGCAGCGCAGTCCGGCCTGCCGATCTCCGCGGCCACCCTGACCAGGCTCGCGGACAACGCACCCGAACTCCGGGAACCGTGGCCGCGGGAAGCGCTCAACGACCTGCTCGTGCTGCTCGGTTCCGGGCGACGCGCAGTGGACGTGATCGAGTCGCTCGACCGGACGGGCCTGTGGGGCCGACTCCTACCCGAATGGGGTGCGGTGCGCGACCTGCCGCCGCGCGACGCCATCCACACGTGGACCGTCGACCGGCACCTCGTCGAAACCGCGGTGTATGCGAGCGAACTGACGACGCGCGTCGCACGCCCCGACCTGCTCGTCCTGGGCGCGCTCCTGCACGACATCGGCAAGGGAAGGGGCGGAGACCACAGCGTCGTCGGGGCCGAACTGGCCCAGCAGATCGGCAGGCGCATGGGACTGTGGCCGTCGGATCTCGGCATGCTCACCGCGATGGTGCGCCACCACCTGCTGCTGCCGCACACCGCGACCCGGCGCGACCTCGACGACCCCGAGACGGTGGCGTCGGTGGTCGAGGCGCTCGACGGTGACCCCGTCCTGCTCGAACTGCTCCACGCGCTCGCGGAAGCCGATTCACAGGCCACCGGCCCCGGGGTGTGGGGTGACTGGAAGGCGTCGCTGATGCGGGAACTGGTGCGGCGGTGCCGCATGATGATGGCCGGTGAGGAGCTTCCCGTTCCCGACCCCATCGATCCGGAACTGGCGGCGCTCGCCGCGGAGGGCGCCACGCATGTCGCGCTCGATCCCCGCGAGGACGGCCGCAGCTACTCGGCCACCTTCATCGCTCCCGACGAACGAGGCGTGTTGTCGGACGAGGCGGGTGTCCTTGCCCTGCACGGACTCCGGGTGCTGTCCGCGTCGATCGGCAGCCATGCCGGCAGCACGGTCAACACCTTCGTGGTGGTGCCCCGATTCGGTGCACCACCGGAGGCGAGCCTGCTCCGGCAGGAACTCGGCCGAGCTCGATCCGGAGACCTGGACCTGCTCTCCGAACTCGACGCGAAAGACCGCGCCGCGCGGGAAGGCCGGACTCCGGAGCGGGCCGAGCACGCCGTGCCCGGCATGTACGCGCAGGCGCCACCGCGCCTGATCTGGTTCGACGCGTCCGAGCCCGGACAGGTGGTGCTCGAACTGCGCGCGGAGGACCGCCTCGGACTGTTGTGCCGGCTGGCCGATGTGTTCGAACGGGTCGGCGCCGATGTGCGCTGGGCGCGGGTGACCACGCTCGGCACGACCGTGGTCGACGCCTTCGGAGTGGACCTGACCGGGCTCGACACACGAGCGTCGCGTGAGCGCCTCGAGCGTGAGCTCCTCGCCGTCCTGCCTACGGCCGAGCCGAAGAAGCCCGCAACGGAGTCCTGAACGACCGTGATCCTGCCGGCTGGGTGGCCGCACTCGATGCTTGTGGATCGGGAGCGGCTACCCTGGTTCGCAGAATTGTCCGCATCTTCGTCATAGCCCAGGAGCGCATTCGGTGTTCGAATCCCTTTCCGACAGGTTGACAGGGGTCCTGAAGGACCTGCGGGGCAAGGGACGCCTGTCCGACGCAGACATCGACGCCACGTGCCGCGAGATCCGCCTCGCGCTTCTCGAGGCCGACGTCGCCCTTCCCGTTGTGCGCGAGTTCATCAAGAAGATCAAGGAACGCGCCAAGGGTGCCGAGGTGCACGGCGCGCTCAACCCCGCGCAGCAGGTCGTCAAGATCGTCAACGAGGAACTCGTCACGATCCTCGGCGGTGAGACGCGCCGGCTGCGCTTCGCGAAGACCCCTCCGACGGTCATCATGCTCGCCGGTCTGCAGGGTGCCGGTAAGACGACCCTCGCCGGCAAGCTGGCGAAGTGGCTGAAGGATCAGGGCCACACGCCACTGCTCGTCGCGTGCGACCTGCAGCGGCCCGGTGCCGTGACGCAGCTTCAGGTGGTCGGTGAACGCGCCGGGGTCTCGGTGTTCGCGCCCCACCCCGGAACGTCCATCGGCGGCGGCGAGAACGCTCTGGGCATCACGGCGGCAGACCCCGTCGCGGTGGCCGAGCAGGGCATCGCCGAGGCGAAGAGCAAGCAGTACGACGTCGTGATCGTCGACACCGCCGGTCGTCTCGGCATCGACGAGGAACTGATGGCTCAGGCCGCCGGGATCCGCGATGCGGTCGATCCCGACGAGGTGCTGTTCGTCCTCGACGCGATGATCGGCCAGGATGCCGTCAGCACCGCCGAGGCCTTCCGTGACGGCGTCGGATTCAGTGGCGTCGTGCTGACCAAGCTGGACGGCGATGCCCGCGGTGGCGCCGCCCTGAGCGTCCGCGAACTGACCGGTCAGCCGATCATGTTCGCGTCGACCGGTGAGAAGCTCGAAGACTTCGACGTCTTCCACCCCGAGCGCATGGCGAGCCGGATCCTCGGCATGGGCGACGTGCTCACCCTCATCGAGCAGGCCGAGCAGGTCTTCGACGCCGAGCAGGCCGAAGCCACGGCCAACCGGATCGGTTCGGGAGAGCTCACGCTCGAGGACTTCCTCGACCAGATGATGGCCGTCCGCAAGATGGGGCCGATCGCAAACCTCTTGGGCATGCTGCCCGGCGCGGGCCAGATGAAGGACGCGCTGGCCAACGTCGACGAGAAGCAGCTCGACCGCATCCAGGCGATCATCCGCGGCATGACCCCGGCCGAGCGGGCGAACCCGAAGATCATCAACGGTTCGCGTCGTCTCCGTATCGCCAACGGTTCCGGCGTGAAGGTCTCCGACGTGAACCAGCTCGTCGACCGCTTCTTCGAAGCCCGCAAGATGATGACGGCGATGGCCGGCCAGATGGGCATGGGCTCTCGCAAGAACCAGCGGTCCAAGAAGGGCAAGAAGGGCAAGAAGGGCGGCCGCGGGCCCACTCCGCCGAAGGTGCGGGGCGGCTTGCCCGGCGGCTTCCCGGGCCTGCCCGGCGGACTTCCGGGTGGCATGCCGGATCTGTCGAAGATGCCGAAGGGTCTCGACGAGTTGCCGCCCGGCCTCGAGGGATTCGACCTCTCGCAGTTCAAGCTGCCGAAGAAGTAGCGACCGGTGGCAGGGGGGACCGCCGAGGCATTCGCGGTTCGGGGAAAGACGCTCGACGGTGAGCCCGTCGAACTGTGGGTCGGCTCGGACGGCATGTTCGCGTCCGAGCCGATTCCCGGCGCCGAGGTTGCGTCGACCGGCGGGTGGATCCTGCCCGGTCTCGTCGATGCCCACTGCCATGTCGGAATCCGCTACGGCGGCGGCATCGAAGACGCTGCCGGGGCCCTCGCGCAAGCGATCGTCGAGCGGGACGCGGGCGTCCTGTTGCTCCGCGACGCCGGGTCTCCCGCCGACACGCGCAGCTTCGACGACGATCCGGCCCTGCCGCGGATCGTCCGCGCCGGCCGTCACATCGCACTCCCGAAGCGGTATATCCGGGGTCTGCCGGTCGAACTGGACGACGAATCGCAACTTCCCGCGGAGGTGGTGAGGCAGGCGCGCGCCGGCGACGGCTGGGTCAAACTGATCGGCGACTGGATCGACCGGGGGAGCGGCGACCTGGCGCCGTTGTGGAGCGATGCCATCCTCGTCGAGGCGATCGCCGCGGCACACCGCGAGGGCGCCCGCGTCACCGCGCACGTGTTCGGTGAAGACGCGTTGCCGGGTCTGCTCGCCGCGGGGATCGACTGCATCGAGCACGGCACCGGCCTGACCGACGAGACGATCGCGACCATGGCGGCAGCGGGCACCGCGCTCGTCCCGACGCTGGTCAACATCGACAACTTCCCCGAAATCGCCGATTCCGCAACGCGTTTCCCAGTGTATGCCGCGCATATGCGGGATTTGCACGCCCGCGTCGCCGACACGATCGGCGCGGCCCACGACGCCGGGGTCCCCATCTATGCCGGCACGGACGCCGGTGGGCACGTCCGGCACGGCCGGATCGCGGACGAGATCGCCGCACTCGCCCGCGTGGGTCTCGGCCCGACCGAAGCGTTCGACGCGGCCGGGTCGGCGGCCCGGACGTGGCTCGGCCACCCCAGCCTCGAGCCGGGCACTCCGGCCGACTTCATCGTCTACACCGAGGACCCGCGCCGGGACCCCGCGGCAGCACGTCCGGATCTCGTCGTCCTCCGCGGTGCGGTCGTCACGCGGAGTGCATCACTCGCGTGACCTCCGGTTTCGTCCTGGCTCGGCGATCTGGCAGAATGGACCGCTGTCGTCGCATCCGGTTACGTACCGCGCGGCGGTCACAGGTTAGAGGCAAAACCGGGCGTGCCAAAAGGGTGCGCCGTCCGAATTGCACGTGACATGCGCCTTGTGCGCTTCGAAGGAGAACTCAGCCATGGCTGTGAAGATCAAGCTCACCCGTCTCGGCAAGATTCGCAACCCGCAGTACCGCGTGGTCATCGCGGACTCGCGTACCCGTCGCAACGGCCGGGCGATCGAGACGATCGGCAAGTACCACCCCAAGGAAGAGCCGTCGCTGATCCAGATCGATTCGGAGCGCGCGCAGTACTGGCTGAGCGTCGGCGCACAGCCGACCGAGCCCGTCCTCAACCTTCTGAAGATCACCGGTGACTGGCAGAAGTTCAAGGGCCTGCCGGGCACCGAGGGCACCCTGAAGACCGCAGAGCCCAAGCCGTCCAAGCTCGAGCTGTTCCAGGCCGCTCTCGCGCAGGCCGAGAACGAGCCGGCCGCCGCAGCGACCACCCCGAAGAAGAAGAAGGCTGCCAAGGAAGAGGCCACCGAGGCCGAGTCCACCGAGGCCGCCGAGTAATGAGCACCGTGGTCGCCGACGCCGTCGAGCATCTTGTTCGTGGAATCGTCGCCAACCCCGATGACGTCCGCGTCGACCTGATCACAGGCCGACGGGGACGCACCGTCGAGGTTCACGTCAACCCCGACGATCTCGGCAAGGTGATCGGTCGTGGTGGGCGTACCGCCACCGCGCTGCGGACCCTCGTCACCGGCATCGGTGGCCGGGGCATTCGCGTCGACGTCGTCGACACCGACCGATAGGCGCATGCAGGTGGAGCTCGTGGTAGGCCGGGTGGCGAAGTCGCACGGCATCAAGGGTGAGGTGGTCGTCGAGGTTCGCACCGACGAACCCGAGGAGCGCTTTGCTGTGGGTGCGGTCCTGCGTGGCCGCAAACCCCGCGAGAAGAACCTGCAGGACTACACGGTAGAAGCCGCCCGGGAGCATTCCGGGCGGCTTCTGCTGCGCTTGACCGGGGTTGACGATCGCAGCACGGCGGACGCGCTGCGCGGAACCCTGTTCGTCGTCGACAGCGACGACCTGGGGCCGTCCGACGATCCCGACGAATTCTACGATCACGAACTCGAAGGGCTGTCGGTGCGCATCGTCGCCGGCCGTCCCGACGGCGGCACCGTGGTGGGCACCGTGCGCGAGGTGCTGCACACGGCCGCCGGTGAACTGCTCTCGCTCCGTCCCGTCGACGACGAGCGCGCGGAACTGCTGATCCCGTTCGTCACCGACATCGTGCCGACCGTGTCTCTCGCGGACGGTGTCATCGAGATCGATCCGCCCGAAGGTCTGCTCGACCCCGACTTCGGGGAGCCGCCTTCGAAGGCGTCACAGCGGAACAGCAAGGGAGACAGGTAGTTCCGTGCGACTCGATGTCGTCACCATCTTTCCCGAATATCTCGCACCGATGCGTGCAGCGCTCCTTGGCAAGGCCATCGACAAAGGCCTGATCTCCGTGGACATCCACAATCTCCGCGACTGGACGCACGACGTCCACAAGGCCGTCGACGACTCGCCGTACGGCGGGGGTCCCGGAATGGTCATGAAACCCACCGTCTGGGGGCCTGCCCTCGACGACGTGCTCGCCGGCCCCGACGGCGACACCGACCCCGACGTCCTGCTCGTCGTCCCCACCCCCGCGGGGCGGCCGTTCGACCAGGCCACCGCCCAGCGCTGGTCGCAGGAGAAGCGCATCGTCTTCGCGTGCGGCAGGTACGAAGGCATCGACCAACGTGTCTTCGACGACGCGGCCCGCCGCGTGCGCGTCGAGGAAGTGAGCATCGGGGACTACGTACTGATCGGCGGGGAAGTCGCGGTACTCGTCATGGTCGAGGCCGTCGTCAGGTTGCTCCCCGGCGTCCTCGGCAATCAGCAGTCGCACCAGGAAGATTCCTTCTCCGACGGACTCCTCGAGGGACCGAGCTATACGCGGCCCGCCAGTTGGCGTGGACTGGACGTACCGGCGGTGCTCCTCTCGGGCGACCACGCGAAGGTCGCCGCCTGGCGCCGGGAGCAATCGCTCGCCCGCACCCGGGAACGCCGGCCCGACCTGCTGCCCGACGAGAACTGACCGCTCTGCGCGCTGCCGCTCAGCGATCGGCGCTGCTGCCCAGTGCCGTCTCCACCGCCATCGACACCGTCTCGCGCGCATGCCGGGCGCTGCCGTCGTAGGTCACGTCGTAGAGCGCCGTATCCGGCAGGCTTCCCGTGCCGAACTCGGGATCGCCCTCCTCGTAGGTGACCTCTTCCTGCGACGTCACGGCCACGACATACCGTTGGTCGTCGCCGAAGAAACCGGTGGACAGGTGCACCCACTCGCCGTCGAGGCAGCACATCCATCCCTGCTTGACCCCGAGATCGGTCATGCCCGGCAGGCCTTCGGGCAGACCGAACGTCTGGTCGTACCCGTCCGATCCTGTGGGTGTGAAATCGGTCAGATATCCGATGATCCGGGCGCGCGCCTCTTCGTCGAGCCCGCCGCGACCACCGAGCACATCGTCATACCAGGTGAGCAGGTCCGACGCCGTGGTCGTCGTGTTCCACCACCACGGTGAGAACGGCGGCGTGGTCCCGGTGAGGTTGTGCCGCTCCGCAACCCGCAAGACCATCTCCGAACCACCGTGCTGCGCCCACAGCAGATTCGCGGCCGTGTCGTCGGACGACCGGAGCATGTTCTCGATGAGGTCGTAGTCGTCCTCGGTGAGTGTCACTTCGCCGGTCGACTCGCGGAACAGCAGGTCGTCGGCGAGAAACAGTTTCACCACCGATGCGGTTTCCACGGGCTCGTCCACGCCGCCCACCGTGCGTGCGCCGGTGCTGCGATCCAGCACGGCGATGGTCATCCGGGCACCCCGGCGTTCCGCGAGGGTCGCTGCCGCTTCGATGCGGTCGGCGACCGACTCCACGTCGAGTGAGGACGAGCCCATCTGCAAGGCGAGGTCCGCGAACCCGTCACCGTCGGTATCCGTGACACCCGGGTTCAGCGCGGCAAGCGCCGGCACGATCTCTTTCGACCCGTCGGACTGCGATCCACACGCCACTACCGTTGCTGCTGCGAGCAGCACCGTTGCGTACGACCGAGCACCGGTCCGGCGACCCCGATTCATCGTTTGCTCCTGTATGCCATTGTGCGGCGCGCAGCACCATGCGTCCACGCGTCCGTCGTCGACGCTCCGTCCGGAACCCGATGTGGCGCCCGGGGAGCTTCGCAAGGATAAATGTAGGGTCGATCGTCGTGACAACCGAACCCGACACCGTGATCCGGCGAATCGCCGACGAACTCGACGTCCGCGAACACCAGGTGGCTGCGGCGGTGGGATTGCTCGACGGCGGCGCGACCGTTCCGTTCGTCGCGCGCTACCGCAAGGAAGCGACCGGCGGACTCGACGATGCCCAGCTCCGCACCCTCGAAGAGCGACTGCGGTACCTGCGTGAACTCGACGAGCGCCGCACCGCGATCCTCGAATCGATCGAGGCCCAAGGCAAACTCGACGACGACCTGCGCGCCCAGATCCGCCTCGCGGACACCAAGGCCAGGCTCGAGGACATCTACCTGCCCTACAAGCCCAAGCGGCGCACGAAAGCGCAGATCGCGCGGGAAGCCGGCCACGAACCCGTCGCCGACGCCCTCTACTCGGACCCGAGCACCGATCCCGCCGGGTTCTCCGCAGAGCAACTCGACGGTGCACGTGCCATCCTCGTCGAGCGTTTCGCGGAGGACCCCGACCTCGTCGGTGAACTTCGCGAGGCGATGTGGAGCCGCGGTTGCATGAAAGCGGCCGTCCGCCCGGGCAAGGAGACCGACGGCGCGAAGTTCGCGGACTACTTCGAATTCTCCGAGCCGTTCACCCAGCTTCCGTCCCACCGCATCCTCGCGATGCTGCGTGGCGAAAAGGAAGAGGTGCTCTCCCTGACGCTCGTTCCCGATGCCGACGAGCCCGAGCCGGGGGAGCCGTCGTACTTCGAGGGCCGCATCGCCGCACGTTTCGGTATCGCCGACCGCGGCCGGGCCGCCGACCGCTGGTTGCTCGACACCGTGCGCTGGGCGTGGCGGACCCGCCTGCAGGTCTCGCTCGGTGTCGATCTCCGGATGCGGCTCAAGCAGTCCGCGGAGAAGGATGCCGTCGACGTCTTCGCGGCAAACCTCAAGGATCTTCTGCTCGCCGCACCCGCCGGGTCCCGTCCCACCATGGGCCTGGACCCCGGCTTCCGCACCGGCACCAAGGTCGCAGTGGTCGACGCCACCGGCAAGGTCGTCGACCATGCCACGATCTACCCGCACCAGCCCCACAACAAACGGGACCAGTCGCTGGCGACCCTCGCCCAACTCGTCGCGAGGCACGGCGTCGAACTGATCGCCATCGGTAACGGCACGGCGTCGCGGGAGACCGACGCGCTCGCCACCGAACTGATCGCGAAGCTCGGCACGCCCGGTCTCACGAAGATCGTGGTGTCCGAGGCGGGGGCCTCGGTGTACTCGGCCTCGGCGTACGCCTCACAGGAACTGCCCGACCTCGACGTGTCGATCCGCGGCGCGGTATCGATCGCCCGGCGCCTGCAGGATCCGCTCGCCGAACTGGTCAAGATCGATCCCAAGTCCATCGGCGTGGGGCAGTACCAGCACGACGTCTCGGAGACGATGCTCGCCCGGTCCCTCGGAGCGGTCGTCGAAGATGCGGTGAACGCGGTGGGGGTCGATGTCAACACTGCGTCGGTGCCGCTGCTCTCGCGCGTCTCGGGTGTCACGTCGTCGCTCGCCGAGAGCATCGTGGCGCACCGCGACCAGAACGGTCCCTTCCCCAGCCGCCGGGCGCTCAAGGACGTCGCGCGGCTCGGTCCCAAGGCGTTCGAGCAGTGCGCCGGATTCCTCCGCATCCCCAACGGTGAGGACCCGCTCGACGCGTCCGCCGTGCACCCCGAGGCCTACCCCGTGGTGCGACGGATCGCCGAACGCAGCGGGACGGCCGTGCGCGAACTGCTGGGCAACACCGCAACGCTCCGTACGGTGCGTCCGGACGACTTCGTCGACGACAAGTTCGGGCTGCCGACGGTCACCGACATCATCGGGGAACTCGAAAAGCCCGGACGCGACCCCCGCCCGGAGTTCAAGACCGCCACCTTCGCGGTGGGCGTCGAGAAGGTGGGCGACCTGAAGCCGGGAATGGTGCTCGAAGGTGTCGTCACCAACGTCGCCGCATTCGGTGCGTTCGTCGACGTCGGAGTGCACCAGGACGGTCTGGTGCATGTGTCGGCCATGTCGCGCAGCTTCGTCAAGGATCCGCACGACGTCGTCAAGTCCGGCGAAGTGGTCAAGGTGAAGGTCCTCGAGGTCGACGTGCCGAGACAGCGCATCGCGCTGACCCTCCGCCTCGACGACGAACTGCCCTCGACCACGCCCGATGCGTCCGACGGGCGTCCGTCGCGCGGCGGCGCACGCCGCGGGGGACCGGCCGGCGGCCAGAGCCGGGGCAACACTCAGGGCCGGGGCGACAGCCAGACGCGGGGCAACGGACAGGGCGGCCGGAACCGCGACGGGCAGTCGGGCCGGCGCAGCGAAGCTCCGGCCGCCGGGTCCATGGCCGAGGCGCTGCGACGAGCCGGATTCGGGAAGTAGTTCGTATCCCGGTGCGGGGTCGCGTTGTTCCGCGGCGTGGCCCCGCACCTGCGATGCTGAGTTGTATGGAGTGGCTGCCGGTCGTGCGATGACCGGAATGATCGACTGGTTCCGCAGAGAAATCGTCGAGCAGGGGCGATTTCCGCTGCTGTGCTTCCTCATCGGTTTCGTGGTGGCCTTCTTGTTCATCCGGATGAGCGTGCGCATGATCCGCGCGAACGTGCGGTGGTGGCCCGGCAACATCAGTCCCGGCGGACACCATGTGCACCATGTGGTGTTCGGCGTGGTGACCATGGTGATCGCCGGTGGTGGCCTGATCGGCTTCTACGAGGACGGCAGCCTGGCGGCCGGGGTCGTGTTCGCGACGCTGTTCGGGATCGGCGCCGCGTTGACCCTGGACGAGTTCGCGCTGATCTTCTACCTCAACGACGTCTATTGGGACGAAGAAGGCCGCGTCTCGGTCGACGCGGTGTTCGTCGCGGTCGCCGTGACGGGCATGTTGCTCGTCGGGCTCCGGCCGCTGGACCTCGGGGACGCCGGCAATTTCGAGGACACCGGCGACCTGATCAGCCGCGGCCTGCTGGTGGTGGGTGCGGTGATCGACCTGCTGCTGGCGATGGTCGTCCTGTCCAAAGGGAAGATCTGGACGGGGCTGGTGGGCTTGTTCTTCGCTCCGCTGCTGTGGGTCGGTGCGCTCCGGTTGTCGCGTCCGGCGGCGCCGTGGGCACGGGCGCGGTACGCACCCGACTCGCGCAAGATGGCTCGGTCGCTCGCCCGGGAGCGGAAAGTACGTCGCCCCGTCGTCCGGGCGAAGGTCGTCGTGCAGAACCTCGTGGCGGGGGCTCCGACGCTCGAGACGGTGCGCGGAAGCGTGGAGAATTCGAAGGTCGTGGCCGAGGAGGTCCTCGACCGGGAGGTCCATCCTGCGCTGCCACCGCCGTCGATTTCGCCTCCGGCGGCGTCGTCTGGCACAATTGACGGGTTGCCCCGTTAGGGCACGCCTACCTGACCTGGGTATGAACCGGTCGAGCCCGCCTCACGGTGGTCGCCGCCAGGTTCCTCTGCTCGAGCAAAAAAGAGGATGTAACCGATGAACACCCTGGACTTTCTGGACGCAAAGTCGCTGCGCGACGACATCCCGGACTTCCGTCCCGGCGACACGCTCGACGTGCACGTCAAGGTTATCGAGGGCTCCAAGGAGCGCGTGCAGGTCTTCAAGGGCGTCGTGATCCGGCGTCAGGGCGGCGGCGTCCGCGAGACCTTCACCGTGCGCAAGGTGTCGTTCGGCGTCGGTGTCGAGCGCACCTTCCCGGTCCACAGCCCCAACATTGCGAAGATCGACGTCCTCACCCGCGGTGACGTGCGTCGCGCCAAGCTGTACTACCTGCGCGACCTGCGCGGCAAGGCTGCGAAGATCAAGGAAAAGCGCTGATCTCCACGCGCTGAACCACGAGTTCGACAACCCGGTACGGACATTCGTCCGTGCCGGGTTGTCGCCGTTCGGAGAGCGTGGTGGCAGACGCTAGGCTGTCGTCGTGGCAGATTCCCCGCACGATCCGGCCGGTCCGGGTGCGCACCGTTACAGCGACGACGCCGTCGCCCGCAACCACCGAACCTCCGGTGCACACCACCGGCGCGACGACGCCGATCCGGGCGGTGGATTCTCCCGCAAGGACGACAACACGGACACGAAGAAGGAGAAGTCCTTCTGGCGCGAACTCCCGATTCTCATCGTGGTGGCGCTGGCACTGAGTTTCCTGCTCCAGACATTCGTCGCCCGCGTCTACCTCATCCCGTCCGAGTCGATGGAGCCCACGCTCCACGGATGCCCGGGCTGTACCGGAGACCGGATCGTCGTCGAGAAGATCAGCTACCGCTTCACCGATCCCCGGCCCGGCGACGTCATCGTGTTCAAGGGACCCGACTCGTGGTCGGCGGGATACACCTCGACTCGCTCCGACAATGTCGTTCTGCGCGGCCTCCAGGAGGTCGGCTCGCTGATCGGTGTCGTGCCGCCCGACGAGAACGACCTCGTCAAGCGCGTCATCGCAGTCGGGGGTCAGACGGTCGAGTGCTGTGACGACCAGGGCCGCGTCCTCGTCGACGGAAAACCGCTCGACGAGCCCTATGTGCAGATGGACTACCCGTTCACGCCCGGTGTGGTCGACTGCGACACCGACGTACCGTCCGGCCGGTGCTTCGGACCGATCACCGTCCCCGAGGACGCGGTATGGGTCATGGGCGACAACCGCAGCAACTCCGCGGACTCGCGGTATCACGTCGGCGACGAATACCAGGGTGCCGTTCCCCTGGACAACGTGATCGGCAAGGCCCAGTTCATCGTGCTGCCCCCCGGGCGGTGGGGTCTGATCGATTCTCCGGAGATAATCCCCTCGTGACCGTTCTGGACAATTGGCCCCCTCGTCCGGTGATCCGCAGGTCCGCGGGCCTGCGGACGATGGAATCCGCCCTCGTCCGGTGCGGACTCGGTCCCGTGGCCGGAGTCGACGAGGCCGGGCGAGGTCCGTGCGCCGGCCCGCTGGTCATCGCGGCCTGCATTCTCGGCCCGAAGCCGCACCCGTCGCTCGATCGGCTCGACGACTCGAAGAAGCTCACCGAGAAGACTCGCGAAGAGTTGTACGCGGTCATCACGCGCAGGGCACTCGCGTGGAATGTGATCGAGGTACCGGCCGCGGAGATCGACGCGATCGGTATCCACGTGGCCAACATCGAAGGCATGCGACGCGCCGTCGCAGGCCTGTCCCTCGCACCCGGCTATGTGCTCACCGACGGATTCCGGGTGCCCGGTCTGCCGGTTCCGTCGCTTCCGGTCATCGGCGGAGACGGCGCGGCCGCCTGTATTGCGGCTGCCAGTATTCTCGCGAAGGTCACGCGAGATCGGATCATGGTGGACCTCGATCGCGAGATACCGGGGTACGGTTTCGCGGTACACAAGGGCTACAACACACCCGCCCACATCGCGGCGCTGCGAGAACGCGGCCCGTGCCACGAGCATCGACGGTCGTGGGCAAACGTCGCGGCGGTGTCCGGCGACACCCCGTTCCGGCGGCGATTGTTCATCGACGAGGCAGATGCGGGATGATGACAGGACACACCGGACTGGGAGGACACCGAAAGCGATGAGTGCCGAGGATCTCGAAAAGTACGAAACCGAGATGGAGCTCTCGCTGTACCGGGAGTACCGGGACATCGTCGGTCAGTTCGCGTACGTCGTGGAGACCGAACGACGGTTCTATCTCGCCAACGCGGTCGAGTTGCTCCCGCACAACGCGAGCGGAGAGGTGTACTTCGAGGTACGCATGTCCGACGCCTGGGTCTGGGACATGTACCGCCCCGCGCGGTTCGTCAAGCACGTCCGGGTGATCACCTTCAAGGACGTCAACATCGAAGAACTCGACAAGCCCGAGCTGAGGCTGCCCGACAAGCTGGGATAGCCGGGCGGAGGGGGTTGTCCACAACGCCCGCCCTCATCCACAGATCACGCCCCGGCGCCCTTGTTTCCGTTGCCTCGCGCCCTCCCCGCTGCACAGTAGGTGCACGCAGGGGGAGGAGCCGGGCATGGGACGTAATCGGGATCTGGGGATACGCGGAGAAGACCTCGCCGCAGAATTCCTCGAGTCCGCCGGAATGGTGGTGCTCGAACGCAATTGGCGCACGCGGTACGGGGAACTCGATCTGATCGCGCAGGACGGCGCGGTCCTCGTATTCGTGGAGGTCAAGACCCGGTCGGGTCTCGGGTACGGGACACCCGCCGAAGCCGTTACCCGCGGTAAGACCGAACGGATCCGGCGTCTCGCAGGCATGTGGCTCGCCGCGCAGGGCAGGCGGTGGACGCACATCCGGGTGGATGTCGTGACAGTGCTGCTCCAGCGCGGCTACGCGCCTGTCATCACCCACCTGCGGCAGGTGCTGTGATGGCGCTGGGCAGAGCCTGGTCGGTGGCGGTCTCGGGTGTCGACGGGCAGGTCGTCGAGATAGAAGCGGATATCGGCCGGGGGCTACCCGGCGTGACCATGGTGGGTCTGCCCGACACCGCACTGCAGGAGTCGCGCGATCGGGTGCGCGCCGCGGTGTCCAATTCGGGTGCTGCATGGCCGGATTCGAAAGTCGTGCTGGCGTTGTCGCCGGCGACGCTGCCCAAAGTGGGCAGCGTCTACGACGTGGGTCTTGCGTGCGCGGTGCTCAACGCCGCCGACGTCGTCCCCCTCGATCTCCTCGAGAAGACGATCCTCCTCGGTGAACTCGCACTGGACGGCAGGCTGCGGCCGATCCGGGGAGTGCTGCCGGCGGTCGTGACCGCGATGAATCACGGGTGGCGGAGGGTGGTGGTGCCCACCGCGACGATGATCGAAGCCGCGCTGGTGGAGGGGATCGAGATCTACGGCGCCGATACCCTCGCGGACCTCGTGCGCTGGTTGCAGGGTGACGGTGCTCTCGAGCGTCCCGGCGAGCGTCGCGCCCCTCCGCGTGCGGTCCGCGGGGACCTGAGCGAAGTCGTCGGGCAGTACGAGGCGCGCCGCGCCCTCGAAGTGGCCGCTGCGGGGGCGCATCACCTCATGCTCACCGGTCCGCCGGGGATCGGCAAAACGATGCTCGCACAGCGTCTCCCGGGAATTCTTCCCGTGCTCACCGAGAAGCACGCCCTCGAAGTGACCGCGATCCACTCGGTGGCCGGTACGCTCACCGCCGACCGTCCTCTGGTGACGGAACCCCCCTTCATCGCACCGCACCACACCGCCTCCGTGAGCTCGCTGATCGGTGGTGGGACCGGGATGGCGAAGCCGGGTGCGGTAAGCCGAGCACACCGCGGAATCCTCTTCCTCGACGAAGTTGCCGAGATGGGCACGAAAACACTCGAAGCGCTGCGGACACCCCTCGAGGACGGCGAAGTCCGGATTGCGCGGCGTGACGGCGTGGCACGGTACCCGGCGCGGTTCCAGCTGATCCTGGCGGCGAACCCGTGCCCGTGCGCACCGGCACGCGACGCCGACTGCGTCTGTGCTCCCACGGCGCGCCGCCGGTATCTCGGGAGGCTTTCGGGTCCGTTGCTCGACCGGGTGGACCTACGCATCCGGATGGAGTCCGTCGCGACCAGCGCCCTGATGGACGAGACCGGCGAGAGTACCGACGAAGTGCGTGCCCGGGTCGCGAACGCACGCGGCGCCGCGCGGGAGCGCTGGGCCGAGTACGGGTGGTCCACCAATGCCGAGGTTCCCGGACCCGCTCTGCGGCAAAAGTTCCGGCTCGCCCCGGCGGCGGTGCGGCCCGTCGAACGAGCGCTGCGGAAGGGTGCGATCACCGCGAGAGGCGCCGACCGGGCGTTGCGCGTCGCGTGGTCGCTGGCCGATCTCGCGGGTGCGGCCTCTCCGTCGGAGGTGCACGTCGCGACAGCACTGCAGTTCCGCGACAGGGGCTTGGTGTGAGCGCGGCCGACGAGAGACGTCTCGCCTGGGCGTATCTGTCCACGGTGGCGCAGGGCGCGTCCCGGTCGTTGTCCGCGGCGATCGGGGAACATGGTGTGGTCGAGGTGGCCGAGGCGGTTCGTCAGGGCGGCGCGGGCGGACGGTTGTCGTCCCGGCTTGCCGCGCGGGCGCACCTCGACACGGCGGCGGAGGATCTCGGCAGGCTCGCACGATCGGGAGGGCGCCTGGTCACGCCGGACGACGAGGAGTGGCCGGCCTGGCACCTACTCGGATTCGAGTCGCTGACCACCACCGCCGACGCCGACGCGCCGCCTCTCGCGCTGTGGGTGTGGGGGGAGCGAAGAATCGACGAACTGACGGACCGGTCCGTGGGCATCGTGGGCACCCGCGCGGCGAGTGGATACGGCGAACACGTGACCGCGCAGGTCGCCGGGGATCTTGCTGTCGACGGGTGGACAGTGGTGTCCGGTGCGGCGTTCGGGGTCGATGCTGCCGCGCACCGAGCGGCGCTGGGGGTCGGGGGAACGACGCTGGCCGTCCTTGCCTGCGGCGTCGACCGCGCCTATCCCGCAGCGCACTCCGCGTTGCTCTGTTCGGTCTCGGAGGCGGGTCTCGTCGTCAGCGAATATCCGCCGGGGACCACGCCTGCCCGGTACCGGTTCCTGGCGCGAAATCGGTTGATCGCGGCGCTCTCTGCGGGCACGGTCGTGGTCGAAGCAGGATGGCGCAGCGGCGCCCGCAACACGGCGACGTGGGCTCGACGGCTCGGTAAGCCCGTGATGGCGGTGCCGGGTCCGGTGACCTCCGCATCGTCGCAGGGTTGCCACCGGATGATCCGGGAAGGTGAAGCGCGTCTGGTGGGCAGTGCGCACGAGGTCGTGGAGGAATGCGGTCCGGTGCTCGGGCGTGACGACGGACGTGACGCGTTGTTCCGCCGCGATCTCGATGGCTTGTCGAGGGAGAGTTCTCTTGTGTACGAGGCTTTTCCGGCCACGGGCAGTTGCACTCCGTCGGTCTTGGCGGAGTCGGCGGGTGTGCCGGTCGAGCAGGTGCGGGCTGCCTTGTCCCTGCTCGAGCTGGACGGGCTCGTGGTTCTGGTGGACGGAGGGTGGCGGCGGGCGTGAACCTCACCAGGGCCCTTCATTATTCGCTGATGAATCCGCAGGACGTGATGGCGAAGTATCACGATCTGTGGAATCTCGCGCAGTCATTTTTCGAATCTCAAACACCGAACTGCGCGCCAACTCGATCTTCAGTCGTGCCCAGGTGACTGCGCTGGGAGGAGGGCGTGCCTACGACGTCTACCGGCACCGCTTCACCGGCGGCGTACGAAACTTGGGCATCTGGTCATGCACGGGGACCGTGTCGCCGGGGACCCGCAGAAAAGGGAGGCAGATCGTTTCGCCGCAGAGCTGCTCACGCCTTCCGCCCAGATCACCCCACTCTTGCCGGGCCGACTCGACCTCAACGCGCTCGCACAACTCGGCGAGCAAGGGGGTGTACTCGGTCGACCCCCTGATCTACCGGTGCCGCGAGGTCGGTGCGGTGAGTGGTGCAACCTACCGGCGCGCCTACCAGAGGCTCCGGCAGCTACGAACCTGGAACTGGCCGGCCCGAACCCGTCGACGACTATCCCGGAGAGGTCCCTGTTCTCCTCGAGCGGGCCCTCGAACTCGCCGAGGCGAACGGTATCCATCAAGGAATTTGCTGGCGAACTGTCCTTCAAGCTGCCCAGGCTCCGCACGCTCATCGGGGACCCGAGCACTCGCCCCGAACTACGTCTGGTCGACGATCCGGCGCGGACCGACTGAGCAGGCCACCCACCCCGGTCGCGGGTGCTCGATGCAAGGTAGTGCGCGAGCTATCGCTAGCTCTGATGGCGGTAGCCCCTGCCTTGGCGGTCCAACTCATCCGGACCGAGCCCGAGGTACTGCTCGCGCAGGCGGTCCCAGAGTTGGAGCTGCGAGAAGTCGAGTTCGTCGCGGATCTGCTGTGTCTTGGTCAGGAATGGGTTGGGCAGCATGGCTGTCATCATCTGTTCGTCGCGGCCGTTGAACATGCGGACGCCCCACGAGTGTGGGGTGCCGTCGGCGCCGAGGCTGCGGTACAGCTCGGCGCGCGAGCAGCGGCGGATCCGGCCGAGTTCCGGTCCGCTGTCGTTGTGTTCGCCGATGCACAGATGGAAGTGCCAGCGGCCGAAGTCGATCGTCGCGTAACCGTCGAACATCGAGATGCGTTTGGAAGCGTTCGGTGCCGCGACCTCCCATGCGGCGCCCTCCATCATGATGCCGAACCAGATGTCGTCCCAGTACTCGTCGAACAGGATGTGTATCAGCTTCAGCAGCGATTCCTCGTCCGCCGGGATAGGCCAGCGCTGTTCGCGCCCTCCGCTTTCGGTGACGATAATCGGGGTCTGGACCCCTTCGGGTTGAGTGGTGGACATGCCGATTCCTCCTTCTTTTCGAGTGCATTCGGACGGGTGAGCACGCAGTCCTCGCAGTAGCCGGAGGCGGGCGTGCGATAGAAAAGGCAGCAGCTGCGGCGCCGGAACCCGGGTCCCTCCCGGTCGACTGTGTCAACCAGTCGCTGGTCGAGGAGGATCGTCTCCGCGAGTTTCACGGCGACTGTTCCGGCCTCTCCGTCGAGTACTCGGGCTGCGCCGATCAGCGCCGACGCGGTGTTGCCTCGCAGCAGGCGCGCCGACATGGGCTCGGCGGCGCGGATCGCCGCGATCATCGGTTCCATGTGGCGGCCCAGGACCATCTCGCGCGCGACCTCGACCAGCTCGTCCAGATCGTCGTCCACCCAGCCGACGGCATCGGGCAGGTGCAGGTCGATGCGACCGTCCACGTCACGCCACAGCAGGCGGTCGACGTCGGGCAGGATTCCGGTGCGGACGATGCCGCCGAGCGCGAGCGACCACAGGCGGGCCGCGTAGCCGAGATACAGCGTCGATGCCGCCACCCGGTATTCGGTGGTGCCGATCCGGGCGCCTACGTGTCCGACTACGCCGGCGAGCGCGTCGGCGTAGTCGTAGAGGTCGTGCACCGGGCGCCATCTGCTCGGGCCGCGATCGCCCGTCGTGGCGGTGAAGCACGGGCTGATGCTGGCCAAGGTTTCGAGTGTCGAGGTGACCGCGTTGCCTGGGGCGAGGCGTAGATCGGTGCGCGGCAGGTCACGTAGGACACGTGGGAGCGCATCCAGGCCTTCGACGGGACGCACCTTCCCGGCGTGGAAAACCGAGAGACCCTCGCCTGTGTCGACGAGCAGATCGGCGGGCTGGTCGTCGTCGACCACCACTGCGCCCTCGCGACCGAGTAGCCGCCCGATCGCCGACGCTGCCGGCTGCGGCGCGCGGACCCGCGCCCGGATCGGGGACTTGTGTGCGGGCGTGAGAGTGAAGACCCCGGAGCCGACGTCGAATCGCAGTGACCGCGAATCGAAGACGTCGCCGATCCGGCCGTCGAGCGCGAGGCGCTCCGGCGTGCCGGTGGACAATCGGCCGGTGCGGTCGACGAGCCAGACATGGTCGGCGACACGCAGCGCCAACTCGAGGTCGTGCGTCGACATCACCACCGCCAGATGGTGTTCCCGGGCTGCTGCGCGAAGCAGTTCCACGAGCGCGACCCGTGACGGGACGTCGAGGAACGCGGTGGGCTCGTCGAGGACCAACAGGGTGGGCTCCTGGGCAAGCGCCCGCGCCGTGAGCACGCGCTGGCGCTCGCCGTCGGACAGTTCGCTCGCCGGCCTGTCGGCCAGATGGGTGGCGCCGACCGCGTCGAGCGCCCACGCGACCACGGCGTGGTCGCGGGCGCTCATTCGGCCGCCGAGTCCGAGGTGCGGGGTGCGGCCCAGTCCGGCCAGTTCGCGCGCCGACAGCATGCCAGGATCGACGCGGTCGGTGAGCACGACGGCGATCGTGCGGGCAAGCTCGGCGGCGGGCATTGCATGCAGGTCGTTGCCGGACAATGTGATCGAGCCGCGGAGGGCGGGTTGGAGGCCGCACAGGGTGCGCAGCAGCGTGGACTTGCCGCTGCCGTTGGGGCCGAGCAGCACGGTGAGCTCGCCGCGGCGTGCGACGGCGTCGATGTTCGACGCGACGATCCGCGTGGTGGTCGGGCGCAGCGCGCGGCGGGCGTGATAGCCGACGGCGACGTCGGTGAGGTCCAGGACGATGTCGGTCACAGTGCACCTCCGACGCCGCGGCCGCTGCGGACGAGGATCGTCACGACGATCGGTGCACCGATCAGCGCGGTGACGGCGTTGAGCGGAAGAACTGCGTCACTGCCGGGGACCTGGCTGACGATGCCGCACGCGAGCGCCACGGCGGACCCCATGAGGATGACGGTCGGCATCAGCGACCGGTGGTCCGATGTACCGACGGCGAGGCGGGACAGGTGCGGAACGGCGAGACCAAGGAAACCGATCGGGCCGCAGAACGCTGTGGTCACTCCCGCCAGCAACGAGGCCGCGAGCAGGGTGAGCAGGCGGGCACGTCGGACGTTGATGCCCATCGTTCGGGCGTAACCCTCCCCGAGCAGGAGTGCGTTGAGGGGTCGGACCGTGGCGAGCGCGAAGCAGATGCACACCAGCACGATCGGGGCCATGAGCACGAGATCGGCCCACGTGGTGGCGGCGAAGCTGCCCAGGCCCCACAGCAGGAAGTGTTGCGCACGTTGTGGATCGGCATAGACCAGCAGGACGCTCACGATCGCGGTGGTGGCGGAGCCGACCATCACGCCGATCAGGAGCAGAGTCACGGCGTTCTTCACCCAGTGCGAGAACAGCAGCACCAGCAGCAGGACGACAGCGGCTCCGGTCGCGGCCGCCGCCACGACACCCGCGCGTCCCGCTCCCGCGAAACCGGACGTGAACGACGCCGCGCCCGCGCCTCCCGCGGCGACGACGACCAGCGCGACACCGAGACTCGCCCCGGAACTCGCTCCGAGAACGAACGGGTCGGCGAGCGCATTCCGGAACAGGGTCTGCATCTGCAGGCCGGCGACACCGAGCGCCGCGCCGACGAGGACGGCGGTGATCGTACGAGGCAAGCGCAGTTCGTGCACCACCACCTGCCAGCGCGGGTCGGAGGGGGCAGCGCCGATCAGCACTCGCGCGGTGTCCGCCAGCGGCACCCGCACCGGGCCGAGGGCCAGCGCGAGCACGAACAGCACGACCGTGAAGGCGGCCAGCAGCGCCAGCGTGATCGCGGTCCGCCGCGAGAACGCACGCGGTGCCGGCGTCGGCCCGCTCCCGTCCGCCGGCCCGGTGACCGGGGCCGGCGGAGGGGACAGGAGCGTCGTCATGCCCGCGGCACCTGCCGGTAGAACACGAACTCGTGGTTCGGCATCAGTTCCGGATGCAGGATCGCGACAATATCGGCGAGCACCAGGTCGGGGCGGGTGACGCCGCGCTCGTGGAAGTCGTTACCGCCCGTCGGGCCGATCGCCTTCGTCGCCGACCACACCGCGCCGTCGCGGGCCGCGGCGAGCCGACCGTAGCGGGGATCCTCGGCGACGGCGTCGGCGGTCGTCTCCCACGAATTGGTGACGAACCACGTCGGCGCGCTGCCGGCCTGCGCGTACACCGATTCGAAGTTCAGTTGCAGGCTGCCGGTCGCCGGATTGGTCAGCCACGGGTAGCTGCCGCCCGCGTCGCGGACCAGTCCGCCGATGTAGCTGCCACCGGCGGGCATGTACCACGTGCCCTGGGTCATCGTGCCGGGTAGTACCGGGCTGGCCGCGGCGCCCTGCGCCTTCGCCGAGACGTCCTCGTAGTCGCTGCGGATCTGCGAGTAGACGTCCGCTGCCTGTGCTTCGGTGCCGGTGAGCGCTGCCATCGCCTTGATCCACTCGGAGCGCCCGAGGGCGGTCGACTCGAGGTATTCGGCGTTCGCGACAACCGGAATCCCGGCGGCGCGGAGCTTGGCGTACGACGGATCGTCGGTGCCGCCGGTCATCAGCACATCCGGGTCCGCGGCGACAACCGTCTCAGTGTTCACCGTCTGTCCGGGCGCATACTCGACGATCTCTCCGGCGTCGATCCGCTCACGCACCGCGGGATCGGACACGAACCCGGCGTTCGAGACACCGGTCAGGACGTCGAGTTGGCCGAGCTCGGTGATCAGCGGCAGGTGCGTGGTCGAGGCCGAGTACAGGCTGGTGATCGGCGTCGAGATCTTCGGAGCCGCCGTGAGGTCGCCGGACAGTTCCGGAGCTGGGGCGCCGCACTTGACCAGAACATATGATTCCGGTGCTCCGCCTGGGTGCGGCTGGTTCACGGTGAGTACCTGGTAGCTGTCGTGGTACTCGAGGGTGAAGTTCTTCGCGTCCGACAGTGTCGACTTGTCGGGGAAGTAATCGGTGTTCGCGTCGAAATCGGTGATGCAGCCGCGTGCGTCGATGGCGGTGTCTGCGCCCGAAGTGTCGGGCGAGCACGCACTCAGGACGAGACCTGCAGTGACGAGCACGGAAAGCGCGGCGGTCATGGGCCGTTGGATCATGTTTCTCCACAGGTGAGCGGTAATGGTCGACCGAAGATCTAGTTCGTGCCGGCAGATGCTCGAGTAGCCGAGGAATCGAGACAAGCCTAGCCAAGGTCGCCAGCGTTCCGAGCCGAATTAGGGCAGACGGCAGGCGTGAACAGTGAAAGAGTCGTCGGGCCCGGATACGCCGGAGGTTGCTATGGGGCATAGCGACGGCGCGGTGAAGCGCATGGTGGACGGCCCACCTCTCTCGGGGAAATCCGCCCCGAATAGGAGGTCGCGATGACGGGAGTGTCCTGGCTCTCGGATCGTCGCTCCCCTCCTGCTTTTCGGCTCATGGGCCGTTGCAGAGTGGAGGGTCGCTTCCCGATTACAGTGGCGGGACCGCGCCGGTTTCGCACCGGCTTCCTCTTTCGTCATCACCTGACCGGGGCGTTCTGGGGCGGGGAACTGAAGTGCAAGCAGACGTTTTACTAGACCTGACACGTTTATTGAAGCGGCGACATCCTGGTCATTGTCACCAACCGTGATTCGACGGCTCACGTCAATCACGCATCTGGCCACGTAACCCTGAAAGCTAGTCAGGTGTTCAAGGATCCGAGACGCACACTCAAGGGGCTCCCGATTGGGTAGTCTCGTGTAGGAACATATCGCCGAAAGCCAGTTTCCCTTTACGCCATCGCCCAGGAGCGATTTTGCCTGCGATCGCGGTGACAGTCCGTGGCGAGCTTGTCCAATCCTTAGCCATACGAGATCCCCACCAGTAAGACACAGACGAATGATCTAGCATGCGCGCCACCTCTGCGTTCGGACCTTCCCCTAAGTCAACCAATTGATCAACTAATTCGTCCCGTCGCTTATTCAGAGTAATGGCCATCTTGAAGGTGTCTTCGGTCGCCGACCTCGGTATATCTAATCCGCGCGGGGGGGGGGGCTCCCAAGAAAATCAGGCATGCGGCGGACGACACGAAATACATTTAATTTTTCGCTATTGTTCTGCCCTGCAATGAGGTTCAACTTTCGGAGAGGGGAAACCAATTTGAAGTTCTCCATGAAAACTACGAAAGCCGCGGATGCCGACGCCGTTCAGTAGCTCTCCCATGCACTCATCCCGCCAGGTCCGCGGCAGCGGGCATCGTCGTGGTCGAAGCAGGATGACGTAGCGGCGCCCGCAACACGGCGACGTGGGCTCGACGGCTCGGTAAGCCCGTGATGGCGGTACTGGGGCCGGTGACCTCCGCATCGTCGCAGGGGTGCCACCGGATGATCCGGGAAGGTGAAGCGCGTCTGGTGGGCAGTGCGCACGAGGTCGTGGAGGAATGCGGTCCGCTGCTCGGGCGTGACGACGGACGTGATGCGTTGTTCCGCCGCGATCTCGATGGCTTGTCGAGGGAGAGTTCTCTTGTGTACGAGGCTTTTCCGGCCACGGACAGTTGCACTCCGTCCGTCCTGGCGGAGTCGGCGGGTGTGCCGGTCGAGCAGGTGCGTGCGGCGTTGACATTGCTCGAGCTGGACGGGCTCGTGGTCCTGGTGGACGGTGGCTGGCGGCGTGCGTGAACCTCACCAGGGCCGGATGTCAGTCTCCACGTGGGGGGTGGTGCAGTTGCGCGAGCATGCGTTCTCTCAGGCTGTCGTAGATCGGCGAGGATCCCATCAACTGCGCTACGGCGAATGCCCCGGCGACGGCTGCGAGCATCGGGACGGTGATGCTGGTCGTCGCGGTCATCTCCATGACGAGGACCGCGCCGGTGACGGGTGCGCGCACCGTCGCACTGAACATCGAGGCCATTCCCACGATTGCCATCGGCACCGCAACAGAGGAATCGATTCCGGGAACTATTGCGTGGCAGATCCCCGCGTAGAGCACGCCCCACAGCGCACCGAGCGCGAGTAGCGGAGCGAACAGACCTCCCGGAGTGCCCGCGGCATACGAGAGGGGCCCCGTGGCGAACCGCAATGCGACGTACAACGCGACGAGCGGGATCGCGAGCGCGCCGCCCGACAGCACGTGCTGCACCAGGGAGTCGCCGCCGCCGGTAGCAGGAGGTGAGGCTGCGGAGAGCAAGCCGATGGCACCTCCGATTGCAGTGGCCTTCACCACCGAGGGGACCGAGCGGAGAGCGTCCACAACGGACAGTGAACCCATCACCGCACGGTTGTAGGCAGCGCCGAGAACTCCGGTGAGGAGACCGAACACGACGAACGCCGGGAGCAGGGTGATCGAGGGGGGATCGACCGGGCCGACCGAGAAGTCAGGCGAATCTCCGACGACAAGACGGGAGCACGCGACCCCGACGGCGACAGACACCAGAACCGGCACCACAGTCCGGAGCCGGAACGAGTGCATGACTTCCTCGAAGACGAACAGCGCGCCACCGATGGGCGCATTGAACGCGACCGCCAGTCCCGCGCCGGATACCGACGTCTGCAGGAGTCGCTGGTGATCGGCGTTCATGCCCGCGCGGCGAGCTGTCTCGGCCCCTGCGACTGCGCCCATGTGCACGATGGGGCCTTCACGTCCGAGCACGAGACCCGACCCGATGCTGAGGACGCCGCCCACCAACGTCGCAGGCAATATCCGGAATTGCGGTGGGTCGACCTCGCCGCGGGAGACGGCCTCGACATGCTGAATACCGCTACCGGATGCGAACGGCACCCAGCGCACTATCAACGCCGCGATCGCGGCACAGACGGCCGTGACCCCCATCGGGATCAACCATCCCGGTCCGGGCAACTCGTGCGCCCAGCCCAGAAGATCGATCCGTGCTGCGTCAGCCCTCAGCAGACACCATCGGAACGCTCCTCCGACGAAGCCGATCAGCGCGCCGGCAACAGCAGCGACCAGGCAGACGATTGCGAGTTCGCGCGCGACTACGGGAGCTTCGTCCGATTTGTCGCGTGAATCCGCCATGCGCTCTCCAGTACCGGGGGATGTCGGCTACGGGCGCAGGCCGCGCCGTGCCGGCGCGGCCGTGAAGGGATCGAACGCAGGCGATCGAGAACAATCCACACTCGGAAGTATGGCCACCGGAGTCTGTCCTGCGTGGTCGTTCGGACGTTTCGGCCGGTCCGGGAATCGGAGTATCGCGGAATCGTCCCGGCGGGTCGGCGTCGCCGGGGTGTCGTGTCAGTTCTCGGTGGTCTCCGAGTCGGTGCCTTCGGCGGCGGCGGTGTCGTCCACGTACCAGGCGCGATCCTCCCGGTCCCACTTCACGCCACCGCGGTGGGCCTTGCGGAACTCCCGGAGAACGGCCCGGTCGATCGACACGTGACCGTTGTCGTTGACGTAGGTCCACTCGGGTCCGAACTTGGCCTCGATCGCGTCGACCATGTCGGTCTGGGTGACCTTGTGTTCCGTGGTGATGATGTCGGTCATCCAGGTGGCGATCTCGGTCGCGGTGGTGCTCATGGGTATCGAGCCTAGAGCGTCCCGAGGGGTGACGTCCCCGCTGGACCCCGCCTCGGAGTACGGTTGCGCCGATATAGGTAACCCTTACCAGGAGGCGCAGTGGCCCGGAAATCTCCGTCATCGACGACCCTGACCGTGCTGCGCACGGAGACGATCGCCGAACACTTCGTGCGGGTCGTCCTCGGCGGGGACGGCTTCGGCGACTTCGCCGCGCGAGCCGACACCGACAGCTACGTCAAGATCGAACTTCCCGCGGGGGAGGACACAGCGGTCCGCACCTACACGGTGCGACGGGTCGACGAGGCTGCCCGCGAGATCTGGATCGACTTCGTCGTGCACGGTGACCAGGGTGTCGCCGGACCGTGGGCGCGCAGCGTGCAGCCCGGCACCGACGTCGTAGTGCGCGGACCGGGCGGTGGATACCGGCCCGATCCGGCCGCGGATTTCCACCTGCTCGCGGGCGACGAGACGGCACTCCCGGCGATCGCTGCTGCACTCGAGTCGCTGCCCGGCGATGCTCGGGGCGCGGTATTCGTCGAGGTGGCGGGCGTATCCGACGAATTGCCCTTGTCCGTTCCGGCGGGTGTCGAGGTCCACTGGGTGCATCGTGGGGTGGCTGCCGGTGACGCGCCGCAGAACCTGATCGACGGGAGCGCTCCGCTCGTCGCCGCGGTGAAGTCGCTCCCGTGGCCGGCCGGGGACGTCCACGTCTTCGTGCACGGTGAGGCGGAGACGGTGATGAAGCATCTTCGTCCGTACCTGCGAAAGGACCGGGGCGTGAGTCCTGCCCGCGCCTCTATCTCCGGGTACTGGCGTCGTGGTCGTACCGAAGAAGGCTTCCGGACCTGGAAGCAGGAATTGGCGACCATCGAAGCGTCGTAACGGCATTCACAACGAGTGCGGCCCGGGTCCCCGGTGAGGGGAGCCGGGCCGCACTCGTCGTGCCGACGGGCGCGTTGCGTCAGTGCGCAGGCTCGCGGGCGGCGTCGACGCGGGATTCCCTGGTGAGCACGGTGAACGCGGTCAACGCGAGGGTCCCGCACACGAGGATCGAGATCGCCATCGGTACCGCGGTGCCCTCACCGCCGAGTCCCACGAGGGGCGAGACGAGTGCCGCGAGCCCGAATTGGGACGCGCCGATCACCGCCGAACCGGTGCCGGCCGCCTTGGGGACCTGCGACTGGGCGAGCGCGGTGGCGTTGCCGAGGATGAAGCTGAGGCTGCTGACGCACACGAACATCAGCGGGAGGATCAGCCACGGTGTGTACCCGACGACCAGGATCGAGAGCAGCAGGAGTGCTCCACCACAGAAAAGGGTGGTGACGCCGGCGCGCAGCAGCGACCGCGTCGGGAAACGTCCGATCAGACGGCTGTTGACGATGTTACCGCCGACGAGACCGACGGAATTCACGGCGAAGACGAGAGAGAACTGTCCCGGGCTGAGTCCGAGGATCTCCTGCGTCACGAACGGGGACGCCGAGATGTAGGAGAACATCGCCCCGAAACTGAGAGCGAAGGTCGCGGCGTAGCCGACGAACCGCCGCTGCGACAGCACGTACCCGAAGTTGCCTGCCATGGCGGAGAAGCCGCCCCCGTGCCGCTTCTCCGGCGGCAGGGTTTCCGGGACGAAGAGCAGCACCGCAACGGTCATCGCGACGGCCAGCGCCGTGAGAACCCAGAAGATGCCACGCCACCCGATGGGACCGAGAAGCGCGCCGCCGAGCAGGGGCGCGGCTACCGGCGCGATACCGCCGATGATCATCATGATGCTGAAAAGCTTGGCGGCCTGATCGCCCCGCGCGCGGTCGGCGATGACCGCACGCGCCAGGACGATTCCGATTCCGCCGCTGAATCCTTGGACAAGACGCGCGGCGATCAGCACCTCCACCGTCGGCGCCAGCGCGCAGAGGGCGCTGCTCGTCACCAGGACGAGCGTGCCGATGATGAGCAGTCGGCGTCGCCCCCAGCCGTCGGAGAGCGGCCCGATCATCAGCTGTCCCAGGCCGAGACCGGCCATGAACGTCGTCAGGGTGAGCTGGACACCGACCGTCGTCGTGCCGAGGCTTTCGGACATGACGGGGAGCCCGGGAAGGTACATATCGGTGGAAAGTGGTGCGATCGCCGACAGCAGCGCGAGCGCGCAGAGCATCGACAACGGGATTGTTTTACTCACTAACGAACTGTAACGGCGTGGCTCGTTGCGTCGTGCGGTGACTCCGCGCACGGTAGACCCATGCGAACCGACGGTCCGAGAGAACTGCCGCCCCCGCTCGCCGTGCACCTCGACGATTTCGCCGACCACCTCGCCCTCGAGAACAACCGCTCCGCCCACACCGTGCGCGCCTACTCCACCGATGTCCGGTCCCTGCTCGCCCACCTGGCTGCAACGAACCCGGACGCTCGCATCGCGGACCTCGACCTCGCGACGCTGCGATCGTGGCTCGCAGGGCAGGTCGAGGCCGGCGCGGCACGGACCACGATTGCGAGACGCACGTCGACGGCGCGGGCGTTCACGGCCTGGCTGGTTCGGACCGGGCGGCTCGACCAGGATCCGGCAGTGCGACTCGCGTCGGCGCGGGCACATCGGACACTGCCCACAGTGCTGCACGACGAGCAGGCCATCGAGGTCATGGAGGCCGCGAAATCGGGTGCGCAGGAACTCGACCCGTCGGCACTCCGCGACCGGGTCATCCTCGAGGTCCTGTACGCGACGGGCATCCGTGTCGGCGAACTGTGCGGGATGGACCTCGGCGACGTCGACAGCGAGCGGCGCGTGCTACGTGTGCTCGGCAAGGGTGACAAGGAGCGGGTGGTGCCCTACGGCGTTCCGGCGGCCGACGCGCTCGATGCCTGGCTCCGTCACGGCCGCCCGCATCTGGTGCGGCCGTCGTCCGGCGAGGCGCTGCTACTCGGGAAGCGCGGCGGACGCATCGACCAGCGCCAGGTCCGCACGGTCGTGCACGACGCGGTGTCGGCAATTCCCGGAGCCCCAGATCTCGCGCCGCACGGACTCCGGCACAGTGCCGCGACCCATCTCCTCGAGGGCGGCGCGGATCTGAGAGTGGTCCAGGAAGTGCTCGGGCATTCGAGCCTCGCAACCACCCAGCTCTATACGCACGTGTCCGTCGCGCGGCTGCGTGCCGTGCACGAGCAAGCACATCCACGGGCCTGACGACCGGAACGTCGGCCCTCGTCGCCCGCGCGAACTGTCCTCCGCGCAGGGGTTCGCCCGGTGCGGACGTGCGCAGTCCCGCCCGGATTGATAGCGTGCGCGCCGCACCATCGAATTCGGGGGGATCAGATGAGACGCGACGAACCGGGCCATGCTCTGCCCGCGTGGCTGCGGGACCAGCCGCCTGCCGCAAGTGAGCCACCACCGGCACGGAAGTCTTTCCGCCGGGTGGTCCGGCCGGAGGGGGCAGGCTCCGAACCGAAGAGTGAGACGCCCGAGACAGCTGCCACCGCTGTGCAGGCGGCCGAGCGCCCCGTCGCGTCGGTCCCGTTCGGAACGCCACTCCTGCCCCCGGCCGGTGCGGCGGACGACGCGGGAGAGACACCGAGCCCGGAGCCCGGAGCGCCGCGATCCGAAGACATGCCGCGCTCCGAAGAGACCGAGCCGTCCGTCACGGCTTCCGAACCATCCCCGGTGAACGCCTCCGGGGAGGACTGTCCCGATCCGGTGGTCGAGGCCGAGGAACCCTGGGCGCCGCACCAGGCCGGTGAACACGATCCGTCGGCGTTGCTCCCGCACGCGTTCGAGCACCAGCCGTCCACTGTCGATCTCGCGTCGGACGTGCTGGTCCGACGATCCCGTCGTTCTTCGCCGGCCGGGTGGCGCCGTGGTGTGCAACGGTTCGCGAAGGGACTCCTCGAGCCCGGCGACTCCACGGGGAGCGCTCGCCACGAACATCTCGTGGAACGAATCCGGCAACCGATCTCGGGGGATTACCGCATCGCGGTGCTGTCCCTCAAAGGTGGGGTGGGCAAGACGACCACGACGATCGGGCTCGGTTCCACGTTCGCCTCGTTACGTGGCGACTGTGTGGTGGCGGTCGACGCGAATCCTGATTTCGGCACGCTCGCGCAGCGCATCCCGCAGCAGACCGACGCCACGGTCCGGGACCTGCTCGCGGCAGCGCCCACGATCCGGCGCTATTCCGATGTCCGGGCGCACACCTCCCAGGCGCCGAGCCGGCTCGAGGTGCTGGCGAGCGAACGTGACCCGGCGGTGTCGGAGGCGTTCAGCGAGGACGACTACCGCGCTGTCGTCGACATCCTCCAGGTCTTCTACAACATCATCCTCACCGACTGCGGTACCGGGATCATGCACTCCGCGATGCGGGGAGTACTCGATCTGGCGAATGCCCTCGTGCTGGTGGGGTCGCCCGCGCTCGACGGCGCGCGGAGCGCTGCCGCGACCCTCGACTGGTTGCAGGCCCACGGGTACGACGATCTGGTCGACCGCACGGTCGTGGTGATCAGCGCGCCGCGTCCGGGCACGTCGACGATCGACATGGATGCGCTGACCGCGCATTTCCTCGCGCGGTGCCGCGCACTGCATGTCGTCCCGTTCGACGAGCATCTGGCGGAGGGAGCCGAGATCGACCTCGAGCGGTTGCGGCCTGCGACCCGGCGTGCCTTCGTCGAGCTTGCCGCGATCGTGGCGGACGACTTTCCGCCGTTGTCCGGCCGGCATGCCGGCCGCGGCTGACGATCCGGGTGTCTCCGGTCCGGCCGAGGGTCGCGGCGCGCTGCTCAGTGCTTGCCCGGTAGCTCTACCTCGGCCGGTGACTTGTCGGTCCGTAGTCCTTTCCAGCTCGGATGGCGCAGGCTCCCGCCCGCGTATTCGCGGAACTCGACGTCGCCGACGAGGACAGGCTCGACCCAGTGCGCATCGCGGGTGTCGCGAGCCGGTGCCGGGACTGCCAGCGGGCTCGTCGTCCGCTCGAGCGAATCGAGTTGTGCGCGCAGCGTCCGCCGGGTTGCGGCGGTGAAACCCGTGCCGACCTTCCCGATGTACACCAGCTGCCCTTCGTCGTCGTGCGCGCCGAGAATCAGGGAACCGATGCCTCCGGCGGCCGACCCCGACCCGGGGAGCCAGCCGACGACCACGACCTCGGTGTTGTTCCGCAGCGGTGATTTGATCCAGCTCGGCGCCCGGGCCCCGGGCAGATACGTCGAGTCGAGGCGTTTGGCCACCACGCCTTCGAGCCCGTGCAGGCGGGCGAGGTCGAGCATCTGCGCGCCGTCGACATCGGTCCAGTACGGCGGGATCTGCACCTGCGGACTCGGCCGCACCAGATCGTCGAGCACGGCCCGGCGCTCGGCATACGGCAACGCGGTGGTCGACCGGCCGTCGACGGCGAGAACATCGAACAGGTACAGCACCACCGGGATCTCGCGTCGCAACGCAGGCGTGGGCCGCTGCACGTGCATCCGGCGCTGGAGCCGGTGGAACGACGGTCTTCCCTTCGCATCGAGCGCGACGATCTCGCCGTCGAGTACCGCCTCGCGGCCGCCCAGGGCGATCGACACCGGGCCGGGCAGTTCCGGATAGGAGACGGTGATGTCGTTGCCGTTGCGGCTCGAGAATCGGCAGTCGTCGGCTCCGGCCCGCGCGATCGCCCTGACACCGTCCCATTTCATCTCGAATGCCCAGCCGTCCCCGGCCGGCAGCACGCCGAGGGTCGCCAGCATCGGGGACGGCTCCGTCGACGCGGAAGGCATAGACCGAGTCTGCGGCATCCACCCGGGCGGTGATCGGCGAATCGGCAGCGTGGTCCCCGGTTACTCGTCCTCGATGCCGGTCACACCGGATGGAGACGGATCACCGGTCGCTCCACGAGGGGGAGGGGGTCGAGATACTCGTCCCGGTCCCGGCGCAGTCCCCAATGCAGGCACGCCGCGACCGGGCACCCCTCGTGACCGCTCTCGACGGTGCCGATCGGATCGCCGCGCCCGATGCGCCGCCCGGACACGACCGCGGCGACGACGGGTTCGTACGTCGTGCGCAGCCCACCGGGATGGTCGACGGACACGACAGGCTTCCCCGCGACGGTGCCTGCGAACACCACCACACCGTCACCCGCAGACCGGACGTGCTGTCCGGGCGACGCGGCCAGGTCGACGCCGCGGTGACCGGGCAGCCAATTCCGGTCGGGCGGGTCGAAGGCGCGGGTGACGGCGGGCCGGGGATCGAGCGGCCATCCGAACAGCGGACCGGCGGGCGGCCCGTCGGTCCGGAGGGGGCCGCCCAGGGCCGGGACGGTCCCCACGGTGAACACCAGCACCGCGAGGCAGGCGCTGCGGGACACGATCCGGCGGACGGCCGCGATACTCATGCAGGAAGGGTGCCGTCCGCAGCCGCCCGAGCGACAGACCCGATCCGGGTCTGTGGACAAAGCGGGAGTGCTCCACAGGGGCGACGTGCCGGTTTAGCGATCCGGCACCTGGGCACGTACACTTGTCGGGCGGTCTGTGTTCGCAGATCGACTTCGCGCGTCCGCGCACGGTGTCACCCGTTCGTACGGTGTACACCCGATGGCCGTCGATCGGTCCCGCAAGGGTTCGACGGGCATGTGGACGCCAGGGCGGGGATCGCAAGATCGCCCGCATCAACCGACACGAAAGAGAGACAACAGCCATGGCTGTCGTAACCATGAGGCAGCTGCTCGACAGCGGCGCCCACTTCGGTCACCAGACTCGACGCTGGAACCCGAAGATGAAGCGGTTCATCTTCACCGACCGCAACGGCATCTACATCATCGACTTGCAGCAGACGCTGACGTACATCGACAAGGCGTACGAATTCGTCAAGGAGACCGTCGCCCACGGTGGCACGATCCTGTTCGTCGGCACCAAGAAGCAGGCGCAGGAATCCATCGCCGAAGAGGCCACTCGCGTCGGAATGCCGTACGTGAACCAGCGCTGGCTCGGCGGCATGCTCACCAACTTCTCCACCGTCCACAAGCGCCTGCAGCGCCTGAAGGAGCTGGAGGCCATGGAGCAGACCGGTGGCTTCGAGGGTCGCACCAAGAAGGAAATCCTCATGCTCACGCGTGAGATGAACAAGCTGGATCGCACCCTCGGTGGTATCCGCGATATGGCCAAGGTTCCGTCGGCCGTGTGGATCGTCGACACCAACAAGGAGCACATCGCCGTCGGTGAGGCTCGCAAGCTCAACATCCCGGTCATCGCGATCCTGGACACGAACTGCGATCCCGACCTCGTCGACTACCCGATCCCGGGTAACGACGACGCGATTCGTTCGGCTGCGCTTCTGACCAAGGTTGTCGCTTCCGCCGTCGCCGAGGGCCTCCAGGCCCGCGCCGGCAAGAGCACGGACGCCGACGCCAAGCCCGAGGCCGGCGCCGAGCCGCTCGCCGAGTGGGAGCAGGAACTGCTCTCGCAGGCCACCCCGGCCGCCGAGGCCGAGGCCCCTGCTGCAGAGGCTCCCGCGGCGGAAGCTCCCGCTGCCGAGGCACCTGCCGCGGACGCAACGCCCGAGGCCTGATCCCGATGGACGGCCCCGACCGGTAGATCGCAAGATCCATGGTCGGGGCCGTCTGTTCGCGAGCGGCCCGGACATTCGCTGCGCCGCCCGCACTCCGAGACTTTCCATCACAGACACAGGAGGCTCGCTTCCATGGCGAACTACACCGCCGCCGACGTCAAGCGTCTCCGTGAGCTCACCGGCTCCGGAATGCTGGACTGCAAGAATGCTCTCGCCGACAACGACGGCGACTTCGACAAGGCCGTCGAGCAGCTGCGCATCAAGGGTGCCAAGGACGTGGGCAAGCGCGCCGAGCGCTCCACCGCCGAGGGCCTGGTCGTGTCCAAGGACGGCGTGCTCGTCGAGCTGAACTCCGAGACCGACTTCGTCGCCAAGAACGACGAGTTCAAGGCTCTCGCCGACACGATCGTCACTGCGGCCGCGCAGGCGCGTCCCGCCGATGTCGACGCCCTCAAGGCCGTCGAGATCGACGGCAAGACGGTCGACGCGCTGGTTCAGGAGATGTCCGCGAAGATCGGCGAGAAGCTCGAGCTTCGCCGCGTCGCGTCGTTCGACGGCCAGACGTCCGTCTACCTGCACAAGCGTGCTTCGGACCTGCCGCCGTCGGTCGGCGTGCTCGTCGAGTACACCGGTGAAGGCGACGCTGCCGCCGAGGCCGCGCGTGCCGCCGCGATGCAGATCGCTGCGCTCAAGGCCAAGTACGTCACCCGTGACGAGGTCCCCGAGGACATCGTCGCCAACGAGCGTCGTATCGCCGAGGAGACCGCAAAGGCCGAGGGCAAGCCCGAGGCTGCGCTCCCGAAGATCGTCGAAGGCCGCGTCAACGGCTACTTCAAGGATGTCGTGCTCACCGAGCAGGCCTCCGTCACGGACTCGAAGAAGACCGTCAAGGCGATCCTCGACGACGCCGGTGCCACGGTGGTCCGCTTCGTGCGGTTCGAGGTCGGCGCCAGCTAGAATGTCTGCTTCTCGACCCCGCCGGCTCTCTGCCGGCGGGGTCGAGGTGTGTCAGGGCACGCCCACCGGCACGCGCACGGCCGCCGCACGGGCGGTCCGCCGCCGTGCGAACGGTCATGACACAGCGTGTCGTCTCGCGCCCGGTCTCGGTTCCACCGGGTCGATGAGGCAGGATGAAAGGGCCGATTCATGCGCAACCAGAGGAGAGTCATGTCCGAACACGCCCACGAACGGCCCGGTTTCCGCCGGGTGCTCCTCAAGCTCGGCGGCGAGATGTTCGGCGGCGGCACCGGCAAGGTGGGGCTGGATCCCGACGTCGTGACCACGGTGGCAGAGCAGATCGCCGAGGTCGTGCGCAGCGGTGTGGAAGTTGCCGTGGTGATCGGCGGCGGAAACTTCTTCCGCGGCGCGGAACTGCAACAGCGCGGCCTCGAACGCGCTCGCTCCGACTACATGGGCATGCTCGGCACGGTCATGAATTCCCTTGCGCTGCAGGATTTCCTGGAGAAGCAGGGTATCGACACCCGCGTGCAGACCGCCATCACGATGGGGCAGGTCGCCGAGCCGTATCTCCCGCTTCGCGCCCGCCGGCACCTCGAGAAGGGCCGCGTCGTCATCTTCGGTGCGGGCATGGGCATGCCGTACTTCTCCACCGACACCACCGCCGCGCAGCGCGCGCTCGAGATCGGGGCGGACGTCGTGCTGATGGCGAAAGCCGTCGACGGCGTCTATTCCGCCGACCCGCGGGTGGTTCCCGATGCGGTGATGTTCGAGGAGATCACCCACCGCGAGGTCATCGAGAAGGACCTCAAGGTCGCGGACGCGACCGCTTTCAGCCTGTGCATGGACAACTCCATGCCGATCATGGTCTTCAACCTGCTGACCAAGGGCAATATCGCCCGGGCCGTCAACGGTGAGAAGATCGGAACGCTCGTACGGTCATGAACGGACAACGGAACATGGAGGAACTGCCGTGATCGATGAAGCCCTCTTCGAAGCCGAGGAGAAGATGGACAAGGCCGTCACGGTGGCCAAGGACGAGCTCGGGGGCATCCGCACCGGACGCGCGAATCCCGGCATGTTCAACCGCATCGTGGTGGACTACTACGGCTCGCCGACGCCCGTCACGCAGATTGCCAGCATCAGTGTGCCCGAGGCACGCATGGTCATCGTCAAGCCGTACGAGCAGTCACAGCTCGGCGCGATCGAAACCGCGATCCGCAACTCCGATCTCGGCGTGAACCCGAGCAACGACGGGCACATCATCCGTATCTCGGTGCCGCAGCTCACCGAGGAACGTCGCCGCGAACTCGTCAAGCAGTCCAAGTCGAAAGGCGAGGACGCGAAGGTTGCCGTGCGCAACGTCCGGCGCAAGGCGATGGAAGAACTCGGCCGCATCCAGAAGGACGGCGAAGCCGGCGAGGACGAAGTCAACCGCGCGGAGAAGGAACTCGACAAGACCACGGCCAAGTACGTGGCGCAGATCGACGAACTGATCAAGCACAAGGAAGCCGAGTTGATGGAGGTCTGACGGTGGGCAGAGCCGACGGGTCTTCAACCCCGCAGCTTCCACTCGGTGCCGAAGGCGACTCCGGTACCACCCCCGCAGTCTCGGACTCGACATCCGGTACCGCACCCGCGAAGCCGGCCTCCCGTGCCGGCCGAGACCTCCCTGCCGCGATCGCGGTGGGGTCCGGGCTCGGCGGTCTTGTCATCGTAATTCTGCTGTTCGCCCCGACTGCCTGGCTTGCCGTGGTCGCGGCGGCGATCGCCATAGCAACGTGGGAGGTCACCAAGCGCCTCCGCGAAGCCGACGTGTCGGTTCCGCGCGTGCCTCTCCTGCTCGGTGGGCAGGCGATCATCTGGCTGGGATGGCCGTACGGCACCACCGGCGTCCTCGGTGCCTTCGCGGGCACCGTGGTGGTCACCATGTTGTGGCGACTGTTCGACCGCGGCTTGGCGGCGCAGCCGCACAACTATCTCCGGGACACCGCGGTAGCGGTGTTCACCGCGGCGTGGTTGCCGCTGCTCGCCTCGTTCGCGACATTGATGGTCCTCGAAGATCAGGGTGCCGCCCGCGTCTTCTGCCTGATGCTGGTGTGCGTGGCGTCCGATATCGGTGGTTACGCGGCGGGCGTGCTGTTCGGTAAGCACACGATGGCCCCGGCGATCAGCCCGAAGAAGTCCTGGGAAGGATTCGGAGGTTCGCTGGTCGCCTGTGTGGCCGTAGGAATCCTCACCGTCACCTTCCTGCTCGACGGCCCGTGGTGGGTCGGTGCCGTCCTCGGCGTGGTCCTGGTCTTCACGGCCACGGCCGGTGACCTGATCGAATCCCAGGTCAAGCGGGAACTCGGCATCAAGGACATGGGCACACTCCTGCCGGGCCACGGCGGCATCATGGATCGGCTGGATTCGATCCTGCCGTCCGCATTCGTCACCTGGCTGATCCTCACCGCTTTCATCTAGTGGCTGTCGGCAACAGCGGCCGCGACCGGGGCGTGATAGCGAGCCCCAACATCTGGCACTGGCCCGCGGTCTACGAAGAGGAGAACCGGGCCCAGGACACCCGCGGCGCCGTTTATGCGGCGCTGCGGGAGTCGGTCGACTGGACCGGCCGTGATGTCGTCGACGTGGGATGCGGCAGCGGCTACCATCTGCCGATGTTCGCCCGTGCGGCGCGCACGGTGACCGGTGTGGAACCCCACCCGCCGCTCGTGGCGGCGGCACGGCGCCGGGTCGAGGATCTGTCGACCGTCCGGGTTCTGCGAGGATCCGCCGCGTCTCTGCCGTTGCCGGACGGCTCCACCGACCTCGTTCACGCCCGCACCGCCTACTTCTTCGGCCCCGGATGCGGGGCCGGAATCCTCGAGGCCATGCGGGTGCTGCGGCCCGGGGGAGCGCTCGCCGTCGTCGATCTCGACGCGACCGCCCATCCGTACGGAGAGTGGATGCGCGCCGACCTCCCGCACTACGACCCTCCGGCCGTCGAAGCGTTCTTCCGCGCCCAGGGATTCGACCTGCGACGCGTCGACACGGAATGGGCGTTTCCGGACCGTGCGGCCCTCGAACGCGTGCTGGGTATCGAATTCGGCCCGGAGGTGGCATCCCGGGCGATCAGGGAAACACCCGGCACGACACTGACCGTGCGCTATCGCCTCCACGTCCGTCGCAAACCGGCAGGCGTCGAAATACGCTGAGCCGGACCGCGTCGTGCCCGTCAGCGCGACACTCCGACGTGGAATGCCCTCGCGAGTTCGGTGATCTTCTTCGCTTTCGCCAGTGTGGGCAGGTCGCTGCCGTCGTGCACACCGTGGCCGTCCTCGCCCAGTTCGTCGATCACCCGGCGTGCCCATGCGACGTCCTCGGCGCTGGGACTCAACGCCGCGTTGACATACGGCGTCCGCTCCGGCGTCATACAGAGCTTTCCGGTCATGCCCATCGAGCGTGTGTGCTCGGCATCCTGCCGCAGCGCCGCCGGGTCGGCGCTCAGCGATGGACCGTCGACGGGCCCGGGCAGGCGCGCGGCGCGACTGGTGATCACCAGACGCGACCGCGGGTAGGCCAGGGCCAGCGGCGAATCGCTCATACCGGTGTCGCGCCGGAAGTCACCGCTGCCGAAGACGAGGCGGAACGTGCCGTCGGCCCGGGCGATCTCGGGCGCGGCCTCGAGACCGGTCGCCGACTCGATGAGCACCAGGATCCGGGTACTGTCGGGCATCGCGTCGGCGGTGGCATCGACCTGCTGGCCGCTTTCGGTCTTCGCGAGCATGACTCCGGCGAGATGCGGGATCGCGCTCAGAGCCGCGAGGTCGTCCGCCCAGTGCGGGGTGCTGGTGTCGTTGATGCGCACCCACGCGGAGCCGCCGTCGCTGATCCAGTGCGCCACGGCGGCGCGGGCTTCCGCCTTGCTCGCGGCCGGAACCGCGTCTTCGAGGTCCAGAACGATCGCGTCGGCGGGCGACGCGGCCGCGGCGTCGAATTTTTCCGGTGCGGTGCCGGGCACCAGTAGCCACGATCGGGCGAGTTCCGGAGCGATGCTGGTGGCCATAGAGCCATCGTCCCCCTGCCGATAGGCGAGCATCACAGCAACGGCGAGTCCGGCCCGCTCCGGTTCATGGGAGAATGGATCATTATGGCTTCTTCTCTGCCCCTGGTATTCGACGCACCCAAGCGCGGCATGCCGCCGCGACACCTCGCCGACCTCGATTCCGAGCAGCGACGTGAGGCGGTGCGGGAGCTGGGTCTGCCGGCGTTTCGCGCCGACCAACTCGCTCGCCAGTACTACGGGCGTCTCGAGGCGGACCCGGCCAAGATGACCGACCTGCCCGCCACGGTGCGGGACACGGTGGGCACGGCCCTGTTCCCCCCTCTGCTCACCGCGGTCAAGCACATCGCCTGCGACAAGGGCGAGACCCGCAAGACGCTGTGGCGCGCCCACGACGGCACACTCCTCGAAAGTGTGCTGATGCGCTACCCCGACCGCGCGACACTCTGCATCTCGAGCCAGGCCGGATGCGGGATGGCGTGCCCCTTCTGCGCGACCGGCCAGGGCGGTCTCGACCGCAATCTGACGACCGCGGAGATCGTCGACCAGGTGCGTGCGGCCGCGGCCGCGCTTCGCGACGGTGACGTAGCCGGCGGGCCGGGGCGACTGTCCAACGTCGTGTTCATGGGCATGGGCGAACCGCTCGCGAACTACAAGCGGGTCGTCGCTGCGGTCCGTCGTATCACCTCGCCGGCACCCGACGGTCTCGGTTTGTCCCAGCGTTCGGTCACTGTCTCGACGGTCGGCTTGGCGCCCGCGATCCGCAAGCTCGCCGACGAGGGGCTGAGCGTGACACTCGCCGTGTCGCTGCACACCCCCGACGACGAACTGCGCGACACCCTCGTACCCGTGAACAACCGCTGGTCGGTGAAGGAGGTGCTCGACGCCGCGCGCTACTACGCCGACAAGACCGGGCGCCGGGTTTCCATCGAGTACGCGTTGATCCGCGATGTGAACGATCAGCCGTGGCGTGCCGACCTGCTGGGCAAGAAGCTGCACAAGGCACTCGGCGCGCTGGTGCACGTCAATCTGATTCCGCTCAACCCGACGCCGGGTAGCGAGTGGGACGCAAGCCCCAAGCACGTCGAACGCGAGTTCGTGCGGCGCGTACAGGCCCAGGGCGTCTCCTGCACGGTGCGTGACACCCGCGGCCAGGAAATTGCCGCGGCGTGTGGCCAGCTCGCCGCCGAAGGCTGAGAACGGGGCTGCCGACGGCCGGTACCGGGATCGTGTAGCGGGCGCGAATCCACCGCTCCCGTACGATCGGCCGCATGCACAGGTCACCGGGGGGTTTCCGATGGTAGATGTCCGTGGTGTGGCCGGCACTCTCGCGTGCGTGGCAGCCGGAGCGTTTCTGACCAACGCCGTTCCGCATTCGGTTCGCGGTGTCACCGGCGAGCGATTCCCCACGCCGTTCGCTGATCCGCCGGGCGTAGGACTCTCGTCTCCGACCGAGAACATCGTCTGGGGTGCCGTCAACGTCGTGATCGGTGGTGCGCTGCTGCGCGGATTCACCGGGACGGCACGCGAATACGGCGCGGTGGCTGTCGGCGTGACGTCCACGGCGCTGTTCCTCGCCCGCTACTTCGGTGACGTGGCGACCCGGTCCACCTCGGACTGAGCCGGCTCAGACTGCGCGATCGTGCTTCGCCTCGCTGTCCCCGGCGCCGAAGTACGCTGCCTCGAGACGATCCCGGTCGGCCAGCAGTTCCGCCGCGCTGCCCTCGAGGACGACGCGGCCGTGCCCGAGCACGATCGCGCGGTCCGACACGGCGAGAGCGAGTTCGACGTGCTGCTCCACCAGCACGACGGCGATGTTCTCGTCGCGAGCGAGATCCCGGATGGCGGGCAGCATCTGTTCCACGACGAGCGGTGCCAGCCCGAGGCTCATCTCGTCGACCATGAGGATCCGCGGTTCCGCGAGTAGCGCCACCGCGATCGCGAGCATCTGCTGTTCACCGCCGGACAGGAGACCGACTGTGCGCGACTGCAATCGGGCCAGAGCCGGAAACCTGTCGAGAACGAATTCTTCCCGGGCACGGTCGGCTGTACTGCGGGCCAGCCGGAAGTGGTCGCGCACCGTCATGGTGGAGAAGAGTCCGCGGTCGTCGGGAACGAGTCGGATACCGCGCCGCGCCATCCGGTAGGGCCTGCGATGGTCGACCGGGGCACCGAGGGTGGTGACCGCACCGCCCATCACCGGAAGCAGTCCCGCGAGTGTCAACAGAGTCGTCGTTTTGCCCGCGCCGTTGGATCCGAGGATCGAGACGACCTCACCGGCGGAGACGGTCAGGTTCACGTCGGAGACCGCGGCGACGCCGTTGTAACCGGACGTCATGGATTCGGCGGTGAGCACCACGTCAGCCATGAGTGGTCTCCATCGGTGTGCCGAGGTACGCAGCGATCACAGCAGGATCCTTTCTCGCCTCTTCCGGTGTGCCCGAGAAGATCACCTTCCCGAACTCCATGACGTAGATGCGGTCGCACACACCGAGAATGAGCGACATGTCGTGGTCGATGAGCAGCACTCCCGGACCGCCGCGCGCCACGGCACGGATACGCTCGGCGAAGTCGAGGCTCTCCTGGCTGTCGAGGCCCGCGGCGGGCTCGTCGAGCAGCAGCAGGCGGCAGTTCCCGACGAGTGCACGTGCGACGCCGACGAGTTTCTGTTGTCCGAGGGTGAGATCGCGCGCCGTGGTCTCCCCGAGATCGCCGAGGCCTACCGCATGCAGCGTCGAGGCCACGAGTTCGTCCGTGCCGGTCTTCCGTCGGCCGAACAGATCGCGCCACAGCGTCGCCGGTCCGCCGGGACGCAGGGCGGCAACGACATTCTGCGCGACGGTGAGGTTGCCGAAAAGCTCACCGGATTGCCATGTGCGGGACAGTCCGGCGCGTCGGCGCAGATGCGGAGCACGTCCGTCGAGCCGTGTGTCGCCGAGTGTGATCTCGCCGGAGTACTCGGTGAAGCCCGTGACTGCGTCGACGAACGTGGTCTTGCCGGCACCGTTCGGCCCGATCAGTCCGACGATCTCCCCGGAGCCGACCGTCAGCGACACGTCGTCGTTGGCGACGACGCCTCCGTAGGCCACGGTCACGTTACGCGCGGACAGCCGCGCCGGTTTCTCATCCGGCATCACTCACCGCAACCTTTCTGTCGTCGGCGTTCGGGGCGGAGTCGATCCCGGGTGGGGCCGGTGGTCGCGATCGGCGGGAGCGGACCAGATCGGCGATCCGGGATGCTTCTCCCGCCACCCCGACGGGATTGACGATCGCGGTGGCGATCAGCGCCAGTCCGGAGATCAGGGCGTAGTAGTCACCGAAATCGAACACGTTGTGCAGCAACACGTAGACGATCCCCAGTGGCCCGATCACGCCGGCGATCATCGCGCCGCCGACCGAGGTGATGCCGCCCAGGTACGCGACCGCAAGCACCTGCAATCCCACGAAGACCGTGAAGGACTCTGCCGACAGCTGGCCTGCGCTGTACCCGATGAGGCACCCGGCGACACCGGCGATGAAGGCGGAGAGACCGAACCCGACGAGCTTGGTCAGCCGCACGTTGATGCCGCTCGCGGCGGCGGCGCGCTCATTGGCGCGTACTGCCAGAAACGTCCGGCCCGTGTCGCCGGATGCGAGCCGGATGAATCCCCAGACGACCAGGGCTGCGACGACCAGGACGGTGAGGGAGAACGACAGACGCGCGATGTCGCTGCCCTCGCGCACACCGAGATTCAGTCCGAACAGCGTGGGGTTGGCGATGGGATTTCCCGACGGAGGGGTCAGGCTGTAGTTGTTGAAGACGAACCGCTCGATGGCCAGGGCGGCCGCGATGGTGACGATCGCGAGTTGCGCGCCCCGGATTCTGAAGGCGGGCAGCGCGACCAGCATTCCCAGCCCCGCCGCGACGAGCGAGCAGAACACCAGTGCTACCGGGAACGGTAGACCCCAGCCGGTGGTCACCTTCGACAGCATGAATCCTGCCGCTCCGGCGAATGCCGCCTGCGCCAACGAGATCTGGCCGAGGTAACCGGTGATCACCACGTACGACAGGGCCAGGAGCATCAGGATGATCGAATAGGTCAACCCGAAACGGTACGTGCCGGAGGTGACCGCCAGCAGGACCCCGGTCGCGACGACCACGACGGCGGCGGGGATCGGCCGGAAGCGCGGAATCCGCACATCGGGCAGTTTGACCGTCTGGAGCGAACCGCGGGACGGTATCCGTCCGCCGAACGCGAAGAGGATCACGATGATCACGAGGAACGGCACAACCTGGTCGACGCCGGATTGCGCCCACACCGGCCACCAGTTCTCACCGGTGAGCAGGTTGAGCACCGATTGCAATGCTCCCAGGGCGAGCGAGGCGATCACGATCGTCGCGACGGACTCCATCCGGGCGACGAGGAGCACCGCGAGAGCGGGCACCACGAGCAGCGAGTAATTGAGAGGATTCAACCCGGTCAAGCTCGCGCCCAGGACGACACCCATCGTGCTGACGAACGACGCCATCACCATCGCGAGTGCGGCGAGGCGGTCCGCCGAGAATCCCATGAGCGTCGCGCCCCGCTCGTTCTCGGCGGCCGCCCGGGTAGCCGCACCGGCCCGCGTGAAGCGGAAGTATGCCCAGATCAGTGCGGAGAGCGCCACCATAATCCCCGCCATCACCAACTCGGCGGACGAGACGGTGGTGCCGAAGACGTCGAGGGAGCCGTCCGGGACGATCGCCTCGATCGGAATGTTGTTCGGGCCGAACCGAAGCACCACCAGCGCCTGGATGGTGAGCATCAGTGCGACCGAGACGACCACCTGCGCGAGTGCCGGTGCGCGCCGGACGGGCCGGAACACCAGGTAGTGCGTGAGAAGGCCGAGGAGCAGTGCCATGAGCAGCCCGATGGCCAGCGCCACCGGGGTGGACGGTTTCTCGTCGAACTCCAGGCTTCCGATCGGCAGAACCAGTGTTCCGTCGCGGCGCAACTGCGCGAAGACGTACGCGCCCCACATCGCGGTCGCGCCCTGGGCGAAGTTGATGATGCCGGTCGACCGGTAGACGAGCAGGAGGCCGCCCGACAGCCCGATGTACACCGCTGCGAGGCCGAACCCCAGGACGATGAACTGCAGGTAGGTGCTCATGGTGTACTCCGGCGCGTCTCGGTCGTCATGTCTCGGTCGTCATGTCTCGGTCGTCATGTCGTGATCGTCAGGACGCGGGCATCAGTGACGGATCGAGGTCGATGTATCCGTTCTCGTCCACCGAGCGGAGAGTCCCGTCCTCCTGCACCTCGAAGAAGATGGCCTGCGCGTTGCAGGTGGTGGCGACCCCGGGCCATTGCTGCCCGTCGCACGTCACCGTGGGTCCTGCGAACGACGGGAAGTCCTTCACTGCCTTGAACGCGTCCGTGACCGTGCCCGCGGTGATCTCTCCGCCGTGGTCGGACAGGATCTGGGCGATGTTGACGATCGCGGCGAACGTGTAGATCGACCGCGACGACAGTTCGTTCCCGTAACCGACCGCGTCCATCGCGTCGGCGAAGATGTCGAGTTGTTCCTGCACCTCGGCGGGCGCCGACTCCTTGGCCAGCGGCACCCACAACCGCGGCTGTGTGACGATACCGGCGGCGTCGGTCCCCATCTCGTCGATGAACTGGGAACATGACCCCGCGAGGATGGTGTCCTCGTAGCCTTGCCGGCGCAAGGCCTGGAACAGGCTGGTGCAGCCGTCTTCCGGTAGAGCGATCACACCGGCCATGTCGGGGTTGTCCGCAAGCTGTGTCGCGGCAACGACATTCAGATTCGCGCCCGATGCCGGGGGGTACTGCACGCTGACATCGATCCCCATCCCGTCGGCAATCGGCATGATCAGATCGTCGACGTAGGCATGGGAGGTGGGGGATTCGTTGACCGCGAGCGACGCTGTCGTCTTCCCCATGGTGTCGAGCGCCGACATGCTGGCGAGCGCCGCGAACGACACCGGGCCGGTGAAGTAGAACGCCTGCCCGTATTCGGCGGCATCGGCGACGAACGATCCGGCGAGCGTTCCGATGATGGGGATGCCCGCCGAACCGAGGATCGGTACCGCGGCCCCCATGCTCTGATCCACCGCGTCGATCACGAGCGGCACATTCTTCGAGACGAAGCCGTTGGCACAGTTGATGGACGTTTCGGGACTGCCGTCACCACCGCACACATCCACTTCGAGTGGACGGCCGTTGATGCCTCCGAGCACCTCGTTCACGTAGTGGACGCCGGCTTCGAGCCCGTAGGCGGTCTGCGGGTACGCGGTTGCACCTTTGATGGGTGCCTGCGCGCCGATGACGATGGGGGCGCCGGTGGGTGCGGCGGCGTCTCCGGACGCGTCGCCGCCGCTCGATCCGCACGCCGACACGGTGAGTGCGGCCACTGCTGCGATCGCACCGATATGGAGCTTCTTCATGGGTGTGCCACTTTCTCGAATCAGTCGCGGGAAGTGAGAGATCGGGCGGCGAGTGTGTGTTCGGGTAGGTACGGCACCAGGCCGGGTTCGGGCTGCACCTCGAACGAGCGCAACGCGGTCGCCAGCATCGCGTAACACCCGACCGTGAACACGATGTCCATCAGTTGCTGCTCCCCGAACTCGCCGGAGAGCACACCCCACGTCTCGCCGGACACCGCGCCCTCACCGATCAGTTCGTCGGTGGCCGCCAACAGTGCGCGGTCGATGTCGGACCAGCCCGGCGCTGCGGGACCTTCGGCGATGCGGGTGATCTCGTCGGCCGTGATGCCGGCACGATCCGCGAGGATGACGTGCTGGGCCCATTCGTAGTCGGAGTGGCGGAGTGTGGCGACTCGGAGAACCATCAGTTCCCGCTGCCGGATCGACAGCGTGGACTGCGCCAGCAAATGCCGGTTGAAGCTCAGAAACGCCATTGCCAGCGACGGGTGGCGGGCCAGCGTGCCGAGCAGATTGGTTCCCGGTTGCCGGTCTTCTTCGGGCGCGCTGCTCGCGACGGCCGAACGGAACCCGGTGACGTACGCTGCGATCTCCTCCGTCCAATCCTCTTGGGGGGCAGGAGAAATCCGGACCATCGTGCTCGGTGTCCTTTCTTCGGGAAGATGAGTGCTCGGCAGAGCCCGATCAGGTATTGCGTCCGCCGTTGACGCCGATGACCTGGCCGGTGATGTAGCCGGCCTCCTCGCGGACGAGGAACGCGCAGGTCGCGGCAATGTCCTCGGGCTGCCCGATCCGCCCGACCGGCGTCTTCGCGGTTTGCTGATCGAGGTCGACGAATCCCTTCTCGACCGTTCGGCGCAACATGGGTGTGTCGATGAAGCCGGGCGGAATCGTGTTGACGGTGACACCGTGCTTGCCGAATTCCAGGGCCAGCACCTTGGTCAGTCCGACGACACCCGACTTGGCGGACACGTAGCCCGCAAGACCGGGGGAGCCGCTGTGGAAACTCGAGGACGAGATGTTGACGATGCGGCCCCAGCCTTCCTCTAGCATGTCGGGAAGCACGGCCTGGCAGCAGTCGAATGTGCCGGTGAGGTTGACCGCCAGGGACTTCTGCCACAACTCCGCGGTGATGTCGAGGAAAGGAGAGTCGAGGGAGAGCCCGGCGTTGTTCACGAGAATGGTGGGCCGGCCCAGATTGGAGCGCACCTCCGCGACACCGGCGTCGATGTTCGCTCGGTCGGTGACATCGACCTGCACACCGAGTGCTTTTCCTCCGGCCTCGACGATCGTGTCGGCCGTGGCGGCTGCAGCGTCGCCGTCGAGATCGAAAATTGCCACCATGTTCCCGTCGGACGCGAGACGCAGGCCGATGGCCCGGCCGATACCGGAACCTCCGCCGGTCACTATCGCGATGCGGTCGCTCATTTGATCGGCTCCCTTCCGGCGATGGTCGAGCGGTGCATCACGCGCGGCTGCGACCGGTCGAAGGCGCACGCCCGGTGCAGCAGGCCGTGGTTGTCCCAGACCACCAGGTCACCGACCGACCAGGTGTGTCGATACACCCGATCCGGAGTCGTTGCCCGTCGTTCGAGATCCTCGAGCAACGCCCGCCCCTCATCGAAGTCCATCCCCACGATGTGCGATGCGAATGCACCGATCACGAGCGAGCGCCGTCCCGAATCGTGTTCCCAGACCAAGGGGTGCTCCCTCGGAGTCCGCGACGACCACTCGTCCAGCTGTTCCTGTGTCGGATTCGGATACGACCGGCGCTGGATGGCTTCGAAGGTGTAGACGGCGTGAAGACCGGCCAATCGCTCCTTCTCGTCGTCGGAGAGCGCGTCGTACGCGGCGTACGTGCTGGCGAACTCGGTCTCGCCGCCTTCGCCGGGAAGGACTCGCGCGCTCAGCATCGACGCTTTCGAGGCAACCTCGTCGGTCAGGCCGTCGATATGCCAGAAGACGTTGGCAGCGAGGTACTCCGCGTTCCCGTTGGCGGGATCGAAGCTAATTTCCATGACTTCCTCCGCGGCCGGAGGTAGATGGGGGAATGCGCGCAGGGGGCCGAGCTTGCGGCCGAACTCCACTTGCGCGTCGTCGTCGGCGTGCAGTTCGCGGAACAACAGGACGCCGTACTGCTCGAGCGCGTCCAGGCATGCTCCGGGCAGGTCCTCGTCGTGGAGCAGTCGATCGACGTCGACGTCGAGGATCTCGGCCCCGACATTCTCGCTCAGCTTTTCTATGGTGAGTGTGCGCATCCGTCATTCCTCGCTTGTGATCATGGGTTCGCGGGCAGGTTCGGATCCTGCTGTCAGCTCGGGATGTTCGGTTCCCGGACGTTGGTCAGCGGGCGGGTGTACGAAGGGTCGCTCGTGCTGCGGGACGGTGCGCCGTTGTCATGGATACCGGGCACGTCGGCGAACGGGATCTCCATCGACGGAACCATTCCCGACCACTCGATCGCGTTGGTGCGCAGAGCGATACGCCACTGGCCGTCGCGGCGTTCCAGCCGGTCGATGTACCGTCCGCCGGCAATCCAGTTGCTGTCGTCGAGGTTCCGGGCGGCGAACAGGTAGTAGGTCTCGGTGTGTGCGGTGTCGCCGTCGATATCGCACGTGTGATTCAGCAGATTGTGGTGGGTGGCCTTCTGGCCCTGCTCATGCATGGCGGTCGACCAGTCGTAGAGCTCCACCGGTCCGCCGACGAAGCTGCCCGCCGCGATGGTCGCGTCGGTGTGGAAGGCGGAGAGAAAGAGGTCGCGGTCGAAGCGATCCATGGCCCGGCTGAATCGGGTCAGCGTATCGAGGATTTCCTGGCGATCGAGAACGGCCTCGAGCTTGGCAATCCTGTCTGCGGAAAGTGATGTCACCGGCGTGGTCATGGTGCGCTCCGTTGCATTCGAGAGGAGTGGGATTCAACCGCTTCGATCGGCGACCAGATGGGTTCGCCGCGCGTCGCTCGTAGTGACGGAATTTCTCTGCCGTCGAGGTCTTTGATTCCGTAGTGCTGTGCCAGTTCGGCGGTGATGAAGGTGCCGCCCGAACGGCTCATGACTGCCGGGTCGTTCGCGAGGGCCGTGATGACCAGCCCGGGAAACTCCGGTGAGCAGCCGTTTTCCGGGCGTGTGGCCGAACCGGTTGTCAGGCCGGGTATGCCGGCGAGGTTCCGTTCCGCGCGTTCGGTGAAGGTCAAGCCCTGCCAGAGCGAGACCGACGCCACGTTGTATGGCTGCAGCTCGACTGCCATGTCCCGCGCCATGCGGTCCACCGCGGACTTGGCCGTCCCGAAGACGACGCCGTAGGTGTAGGCCACGCCGGTATAGCCGGACACCGCCACGATGAGCCCGGACCTTCGCGGAACCATCAGTTTCGCGGCGTGCCGGGCGGCCACGAAGTTCGACCGCACCCCTACATCCACCATCTCCCAGTTCGACAACGGTTTCTCCCAGAAGGGATCAGGGTCCGTCAGGTCGTCGGGAAGCGAGAACGCATTGTTGACGAGGATGTCGAGGCGGCCCTGTTCGTTGCCGACACGCTCGAAGAGGGAAGCAACCTGATCGTCGTCCGCGTGGTCCACCTGGACGGCGACGCCCCGGCCGCCACGGCGATCACACTCGGACGCGGTCTCCCCGATGGTGCCGGGGAGTGGATGCGTGCCGGGCGTATTCGTGCGGCCACTGACATAGACGGTGGCGCCCTGTTCCGCCAGTGCCAGCGCGATCCCCTTGCCGATACCGCGGCTGGCGCCGGTGACCACAGCGACCTTGCCCGACAACGCACCCATTCGAACTCCTTACCGCTGTAGCGGGTTACTTGCGTGTGGCGAGGTCGCCGGCGGCGAAGAACGCTTCGCTGTGATCTCCGGCGGCCTTGCCTGTGAACCGGTCGTCGCTGAACGGCGTGCCCATGACGCCCTGCGACCAGTCGACCGAGACGCCGTCGTCGCGGAACCAGTCGTAGAGCATCGTGCGTTCCGCGATCCGCCACTGCCCGTCGCGCTGCTCGAATCGATCGAGGTAGCGGCCGCCGAGGACGGTGTCGCGTTCTTCGGTGCCCATGTCGACGCGGTGGTAGGCGACGACATGCGTTTCGGCGAGCAACGCATCACCTGCCGGCTCGATGTGGGTCTGACCGAGCAGATGCTGTGTCACCAGAACGGCGGGCGAGCCCGGGACGACCCATGCGAAGTACTCGTCGAACGACCCCGCGAAGATGCCGAAATCCACGGTCGCGTCCGGCCAGAAGGCGGCGCGGACGGACTCACCGTCCCGGCGGTCCTCGCCGCGCGCGAGCCCGACGACGCGCGCACGCACCCGATGGTGTGCGAGAAGCACGCCGAGGTCGGGGTCTTCGCTCACTCCGCGCCGTCCTCGGACGCGTATCCGATCACGGCCTTGATCTCGAGGTAGTCGTGGAAGCCGAATTCGCCCCACTCGCGCCCGTTCCCGCTCTTCTTGTAGCCGCCGAACGGAGCACCGAAATCGAATGCGCCGTTGATGGTGATGTTGCCCGCGCGGATTCGACGCGCGACGCTGCGGGCCTGCTCGAGGTCCGCACCGGCCACGAATGCGGCGAGACCGTACTCGGTGTCGTTGGCGATGTCGACGGCGTGATCGATGCTGTCGTAGCCGAGGATCGTGAGGACCGGCCCGAAGATCTCTTCGCGTGCGATCGTCATGTCGTTCTTGACGTCCGCGAACACGGTGGGCTGCACGTAGTACCCGACGGCCAGTCCGTCCGGGCGCCCGACACCGCCGCCGACGAGAGTCGCGCCCTCGTCGATGCCCTTCTGGATCAGCGACTGGATCTTGTCGAACTGCGCCTTGGACACCACCGGCCCGATCGAGAAATCGCCCTCGGGGTCGCCCACGGTGATCTGCGACAGCGTCTGCGCCGCGATGTCGATGGCCTCTGCCATGCGTTCGCCGGGAACGAGCATGCGCGACCCGGCGCTGCAGGTCTGGCCCGAGTTGACCATCATGGTGGCGACGCCCGCTCCGACATTCGCGGCGAAGTCGGCGTCGTCGAGAATGACGTTCGGGCCCTTGCCGCCGAGTTCCTGCGTCACGCGCTTGACGCCGACCGCCGCGGCGGCGGCGATGTCGGCTCCGGCGCGCGTCGAACCGGTGAAGGACACCATGTCGATATCGGGATGGCCGGAGATGGCCCGGCCGACGCCGGCGCCGTCACCCTGGACCAGGTTGAACACGCCCGCGGGGACACCCGCTTCGTGCAGGATCTCCGCGAAGACCTGTGCGCTGAAGGGCGACTGCTCCGACGGCTTGAGCACCATGGTGCAGCCGGTGGCCAAGGCGGGGAACACCTTCACCGCGATCTGGTTGAGCGGCCAGTTCCACGGCGTGATCAGGCCGCAGACGCCGATGGGCTCTTTCGCGATGAGGGTGCCGCCACGCTGTTCCTCGAACGTGAAGTGCTCGAGTACGTCGATCGCGGTGGTCAGGTGCCCGAGTCCCAGGTTCACCTGGAAGCCACCCGCCAGCGCCTTCGGAGCGCCCATCTCCTCGGTCAGTGCGGACGCGAGATCGCCCATCCGCTGTTGGTAGAGGTCGAGGATGTTGCGGAGCACGCCCAGTCGCTGCTCGCGGCTCGTCCCGGACCAACCGGGAAAGGCGCGCCGGGCGGCTCCGACCGCTTTGTCGACGTCCGCGGCGGAGCCGAGCGCCACGATCCCCGCTACCTCCTCGGTGGCCGGGTTGACGACCTCGAAGGTCTCCGACTGCGCAGGATCGGTCCACTGCCCGTCGATATAGAACTTCCGGTACTCACGCATGTTTGCCCGATTCTCTCGTGTTGTTCGACCCGGATGTCACTGCCGGACTCCGGAAAGGCGCTGTCACTGCTGACCTTCGGCGTACCAGGTACGGAACTCGTCGTAGCTGGGCATTTCCTCCGAGTTGGCCTTGGGGTCGACGGCGACGTGGATGACGCCCGGCTTGCCGCTGGCGTAGGCGCGTTTGATCGCGGGCGCGATGTCTTCGTCGCGCTCGACGTACTCGCCGTAGCATCCGAACCCTTCGGCGACCTTGTCGAAGCGGGTGTCCTTGCTCCAATGGACGCCGGTTTCGAGCGATCCCTGACCGTAGGTGCGCTTGTAGACACCGACTTCCAGGCCCCATGCGTAGTCGACCGCGACGACGCAGACCAGCGGGAGACCGAGGCGCGCAGCCGTTTCCAGTTCGGCGATGTGGAACTGGAACGACGAGTCGCCGGTGATGAGCATCATCGGCCGCTTGCCTCCGGCGGCGACCCCCGCACCCACGGCGTAGGGGAGACCCGTGCCGAGATGGCCGAAGTTCTGGTTCCACATCACGTCGTGCGGCTTCGCCTGTGAGTACGTCCAGCCGAAGATGGTGGTGGCGCCGCCGTCACGGACCATGATGCCGTCTTCCGGGAACGCCTTGGTGGCCTCGACGATCAGGCGGGCCGGGTGCACGGGGGACATGCCGGACGGTGCCGTCTCCGCGAGCTCCGCCAGCTGATCGGCGTCCTGCTTGATCCATCCCTCGAGTTCAGGCGACGGGGTCCTCGGGGTGTCCTTCAGCGCGTCGACGAGCTGGGGCACGATCGCTCGCAGGTCGCCGACCAGCGGAACATCGATCGGACGGTTCACTCCGATGGCCGAGGGGTCCTGTTCGACGAGGATCCAATGACGGTTCGCTTCATTCGCGACCCAGTGCCGTCCGCGACCGAAGTGCACCGGCTCACCGAGTTCGGTGCCGATGGCCAGGCACAGGTCGGACTTGACGACCGCGTCGATCGCGGCGGCAGAGAAGCCGTACGGGAAGGTCCGGTCCTCGAGTCCTTCGATGTAGGAGGTGCCGCCGGAGGTCTGGATCACCGGGCAGGCCATCAGGTCTGCGAGTGCCTTCACCGACGCGCCCGCGCGTGAGGTGTGGACACCGTGACCGACGAGGAGAACGGGTTGCTGTGCAGCACCGATCAATTCGGCAGCCTTGGCGACGAGGTCCGCGCCGGCGGTCTGCCCGACGAGGCGGTAGGCCTCGGGCGGGAGGACCGGAGGAACGTCGAGTTCTTCCTGGATGACGTGCTGCGGGTACTCGATGTACACGGGACCGGGGGTGCCGGAGAGGGCTTTGCGCAGACCCTCGCGGATGATCTCGTCCGTCTGCTCGGCGTATTCGATGCTCGCGCTGTACTTCACGGAGTTCTCGACCAGTGCCATCTGCTGCACGAACTGGATGCGTCCGCGCCGGACACGCTGCTCGGTGATCCGCGCCCGCTGCCCGCCGAGGAAGATGACGGGGGAGTTCTCGACCTTGGCGCACATGATGGCGCCGGCGAGGTTCGCGAGTCCCGGCCCGAGCGTGCCGATGCACAACGCGGCCTTGCCCGTCATACGGGAGACGGCTTCGGCCATGAAGCCGGCGGACTCTTCGTGGTGGGGCGCAACGACGTTCCAGCCGCGCTCCTCCGCGAGATGGAACAGATGAACGAAGTTCGGATCGGGAATGCCGAACAGGGTGTTGATGCCCTCGGCTTCGAAGAGATCCAAAATGCGCTCGTAAACCTTAACCGACATGCGTACTGCCCTCCATGGCTATCGCAAAGCTTTTGGTGATGTGGTCGACGTGACCGGAGACGGCCGGCAGAATCCACGGATCGTCCGTGTTCCGGATGGCGTCGATGTTGTCCGCGACCTCGTCGATCGACCAGGACGGCCGGTACACGCCGGGGGTTTCGGCGACGAACACCTTCGCCACCCGTCCGGCGATCGCGGCGAACATTTCGCCGGTGACCGAGCAGGACTCGTGGGCGAGCCACCCGACGACCGGTGCGGCGAGTTCCGGTCCCATCGGGGGGTACGACGAGGTGTCGAGCCCGTCGGCGAGCCTCGTCAGGGCCGCCGGGATGATGACGTTGGACTTCACGCCGTGCTCCGCGCCTTCGATCGCGGCCACGTTGGACAGCCCGATCATCCCGGCTTTCGACGCCGCGTAGTTGGCGACGTTCGCGTTGCCGTAGATGCCGCCGATCGACGAGGTCAGCACGATCCGTCCGTATCCGGCTTCGCACATGAGGGGGAATGCCGGACGGACGACGTGGAACGCCCCGCGCAGGTGAACGTCGAGGACCGCGTCGAAGTCCTCGTACGACATCTCCGACAGCGACGCGTAGCGATTGTTACCCGCGTTGTGGACGAGGATGTCGATACGCCCGTAGTTGTCCAGGGCTGCCTGGACGATCGCCCGGCCGCCTTCGGCAGTCGCGACGGATTCGGTACAGGCGACGGCCTCGCCACCGGCCGCCCGGATCTCCCGGACCACTTCCTCGGCGGGACCGGAGTCCACATTGTCTCCGCTGATGGCGGCGCCCGGGTCGTCGACGACGACCTTGGCACCCAGGGATGCGAGCAGGAGCGCATAGTCGCGCCCCAACCCGCGGCCGGCGCCGGTGATCACGGCGACGCGGCCGTCGAACCGCAGGTCAGACATCGGACACTCCTCGCGCCGTCGCGATGTGGGGGTGGGGTGCACGTGTCATTTCTCGAGCACCAGGCCCTCCAGTTTCCCTGTGCTACGCCAGTTTTCGAGGAGCTCCGTGAGTTCGTAGAAGCCGCCCCAGAAGGGATCGCCGAGGAACGAACGGCCGCTCGGCTCACCTTCGCTGTTGTAGTAGCCGGGAGTGCATTCCGTCGTGAAGGTGCTGTTGTCCACCGAGTACGTCCGGACGGTCTGGATCCAGTCCTCCTCCGCCTCGGCCGTGGGCTCGACGACGGTGGCGCCGCGGGTCTGCGCTTCCTTGATGATGTAGGCGATGTGGTCGGCCTGCTGCTCGAACATGAGGGTGGTCGACGCGGTGACACCGCCCTGGACGAATCCGGTCGCGAAGTGGTTCGGGAACCCGTGCGCCATGATGCCGTGCAGGGTGCGGAAACCCTTACCCCAGTGGTCGTAGAGGGAAGTGCCTTCGCGGCCTGCGAACGGCGCGATGTCGAATTGGCGCTCGAGCGCAGTGGTGATCTCGAAACCGCTGGCGAACACGATGCAGTCGAACTCGTGCTCGACACCGTCGACGATGATGCCCTTCTCGGTGATCCGTTCGACACCCTTCGTCCCGGAGACGTCGACGAGGGTGACGTTCGGGCGGTTGAAGGTCGGAAGGTACTCGTCGTTGAAGACCGGGCGCTTGCACATGTTGCGGTAGTACGGCTTCAGCTTTTCCGCCGTCTCGGGATCCTCGACGATCTCGTCGACCCGGCGACGGAGGCGCTCCATCGACCGGTAGTCCTCGATTTCCTTCAGTTCCATGAACTTCGCCGGATCCGCCAGCGCGGCCCAGCCGTTGGTCTCGTTGAGCTTGGCCGCCATGTTGCGGGCCACCTCGGTCCAGCCGTCGCAGATGAGGTCGGGCTCGCCCGGGTTGTAGAACGCGAACGCGGCGTTGTGGAAGTTGCGCTGCCGAGCCGCGCGCCAGCCCGGCTCGAGGCTTTCCACCCACTCCGGATCGGTCGGGTAGTTGGCGCGCTCGAAGATGTACGACGGTGTCCGCTGGAAGACGGTCAGGTGCTTCGCACCCTGCGCCAGATGCGGGATCGCCTGGACGCCACTCGAACCCGTGCCGATGATGGCGATCTTCTTGTCGGCGATCTTGTCGAGCCCGCCGTGCAGGTCGCCACCGGTGTAGTCGTAATCCCAGCGGGCTGTGTGGAAGGTGTGGCCCTTGAAGTCGGTGATCCCGGGGATGCCCGGAAGCTTCGGGCGGTTGTAGGGGCCTTGTGCCATCACGACGAAGCGAGCGCGGATCTCGTCGCCCCGGTTCGTGCGGATCTGCCAGCGATCGATCTCGTCGTCCCACTCCAGGGAGCGGATCAGCGTATGGAAGATCGCGTTGTCGTACAGGCCGAAGTGCTTACCGATGCGCTGGGCGTGTTCGAAGCATTCGTCGCCCTTCGAGTACTTCTCCTTCGGCATGTAGCCGGTTTCCTCGAGCAGGGGGAGATAGCAATAGGCATCCGAGTCGATCTGGATGCCGGGGTAGCGATTCCAGTACCAGACACCACCGAAGTCGCCGCCCAGTTCGACGATGCGGAAGTCGGTGACGCCGGCCTGCTGAAGACGATGTGCCGCGATGAGACCGCAGAACCCACCACCGAGGATGACCACCTCGATGTCGTCGGTGATCGGTTGCCGTGGCACGACCGGCATGTGGGGATCGCCCTCGTAGAACTCCGCGAACTCGTTGTCGGCTTCGAGGTATTGTTTCTGGCCCTCGGGGCGAAGTCGCTTGTCGCGCTCGGCGAGGTACTTCTCTCTGAGGGCGGGGATGTCGACGTCGGGTGTCTGGGTGGGGGCGCAGTTCTGCATGCGGAGATCCTCGGGCTAGGGGGGAGTCGGGTCAGGCGAGGTCGCGCGGAGCGCCCGTACCCATGTAGGTGGCGAGATTGTGATGGAGATTGACGACGCTGCGTTCGCGGTACGGATTCGGCTTGGGGCCGGAGAACCCGCGGGTCTTCATGCCCTTTTGAACAGCGGCCATGTTGTGGAAGTCCTGGGGAAGCACCGTGCGCCAGCCCGGGTCGTCCGCCGGCGTGTACTCCCATTCCGTCTTCGGCTCCTCACCGGCGGGGAAGAGTTCGTACACAGCGGCTTCGAAGATGCACTTGTCTGGGTCGTCGCCGTAGGGACGGGCGCTGTAGCAGAGCATGTTGTTGAGGGCATGCCCGATCTGGAAGTTCGGGAAGATCTGCCACGCGGTACCGCTCTGGGCGACCACTTCGGGCGGAACGGTCGGCCACACCACGCCGCGTGCCTCGTCGTCGCGGCGGGCCGAATCGAGCCAGTGGCGCAGCACCTGATCGGGAGGCGTGCCCTCGGGCAGCTCGTCGAGCAGCCGCTGTGCGGCGTCGACCAGAGTCCGGGTGGTGTTGGTGTTCGCGTTCTCCCACGTGAAGTTCTGCAGCTGGATGGTGGCCTTGCGCGCGTCCGGACCGTTTCCGACCCGGAGTTTCGCCTGGTTCTCCTCCATGCCCTTCGGCGCGTCGTAACCGATGTTGCTGTGCTTGCCCTGTGCTCGCGACCACCCCAGGAAGTTGCCGAAGTTCATGAACTCCGGGTGGGTGTACGGCACGTGGTAGGTCTCCATGAAGGCTTCGAGTGCGACCTTCCAGTTGCAATCGAAGACCAGCCACTTGCGCCAGCGGTACCGCATGTTCTCGAGCTGGAAGTGGTCGAGCAGGGAAGCCGCCGGCTCGAGGTAGTCCCGCAGGGGCTCGGCCTCCGGGTCCATGTTGATCCAGATCCAGCCACCCCAGGTGTCGACCTTGACGTCCACGAGGCGGGAACGCTCCGCCGTCAGGCTTTCCTGCCAGTCGTCCCGCTCCGGCGCAAAAGTGTTGTTGCCGTCGAGGTCGTAGCGCCATCCGTGGAAACCGCACACGAACTGCTTCGCGCACCCGTGTGCTTCGCGGGCACCGGCCGGGGTGTCGACGAGCCGGCGGCCCCGGTGCGAACAGACGTTGTGATACGCGCGGATCGTCTCGGGGGAAGTACGCACGACGATGATCGAGTCGTCGAGAATCTCGTAGGTGAGGAAGTCCCCGACCTTGGTGAGTTCCTCGACGCGGCCGACCTGTTGCCACACCTTCGCCCAGAGCTTGTCGCCCTCGGCGCGTGCGTATTCGCGGGAGGTGTATGCCTCCACACCGATCGTGAGCGGGGTCGAAAGCGGTTCGGTGGTCGCGGTAGCGGTGTCTTCGATGTTGTCGACGGTGTCGGTCATGGGGATCTCCTCTGAAACCGTGCTGTGTCAGCGGGTGATGGCGGCGCGGAAGGTGTCGTCCTTGAGGAACAGCGAGGTGTGGTCGGCGCCCATGTGGGTCCACTTGAGGTTCAGTCCGCCGTCCACGAGGATCGTCTGCCCCGTGATGTAGCTCGACAGGTCGGACAACAGGAAGAGAATCGCCCCTGCCTGCTCCTCGGGTCTGCCGCGCCGGCCCATGGCGATGGCACGACGGTCGCGCTCGACGTCGTCGTCGACGTAGGTTCCGGAGGCCGGGGTCGCGGTGACCCCGGGCGCGATGGCGTTCACACGGATGTTGTCCGTGGCGAGTTCGACAGCCATCGTGCGTGTTGCCGCAACGAGTGCGGCCTTGGCAGTGCCGTATCCGATGTGGAACGGCGCGGTGTTCATGCCACTGATCGACGAGATGGAGACGATCGATCCGGGCAGGGACTGCGACTTCAGTTCGGCCGCCACCGCCTGGCTCATGAAGAACATCGTCTCGACGTTCTGAGTGAACAGGGCTCGCCAATCCTCCCGCGTGACGCGAGTCGACGGCATCCACGTCGCCGGCGCCGCGCCACCGGCGACGTTGACCAGTCCGTACAGCTCGCCATCCGTCCGGCGAGCGGCCTCCAGGGCGGTGGCGATCCCCTCGTCCGTGGACGCGTCCGCCGCGACCGGAACCACTGAAAGCCCTTCGGCCGCCATAGGTTCGATGTGTTTACCGAGGTTCTCCGGGGAGCGGCTCACCGCGACGACCGTCGCGCCGGCCTGGGCGACCATTCTGGTCACCGACGTGCCGATGCCGCCGCCCGCAGCCCCGGACACGATGACAGTGCGTCCGCTGAGATCGAGGAAATTGTTGTTCACCGGGGTACTCACCTCTGCTCACGGATCGCGAGGATGCTGCCTTCGGCGTCGGCGGAGACGTACAGCGTTCCGTCGGGGCCTGCGGCGATTCCGGCGAACGGTCCCTGCGGGCCTGCGAACGGGATGATCCCCTTGAGCGGCTTGGGGGTGACACCTTCGGGCGCGCCGACCGGCAGGTGCCGGGCGATGATCTGCTGAGCCTTGGTGTCCAGGTCCACACTGATCAACTGCTTCGACCCGGCGTCGACGATGTAGAGCTTTCCGTCGCGCACGAGGATCCCCTGCGGTCGTTCGAGACCGTCGACGAGCGTGTCGACGCCACCGCTCGTGACGGAGACGACGCGACCCGCCCCGGCTTCGGAGACGAGAAGAGTTCCACCCGCGGTGAATGCCACGCCCGTCGGATCCTGAAGTCCCGAGGCCAGTACTTCCGACTGTCCGGACCGGACGGAGTGCACCTTGCCGGTGCCGAGGTCCGCGACCGCCACGGTTCCGTTCCCGGAGACCGCGACGCCGTAGGCCTGGGAGAGTCCGTCGAAGAGCAACTCGCTCTCGGCGGTGGAGGGACGGTAGCGGGAGACGTGAGTGTCGCCGGCGACGATGAAGTCGCCGTCCCCGACGGCCGTGACGCCGCGGATGTAACCGGGCCAGCCGGGGTGGAAGAGCATTCCTGCCGTGTGCAGTTCGCCGTCCGAGCCGAGCGCGAGCAGGAAGGTTCCGTCGGCGACGAAGAGGGTTCCGTCTGGGCCCACCGTCAGATCCAACGGCCAGGTCAGCCCGTCGGCGAGGGCCGTTTTCGTCTCGCCGCCCCCGAGCACCTCGGTGATCTGCCCGGTGAAGCTCGACACGAACAGGCGGTCGCCGACGAAGGTGAGATTGTCCAGGCCCGAACCGATGTCGGCGATGACGGTGCTCTCACCGTTGCGGGGGTCGATGCGCAGCACCTGTCCCGATGCCACCTGGGGAGAGATGATGTAGCCCTCGGAATCGAACTTCAGCGCGACCGGCACGCCGAGGTCGCCGGCGACACGTTCCGGTTCGCCGCCATCGGGATCGATCCGCCAGATGTCGTTGGTGCCGAGCATGGGGTAGTACAGCTTTCCGTCCGGCCCGACTTCGAGGGCGTTGGGGAGCTGGAGGCCCTCCGCGAGGATCTTGGGTGCACCGCCGTTGAGGTCGATCTCCATGAGGCGGCCGTCGGGGCGGCATTCGTCGACGAACAGCCGGCCCTGGTGGAACGTGATGCCGTTCGCGCCGGGAAGGTCGTCGCGCAGCAGGCGGGTGCTTCCGTCCTTGCCTCGCACGCTGACCCGGCCGTCGTAGTACTCGGTGATGTAGAGCTCGCCGTCCGGGTGGAAGGCCAGGTCGTCGGGCGCGGTGATGTCGCTGCCCATGGCGCTGATGGTTTCGAGTTCCCCGGTTCCGGGGTCGAAGGCGCTGATCTGGCTCCCGGCCACCTGCGCAACATAGATGCGGCCGTCTGCACCAGCACGGATGCCGTTCGCGCCGAACAGCCTGCTGGGCGGGGTGAGCCGTTCGAGGCTCCATCCTTCCGCGAGGCTTGTCGATGTACCTGTGTAGCGCGACCCTTGCGTCAAGGTGGGTCCCCTCCTGTAAGAGAACGCAGTTCTGCGTATGACGAGAACATGGTTCTGCCGTTATGGGCGCGAGAGTGGCCGTACTGCGAGGCGTATGCGGAGAATCCGTGTAAAAAGTAGTGACCTAAGCCACTCCCGGCTGCGTTTCGCAGTTAACCACGAACGCAACAGCGTTACAAGTATTGTTATCCTTACAATGATAGGCCGGTGCGCCTGCACTCTGACGAGAACTACATTCTCGTCTGATCGGTACGGAGATCCGAGGAGTCGGGACCCCTGCCGACTCGGGGGCCGGTCACACGCGAAACGGCCGGGCACGGCGTCGAAACGCGGTGCTCGGCCGTTCGGTGGCGTACCGGGTGGGATATTCCGGTGGAGTAGGGGAGTGCTTACATTCGCGAACGCCTACCGGCGCGAATGGCGTTGCGCTCCAATGCGGCCGACGCATTGACCACGCTGTCGCCGAAGCGTTCGAGCACGAGAGTCTGGGTCGCGGCGAGATGGATCCGAGCGAGTCGTTCCGCCTCGTCGGCGCGGCCTGCGGCGATCTCCCCGAGTATCCGTTGGTGGGCGCGCACGGCTTCGTTCGCGTCCTCTTCGGCCGGGTACTCGCCGCGTCGGGTCAGGGCCTCTGCCCAGGCCTCCTCCTGCGCGGACCACAGGGCGACGTAACTGCTCACGGCGTACCGGATCGTCACATTGGGTGTGAAGGAGACGACGAGATCGTGGAATTCGCGCGCTGTCTGGGTGAACGCGACGCCGTCTCCGACAACCTCCGCGGAACTCTCGATGGAAGCCTCGAGGACGGGTACGACCACTTCGAGTCGATCCTCACGCCGCGCGCACTCGGCCGCGCACATCGGCTCGAGCATCTGCAGGCCGGCCGCGAGGTCGCGCAGGGTGACGCGGGCGCCCTGGAGCGAGAGTCCGAGGTGGTAGGCGGCGGAGAACTCGTCAGGGCGATGGACTTCGGCGCCGCCGACGTTGCCCCGGCGTACGGTGACGAGTCCTTCGGTTTCCAGGATGCGAAGTGCTTCCCGGATCGAGGGGTAACTGACGCCGAAGTCCTTGACCAGCTGGTCCTGTGTCGGCAGACGGTAGTTGTCGTCGGACAGGATGTGGTCGCGCAATTCCGCGGCAACGGTCTCGGCGATGCGGCGTTGGGGCACCCGGCCGCGCCGCGGGGTCGTCACGAAAAGCGCCTTCCATACATGGAACGTCAGTCTAGCGACAGGCCGTCTTTTCTACCAAGTATTGCGAGGTTAATTCTCTTAAGCATTGCTATCCTTGTTAGGATTGTCGTAATGTCCGGGCATGGACTTCACGATGGGTGGGGCGGCCCCGGAACTCCGGAGTGAGCTGCGCCGGCTGGTACACGAGCACGTCCCCTCGCACTTTCTCGGCGCGTTCACGGACGACCCTGCCGATCTCGAAGCGGCACAGGCGTTCTGCCGGCTCCTCGCCGACCGTGGCCTGCTGTGCATGACGTGGCCCGAGGAATTCGGCGGTCGTGGAGCGTCGATCTGGGAGCAGACGGTGGTCCGCGAAGAGATGTGGGCGCACCACGAGCCCAGGGGCGCACAGTATATGGGCGTGAACTGGGTGGGACCGACGATAATGCGTCACGGGACAGCAGACCAGCAGAGCACCCATCTGCCGCCCATCGCGCGGGGCGAGGCAATCTGGTGCCAAGGGTTCAGTGAACCGGGATCCGGATCGGATCTCGCCTCGTTGCGGACCGCTGCGCGCCGTGACGGCGACGGGTGGCTCATCTCAGGCCAGAAGATCTGGACCTCCTACGCCACGATGGCGCAGTGGTGTTTCCTGCTGGCGCGAACCTCGACCGGCGCGCGGAAGCAGCAGGGCCTCACCGTGTTCCTCGTGCCGATGTCAGATCCTGCCATCGAGGTCCGGCCCATCCGCGCCATGCTCGGGCCCCATCACCTCAACGAAGTGTTCTTCGACAACCTCCGTGTCACCGACGCCGATGTTCTCGGCACGGTGGACGAGGGCTGGAAAGTGGTGCAGGAAGTGCTCGCCTACGAACGGGTGGGCATCGCCCGGTACGCCCGATGCGAGCGTCTCCTGCAGGCGGCGCCGTCGGTCCTCGGCGACCGGTGGGACGATGTGCCGGACGAACTGAAAGCACGCTGGGCCAGGATGCTCACCCATTGCCGTCGTGCCCGGCTACTCGCCTACCGGGTGGTGTCGCTGCAAAGCGGCGGCGACGTGCAACCGGGCGACGCGGCGGCATATCGGATCGCCGTGACCACCCTCGATCAGGACAGCGCCGAGGTGCTCACCGAGATAGCCGCCTACGCCACACCGCCCGACGACGATGCGAACGGATTCGACGACGACACCGCCAAGTGGTTCCGGCGCGCGGTCGAAGATCACTGGCGGTATTCACAAGCAGCCACCGTGGCATCGGGAAGCATCGAGATGCAGCGGATCCTGCTGGCCCGAACCCTTCTGGCGGCATCATGAACACGGACCTGAGCACGGAAGCAACAGACTACGGACGCGAAGTGGTCCGAGCACTGGAAGCGGCCGGAGGTGACGACCTCACTCTGGCAGTCGAAAACGACCCCGACCGTCGCCGAACGACCGTGGCACCACTGCTCGGTGAGCTGGGTGCGTGGGACCTCGATCCGCGTGGCAACGCCGACGAACTCGAGGCATCCGCCGCCCTGTGCCGCAGCGTGGGCTACTGGGCGGTGCCCTACCCGGTTGCGGAACGGTTGGCGCGCCCGGCCGATCTCGACGTCGACGGACTGCTCGTCGTCGCGGACTCCGACCCCAAGGCGCCCGTCGGATGTCTCGATCTACGGTGGGCTGCAGTCTCGCTGGACGGCCGGCGCAGTATCGCGGTGGCCAGGCCCCCGAGCACCCCGCCGAGAACCTCGGCATTCGTCGCGCAACTCGACCTCCAGCCGGTCGACGACAACGGTGCGAGCGACCTCGCGCTCGCACTGACCCTGCCGTGCTGGACGCTGCTCGGAATGCTCGACCGGGCAATGGCGTTGACGCGCTCGCACGTGCTCCTTCGTGAACAATTCGGCGCGCCGCTCGCCACGCTTCAAGGTGTGCAGTTCCAGCTCACCGAGGCGGAAGTCGAACGCACCGGACTGGACGTACTCGCGAAATACACACTGTGGAGCATCCAGGCCGGCAACGCCGAAGCGCTCGACGATGCGCTCGCACTGCGCCTGGCGGCCGTCGAAGCTGCACAGACGGTGTTTCGCGTCGCGCACCAGTTGCACGGCGCGAGCGGGTTCTGCGACGAGACGACGCTGTCCTGGATCTCGCGGTACAGCTTGCCGATACGGCGCATCCCGTGGGGACCGTCCGGGACGCTCGACGCGTTGACCCGCCGGATCGGCCGGCGTGGACTGACGGGATTGTTCGGTGACGCTCACGAGAAGGCGATGCGATGAACTACGAATTCCCGGGCGCGCTGACCGTGACCTGCGACGGGCCGATCCGCATCGTCGAAATCAACCGACCCGACGAACTCAACGCCGTCGACAAGACTCTGCACCGGGCACTGGCGACCGTGTGGCGGCAACTGGCGGCCGACACCGATGCCGCGGTGGTGATCCTCACCGGAGCCGGCCGCGCCTTCAGTGCGGGTGGTGACCTGGACTGGATCACGTCGTTCCTCGACGATCCGGTCGGGCGCGACGAGAGCATCCGCGAGGGCGCCGAGATCATCGACGAGATGTTGCGCTTCCCGCTCCCCGTGATCGCCGCGGTCAACGGTCCGGCCGTCGGCCTCGGCTGCAGCGTCGCGGTGCTCTGCGACGTCGTCCTCATGTCGGAGAAGGCATACCTGGCCGATCCCCACGTGGCAGTCGGTCTTGTCGCGGGGGACGGTGGCGCCGCCTTCTGGCCGTTGCTCACCCCGATCATGCGGTCCCGGGAGTATCTCTATACCGGAGACAAGATCACGGCGAGCACGGCGGTCGAACTCGGCCTCGCCACCCGCGTCACCGCACCCGAGGATCTGTTGCCCGAGGCGCACCGCCTCGCCGCCCGGCTCGCCGCGCAACCCGCGCAGGCATTGCGGGCTACGAAGCGAGTGGTCAACATGTACCTGTCCCAAGCGCTCGGCGGTCCGATGCAGGCCGGTTTCGCGGCCGAGGTCGCGACCATGCAGTCCGCCGAGCATCGGGACCGGCTGACCGCGCTCCGGAAGAACGCGTCGAGACAGAAGGAGCCGACGCGATGAAGGCTGCGGCCCCTACGCTCGCGGAATTCCGGGCCACGGTCCGCGACTGGTGTCGCGACCACGTTCCGCCCGACTGGCGCCGTGCGCAGACCGGAGTGCCGGACGACGAGTTCGTGCGATTCCAGAAGGAGTGGTTCCGGACCCTGCGCGGCCCAGGATTCGCTGTGCCGCACTGGCCGAAGGAATGGGGCGGCGGGATGCCGGTCGCCCAGCAGGTCGTGCTGTATCAGGAGCTGGCCGCACACGACGCGCCTCGTCTGGTCCTGCCCTTCGTATCGATCCATCACGCCGCATCGACGCTGCTGGCGGCGGGCACCGACGCGCAGCGGGAGCGCCACCTGCCCGCGATCCTCGACGGAGAGATCTGGTGCCAGGGGTTTTCGGAACCCGGCGCCGGATCGGATATGGCTGCGCTCACGACGAGCGCACGCAAGGACGGCGATACGTACGTCGTCAACGGGCAGAAGCTGTGGGCGAGCGGTGCGATGCACGCCGATCGGTGCCTCCTGCTCGCCCGCACCGATCCCGGCGCCCCGCAGCGCCGCGGCATTTCGTACTTCCTGATGGATATGCGCACACCGGGAATAGAGGTACGGCCCATCCGGCAGGCGACCGGAGAATCGCACTTCTGTGAGATCTTTCTCGACGACGTGATACTGCCGGCGACCGACCTCGTCGGTCCCGAGAACGAAGGCTGGCGGGTCGCACAGGAGACTCTCGGGGCCGAACGCGGGATGACCATGCTCGAACTCGCGGAGCGGCTGGGCAACGGCGGATTCCGGTGGCTCGTCGAGTTGTGCGCCCGACCGGGTCCGCTCGGGACGACGCCACTCGACGATCCTCTGGTCGCCGACCGACTCGCCCAGTTCGAGATCGAACTCACCGGACTGCGAGCGCTGTGTGCCGAGTTCGTCGCGGATGATCGGCCCGGCCCGGCCGATGCGTCGATCGTCAAGCTCTATTACAGCGAATTGCTCCAGCGCATGACCGATTTCGGCACCGAGATCGCCGGTCTCTCGGCCCACACGCAGCTTCGCAAGCCGTCGTCGAGCGGGTGGGAATCCGGTGCGTGGGTTCTGGATTTCATCGGGTCGTGGGAATGGACGATCCCGGGCGGAACCAGCGAAATCCAGCGCACCATCATCGGGGAACGCGGCCTCGGCCTGCCCTACGAACCGAGAGGCAACCGATGACGGAGTCGCTCACCGACCTTTCCGAGTTCCACGACGACGTGCGCGCGGTCGCCCGAGACATCCTCGGCCGATCGGGAAGCGAAACTGCGCCGGAGTGGGAATCGATCGCCGGCTCCGGTTGGCTGGGATTCGAGGCGCCGGGGGAGTTCGACGGTGCCGACGCGTCTTTCGCGGAAGTGGCGGTGGTCCTCCGCGAGATCGGTCGTGCCGCCGCCCCCGGCGGGTACCCGGCGGTCGCAGTACTGGCGATGGGGGCGCTCGGTCTGCTCGAGCCGTCCGCGAATCGTGACCGGATGCTTCGCGACACCGTCGCGGGGACCTCTGTTCCGGTTTTCGCCGCAGCAGGTGAGCCCACGGGTCGGGTGCCTTTCCGTCTCGCGTACGTGCCGGGCGGCGCAGTTCTCGACGGCACGGCACCCTTCGTTCTCGGGGCGCCGGGAGCGGACCGGATTCTCGTGCCCGCCGAGGAACCCGACGGGACGGTCGTGGTCGTCGACGTGGATCGGCGAACTCCCGGGCTGATGGTCACCGAGCAACCGGTGATCGACGCTTCCCGCAGTTTCGGTTCCGTCCTGGCGGCAGAGTTACGCGTTCCCTCCGAGTCGGTGTGGCGATTCCGCGGCGACCCCCTGGAGGCGATCGGGCACCTTCACGACCGGGCCGCGGTGGCGGTGGCATGCGACAGCCTGGGTCTGAGCGAGGCGATGCTCGAGGCCACGGTCGCCTACGCCGGCACGCGGGAACAGTTCGGCCGCAAGATCGGTTCCTTCCAGGCCGTCAAGCACGCGTGCGCCGACATGCTCGTTCAGGTGACAGTCGCGCGCAGGCTCGTCGACGCGGCCGTGCGCGGCATCGCGGGCAGGGACGCGGACGCGTCGGTCGCGGCATCGATGGCGAAGTCCTATGCCTGTGCCGGAGCAGTCGAGATTGCCGGTAAGGCAATGCAATTGCACGGCGGTATGGGATACACCTGGGAGAGCGGTATCCACGTGTACCTCAAGCGGGCGACGCTCAACCGTTCGCTGTTCGGCTCACCTGCGCTGCATCGCGCGCGTGTGGCGGAACGGTACCGGGCCGGAACCCGATGACATCGAGGAGTGTTGGTGGTCGCCGAGCGTCCACCTCTCACCGCTGAGGTACACGAAGCATCGCGCACGCGATGTCGAGGACTTCGGTTTCGAATGTCGTCAGGTCCGGTGTGGCGCCCGAGTCCCCGGCGCGCTCCCAGGTGGCGAACGAGCCGATGACGAAGCGCACCATCAACCCCACCCGGCGTCGGGCGTCGCCATCGGGGAGGTCGAGTCTTTCTGCGATCCGGGTCAGAAGAGCAGTCAGCACGTCGAGTGACTCATCGCTGGGGTAGTAGTCGGCTCCGGCGTCGTCCGGCGCGGGAACGGTAAGAAATTCGAGCGGTGCGGCAGCGAGCCACTGCTCGTTGAAACGCGCCCAGTAGCTCGGGTTCCCACGAGCGACCTCTGTGGCGATCGGGTGGACGTACGCGTAGACGAGGCGCTCTAGTGTGGGTGGCGCGTCGCGTTCGGCGACTTCCACGAGCGTGGCGCGTTCGATGTTGACCCGCGGCGCATGCCGGCTCCAGACCGCGTCGAGCAGTCCGTGCCACGATCCGAAGTGGTAGGTAATCGCGGAGTTGTTCCGCTGACCCGCGGCTTTGGTGAGTTCGCGCGCGGACGTCCCGTGAATCCCCTTGAGGGCGACCAGTTTCTCCGCCGCGTCCAGAAGAGCGAGGCGACCTGTTGACACTGCCATTCACCTACTGTACTAAGAAGCTCACCTGAAATATTAATACGTTCTTCTTAGGGAGCTCCATGAACGACTCCTCCACCCGTTCCGTCCTCGGGGCCTTCGTGCTCGCCTCGATGCTGGGCCTCGCGGGGTGCGCGAACGGCGAATCCGCGGAAGGAGGTGAGGTCTCGCCCGGATCGTTGGTCACCCACCGGCCGCTGGCCACCGCTGCGGCGCTGCCGAGCGCGGTACGCACCGAGTTGATCACCTACGTGTCCGAGGGCGCCGCCGGACAGCCGGTCCTGGTGTCCGGCACTGTCGCGATCCCGCGAGGCGATGCTCCGGAAGGCGGATGGCCGGTTGTCAGCTGGGCACACGGCACGACGGGGATCGGTGACGCGTGCGCTCCGTCGGCCGACACGGCCGGCGGACCCGCACACAGTTATGTCTCGAGAGCGGGTGCGATGCTCGATCGCTGGGTCGCCGACGGCTACGTCGTAGTCCAGACCGATTACGAAGGGCTCGGTACGCCCGGCGAGCATCCCTACATGAACGGCGAGAGCGCAAGGAATTCGGTCGTCGACATCGTGCGTGCGGCACGGGAACTCGATGCCGGCGTCGGAAGTCGGTGGACCGTGATGGGGCACAGTCAAGGTGGGCACGCCGCCTTGTACACGGCTGCCGGTGGCCTCGACCGCGCTCCGGAACTCGAACTGCAATCGGCAGTGGTGCTCGCACCCGGGAGTAGGACCAGCGACGTCGCGGGATTCTTCGTGTCCGGCGGCCCGGGGATCGAGCAGGCCTTGAGTTTCCTGCCGGTCCTTCTGCTGGGTGCCGAGGCGGCCGATCCGACCCTGTCGGCCGATGCGATGCTCACCGACACGGCGCGACCGTTGCTCGCCGCTGCCCGCACCGGGTGCATGGACGATGTGCGTGCTGTGGCTGACACGGTTCCCGTGGACAACCTGTTCGCGCCGGACGCCGAGTTGAGCCGTATCGGGGAGTACTACGCGACCCAGGAACTCGAGTCACTCACCCCGGTCGTGCCGACACTGGTCGTGCAGGGCACCGCGGATGTCCTCGTCTCCCGGGCCGCCACCGACCGGATCACGGAAGTGTTGTGCAGCAACGGTGCCGCACTGACCTACAGCGTCTACGACGGCGCCGACCATCGCGGTGTGCTGGAGGAATCGCTACCGGAGGTGAAGGCTTTCGTCGATCGGGCGCGGACCGGAAACGTTCCGGAGCCGACCTGCGGCTGACACCCTCAACTTTGGTAGCTTTCTGCCCGCTCAGCGGGCAGAAAGCTACCAAAGTTCCGTCACCCGAGACGCGCGACAGCCAGGTCCCGGATCTCGTTCGACTTGATTTTCGCGCTACCCGTCAAGCTGATCTCGTCCTCGTCGAAGAACAGCACTTCGCGCGGAACCTTGTAGCTCGCGAGTCGCTCCCGCAGGTACGACCGGATCCCGTCGACATCGAGGTCCGCGCCGGAGTGCGCCACGATGCACGAGACGACGACCTCGCCGAGCGTGTCGTGCGGAACGCCGACGGTGCGGGCGACCTTCACCCCGGGATGCGCGACGAGTGCCTCGTCCACCTCGAGCGGTGACACATTCGCGCCGCCGGTCTTGATGATGTCGGTGAGCCGGCCTTCCCAGAACAACCGGCCCGCCTCGTCGAGGTAGCCGCCGTCTCCGGTGTGGAAGAACCCGTGCTCGTCGACGGTCTCACTGAGAGGTGTGCCGACGTATCCGAGCATCAGCGTGGGGCTCTTGACGCAGATTTCACCCCGCTCGCCGCGTGGCAGAACTGCACCGGTCAGTGGTTCGACAATCTCGATCGTCACGCCGGGCAGTGGTTCACCGCTGCTGCCGGCCGCGACCTCGGGCGGGGTGTTGGCGGGGTAACACGCGCTGATGGTGAACGTTTCGGTGTTGCCGTACGCGTGCCCCGGCTCGTACCACTCGGCGGTCACCGTGGGGTGCCGCGCGACGGGGGTGTTGAAGTCGACGTAGAGCAGACTGCTCAGATCGGCATTGTCCCAGTTGGGTGCGCCCACGAGTTGGGCCCACTGGTGCGGCCAGGCGAACGGGAAGTTCACCTGCTCCCGCTCGATGAGGTCGAGTGCTTCCACGGGATCGAACGTCGGTTGCAGCACCAGGCAGCCGCCGCTGGCGAGGGTGTTGCCCAACGCCATCGCGAAGTTTCCGGACCAGAAGTAGCCGTTGGCCGTCCAGCATCGGATGTTGTGTTCCGGTGCGAATCGGTACATGCGCCGGAAGCGCCACATCTGGATACTCACGCCGCGGTGGGCACTGAGAATCCCCTTCGGCTTGCTCGTCGAACCGGAGGAGAAGAACAGCACGGCGACGTCACTGGGCCGCACAGCCGCCGCGGAGGCTTCCACCAGTGCGCGCGGCTGTGCCTCACCGTGGGCGAGGAATTCCTCCCACGACGGAAGCGACGCGACTCCGTCGGGGGAGCCGACCATGGCGACGTACCGCAGGAACGGGTACTTCGCCGACTGCACCACGCCGGACGTCGTGGTGCCGATCTGCGGTTCCAGACCGGCCAGGGCAGCGGCGAAATCCGTTTTGAGCACGGTGCGCTCGAACAACAGCACCGACACTCCCGACGTCTCGAGCATGTAGTCGAGTTCGGCCGGGGTCGAGAAGGTGCTCAACGTGACGGCGACGCCTCCCGCGAGGGAGGTGCCGAACACCGCCGCGATCCATTCGGGCCGGTTCGTCATCAACACACCGACGCGGCCGTCCTTGGTGAGTCCGACGCCGCGCAGTGCCCGTGCCACCTCGATGGCGCGTTCCCACAGGTCGGCATAGGTCCAGCGTGTGGTGCCGTCCGCGTCGTGCATCACGAGGGCTTCCCGGTCGCTGTACAACTCTGTCACTTCGCCCAGGAAACCGGGCAGGGTGAGGGCACCCAGACCGGGCTCTTCGCTGAGCGGAGGTCCCGACACGATCGAAACGGACTCCACCACTTCCGTGTTCGTCCCAGTGCTCATGATGATTCCCTTGTCTGCGGTGCCGTCAGAGCGGCAGCTCGACCTCGGCGGTGGAGGAGACGAGGACGTTGCCGTCCTGATTGGTCAGGCGCAGCTTGATCTGGACGAGAGGGACACCCCACGTGGTGTCGGTCTCCTTGCCGACGACCTCGGCGTCGAAGTACGTGACATCGCCCTCGAAGGCCGGCCCGCGGAAGTCCGACTTGATGTGGCGCACCATGCCTTCGTGCCCGGCCCAGTTGGCCAAGAAGTCGGTACACCACGCACCCATCGTCGCGCCGTAGCCGTAGGCCCGGGCCATGCCGACCTCGCCGGCCTTCTCGGCGTCGATGTGCCCGCGCGACGGGCCCACGTACAAGCCGTCCCGCTTGCGCGGGTCGATCATGGCGCCTTCTTCGTCGAAGCCGAATCCTTCGACCCAGCCCGGATCCTGGTTGATCCACGGATCCTCGACGCCCTCCGGTGCCACCCATTCGAACGTGCCCCAGATGTTGAAGAGGAACGCCCGGTATTCCGTGGTGAAGGTGGAGATGCTGTGCGGTCCGATCACGCGGCGGGGGAGGGTGTCGCCGACCTTGACCTCGTCGAAGTGCGGGGACGTGCCCGCCCAGTTGGACAACAGCCATTCGTGGCGCAGGGCCTCGATCTCCAGAAGTTCCTCGTTGGTCCACTTCTTGATCTCGCCGAGCTGATTCTCGTACATGCCACGCTTGGTGGCTTCGGCGGAGAGATAGCGGATCGCGGTGGAACGTTCACGGGCGACCAGGGCGCCGTGCTGATTGGTGTGCGTGGTGTCGCCACGCGAGAACATCGTGGGGCCCGCGAATTTTGTTTCCGTGACCTTGTAGTCGTGGAAGCGGCGATCCTGGAAGAGCTTGTCGCCGGGGCGGACCGGGACTCCGTAGAACCACCATTCCTCGCCGCCGAAGATCAGGTGGCTGTTCGGGATGTAGCCGACACACGCGGGTGCGGCGCCGTGCCCGAAGTCGAGAGCCACCGCGATGGACTGGGGCGCGACCAGGCCTCCGAACTTGGATTCGCGCGCGAACGTCTCGTTCCAGTGCAGGGGATTGGGATTGTCCATCGCCATGGCCCAACGCCGAATGTCGGACGTGCTGCACGGATCCCAGAGTTGCCCACCGCCGACCGGCTTGCCGACGCGGTGTTCCACGTCGGACAGGTCCAGTTCCACGGTTTCCGGCGCTGAGGACTTCTTGCTCATCTGTACTCCCCGATTATCGATTGACGTCGACGACGATGCGCCCGCGCACCGTGCCGTCCATGAGGTGGTCCGCCGCGGTGATCGCTTCTTTCAGCGACACTTCCCGGGCGATGGCGTCGAGTGCGGTCGCGTCGAGATCGCGGGACAGGCGAGCCCACGCGGTGACGCGCCGCTCGCGTGGCGCCATCACGCTGTCGATTCCGAGCAGGGACACGCCGCGCAGGATGAACGGCGCGACCGAGGCCGGGAAATCCATGCCCTGTGCCAGTCCGCAGGCGGCCACGGCACCGCCGTAGCGTGTCTGCGCACACGCGTTCGCGAGTGTATGGCTGCCGGCTGTATCGACGACGCCTGCCCAGCGCTCCTTCTGCATCGGCTTGCCCGGTCCGGACAGGTCCGCGCGGTCGACGACGGTGGACGCACCGAGCTGCTGGAGGTAGTCGGCTTCGGACGTCTTTCCCGTCGCGGCCGCCACGGTGAATCCGGCCTTGGTGAGCAGAGCGATCGCGACGCTGCCGACACCGCCTGTCGCGCCGGTGACGAGAATTTCGCCTTGATCCGGGGTGATACCGAAGTTCAGGAGAGCCTCCACGCACAGGCTCGCCGTGTAACCGGCGGTGCCGATTGCCATCGCTTGCCGGGCCGTGAATTCGTCGGGCAGGGGGACGAGCCAGTCTCCGCGGAGTCGCGCCCGCTGAGCCAGTCCGCCCCAATGGGTTTCGCCGACCCCCCAGCCGTTGAGGACGACCCGGTCTCCCGGCGACCAGTCTGCATGGGCGCTATCGGTGACGACGCCCGCAAGGTCGATTCCGGGGACCATCGGGAACTTGCGCACCACCGGGGATTTGCCGGTGATCGCCAGTGCGTCCTTGAAATTCAGTGTGGAGTATTCCACGTCGATGGTGACGTCGCCGTCGGGGAGATCGCTGTCCTCGAGGTTCTTCAGGGTTACCGTCTGGCCGGCGTCGCCCTTTTCGATCACTAGTGCCGAAAACATCTGTAGAGACTTCCTTCCTTGGGACGCCCGAGGTGCGTTCGGACGTTGCACTCCGACCGCACCGTACTTCAATCATTACAAGGATGGCAATACTTGAATGTTCGGGCTCGACCGGTGATACTCCCTGTGATCGTCGTCACGATGCATCGTGTTCGAGTGTGGGAATCGTTTCTGCGCGGCGAGAGCCGTCATGCACCGAAAGCACCCGGATTTCCTGCCCACCGACCCGCGCACCGTGTGCCTCATCCCGGCTGTTCCGTCTCCATCGAGAGGTCCCCATGTTCCGACACAGACGTTTCCTGCCCGCGGTAGCCGCGGCATGCGCCGCGGCGCTGCTGCTGACCTCGTGTGGCGAGTCGAGTTCCGACGCGGGCGCGTCGACCACCGAGGCGGGTGACCCGGTCTCGGGCGGCTCGCTCACCGTCCTGCAGACCGGCGAGCCACGTTCGCTCGATCCTGCGGCCCTGACCAACTATTGGGCGTTCCAGCCCACCCTCGGCAACGCGCTGTACGGAACATTGATGATCAACGATGTCGAGTCGCTCGACATCGAGTACAAGATGGCCACCGACTTCTCGACCACCGACGGTGGAGCCACGTTCACTCTGAAACTCCGGCCCGACCTCGTGTTCACGGACGGCACCCCGCTCGATGCTGCTGCGGTGAAGTTCAACTGGGATCGCCTCGTCGATCCGGCCCTGGGCTCGACGTCCGGCCGGTGGGCGGCCCAGATCGCCGAGACGCGTGTCGAAGATCCGACCACACTGCAGATCACGATGAGATCCCCCAACCCGCACTATGCGCAGTCCATCGTGGGGAGTTCGCTGAACTGGATCGCGTCGCCGGCAGCATTGGCCAAGGGGCCGGGCGAGTTCGATGCGAACCCTGTCGGTGCGGGTCCCTTCACCCTGACATCGTGGACGCGCCAGGATGCGATCGAACTGACCAAGAACCCCGATTACTGGGACGCGCCGAAGCCGTATCTGGACACTCTCACCATCCGGACCGTGAGTGACACGAACCAGCGCGTGAACGCGATGACGACCGGCGCCGCAGATCTGGCGTCCGAAACGAACTGGGCGAGCCTGAACAAGGTCGAAGCCGCAGGGCTCAACACCGAGGTCGTCCCGACAGGTGGCGGGCAGTTCGTGGGCATGAACTTCGCACGCGCTCCCTTCGACGACGCACGTGCACGCCGGGCGGTGTCCCTCGCTGTGGACCTCGATGCGATCAACACGGCCGTCTACAACGACGAAGGTCAGATCCCGGAGACTCTCTTCGAGGAGAGCTCACAGTTCTTCAGTGACATCCCGCTCAAGGAAACCGACCCGGCCGCCGCGCAGAAACTGTTCGACGAGTTGGCCGCCGAAGGCAAACCCGTCTCGTTCACGTTCTTGTCCTACCCGACGACGGAGAGCCGGACGCTCGGCGAGGCTCTGCAGGCACAGCTGAGCGCGTTCCAGAACGTCGAGGCGAAGGTGGACGTCGTCGACTATGCCCAGGCAACGGCCCGCACCGGCGCACGCGACTTCGACATGCTCATTTCGTCGGCCGTCATCCAGGATCCCGACAACCCGCTGTGGCTGGCCTTTCACAAGGACTCGTCCGGCAACACAGTCGGTGTCGACGACGCGGAACTCAACGCAGCACTGGACGCCGGCCGCATCGGTGTGACCGTCGAAGAGCGCACGGCGGCCTACGAAACGGTCCAGGAGCGCCTGGTCGAGCTGAATCCGGGCATCTGGTACTACCGCGCGGTGCCCGCAGTCGTGTGGGGACAGAACGTGCAGGGAGTCGACGTCTACGCACTCGGATCGCCGTTGCCCGAGGAGATCTGGGTCACCGAGTAGTCCCCATCGCTACCGCACCGGCCAGAACCAATGACAGGAGCAAACAAAAGTGACAGTGAACTGGCGAAGAATGCCACGTCCATTGCTGGTGGCCGTCGCATCGGTCATGGTGGCAGCCGGTTGCGGTAGCGGCGGGGCGTCGGGGAACGACGGCGCCGGGTCCGAAACACCGGTCCGCGGCGGCGAACTGGTGATGGCCGTCAACGTCGAGGGCCAGACGATGGACCCGGTCTGGTGCGCAACCCATGCGTTCGACCGATGCCTGCCCGTATTCGGAACCCTGCTCCGCTTCGACACCGAGGAAGAACAGTTCGTACCCGCGATGGCGTCGTCGTTCGAGTCGGAGGACGGCATCACCTGGACCCTGACACTGCGCGACGGTGTGCGATTCAGCGACGGCACACCGTTCGACGCCGACGCCGTCGTATTCAACTGGGACCGCGTCAAGGACCCCGCGAATCTCTCGCCGTCCGCCCGGATCGCGGCGCCGCTGACCTGGAGGGTGATCGATCCGCTCACGGTCGAGGTGGTCTCGGGCGAACCGAACTACCAGTTGCCGTGGGCGCTTGCGCAGGGGATGGGCATGATCGGGTCACCCACCGCCATCACCCAACTCGGCGCCGACTTCGGCAACGCCCCGATCGGCGCCGGCCCGTTTCTCCTCGAGAAATGGACACGCAACTCCGAGGCCAGGTTCACGGCCAACCCCGAGTACTGGGACGAAGGCGCGCCGTACCTCGACAGCTTCGTCCTGAAAGTGATCGGCCAGGACGATCAGCGCCTCAACGCCTTACGATCCGGAGAGATCGACATCAACTGGTCGCTGCTCTCCAAGGACGCCAGAGCGGTCGAAGCCGAGGGATTCACGGTCCATGCGCTGCCACTGGTCGGGGGAACGGGACTGAACTTCAATTTCGAGGACCCGGACCTCAAGGACCCGCAACTCCGGCTCGCAGTGCTGAAGACGTTCGACAGCGCGCAGATCAACAGCGCCGTGTACCCCGGCGACGACCCCGTGGACGCATTTCTGTTCCCGGACAGCGCGTATCGCGACGACGATTTGGGCACCTTCCCCGAGAAGAATCTTCCCGAAGCGCAGGCCCTGCTCGACGAGTACCTGGCGAAGACCGGGAAGAGCGACCTCACGTTGCGGCTGAGCACGTTCGCCGGCCTGCCCGCGCTCGAGCAGGTCGCCCAGCTCATCCAGTCGCAGGTGCAGCAACTCGACGGCGTGCGAGTCGAGATCGACTCGATGGATTACGCAACCCTGCAAGGTGTTCTACGTTCGGGCCGATACCAGATGGGGATCGCCGCGACGTTGTCGCAGCATATGGACGCCATCTACGACACGTTCCACTCGGACGGCACGAACAACATCACCGGGTACTCGAATCCGAAGGTGGACGAGGCTCTCGACGCGAGCCGGGCATCGAAGGATCCGGACGTGGTCGCCGAGGCGTACAGGGTGATCAACGGTGAGATCTCCAACGACGCGCCGCTGCGGAACTGGCGCTACCAGACCGGGTACATCTTCACTCCGGGATACGTGCAGGGCCTGGTCCTCACGGGCACTCTCAGCGGCGCAGGGGTCTACCTCGATCGGGCGTGGGTCGACAAGTAATCCTCCACATTTGCCGCGGTGTGCGGCGGGCACGGCCGTGACCTACGGCCGCGCCCGCCGCGACTCGGCACACCGAACGAACGGGGTTGATCGAGCGTGGGCGTCATCGTCAGACGAAGTGCGGTACCGATAGGGAACTTCCTGCTGCTGATCTGGATGGTCAGCGTGGCGGTGTTCCTGTTGCTGGAATTGATCCCCGGCGATCCGGTCGACAGTCTGGTTCCACCGGGTGCGAGCGACGAGATGCGCGAACTCGCCCGCGCGAGTTACGGTCTCGACGATCCGCTGATGGAGCGGTACCTCTCGTGGATCGGTGGCGTGCTCCAGGGCGATTTCGGGCGTTCGTTCACCACCCAGACGGATGTGCTGGCCTCGATCGCCGAACGTGCTCCGGTATCGCTGGAACTCGCGATCTTGTCGATGTTCGTCGCGCTCGCGGTGTCGATCCCCGTCGGTGTCTGGTCGGCCTACCGCCCCGGGGGCCGTCTGGACCGGGTCGCGACGGCGTTGACCTCGGCGACACTGGCCGTGCCGTCCTTCGTTCTCGGCATCCTCCTCGTGTTCGTCTTCGGCGTGCAACTCGGTCTGCTCCCGACACTCGGCTGGGTGCCGTTCTCCGAGGATCCCGTCGAGCACCTCTCGCACATCGCCCTTCCGGTCCTGACCTTGGCCGCGGGCGAATGTGTGCTGTTCACGCGGCTTCTCAAAGGCGACATGATGGCGACCCTGCAACAGGATCACGTCCTCTCGGCGCGCGCCCGGGGATTGCCCACGTCGCGGATCCTCGTCCGGCACGCGCTGCGGCAGTCGTCCTTCTCACTCGTCACCGTGTCCGGTGTGGTGATCGGCCGGCTCATCGGGGGCACGGTGATCGTGGAACTGATCTTCTCTCTGCCGGGGATGGGCAGCCTCGTCGTCAATTCGATTCTCTCGCGCGACTTCATCGTGGTGCAGGCGGTCGTTCTGCTCAGCGCGCTGCTCTACCTGTCCATCAATACCGTCGTCGACCTGGCCTACCCGCTGCTCGACCCGAGAGTACGGAAGGTGAGTGCCTCGTGACCGATGTCATCCGGCAGGACAGCACCGGCACCGCGACGGAACATCTCCCGCCGACCGACGTCCCTCCCGCCCCCCGGAAGGCCGCGCGCAGACGGGGACGCGACTACGGCGCGGTACTCGGTGCGGTGTGGATCGCTGCCGTGGTCGTCGCCGCCCTGGTCGCGGATTGGCTCCCGATGCCCGACCCCAACGAGATCACCGACGACTTCAGCGCCCCACCTTCGTGGGGATCGCATCTGCTGGGAACCGATTCGCTGGGACGAGACATCTTGTCGCGGTGCATCCACGGTGCCAGGGTGTCGATGGCGGTCGCGATCGGCGGTACCGCTATCGCGATGGTCATCGGAGTCGCGGTGGGCATGGTCGCCGGTTATTTCCGTGGAGTGACGGACCGGATCGTGTCGCTTCTCGTCAACTTCCTGCTGTCCTTCCCTGCCCTGATCTTCCTCATCGCGCTGGTAGCGGCTCTCGGGCCGGGCCTGCCGACATTGGTCCTCGGCCTCGCGTTGCTGGGTATACCGAACTTCGCACGCGTGGCACGAGCCAACACCATGGCGTTCGCAGAGCGCGAATTCGTCACCGCGGCAAAGGCGCTCGGGGCCGGACCGTGGCGTGTGCTGCTGCGGGAGTTACTCGCCAACGTGATGCTTCCCGTCATGTCGCTTGCCCTGGTGGTGATGGCCACCCTCGTGGTCGCCGAAGGCAGCTTGAGCTTCCTGGGACTGGGGGTGCCGCCACCGACGCCGAGCTGGGGCGGGATGCTCGCCGCGGGACGTGAATCACTCAGGGAATACCCGCATCTCGTGTTGATTCCGTCGTTGTTCTTCTTCTTGACCGTGTACTCGTTCAACAAGCTCGGCGACTGGATGCGGGGCCGGATAGGCAGGGAGTCCTCCATATGACCGAGGTAGGGGAGATGACGGCGGACGCCGCCGCCGAGAATCCGGGTGTCATGTCATCCCGCGGTGCGCTGCTCGAGGTGCGCGGGCTGCGGGTGTGGTTCGACACGCCGCGAGGTCAGGTCAGGGCCGTCGACGGCGTGAACCTGCGCGTCGAAGCGGGACGGACACTCGGCATCGTCGGCGAGTCGGGTTCCGGAAAATCGGTGCTCTCACGCGCGATCATGAAGATCCTGGCTCCCAGCGCGCGAGTCCTGCCGGGCAGCGAGATCCTGCTCGACGGAGTCGACCTCGCCACGGTCTCACCGAAGCGGAACAAGCACTTGTGGGGCGTGGATCTGGCGATGGTCTTCCAGGACCCGATGACCTCACTGACACCGGTCCTCACCATCGGACAGCAACTCACGGAAACACTGCGTTTCCACCTCGGCCTCGACCGCCGGGCAGCGAAGACCGAGGCGATCCGGTTGCTCACGCAAGTCGGCATACCGGAGCCGGCCACGCGGTTCGGCCGGTACCCGCACCACCTGTCGGGGGGAATGCGGCAGCGGGTGACGATCGCACTGGCAATCGCGTGCTCACCGAAGTTACTCATCGCCGATGAACCCACCACCGCGCTCGACGTCACCGTGCAGCAGCAAATCCTCGATCTGCTCGGCGATCTGCAGGCGACGACCGACATGGGCATGATTCTCATCACGCACGACCTCGGAGTCGTGGCAGGACGCACGGATTCCATCGCGGTCATGTATGCGGGAAAGGTCGTCGAGACCGGCCCGACGCGACAGTTGTTCTCCCACATGCGCCACCCCTACACCCGGGCGTTGATGGACGCGATCCCGCGTCTCGGCGATCCGAGCCACACCCGACTGCCGTCCATCCCCGGGCGGCCGCCCACCGTCATCGACCCGCCCGCGGGGTGCAGCTTCGCGCCGAGATGCCCGTCGGCGCAGGCCCGGTGCCTGGTGGACACGCCCCGGCTCGAGGCCGCAGACGACTCACCGCAGCATTCCGCCGCCTGTTTCTATCCACTGGGCACGCCTGCCGGTGACACCGCACGAGAAGCCAACGCCTCCGCCGGTGTGACGGCGGCCGGGACCCGAATCGATTCCAGGGACGTGATCTGATGGCCGGCAGTGGAACTGCGCATCTGCGGGACGACCAGGACGTGGTGCTCAGCGTCCGGAACCTCACCGTCGAATATGCAGGCAAGGGCAACGAGCGGGTCTTCGCGGTCTCGGACGTGAGCTTCGACGCCAGACGAGGAGAGACAGTCGGCCTGGTCGGGGAATCGGGATGCGGTAAGTCGAGCGTGGCGAAGGCGATCCTGCAACTTCCGCCTCCCACATCGGGTTCGGTGGTCGTGGACGGATCCGAGATCGTCGGTCTCAGAGGCTCCGCACTTCGTGCGCACCGCCGGAAGCTGCAGATGATCTTCCAGGATCCGATTTCCTCTCTCAACCCGATGCGCAAGGTCAAGGACATCGTGGCCGAAGGCTTGCGGATCCAGGGCGGCGCGCCGGCAGAGGAAATCGAGTCTCGCACCCGGGCGATGATCGAACGTGTGGGTCTCGACCCGGATACGGCGTCGGATCGGCTGCCCCACGAATTCTCCGGAGGACAGTGCCAGCGCATCTCGATCGCGCGGGCGATGGTTCTCGATCCCGAACTCGTGATCTGCGACGAGCCGGTATCCGCGCTCGACGTGTCCGTCCAGGCCCAGATCATCAACCTGCTCGAAGACATGAAGACCCGGTACAAGCTCACTCTCGTCTTCATCGCGCACGACCTCGCGGTGGTGAAGAACGTGAGCGACCGTGTCGTGGTGATGTATCTCGGCAAGGTGTGTGAGGTCGCAGCGTCCGACGAACTGTTCAGCGCACCCGCGCATCCGTACACGCGCGCTCTGATCAGCGCCGTTCCCGAACCCGATCCCGAGGCGCCGGTGCAACGCACGGCACCGGCCGGAGATATCCCGTCACCTGTCGATCCGCCGAGTGGATGCCGGTTCCGCACCAGGTGCCCGTCGGCCCGGGACACGTGCGCCGCCGAGGAACCGTCGATTCGCGAGATACGTCCGGGCCATTTCGTGGCATGCCATTACCCGGAGGGCGTCTCGTCGGAGACCGACCGTGCCGCGGGGGTCGGCGTCGCTGCCGGACAGCGGGAAGATCAGCGCGCCGTCCACCCGCCGTCCACGACGACGGTCTGACCGGTGACGTAACTACCGGCGTCACCGGCGAGCCACACGATCGCGCCGACGATGTCGTCGGCGGTTCCGTCCTTCGGGAGCGGAGTGTTTCTCCGCAGGTATTCGGAGGCGCGTTCACTGTCGTAGAGCGGCCCGGTGATTTCGCTGCGAAAGAAGCCGGGCGCCACCGTGTTCACCCGGATCGAGTGTCGCGCCCACTGGACGGCGAGCTCGGCCGTCAGACCGGACAGCCCGAGTTTGCTTGCCGCGTAAGAAGCCTGGGGGATACCCGGGACGCCGACTCGTCCACTGATGGACGAGACGTTCACGATGGAGCCGCGTCCGGCAGCGCGCATGTGCGGGAACACGTCCTGTGCGAGGCGGAACGGCGCCAGCAGGTTGAGGTCGAGGGTACGGCGCATCGCGTCGAGCGGTTCCGACTCGGCCCGCTCCTCCGTGAACATGCTTCCGGCTGCATTCACGAGGATTTCGGGGGGTCCGAGTTTCTCGGCCACGGCCGGCACGACTTGTCCGATCGCGTCGAGATCGGTCAGGTCGGCGGCCACCGCGAAGCCGCCGATCCGTTCGGCGAGTTCTTCGAGACGGTCTTTCCGGCGGGCCACGACGGCAACCTCGGCGCCCAGTCCCGCGAGGGTTTCCGCGACGGTCGCGCCGAGTCCGGAGGACGCGCCGGTCACGATCGCGACCCGGCCTTCCAGGCCGAACATTCGTGTGACGATCTCGCTGTTCAACGCCACGGGGCGCTCCTCGGGTTCGGGGGTGGATCGATGTACGAGCAGAGTGTCACGTCCGGTCCGGCGCGGGCCGCCGGTGTGCGTGGACGAGTTCGCACAACCCGGCGCGCTGGATCTTGCCCATGGCGTTGACGGGCAGGCAGTCGATCCGGCTCCAGATCTCGGGGACCTTGTACGGGGAGAGTTCACTTCGGCACAACTCGGTGAGCGCGTCGAAATCCGGTTGTTCTGAGGAACTTTCGATGACCGCGGCGACACGCTGGCCGAGCCGGTCGTCCGGCACCGGGTATACCGCGACCTTCGTGACGTCGGGATGGGTGGCGATGACGCGCTCGACCTCGAGCGGGTAGACGTTCGCTCCGCCGCGGATGATGACGAGTTTCTTACGGTCGACGACGGTGAGCCAGCCGTCGGCGTCCACGGTCCCGATGTCGCCGGTCGGGACGGTTCCGGGTTCCGGCGGCCGGATGTTCCCGTCCTCGAGGTAACCGAGCATCGGCGTCCATGCGTGTGCCCAGTGTCCGGTTGTCGCGCCGGTCAGCCGCAGTTCACCCGGCTCACCGGGAGGAAGGCGGCGACCGTCGTCGTCGTACGCGCCGACGTCGTACTGGGGCAGTACCTGTCCGCTCGTTCCGGCTCGCCATGCGGTGCCGGGTGGGTCGATGGACACGACGGTGGGTGCTTCCGTCAGACCGTAGGTGACGCGCGGTATCAGGCCGTGTGCGTCGGCGAAGGATCGGCGCAGGCCGTCGGGGGTGTCGCTGCCGCCGCTCCACACCTCGCGCAGCGAACCGAGATCCAGGTCGGGTCGCGCGGCGAGATCGTAGAGCTGGGCCGGGGCGCCGTTCCATACGGTGACGCGGCGGGAAGAGATCCAGTGTGCGACACCCTCGAGGTCGCGCCGGTTCATGATCACGGCGCACCCGCCCGCCTGTGCGGTGAGCAGGGTGGAGAGCACCATGAGATTGAGAATCGTCAGCGGGAAGCTGTCTCCCTTGCGAAGTTCCCGGCCCCAGCCCCGGGTGGCGACCAGCACTGCTCCGGGCAAGAGAAGGTTGCGCTGGCTGTGCACGACGGCTTTCGGTGTCCCGGAAGTCCCGCTGGTGAAGGCGATTCCGGCGGGCTGATCGAGATCGTGGGTGAGGGGCGGGTACTCGTGGTCGGCGGCGAGGAGGTCGGCCCAGCGATCGGGGCCGACACACCGCGACCCGCCGGCCTTGTACTGGGGTCCGGCGAGCACCACGGCCGGCGCGCAGATGTCGTGCAGGTTCTGTTGCTCTGCGGCGGAGAGTGCTTCGCCGATCCCGGCCCAGACCGCGCCGACGCGTTGTGCTCCGTGGAAGGCCGCGACGATGTCGAGGTCGTTGGGCAGGCACGCTGCCACCCGGTCGCCGGGCCGGACGCCGAGTGTCCACAATGCCCCTGCGGCGCGTCGGGCCTGGTCGTCGAGTTCGGCGTACGACCACACTCCCGAGGCGGCCTCGATCGCCGGTGCGTCCGGGTGGGACGAAAGGGCGGAGTCGAGCACCGTGTCGATCGTGCCCGAGAGGGCGCTGGTTCTGTCCACCACCCAGTCATACCACTATCCTTGTAAAGATTCATCTGATAGTTTTGCGCCGTTCCCGGAAGGCCCGCGCGCCGGGGAATCCGACCCGACGCAGCAGCGAGGTTCTGTCGATGAAACACCGAGGTCCCCTGTCAGGAGTGCGAGTCGTCGACCTGACGGCGATGGTGATGGGTCCGTACTGCACCCAGATCATGGCCGACATGGGGGCGGACGTGGTCAAGATCGAACCCCCCGCGGGCGACAACACCCGCTACATCTCGGTGGGCCCCGAGCCCGGGATGGGCGGTGTCTTCGTCAACGTCAACCGCGGCAAACGAAGCGTCGTACTGGATCTGCGCACCGACGAGGGCGCGTCGACGCTCCGGGAGTTGATCGTCGACGCCGATGTGTTCATCCACTCGATGCGTGCGACCGCCGTAGCGGGTCTCGGATTCGGATACGACGATGTCGCGGCACTCAACCCGTCGATCGTCTACACCAACTGTTACGGATACGGGCGCGGCGGACCCGACTCGAACCTCACGGCCTACGACGACACGATCCAGGCGGAATGCGGCTTGCCGTCGGTGCAAGAGCAGTTGACCGGTGAGGCGGGGTACGTGGGCACGATCATCGCCGACAAGGTCGCCGGGATGACAGCGCTCTACGCCACGATGATGGCCCTTTTCCATCGTGAACGGACAGGGGAGGGGCAGGAAGTCGAAGTAGCCATGTTCGAAACCATGGCGGCCTTCATGCTCGTCGAACACGGAAACGGCGCGATGTTCACACCGCCGCTGGGTCCGGCTGTCTACCCGCGCGTCGTCGCACGGAACCGAAAGCCGTACCGCACCAAGGACGGCCGGATCTCGGCGCTCGTCTACAACGACAAGCAATGGGCGGCATTTGTCGACGCCGTGAAACCGGAATGGGCCGGCGAACACTTCGCGACTCTCGAACAGCGGGCGCGTCGGATCGACGAGGTCTACGAACTTCTCGGCACGACGTTCGAGGAGCGCACGACGCAGGAATGGCTCGATCTCCTGCGGTCTCGTGATATCCCCGCCGCTCCGGTGCGAACGCTGGACGAACTGTTCGACAATCCGCATCTCGAACAGACCGGCTTCTTCGACGACGTCGACTCTCCGTACGGGCCGGTCCGCTATCCCGGGCCGCCCACCTGGTTCTCGCGTACACCCGGACGCATCGCGGGACCGGCGCCCCGGCTCGGCGCCGACACCGCCGACGTCCTCGAGCAACTCCGGCGTGCCGCCGAACCCTGTTCGCGTGCAGGGGATGCCGACTCGAACGGCACCCGCGGAACGGAAGGCACATGACACAGGTTCGTACCGACGCGGCTATCGATGTTCGCGAATTCCTCCGCCCGGGGGACCACATCGTCGTCGGCCAGGCGTGCGGTGAACCGTCGAGCGTGCTCGAAGCGCTGATTGCGCAGGGCCGCGACGTCGGCGATCTGACGGTGTTCGTCGCGACCAGTTTCTCGGGAATCTTCACCCCCGAATCGGCCGAGAGTTTCGCGCTGTCCAGCATGGGCGCCATCGGCGCCCTGAGGTCGATGAGCAAGGCGCACCGCCTCGACGTGATTCCGTGCCACGTCAGTCAGGTCGGCCCGATGATCGAGGCGGGAATCATCGGTTGCGACGTGGCATTCGTTCAGGTCGGTCCCGCCGACGGCGAGGGCAACCACAGTTTCGGTCTTGTCAGCGACTATGTGCAGGCCGCCGTCGCGCGGGCGCGGGTAGTGGTCGCCGAGGTCAACGATCAGGTGCCGTTCACCTTCGGCGAGATGCTCCCGGAGTCGAGAATCGATTACGCGGTGCACGTCTCGCGCCCACCTGTGCAGGTGCCGCCGGGACGGATCGGCGAGACCGACGAAGCGATCGCCCGGCACGCCGCCGAGTACATCGGTGACGGCGCGGTCCTGCAGATGGGGGTCGGCGCCGTTCCGGACGCCGTCCTGCGCCTGCTCTCCGACCGCAGGGATCTCGGGGTGCACTCCGGCATGCTGGGCGACGGACTCGTCGATCTCGTCGAGTCCGGCGCGCTGACCAACGCCCGCAAGAAGATCGACCGGGGGGTGTCGATCACCGGCGCTCTGATCGGCACCGATCGGCTCTACGGATTCGCGCACCGCAACCGGGAGATCCGGATGTGCACGACCTCGTACACCCACGACGCCGGCGTGCTGGCGCAGTTGGAGAACCTGGTGACGATCAACTCCGCGATGGAGGTCGACCTGACCGGGCAGGTCAACGCGGAACAGAGCGGGTCCGCGTACCTGGGCGGCACGGGTGGGCAGGTGGATTTCGTGCGTGCGGGCGCACGTTCGCCGGGAGGCCACGCCATCATGGCGCTGCCGGCGACCGCGAAGAACGGCACCGTCAGCCGGATCACCGCCGCGCTCTCGGGCCCGGTCACCACCGCGAGAAGCGAGGTGGACGTGGTCGTCACCGAATTCGGAGCCGCAGAACTGCGTGGACGAACGCTGGCCGAACGAAGCAGACGGCTGATCGCCATCGCCCACCCCGACTTCCGCGACGCGCTCGACCGTGAGGCACACGTGATCCGACAGAGAGGTTTCTGATGAGCCGAGTTGTCCGATGACCGGGGATCCGGCGAACGCCGCAGTGTTGTTCGATGCCCGGGACGACGGCATCGCCGTCATCACGCTGAACCGGCCGGAGACGCGCAACTGTCTCACCGCGGAGGTGCGCGCGGGGTTGTACGCCGCATGGGACCGCTTCGAGAACGATCCCGGCCTGCGGGTCGCCGTCCTCACCGCGGCAGGGGACAAGGCGTTCTGTGCGGGTGGCGATCTCAAGGAGATGGTCGAGACGGGGATGACGGTTCCGCCCCGCACGCTGATTCCGGTCCCGTACGACACGGTCGAACTGTCGAAACCCACGATCGCGGCGGTCAACGGGGCCGCGTTCGCCGGGGGCTGGCTGATCGCGCAGTCGTGCGACCTGTGTGTGGCGAGTACCGGTGCGACGTTCGCGGTGACGGAAGTGAAGGTGGGCAGGAGCTCACCGTGGGCTTCTCCACTGATCCACATGATCCCGCAGCGGATCATGATGGAGATCCTCCTGACCGGAAAACCGATCACCGCGCAGCGGGCGTACGAGATCGGATTGGTCAACAGGCTCGCCGAGCCCGGAGACCTCCTCGCGACGGCACTCGGCCTGGCGGGTGAGATCCTCGCCGGCGCACCCCTGTCGGTTCGTGCGGCGCGGGAGACCGTGATGCTCTCGACGGAGATGGGACGCTCGGCTGCGCTGGTCGCCGCCCGGCACGCGTCCGAGCTTTGCTACAACAGCGAGGACGCGCAGGAAGGGCCGAGGGCGTTCGCGGCCAAACGTGCGCCCCAGTGGCGGGGCCGCTGATTCAGTGCGGTGGCGGGGCCACTGATTCAGTGCGGTGGCGGGGCCACTGATTCTGTGCGGTGGCGGGGCCGCTGATTCCGCGCAGTGGCGGGAGACGCGGGGACCACGACGGCGAGGGCCCGCCCGGATCACTCCGGGCGGGCCCTGCTGTTCGACCAGTGGTGTTACCGCATGCGACGGCGACTGACGATGTCGCGCACAAGGATGAACACGATCACCGCAGCGAAACCGATGAGGTAGAGGTCCTCGACGCGGCCGGTGTGGTTGCCGATCATCATCAGGAGGAGGAACGCGGCGAAAATCCAGCCTGCGGCACGGAACGCGCGCGGTGCTTCACCACTCCAGCCCCACTCCGCCGAGGGCACCTCCGCCACCGTTCTGTCATGAATGGACTCCAGCTCGGTACCGGCCACCGTTTCCTCCTGCTTGCCAGTTGGTCCTGTTGCCGCTAATCGTGACATACGACCGCCCGTCGTATGAAGTGGGGGCGCTCTCACGGCAAGTCCGGTACGACCCGTGACCACCGGTTCATGACGTGGACACCGCCGTCGGGAACAATGCATCCGTGGCCGAAGCAGAGAACTCCTCCCGTACACGCGTGCTGCTGCTGGGCAGCACCGGCTCCATCGGGACCCAAGCGCTCCAGGTGATCGACGCGAACCCCGACAAGTTCGAGGTGGTCGGCCTCGCCGCGGGCGGTGGCAACATCGACCTGCTGGCGGAGCAGATCCGTCTGTTCGGTGTCTCCGAGGTCGCGGTCGCCGACCCCGCCGCCGCGTCGCGCCTCGACCGTCCGGTGCGCAGCGGCCCCGACGCGGTGACCGCGCTCGTGCGGGAGGTGGAAGCCGACGTGGTGCTCAACGGGCTCGTCGGCTCGCTCGGGCTCGCGCCGACCCTCGCGGCTCTCGAGACCGGGGCGCGCCTCGCGCTGGCGAACAAGGAATCGCTCGTCGCCGGTGGTGCGCTCGTGACGGCAGCGGCCGCTCCGGGCCAGATCGTGCCGGTCGATTCCGAGCATTCGGCGATGGCGCAGTGCCTGCGCGGCGGCACTGCCGACGAGGTGGCCCGTCTGGTGCTCACCGCGTCGGGTGGGCCGTTCCGGGGCTGGACGGCAGATCGTCTCGAGTCGGTCACACCCGAGCAGGCCGGCGCCCATCCGACGTGGTCGATGGGCCCGATGAACACCCTCAATTCCGCGACGCTCGTGAACAAGGGGCTCGAACTCATCGAGGCGCACCTGCTGTTCGGTATCGCCTACGACCGGATCGACGTCACCGTCCATCCGCAATCGATCGTGCATTCCATGGTGACCTTCACCGACGGGTCCACGCTCGCCCAGGCCTCGCCGCCGTCGATGACTCTGCCGATCGCGCTCGCGCTCGGCTGGCCGCACCGTGTCGCGGAGGCGGCTCCGGCGCTCGATTTCTCGACGGCGTCGACATGGGAGTTCGAGCCGCTCGACAACGCGGTGTTCCCTGCTGTGGAACTCGCACGCGCCGCGGGAAGCCGCGGCGGCTGCCTGACCGCCGTGTACAACGCGGCGAACGAGATCGCCGCCGAGGCGTTCCTCGCGGGACGGCTCTCGTTCCCCCGGATCGTGCAGACCGTCGAGGCCGTGCTGGACGACGCCGACGAGTGGTCGGCGCAACCCAGTACCGTGGACGATGTGCTCGCAGCCGACGGCTGGGCCCGCAGCCGGGCGCGCACACTCGTCGACTAGGAGGATCGGCCACACATGATGTTCGTATTGGGCGTTGTGGTTTTCGCCTTTGGCATCGCCGCCTCCATCGCCCTGCACGAGGCCGGCCACATGTGGACCGCGCAGAAACTGGGCATGAAGGTTCGGCGCTACTACATCGGCTTCGGGCCGCGCATCTTCGCCTTCCGCCGCGGCGAGACCGAATACGGTCTCAAGGCCATCCCGGCCGGAGGTTTCTGCGACATCGCGGGCATGACCGCCCTCGACGAACTCGCTCCCGACGAGTACGACCGCGCGATGTACAAGCAGAAGACGTGGAAGCGCCTGGTCGTCATGGCGGGTGGCATCGGGATGAACTTCGCGCTGGGCATCGTCCTGATCTATGTCCTCGCCGTCGCGTGGGCGCTGCCGCAACTGCATCCCAAGGCCACCGTCGCGGAGGTGTCTTGTGTGGCACCCAGCCAGGCGGGGGCGGACGGCGACTACGCGCTCGCCCCGTGTACCGGCACCGGGCCTGCGGGTGAGGCGGGAATCCAGCCCGGTGACGTGATCGTCGCTGTGGACGGCCAGGAGGTCGAAGGGTTCTACGCGCTGGTCGAGGCGACACGCGCCGCCACGGGTACCGTGGACTTCACGGTCGAGCGGGGTGGGGAAACCCTCACCGTGCCGGTGACCGTCGAACAGGTGCAGCGGTACGTGGAGAACACCGCGACCGGGGAGATCACCTCCGAGACCGTGGGCGCGATCGGCGTGACGGGAGAGGAGAACCGTCCGACCGAGTACAACGCACTCACGGCGATTCCGGCGACGTTCCAATTCACCGGCGACCTGGCCGTGATCACTGCCCAGTCGCTCATGGATCTGCCCAGCAAGGTGTCGGATCTGTGGACTGCGGTGACAGGCGGTGAGCGCGCCATCGACACCCCGGTGAGCGTGGTCGGTGCCAGTGTCATCGGCGGGCAGTTCGCGGAGCGCGGGATCTGGCAATCCTTCGTCCTGCTGCTCGCGCAGCTCAACTTCTTCCTCGGTGCCTTCAATCTCCTGCCGCTGCTTCCGCTCGACGGTGGGCACATGGCCGTGGCGATCTACGAACGCATCCGCAACTGGGTGCGCGGATTGCGCGGGCTGCCGGAAGGAGCGCCCGTCGACTACATGAAACTGCTTCCGCTGACCTACGTCGCCGTCGTGATCGGTGGCGCGTTCATGGTCCTCACCCTCACCGCCGACATCATCAACCCCATCCAGCTGTTCTGACCTGCGCCGCTAGAATTGCCGGGTAGCTACGAAAGAAGGCGAACTGTGACCAGCCCCGTCGGATTGGGCATGCCCGAACTGCCCGCGGTCCTCGCGCCGCGACGCAAGACACGCCAGCTCATGGTCGGCAATGTCGGTGTCGGAAGCGATCACCCCATCTCGGTGCAGTCGATGTGCACCACCAAGACCCACGACATCAACGCCACGCTTCAGCAGATCGCCGAGCTCACCGCCTCGGGCTGCGACATCGTGCGTGTTGCCTGCCCTCGGCAGGAGGATGCCGACGCTCTCGCGACCATCGCGAAGAAGAGCCAGATCCCCGTGATCGCCGACATCCACTTCCAGCCCCGGTACATCTTCGCCGCCATCGACGCGGGATGCGCCGCGGTGCGGGTCAACCCCGGCAACATCAAGGAGTTCGACGGTCGCGTCAAGGAGGTCGCGAAGGCGGCCGGCGACGCGGGCATTCCGATCCGCATCGGCGTGAACGCCGGTTCCCTCGATCCGCGCCTGATGCAGAAATACGGCAAGGCGACGCCCGAAGCGCTCGTCGAGTCCGCGTTGTGGGAGGCGGGCCTCTTCGAGGAACACGGCTTCGGCGACATCAAGATCTCGGTCAAGCACAACGATCCGGTCGTGATGGTCGAGGCCTACCGTCAGCTCGCCGCCCAGTGCAACTACCCGCTGCACCTCGGTGTCACCGAGGCCGGACCGGCCTTCCAGGGCACGATCAAGTCCGCGGTCGCGTTCGGCGCGCTGCTGAGCGAAGGGATCGGCGACACCATCCGCGTATCGCTGTCCGCTCCGCCCGCGGAGGAGATCAAGGTGGGCACGCAGATCCTGCAATCGCTGAACCTGCGCCCCCGCAAGCTGGAAATCGTGTCGTGCCCGTCGTGCGGGCGCGCACAGGTCGACGTCTACACGCTGGCCGACGAGGTCTCGGCTGGGCTCGAGGGGATGGAGATCCCGCTGCGCGTCGCAGTGATGGGCTGCGTCGTCAACGGTCCGGGTGAAGCCCGCGAGGCGGATCTCGGTGTGGCGTCGGGTAACGGCAAGGGCCAGATCTTCGTCAAGGGCAAGGTCATCAAGACGGTGCCGGAAGCGCAGATCGTCGAGACGCTGATCGAAGAGGCGATGCGGATCGCCGAGGAGATGGAAGGCGACGCCGGAGCCGGAAACCCGGTCGTGTCCGTCGGCTGATACCCCGATTTCCCTGAGCGGGTGACGCGTGGCACCCTGATCTCGTATCGGCTTGTCGACGGGTGGTGAGCGAGTGCTCAAGCTTCTGGGTGTCCGGTCGCTGGGTGGCCGTGATACGGCCTCGGTGTTGCGGGTGCTCGCGAGAGACCCTGTGGCGTCGTGCATGGTGGCGGGTCGCGTCGAGGAGTACGGTCTCGACGGTCGTGCTGTCGGCGGCGACATGTGGAGTCGCGGCGGGCCGGAGTCCTCACTCTGCTTCGCCGGCGCAAACCTCATACCCCTGCTCGGGAACCCCGACGACATCCAGGCGTTCGCCGAGCGAGCCGTCCGCGGGCCGCGTCTGTGCTCCTCGATCGTGGGCCGCGCCGAGTTGGCGCTGCCGATGTGGGAAGCACTCGAATCCGCGTGGGGGCCTCCGCGTGAGGTTCGCGCCGAGCAACCGCTGCTGGTTCTCGACCGGGAACCCCGCATCGATCCCGATCCGCGCGTCCGGCGGGTGCGCCCGGAAGAGCTCGACGCCTATCTCCCCGCCGCCATCTCGATGTTCATCGAGGAGGTCGGAGTCGACCCGCGTCTCGGCGACGGGGGAGCGGGATACCGGCGAAGGGTCGCGAGCCTCATCGCCGCCGGACGCGCCTGGGCGCGCTTCGAGGACGGCCGGGTCGTGTTCAAGGCCGAGGTAGGGTCACAGTCCTCGACGGTGGGCCAGATCCAGGGCGTGTGGGTCGACCCGGACAAACGCGGCGCCGGTCTCGGTGCCGCCGGAACGGCCGCGGTCGGCGCAGCCGTCACCGCGACGGGGCGTCTGCCGAGCCTGTACGTCAACAGCTTCAACACCCGGGCGCGCGCCACGTACGAACGCATCGGTTTCCGCCAGGTCGCGACATTCACGACCGTGTTGCTCGACTGACGCGCCTCGGCCGATTCGGGCGCTCGTCCGCTTACCATGACGGGCGATGAGCCCTCGACGTTCACCTCTGGCGCCCGCGCGGCCCGGTCGTGTCGCCGTCGTCGCGGTCTGGGTGGCGACGGCGCTGCTGTGCGGTCTTCTCGTCGCGTGCACGCCCGGCGTCACGGGCCCCCAAGCCGCCGCGCAGCTTTTTCTCGACGACTTCGCGGCGCAGGACTTCGCCGCAGCGGCCGCGCATTCGGACCGGCCGGACGAGGCCGAGGGCGCACTGGGCGAGGCATGGGACGGGCTGCAAGCCGAATCCCTGGTGGCGACCACCACCTCCACGCGCATCGACGGAGATTCCGCGACCGTCGGGTACAGCTACGAATGGCACCTGCCGCGAGAGAGGGTGTGGCAGTACACGGGTGAACTGCATATGGGGCGAAGCGGCGAGCAGTGGTCGGTCCGATGGGCGAAATCGGCTCTCCACCCGCAACTCGGCAACCGCCAGACCATGCAACTGCGCAGCACTCCGGCCCCGCGCGCCCGCGTCAACGAGCATGCGGGCAGCGACGTGCTCGTCCCGGGGACCGTGTACGGCATCGCCTTCGATGCGACGCAGAACAGAGACGTCTCGTCCGCGGCGAAGGCTCTGGCCGCCGCGCTCGTGCAGTTCGACTCGTCGCTGAGTGCTCAGGCGATCGCCGAATCGGTGACCGCGGTGTCCGGCCCTCGGTCGGTGATGCGGCTCGCGGAGGACGACTACGAACTCGTTGCCGGCCGTCTTGCCGCGATACCCGGTGTGGTGGTGACCGAACAGTCCGATCTGGTCTCGACGGATCGTGCCTTCGCGCCCGACCTCGTCGGGCAGGTGAAGAAGGCGGTGATCGGCGACCTCGACGGGACCGCGGGGTGGAGCGTCGTCATCGTCAACCAGTACGGCGTCGACACCGATGTGCTCACCGAGACGAAACCCATGCCGGTGCCGTCGGTCTCCATCAGCCTCGACCGTCCGATCCAGGTGGCCGCGCAGAATGCGGTCGGCGCCCGGACGGAGCAAGCAATGACTGTGGTCATCGAGGCCTCCACCGGCGCGGTGCTTGCGGTGGCGCAGAACTCCGCTGCCGACCGCGACGGACCGGTGGCGCTCGCAGGGCAATACCCGCCCGGCTCCACATTCAAGATCATTACATCGGGCGCCGCCATGTCGAGCGGTCTCGCACTGCCCGACACCATCGTTCCGTGCCCGGGACGCATCACCATCGGCGACCGCAGCATCCCGAACTACAACGAGTTCGCGCTCGGCTCGGTCACACTCGCCACCGCCTTCGCGAGGTCGTGCAACACCTCGTTCGCCAAACTCGCCTCCGAGATGGAATCGGATGCGTTGCACACCGCCGCCGGGCGATTCGGCATCGGCGTCGACTACGAGGTGGTCGGCATGCCGACATTCACCGGGTCGGTTCCGCCCGCGGACGATCTGGTCGAACGCACCGAGGACGGATTCGGGCAGGGCAAGGTGGTCGTCAGCCCGTTGGGGATGGCGCTCGCCGCCGCGACCGTCGCGAGCGGGCGCACACCCGTCCCGTATCTGATCGAAGGCCGGGAGACGGTCGTGCAGGGTGATCCCGCTCCGGTTTCTCCGGAGGTGGTGGCGGGCCTGCGCGACATGATGCGCCTGGTGATCACGAGCGGCACCGCCGACCGCATCCGGGACCAAGGCGACGTGTACGGCAAAACCGGTGAGGCAGAGGTGGAGGGCGGTTCGCACTCCTGGTTCGTCGGCTACCGGGGTGACCTCGCGTTCGCGACCCTCGTGGTGCGAGGAGGCAGTTCGGACAATGCCGTCGCGGTCACGCGCGACATGTTCGCCGCGTTGCCTCCCGGCTACCGGGACGACGGAGCCTGATCGTCAGTCGACGGGTGGCTCCGCCGGTGCAGACGTCCGGTGCGTCATCCCGCCGTATCGTGCCAGCAGGCGGGTGGCGACCCACAGCAGTGCGCCGATTCCCAGCAGGACGCCTGCGATGCGGTATTGGGTGCCCGGTCGATCCACCAACGGGGACACGAGGAACAGGCAACTCGAGGCACCGATGACCGGCAGCACCGTGGGCGCCCGGAAATGGTTGTGGTCCACGTGATCACGGCGCAGGACCAGCACGACCACGTTGACGATCGTGAACACCATGAGGAGAAGCAATGCCGTCGTGCCGCCGAGTTCGGGGATCTCCCCGACGAACGTGATGAGCCCGACTGCGAGCAAGGAGGTGAAGGCGATCGCCACGTAGGGCGTGCGCCGCGTCCGGTGCACCTTGCCCAGCGCAGCGGGGACCACACCCTCGTGCGAGATCCCGTAGAGGAGGCGGCTCGCCATCAGCATGTTGATCAGGGCGGTGTTGGCGACCGCGAACATCGTGATGAACGCGAAGATGCCGAGGGGGAAGGCCGGCGCACCCGCTTCGACGACCCGCAGCAGCGGTGTCTCGCCCTCCCCGAGGAGGTCGGGGGGCACCAGTGCCACCGACGTGATGGAGACCAGCACGTAGATGAGCGCGGTGATGCACAGACCGCCGAGCAGGACCTTCGGGAAGATCCGCGTCGGGTGTTTGCACTCCTCGGCCATGTTCACGGAATCCTCGAATCCCACCATGGCGAAGAACGCGAGAGCCGTGCCCGCGACCACCCCGGTGAAGACGGAGCGATCACCGGTATCGATCTCGACCACTCGCGAGAAGTCACCGGTGCCGAACCCGAGCGCCCACATCCCGATGAAGATGATGATGAGCAGGCCCGAGAGTTCCACGACGGTGAGCACGACGTTCGTCTTGACGCTTTCGCTGACCCCGCGCACGTTGATCACGGCGACCGCGACAATGAACCCCAGCGCCACCACGGTGATCCCGATTCCGCCCGCGAGGTCGAGCTCGAACGCCTCCCCGAAATTCGCCGCGAACGCCCGTGCCGCTGTCGATGCGGAGGTGATACCGGATGCCATCACCGTGAACGTGACCATGTACGTGAGGAAGTGGATCCCGAAAGCTTTGTGCGTGTACAGCGCGGCACCCGCGGCGCGCGGATACTTCGTGACCAGTTCGAGGTAGCTGAACACGGTGATCGTGGCGACGACGAACGCGGTCAGGAACGGCAGCCAGACGACTCCGCCGACTTCGTTCGCGACGTTGCCCGTGAGTGCATAGATCCCTGTGCCGAGAATGTCTCCGACGATGAACAGGAGCAGCAGACCCGGCCCCATCACACGTTTGAGTTCGGGCGCTGCGGTGGTCTCCGGCATCGAACGCTCCTTCCCGATGCCCGACCGATCCGGAACCCGAAGGGGTCAGGGCAGCAGCCCTGATTTTCTCGCGGCGACCACCGCTTCGTGGCGGGAATGGACATCGAGTTTGCTCATGGCGCTGCGGAGGTAGCTCTTGACCGTTTCCGGACCGACCGACAACCGCCTCGCGATCTCGGCGTTGCTGCACCCGAGGGCGACGTAGGACAGGACATCGGTCTCGCGGGACGAGAGCGTCACCTCCGGCCGCCCCTTCTCGGTGCCTCCCATCGCGACCGCCAGTCGTTCGGACAGCTCGCGCAGGCGCCGCTGTAAGTGCTCGTCGCCGGCATCCCGTGCGAGAGTGCGCAACTCGGCGTGGACTTCTCGTATATGAGCGGTCGCGACCGGATCGTGCCCGTTCGGCCCGAGGTGCGTGAGCATCGCCATCCGCCGGTCCACTTCGTCGCGCACCGCGATTTCGTTCGCGAGCCGGCTTGCCGTCTGCGCGAAGGCATGTACCGCGCGTTCGCCGAGCGGTGCGCATTCCCGCGCGGCCCCGTACAACACCGCACGCGCGACCCCGCCGACCATCACCGGCACCGCCAGGATCGACCGGAGACCTTCCCCGAGGACCGGGCGATCGAAGTGGTGGGTGATCGACGACGAGCGTCCGTAATCGGCCACGGTGACGGGGCGGCCCTCCGAGAGCACACGGCCTCCCAGCCCCGCGCGGGGTGGCACGACGACGCCGGCGAGGTTGTTGGTGCGGGTCCCGAAGAACTCGCTCAGATGCAGGTCGTTGTTCTGGACCTGGCCGGCGAAGACCACGGGTACCTGTGCCTGTGCGGCGGTGCGACGGAGTTCGAGACGCAGTGCATCCCCGTCACGGGGGCGAAGCAGCGGCGATGAGACGACCGACACCGGATGTCACCCCTTTCCGGGGGTATCGGAACCAATGTGTGACTCGGATCATAGAGGCATACGAGTGCCGCGTAGAGCGCGGCCCGCCGGGATACGAGGAGAGGACGGACCTGATGGTCGACACAGCGACACGCGTTCGGGAACTGCTGGATCGTTACGACACCCCTGATGCGTGCGCTGCGCAGTTGCTGTGCGACGACCATCCCGCGGATGCGGTGGCATTCACCGTGATCGAACCCGACCTCACCTCCACCGACCTGACCTACGGCGAACTCCGCGAACGATCGCAGCGTTTCGCCGCGGCACTCGCGCACCTCGGCGTCGAACCCGGTGACCACGTCGCCACGCTCATGGGCAAGTCCGCCGACCTGGTCGTCGCGCTGCTCGGGATCTGGCGTCGCGGTGCCGTCCACCTGCCCTTGTTCACGGCATTCGCGCCGCCCGCCATCGCCTTCCGGTTGCAGGCCGGCGGTGCGCGGGTCGTCGTCGCGGACGGCGATCAGGTGGGCAAACTCGCACCGGGCGACGACATGCCGCACGACGCTCCGTGGCAGGTCGTGGTCGCGGGAGAGAGCAGCGGAGTCGGTGTGCGCTTCGTGGACCTGCTCGAATCCCACTCGGCCGACGACCCGCGTGCCGAGGCGGTGGCGGTCGGCGCGACCGGTGGTCTCGTGCAACTGTTCACCTCGGGCACGACCGGCACCCCGAAGGGCGTGCCCGTGCCGGTCAGGGCCCTCGCGTCCTTCCACGCGTACCTCGAATTCGGGCTCGACGTGCGCGAGGACGACGTGTTCTGGAACGCCGCCGATCCCGGCTGGGCGTACGGCCTCTACTACGCCCTGCTCGGCCCGCTCGCGGCGGGACGCCGCAGCATCCTCCTCCACGGAGGTTTCTCACCGGCCCTGACGTGGCAGATCCTCGACGGTTTCGGCGTCACGAACTTTGCTGCCGCGCCCACCGTCTATCGCAGCCTGCGAGCCGACACCGCGGCACATCCCGAGGTGACGCTGCGCCGTGCGTCGTCGGCGGGGGAGCCGCTCACCCCCGATGTGCTGGCGTGGTCCGAGGAGACCCTCGGTGTCGTGGTGCGCGACCAGTACGGCCAGACCGAGCACGGCATGTTCGTGGTCGACGCCTGGGCGGACGGGCTGCGCGAACAGGTTCCGCCGCAATCGATGGGCAAGCCGCTGCCCGGATGGACCTGCGCGGTACTGCGCGACGACAGCGACGAGGTCGCGGCCCCGGGAGAGGTGGGCAGAGTGGCGATCGACGTCCCCGCCAGCCCGCTCGTGTGGTTCACCGGCTACGTCGACGCGCCGGAGAAGACGGCGGACCGGTTCAGCGACGACGGCCGGTGGTACCTCACCGGCGACGCCGGGCGGGTCGACGAGAACGGATTCTTCTTCTTCTCCTCGCGCGACGACGACGTCATCATCATGGCCGGATACCGCATCGGGCCGTTCGACGTGGAATCGGTTCTGGTGATGCACCCGGACGTGGTGGAGGCTGCGGTGGTGGGCGTGCCCGACCAACTTCGCGGGGAGGTCCTCGAAGCGTTCGTCGTGGTGCGCGAAGGCGTCGAGGGCGACGATGCGCTCGAGGCCGATCTCCAGCAACTGGTGAAGAAGAAGTTCGCGGCTCACGCCTACCCGCGGACCGTGCATTTCGTTCCGCACCTTCCCAAGACGCCGAGCGGCAAGGTCCAGCGATACATTCTGCGCCGTCAGGGCGTCACTCCGTAACGAGGGCCGTCAGGGCGTCACTCCGTAACGAGAACCGCGGCTCGGCCGGGGTGTCGGTGCGAGCGCGGCGCGCGGGTTAATCTGATTCCATGCCTACCCGCGCCCCGCTCGTCCCCGGAACCGCGACACCGATCCGTGAAGTACCCAAGTCGATCGAGCGTCCCGAATACGTGTGGAAGCCGACCGCGAACGAGGGCAACGAGCCGTGGGTGCAGACGCCCGAGACGATCGAGAAGGTGCGGATCGCGTCGAAGATCGCTGCACAAGCGCTGATCGAGGCGGGTAAAGCCGTCGCACCGGGCGTCACCACCGACGAGATCGACCGCATCGCACACGAGTACATGTGCGACCACGGTTCGTACCCGTCCGATCTCGGCTACCGGGGATTTCCGAAGTCGGTGTGCGTCTCGCTCAACGAGGTGATCTGTCACGGCATCCCCGACACCACGGTGATCGAGGACGGCGACATCGTCAACATCGATGTGACCGCGTACATCCACGGCGTCCACGGCGACACCAACGCGACGTTCTTCGCCGGTGATGTGTCCGAGGAGGCACGGCTTCTCGTCGAACGCACCCGCGAGGCCACAGCCCGGGCGATCAAGGCGGTCGCGCCCGGGCGAGCCCTCAACGTGGTCGGTCGCGTCATCGAGTCGTATGCGAACCGGTTCGGGTACGGGGTGGTGCGCGATTTCACCGGTCACGGCATCGGCGAGACCTTCCACAACGGTCTGGTGGTCTTCCACTACGACCGCCCCGACATCGACACGGTCCTCGAGCCGGGCATGGTGTTCACGATCGAGCCGATGATCAATCTCGGCACTCCGGACTACGAGATCTGGGAGGACGGCTGGACCGTCGTCACCAAGGACCGCAAGTGGAGTGCGCAGTTCGAGCACACGCTCGTCGTCACCGACACCGGAGCCGAGATTCTGACGGTTCCGTAAACCGGCCGTCTCACCTACCCGTCGCCGGGTCCGCCGACCCGCCGGATCACCCCTCCGCCATCTGCTGTGCGCGGGCGTAGGCGAGGTGCAGGAAATCTGCGCCCGTCAGCGCTGTGAGTGCATCCACCACGACAACCGTGGCGGCGGGTGCGAACACCCTGCCCACCGTGACGGCGGTGATCGCCCACACGTCGAAGCAGAACGGGCACGTCAGCAACTCTCCGATGCTGTGCTTGAGGCCCGCACGCCCGGCCGGCCGGTCCATGACCTCGCCGGGGCCGCCTTTTTCACCGGGCTTCGTGAACGGGGCGCGCAGCGGGCGCGTGACCGACGTCTTGGTCACCGTCCTCGACAACTTGTGGGCCGCGGCGGCGGAGACGACGAGGTCGCGCACGGTCAGCCGTCCCGGCAGTCGCCGAGGGGTGACTGCGGTCAGGACGGCCACCACCCCCACGAACAGCCCGTACAGCAGCAGGGTTGCTACGTAGCCACCGAGCTTGCGGTTCTCGTGTCGGGTGTTCGCCGGTGCCGACGATGTCGCCGGTGCGTGTGCTTCCCGGTGTTCGGCGGTTCGGTCGAGGGTGGAGACCGAATCGTGGCCGGACACGGTGTCGGACGGGTCGTTTCGGGGCGAGCGGTCGCCGTTGCTCGTCGGAGTCATAGCGGCCGATTTCCCGGGCCGGATCCGGTTAAACCCGGACACACCGATCCGTCGGGAAATCGCAGAAGCGACGGGCGTGCCCGTCCGGGTTTCCCGGGTACGGGACGCAGGGCCGGTCGTCGTGGGGACGTGTAGCGTTTCGGGGCATGGAATCGACGATGGTGACCACCGATTCGGGTTCGATCGAGGTGCGCGTCGACGGACCGGACAGCCGGCACTCCGTGCTGCTGCTGCCCGACGCGGGGGAACGAGCCGACGTATTCGACGCGGTGTGCGAGAGACTGCACAATTCGGATCTGCGCACGATCGTGCCCGAGACGCTCGACGGATTGACCCCGGACGGCGTCTTCGCCGTGCTCGATCAACTGTCGCTGCCGTGGGTGCATCTCGCCGGCATCGGCGCCGGCGCCGAAATGGCCTGGACGGTCGCTTCCGGCCGCTTCGGCCGCTTCGCGAGTCTCGTTGTGGTCGACCGCGGCCATCCCGTCGTCCCGATGTTCGACGGCGCCGTACGCGACGCGTCGGCACCGGTGGCGGAAGTACCCACCACCATCGTGATCGGAGACCCGGCCCGCAAGCCGGAAGCGGACGCCTCGATGCGGTACGTGACCGGAGAGTTTCGCGTGGTCGACCTCGGCAGCATCGACAACGTGCCCGCACGGGCAGCGGCAGAGTTCGCGTCGGCGATCGCGTTGCGCACCGGGAGCTGGTAGGCCACAACGCATCCGGCCCCCGCAGCCGCGGAGGGTGCGAGGGCCGGAGGAGTTCGGCTCTACAGGCCGAGCAGTGCGTTCTCCACCAATTCGGGAAGTGCCGGATGGATCCAGTACTGGCGTGTGGCCATGTCCTGTGCCGTGATACCGAACACCATGGCCTGGATGAGCGGCTGGATCACTGTCGATGCCTGCGCACCGATGATGTGGGCACCGAGAAGCAGGCCGGTGGACCGGTCTGCGATCAGCTTGCAGAACCCCTCGGTGTCCTCCATCGCCCAGCCGTAGGCGACATTTCCGTAGTCCTGGATCTTGACGGAGATGTCGTATCCCGCGGCGCGGGCCTCCGCCTCGGTGAGTCCGACGGTCGCGATCTGCGGATCGGTGAACACCGCGGCAGGCACGAACCGGTGATCGGTGCGCTGTAGTGCGGAGGTGTCCGGTCCCCACGCGTCGTGCAGGAGATTGTGCTGCACGACACGCGCTTCGTGATTCGCGACGTGCTTGAGCTGGTACGGCGACGACACGTCGCCCAGCGCGAAGACACCTTCCGCCGTTGTGCGCTGGAAGTCGTCGACGACGATGGACCCGGACGCGCCGAGTTCGATCCCCGCCGCCGCGACGTCGAGGAGATCGCCGTTGGGGTGCCGGCCCGTCGCGACGAGCAGCACGTCTCCGGCCACCACGGCGCCGTCGGCCAGTTCGACTTCCACTCCGTCGCCCACCGGCCGGAAGGCACGGGCCGGGTTCTCCAGGTGGACGTCCCACTTCTGCTGCGCGAGTGCGGTGAAGCGTTCGGAGACGTCGGTGTCGAGGTGGCGCAGCAGTCTGCCGCTCCGCCCGATCACCGACACCCTGGTGCCGAGGGCGGAGAAGACGTGGGCGAACTCCATCGCGATGAAGCCGGTTCCGAGAATCACCATCGATTCGGGGAGCTTCGGGAGCCGCATGATGTTGTTGCTCGTGTAGTAGGTCACCCCGCCGTCGAGCACTTCCCGCGGGATCTCGGCGCGCGCGCCGGCTGCCACGACGATCTGGTCGGCGGTGATCGTCTCGCCGGTCCCGGTGTCGAGCGTGCGTTCGCCGACGAACCGTGCATGACCGTCGTACACCGTGACGTTCGCGCAGCCCTCACGCCGGTACTGCTCACCGCCCGCGGCAATCGGATCGATGCGGCCGAAGACCCGGTCGACGATGTCGTTCCACCGGATCCCGTCGATCGTGGCGTCGATCCCGTACTTGGGCGCCGACCGGATGGTGCGGGCAACGTCCGCTGCGTACACGTACATCTTGGTGGGGATGCAGCCCACGTTCAGGCAGGTGCCACCGAAGGTGCCCGCCTCCAGTAACGCGACGCGTTTGCCGTCGTAGCGCTCGTCGAGGATCGAGTTGCCCGATCCGGAGCCGATGATCGCGAGGTCGTAATGGGTCACGCGTGTTCTCCCGTGGGTTGTGGCGGTGCGGAAACATCCCCGGCCCCGGCGGGCTCGCCCGCGGTTCCGTCTCCGTTCAACCATCCCAGCCACAGGTCCAATTCCCGGAATGCCGCAGCCAGGGGCCCCGGTGTGGAGAGAAACACATCGTGTCGCGCGCCCGCGATCGGCACGATCGTGGTGCGGTCTCCCAGGCAGCCCGCCCACCGCGCGATCTGACGCACGTCGAGGACCGCATCGACGGTGTCGATGGTGGCGTCGTACTTCGGGGCGAAGCGTGACGCCCCGGAACGAAGGATCAGCGACGGCACCCCGACATCGAGACCGCGATGCAGGCGAGCGTGCCCGATGCGCACGGCACGCAACCAGCCGAACCGGATCGGAAATCCGGTCAGCGGTTTCATGTCGAGGTCGTAGGACCAGCCGCCGTTCTGCAGGCTGACACCGTAGGTGTCGAGCTTTCGCCCGGGCACGGCGGAGTGTGGGCGAACGCGTCCGAGCACGTCGATCGCGGCGGTACCGACGTTGCGCAGATACGACGGGCCCTGCAGGTCGAACCACGGACTGTTGAGGATGAGCCCGCTCACCCCGGCCGAGGCCGATCCGCCGGGGCGACGCTGTAGGCGGTCGAGCCACAGCGGAAGCACGAGGCCACCCGTGGAGTGCGCGGCCAGTACGACGCCGCCACCGGAGACCTCGGCCGAGACGATGCGCAGCGCTTCGTCGAGTTCCTGGTCGTAATACTCGAGGTCGGTGACGAAGTGGGGCGTTTGGCCCGGGGCGCGCGAGCGTCCGCATTTTCGGAGGTCGAGTGCGAAGAACCGGTACCCCTGCGCGGCGAAATGTTCGGCGAGGTGCTGTTGGAAGAAGTAGTCGGTGAAGCCGTGAACGTAGAGAACCGCGCGACGGGGCAGCGTGCTCGGCTCGCCCACCGCGCTGGTGGCGGGTTGATATCGCACCAGGGTTGCGGTGATGTCGCCCTCACCGTCCGGGTCGTCGCCCAGCGGCAACACGAGTTGCTCGTATCCGTCGCCCAGGATGTCGGGCTGCCAAGTAGTCACTATCACACTCTAGGAGGGTTCGGCGGGGGGTGCTGCGGGTAGACAATGAGGTGAAAATGAAGAGCCGGTATACGCCCGGGTAACCTGTGCGTCGCAGTCGCGCGGCTGCGGACGAATCCTGAAATCGGGGATTGTGTGCGGGCGCGTTCGGGACACTCACGTAAGCGGTGCGCGAAGGCGCGACGGCGCGTGCGAACAGACAAGGAAGTCGATTTCCCCGTGTCAGAGAACGTGGTAGAGGCGAAAACCGATGTAGTGCTCGTGGGCGCCGGCATCATGAGCGCGACCCTCGGCGCGCTGATGCGTCAGCTCCAGCCCGACTGGTCGATCACCGCCTTCGAGCGGCTCGACGCCGCGGCGGCGGAGAGCAGCGACCCGTGGAACAACGCGGGTACCGGCCACTCGGCGCTGTGTGAGTTGAATTACACGCCGGGCAAGCCCGACGGCTCGGTGGAGATCGCCAAAGCGGTCAACGTCAACGAGCAGTTCCAGGTTTCGCGCCAGTTCTGGTCGTACGCGGTCGACAACGGCATCCTGAGCGACCCCAAGGATTTCATCAACCCGATCCCGCACGTGAGCTTCGTGCACGGCGCGGACGACGTGAAGTACCTGCGTGCCCGGTACGACGCCCTCGCGGGCCATCCGCTGTTCGCGGGCATGGAGTACTCCGAGAGCCCCGAGTTCTTCGCCGAGCGGCTGCCGCTCATGGCCGCCGGCCGGGACTTCTCCGACCCCGTCGCGCTGAACTGGACCGAGACGGGAACCGACGTCGACTTCGGTGCCCTCACCAAGCAGCTCATCAACAATGTGGCGGCCTCGGGTGGCACGGTCTTCTTCGGCCATGAGGTCACCAACATCAGCAAGCAGTCCGACGGCAGCTGGATCGTCAAGGTGCGCAACCGCCGCACGGGCGAGTCCCGCAAGGTCCACGCCAAGTTCGTCTTCGTCGGCGCGGGTGGCGGTGCCCTCCACCTCCTGCAGAAGTCCGGCATCAGCGAGGCCAAGGGCTTCGGCGGATTCCCCGTGTCGGGTGCCTTCCTGCGCTGCACCAACCCCGAGGTGATCGCTCGTCACAGCGCCAAGGTGTACGGCAAGGCCGCGGTGGGCGCGCCCCCGATGTCGGTGCCTCACCTCGACACCCGCGTGATCGGCGGGAAGCAGGGTCTGCTGTTCGGGCCGTACGCCGGATGGTCGCCCAAGTTCCTCAAGCAGGGCGGCATCATGGACCTGCCCAAGTCGGTCAAGCCGAACAACCTGATGTCGATGCTCGGAGTGGGCGTGACCGAACTCGGCCTGGTCAAGTACCTCGTCGGTGAGCTCACCCAGTCGCCCGCCGATCGCATCGGCACCCTCGCGGAGTTCGCGCCCGAGGCACGACTCGAAGACTGGGAGCTGATCGTCGCCGGCCAGCGCGTGCAGGTGATCCGCCGTAAGGGCGCGGGCGGCGTGCTCGAGTTCGGTACCGCCGTGGTCAGCGCTGCGGACGGTTCGATCGCGGGTCTGCTCGGAGCGTCGCCGGGTGCGTCCACCGCAGTCCCCGCGATGCTCGACGTTCTCGAACGCTGCTTCCCGCAGCAGTGGGACGCATGGCAGCCCAAGCTCCGGGAGATGGTCCCCTCCCTCGGGGTCAAGCTCACCGAGAACCAGGATCTGTTCCGTCAGGTGTGGGACCACACCACCAAGACGCTTCAGCTCGACGTCGTTCCGGGTCGCGGTCAGGTCGCACCCATGGAAGCCGCCGCGGTCTGATCCGCGGCACGGATATGGCGGCCCGGCTCCGAGCCGGGCCGCACTCGTCCGCGACGGGCGGGCGAGACGAGGAGCGCTCCCGGGGTTGATCTCTCGACGGTTCGCTTCGACACGAGAGATGGGGAATGCCGGTGCCGGTAGCCGACGACGAGACCAATTACCTGGTGGGGCTCGACCTTCGGGGACGACGTGTGGTGGTCGTGGGCGGCGGCAGCGTTGCGCAACGTCGTCTGGGCCTGCTGGTGGCCTCGGGCGCCGATGTCCACGTCGTGGCACGGGCCGCCACACCCGCGGTGGAGAGCATGGCCACGAAGGGCCGTCTCTCGCTCGACATCCGCGACTATCGCGACGGCGACCTCGAAGACGCCTGGTACGCGATGGCCTGCACCGACGAGCCCGAGACCAACGCCGCCATCGTCGCCGAGGCGGAACGCCGCCGGATCTTCTGCGTGCGCGCCGACAGCGCACGCGAAGGTAGTGCCGTCACACCCGCGACCGCTCGCTACGACGGGCTTTCCGTCGGAGTCCTCGCCGGCGGCGACCATCGCAGGTCCGCGGCAGTGCGCACCTCCATCCGGGACGCCCTCGCGGGCGCGGCGCTGTCCGAGGTCGCCGACGACGCGGCGCAGAAACCGGTCGGCGTGGCGCTGGTCGGCGGTGGACCCGGTGATCCGGACCTCATCACCGTTCGGGGCCGCCGGTTGCTGGCCCGTGCCGATGTGGTGGTGGCGGATCATCTCGCCCCCCAGGAACTCCTCGCCGAACTGGATCCGCACGTCGAGGTGATCGACGCGGCCAAGCTGCCGTACGGCCGCGCGATGGCGCAGCAGGTCATCAACGACACGCTGATCGATCGGGCGAAGGCCGGAAAGTTCGTGGTCCGGCTCAAAGGTGGCGACCCCTACGTCTTCGGACGGGGATACGAAGAGCTCGAGGCGTGCACCGCCGCCGGAATACCGGTGACAGTCGTCCCGGGCATCACCAGCGCGATCTCGGTGCCGGCCGCCGCGGGTGTTCCGGTGACCCATCGCGGGGTGACACACGAGTTCGTCGTGGTGAGCGGGCACGTCGCGCCCGACCATCCCGATTCGCTCACCGACTGGAGTGCCCTCGCGAAACTCCGGGGGACGCTCGTGCTGCTCATGGCCGTCGAACGCATCGAGAAGTTCGCCGACGCCCTGACGGCCGGGGGCCGGCCCGTCGACACCCCGGTGGTGGTGGTTCAGGAAGGAACCCTGGCCACCCAGCGGGTGCTCCGGACCGATCTCGGCAACGTCGCCGCCCGGGTCCGCGAAGAGGGGACCCGTCCACCCGCCATCATCGTCATCGGTCCGGTCGCCGGGTTCGGTCCGGAAGGTCGGTAACGTTGGACCCCGTGGCACACACCTCGGATACCGCACACGCCTCCGGCGCCGCGCACCCCATGACCGCTCGCGCACTCGCTCTGGCCACCCTGGTCCTCAGCGGATTGCAGCTCATGGTGGTGCTCGACGGCACCGTTGCCAACCTTGCTCTCGCTCCACTGCAGGCGGAACTCGGGTTGTCCGACGCCGGCCGGAATTGGGTCCTCACCGCGTACGCGCTCGCGTTCGGTGGGCTGATGCTGCTCGGCGGCCGCCTCGGAGACAGCTTCGGGCGCAAACGGATGTTCATCGCCGGCGTGGGCCTGTTCACGTTCGCGTCGCTGCTGTGCGGTCTGGCCACCAACGAGGCGATGCTCATCGGTGCGCGTGCGCTCCAGGGAGTCGGCGCCGCGATCGCGTCACCCACGGCGCTCGCGCTCGTGGCGACCACGTTCGCCGCCGGTCCCGCCCGTAACCGGGCCATTGCGGTCTTCGCGGCGATGACCGGCGTCGGATCGATCGCAGGCCTCATCCTGGGTGGGGCGCTGACGCAGGTGTCGTGGCGATGGATCTTCCTCATCAACGTCCCGATCGGTGTCGTGATCGTCGTACTGGCCCTCGGTGCATTGCGCGAAACGTCGTCCGAACGTCTGGCGCTGGACGTTCCGGGTGCCATTCTTGCGACGCTCGGATGCACCGGCATCGTGTTCGGCCTCACCGAAGGTCCCGAACTCGGCTGGGGCAGCGCCGCGGTGATCGGTGCGCTCGCTGCCGGCGTCGTCCTGCTCGGGATCTTCCTGCTGGTCGAGCGCCGTGCCGAGAACCCCCTCCTGCCCTTCGTGCTGTTCCGCAACAAGAACCGCGTGGCGACCTTCGTGGCGATCTTCTTCGCCGGCGCGGTGATGTTCAGCCTCGCGGCGTTCGTCGCGCTGTTCGTGCAGGACGTCCTCGGTTACACACCGCTGCAGGCGGGCCTCGCGTTCGTGCCGTTCGCATTCGGTCTCGGGGGAGCGGCCGCGGCCTCGTCCAAGCTCGCTGCGCGGGTGCAGCCCCGATGGCTCGTGGTCACCGGTGCCGTCATCATGACCCTGAGCCTGCTCTACGGGTCGACGATGGACGAGACGGTGCGGTACTTCCCGACGCTGTTCGTGCTGGTGCTGGTCGTCGGGTTCGGAGTGGGTCTGGCCGTGGTTCCGCTTCCGCTGTGCGCCATCGCGGGCGTCGGCGCGCACGAGATCGGGCCGCTGTCCGCCATCGCGCAGGTCGCGCAGACGCTCGGCGGACCGCTCGGCCTCGCCGTCATCGGCGCGCTGGCCACCTCGAAGACGATGTCGCTGGGAGGCACGTCCGGCGCGGTCGCGGATATGACCGCCGCGCAGCTCACCGCGCAGGGTGAGGGATACATGTTCGCCCTCGTCGGATGCGCCGCGTGCGCGGTGATCGCCGGCATCGCGGCGTTGTTCATCCGGTTCACCTCCGAAGAGGTGGCCCAGGCGCAGGAAGCCGAGAAGTCCGCTCAGTCCGGGTGAGGTGTCACCCCGGACCGCCGGCGCGTCGCGCCGGCAGTCCGGGTCAGGTGAGGACGACCAGTTCCGTCGGGGAGGCGATCTCCACCCGCAGTCCGGCCTTCGACGCCACGCGCGCGAGACCACGCACATCGGCCGGCTCGGCCCGGGTTTGCACCAGCGCGCGGGCGAGGAGCCCCTTGTGGTGCTTGTTGAAATGGCTCACGACCGAGCGGGTGCCGTCGGGCTTTTCCGTCAGCACCGTCGCGGTGATCGCGCCGGGAACCGGGCCGAGTTGCTGATAGGCACCCGAACGGAGATCGACGACGAGGTCACCTGCCGCCTCGGCGACGAGCGCGTCGGTCAACTCGGGCCGCCACAACGCCGCGAGGGTGCCGAACCCGGGAAGCTTCGAGCCACCCGAGAGGCGGTAGGCCGGAATGGGGTCGCTCGCACGCACGGCACCGAACAGCGCCGAGCCGACGGCCAGTCGCCGGTACGCCTTCTCGCGCTGCACCTTCGTGAAGCGTGCGGCGTCGAGGGCGTCGAACAGCACCCCGGTGTACCGCTCGAGTGCGGGACGGGTGGGGGAGACCCACAACTTGGCGTTGCGTTCGATCTCGTCTGCTCCGTTCGCGCCCAGGCCGAGCGCCCGGCTCGACGCGTCGTAATCGGCGGCGAGCTCGACCAGAGCCCGGACGAGCAGCTCGCGGGTCTCGGTCAGCTGCGGCATCGAGAGGTCGCCGAGATCCAGCGGCCCGCCGTAGCCGCCGGTGGATTTGGTTTCGGAAGGGGGGAGAAGCACCAGCACAACAGCCCACCGTACCGAGGGCCCGATTCCGGCGAGCGGTAGGCTCATCGACCGTGATCACTCGCATGTCGCACCTGTTCCTCCGCACTCTCCGCGACGACCCGGCCGATGCCGAGGTCGCCAGCCACAAACTGCTCGTCCGGGCCGGGTACGTGCGGCGCATCGCGCCGGGCATCTACTCGTGGCTGCCACTGGGGCTCAAGGTGCTGCGTCAGGTCGAGCGGGTGGTCCGCGAGGAGATGAACAGCATCGGAGCGCAGGAGATCTCCCTGCCCGCGTTGCTGCCGCGCGAGCCCTACGAGACGTCGAACCGCTGGACCGAGTACGGCGCCGGACTGTTCCGTCTCCAGGACCGCAAGGGCAACGACTACCTGCTCGGGCCCACGCACGAGGAACTGTTCGCGCTCACCGTCAAGGGTGAGTACAACTCCTACAAGGACTTCCCGGTCACCCTCTACCAGGTGCAGACCAAGTACCGCGACGAGGAGCGCCCCCGCGCCGGCATCCTGCGCGGCCGCGAGTTCGTGATGAAGGACTCGTACAGCTTCGATCTCACGGACGAGGGCCTCGCGCAGTCGTACCAGGCACACCGCGACGCCTACGAGCGGATCTTCGCCCGCCTGGGCGTGAAGTATGTGATCGTGTCCGCGACGTCGGGCGCCATGGGCGGCAGTGCTTCGGAGGAGTTCCTGGCCGAGAGCGAGGTCGGGGAGGACACCTACGTCCGGTGCGTCGAGTCCGGTTACGCCGCCAACGTCGAGGCCGTCAAGACGCTCGCCCCCGCACCGATTCCGTTCGACGGACTGCCGGACGCGGTCGTCCACGACACGCCGGACACCCCGACGATCGGTTCGCTCGTCGAGGTGGCCACCGAGATCCTCGGCCGTGACGTCGACGCCTCCGAAACCCTGAAGAACATCCTCGTCAAGGTGCGGCAGCCCGGCGGAGAGTGGGAACTGGTCGGAATCGGCATCCCGGGAGACCGCGAGGTCGACGACAAGCGTCTCGAGGCGTCGTTCGAGCCGGCGGAGGTCGCGCTGCTCGACGAGTCCGATTTCGCCGCCAACCCGTTCCTCGTCAAGGGCTACATCGGCCCGAAGGCGCTGCTCGCCAACGGCGTCCGTTACCTCGTCGACCCGCGCGTGGTCGACGGAACGGCATGGATCACCGGCGCGGACGAGAACGGCAAGCACGTCTTCGGGCTCGTCGCCGGTCGTGACTTCGTCGCCGACGGCACCGTCGAGGCCGCAGAGGTCCGCGACGGTGACCCGTCGCCGGACGGTGCCGGCCCCTTGGTGTCCGCCCGTGGCATCGAGATCGGCCACGTCTTCCAGCTCGGCCGCAAGTACACCGACGCGTTCGCCGTCGATGTGCTCAACGAGAACGGCAAGCCGGTGCGCCCCACGATGGGCTCGTACGGCGTCGGCGTGTCCCGCCTGGTCGCGGTGATCGCCGAGCAGCAGCACGACGAGAAGGGCCTGCGCTGGCCGTCCGAGGTCGCGCCGTTCGACGTGCACGTCGTCATCGCCAACAAGGACGAGCAGGCTCGCGCCGGGGCGGAAAACCTCGTCGAGGAACTTTCGAACGCCGGCCTGGACGTGCTGTTCGACGATCGCAAGGCGTCGCCCGGTGTGAAGTTCAAGGATTCGGAACTGCTCGGGATGCCTCTGGTCGTCGTGGTGGGACGCGGATTCGCCGACGGCAACGTCGAAGTGCGCAACCGCCTCACCGGAGAGTCGAGCGAGGTGCCGGTGGGCGAGGCGGTGCGGGAGATCCTCGGGCGCTGATCGCACACCCGGAGCCGGTGGGCCAGAATGGGCCCATGTCCGAGAACTGGAGCGCGACCGACATCTATCTCGCCGATTTCCTCATCGGTGACGATCCCGCCCTCGACGCCGCCCTCGAGGCGAACGCGGAGGCGGGACTGAGGCCCATCGACGTCGCGCCGGTTCAGGGCAAGTTCCTGTACCTGCTGGCCCGGATCCGAGGTGCCCGCCGGGTGCTCGAGATCGGCACGCTCGGCGGGTACTCGGCGATCTGGCTGGCACGCGCGGTCGGCGAGTCGGGACACGTGACGACTCTCGAGTACGAACCCCGGCACGCCGAGGTGGCGCGTGCCAACCTCGACCAGGCCGGCGTCGGAGCGCGCGTCGACATTCGCGTCGGCGCGGCGCTCGACACGCTCCCGCACCTCGAAGGACCGTTCGACCTGGTGTTCATCGACGCCGACAAGGAGAACAACAGCAACTACGTGCGCGAGGCGTTGCGGTTGTCACGTCCGGGCACGGTGATCGTGGTCGACAACGTGGTCCGCGCCGGCGCGATCAGCGATCCGGAGGACGACGACTCGAAGGTCCGCGCGTCGCGGGAACTGCTCGCCGTGCTGGCGGCCGAACCTCGTCTCGACGCCACGGCGTTGCAGACCGTCGGGGTCAAGGGCTGGGACGGTTTCGCGTTGGCACTGGTCGTCGAGCAGTAGCCGTAGCCGGGACCGCCGGTCCGGCAGAAAATCGGTGGCGCCCGGCACCCGGGACGGCGGACATTGTTCGTGTGAGCGAGAACCGGGAAGCGGCCGACACCGAGCGCGTGATCGACACCGAGCGCATGGTCGACACCGAGCGTTTCATCGACGAGGGATATCTGAAGATCGCAGGCGCCGTTCCGCGCTCGATCACGGAGCGGTGCTGCGATCTCCTCTGGGAAGATCTCGACGCAGACCGATCGGACCCGGGCACGTGGACCGAACCTGTCGTGCGGGTCGGAGGTCGATGGGATCCGCCGTTCGTCGAGGCCGCCACGATGCCGGTCCTACTCGACGCCTACGACCGTCTGCTGGGATCCGGCCGCTGGGTTCGGCCCCGCGGCCTCGGCACGTTTCCCGTCCGGTTTCCGCATCCCGCCGATCCCGGAGATACCGGATGGCACGTCGACGGTAGTTTCGCCGTCGAGGGACAGACCTGGCCGTACGTCGATCTCCGCTCACGCGGCCGGGGTCTGCTGGTGCTGTTCCTGCTCACCGACGTAGGACCGGACGACGCTCCCACCAGGATCAAGGTGGGTTCGCACCTCGACGTGCCCGGCTACCTCGTCGACCACCGCGACGGGCGTTCGGTGCTGGAGTTGTGCCGCGCCATGGACGAGGACGGCATGCTCGACGCGGCTTCCCGGCCGACGGTCGAGGCGACCGGTGCCGCGGGCGATGTCTATGTGTGCCACCCGTTCCTGGTGCATGCGGCCCAGCCGATGCGCAGCGCTCAACCGCCGAACAGTGGGCAGGGGTGCGGAATTCGGCCACCCCGCATCATCGCCCAGCCGCCGATCGAGACGGTCGCACCCTTCCGGCTCGACGCCACCGGCACCTCCCCGGTGGAGATGGCGGTACGGCGCGCACTGAACCGGTGACGGTCGGGACTGTCCCGGAAACCCGGCCCTGCCGGTCACCGGCCCTGAGCTCGCCGCGGCGGCGTGGCACGAGCGTCGAGCCGGCGGACGGATTCCCGCACCGCGCCGTGCAGCATGATCTCGAGATCGCCGACCACCTGGTACGGGTGCTCGACCATGCCGTCCGAGACCCACCGCAGCACCACGGCGAGCACCGCCGAGGTATAGAAGTCGACCACCAGCACGCGGTCCTGCGCGCGTGCCGGTCCGCCGCCGTCCTGGTCCATCACGGCCTCGGTGACGGGCCGCATCTGGCCGAACAGGAAGCGCTCGAGCCCGGATCTGCCCAGCCCGTCGAGCACCCCGAGCGTCGACGAGCGGTTGTCGCGCATGTACAGCAGCAACCGGACCAGACCGTCGGCCCATCCCTCCTCGGACGCGTACGTGCGGACACGGCCGGCGACCTCTCTCTCGAACACCCAGACAGCGAGGTGCCGCACGTCGGGGAAGTGGTAGTAGAACGCCTGCCGCGTCAGTCCGCAGTCGCGCGTCAGCTCCGTCACGGTCACCTTGTCGAGCGGCTCGGTCCGTAGCCGGGCCTTGAGCGCGGCTGCCAGCGCGTCGCGTGCACCTGCACGCCGCTGCGCATCGGCACTCTCGTCGGCCATGGCTCACGGTACCGCCCGAGGTCCCTGGACACATCGCGTCAGATGTCTAGTGACGCTCGGTGCCGGGATTCCTACCGTAGATATCCGGACGGCACGCATGCCGCGGGCCGCGAAAGATATCCGGACGGCACGCACGCCGCGGGCCGCGAAGAGGAGCTCCGATGTTCTTGTTCGAATCCATTCCCTGGTACTCCTGGGTGATGTGGTGCGTCGTGCTGGCCGCCCTCATCGCCCTCAACGAGGTGACGCGCCGCTGGAAGTGGGCCGGTCTCGGCTTCTTCGTGGCGCTGCCTCTCGTCCTGACATTGTTCGTGTGGCCGACGACGGCCGGCGCAGGCTCGTCGACGGGCACCTGGTTCCACTGGGTGAAGGTGTACTCGGCGCTCATCGGGTGCCTGGGCTTCATGCTCATCCGGTACGTCCCGCGTCTGGCGAAGAACCGCTGGATGCTGATGTTCCCCGCCCTGATCCTGGCGATCAACATCGGCGAGGCAGTCATTCGTGACTTCGAGGTCGCGGGCATGCAGGGCATGCACGACGGCGTCTTCATGGTCGGCGGTCCGTGGAACTACATGAACGGCATCGCCGGGATCCTCAACCTGGTCACCATCTGCGGCTGGGCCGGCATCATCGTCTCGCGCGACAAGTCCAAGGACATGATCTGGCCCGACATGATGTGGTTCTGGATCATCGCGTACGACCTGTGGAACTTCGCCTACGTCTACAACTGCGTCGGTGACCACGCCTTCTACGCCGGTGCGGCCCTGCTCATCTCCTGCACCATCCCCGCCTTCTTCATCAAGAAGGGCGCCTGGTTGCAGCACCGCGCCCACACGCTGGCCCTGTGGATGATGTTCACGATGGCAGTCCCGACGTTCGTGACCTCGTCGCAGTTCGCCGTCGAGTCGTCGCACAACCCCACCGCACTGTTCGTCGTGTCGGCGCTGTCGCTCGCGGCCAACATCGCCGTCGCGGCCTACCAGGTGTTCACCATCGTCACGCGGCACCGCAACCCGTTGCGCGACGAGCTGTACACCCACCTGCGCCCGTACCGCGAGGTGCGCGACGCGAACCTCCCGGTCGAGTCGCCGTCGGTTCTGCCGGAGTCCCGGGACTCGGACCGATTGGCCAGGGTCTGACCGCCGCGCGTCCGGCCCCGGCCGGGCGAGCAGCAACACCACGCGCCGTGGTCGAGCCTGCGGGCTCGGCCACGGCGCCGCTGTCAGGGCCGGCCGGGAAAGGCGACGGTCGGGGGAACCCCTTCGACGACACGCCAGCGGGCAGCGCGCAAGGCGGCTTCGGTGAGCGCGTCGAGTGCGTTTCCACGCGTGGCCTCACTGCGTGCGCGCTCGACGACCGACCGCCACGCGACCGCCGTGTCACTCTCGATCTGCACGGCCAGCCGGGCTGCTTCGACGGGGTCGGTCACCGGGAACGGAACGGTGTACCCGGGCGCGGCGGTGGGCGGTGTCACTCCGGCGGACTGGAGTGCGTCGACGGTTGCATCGCGGCGGGCACGGTGCGCGGCGGCATCGGCGGCGACGTCACCCGAACGGGAGGGGTCCGCGAACGCGGCGACGAGTCCGTACCCGAAGACGGCCGAATGCTCCGCCTCCAGCGCGTCGACAAGGGCTTGTTGCTCGGGTCCGAGCTCCGGGGAACTCACAGCAGAACCTCCGTCTGGACTCCACATGCTGCGCTGATCGAGGACAGGAGACCGGCTCGGTAGCCGGTGAGCGTGCGGGCGAGGTCCGCCGCGCTGCGCTGCGACCGGACCAGCATTTCCCGCAACTGTTCGACGGTCGGCTGCTCCGCGCCGGGCGCAGACGTGGTGGACGAGGTACCCGATGTGGTCGTGTCGGCAGTGATTCCCGCCATGCGAGCGACGTCCGCGTCCAACGCGTCGGCGTGCGCGGTGCGTTCGTCGGCGATCACGCTCAGCGCGCCCGCCCGATCCGGGTACAGGGCGGTGAGTGCGCGGGCGGTCGCGGCATCCCGCCGCGCGCTCGCGGCCTGCGCCAGCAGCGGATCCGGCTCCGATTCGGCGTCGTCGTCGGAGAGCCCGCATCCGGTGACTCCCAGGACACCGACCCCGCCGATCGTCGCCGAGGACCATCGCAACAGGGCTCGTCGGGACAGGGTGGTACGGGTAACTGACATCGGCACCGCACCATCGTGCCAGCAGACCCCGGTAGCGAACCACGGCGGCCTGGTCACGGCGCCCCGATTTGCGCGTTACGCTTGACCCAGCCGGTTCGGATCCGTATCGGCCGGCTGTCCGCTGTGACCACAACTGAACGAGGAGCCCGCCCGCAATGCCTGTGCCGCCCCCGGAACGGATCGTCGAGCTCGTCTCCGATCTTCTCGCCGAAGAGGGATACGACCTCGAAGACGTGGTGGTGACCGCGGCCGGAAAACACAGCACGGTCCGGCTGCTCGTCGACAGCGATGCCGGGCTCAGCCTGGACGAGGCCGCGCGACTGAGCCGGGTGGTCTCCGAGGCGTTCGACTCCGTGTCGGACTTCGGGGAGGCGCCCTACATGCTCGAAGTGACCAGTCCGGGTGTAGGCCGCCCGCTCGTCCACGACCGGCACTGGCGGCGGGCTCAAGGACGCAAGGCGAAGATCCAGCTCGCCGACGAGACCATCGTCGCGCGCGTCGGAGAACTGGTCGGTGACGAGATCCGCGTCGTGCTGCCGGATCGTGCCGGCCCGTTCGTGCGCGCTATCCCCTTGAGCGAGATCCGGCATGCGGTGGTCGAGGTGGAGTTCGCCAAGCCCAACCCGCGCGAGCTCGAACTGGCCGGGGGACTCCCGGACGGCAGGGCGGCCGCAGGCGAGATCGCCGAGGTCCTCGGCGACGAAGAAGACGAAGAAGAAGACGTGAACGAAACGAGGCTGGACAAGTGAATATCGAGATCGCGGCTCTGCGAATGCTGGAGTCCGAGAAGAACATCCCGTTCGAAGAACTGATCGAGACGCTGGAAACCGCGCTGCTGACGGCGTACCGCCACGTGGACGGCCACCAGCCGCACGCCAGGGTCGCCGTCGACACCAAGACCGGTGCGATCCAGGTGCTCGCGGAGGAGCGCGACGAGGACGGCAACGTCGTCGCCGAATGGGACGACACCCCCGAGGACTTCGGACGCATCGCCGCAACGACGGCGCGCCAGGTCATCATGCAGCGCATTCGCGACGCCGAACACGAAAAGCGGTTCGGCGAGTTCGCCACCCACGAGGGCGAAATCGTCAGCGGTGTCGTCCAGCGCGACTCCCGCGCGAATGCCCGCGGCATGGTGGTGGTCAAGATCGGCGGCGAGACGACCAGCACCGAGGGGCTCATCCCTCCTGCCGAGCAGGTCCCCGGCGAGACGTACGAGCACGGCGACCGCATCAAGTGCTACGTCGTGGGCGTGTCCCGCGGCCAGCGCGGACCGCAGATCACGCTCTCGCGTACGCACCCGAACCTGGTCCGCAAGTTGTTCGCGCTCGAGGTGCCCGAGATCGCCGACGGCTCGGTGGAGATCGTCGCGGTCGCTCGCGAGTCCGGTCACCGGTCGAAGATTGCCGTGCACTCGCTCGTTCCGGGTCTCAACGCGAAGGGCGCGTGCATCGGGCCGATGGGTCAGCGCGTGCGCAACGTGATGCGCGAACTGGGCGAGGAAAAGATCGACATCATCGACTACGACGAGGATCCTGCGAAGTTCGTCGGAAATGCCCTGTCGCCCTCGAAGGTGGTATCGGTCACGGTCGTCGACCCCGAAGCACGCGCCGCGCGCGTGGTGGTGCCCGACTTCCAGTTGTCCCTGGCCATCGGCAAAGAGGGTCAGAATGCCCGCCTGGCAGCACGCCTGACCGGCTGGCGAATCGACATCCGCAGTGACGCTGCACCCGCCACGAACGAGGCTTCCGGTAACGCGCCGACAGGCAGGTAGGCGTGGAATGCGGGATTCTTCGCAAAACAACGGTAGAGTGGTCGATGGTTCAGCATGAACTGCCCTCGGCCCATGGGTCGCGCACCGGCTCGGTGCGTACCTGTATCGGTTGTCGGCAGCGAACGCTGGCTGCCGAGCTGCTGAGGGTCGTGGCACGCGAGCACGGATCACGAACGTTCGTCGTGGTTCCCGACCCCGGGCACAGGCTTCCCGGGCGAGGTGCATGGTTGCACCCCACCCCGGAGTGCCTGGGTCAGGCCGTTCGGCGCCGAGCATTCGGCAGAGCACTCAAAGTATCCGGAAATCCGGATACAGCGGCGCTGGATCAGCTGGTCGGGTCCGCGGCGGCGAGATCACAGAACGTGGCGGAGTCCGGCGATTGTCACCGGACTGCGTGACAGTGAGATCGGCGACGAGGCACCAACAGTGACATCGAACTCTGAGAAGAACAGGTACGAACACTCATGAGCACACCGTGAAGCACCAGCGATGAACGTCCATCGGAGATAACCCGAGGTCGTGCGGGCATTGGCCGGCTCGACCTCATCAGTGAGGAGAGCAGTGGCAGGCAAGGCCCGCGTGCACGAGTTGGCTAAAGAACTCGGTGTCACCAGTAAGGAACTACTCGCACGGCTCAAGGAGCAGGGCGAGTTCGTGAAGTCGGCGTCTTCGACCGTCGAGCCCCCGGTTGCGCGTCGTTTGCGCGAATCGTTCGGCAGCGCGAAGGAAGACGGCGCTACGGCCGGTAAGGCCGCACCCACCCCGGGACCGCGTCCCGGCGGAGGACCCCGTCCGGGTCCGCGCCCGGCGGCACCCGCGCCGGCGGCTGCAGCCCCGGCCCCCGAAACAACACCGGCGGCACCCGCGCCGGCCGAGACCACACCGGCTCCGAGCCCGGCCGCCGGTTCGCGGCCGAAGCCCGGCGCTCCCAAGCCGGTCGCCCCCAAGCCGGCTCCCGCAGCTCCGGCTCCGGCCGCGCAGGCTCCGGCCGCTCCGGCTGCCGAGGCTCCGGCTGCGTCGGCTCCCGAAGCAGCGGCACCCGCTGCGGCGGCGTCCCCGCAGGCTCCGTCGGCCAAGCCCGGTCCCAAGCCGGCAGGCCCGCGTCCCGGCCCCAAGGCCCCGCGCGTCGGTAACAACCCGTACTCGTCTGCTCCGGCAGAGCGTCCGGCTCCGCGTCCCGGTGGTCCCCGCCCGACTCCCGGCCAGGGTCGTCCCGCCGCAGGTCAGGGCGGACCCCGCCCGGCTCCCGGTCAGGGTCGTCCCGCCGCAGGTCAGGGCGGACCCCGTCCGGCTCCCGGCCAGGGCGGTCCGCGTCCGGCTCCCGGTCAGGGCGGACCTCGCCCGACTCCGGGTTCGATGCCCCCTCGTCCCAACCCCGGTGCCATGCCGCAGCGGGCTGCACGTCCGGCTCCGGCCGGCCGTCCGGGTCGTCCCGGCGGTGCTCCGGGCGGTCGTCCCGGTGGCGGCGCCGGCGGTGGCGGCGGCTACCGCGGTGGTGGCGCCGGTGGCGGCGCGCCCGCAGGAGCAGGTGCTCCCGGTGGCTTCCGCGGTCGTCCCGGCGGCGGTGGCGCCGGCGGTCGTGGCCGTGGCGGCGCAGCCGGTGCGTTCGGTCGCCCCGGTGGTGCTCCGCGTCGCGGTCGCAAGTCGAAGCGGCAGAAGCGGCAGGAATACGATTCGATGCAGGCGCCGTCGGTCGGTGGCGTGCGGTTGCCGCGTGGCAACGGCGAGACCATCCGGCTCGCTCGTGGCGCATCGCTGTCCGACTTCGCCGAGAAGATCGACGCGAACCCCGCTGCACTCGTGCAGGCACTGTTCAACCTCGGTGAGATGGTCACGGCCACTCAGTCCGTGAACGACGAGACCCTCGAGCTGCTCGGCTCGGAGATGAACTACGTCGTGCAGGTCGTCTCCCCCGAGGACGAGGACCGTGAACTGCTCGAGTCGTTCGACATTCAGTACGGCGAGAACGAGGGCGGCGAGGAAGACCTCCAGCAGCGTCCGCCCGTGGTCACCGTCATGGGTCACGTCGACCACGGCAAGACCCGACTGCTCGACACGATCCGTCAGGCCAAGGTCCGCGAGGGCGAGGCCGGCGGCATCACGCAGCACATCGGTGCCTACCAGGTGCTCACACACCTCAACGGTGACGATCGCCTGATCACCTTCATCGACACCCCGGGTCACGAGGCGTTCACCGCCATGCGTGCCCGTGGCGCGAAGTCCACCGACATCGCGATCCTCGTGGTCGCGGCCGACGACGGTGTCATGCCGCAGACGGTGGAAGCGATCAACCACGCCCAGGCGGCCGACGTGCCGATCGTGGTCGCGGTGAACAAGATCGACAAGGAGGGCGCGAACCCGGACAAGATCCGTCAGCAGCTCACCGAGTACGGCCTTGTCACCGAGGAGTACGGCGGCGACACCATGTTCGTCGACATCTCGGCGAAGCAGGGGCTGAACATCGACCAGCTGCTCGAAGCGGTGCTGCTCACGGCAGACGCATCGCTCGATCTGCGGGCCAACCCCGACATGGAGGCGCAGGGCGTCGCCATCGAGGCGCACCTCGACCGCGGTCGCGGTCCGGTCGCCACGGTGCTGGTCCAGCGCGGCACGCTGCGGGTCGGCGACTCCATCGTCGCGGGCGACGCCTACGGTCGCGTCCGGCGAATGGTCGACGAGCACGGCGAGGACGTCCTCGAAGCGCTTCCGTCGCGGCCCGTCCAGGTCATCGGCTTCACGTCGGTGCCCGGCGCCGGCGACAACCTGGTTGTCGTCGACGAGGACCGTATCGCTCGCCAGATCGCCGACCGGCGCAATGCACGCAAGCGCAACGCGCTCGCTGCGAAGAGCCGTAAGCGGATCAGCCTCGAGGATCTCGATGCCGCTCTCAAGGAGCACAACGAGCTCAACCTCATCCTCAAGGGCGACAACTCCGGTACCGTCGAGGCCCTCGAAGAGGCCCTCATGGGTATCGAGATCGACGACGAGGTGCGTCTGCGGGTCATCGACCGCGGTGTCGGTGGCATCACCGAGACCAACGTCAACCTGGCAGCTGCGTCCAACGCGGTGATCATCGGCTTCAACGTCCGCGCCGAAGGCAAGGCGACGGAGCTGGCGAACCGCGAGGGCGTCGACATCCGCTACTACTCGATCATCTACCAGGCGATCGACGAGGTGGAGAAGGCTCTCAAGGGCATGCTCAAGCCGGTCTACGAGGAGGTCGAACTCGGCCGCGCCGAGATCCGTGCGATCTTCAAGTCGTCGAAGGTCGGCAACATCGCGGGTTGCCTCGTGCAGTCCGGCATCGTCAAGCGCAACGCGAAGGCTCGTCTGCTCCGCGACAACAACGTTGTCGCCGAGACGATCACCATCTCGTCGCTGCGACGCGAGAAGGACGATGTCACCGAGGTCCGCGAGGGCTACGAGTGTGGTCTGACGGTCACCTACTCCGACATCAAGGTCGGCGACGTGATCGAGGCGTACGAGCTTCGCGAGAAGCCGCGCGACTGATACACCCCGCGCCTGTGGCGGCGAACGATTCGTCGTTCGCCGCCACGGGCGTGTCGGGACGCCACCACCGACACCGAGGATGCGGATGTACCTGGGAGCGCTCGAGCTGGACATCCTGCTCGGAGACGTGCATTCACTCAAGGAGAAGCGGTCGTACATCCGGCCGGTCCTCGCCGAATTGCGTCGCTTCGGTGTGTCCGTCGCGGAAACCGGCGAGCACGACCTCTATCGGCGCTCCACCCTGGCTGTGGCGGTGGTCGCACCCGACTTCGCGCACGTGCGCGACATACTGGACACCTGCGAGCGACTGGTCGCACAGCGCCCCGAACTCGACCTGCTGTCCACCAGACGAAGACTGTTCGGTCCGGAGGATTGACCCGGCCGACGGAGATCACGGCCACCGGCACCGGTGGCCGAGGAGAGGAACGAACGACATGGCCGATCCAGCACGGGCCCGCCGACTCGCCAAGCGCATCGCCACCATCGTGGCAACGGCGATCGGCACCGAGATCAAGGATCCGCGGCTCGAGTTCGTGACGATCACCGACGCGAAGGTCACCGCCGACCTGCACGACGCGACCGTCTACTACACCGTGCGCGGCGCCGACCTCGACACCGAACCCGACGTGGAGGCAGCCGCCGCCGGTCTCGAGAAGGCCAAGGGCGTTCTGCGGACCATGGTCGGTGCGGGCACCGGTGTGCGCTTCACCCCGAGCTTGACCTTCGTCACCGACACCGTGCCGGACACGGCACGGCAGATGGAGGAGCTGCTTGCGCGGGCACGCGCAGCCGACGAGGATGTGGCCCGCGCCCGCGAGGGCGCAGTACCCGCCGGCGATCCCGATCCGTACAAGGAGCCCCGTGAGCGTGACACCGGTGACGACGCCGAGTAACGATCCGAGCAGCGAACCGAGGTCTGCTGCTCCTCGCGCGGACGCCACCGCGCCCGCAGTGGGGGCCTCGGTCGACCTGCCGGGCGCGGTGGCCCTGCTCGACGCAGCGGCCACGGTGACGGTGCTATGTCACGTCCAACCCGACGCCGACACCCTCGGCAGCGGGCTCGCACTCGGTCTCGCGCTCGAGCGGCGGGGCGTCGCTGTGCAGGTGGCCTTCGCCGCTCCCGCCGAGGTGCCGGAGTCGATGCGCTCGCTGCCCGGCGGGCATCTGGTTACGCCCGCCGCCGCGGTGCGCCGGGATGCGGACCTCGTGGTGACCGTCGATTGCGGAACGGCGGGGCGCCTCGGCGACCTGCGTGACCGCCTGGCAGGTGCTGCGCGCACCCTCGTCATCGACCATCACGTGTCCAACACCCGGTTCGGGACCGACAACCTCATCGCGCCGGACGCGGAGGCCACCGCCGTGGTGCTCGCCGACCTGTTCGACGAGTGGGGTGTCGTGCTCGACGCGGACCTCGCCCATTGCCTGTACGCGGGGCTCGTGACGGACACCGGTTCGTTCCGCTGGGGCCGGCCTGCGTCGCATCTCCTCGCGGCACGTCTTCTCGCGACCGGAATCGACGGATCCGCGATCACCCGCGGGCTCCTCGATACCCACCCCTTCGGGTGGTTGCCGATGCTCTCGTCGGTGCTGGCGTCCGCGACCCTGGTACCCGAGGCGGTGCGGGGCAGGGGATTGGTCTACGCATTCGTTCGTCGCGTCGATTCGGCACACCTCGGTTCGGAAGAGGTGGAGAGCGTGATCGACATCGTGCGGACCACCGCAGAAGCGGAGGTCGCCGCGGTGTTCAAGGAGGTCGGGACCGAAGTGTGGACGGTGTCGCTCCGGTCGAAGACCGCAGTGGATGTATCCGCAGCCGCCACCGACCTCGGCGGCGGCGGCCACGCGTTCGCAGCCGGCTACACCGCGCACGGCGCACCGGACTCGGTGGTGGCGGCACTGCGTGGCGTACTCGGGTGACGACGGAACCCACGGGAGACACCGCGACGACGCCGGAGATCTCCGGCCGTCGCATTCTCGGTCTGGCCCTACCCGCGCTCGGTGTCCTCGCCGCCGAACCGCTGTACCTGCTCTTCGACATCGCTGTGGTGGGGCGCCTCGGTGCGTTGCCCCTCGCGGGACTCGCGATCGGCGGACTCGTCCTGGCCACGGTCAGCACACAGTTGACGTTCCTGTCGTACGGCACCACCGCCCGATCGGCGCGACTCCACGGCGCCCGCCGCCACGACGACGCCGTCGGTGAGGGCGTCCAGGCGACCTGGCTCGCCGTCGGAGTGGGGTTGCTCATTCTGCTGGCCGGGCAGCTCCTCGCCGGACCTGTCTCGCGCCTGATCGCCGGTGACGACGAGATCGCCGCCGAAGCCGTGTCGTGGTTGCGGGTGGCACTGTTCGGAGTGCCTCTGATCCTCATCGGTATGGCCGGCAACGGCTGGATGCGGGGAGTGCAGGACAATTTCCGGCCGCTGCGCTACGTGATCGCAGGTCTCGCCCTGTCCGCGGTGTTGTGTCCCGTGCTGGTGCACGGACTGCTGGGAGCACCGCGATGGGAACTCGTCGGCTCCGCCGTCGCGAACGTGCTCGGCCAGACGGTCTCCGCGACGTTGTTTGTGGTGGCGCTCTTGCGGTCGGGAGTGCCGCTGCGACCCCGGCCCGAGGTGATCGGCGCCCAGTTACGGCTCGGACGGGACCTGATCGCCCGCAGCCTGGCATTTCAGGCGTGCTTTCTCTCCGCCGCGGCCGTGGCCGCGCGGTTCGGCGCCGCGGCAGTTGCCGGCCACCAGGTGGTCCTCCAACTGTGGAATTTCGTGACGCTCGCGCTGGATTCGCTGGCGATCGCGGCGCAGGCGCTCGTCGGTGCTGCGCTCGGGGGCGCCGATCGGCGCGGTGCCACCCGGCTCGCATGGCGGGTCACCGCGTGGTCCGCGTTGTTCGCCACCGGTCTCGCCGTCGTGTTCCTGCTCGGGCGCACGGTGATCCCGGGCTTGTTCACGTCGGACCTCGCGGTACTCGGTCAGATCGACGTGGCATGGTGGTTCTTCGTCGCGATCATGCCGGTCGCCGGTGTCGTCTTCGCGCTCGACGGGGTACTCCTCGGTGCGGGTGATGCCGCGTTCCTGCGTACGGCAACGCTGCTGTCGGCCTTGATCGGGTTCCTGCCGTTCATCTGGTGCTCTCTCGTCTTCGACTGGGGTCTGGCGGGGATCTGGACGGGGCTTACGGTGTTCATCGTGTTGCGGATGCTCGCCGTCGTGGGACGCACGGTCTCGGGTCGATGGGCGGTGACGGGCGCGGACCGGCAGGTCGGCGTGCACAACGAGTCGGGAGGTTGATGCCGGTGGCAGCGAAGCTGTGGGCGATCAGTGATATTCACGTAGGCCATCGAGGCAACCGGCCGGTCACCGAAGACCTGTATCCGGAGTCGCCCGACGACTGGTTGATCGTGGCCGGCGACGTGTCGGAGAAAACCGACGACATCCGCTGGGCTCTGTCGCTGCTGAGCAGCCGGTTCGCGAAGGTCATCTGGGTTCCGGGCAACCACGAATTGTGGACCACCGCGAAGGATCCCGTGCAGATGCACGGGGTGGCCCGCTACGACTACCTCGTCACGATGTGCCGCGAACTCGGGGTGCTCACGCCCGAGGATCCCTATCCCGTCTGGGAAGGCGAGGGGGGACCGGTAGTGCTCGTACCGATGTTCCTGCTGTACGACTACTCGTTCCTTCCCGACGGCACCACCACCAAGGCGGAAGGCCTCACCGTCGCACGCGACCGCAACGTCGTCGCGACCGACGAGTTCCTGCTTCGGCCCGACCCGTATGTCACGCGGGACACGTGGTGCGCGGTGCGGGTGGAACAGACCCGGGCTCGGCTCGACGCGCTCGACCCGGCTCTGCCCACGGTGCTGATCAATCATTTCCCGCTTGTGCGTGAACCCACCCGAATGCTGTTCTACCCCGAGTTCGCACTGTGGTGCGGGACCACCGAGACGGCCGACTGGCATCTGCGCTACCGCGCGCTGTGCAGCGTCTACGGGCACCTGCACATTCCCCGGACGACGTACTACGACGGGGTCCGCTTCGAAGAGGTGTCGGTCGGCTACCCGAGGGAATGGCAGCGGCGCGGACTGCCCGATCGGCTTCTCCGGCAGATCCTTCCGGTGCCGGACTACCCGCCGGGAACCCTGAACAAGTGGGGCGGTCACTTCACGGTGACACCCGAGATGGAAGCCGAAGCCGAGAAGATGCGAGCACAACGACAGAGGGAGATGCGGTGACCGAGCCGTCCGCCGGAGAACAGGCCGAGACACACGCGGCGCTGCTGTCGCGCATCGTGCCGGAGGGGGTCGCGGCTGCGGAAATGTTCTCCGACCCGCCGGGACTGCGGCCGCATCCGCAGGAGGAACCGCTCGTCGCACGCGCGGTGGACAAACGCCGCCGGGAGTTCGCCGGTGCCCGGCACTGTGCCCGGCAGGCGATGCGGCACCTCGGGGTCGAACCCGGCCCCGTCCTGCGGGGTGAGCGCGGCGCTCCGGTGTGGCCGCGTGGGCTGGTGGGCAGTCTGACCCACTGCGACGGGTACCGGGCCGCGGTGCTCGGCTACTCGCTGCAGGTGCGGTCGCTGGGGATCGACGCAGAGCCTCACGACGTGCTCCCCGACGGGGTCCTGCCGGCGGTCAGCCTCGAACCGGAACGGGAATGGCTCGCGTCGGCGGGCGACGACCTGCACTGGGACCGTCTGCTGTTCTGCGCGAAGGAAGCCACCTACAAGGCATGGTTTCCGCTCACCGGCCGGTGGCTCGGGTTCGAGGACGCGCACATCACGTTCGAGCGCGACACCACCGCCGATGCCGTGACCGGCACCTTCCACTCCCGGATTCTGGTGCCCGGCGACACGCCGGACGGTCCACCGCTCACCGGATTCGACGGACGCTGGCTCGTCGCCGACGGTCTCGTTCTCACCGCGATCACGGTGCGCTGAACGATGACCGACCGAACCCACGAATTCTCCGACAATCCTGCCGTCGCCCGCGCGGGCCTGCTGGTCGTCGACAAGCCTGCCGGTATGACCAGCCACGACGTGGTGGCGCGTTGCCGCCGGCTGCTCGGCACCCGCAAGGTCGGCCACGCCGGCACTCTCGATCCGATGGCCACGGGTGTGCTCGTGCTCGGCGTCGAGCGGGCCACCAAGCTTCTCGGTCTGCTGTCGCTGACCACCAAGTCCTACACCGCGACGATCCGGCTCGGCCGGAGCACCGTCACAGACGATGCCGAAGGCGACGTCGTGGAGACGTCGGATGCGTCCGGTGTGACCGACGAGCGGATCGCCGAGGTGGTGGAGACGCTGACCGGAGACATCGAGCAGATTCCGGCGAGCGTGAGTGCCATCAAGATCGACGGTAAGCGCGCCTATGCCCGCATGCGCGAGGGGGAGACCGTCGAGATCCCCGCGCGGCCGGTGACGGTGTCGCGGTTCGACGTGCTCGCGCGCCGCAACGACGGTGCCTTCGTCGACCTCGATGTCGAGGTGGACTGCTCGTCGGGAACCTACATTCGCGCACTCGCCCGTGACCTCGGGGCCACCCTGGGAGTCGGGGGACACCTGACGGCCCTGCGCCGCACCCGGGTGGGCCCGTTCGGACTCGAACACGCGCGCACCCTCGAGGAACTCGCGGACGATCCCGTGCCGAGTCTCGGCATCGACGACGCGATCCGCACCGCGTTCGAGTGCCGGACCGTGAGCGACGACGAAGCAGCAGTGCTCGCGAACGGACGCTGGCTCGAACCCGTGGGGATCGAGGGGGTCTACGCGGCGGTCGACGAGCACGGCCGCGCGGCGGCACTGGTCCAGGAGAAGGGGCGTCGCGCGGCGTCGGTGTTCGTGGTCCGGCCCGCGAACATGTGACGGCTCAGACGAGCCAGATCGCGCCTGCGGCAAGGGTGCCCAGGTCCACGGTGCGGCCGTCGGTGCCGATCCCGATCGAGACCGTTCCGGCGAAATCTCGTCGTTCCACCACGCGGATATCGGTGTCGAGGGCGATGCCGACCTCGTCGAAGTAGCGCAGCATCGCCGGGTCGGCGTCGGAGATCCGCGCGACCCGGCCGTGCTCGCCGTCGCTGAACGTGGTCAGTGGACGGGCGGGCGGCGCCGGAATACGGCCGTCGTGCGACGGGATGGGGTCGCCGTGGGGGTCGCGTTCCGGGTAACCGAGCTTGGCGTCGATGGCGGCGACCATCCGTTCGGATACCGCGTGCTCGAGCACTTCGGCTTCGTCGTGGACTTCGTCCCAGCCGTAGCCGAGTTCCCGTACCAGGAAGGTCTCGATGAGGCGGTGCCGCCGCACCATCGAGACGGCAGCGGTCCGGCCTGCATCGGTGAGCGAGATCGACCCGTAGCGTGCGTGGTCGAGCAGGCCCTGATCGGCCAGGCGCCGCACCGCCTCGGACACGGTCGACGCCGAGACTCCGAGCTTCTCGGCAAGCAGTTTGGTGGAGATCTTCTCTCCGGACCACTCCTGGACCGTCCAGATGATTTTCAGATAGTCCTGGGCCACCGAGGACAGTGTCTCGGTCGCGGTGGTCTCGCTCGTGTCCGTCACGCGTTCAGTTTAGGTAACCGGCAGCACGGATTCACCCGCGTCGCCGGCACCGGTGCGATGCCGGATCGCTTTGGTGACCACTCCGTGGCGCGGCGAGAACAGATACACGGCTGCGAACACCACTGCCTGCGCCAGCACCACGACACCACCGGTCGCGGCGTCGGTGTAGTAGCTCGTGTACACCCCGACCACCGAGGCCGCGACCGCAAGGACGGGGGCGATGACGAGCATCCGCGCGAGACGGTCGGTGAGCAGGTACGCGGTTGCGCCCGGAATGATGAGCATCGCCACGACCAGAATGACGCCGACGGCCTGGATCGCGCTGACGATGGTCACGGCCAGGAGTGCGAGCAGCAGAGCCGACAACCTGCCGGGCGAGATACCCAGGGCGTGCGCCTGCACCCGGTCGAACGCGAACAACGTCAGGTCGCGGCGTTTGACGACCAGCACGATCAGCACGACCGCCGCGAGCGCCGAGACCTGCCAGACGTCGCTCGAGGCGAGTCCCAGCAGGTTGCCGAAAAGTACGTGGTTCAGATCGACCTGGCTGGGATTCTTCGAGATCAGCACGACACCGAGCGCGAAGAGCGTGGTGAACACGATGCCGATCGCCGCGTCTTCTTTCACCCGGCTCGTGCTGCGCACGAGTCCGATCAAGGCAACCGCGATCCCGGCGAACAGCAGGGCGCCGAGCGCGAAGGGTGCGCCGACGAGATAGGCGAGTACGACACCGGGCAGGACCGCGTGCGAGACGGCATCGCCCATGAGCGACCAGCCGATCAGGACGAGCCAGCAGCTGAGCAACGCGCACACCACTGTGGCGGCGACCGCCACGATCAGCGCGCGCTGCATGAATCCGTACTGCAGAGGATCGACAAGGAGATCCACCATCACTGCACCTCTCGCGCGACCGGCGCACTTGCCGGCGACTCGGTGGGGGAAGCGCCGAATGCGAGCGCCAGGTTCTCGGGACGCAGCACCTCCTCGGGTGGACCGTGGACGAGGAGGCGTCGTTGCAGCAGGACGGCTTCGTCGCAGAGAACCGGCAGTCCGGTGAGGTCGTGCGTGGCGACCAGGACTGCGCGTCCCGAGGCCGCGAGGTCCCGGATCACCGCTGTCAGTGCCTGTTGCGTCTTCGCGTCCACGCCGGCGAACGGTTCGTCGAGCAGGAGCAGCGGAGCTTCCTGCGCGATCGCGCGCGCCACGAACACGCGTTTGCGCTGTCCTCCGGAGAGCTGGCCGATCTGCCGTGTCGCGTAGTCGGTCATGCCGACGCGGTCGAGTGCGGACTCGACTGCCGCGCGGTCCGCCGGCCGGGGCCGGCGCATGAATCCCTGGTGACCGTAGCGGCCGGTCATCACCACTTCCCGCACCCCGATCGGGAAATCCCAGTCGACGGCCTCCGATTGCGGCACATATGCCACTGCGCCGGTCCGCCGCGCGACCACCGTGGATTCGCCCGCGATGGACACGCGCCCCGACACCGGCCGGACCAGGCCCATGATCGTTTTGAAGAGGGTCGACTTGCCCGAGCCGTTGGTTCCGACCAGACCGCACACCGTTCCCGGCGACAAGCTCAGGGACACCCGGTCGAGCGCGGTGACGGTGTCGTAGCGGACGGTGACCGTATCGATGTCCAGTGCAGGTGCCGTCATCGTGTCAATCCTGCCGTGATCGTCGAGATGTCGTGCCGCAGCAGGTCCAGGTAGGTGGGGACGGGACCGTCCGGGCCGGACAGCGAATCGACGTAGAGGGTGCCGCCGAACCGCGCCCCGGTGTCCGCCGCGACCTGCTGCTGCGCCTTGTCCGACACGGTCGATTCGCAGAACACCGCGGGGACCCGGTTCTCGCGCACGAAGTCGACGGTCCGGGCGACCTGCTGGGGCGTGCCCTGCTGGTCCGCGTTGACCGGCCACAGGTAGGCCTCCCGCAACCCTGCGTCGCGCGCCAGGTAACTGAACGCGCCCTCACACGTCACGAGGGCTCGCTGCTCCTCCGGTAGTGCCGAGACACCGGCGATCAGTTCGTCGTGGAGCGCCGCGAGTTCGGCTTTGTACGTGGATGCGTTCGCCGCGAAGTCGTCCGCGTGTTCGGGTGCGAGATCGGACAACGCGGCGGCGATGTTGTCGACATAGATCTGCGCGGTGAGCGGTGACATCCACGCGTGCGGATTGGTTTGCCCGGCGTAGCTGTCTCCGGTGATGTACACCGGTTCGATGCCGTCGCTGAGGACGACGTGCGAGGCGTCGGCGTCTTCGAGGAACTGTTCGAACCAGCGCTCGAGCCCGAGTCCGTTGTCCAGGACGAGATCGGCGTCGGCGGCGTTGCGGAGGTCGCTGGGAGTGGGCTCGTAGCCGTGGACCTCGGCGCCCGGTTTCGTGATGGATTCGACGCGCACATGGTCTCCGGCGACGGCGCGGGTCATGTCGGCGATCACGGTGAACGTGGTGAGGGCGAACGGCCGCTCGTCGGCGTCCGTCGGTGAGGTGCAGGCGGTGAGGGCGACGGCAGCAGCCGCCAGAACGGCGGTTTTGACCCATCCAATGGAAATCTTCGGCACACCGAAATTATGCATTCGGGTGCCGGATGTTGTCCACGTGGGCTACGGAGCCGGTCGAGGATGACCGACCGGCGCGTGCGCCGTAGGCTGCCGATGTGCAGAGATGGCGAGGTCTGGACGAGATACCTGCGGACTGGGGTCGTTGTGTGGTGACGATCGGGGTGTTCGACGGCGTACACCGGGGGCACCAGCAGCTGATTTCGAGCGCTGTGAAAGCCGCGACGGAACGAGGTGTCCCGAGCGTGCTCATGACGTTCGATCCACACCCCATGGAGGTCGTGCGGCCGGGAAGTCACCCCGCGCAGCTGACGACACTGGCGCGGCGCGCCGAGCTGGCGGAGGAACTGGGAATCGACGTGTTCTGCGTCGTGCCGTTCACCCCCGAATTCATGAAGCTCTCGCCGGAGCGGTACGCCCACGAGATCCTCGTCGAACGACTCCATGTCGCGGAAGTGGTCGTGGGGGAGAACTTCACCTTCGGCAAGAAGGCGGCCGGCACCGTCGACCTCCTGCGCTCGATCGGCGCGCGATCCGGTTTCGCGGTACAGGGCCTGACCCTCGTCGCCGAGCACGCCGTCACGTTCTCCTCGACCTACATCCGGTCCTGTGTCGACGCCGGTGATGTCGCTGCGGCGGCCGATGCGCTCGGCCGCCCTCATCGCGTCGAAGGAGTCGTCGTGCACGGCGACGGGAGAGGGCGCGGGCTCGGCTTCCCGACCGCGAACGTCGCGCCGCCGATGTACGCCGCTATCCCGGCCGACGGCGTCTACGCCGCATGGTTCACCGTGCTCGGCTCGGGATCACCCGTCGACGGTGTCTCGGTCGGGGAGCGGTACATGGCCGCGGTGTCGGTCGGAACCAATCCCACGTTCTCCGGACGCAAGCGCACCGTCGAGGCATACGTCCTCGACGAGGAAGCCGATCTCTACGGTCAGCACGTGGCGGTGGACTTCGTCGAACGGCTGCGCGGCATGGAGAAGTTCGATTCCGTGGAGGCGCTGATTTCTGCGATGCACCGCGATGCCGACCGCGTGCGCGAGGTACTCGCTGCCGGCTGACCGCATGTACCGGCCGCCGGGTATCCCCGTCGGCCGAACGTACGGGAGAGGCGGGCGCGCGGGGGGCGGGCGCGGCTCTGGTAATATCGACCGCTGGTGTGTGCTGCGGTTCGCGGCGGCCGCACCGGCGGACCCGGTCCGCTATCTGTCACGCGGACGTCAGTTGTTCAGGAGAACTACCAGTGGCATTGACCACCGAACAGAAGAAGTCGATCCTCGGCGAATACGGCCTGCACGAGACCGATACCGGGTCGCCCGAGGCTCAGGTTGCGATGCTCACCAAGCGCATCGTCGACCTCACCGAGCACCTCAAGCAGCACAAGCACGACCACCACTCCCGCCGCGGCTTGCTGCTGCTGGTCGGTCGTCGTCGCCGCCTGCTGAAGTACGTCGAGAAGGTCGACGTCGAGCGTTACCGCTCGCTCATCCAGCGTCTGGGCCTGCGTCGCTGACGCAGCCGAGAAGCGACACGATCTGCATCCGCTGATCTTTTCCGACAGCCAACGGGGCACCCACTACACTGGGCCCCGTTGGCTATCGGTGTTTGTGCCGGTATAGCCGGCACGCCACACCGCCGACGGCGGTGAACTGTATGCACCGATGGTGTCGGTCCTCGGTAGTGACTTTCCGGTCCGGGCACGGCGTCCGTAAGAGACGCCCCCGCCGGAGGGTTTCGATCGACGACCGCCTCCGTGAATCGGTGCGCTACCACGGCCAAGGGGGCCGTGGAGCCCGCGCGGGTACGGCGAAGACGAAGAGGGAAGAGAAGATACAAAGATGACAAGCAATTCCGCAGTCGAGACCGACGAAGGCGTCTACGAAGCCGTCGCGACACTCGACAACGGTGCCTACGGCACCCGCACGATCCGTTTCGAGACCGGCCGCCTCGCACAGCAGGCCGCCGGCGCCGTCGTCGCCTACCTCGACGACGAGACCATGCTGCTGTCGGCCACCAGCGCGTCGAAGCACCCCAAGGAGCACTTCGACTTCTTCCCGCTCACGGTGGATGTCGAAGAGCGTATGTACGCTGCCGGGCGCATCCCGGGCTCGTTCTTCCGTCGCGAGGGCCGTCCCTCCACCGACGCGATCCTCACGTGCCGCTTGATCGACCGGCCGCTGCGCCCGTCCTTCGTGGACGGCCTGCGCAACGAGATCCAGGTCGTCGTCACGGTTCTGAGCCTGAACCCGAACGACCTGTACGACGTGGTCGCGATCAACGCGGCGTCGGCGTCGACGCAGCTCGCCGGACTGCCGTTCTCCGGACCCGTCGGCGGTGTGCGTGTCGCACTCATCACGTCCGACGACAACAAGGCCGGCCAGTGGGTTGCCTTCCCGACGGTCGAGCAGCTCGAGAACGCCGTGTTCGACATGGTGGTCGCGGGCCGCATCGTTGGCGGTGCGGACAACCCGGACACCGCTGATGTCGCGATCATGATGGTCGAGGCGGAGGCCACCGAGAACGTCATCGCACTCGTCGAGGGCGGCGCACAGGCGCCGACCGAAGCGATCGTCGCGCAGGGCCTCGAGGCCGCCAAGCCGTTCATCGCCCGCCTCTGCGTCGCTCAGCAGCAGCTCGCTGTCGCTGCCGCGAAGCCGACCGGCGACTTCCCGCTCTTCCCGGCCTACGCGGACGACGTGTACGCCGAGGTCGAGGCTGCGGCGTCGACGAAGCTGGCCGAGGCGCTGACCATCGCCGGCAAGCAGCAGCGTGACGAGCGCACCGACGAGATCAAGGTCGAGGTTCTCGAGCAGGTCGGCCCGAAGTTCGAGGGTCGCGAGAAGGAGATCGGCGCAGCCTTCCGCGCGCTGACCAAGAAGCTGGTTCGCCAGCGCATCCTGCGTGACCAGTTCCGTATCGACGGGCGCGGGATCACGGACATCCGTGCACTCTCGGCCGAGGTCGCCGTCGTTCCCCGTGCACACGGTTCGGCGCTGTTCGAGCGTGGCGAGACCCAGATCATGGGTATCACCACCCTCGACATGGTCAAGATGGCTCAGCAGGTCGACTCGCTCGGCCCGGAGACCAGCAAGCGCTACATGCACCACTACAACTTCCCGCCGTACTCGACCGGTGAGACCGGCCGCGTCGGTTCGCCGAAGCGTCGCGAGATCGGCCACGGCGCCCTCGCGGAGCGGGCACTCGTGCCGGTGCTCCCGAGCCAGGAAGAGTTCCCGTACGCGATCCGTCAGGTGTCGGAAGCGTTGAGCTCCAACGGTTCCACGTCGATGGGTTCGGTGTGCGCCTCGACCCTGTCGCTGCTCAACGCCGGTGTTCCGCTCAAGGCTCCGGTCGCGGGTATCGCGATGGGCCTGGTCTCGGACGAGGTCGACGGTGAGATCCGCTACGTGGCACTGACCGACATCCTCGGAGCCGAAGACGCCTTCGGCGACATGGACTTCAAGGTCGCCGGAACGAAGGATTTCGTCACCGCGCTGCAGCTCGACACCAAGCTCGACGGAATCCCGTCGCAGGTGCTCGCGGGTGCGCTGTCGCAGGCACACGACGCGCGCGCCACGATCCTCGAGGTCATGGCCGAGGCCATCGACGCTCCGGACGAGATGAGCCCGTTCGCGCCGCGCATCACCACGATCAAGGTTCCGATCGACAAGATCGGCGAGGTCATCGGGCCCAAGGGCAAGATGATCAACTCGATCACCGAGGAGACCGGCGCCAACATCTCCATCGAGGACGACGGCACCGTGTACGTCGGAGCTGCGGACGGTCCGTCCGCGCAGGCAGCGATCGACAAGATCAACGCCATCGCCAATCCGCAGCTGCCGAAGGTCGGCGAGCGTTTCCTCGGCACCGTGGTCAAGACCACGGCGTTCGGTGCGTTCGTCTCCCTGCTCCCGGGCCGTGACGGTCTGGTGCACATCAGCAAGCTCGGCAACGGCAAGCGCATCGCGAAGGTCGAAGACGTCGTGAGCGTCGGGTCCAAGCTGCGGGTCGAGATCGCCGATATCGACAACCGGGGCAAGATCAGCCTCGTGCCCGTCGAGGACGACGCCGCCGCCGAGGCCGCTCCGGCCGAGGCAGCCACCGAGTCCTGATCGGCTCCTCCCGGTAGCCACCGGCTCCGGGACAGGCAATCACCGCGCGCTGTTCCTTCCCTTCGGGGCGGGAACAGCGCGCGGTGTCGTTGTGAGGGGGCTAGACCGGGCGCTGACCAGACCTGCGGCGGAGCGTCGCCGCCGGTTCGGCACCCCACGAGAATCGAGGCCCGCCCCGGTGTAAACCTTTCGGCAAAAGGCGTACGGCGATTCTGCCGAGGGTGTTCCCTGGTGGTGTGAGCACGGTTACAGCCTCAGGAATCGGGGCGCGCCCAGGAGTCAACCTGGCACTGGCGACCTGGGTGTCGGCCATGAACTTCTGGGCCTGGAACCTGATCGGACCGCTGTCCACCACCTACGCCGGCGACATGTCGCTGAGCAGCTCCGAGACGTCGATGCTCGTGGCGACCCCGATCCTCGTGGGGTCGCTCGGCAGGATCGTGGTGGGCGCCCTCACGGACCGCTACGGCGGCAGGGTCATGTTCATCGCGATCACCCTCGCGTCGATACTGCCGGTCCTCGCGGTCGGCCTCGCGGGCAACGCGGGCTCGTACCCGCTGCTGCTCGTCTTCGGATTCTTCCTGGGAATCGCCGGCACGATTTTCGCCGTCGGGATCCCGTTCGCCAACAACTGGTACGACCCGTCTCGTCGTGGTTTCGCCACGGGTGTATTCGGTGCGGGCATGGTCGGCACGGCACTGTCGGCCTTCTTCACGCCGCGCTTCGTCGGATGGTTCGGGCTGGTCGCCACCCACGTGATCATCGCAGTGGTGCTGGCGCTGACCGCGGTGTTGTGTGTGACCGTCATGAGGAACGCGCCCGCATTCGTTCCCAACACCCAGCCGGTGGTGCCCAAATTCCTTGCGGCATGCAAACTCCGCGTCACCTGGGAAATGTCGTTCCTGTATGCCATCGTCTTCGGTGGTTTCGTCGCGTTCAGCAGCTACCTGCCCACCTACATCAGGACGGTGTACGAGTTCTCCGCGGTCGACGCCGGTACCCGCACGGCGGGGTTCGCCGTCGCCGCGGTGATCGCCCGGCCCATCGGTGGTGCACTGTCCGACCGGATACCGCCGAAGTACGTGGTTCTCGCGTCCTTCGCGGGCACTGCCGTGACCGCGTTCCTCGCGACGTTCAAACCGCCCCCGGACTTCTGGTCGGCCGTCGTCTTCATCTCGATGGCGATCTTCCTCGGTATCGGTACCGGAGGCGTGTTCGCCTGGGTGGCGCGGCGTTCGCCCGCCCAGTCCGTCGGCAGTGTCACCGGCATCGTCGCGGCGGCGGGTGGCCTCGGCGGATACTTCCCGCCGCTGGTCATGGGCGCAACCTACGACCCGGTGGGCAACGACTACACCGTGGGTCTGTTGCTCCTGGTCGCGGCGGCTCTCATCGCACTCGTCTACACCGCGGTCTGGCTCAAGGCACGTGAACCGGCCACATCGCGGGACGCTCCACACAGGCAACCGGAGGAGAGCACGTGACTACGGACAAAGTCGCCGTGGGTGGGACGCTCGAGGAACTGATGGTCCGCAGCGGCCGGTTCTTCACGCGTGGCGAAGAATCCGCCGACACCCGCAGCATCACGCACCAGGGCGGCAGAGCAGGTGACATCTTCTACCGCGACCGGTGGAGCCACGACAAGGTGGTGCGATCGACACACGGCGTGAACTGCACCGGTTCGTGCTCGTGGAAGATCTACGTCAAGGACGGGATCATCACCTGGGAAACCCAGGAGACGGACTATCCCACGGTGGGAGCAGACCGCCCCGAGTACGAACCGCGCGGTTGCCCCCGAGGAGCGGCCTTCTCCTGGTACACCTACTCTCCGACACGGGTGCGGTACCCGTACGCGCGCGGAGTCCTCGTCGAGATGTATCGCGAGGCCAAACAACGTCTCGGAGATCCGGTACTGGCGTGGGCGGACATTCAGAACGACCCGGAACGCCGGCGCCGGTACCAGCGTGCGCGAGGCAAGGGCGGGCTGGTGCGGGTCACCTGGGCCGAAGCCACCGAAATGGTCGCCGCGTCCCACGTGCACACCATCAAGGAGTACGGGCCCGACCGCATCGCCGGTTTCTCCCCGATTCCCGCCATGTCGATGGTGTCGCACGCAGCCGGTTCCCGGTTCGTCGAACTGGTCGGTGGCGCCATGACCTCGTTCTACGACTGGTACGCGGACCTGCCGGTCGCCTCCCCGCAGGTCTTCGGGGACCAGACCGACGTCCCCGAATCGGGCGACTGGTGGGACGCGTCGTACCTGTTGATGTGGGGTTCCAACGTCCCGGTGACCCGTACCCCCGACGCACACTGGATGACGGAGGTGCGGTACCGCGGGACCAAGGTTGTCGCGATCAGCCCGGACTACGCGGACAACACGAAGTTCGCGGACGAGTGGATGCCGTGTGCTGCCGGAACCGACGGTGCCCTGGCGATGGCGATGGGCCACGTCCTGCTGCGCGAGTGCTACGTCGAGAAGCCCGTACCTTTCTTCACGGACTTCTCCGCGCAGTACACCGATCTGCCCTTCCTGGTGAAACTCGAAGAGCGCGGCGGAAAGTGGGTGGCGGGCAAGAACCTCACCGCGGCCGACCTCGGGCAGGACGTGGAGAACGCCGCGTTCAAGCCCGTGCTGCTCGACAGCGCCACCGACAGCGTGACGGTTCCTCACGGTTCCCTCGGATTCCGCTACGGCGAGGAGGGTATCGGCAAGTGGAACCTCGAACTGGGTGACCTGTCGCCCGCCCTCACGGTGGCACCGCCGGCCGGCGGCGCAGCGGAGGTCCTCGCCGTGCATCTGCCGAGTTTCGACACGATCGACGGTCGGGGCGGAAGCCTCGAGCGCGGTGTGCCGGTCCGCCGGGTGGGTGAGCACCTGGTCTGCACGGTGTTCGACCTGATGCTCGCCCAATACGGCGTGCAGCGGGCAGAGTTGAATCTGCCCGGGCAGTGGCCGACCGGGTATGACGATCCGTCGACGCCCTACACGCCGGCGTGGCAGGAATCGATCACCGGAGTGTCTGCGGCGCAAGCGATCCGGGTGGCCCGGGAACTCGCGCGAAACTCCGAGGAATCGGGCGGGCGCTCCATGATCATCATGGGAGCCGGAATCTGCCAGTGGTTCCACGGCGACGCGACCTACCGGGCCGTGCTGTCCCTGCTGCTCCTGACCGGAGCGATGGGACGCAACGGCGGCGGCTGGGCGCACTACGTCGGGCAGGAGAAGTGCCGAACCGCCACCGGGTGGGCCACGATGGCGATGGCCACCGACTGGAGCAGGCCACCTCGTCAGATGGCGGGCACCTCGTACTGGTACGTGCACACCGACCAGTGGAAGTACGACGGGTACCGGGCGGACGCCCTCTCGAGCCCGCTGTCGCGGGGGCGCTTCCGGGACAAGCACACCATGGACGTGATGGCGTCGGCCGTCGCGATGGGATGGTCGCCGTTCTATCCCCAGTTCGACCGCAACACACACGATCTGGCGGACGAGGCCCGTGCGGCCGGTCGCGACATCCCCGAGTATGTCGCCGAGCAACTTGCCCAGGGGACGGTGAAACTCGCCGTCACCGATCCCGGGTCGCCGCGTAACTGGCCGCGCGTGCTGAGTGTGTGGCGCTCGAATCTTCTCGGCTCCTCCAGCAAGGGCAACGAGTACTTCCTGCAGCATCTGCTGGGTACCGACTCGAACATTCAGGGTGCGAAGGCCACGCCGGATCTGCGTCCGAACGACGTCGCCTGGCCGGAGGACGTCCCCGACGGCAAACTCGACATGCTCATGTCCATCGACTTCCGGATGACGTCGACGACGCTGTTCTCGGATGTCGTGCTGCCCGCGGCGACCTGGTACGAGAAGGGCGACCTGTCGAGTACCGACATGCACCCCTACGTGCACGCGTTCAGTCCCGCGATCGATCCTCCCTGGGAGACCCGCTCGGACTACGAGGCGTTCGGTGCGGTCGCGAAGGCGTTCAGCGCCCTGGCACGCACGCATCTGGGGACGCGGACCGATGTGGTGATGGGGACGCTCCAGCACGACACGCCCGGTGCGATGGCGTATCCCGGTGGAACGGAGAACGACTGGAGGAAAACCGGTGAAGTGCCCATCCCGGGGAAGACCATGGGGCCTCTCGTGGTCGTCGAGCGGGATTACACCGCCGTCGCCGACAAGTGGGCCACGCTCGGGCCGCTCGCGGAGTCGGCAGGGCTGACCACCAAGGGGGTGACCACCCACCCCGACCAGGAGGTCGCCGAACTCGCCGTCAAGTTCGGCGTCATGGATTCCGGTGCCGCCGCCGGGCGCCCGGCGATCACCACTGCGGAACGGATGTGCGACGTGATTCTCGCGCTGTCCGGGGCGTCGAACGGCCGGCTCGCCGTGCAGGGGTATCGCGAACTCGAGAAGCGAACCGGGCGCAGGCTCGTCCACCTCGCCGAAGGCAGTGAGGAACGCCGGATCACCTACGCCGACACGCAGGCCCGGCCGGTACCGGTGGTCACGAGCCCGGAATGGTCGGGCAGCGAAACAGGTGGTCGCCGCTACGCACCCTTCACCACCAACATCGAGGAACTCAAACCGTTCCACACCCTCACCGGCCGGATGCACTTCTACCTCGACCACGACTGGATCGAGGAGATGGGCGAGCAACTTCCGACCTACCGGCCCCCGCTGGACATGAACCGTCTGTTCGGTGAGACATCCCTCGGTACCGGTGACGGAGTGGGGCTGACGGTGAGATACCTGACCCCGCATTCGAAATGGTCGATCCACTCGGAGTATCAGGACAACCTGTTCATGCTCTCGCTCTCGCGCGGCGGACCGACGATGTGGATGAGTCCGGCGGACGCGGCGAAGATCTCGGTGCGCGACAACGACTGGATCGAGGCCGTGAACCGCAACGGCGTGGTGGTGTGCCGGGCCATCGTGTCGCAGCGCATGCCCGAGGGCGTGGTGTTCGTCTACCACGCGCAGGAACGCGTCATCGATGTCCCGCTCACCGAAACCACCGGAAAGCGTGGCGGGATCCACAATTCGATCACGCGGATCCTGATGAAACCGAGTCATCTGGCGGGCGGCTACGCCCAGACCTCGTATGCCTTCAACTATCTCGGACCGACCGGCAACCAGCGCGACGAAGTCACGGTCGTGCGCCGCCGGTCTCAGGAGGTGACGTACTGATGTACACCATCGGACCCCACGGACGGGGGCACTCATGAAGGTCATGGCACAGATGGCGATGGTCATGAACCTCGACAAGTGCATCGGGTGTCACACGTGCTCGGTGACCTGTAAACAGACCTGGACCAACCGTTCCGGAACCGAGTACGTCTGGTTCAACAACGTGGAGACCCGTCCGGGTCAGGGGTACCCCCGCACCTACGAGGATCAGGACAAGTGGCGCGGCGGCTGGATCAGGGACAAGAAGGGCAGGATTCGGCTGCGCGACGGCGGCCGCCTCCACAAGCTCAGCCGGATCTTCTCCAACCCCAAGATGCCGTCGATCGACGACTACTACGAACCGTGGACGTACGACTACGAGACCCTCACCAACGCCCCTGCGGGGGAGAACATCCCGGTGGCGCGACCGCGCAGTCTCCTCAGCGGCGAACCGATGAAAGTGGAGTGGTCGGCCAACTGGGACGACAACCTGGCGGGCTCGCCCGAGATCGTTCCGGACGACCCGATCCTGGCTAAGATCAACGAAGAGGTCAAGACGTCGCTCGAAGAGACGTTCATGTTCTACCTGCCCCGGATCTGCGAGCACTGCCTCAACCCGTCGTGTGTCGCGTCGTGCCCGTCCGGAGCGATCTACAAGCGCTCGGAGGACGGCATCGTCCTCGTCGACCAGGACCGGTGCCGCGGCTGGCGGATGTGCATCTCCGGATGCCCGTACAAGAAGGTCTATTTCAATCACAAGACCGGCAAAGCCGAGAAGTGCACGTTCTGTTATCCCCGCATCGAGGTCGGGCTACCGACGGTGTGTGCCGAAACCTGCGTCGGGCGTCTGCGCTACATCGGGCTGGTGTTCTACGACGCCGACCGGGTGCTCGACGCGGCGGCGGTGGAGAACGAACAGGATCTCTACGAAGCCCAGCGTCAGGTCCTGCTCGACCCCCACGATCCGGAGGTCATCGCGGGGGCCCGGGCCGAAGGGATTTCCGACGACTGGATCGCCGGCGCACAGAAGTCACCGATCTACTCGCTGATCAACGTCTACAAGGTCGCGCTGCCGTTGCATCCGGAGTACCGGACCATGCCGATGGTCTGGTACGTGCCGCCGCTGTCGCCGGTCGTCGACGCGGTCAGCCGCGACGGTCACGACGGGGAAGATCTCGGAAACCTGTTCGGAGCACTCGAGTCGTTGCGCATTCCCATCCGCTACCTCGCGGAGCTGTTCACAGCGGGGGACACCGCGTCCGTGGAAGCCGTCCTGCAACGGCTCGCCGCGATGCGGTCGTATATGCGCGACATCAACCTCGGTCGCGACACCCAGCCGCATATCCCGGAGTCCGTGGGCATGACGGAGGAGCAGATCTACGAGATGTACCGGTTGCTCGCCCTCGCCAAGTACGAAGAGCGCTACGTGATCCCGACGGCCTATGCGACCGAAGGACACAAGCTCGAGGAATCCGCCACGGACTGCTCTCTGTCGTTCGACGGTGGACCGGGAATGTACGAGTCCGGGCCCTTCGGTGAGTCGAGCGGCGGACCCGTCCCGGTCGCGGTGGAAACGTTCCACGCGCTCGCAGAGCGACAGACCACGGAAGGCCTCGCGGTCAACGAGCGCGAGCCCTCCCGCGTCAATCTGCTGAACTGGGACGGCAAAGGAGCGCCCACGGGTCTGTTCCCGGGTGCCTGGCCCGGCGACGGCGAGGAGCGGCGGTGACATTGTTCCGGCGGGCGTCACGCCGAGAGGATCCCGCTCGCCGGTTGCAGACCCGGCTCGTCCACCAGGCGGCCTCGTTGCTGCTGGCGTATCCGGACGAGCAGATGGCGGAGCGTCTCGACACCGTCGAGGCACTCGTCGACCACATCGACGAGCCCGCGCGCGGCCGGCTCACCCGGACCGCCGCGTACCTGCGTCGTAGCAGCCTGCTCGATGCGGCCCAGGCGTATGTCGACACGTTCGACCTGCGTCGGCGCTCGACGATGTACCTGACCTACTGGACCGCGGGAGACACACGCAACCGGGGATCGGAAATCCACGCGTTCGTGCAGACCTATCGGGAGGCGGGCGCCGAACCTCCGGTCGGCGAGGCGCCCGACCACCTCCCGGTGGTCCTCGAGTTCGCGGCCACCGTCGCACCCGAGGCGGGAGAACGGCTGCTCGTCGCGCACCGGGTACCGATCGACGTCCTGCATCGCGCGCTGGTCGGCGACGATTCGCCGTACGCGGACACCGTCGCCGCGGTGTGCGCCACGCTGCCTCCTGTGGACGAGGCCCAGGAACAACGGGCCCGCCGGCTGATGCACGCCGGACCTCCGGCCGAGGCGATCGGCCTGCAGCCGTTCACCCTGACCGTTCCGCCACGCCGGGACGCCCACGACCGACGAGAAGGGCCGTAAACGATGAGCGCGGGTGCAATCTTCTGGGACATCGTGCCGTACGTGACACTCGCGATCCTGATCGTCGGCACGTGGTGGCGGTACCGATACGACAAGTTCGGCTGGACCACCCGCTCGTCACAGCTCTACGAGAGCAGGCTGCTGCGCATCGGCAGTCCGCTGTTCCATTTCGGCATTCTGGTGGTGATCATCGGCCACGTCATCGGCTTGCTGATCCCGAAACAGTGGACGTACGCGATAGGGATCAGCCAGCACGCGTACCACGTCCAAGCTCTCGTGCTCGGGACCATCGCCGGCGCCGCGACCCTCATCGGGGTGTGCCTGCTCATCTACCGCCGGCGTACCAACGGCCCGGTGTACTCCGCGACCACCCTCAACGACAAGGTCATGTACGTAGTCCTGGTCGCCGCGATCGTCGCGGGTCTCGCCACCACCCTCATGGGCGCGGGAGTGGTCGGCGAACACAATTACCGCGACACCGTATCGCCGTGGTTCCGGTCCATCTGGATCCTGCAGCCACGCGGCGAACTCCTCGTCGAGGCGCCGGTGTCGTTCCAGATCCACACCCTGATCGGTCTGGTGCTGTTCGCGATCTGGCCGTTCACCCGGCTCGTCCACGCATTCAGCGCACCGGTGGGATATCTGTTCCGCCCGTACATCGTCTACCGGAGCAGGGGAGAGGCGCGAGAGGGTCAGCTGGTCGGCTCCCAGCCCCGGCGCCGCGGTTGGTGACCGTCGCCGGATCCGCCCGCGCATGTATCGTGTGATGTTCCGTTCCCGGACGTATGTGCCGGACCCCGACCGCAGGACCGTAGAACTCACACATGGCTCCCACCCGGCACGTTTCTCCTTCCGATACCGCTTCCGCCCCCGCAGTGGATTCCGGCGTTCGCCGCACCGTTCTGCCCGGAGGCGTGCGAGTGGTCACCGAGCACGTGCCGGGCGTGCGATCGGCGGCGGTCGGCGTGTGGGTCGGAATCGGCTCCCGCGACGAACAACCGTCCGTCGCCGGCGCGGCACACTTTCTCGAGCACCTGCTGTTCAAATCCACCCCGACGCGCACGGCCCTCGACATCGCGGAGCTCATCGACGGGGCGGGCGGCGAACTCAACGCGTTCACCAGCAAGGAACACACCTGCTACTACGCGCACGTCCTCGACGACGATCTTCCGCTCGCAGTCGACGTCGTCGCCGACGTGGTGTTACGGGGCCGGTGCCGCAGCGCCGACGTGGACGTCGAACGGCAGGTCGTCCTCGAGGAGATCTCGATGCGCGACGACGATCCCGAGGATCTCCTCGGTGACTCCTTCCTGACCGCGCTGTACGGAGATCACCCCATCGGCCGTCCCATCATCGGTTCCGTCGACTCCATCGAGGCGATGACCCGCGCTCAGCTGCACTCCTTCCACGTGCGCAGGTACACCCCGCAGCGGATGGTCGTCGCGGTCGCCGGCAACGTCGACCACGAGCACACCGTCGAACTCGTCCGCCGCGCCTTCGCCGGGCACCTGGACGGCACAGGCGGGCCGGTGCCGCGCCGGGAAGGCCGGCTCGAACTGCGCACCACACCCACCCTGAGCATCACCGAGCACGACGGCGAGCAGTCGCACCTCTCGCTCGGCGTTCGTTCCTTCGGCCGGCACGACGACCGCCGCTGGGCACTGTCGGTGCTCAACGCCGCGATCGGCGGCGGGTTGAGCTCACGGTTGTTCCAGGAGGTGCGCGAGAAGCGGGGTCTGGCGTACTCCGTCTACTCCGGTATCGACACCTTCGCCGACACCGGCGCGTTCTCCGTGTACGCCGGGTGCCAGCCCGAGAATCTCTCCGAGGTCGCGGCCGTGATCCGCGAGGTGCTCGGCGCCGTCGCGAAGGACGGCATCACCGACGCGGAATGCGCTCGCGCCAAAGGCTCGTTGCGCGGTGGTCTGGTCCTCGGTCTCGAAGACACCGGGGCGCGGATGCACCGCATCGGACGCAGCGAGCTGAACTACGGCCGGCACTGGAGCCTCACCGAGACCCTCGAGCGCATCGCGACCGTGTCGTCGGAACAGGTGCGTGAGGTCGCAGCCGAACTACTGCACCGTCCGTTCGCGGCCGCGGTGGTCGGGCCGTACCGGCGCCCGCGGGATCTCCCCGCCGCGGTGCGCGACATCGTCGGCTGACCCTGTTCCGCCTGCCGGTCACCTGCGCCGTCGCGGTGACCACCCGTGCAGACCACAACCCCGGTTGCGTACGCTTTCCTCGGAAAGACGTGACGGGAAGGTCGTGGACGGCAAAGTGAACGCAGCAGCAGTTCGGGTGGGTGTGCTCGGGGCCAAGGGCAAAGTCGGCCAGGCCATCTGCGCGGCAGTCGAGGCGGCCCCCGACCTCGAACTCGTCGCAGCGGTGGACCGAGGCGACAGCCTCGACGACTTCGTGACCTCCGGCACGCAGGTCGTCGTGGATTTCACGCACCCCGACGTGGTCATGGGCAACCTGCAGTTCCTGATCGACCACGGCATCCACGCCGTCGTGGGCACCACCGGCTTCGACGACGACCGCCTCGCGCAGGTCCGCAGCCGCCTCGCCGATCAGCCCGGCGTCGGTGTGCTCATCGCTCCCAACTTCGCGATCGGCGCGGTGCTGTCGATGCGCTTCGCGCAGGCCGCCGCCCGATTCTTCGACTCCGTCGAGGTCATCGAACTGCATCATCCCAACAAGGCCGATGCGCCGTCCGGCACCGCCTACCGCACCGCGGAACTCATCGCCGAGGCACGTGCCGCCGCAGGCGTGGGACGCAGCCCCGATGCCACGACCACCGAACTCGACGGTGCGCGCGGCGCCGACGTCGACGGGGTGCGGGTGCACTCGGTGCGTCTCGCCGGGCTGGTCGCGCACCAGGAGGTGTTGCTGGGAACCCAGGGTGAGACGCTGACGATCCGCCACGATTCCATCGACCGTTCCTCGTTCGCACCGGGCGTACTCCTCGCAGTCCGCGAGATCGCTTCCCGTCCCGGCCTGACGCTGGGCATCGACCCCCTCCTCGACCTGTGAAAAAAGATCTCGTCAAGGTCCTCGTACCGATCGCGTTCATCGTCGCCGCGCTCGCCTTCTACTTCGTGTTGCTCGGCAGCCGCGGAGTCGAACTCGTCCGGTCCGGCGGCGTCGCCGCGGTCGGGCTGGGTATCGGCGTGTTGCTGCTCCCGCTCGTCGGAGTCTGGATCGTGTACGCCAGTCTGCGTGCGGGCTGGCAGCACCAGCAGCTTGCGCAGCGCATCCACGAGGAAGGTCTCGAACTCGATGTCACCGACCTTCCGCGACGGCCGTCCGGAAAGATCGACCGCGACGCGGCGGACGCCCTGTTCGAGACCGTCAAACGGGAATGGGAAGCCGATCCCGACAATTGGCGGAACTCCTACCGGCTGGCGCGCGCCTACGACTATGCGGGCGACCGGGGCCGTGCCCGCGAGACGATGCGCCGGGCGGTTGCCCTCGAAAAAGCAGAACGCGACAGCACGACGTAGCGGGCGCGGTATCGCGGCTCGGCCAACGTCCCCGTCGTAGTCTTCGCCTGTGACCGAACAACCCGAACGAACCGACGCCACGGACCGGACGCTGCTCGTCGTCCACCACACGCCGTCTCCGGCGACGCGCGAGCTGCTCGAAGCGGTGCTGGCGGGGGCGAACGACCCCGACATCGACGGGGTGACGGTGCGTGTGGTGCCCGCCCTCGGCGCGACCGTCCCGGACGTGCTTGCGGCCGACGGTTACCTGTTCGGTACTCCCGCGAACTTCGGATACATGTCGGGCGCGCTCAAACACTTCTTCGACACCGTGTACTACCCGTGTCTGGACGCCGTTGCGGGCCGCCCGTACGGCATGTGGGTCCACGGCAACGACGACACCGCGGGAGCGGTGTCGTCGGTGCGCAAACTGGTCACGGGGATGGGGCTGACGCAGGTGGCTGCCGACCTGGAGATCACCGGACCGATCGACGCGCAGGTCCGCGAACGCTGTTACGAGCTCGGTGGGACGGTTGCGGTGACTCTGGCCGACAGGAGTGAGGGCTGCCCGCGTCAGCGGTAGTTCTCCTCGACGAACTTCGTCAGGCCTTTGCCGGCTGTCTCGATCGCCGTCTTCTCGGCGCGCCGGACGAGGAACCCGGGGACCGGAATCTTCGGATCGATGGTCAGGCTGAAACCGACCTCGGTCGCTCCGCCCGACGGTGTGAGTGTGTAGGCACCGTCCTGCTGGTTCTGCTGCGTGCTCTCGACGAGCGTCCAGGACATCGACCGGTCGCCGTCCCAGGTGTAGTCGACGACCTGCTCGTCGGTGAGTCCGATGACCGAGACGGTCATGCGCACCCGGTGCGGGCGGCCGTCCGGGTAGGTGGACTCGACAACGACCTTCTTGTGCGTCGACGACCACTCGGGCAACCGGTCCACCGCTGCGATAGCCGCCATCACCTGCTCCGGTGTCGCCTTGATCTCGAAGCTTCTGGTGCTGCTCACGGCCATCGGTTCGGTGTCCTCTCGTTCCCGCGTTCGGTGCGTCGGGAATCTACCGCACGGGAGGGGTTTTCAGGCCGTATCGCCGTCTTCGTCCTCTCGGGGAGCCGGCGCCGGGGGAGCGGTGGGTGTGGTGCCTTGCCGGCGCCACTCTTCGGCGCGCTTCTGATACCGCTTCTGATCCTTCAGTGCGCCCTGCACGGCCTGCGCCACCCAGGAGTTGAGCGAGACACCGCTCTGCGCGGCCGCTTCCTCGGCGCGGGATTTGATCTGTTCGACGAGACGCAGGGTGACCCGGCTGATGTCTCCGGTCATCTCCTCGAAGGTCTGCGACGGCGAGTCGGTGTGCGGCGTGGCATCGCTGCGCACATCCACGACGGCTTCCGTGCCGTCGAGCCGAACCGTGACGGTGTGGTCGTCCAACTGCTTGCTGATTTCCCCGGCCATATCCGACAGCGCACTGAGAACGGCCAGCCGGGCCGGCGCGGCGAGAGCGGCGGAGAGGGCCGCTGCGGTACGGCGGGTCTGTTCGTCGCCGAGTTCGGCGGCGTTGACGACGGCGTCGGTGATCGCCGCGGTATAGGTGTCGATGTTCATGCCGTCAGTGTGACGCCATGCGTGACATCAGTCAACAGGCCTATGACGCCACGAGTGCTGTCGTGGTGGCGTCATCGAGGTGGCGGTGAACGCGCGGAGGCTCCGGGTCGCTAGGGTGCGATCACGCACCGGGAGGAGACGCGCATGATTCCCGAACCCGCAAACCTGAAGGTCAGGCTCGTCGCAAAGACCGAATTCCTGCCGCCGGACGACATCCCTTGGGAAACCGACGCCGACGGAGGGGAAGCGCTCGCCGAGTTCGCCGGACGCGCGTGTTATCAGAGCTGGTCGAAGCCGAACCCGCGGACCGCGACCAACACCGGATATCTGCGGCACCTGCTGACCGTGGGCCACCTGTCGGTACTCGAGCACGCCTCGGTCACCTTCTACATCACCGGAATCTCCCGTTCGTGCACCCACGAACTGATCCGGCATCGGCACTTCTCGTTCTCCCAGCTGTCCCAGCGTTTCGTCGCGGACGGCGATGCTCCGGTCGTCGTTCCTCCCGCGATCGCGGGCGATCCTCATCTCGAGGAACTGTTCTTCGCCGCCACCCGGCGCAGCCGCGAGGCGTACGTGGAACTGCTCGACGCACTCGACGAGAAGATGGCGCATCTGCCTCCCGGGCCCCTGCGGGCGAAGCAGGTGCGGGAAGCGGCGCGAGCGGTGCTCCCCAACGCCACCGAGACCCGCATCGTGGTCACCGGCAACTACCGGTCGTGGCGGCACTTCATCGCGATGCGCGCGACCGAGCACGCCGATGTGGAAATCCGGCGGCTCGCCGTCGAATGCCTGCGGCAACTCACCGATGCGGCGCCGAACGCGTTCTCCGACTTCACGATCACGGCGTTGCCCGACGGCAGCGAAATCGCCGCTCCCACCTTTGCCGCAGACCGCTGACCCACCCGGCGGAGGCGGGCGTGTGTCGGACCTGTATCCCCACGCGGTAGCCTTCTGACCATGACCAACGGTGAATCCGCAACTGCTGTCGAGCTCCCGTTCGGCACCGTCGCCACTGCGATGGTGACCCCGTTCACTGCCGACGGCAAGCTCGACGTGGACGCGGGTGTGCGTCTTGCGAACTACCTCGTCGAGGGTGGCTGCGACGCGCTGGTACTCGCCGGTACCACCGGCGAGTCGCCTACCACCACCGAGAACGAGAAGCTCGAACTGATGCGGGCTGTTCTCGCTTCTGTCGGCGATCGCGCGAAGATCATCGCCGGTGCCGGAAGCAACGACACCGCGCACAGCGCCGAACTCGCCCGCGATGCCGCGCGCGCCGGCGCGCACGGCCTGCTGGTCGTGACCCCGTATTACTCCCGGCCGCCGCAGGCCGGTCTCTACGCGCACTTCGTGGCGGTGGCCGATGCCACCGACCTTCCCGTCATGCTCTACGACATTCCGCCACGCTCTGTGGTGCCCATCGAAACGGACACGCTGCGGTTGCTCGCCGAGCACCCGCGGATCGTGGCCGTGAAGGATGCGAAGGGTGACCTCAATGCGGGAGCCGAACTGATCGGCACGACCGATCTGAAGTTCTACTCCGGTGACGACCCGCTGAACCTGCCGTGGTTGTCGGTGGGTGCTGTGGGATTCGTGAGTGTCATCGGTCATCTCGTGCCCGGCCGGTTGCGCGAACTGCACACCGCCTTCGAAGCAGGCGATCTCGAACTGGCCCGCACGATCAATCTGTCCATGGTGCCGATCTACCGCGCGGTCGCTCGACTCGGTGGTGTCAGCGCTTCCAAAGCAGGGCTGAGACTGCTGGGTATCGATGTCGGCGAGCCGCGCCTTCCGCAGGTCGCACCGGTATCGGCCCAGATCGACGCCCTCGCGGCCGATCTTCAAGCAGCAGGGGTTCTGTAAATGAGTCGTCCCACCAGTAGTCGTGGCCGCGCCACCCGTAACGCCGGCCCGCCGGCGTCGCGGCCGCAGCGCCGCATCGTCCAGAACTCGGCATCGGCGCAGCGTCCCGACCCGCGTCCGCCGGTCGATCCCACCGCACGCCTCGGGACCCCTCCCAAGGCGCCCAAGAACGGTCTGCGGATCGTCGCTCTCGGCGGCATCGGCGAAATCGGCCGCAACATGACCGTCTTCGAGCACCAGGGCCGTCTGCTGATCGTGGACTGTGGCGTGCTCTTCCCGGAAGACCAGCAGCCGGGCGTCGACCTGATCCTTCCGGACTTCCGGCACATCGAGAACCGGATGGACGACGTCGAGGCGATCGTTCTCACCCACGGTCACGAAGACCACATCGGTGCCGTCCCGTTCCTGCTGCGTCTGCGTCCCGACATCCCGGTCGTCGGCTCGAAGTTCACTCTCGCGCTTGTTGCTGCGAAGTGCCGCGAGCACCGGCAACGGCCCCGCCTCGTCGAGGTCACCGAGGGCGAACGCACCGATCACGGCCCGTTCGAGTGCGAGTACTTCGCCGTCAACCACTCGATTCCCGATGCACTCGCGGTCGCGATCCGGACGTCGGCCGGTCTCGTGCTGCACACCGGTGACATCAAGCTCGACCAGTTGCCGCTCGACAACCGGCTGACCGACCTGGCCGGGTTCTCCCGACTGGGCGACGAAGGTGTCGACCTCTTCCTCGTCGACTCCACGAACGCCGAGGTCCCCGGATTCGTCACCCCCGAACGCGAGATCGGCGGGGTGCTCGACAACGTCATCGGCAAGGCCAACAACCGGGTCATCGTGGCGTCGTTCGCGAGCCACGTGCACCGGATCCAGCAGGTCGTCGACGTCGCACACCGCTACAACCGTCGGGTCGCCTTCGTCGGGCGCTCCATGGTGCGCAACATGCAGATCGCGCAGGACCTGGGGTATCTCCACGTTCCCGACGGCGTCGAGGTCGATCTGAACGCCGCGGCGTCGTTGCCCGACAACCGGGTCGTTCTGGTGTCCACCGGCTCGCAGGGTGAGCCGCTGTCGGCCTTGTCGCGCATGGCGCGCGGGGAACACCGCCAGATCAACATCCGCGCCGACGACCTCGTCGTGCTCGCGTCGTCGCTGATCCCCGGCAACGAGAACTCCGTGTTCGCCGTGGTCAACGGTCTCGCCAAGCGCGGCGCGACGGTCGTGACGCAGCAGAACGCGAAGGTGCACGTGTCCGGCCACGCGTCCGCGGGCGAACTGCTGTATCTGTACAACGCGGTGCGGCCGACGAACGCGATGCCGGTTCACGGCGAATGGCGGCACCTGCGCGCCAACGCCGCACTGGCCGAAGCCACAGGCGTGCCCAAGGAACGAATCGTCCTCGCCGAGGACGGCGTCGTCGTCGATATGGTCGACGGTCTCGCCGAGATCGTGGGCCGCGTTCCGGTGGGCTACGTGTACGTCGACGGATTGTCGGTCGGCGATGTCGGCGAATCGACACTGTCGGACCGTCTCGTCCTCGGCGAAGGTGGATTCATTTCCATCTCGGTCGCGGTGGACGCGACCACCGGCCGCGCCGTGAGCACACCCGAGGTCTCCGGCCGAGGGTTCTCCGACGACCCGACCGCGCTCACCGAAGCCGCCCAGCTCGTCGACAAGACCCTCAGCGAGCTTGCGGCCGAAGGCGTCACGGAGACGCACCGCATCGCGCAGGGTATCCGGCGCGTAGTGGGCAGGTGGGTGGCCGACACGTACCGCCGTCGCCCCATGATCGTGCCGACCGTCATCGCTGTGTCCTGACATAGTTCGGACCGCCCGACCAGGCATGTTCGCGCGGCACGGGACTCTTCCCGTGCCGCGCGCCCGTGCCGTCGATAGAGTGGCCGGATGAGTCTTGCCCGCACGGAACGACATGCCCTGGTCCGCACGATGTCCGAGGTCGGTCCCGACGCGCCCACCCTCTGCGGCGACTGGACGACCCGCGATCTCGCCGCGCATCTCCTCGTCCGAGAGCGCCGGGTCGACACGATGCCCGGAATCATGATCCCGGCCTTCGCCGGCCACACGGAGAAGGTCCGTCGCGAGGCGACCGACAAGCAGTGGTCTCACCTGCTGTCCGAGGTCGACTCCGGTCCGCCGAAGTGGTCGCCGCTCTTCCTCCTGGACTCCGTGGCCAACGCAGTGGAAATGTTCGTGCACCACGAGGATGTGCGCCGCGCCCAGCAGGGATGGGAACCGCGACGCCTCTCCACCGAGGTCCAGGACCAGTTGTGGAGGACCGGGCGGATGTTCGCGCGCACCAGCTACGGCGGGTCCGATGTCACCGTCGTCTTCGAGCGCCCCGACGGCGAGCGCGTCACCGTCCGGAAGCGTGGGCCTCGCAGCGTCGTCCTTCGGGGCGAGCCCGCGGAACTACTTCTTCACGCGTTCGGACGCGACGCGGTGCACGTCGACAAGGAGGGCGAGCCGAGCGCCGTCGCCGAGATCGACGGATCCAAGCGCGGAGTGTGACCGACCGGCCCCGCATCGTCGCGGCGTCGTGGCCGAGAGCGCCGCACCACCTGTGACCAGTGCCGCCCGGCGTTACCCGTGTTGCACATGGTTCACGAGAGGCCCGGGCGGTTACCCTGGCGGTTATGGCAGGAAAGTCGGGCAGTCGCGCTTCGTCCTCAACGACCTCACGGTCGCGGACGGGGGCACGCGGCTCGTCCGGCGGTGCCAACCGGTCCCGTGCGGCCTCGGCCAAGTCGGGAAAGGCGAAGGCCGGTACCGGTAGGGCAGCAGCGGGCCGAGGCGCGACGGCGAAGACGTCGGGCGGAGCGCGAACGTCCCGCGGGACGGGCTCGGCCGGAACCCGCCGCTCGCCCCGGCCCCGCGCCAACACTCCACGCGGCGCCGCAGCGCGGCGGTCCCGCACCTCCGGCGGGGTACTCGGCGCGCTCGGCAAGGGCGTCGCCGCCGGATGGTTCATGGCGGCGCGCGCGCTCGGTGCCACCGCGCGCACCATGGGCATGGCCACCGACATCGAGCACGGCCATCGGCGGGACGGTATCGCGCTGGGACTCGTCGCAGTCGGGGTGGTCGTCGCAGGATCGCTGTGGTTCGGTGTCGGAGGTCCGGTCGGGGACTGGGTCGAGACCGGTGTGCGCGCCGTTGTGGGCGGCGCGGGAGCGGTGCTCCCGCTGGTCGCCATCGGCATCGCCCTGACCCTGATGCGTACCGAACCGTTCCCCGAGATCCGCCCGAGGCTCGTGCTCGGTGGGCTTCTCGTCGCTCTCCCGGCATTCGGCCTGTGGCACGTTGCGTCCGGCCTCCCGGGGGATGCGACCGGTCGATCCGAGGGTGCCGGTTTCGTCGGCGCCGCGGTCGGCGGACCTCTCACCGCGGGACTGACCGCGTGGCTGTCCGTTCCGCTGATGCTCCTCGCCGCCGGATTCGGCATTCTTCTGCTCACCGGCACCACCATCCGGGAACTGCCCGAACTGTTCCGTGAGTACTTCGGCCTGGAATACCCCGCGGACGACGAATACGGGGACGAATACGGGGACTACTACGACGACGATCCTGGTCTCTACGACGACGGGTATCGCACGGAAAAGCCCAGGTCGCGTCGTCGCCGCACCCCCGTCGAGAACTACCCACCCGACGAATTCGAGGCCGAGACCGAGATACTGCCCCTGTGGCCGGACGACGAGGCCACCGCCGCGGCGCCGCCGCCCGAACCCGAGCCGGAAACCGCCCCCGCACCGGCGCGCACCCGCGCGAAACGTCCGGTCCCGGCGGCACCGGTTCCGGAGCCCGAACCGGTGTCGGAGCAGTCCGATGCCCATGCTCTCGTCGTTCCCGACCGCGAAGTCGACGGCGATTACGTCCTGCCGTCGCTGAGCCTGCTCACCAAGGGCGATCCGCCGAAGAAGAGGTCGCCGGCGAACGACGAGATGATCGAGTCGATCACCGAAGTCCTCGAACAGTTCAAGATCGATGCGGCGGTCACCGGCTTCACCCGGGGGCCCACCGTCACCCGCTACGAAGTCGAACTCGGACCGGGCGTGAAGGTCGAGAAGATCACCGCGCTGGCCCGGAACATCGCGTACGCGGTCGCGACGGACAACGTCCGGTTGCTCGCGCCGATTCCCGGTAAATCGGCGGTCGGTATCGAGGTACCGAACTCCGACCGCGAACTGGTCCGGCTGTCGGATGTCCTCGCCGCCCCGTCGACCCGCCGCGACCACCATCCGCTGGTCATCGGTCTCGGCAAGGACATCGAGGGAGATTTCGTCTCCGCGAACCTCGCCAAGATGCCTCACCTGCTGGTGGCGGGTTCCACCGGGTCCGGTAAGTCGAGTTTCGTCAACTCGATGCTGGTCTCGCTTCTCATCCGGGCTACGCCCGACGAGGTCCGGATGATCCTGATCGACCCCAAGATGGTCGAGTTGACTCCCTACGAAGGCATTCCGCACCTCATCACGCCCATCATCACGCAGCCGAAGAAGGCCGCGGCCGCGCTGGCGTGGCTGGTCGAGGAGATGGAACAGCGCTACCAGGACATGCAGGCCAATCGCGTCCGCCACATCGACGATTTCAATTCGAAGGTGAAGTCGGGCGAGATCACCGCCCCGCTGGGCAGCGAACGCGTCTACCGGCCCTACCCGTACATCCTCGCGATCGTCGACGAGCTGGCGGACCTGATGATGACGGCTCCGCGCGACGTCGAAGAAGCGATCGTCCGGATCACGCAGAAGGCCCGTGCCGCCGGCATCCACCTCGTCCTGGCCACCCAGCGTCCGTCGGTGGACGTGGTGACCGGCTTGATCAAGACCAATGTGCCCTCGCGGCTCGCGTTCGCGACGAGCTCTCTCACCGACTCGCGCGTCATCCTCGATCAGCCCGGCGCCGAGAAGCTGATCGGTATGGGCGACGGGCTGTTCCTGCCCATGGGTGCCGGCAAGCCGGTCCGCATGCAGGGCGCGTTCATCACCGACGAGGAGATCTCGGCGGTCGTCGACGCCGCGAAGAACCAGGCCGAACCCGAGTACACCGAGGGCGTCACGGCACCGAAGGCCGGTGAGAAGAAGGACGTCGACGCAGACATCGGCGACGACCTCGACGTGTTCCTCCAGGCCGTCGAACTCGTCGTGACGAGCCAGTTCGGTTCCACGTCGATGCTGCAGCGCAAGCTGCGGGTGGGGTTCGCGAAGGCAGGTCGGCTCATGGACCTCATGGAGACGCGCGGGGTGGTGGGTCCGAGCGAGGGCAGCAAGGCGCGCGAGGTGCTCGTCAAACCGGACGAACTCGACGGGCTCCTGTACTCGATCCGCGGCGGCGGCGATCCGGACGACGCAGGATCCGGGTCCGGGGACGCCTGAGACACATATGGCACAATCGTGTCAGCTGTGGAGGGGAGTATCCCCTAATTCGCGGCGGTCTCGTCAACACGTACGGCGCCGATGCCGTTCCGGGGCCGTCGGTCCGGCATTCGTGCAGGGCGGGAGAGACCTCCGGCAGGTATACACCTACCGGAAGGCCGAGGTATGCACGTAACCCTGACGACCTGGTTGATCACCATTGCGGTGATCGTCGGACTTTTCGTCTTCGACTTCTATGCCCACGTACGCAAGCCTCACGCGCCGACGTTGCGCGAATCGGGTTTCTGGTCCGCGGTGTTCATCACGATCGCCATCATCTTCGGTGTGGTCGTCTTCATGGTGTGGGGGCCGACGTACGGCGGGGAGTACTTCGCCGGCTACGTCACCGAAAAGGCACTGTCCGTCGACAACCTCTTCGTGTTCGTGATCCTGATGGCGACGTTCGCGGTGCCGCGGGAGTATCAGCAGAAGGTGCTCACGATCGGCATCGTTCTCGCCCTCGTGATGCGCGGCCTGTTCATCGCTGTCGGCGCCGCCGCCATCAATGCGTACAGCTGGGTGTTCTACCTTTTCGGGATCTTCCTGATCTACACCGCCGTCAAGCTCATCCGCGACCACGGTGAGGACCAGGGAAGTATCTCCGAGAACAAGATGGTGGTTCTCGCGCGTAAGTTCCTGCCGGTCCACGACGAATACGACGGCGACAAGCTCGTCACCCGCATCGACGGCAAGAAGATGGTCACGCCGATGCTGCTGGCCCTCATCGCGATCGGGTTCACCGACATCCTGTTCGCGCTCGACTCGATTCCCGCGATCTACGGTCTCACCGAAGAGCCCTACCTCGTGTTCACCGCGAACGCGTTCGCGCTCATGGGTCTGCGGCAGCTGTTCTTCCTCATCGGCGGCCTGCTCGAGCGCCTGGTGTACCTGTCGTACGGACTCTCGGTGATCCTGGCGTTCATCGGCGTCAAGCTCGTGCTGCACGCGCTGCACGAGAACACGCTCGGCTGGATCAACGGCGGCGAACACGTGGCGGTGCCCGAGATCTCCACCGGCTTGTCGCTGGCTGTGATCGTCGGTGTTCTCATCATCACCACGGTTGCGAGTTTGCTGCGGACGCGGCACGTGGAAGCATCCGCCAAGCGATGACGGCGCCGATCGCCTAACCGCTGAAAGCGCCCATCACGGGAGTCCAGGCGGTGATGCGTACCGCATCGACGAGGCCGCGCTGCGCGAACGGATCCTGAGCCATCAGGTCCCGCGCCGCGGCCTCGTCGGCTACGTCGAGCAGAATCAGTGCCCCGGACCCGTCGGTCCACGGGCCGGTTGCCCGGACCCGTCCGTCCTCGACGAGACCGCTGAGCCATGCCCGGTGCTTCGGGCGGTGCTCGTCGCGGGCCGCGGCGGTGGCGTCGGAGTACGTGTATTCGACGGCGAACATGGCCATGAAGTTTCCTTCGATCCGGTGGGAGACGGGCGTCGTGGCTCAGAGTGTGAGCAACATCCGGGTGTTCCCGAGCGTGTTCGGTTTCACGTAGCTCAGGTCCAGGAATTCGGCGACACCGGTATCGTACGACCGGCACATTTCGGCGTAGACCTCGGCTGTCACCGGGGTGCCTTCGATTTCGGTGAATCCGTGGCGGGCGAAGAAGTCCACTTCGAAGGTGAGCACGAACAGCCGCTCGAGCTCGAGTTCCCGGGCCACCTCGATCAGCCGCGCGACCAGGAGATGACCGGCGCCGCGCCCTTTGACCTGCGGGTCGACGGCCACGGTGCGGACCTCACCGAGGTCGGACCACAGCACGTGCAGCGCTCCGCACCCGACGACACGCGCACCGACCTCGACCACCCAGAACTCCTGGACGGCCTCGTACAGGGTCACCAGGTTCTTCTCGAGAAGGATCCTTCCCGAGTAGATGTCGATGAGCCGCTTGATTTCCGGCACGTCGGACGTTCGGGCCCGACGCACGACCATTCGGTCGGTTGTGCTGGATTCCGGCGCCGCTGTTGTCATGCGGTGAACAGTAGCGCGTGCCCCAGGCGATATTGTGGGGCCCATGAGCACGCCCCGCCAGCACGTCGCCGCATCGGGCGGGAGCGGCGCCGCCCCGGGACCGAACGCCGGTTCCCCGCACGATCCGGTGCCTTTGTGGAACATCGCGAACATCCTGACGGTGCTGCGAATCGCGCTGGTCCCGGTGTTCCTGGTGTTGCTTTTCGTCGGCGACGGGCACGACACCGGGTGGCGCCTGGCGGCCACGGCCGTCTTCGCGGTCGCCGCGATCACCGACCGGATCGACGGCCAGTTGGCGCGCCGGTACGGCCTGGTCACCGACTTCGGCAAGCTCGCCGACCCCATCGCCGACAAGGCGCTCATCGGTGCCGCGCTGGTCGGGCTCTCGCTCCTCGGCGACCTCACCTGGTGGGTCACCGCGATCATCGCCGCTCGTGAACTGGGCATCACAGCTCTGCGATTCGCGGTGCTGCGGCACGGCGTGATCCCGGCCAGCCGGGGCGGCAAGGCCAAGACGTTCGTCCAGACCCTTGCCATCGGGATCTACCTGCTTCCGCTGCCCGACGCGATCGCGCCGGTGGCGGTGACGATGATGGTGCTCGCGGTGGTGCTGACCGTCGTGACGGGCCTCGACTACGTCGTGCAGGCGGTCAGACTGCGTACGGCGGTGCGGGCCGGCGAACCTGCGCACGACGGCGGCGGGGACCGGACGTCGTCGTGACCGCTGCCGACCCGCTTGCCTGCGCGACGCGGGCAGCCGAACTCGTGGCCGAGTTGTCGGCGCGCGGACAGACCGTCGCGACCGCGGAGTCGCTCACCGCAGGACTGGTTGCGGCGACGATCGCCGGCGTTCCCGGCGCCAGCGCGGTCCTGCGCGGGGGGCTGATCGTGTACGCCACCGACCTGAAAGCCGTTCTGGCCGGCGTCGACACCGAGATCCTCGCGCACGACGGTCCCGTCTCCGAGTCCACGGCTGCGGCACTCGCGGACGGTGCGCGTACCCGATGCGACGCCACCTGGGGGCTGGGACTGACCGGCGTGGCCGGACCCGACAGCCAGGACGGACATCCTCCCGGCACGGTGTACATCGGAATCAGCGGGCCGGGAGGTACCCGCGTGGGCCGGCCCGAGGTGGCGGGAGACCGGTGGGGCATCCGGCTCGGATCGGTCGATGCCGCCGTGTCGGGACTACTCGCCCGCCTGCATACGACCTCGGCGTTGTAATGTCTGTTCACCGCGTTCTCGAGGTTCGATCGAGAAGTGGGAACCCGTAGGTGCTGTTGCACGTTGTCGGGGTATAGGTACGAAGGACGAAGGAGGATGCGATGGCGCTGTTGCTACGCGAAGCACTGGGGGACAGCCTTCGGCGTACCCGTGTGTCGCAAAGCCGCACCCTGCGCGAAGTCTCCAGTAGCGCAAGGGTCAGCCTCGGGTATCTCTCCGAGATCGAACGTGGGCGCAAGGAAGCGTCGAGTGAGCTTCTCGCGGCGATCTGCGACGCGCTCGCCGTCCCGCTCTCCGACGTCCTTTCCGACGTGAGCGAGTCGCTCGCCGATGCGGTTCCCCGCCGCAGTGGCATGAACGAGCGGGTTGCCGAGGTCGGTATCTCCGATCTCGCGGGATCCGACGGGGTGGCGCGGGATTCTGCGCGGATTGCGCAAGAGACCAGAGTTGTGATCCCTGCACCGGCGGCGCGGGCGCTTGCTGCCGCCTAACATGGATTGAAGATCGCACCGGGCATCCGGCGCGGACAAGCGACATATCCCGGCTTCGCCTCCAGGGTGATCCGGGCTCGGCAGGTTGGACCGCCGGGATTCGACCGGCAGGGCGGTCCGGAATCGGTGCGCGAGGGCCGCGCATCGGGTCGCGTTCTGCGCGGCGTACCAGATGGAGGCGGGATCACACCCATGGCTAATCCGTTCGTCAAGGGTTGGAAGTACCTGATGGCGCTGTTCAACTCCAAGATCGATGAAAAGGCCGACCCGAAGGTCCAGATTCAGCAGGCCATCGAGGACGCCCAGCGGCAGCACCAGGCACTCTCACAGCAGGCGGCATCCGTCATCGGGAACCAGCGGCAGCTCGAGATGAAGCTCAACCGCCAGCTGGACGAGGTCGAGAAGCTCAACGCGAGTGCCCGGCAGGCCGTGATGATGGCGGACCAGGCCAGTGCTGCGGGCGACACCGAGAAGGCCATTCAGTACACCAACGCCGCCGAGGCCTTCGCCGCGCAACTCGTCACCGCCGAGCAGTCGGTCGAGGACCTGAAGGTGCTGCACGACCAGTCCCTGCAGGCTGCGGCGCAGGCGAAGAAGGCTGTCGAGCAGAACGCTATGGCATTGCAGCAGAAGGTGGCCGAGCGCACCAAGCTGCTCAGCCAGCTCGAGCAGGCCAAGATGCAGGAACGGGTCAGCGAATCCCTGCGCTCCATGGATTCCACTTTGTCCGCGCCCGGAACCACGCCGAGTCTCGATGCCGTGCGCGAGAAGATCGAGCGTCGCTACGCCAATGCGCTCGGTTCTGCCGAGCTCGCGCAGAACACGGTGCAGGGACGGATGCTCGAGGTCCAGCAGGCGACCGTCCAGATGGCCGGACACAGCCGGCTCGAGCAGATCCGCGCCTCCATGAAGGGTGACGCCCTGCCCGGTGCGCCCGCGACGCCCGCCGTCGATATCGGCAAGGAGCCGCCGGCCGCTGCGGGCAGTGCCGGTAGCCAGTAACGCACGCGACCACCCCAGGAACGTGACCTCGCCATGAACGCACCCGGAAGCGGCCGGGCCGGAAGCATCTCCGGCCCGGCCGCTGCCGTGCTCAGAGACGCCACGGGCGCTGCTGTCGATGCTGCCCGCCGCTGGCGTGATCCCGCGGCGCGACTTCGTCGCAAGAAGCGCCGGGCCCGTCGTCGCGCCCGCTTGTTCGGCGCAGCAGGCGGCACCGGGGGTATCGGTACGGCCACACTCATCGCCGCGTCGGCGCCCGACTGGACGATCGTCGCCACCGGCGGAGCGACAGCCGCATTCGTCGTTCCCGCAGTCATGGCGGTGCGGACGTTCCGCCGCCTCGACGCGCTCCCGTTACCTCCACCCGGACCGGGCCGCCGGACTCTGCCTCCCGCAGGCTCGGTGGCGCGCGCCCCCATGGAGCGCCTGTCCGCCGACGAGCAGAGCCTGGCCCGGCTGCTCGCCGTCATCGCACGATCAGGCGCTGTCGCCGCCGACGATCTCGACGAGATCGGTGAGGCGGCGCGTGCGGCGTCGGCCGCGCTCGACGCAGTGGTCGAAGACGTCGTCGCGCTCGAAGCGGCGTCGCGGGGCAGTGCGGCGGCAGGTGCACACCTCGACACGGCGATCACCGCTGCGGGTCAGCGGCTCGAGTCGGGCGTCGACCAGTACGAGGAACTCGTCGCGGCCGCCGCCCGCCTGGCTGCCGCCCCGGAGGGCAGCCGCTCGATGGCGCTGCTCGAACAGCATCGAGCGGAGCTGATCACCACGTCGGACAAGCTCGAAAGCTGGGCACTGTCCTGGCAGGACGTCGCGCAGATCGAGCGGCGCTATCGCGGCCGTCCGTAGCCGGCGCGCGACCGAAAGCCCGCCCTCAGTCGTCGACGCCCCGCGCGGCGAGCGCTTCACCCATCGCTTCGGCGGTCATCAGCGCACCGACCACGACCGGCACGACCAGAGCGCGCAGCGAGAATCCGAGTCCGCGGGCTTTGCGTGCCTCCGTCACCCGGGTCACCACCGCCCCCAGCAGCGGAATCGCGCGGATGGTCATCACCAGCACGAGGCCGACACGATCCGGGTCGACGCCCACACGGCGCAGCGGACGCGCGGCGGACACGATCGCGTCGAGCATGTCCGTCATGCGTGTCGTCAAGGTGACGAGCGCGGCGAGGGCGACGGCGACGAGCAGTGAACCGCAGATCACGACAGCGCGTTCCCAGCCCGCGACGACCCATTGGAACGCGCCGACGAACGCCAGCATCCACACGATCGGCCGCAACTGGATCACCGTGAGCCGCAGGGGTATTCGTGCAACCGTGTACGCGATCACCGCGAGTACGGCAGCCGGAAGAACCTGCCAGGGCTGCCGGATCCACAGGCTCAGGACCACGATGATCGCTGCGGTGACGACAAGCTTCGGTCCGGCAGGCACTCGATGCAGCACCGACGTCCCGGGGTGGTAGAGGCCGAAGGTGTTCACCCGATCAGCTTCCGGTAGTACGCGACGGCCGGTCCGGGTTCGTCGTCGGCCACGATCAGACCCGAGTCCACCACGAGGACGCGGTCGAACTCCGTGAGCAGATCCAGGGCGTGGGTCACCACCACGAGTTGCTGGCGGAGCGAGGCGAACGTGCGGGCGATCAGCTTGGTGTTGCGCAGGTCCAGCAAGGTGGTGGGCTCGTCGGCCACTAGCACGTCCGGGTCGGTGACCATGATCGCCGCGAGTGCCAGCAGTTGTTTCTGCCCACCGGAGAGCAGGTGGCTCGGATGATCGTGGTGCCCGGCGAGACCGAACTCGGCGAGCACCTCCCGCACCCGGTCGGCGCGCTCCGCTTTCCCCAGTCCGCTGCGTCGCAGAGAGAATGCGACGTCTTCCGCGACCGTCGGCATCACGATCTGATGGTCGGGATCGGTGAAGACGAAGCCCACCCGCTTGCGGACCTCCCGGCCCTTCTTCGCGGTGTCGAAACCGTCGACCGTCACGGCGCCGGCGGAGGGCACCACGAGACCGTTGATCATGCGCGCGAGCGTCGACTTCCCGCTCCCGTTCGCCCCTACGATGCCGACCCGTCGCTCGGTCAGCGTCAGGTCGATGCCGTCGAGGACGGTCCGGTCACCGTAGGAGTGACGGACCTGCCGGAAGCAGATTTCGCTCATCGACCGGTGCGCTCCGTCCGTCAGTGCGTCGGGTCGGCTGCGGGCTGCCGCGGGATCCGGGCGGCGAGGAGCGCCGGGTAGGCCCGGTGGACCTGCGCCGCGACCGCAGCGGCGACGACAGCCTTGATCAGGTCGCCCGGAAGGAAGGCGACGTTCGCGGCGGCCGCGGCCCACACCGTCAGGTCGGTCCGGAGCACCATGCCGGCGATCCCGAGGGCGTACAGGACGACGATGCCGCCGAGCACGTTCACTCCGACACCCAGCACTGTCCGGTACCGGGGGAGCATCCGCATGCTCAGCCACCCGATGACGGCGACGGCGGGAATCCAGCCGATCAGGAAACCCGCGGTCGGTCCGGCCAGGGACGTGAGCGTCGTACGTCCGCCCGCCAGCACGGGGAGGGCGAGACCGATCACGATCACCGTCGTCACCGACAGGACACCCTTCCGGGCGCCGAGCAACGCGCCGGCCAGCATCACACCGAGAGACTGCAGGGTGATGGGGACGCCGGAAGAGCCGATGGTGATCTGGCCGGGCAGACCCAGCGCGATGATCAGAGCGGCGAAGACGGCGATCTGCGCGAGATCGCGAGCGGGCATACGACGGGTCGAGGACACGATTTCTCAGCCTTCTGACGGCGGGTCGAGTAGCAGTGGGATCGAACGTGTAGAGCGTAAGGGTCCAGGAGGGTCCCCACGCCACCACCCCCGTTCGGGGTGCACCCCTGAGACGGCCGGGCCGCGCGCTGCGGGTATCCCCTGATCTTTTCCTGAACTACGCGATGACGTGGTGTTTTTCCGTCGTGACGGTGTGAGGATCGAGTGTGTACGACAGCGACGGTGCTCAGGTGCCAGGCGGGAGAACACGATGTTCTGGAAGATCGTAGGAATGGTCGCACTCGTGTGGGTGGGCCTCGCGGTGATCGGCGCCCTGTTCGACCACCTGTTCGGCATCCTCGTACTCAGCGCGATCATCTTCGGTGGATATCTGCTGTACAAAGCGATGTCGCGCAGTGACAGGGACGACCACGTCACCCGGTTCTGACCGGACGGTGGACAGCCACGGCGGCAGAGAGGGGGCCCGGCGGTAGAGGTACCGCCGGGTCTTCGTCCGCGCGGTGTGTCCCGGAGTCCGGTGAGCCGGACCGTGCGGGTGGATAGTGAGTGCATGGATCCTGTACCGGAGGACTGGCAACGCGCCGTCGTGGTGGTGGCGCACCCGGACGACATCGAATACGGCGCGGCGGCGGCAGTCGCGAGATGGACGCGGCAGGGCAAGGACGTGCGGTATGTCCTCGCGACACGTGGCGAAGCGGGTATCGCCGGTCTTCCGCCGGCACAATCCGCGCCTGTACGTGAGGACGAGGAGCGGGAGTCCGCTCGGATCGTCGGGGTCGAATCCGTCGAGTTCCTCGGGCACGCCGACGGCCTGCTCGTCGCGGGTCCGGAACTGCGCCGCGCTATCGCGGCCGCGATCCGGCGGCACCGGCCGCAGATGTTCGTGACCGCCCATTTCGGGGAGACCTGGTTGCCCGGAATCCTCAACAGCGCGGACCATCGTGCACTCGGCATCTGCGTCCTCGACGCGGTGGCCGACGCCGCCAACGAGTGGATCTTTCCGGAATTGACCCGCGACGGGCTCGAACCCTGGCCGGGTGTGCGGTGGATCGCGGTGAACACTCCGTCACCGACGCACGCGGTCGACGTCACCGAGACTGTCGAGACCGCCGAGCGCTCGCTCGCGGCGCACCGGCGATATCTCGAGGCGCTGAGCACCGTGGACGTCGACGAGCAGGCCCGGGCACAGGTGCAGATGTCGTCGGGAGCGTTGCCGGGGTTCCCGGCCGAGCGTGCCGTCGGGTTCGAACTGTTCACCGTCGCGGGGTAGCAGCGGACCGTCCTGATCGGCTGTGGCAGTCTGAGCTGCGTGCGAGTGGCAGTGGTGGCAGGACCCGATGCAGGCCATGCGATTCCGGCGATCGAATTGTCGCGCCGGTTCGCCGCCGCCGGCCACGAGGCGATCCTGTTCACCGGTGAGCGCTGGTTCGGCATCGATGTTCCGGGCGTGACCGTCGCTGAGCTCAAGGGGCTGGCTCCGCGGTCGGACGACGACGACGCGGATGCCGGAGCCAAGATCCATGGGCGGGCCGCTCACATCGCGACCGAGATGCTCCAGGACCTCAGCGCCCTGCTCCCGGACCTCGTGGTGTCGGACGTCATCACCGCCGGGGGCGGCATGGCGGCCGAGCGACTGGGCATTCCCTGGATCGAATTGTCGCCGCACCCCCTCTACCTCCCGTCTCGAGGATTGCCGCCGATCGGAAGCGGGCTCGCCGTGGGCACCGGAGCGGCAGGACGCCTCCGGGACACCGTGCTGCGTGCCATGACCGCGAGTTCGGTGCGTAAAGGTGTCCGGCACAGGGCGGACGCGCGGATCGGGATCGGCCTGCCGGCCCGGGACCCCGGACCGTGCGCGCGCCTCGTCGCGACCGTGCCCGCCCTCGAGGTGCCCCGGCCCGACTGGCCCGCGCACGCCCACGTCGTCGGCCCGCTGCTGTGGGAACCCACCGACGTGGTGCTCGAGCCTCCGTCCGGCACCGGGCCGCTGGTGATGGTCGCACCGTCGACCGCCACGACCGGTGTCGTGGGACTGGTCGAGTCGGTGTGCGAGGGGCTGAGCGGTACGGGGATGCGGGTGGCGGCGACGATGCTCGACCCGCCGGCCGGTTCGCTGCCGGACTGGGCGGTCGCGGGGCGCGGCCGTCAGGACGTGCTGCTCCGTGCCGCCGACGTGGTGGTGTGCGGCGGAGGGCACGGAATGCTGGCGAAGGCGCTCAGCGCCGGAGTTCCCGCCGTGATCGTTCCCGGTGAAGGCGACCAGTGGGAGCTTGCGAACCGTGCGGCCCGGCAGGGCAGCGCCGTGGTCGTCCGGCCGCTGGATGCGGGCGCGGTGCGGACCGCGGTGGAGACGGTGTTGTCGCGCCCGGAGTTCGCGGCGGCGGCCCGCGCCGCGGCTGCCACGGCGGGAAGTGTCGAGGACCCGGTCGCGGTGTGCGAGGCCGCCCTCCGCTGAAGCACGGTGCGGTGAGGAACTCGGGAAGATCGAATTGCCGCGGGGCGGATGCGGCACCGCGTCGTCGGGGACGACTACCGTGGGGCGCGTGCGGTTGACGGAATTCCACGAGATGGTCCGAGACGAATTCGGGCAGATGCACGGCGACGCCCTGCTGCGTGACCACGTGCTCCTCGAACTGGGTGGCCGTACCGCCGCCCAGGCGATCGAGGCAGGCCAGGAACCTCGGGAGGTGTGGCGGGCTTTGTGCGAAGAGTTCGATGTGCCACCGGCGCGACGGTGACCGCAGCGCAGCGGGGAGTGCTCTGTTCCGAACATTCGAACAGATGTTCGTCTATGCTGATATGGCCGGGCGGTGACGACGCCGTCCACACGCAGCGAATCCATCCACAGAAGAGACGTTCTGTGCTCGCCGCAGCGAACTTGTCGGTACCGGCTTCTAACGTCGTCGACAAGCAGGACGAGATTCGATGAAGGGGACCAACATGGCAGCACAGACTCACGATCGCGAAAAGGCGCTCGAGCTCGCCCTCGCGCAGATCGACAAGAACTTCGGCAAGGGCTCGGTGATGCGACTGGGGGAGGAAGCCCACCAGCCCATCGCAGTGATCCCGACCGGGTCGATCGCTCTCGACGTCGCGCTCGGAATCGGTGGTCTCCCGCGTGGCCGCGTCGTCGAGATCTACGGGCCGGAATCCTCCGGTAAGACGACGGTGGCACTGCATGCGGTGGCAAACGCGCAGGCGAACGGCGGTCTCGCCGCCTTCATCGACGCAGAGCACGCGCTCGACCCCGAATATGCCCGCAACCTCGGAGTCGACACCGACGCGCTGCTGGTCTCCCAGCCCGACACCGGTGAGCAGGCTCTCGAGATCGCAGACATGCTCATCCGTTCCGGTGCCCTCGACATCATCGTGATCGACTCGGTGGCGGCTCTCGTGCCCCGAGCCGAGATCGAAGGCGAGATGGGCGACAGCCACGTCGGCCTGCAGGCCCGGCTCATGAGCCAGGCACTGCGCAAGATGACCGGCGCGCTCAGCAACTCCGGCACCACCGCGATCTTCATCAACCAGTTGCGCGAGAAGATCGGCGTGATGTTCGGCAGCCCCGAGACCACCACCGGTGGCAAGGCGCTGAAGTTCTACGCCTCCGTGCGTCTCGATGTGCGACGGATCGAGACGCTCAAGGACGGCGGCGACGCGGTGGGCAACCGCACCCGCGTCAAGGTCGTCAAGAACAAGGTGTCGCCTCCTTTCAAGCAGGCAGAGTTCGACATCCTGTACGGACACGGCATCAGCAAGGAAGGTTCGCTGATCGACATGGGTGTCGAGCACGGCTTCATTCGGAAGTCGGGCTCCTGGTACACCTACGAGGGCGATCAGCTCGGACAGGGCAAGGAGAACGCCCGAAAGTTCATGCTCGAGAACACCGACGTGCGCGACGAGATCGAAAAGAAGATCAAGGAGAAGCTCGGCATCGGGGCGGTCGTCACCGCCGGCGAGGCCGAAGAGCCCGCAGACTTCTAGAGTTCGAGACTTCCACGAGGTTCGTGAGGAAGGGGCCGACCGGTGTGGTCGGTCCCTTCGTCGTATCCCGTCGGTGTCCTCCTCTAGTGTCCGCAGCATGGACGACAGCAGCCGAGGGGGCACTCGGGGGAGTAGCCGACGCAGATCCGAGCGAAGCTCCGGGCCCGACCGCAGTTCCCGCACCGACCGGGGCACCGGCAAGGAGCCCGGCGGAGGAACCGAAGCACAGGCGAAAGACGTGTGCCTTCGCTTGCTCACCGATCGCGCCCGCAGCCGCGCCGAACTTGCCGCGAAGCTCGAGCAGAAAGGCTTCACAGCGGAAGTCGCCGAACGCACCCTCGACCGTCTCACCGAGGTCGGACTGATCGACGACGCGGACTTCGCCCAGCAATGGGCGCGGTCACGTCACCTGTACTCCGGCAGAGGAAAACGTGCGATCGCGCTCGAGTTGCGGCGCAAGGGCATCGACGCCGACGACGCCGAAGCGGCCCTCGATCAGATCGACAGCGACGACGAACGAGAGCGCGCCGTCGAACTGGTCCGGAAGAAGCTTCGCACCCAGCCGCCGCTGTCCACCGAGGGCGACCGGCGCGAACGTGCGCTCGAGCGAGACAAGGTGGTGCGGCGGCTGGTGGGAATGCTGGCACGACGCGGCTACGCGCAGGGCATGGCCTTCGACGTGGTGCGGCAGGAACTCGCGGCCCTCGGTGCCGACACCGGCGACCTGCCCGCCGACTGACAGGTCACCGCTTGTCGGTGATGTCCATGCCCGGGACGGCCAGCACAGGGATCGTCTGAGGACTTTCCGCAGGCACTGCGCCCTTCTTCCCGCGTCCGGAACGCAAACGCTTCTCGAGTCGCGTCGCGAACTGGGTCAGAGCACTGTTGAGCACGATCATGATGGCGGCCACCACGAGCAGCGACGGCAGGTAGTTGGAGAAGAAGGCGCCGAGTTGCTGTCCGGAACGCACTACTTCGACGTATCCGATGAGGTAGCCGAGCGCGGAGTCCTTCAGCGCGATCACCATCTGCGACACGATCGCCGGCAACATCACCGTGACCGCCTGCGGCAGCAGGATGAGCCGCATGACCTGGTTCTTCCGCATGCCGATCGCCGATGCGGCCTCGGTCTGGCCGCGGGGAAGCGAGTTGATGCCGGCTCGCACGATCTCGGCGATCACCGATCCGTTGTAGAGCGTCAGGCCGGTGATCACCGCAGCGAGTGCCAGATAATCCGACTTGAACACGCGGTACTCGGCGAATACCTGGTAGGCGAAGATCATGAGGATCAGGACGGGAACGGCCCTGAACAGTTCCACGATGGTGCCGGCGACGATACGTACCGGGCGATGATCCGACATGCGTGCGATGCCCAGCACAGCACCGAGAATCAGCGCCAGAACGATCGATGCGGCCGCTGCGATGAGCGTTCCCCGGATGCCGGGGAGGAGATACGTTGTCCAGCTGGTCGATTCGAGGAACGGCTCCCACTTCGCCGCAGTCAGCTGACCCTGCGAGTCGAGTGCTCGGTAGATGAACCACGCGGCGAGCAGCAGTAGCGCGACCACCACCACCGACAGGATCCGGTAGATCGCCTTCGCGCGGGGGCCGGGTACGTCGTAGAGAACGCTTCCGCTGGCACTCATCGTGCTACCTCGAATCGCTTGCTGAGCCAGCCGAAGAGCAGGCCGGTCGGGAGGGTCAGGATCACGAACCCGAGGGCGAAGATGCCACCGATCGCGAAGATCGCGGCTTCGTTCTCGATCATCGTCTTCATCAGCAGCGACGCCTCGGAGACACCGATCACCGAGGCGATGGTCGAGTTCTTCGTCAAGGCGATCAGCACCGAACCGAGCGGCGCGATCACCGCACGAAATGCCTGGGGCAGCACGATGAGCCGGAGGTTCTGCCCGAAGGTCAGGCCCAGTGAGCGCCCGGCCTCGGACTGCCCGAGCGACACGGTGTTGATGCCCGAGCGCAGGGACTCACACACGAACGCGGCGGTGTACACGGTCAGACCGAGCACCGCGAGGCGAAAGTTGTTGTCGACGAGGAACGTCGGGGAGGACTCCGAGGCGAGTTTCACTCCGAGTGTCTGGGACAACCCGAACAGGCAGAAAATGATGATCAGCGTCAGTGGCGTGTTACGGAAGATGGTCACGTAGGCGGTGCCGATGGCCCTCGCGACGGGGATGGGGGAAACCCGCATGCCCGCGAGGATCGTTCCGAGGACCAGCGCGCCGATCGCCGACACGACCGTCAGCTGGATGGTGGTCCAGAACGCATCGAGCAGCTGGCTTCCGTACTTGCTCAACAGATCCACAGGTCTACTCCGGATCGAGGGGAGGGCGGTTGCCGGAGCGGTCCGGCCGGTTCGCGACGTCGTCGACGAACCGGCCGGGCGCTACTTCGGCGGGGACTTCCGGAACCGGATCGACCGGTGCCGGGTTCTACTCAGTACTTGTCGACCGACGGTGCTTCGGGGAGCGGGTAGCCCGACGCGCCGACCGTCTCCTGGAACGCAGATTCCCATGCTCCGCTGGAGATCATCTCTTCGATCGCGTCGTTGATCGCGGTGCGCGACTCGTCGTCGCCGAGGGCGACGCCGATGCCGTAACGCTCCTCGGTGAACGGCTCACCGACGACCTTGAACTCGCCGGGGCTCTGTGCTGCGTAGCCGGCGAGGATGATGTCGTCGGTGGTCACCGCATCGACGGCCCCGTTCCGCAGCGCCTCGACGCATGCCGAGTAGGTGTCGAATTCCTGCAACTGGACGTCCTGCGCGTAGGTGTCCTTGACCTTCTGCGCCGGGGTCGAACCTGCGACCGAGCAGAGACGCTTGCCACCGTTGAGCGAATCGGGGCCGGTGATGTCGGTGTTGTCCGAGCGCACCAGCAGCGACTGGCCGGCGACGAAGTACGGGCCGGCGAAGTCGACCTTCTCCTTGCGGGAATCGGTGATCGAGTAGGTCGCGACGACGTAGTCGACCTCACCGTTCTGGATGAGCGTCTCGCGCTGTGCCGACGGGGCTTCCTTGAACTCGATGTTCTCTTCCGAGACGCCGAGCTGGCCGGCGATGTACTTCGCAACCTCGACGTCGAACCCGGTGAAGGTTCCGTCGGGGTTGCGCAGGCCGAGCCCGGGCTGATCGAACTTGATGCCGACGGTCAGGTTGCCGTTCTCGGCAGAATCCGACACGCTGCGCGTCTCGTCGCCGCCGCAGGCCGTCGCGGTGACGGCAAGGGCAATCATGCCGATGCCCAGGCGGATCGAGCGGGACAGTTTCATCGAGTACCTCCGGTTTGCGGGTGTCGTGCGGGTGGAAACGGCGCGGACATCTCCGCACCGGCGCTTGCAGGGACCTCACGGGGCAGTACGCCCACGAGGTCGGCTCAGTGGCTGAGGATCTTGCCGAGGAAGTCCTTGGCGCGATCGGAACTGGGCGAGGTGAAGAAGCTGTCCGGGTCGGTGTCTTCGACGATCCGGCCGTCCGCCATGAACAGCACCCGGTCGCCGGCCTTGCGGGCGAAGCCCATCTCGTGGGTCACGACGACCATCGTCATGCCCTCCTTCGCCAGCGAGGTCATGACGTCGAGGACTTCCTGAACCATTTCGGGATCGAGCGCCGACGTGGGCTCGTCGAACAGCATCACCTTCGGGTTCATGGCGAGCGCCCGTGCGATGGCGACGCGCTGCTGCTGGCCACCCGAAAGCTGCGCGGGGTACTTGTCGGCCTGGTTGGCGATGCCCACGCGTTCGAGGAGCCGCATGCCGGTCTCGCGTGCGTCGTCCTTCTTCATCTTCCGCACCTTCACGGGCCCGAGCGTCACGTTCTCGAGGATCGTCTTGTGGGCGAAGAGGTTGAAGGACTGGAACACCATGCCGACGTCGGAACGGAGCTTCGCGAGAGCCTTGCCCTCGGCGGGAAGCAGCGTGCCGTCGACCCGAATCTCTCCCGAGTCGATCGGTTCGAGCCGGTTGATGGTGCGGCACAGTGTGGATTTTCCCGATCCCGAGGGACCGACCACGATCACGACCTGCCCACGAGGGATTTCGACGTTGATGTCCTGCAGCACGTGAAGGTCGCCGAAGTGCTTGTCGACTCGGGAGAGGGAGATCATCGAGGTGGTGCTGTCCGAGTTGTCGGACGGCTTCTCCGTCCCGGCTGCCGGTGATGTCATGGGGAGACCTTATGCGGTCCGCGCGCCGATTCCTCGCATTTCGGGCCGTGGAGTGAATGCTGTCACGGAAAATTTACGGCCGCCACCGGAACAGACCGGTTCGTCGGTCGCCCGGCGTCACCGGCGGGAAGACCCCTCGTCCGCGTGAGCTACCCTGAGACGTGTCACTGATCGACGAGAATGTCTCCCGCGCCGCTGCCCGGACCTACGAAGTCCGCACATACGGCTGCCAGATGAACGTGCACGATTCCGAGCGACTGTCCGGATTGCTCGAGGACGCCGGTTTTCATCGTGCTTCCCCGGGAACGTCCCCTGACCTCGTTGTTTTCAATACGTGCGCAGTCCGGGAGAACGCCGACAACAAGCTCTACGGCAACCTCAGTCATCTGCGGCCGGTCAAGGACGAGAACCCCGACATGCAGATCGCGGTCGGAGGCTGTCTCGCACAGAAGGACCGCAGTCTCGTCGTCCAGAAGGCCCCGTGGGTCGACGTGGTCTTCGGCACCCACAACATCGGGAACCTTCCGGCGCTGCTCGAGCGGGCGCGCCACAATCGTCGCGCCGAGGTCGAGATTCTCGATTCCCTCGAGGCCTTCCCCTCCACGCTTCCCGCCAAGCGGGAGTCGCCGTACGCGGGGTGGGTGTCCATCTCGGTCGGATGCAACAACACCTGCACGTTCTGCATCGTGCCGTCGCTGCGGGGCAAGGAAGTCGACCGGCGTCCGGGCGACATCCTCGCCGAGGTCAAAGCCCTCGTCGACGAAGGTGTCCTCGAAGTGACGCTGCTCGGGCAGAACGTCAACTCGTACGGCCGGTCCTTCGCCGATCCCGAACAGCCCCGCGACCGCGGCGCCTTCGCCTCGCTTCTGCGTGCGTGCGGTGACATCGAGGGTCTCGAGCGTGTGCGGTTCACCTCACCGCATCCGGCGGAGTTCACCGACGACGTCATCGAGGCGATGGCGCACACACCGAACGTCTGCCCGCAGCTCCACATGCCGCTGCAGTCCGGCAGCGACCGGATCCTGCGGGCGATGCGCCGGTCCTACCGCAAGGACCGGTTCCTCGGCATCATCGACAGGGTGCGCGCCGCGATGCCGCACGCGGCGATCACCACCGACATCATCGTGGGCTTCCCCGGCGAGACCGAAGAAGACTTCCAGGACACCCTCGACGTCGTCGAACAGGCACGTTTCACCAGTGCGTTCACCTTCCAGTACTCGAAGCGCCCCGGCACCCCGGCAGCCGAGATGGACGGCCAGGTTCCCAAGGCAGTCGTCCAGGAACGCTACGAGCGGCTCATCGCACTCCAGGAGCGCATTACCCTCGAGGCGAACCGCGAACTCGTGGGTACCGAGGTGGAACTGCTCGTCGCCGCCGGGGAAGGGCGCAAGAACGCCGAGACCGCGCGCATGAGCGGGCGCGCACGCGACGGGCGCCTCGTGCACTTCCGTCCCGAAGGCAACATCGACACCGCTGTCCGTCCCGGCGACGTGATCACAGTCGTCGTCACCGGGGCGGCGCCGCACCACCTCATCGCCGACAACCCGATACTCACCCACCGCCGTACCCGTGCCGGAGACCATTTCGAGCAGGGCAAACTCCCCAAGACTCCGCCGATCGGCGTGGGTCTGGGCCTGCCCACGATCGGTGCTCCTGCCGACCTCCCGACCCAGATGGGATGTAACGCATGACCGAGGAGATCCGTGCCGGCCTCGAGGCCGCCGAACGGAACGCCGCCAAAGAGATCGATCCCGGTGCGCGTGCGATGGTCGTGGCGATCGCAGTGCTCGTGCTGCTCGGCTCGTTCGCTCTGCCGCACGCGGGTTCGGCGAACGGCTGGGAGGTGCTGGCTTTCGCCCCCGACGCCGTGACGCAGGAGATCGCCCTCCCGTCCCGGCTGTTCGTGTGGTTCGCCCTGATCTTCGGCGGACTCGGCTCGATCCTGGCGCTGCTCACCCGCAAATGGGTGCTGGCCTGGGTGACGCTGGCAGGTTCGTCGGTCACACTCGTGTTCGGGATGCTCTCGATCTGGACACGTCAGACGCTGCCCGTCGAGTCGGTGGCGAGCGGCCCGGGCTTCGGAGTCGTCCTGGGCTGGTTCGCGATGATGGTGATCGTCTTCCACTGGGCACGCGTGGTGTGGGCGCGGACGTCCGCACAACTCGAAGCAGAGAGCGACCTGCGTCGCGTCGTCGCCGAAAACGACCGCCCGCGGCTGTTCCGCGACACGTAGAGATCCCCCGGCGCTACAGACGACGGTGCCCCTCCCGATTCCGGGAGGGGCACCGTCGTTTGTCCGTCACAGTTCGCCGACGGCGCCTTCTGCGGCTTCGGCCCATTCACGCCACTGCGAAGCCTGCGCCAAGGCCTGCTCCGCTTCCTTCTCGCGGCCGTTCGCGGTCGCCTTGGCGGCTTGGTCCTCGAACTGACGCACCCGCTCACGGAACTGCGCGGCACGGGCGAGAGCTTCGGGGTCGGTGCGGCGCCACTCCGACTCGGAGGCGTCTCGGACGCGCTTCTCGATGGCGCGCAGGCGGCCTTCGAGGTCGTGGGTGCGCTCGCGCGGCACCTTGCCGATCGCCTCCCACTTGTCCTGCAGTTCCCGCAGTTGCGCCCGCGCGGCCTCCACGTCCGTGGACGGGTCGATCGTCGCGGCCTTCTCGAGCAAGGCTTCCTTCGCGCGCGCGTTCTCCTCGAACTCGGCCTCGCGCTCGGCGTTCGCGCTGTTGCGCGCCGCGAAGAACACGTCCTGCGCGGCCTTGAAACGCTTCCACAGCTGATCGTCCGCTTCGCGCGGCGCCCGGCCGGCGGCCTTCCACTCGGCGAGCAGGTCGCGGAAGGTGGCTGCAGTGGCGCCCCAGTCGGTCGAGTCCCGCAGCGACTCGGCCCGCGCGACCAGCTCTTCCTTGCGGCTCTTGGCGGTTGCCCGCTCACGGTCCAGTTCGGCGAAGTGTGCACCGCGACGACGGTTGAACGCTTCGCGGGCCTTCGAGTACCGGCGCCACAAGACGTCGTCGACCTTCCGGTCGACCCCGCGGATGGACTTCCACTCGTCGAGGATCTCGCGGAGCCGATCGCCCGCTGCTTTCCACTGCGTCGACTCGGCACCGATCGTCTCGGCTTCCGCTGCGAGCGCTTCTTTCCGTGCGGTGCTCTCGGCGCGCTGTTGTTCCTTCTCGTGCTTGGCGGCGACGGCAGCCTGCTCCGACGCGGTGATGATGTCGGCGAGGCGTACGGAGAGCGCGTCGAGGTCTCCGATCACCGCGGCCGTCGGGAGGGATTCGGCGAGGGCTTCCGCCGCGGCGCGTGTCTTCTTGATGTCACCGGTGCCGGAGGCGAGCCGCGTCTCGAGGATTGCTACCTCGGTGGCGAGATCGTCGTATCGGCGCCCGAAGTGGGCGAGGCCTTCTGCCGCGTCACCGGCTTGCCACGAACCGATGCAGCGTTCCCCCTCGGCGGTGACGACCCACGCGGTGCCGTCTTCGTCGACCCGGCCGAACTTGCTGGGATCGCCGGCCGGCACCGAGGGCATGTGTGGATGGCTCTGGGAGGTGACGGGGTGCGGCTTGGGGTGCGAGCCGGTGCTCTGGACGCCGGCGGTCGCGGCAGCCTTCACCGGGCCGGGACGCGGGGCACCCGGCTTGGGCGGTCCGGGCCGGGGTGCATCGCCGGGCGTCCGCTCCACTGCGGGTTCCTGTGCATTCGGGTCACTCATCAGTACCTCATCTCTGCCGCGCGGCACGGCTGCCTGGTCGCATCGTTCTACCGCAGGTCGGGTCGCGGGAGTCCGTGACCACACATCCGCCCCCTATTGAAACAGGTCGTGGCGGTGCAGGGCGCCGGGTCCGGTCGACTACCGTTGCCGGTGTGTTGATCGCCGGGGCCTTCGTGCCCTCCCCACCGCTGCTCGTACCGGAGCTCAACGGTCTCGCCGTGGCCGAAACCGATGCCCTGCGCCGTGCGGTGCTGGACGTCGCCCGCGAACTCGCTGCGGTCCCCGAATGGCTCGTCGTCGGCACAGGAGATGTTGCTGTCGAGGTCCCCCCGACAGCACGCGGCACCTTCCGCGGGTACGGGGCGGATGTTCCCGTCGCGCTGGGACCGGGCGCGCGTGGCGAGCCCGATCCCGATCTCCCGCTCGCTGCTCTCGTCGCCGGATGGCTTCGAGACCGCGTGGCTCCGGAAACCCTCGTCGACGTGCACATCCTGGCCGAAGACGCCGACCCCGCGACGTGCGCGAAGCTCGGCCGCCTGGTGCGCGAACGGCTCGACGCCGACTCCGTCCCACGTGCGCTGCTGGTGGTCGCGGACGGTCCCGCGACCCTGACGGACAAGGCGCCGGGAGCGTTCGACCCCCGATCCGGGAACGTCGACTCGGAGCTTGCGACGGCGTTGGCCTCGGGCGACCCCGACGGTCTGGCGGCGCTCGACCCGGCCCTGTGCGCCGAGGTCCGGCTGGCCGGCCGCGCGGCATGGCAGGTGTTCGCCGCGGCGTTCACTCGGGCGCCCGCCTCTGCGGCGGTCACCTATGCCGAGGCGCCGTACGGCGTGGGCTACTACACGGGGCTGTGGCGCCCGTGACCGGCGGGACGGTACTACGACCGATCGCTGTCGTCGGTCCCACCGCGACCGGCAAGTCCGACCTCGGCCTGGACCTCGCGGACACGCTGGGCGGCGAAATCGTCAACATCGACGCGATGCAGCAGTACCGCGGCATGGACATCGGAACCGCCAAACTTCCCGTCGAGGAACGGCGAGGGATTCCGCATCATCAACTCGACGTTCTCGATGTCTCCGAAACGGCGACGGTCGCCCGTTATCAGGTTGCCGCGACAGCGGATATCGAAGCCGTACTCGCCCGGGGACGCGTCCCCGTGATCGTGGGCGGCTCGATGATGTACGTCCAGGCGTTGCTCGACGAGTGGCAGTTCCCCGCGACGGACCCGCAGGTCCGCGCCAAGTGGGAGACAGTGCTCGACGAGGGCGGGCCCGCAGCCGTGCACGAGGCGCTACGCCACGCCGACCCCGTCGCGGCCGAGACGATCCTTCCCACCGACGGCAGACGGATGGTGCGTGCACTCGAGGTCGTCGAACTCACCGGCATGCCGTTCGCCGCATCCCAGCCGACGATCGGTGATCCCCGCTGGGACACCGTGATCCTCGGCGTCGACCGCGAGACCCGGGAACTGGACGACCGCATAGCCCGCCGCACCGACACCATGTTCGACCGCGGGCTCGTGGACGAGGTCCGGACGCTGGCCGAGAACGGATTGCGCGACGGCGTCACGGCCCGCCGCGCCATCGGGTACGCCCAGGTTCTCGAGTATCTCGACGGCGGGTACGACCTCGCCCATGCTCGCGAACGTACGTTCATCGGGACCCGCCGTTACGTCCGGCGCCAGCGTTCGTGGTTCCGGCGTGATCCGCGCATCCACTGGCTCGACGGCGGCGATCCGAAGCTCACCGAGTCCGCGCTGCGTGCCGTGCGGGACGCCGAGACCGGTGTGACGCCGAGCTCTCGGATGACGCCGGACCGTCGCTGACGGCCTGTCCTCGATAAGGTGACCGGCATGGAGTTCAGCAAAGGGCACGGCACCGAGAACGACTTCGTGATCCTCCCCGATCCCGACGCGCGGTTGGATCTCGCGCCCGAACGGATCGCGGCGCTGTGCGACCGCCGCCGCGGGCTCGGCGCCGACGGTGTTCTCCGTGTCGCGCGCACCGGAGCCCTCGTGTCCGCCGGGGTGCTACCCGAACTCCCCGAAGGCACCGGCGCCGACGACTGGTTCATGGACTACAGGAATGCGGACGGGTCGATCGCCGAGATGTGCGGCAACGGGGTCCGGGTCTTCGCGCACTACCTCACGGCCCACGGTCTCGAGACCGGGCGGGACTTCGTGGTCGGCAGCCGCGCGGGCGGAAAGCCGGTTCAGGTGCATGCGACCGGACCCGTCTTCGGCGAGGTCACCGTGGACATGGGACTCGTCCGGCAACTCGGCACGTCCACCGCAACGCTCGACGGCCGCTTCTACAGTGGAATCGGCATCGACGTAGGGAACCCGCACCTGGCGTGCGTCGACCCCGCTCTGACCGAGTCGAGTCTCGCAGCGCTCGATCTGACTGCGCCCGGGTTCGACCCGGGGTTCTTCCCGCAGGGGGTCAACATCGAGTTTCTGACGCCGATCCTCTCCGGGGCGGTACACATGCGAGTGCACGAGCGCGGTGTGGGGGAGACCCGCTCCTGCGGAACCGGAACCGTGGCCGCTGCGGCTGCCGCGCTGAACTACGACGGCAGCGAGGAAGGCGTGGTCCAGGTGCGTGTGCCCGGCGGCTCCGTAGAGGTGCGTATCGAGCAGGGCCGTGCGTGGCTGCGGGGTCCCTCGGTCCTCGTCGCGAAGGGTGAGCTTGCAGACGACTGGTGGTCGTCCCTCCGGTGACCTGGCCTCTCCCCGGTGGGGGCGGCAGAAACTCGAATGCATCGATTCGGGCTTCATGGGAACATGGAGGCGTATGACAAACACATCGCACACCCACCGTGCCACCACAGAAGACAGTCCCGACGATGCGAACACCGCACACGGAGACTGGACCGTCGAGGATCCGTCCGTCGGCGAGATGCAACTCGACGATCGCGCCGCCCTTCGGCGCGTCTCCGGGCTGTCCACCGAACTCGAAGATGTCACCGAGGTCGAGTACCGCCAGCTGAGGCTGGAGCGGGTCGTGCTCGTGGGTGTCTGGACCGGCGGTACGTCCGCGCAGGCCGACGCGAGCCTCGCCGAGCTCGCCGCGCTCGCGGAGACTGCCGGCTCGGAGGTCCTCGACGGACTGATTCAGCGTCGCGACAAACCCGACGCCGCGACCTACATCGGCTCCGGCAAGGCGGAGGAACTCCGTCAGATCGTCCTTGCCACCGGCGCCGACACCGTCATCTGCGACGGTGAGCTCACCCCTGCGCAGCTGACAGCGCTGGAGAAGGTGGTCAAGGTCAAGGTCATCGACCGGACGGCGTTGATCCTCGACATCTTCGCGCAGCACGCGACGTCGCGCGAAGGTAAGGCACAGGTCTCCCTCGCACAGATGGAGTACATGCTGCCCCGCCTGCGTGGCTGGGGTGAGTCGATGTCGCGCCAGGCGGGCGGTCGTGCCGGCAGCAACGGCGGCGTCGGTCTTCGCGGTCCGGGCGAGACCAAGATCGAAACGGACCGTCGGCGTATCCGCGAACGGATGGCGAAGCTGCGCCGCGAGATCAAGGGTATGAAGGCAGCGCGCGACACCAAACGGACCAGGCGGCTGCGCAACCGGATTCCGTCGGTGGCGATCATCGGTTACACCAACGCCGGCAAGTCCAGCCTGCTCAACGCGCTGACCGGCTCGGGTGTGCTGGTGCAGAACGCTCTCTTCGCGACACTCGATCCGACGACCCGCCGGGCAGCCCTGCCCGACGGCCGCGAGTTCGTCCTGACCGACACGGTCGGGTTCGTCCGGCACCTCCCGACCCAGCTGGTCGAGGCATTCCGGTCGACGCTCGAGGAGGTCGCCGACGCCGATCTGCTGCTGCACGTCGTCGACGGTTCCGATCCGATGCCCACCGAGCAGATCAAGGCGGTGCGCGAGGTCGTCACGGAGGTGTTGCGCGAGAGCGACACACCGCCGCCGCCGGAACTGATCGTGGTCAACAAGGTCGACGCCGCCGATCCGGTGACGCTGACCCAGCTCCGCAGCCTGCTCACCGATGCGGTGTTCGTCTCCGCTCGCACAGGCGAGGGCATGGACGAATTGCGCACGCGGCTCGCCGGCGTCCTCGAGGACCCCGACGTGGAGGTGAAGGTGCTCGTTCCCTACACCCGCGGAGACCTGCTCGCCCGTATCCACTCCGACGGGCAGATCCTGGACTCGGCACACGAATCCGACGGCACGCGTGTGCATGCCAGGGTTCCGATGGCGCTCGCCTCGGCATTGGGCGAATACGCCGCCTGATGCGCGGTGTGCGCAGCTCGGCTGCGGGGGTCCCGCTCCTGCTTGCCGTCGTGCTCGCGGCGCCGGCGGGTGCAGACGACGGACAGGTCCCGTCGGCCGGGGTAGTACCCGAGGTGCTCTGCACCCCGAGCGATCCCGCACTCGCCGAACTGTCGGGTCTGGCGGTGCTCGGCGGACGGGTGTTCGCGACACCCGACGCGGGCCCCGACGAGAGAATCGTCGAACTCGATTCCGAGTGCGCTGTGGTGCAACGGTTTCCGGCTCCCGCCGATCCGTACGACGTCGAGGACATGGCAGCCGGGTCCGACGGCCGGTTGTGGCTCGCGGATCTCGGTGACAACTCCCGTAACCGGCAGACCGTGGCGCTCGTCTCGCTCGATCCCGAGTCCGGCGCAGGCGACCTGTATCGCCTCCGCTACCCGGACGGTCCCCAGGACGCGGAAACTCTTCTCGTGTCGGCCGACGGCGAGCCTGTCGTCGTCACCAAGTCGCTGTTCGGGCCGAGCGGGATCTACCGGCCGGCCGGCGCCCGCACCGTGACCGAACTCGAGTCGCCCGGGCCCACGGATCTCGAGCGGGTCGGCACTCTCGCCCTCGGCCCCACCGAGACCCCGGGCGGACCGATCCCGGGAGCGTCCTCGTCGATGATCACCGGGGGAGCCGTCAGCGAGGACGGGACGGCCGCGGCGGTACGGACCTACACGGACGTATATCTCTTCCACGCCCCGGACCGCGACATCGTCGCGGCGCTGTTGTCCGGCCCGGACCTGCGGATCGCCGTGCCCGGAGAACCACAGGGCGAGGCGGTAGCGTTCACCGCGGACGGTGATCTGCTGACGGCGTCGGAGGTGGACTCCGCCACCGGGGAACAGCCCCCTGTCCGGATCGTGCGTGGGGTCACAGACCTCTTCGTCGCCGACAGTCCCGAGGACGCCGGCGACGAAGAGTTGTCGACCGCAGTGTTGCCCGTGGTGGGCGCCGTGGCTGCGGCGGTGGTCGTGCTCGCGCTCGCAGCGGTGGTGGCGATCAGGCGTCGAGGTCGGTAGCCACCAGTTTCGCCACCTGGTCGAGAACGGCGTCGTCGTCGCACGTGACAGTCACCTCGGTGCCCTGAGAGGCGCCGAGCGTCATGATCATCAGGGCCGAACCGGCATCCACCGGCTCGCCTCCGGCCACGGAGAGCGTCACGGGAACACCCGAGGCGACCACGGCCTCGGAGATGATTCCGGCGGGACGGGCGTGCAGGCCGATGGACGAGCCGACGGCGACGGTGGTACTGGGCATGGGATCTCCTTCGATCGCGAACGGGACGGGTTCAGGAACGGACTGCGGTGGGCTGAGAATCGGACTTGTCGGCGATGGCGTCGGTGGTGTGGGTGACTTCCTTGGCGATCGTGACGGCGATTCCTGCCACGATCGTGCCCGCCACCAGCGCCACGAGGAACCACACCACGTGATCCATCGCGAAGAGGACGAACAGTCCTCCGTGCGGGGCGGACAACGTGACGCCCGTGGCCATGACGAGGCCGCCGGTGAGAGCCCCGCCGAGCATCATGGACGGGATCACGCGGAAGGGGTCCGCCGCTGCGAACGGGATCGCGCCTTCCGAGATGAAGGACGCCCCGAGCAGCCATGCGGCCTTACCGTTCTCGCGTTCGGCCTCGCTGTAGAGACGCGGCCGGATCTGCGACGACAGCGCCATCGCGAGCGGCGGGACCATACCGGCAGCCATGACCGCGGCCATGATCTGCAGCGACGCGAGGTTGTTCACGTCCAGTCCCGCGACGGCGAACGCGTAGGCGGCCTTGTTGACCGGCCCTCCGAGGTCGAAGCACATCATCAGGCCGAGGATGACGCCGAGCAGTACTGCCGAGCCTCCGGAGAGGCCGTTGAGCCAGTTGGTCAATCCCGAGGTGATCGCCGCGAGCGGGCGTCCGAGCACGAGGAACATCAGGCCGCCGACGATGAGGCTCGCGAGCAGCGGAATGATCACGACGGGCATCAGGCCCCGAGCCCAGGCAGGCAGCGGGATACGGGCCACCCACAGCGCGGCGAAGCCGCCGATCAGGCCACCGATCAGGCCACCGATGAACCCGGCTCCGACGAAGACGGCGACGGCGCCGGCCGTGAAACCCGGTGCCAGGCCTGGTCTGTCGGCAATCGCGAACGCGATGTATCCGGCGAGAGCCGGCACCAGGAAGGAGAATGCCAGCGACCCGATCTGGTACAGCACCGCGCCGAGATAGGTTGTCAGGCCACCGTCGGGGAGATTGGTGAGGCTGTTGTCGAGGACGATGTCGGCGGCGAAGTCGCCGATCTCGTGTCCGGCGAGAAGGAAGCCGAGTGCGATGAGCAGGCCGCCGGCCGCGACGAACGGGATCATGTAGCTCACGCCGGTGAGCAGGATCTGCCGCAGGCGGGTGCCCCAGCCCAGATCGGATCCCGTGTCGCCGCCTTCCGGCGTCGCGGCGGACGTGTCGGTTTCCACGGTGCGGGCCGATGGATCGGACGCGGCGCGCAGCGCCTCGGCGATCATGACGTCGGGTTCGTTGATCGCGCGTTTGACTCCGGAGGCGATCACGGGCTTACCCCCGAAGCGTTCGCGTCCCTTGACTCCGACGTCCGTCGCGAAGATCACCGCGTCCGCGTCGGCGATCGCGGAGGCGGGAAGCGGTGTGCTGCCGCTCGAGCCTTGCGTCTCGACGCGCAGGGTCACTCCGGCGCGTTCGGCGGCAGCGGTCAATGCGTCTGCGGCCATGTAGGTGTGGGCAATACCCGTGGGGCACGCGGTCACCGCGACGATCGTCCGGGAATCGGGAGAGGTCGACGCCTCGGCGTCCTCCCGCGCGTGGGTGCCGGCCACAGCGCCCGTGGGGTTCTCCGTGGTGGCGCCCGGCGGGGCCGCGGCGGCTGCGGCCGGCTGCGGTTCACTTCCTGTTCCCGGTGTCCGGGGCGGAAGGACGCTCTCGACCAGAGTGATGACCTCGTCGGCGGACTTCGCGTCGCGCAGCGAGGCAACGAAGTCCGGCCGCACCAGCGCCCGCGCGAGCGCGGTGAGCACCTTCATGTGATCGGCACCGGCGCCCTCGGGGGCGGCGATGAGGAACACCAGGTCGGCCGGGCCGTCGGGAGCCCCGAAATCGACTTTCGGCGACAATCGGGCGAAGGCCAGGGAAGGCGTGGTGACGGAGTCGGCCCGGGCGTGGGGAATGGCCAGCCCGCCGGGAAGACCGGTGGCCGACTTGGCTTCCCGGTCGAGGACCGATGCAGCGAGTGCTTCGGCGTCGGATGCGCGACCGGCAGCACCGAGGCGTCCCGCGAGTGCCGAGATGACCGACGCCTTGTCGGACCCCAGATCGACGTCGAGGGAAATGAGATCAGCGTCGATGATCGCCGGGCGGTCGCCGGGATCGGATGCGCTGTGTGTCATGACGTGTCCTTACGGGTGTGAGGGGAGAGCGCGGGTGGGTGGCTCCGGGCGGTCTTGAAGGCCGGTGATGCGCACGGCGTTCGGATCGACGGATTCGGGTCCGGGAAGTTCGGTGCCGGGCAATTCGACGGCGGCGCTGCCGTACGCGACCGCGTACCGCAGGCGGTCCGCGCTTCCGTGCCCGGCACGCTCTGCGACGAGGTAGCCGGCCAGGGACGAGTCCCCGGCGCCCACGGTGCTGCGCACCGTCGCCGGGGCCGTCGATGCGTGCCACGCACCGTCGGAGGTGACGAGGACTGCGCCTGCCGCCCCGAGTGTCGCGAGAACTGCTCCGACGCCCCGCTCGACCAGAACCCGGCCGGCGTCGACGACCGGGCCGACATCACCGGCTGCGGCGCGCGCCTCCAACGTGACTGCGTCGGCGCCGGTCAGCTGGGCGAGTTCGTCGGAGTTGGGCTTGATCAGATCCGGCGCCGCTGCGGGAAACTGTTCCGCGAGCGCGAGCAGCGGGGCTTCCGAGGTGTCTACCGCGATGCGGCATCCCAGGCTTCGCAGTGCCGTGACCAGGTCGGCGTACCAGCTGTCGGGGATACCGGGTGGCAGCGAACCGCACAGGACCGTCCAGGACGCGTCGCGCGCGGAGTCGAGCAGAGCCGTGTGGAGTTCGCCGAGGGTGCGACCCGTGCACGTGTTCCCCGGTTCGTTGATCTTGGTGGTGGTGCCGTCCGGTTCGGCGATCGTGATGTTGTTGCGGGCCGGCCCGGAGGTGGCGACAGCCCGGTACGGCACCGCGCGCTCGTCGAGAGCGGTCAGCAGCGGATCACCGGGATCGGCGGGAAGAACCGCGACCACGTCGCGTCCGGCACGGCGCAGGACGCGGGCGACGTTGATGCCCTTCCCTCCCGGGTCGACCGTCGTTCCGGTGGTGCGGAGAACCGCACCGCGCACGAGCGCGCCGTTGAGTCCGACGGTGCGATCCAGGCTGGGATTGGCAGTCAATGTGACGATCACGCGATCACCACCTCGATTCCGTGTTCGGCGAGTTGCTTCAGGTCCGTTTCGTCGATGTCGCTGTCGGTGACGAGAACGTCGACGGCGGCAAGAGGTGCGAATCGCAGAAGAGTCCTCCGTCCGATCTTGGATGAATCAGCCACCACCACAACGCGTTCCGCGCAGCGGACGATGGCGCGCTTGACGGCGGCTTCATCGGCGTCGGGCGTGCTGAGGCCGTGTTCGACGGTGAGCGCGTTGGTTCCGACGAACGCCACGTCGACATGCAGGATCTCGAGGAACTGCACGGCGTCCGGTCCCACTGCGGCTTGCGTGACGCCCCGCACGCGTCCGCCGATCAGGTGAAGTTGCACGGAGGGGAGTGCTGCGAGGCGGGCGGCGATGGGTACGGAATTGGTCGCGATGGTGAGTTCGGTGTCGGTGGGCAGGGCCGAGACCATCCTGCCGGTCGTGGTGCCGGCGTCGAAGACGACGCTTCCGCCGGAGGACGGGAGGAATGCGGCCGCTGCGGCGGCGATCCGGTTCTTCTGGTCGGCCCGCGAGTGTTCCCGGTCCGCCAGTGCGGGTTCGGTGACAGTCAGGGCCGCGAAGGGAACTGCGCCGCCGTGGACCCGGCGCACGTGGCCGAGTCGTTCGAGCAGTGCGAGGTCCCGTCGCACGGTTTCGGTGGTGACGCCGTACCGATCGGCGAGCGCGGCCACGGACATGCGTCCTCTGTGACCGATCAGGTCCGCTATCGCCTGTTGGCGTTCCTCCGCGTACACCCACACTCCTTCGAGGTTTTCTGTTGCTTTATGTTGTTTTACGCCCGTCTGTGTTGACATGTCAAGGGTTCGGAGTAATCTCGATCACATTGATCCCTGCGAGGAGGTATCCATGGGCAACACCGCACGCGTCCTGTCCGGAACGCCGGTTGTTCCGGGCATCGGCTTCGGCCCGGTCATCCGTCCTGCTCCGCGGCCGATCGTGTCACCGGATCCCGTGTCGATTCCGGACACGGCCCGGGAAGCGGAGGTGGGCCGGTTCGAAAGTGCGGTCGCCGATGTCGCGGAACGTCTCCGTGTCCGTTCGTCCCGGGCGTCCGGCGCCGCGTCCGAGGTGCTCGCCGCGACCGCCATGCTCGCCGAGGACCGCGCGTGGAAGGGTGCTGCCGCCACCCGCATCCGTTCCGGGTCCGATGCCGTCTCCGCTGCCACCGCGGCCACCGAACAGTTCGCTGCCGTGTTCGAGAAGATGGGCGGTCTTCAGGCGGAACGTGTCACCGACCTGTTCGACGTGCGCGACCGTGTGATTTCCGAACTGCAGGGCCTCCCCGAGCCCGGCCTCGAAACCCCGGACGTGCCCTCGGTGCTGTTCGCCGACGACCTGGCCCCGGCCGATACCGCAGGCCTCGATCCCGCACTCGTGGTCGCCATCGCGACCACTCTCGGAGGCCCGACCAGCCACACCGCGATCATCGCGCGCCAACTCGGCATCCCGTGTGTCGTTGCGGCTACCGGCCTCGACGACATCCCGCCCGGGACGCCGGTCCTCGTAGACGGTGCCACCGGGCGGATCGTGATCGAACCGAATCGGGACGAGGCCGACGAGGCGGTGAGCCGCGACCGCGCCGAGCGCGAGCGCACCGCTGCATGGACCGGACCGGGCGCCACCGCCGACGGTCACCCCGTCGAAATCCTCGCCAACGTGCAGGACGGGGCAGGTGCACGAGCCGCACGCGAGACTCCCGCGCAGGGTATCGGCCTGTTCCGCACGGAATTGTGTTTCCTCGACCGGGAAACCGAGCCCACGGTGACCGAACAGGCCGACATCTACGCGGAGGTGTTCGACGCGTATGCCGGACGCAAGGTCGTCGTCCGCACCCTCGACGCCGGCTCCGACAAACCGTTGCGCTTCGCGAACCACCCCGAGGAGTCGAACCCGGCTCTCGGTGTTCGCGGCATCAGGATCACTTCGGCCGCACCGGGCATTCTCGAACGCCAGCTCGACGCCGTCGCCGACGCCGCCATCCGGACCGGTGCGTCCCCATGGGTGATGGCTCCGATGATCGCGACGATCGACGAAGCCGCGGAGTTCGCAGCACTGGTCCGGGAACGCAACCTCTCCCCGGGTGTCATGGTCGAAATCCCTTCTGCCGCTCTACTTGCCGACCGGCTGCTCGAACACGTCGACTTTCTCTCGATCGGCACCAACGACCTGGCCCAGTACACGATGGCGGCGGACCGGATGTCCCCGCAGCTCGCCGCGCTCACGACACCCTGGCAACCGGCAGTCCTGATGCTCGTGGCGCACACGGCCCGAGCCGGAACGGCCGTCGGCAAACCGGTGGGTGTATGCGGCGAGGCGGGGGCAGACCCGCTCCTCGCGTGCGTCCTGGCCGGTATGGGCGTGACGTCGCTGTCGTGCGCGGCGTCCGCGGTCGCACCCGTGGGGGCGCGGTTGTCGATGGTGACGATGGACCGCTGCCGTGAGGCCGCCGAGGCGGTACTCGGTGCCGTCGACGCAGCAGAGGCACGGTCGGTGGCGAACCGCATCCTCGAGTGACGGGTTCGGCCGTCGACGAGAACGTGCGAGGGACTCGGGTGAGGCGCATGCACCGTCGGGGCTGCGGCAGCGTGGGTTTACTTCGGACTTCATTGCTGGACAAGCAATGTCGAAGTCCAGGTCGCGCTCCCTGAGTGTCGACGGCGGCTTAGGCTCCGTGTCTCCGCCGAAGCGAGCGCACCGAGCTTCGTACGCCGAAACCATTGTTGTAGAAAGAATGCAAACTCGTCCCGGATAGGACGTTCGTCCCGTTCGTCGAGCCCGGGAGCTACCGTCGATCCCGGAAAAGGTCTTGAATCCCGTACACGACGACGGACCCGACGTGCGTCTGATCCCCGAAGTCTCGAGGACGTTGTAGGGGTTCGTCGACGGGCCCGATGGTGCGGCGGGGGCTCTCGCGCGGATCTACGCTTCGGTGATCTCGGCTCGGGAGGGTAGGACGCAGGCAACCGCAGCCAGGCCGACCGCGACCCAGAGTGCTGCCGGCCCGAGCCGGTGGAAGGTGAAGCCGCCGAGGGTCGCGCCGACGGCGAAGGCGAACCAGTAACCGATGTCAGCGAGCCAACTCCACGGATGCGTGGTGCGGATGCCGGCTACCAGCTGGTGCGCGGCCTTGACGAGTGTGCCGGTCACGTAGGTCAGGCCGACATGCACGTCGGAGTTCGTTGCCAGTGCCGAGTTGGTCAGCCCACCGACGACCGCGAGCAACAAGGTTCCCGACCACGTCGATGTCGTGTTCGCCACGATCGCACCGGCAAGGGTCATGAGCGTGACCGAGGCCATCAGCACCCAGTGGGCGGCTGACCCGACCCACCGCACGATCGCGGCGCCGGCCAGGCATCCAGAGAAAAACAGGCAGATCAGCAGGGCGGACAGGCCCGCAAGGGACCAGTGGCCGGTCGCGGTCGACGAGCCGAGGATGGTTGTATTGCCGGACATGAACGCCACGAAGTTGCCCTGCAACACTACGAAGGCGACCGCGTCCACGAAACCACCCAGGCCCAGGAGCCAGACGCCGAGCGGAACGTCCGATGAGCGCAGATGAGCGATTGTCTTGATCACGCGCCCAAACCCTTCGGTCGAGTCGCCATATGCTTCCGCATGCCCGACAACATCGCTGCAGGCTGGGGGGACACTGGGCGAGTTGCGTATCCCCTAGCCGGTACAGGACCCAGTCATAGCAGACGATGCGGAAGCGGCCGGGTCCGGTGTCGTGTGTGGCGAGCCGATCGTCGAAGGGGGATCGGACATTCGTATCGAAGGTCACCGCGAAGCAGAATCCTGCGGCAGCGCAGTGGAATTCGACCGCGCAGGCGAAGCGCGCGGTTGGGTACAGGGACCGGTCCGCCTACTGATCGCGGAAGCAGGCGATGTGAAAGGGCCGGGCAGCAGGCTTACCGGTCGCATCGTAGGTGTGGACCCGCATACGGTTCGGATCGTCGTCCAGTGACACCGTGATGAGGCCCGGTTCGACGGGCTCGGTCAGTGCGCTGCCGATGGTCCCTGCGAAGTTGGTCTTGGCCTCCCCCTGTAGTGGGATCTTCCAGGTCAGGATGTATTCGTTCTCCCCGACCAACTCACAATCCGCTATCAGGTAGCCGCGTGCGATGGTGCCGTCTGCAGCGATCACGCAGGCGAGGCGGTTCTCGAAAGTCATCGGTCCTCCGTCGGTTCGGTTGGGCGGTGCGTTCCGGATATGTCTTGCGGATCAGCGTTGACGAGAAGCCAAGCTACGTACGGTGCTTACGTCGGTAGGCGGGGGACACGTGGGCGCTGCGGTCGTATATCGGTGGAATGCCGCCAACGGGCTTAATACGCCAAATGTCAAAGGCAGCCGACTTGTCCGCGGATTCCGGATGGTCCGTCACCGTGAACCGGGTGACGGGATCACACTCTTTCCAACCCGGTCTTGTTCCAATCCCGGTCCGGGCAACGATACTCCGGTCGAATGCTCTTCGGGAAGTAATCGTAGGTGCGCAGGTGTATCGACGAGTTTCCTGATCGTGCGCTCGGCGCGCCGGAAGGTGCGCGCGTCTCACCACGTCCGACCCGCCCCGGTCAGTTGCGCCACCCGGTCCCTGCGCTCGTGTCCGCGGTATCCGGATCGCCGCGTCGGCACAGACGAACCGGCCCAGTACGCGATGGCCGCCGACCGGATGTCGCCGCAGCCGGGCCGCGTTCACCGATCCTCGACGGCCGGCTGTCCTCGGCCTCGTGACCCGCGCCGCACGTGCAGGCGCGGAAGTGGGGACGTCGCTTGCGAAACGACTGAATCCGACGGAGTGGTCTGTCGTGGCGTGCTGTACTGATCCCAGCCGAGTGATCCCACGCCCTGCACTGCCTCGAAGGGAGTAGTTCGTGTGAATTATTGGGTGAGCGTCATTTTCAGGGCGATCCCGCTCGCCATGATGGCGGTGTGCGTCGGCTACGGCATCGATATCTGGACCACCACGGCCGACGCGTCGCATGCGGTGGCCGGCCCGATCGTCACCTTCCTTGCTTCGATCTGCCTGTGCCTGTACTGCACTGCGGCAACCATTATCCGCCAGCTGATCGGCCGGTTCACACCAGCAGACCGGGTTCTCTTTCCGGTACTCGGTTACGGGGTGGCGGTCGGAACCGCGGCGTTCGGCTTCTCACTCTTCCTCGGAGCATCGAGTGCGGGGGAGAGCCCGGACTATGTGGCGGGTCACGTGGTGTTCGGACTCGGACTGATCAGTGGGTGTGTCGCGACCGTTGCGACCGCGTCGACGAAGTTCTCGCTCATCCCGCAGAATTCACGGCTGCCGAAGCCGGAGGGGGACAGAGAGCCTCCGAATTCGGCCTTCTCCAAGACCACTGCGCTGGTGCTGTGCCTGATTCCCGTGTTCCTTGCAATCGTGGCCTGGGCCTTCGCGATCACCAACCTGGTACTCGGCACGACGCCGGCGCGTTTCACCGTGGGGCACGTCATGGCAGGACTGGCCCTGATCTGTACGGCGTTGATCGGGCTGGTCGTGAGCATCGTGCGGCAGATCCAGGACACCTACCGCCCTCGGGCCCGGGTCATGTGGCCCTGGCTCGTGATCGCGGCGGGGACGATCGCTTTCATCTGGGGCATCGTTCTGCTCGCGTGGAACGGGCCGGACTACTACCGGACGCCGGGTTTCGTGATGGTGGGGCTAGGGCTCGTCTGCTTCAGCATTCTCAGCAAGGTCGGCCTGCTCGCCCTCGTCTGGCGCCGAACGTTCGACCTCGCCAACAGGGTGCCGCTGGTGCCGGTCGTGACGGCGCTGACGTGTCTCTTCCTGGCCGCATTCGTCTTTCAGGCAGCCGTCGACGACGAGAGTGTGTTCGTCGCCGCCCGGGTGCTGGTGGGACTCGGAGCGGTCTGCTTCTCGCTCTATTCCATCGTCAGCATCTTGGAGAGTGGCACCTCATCCGGGGATTGATTCGCACTGCGTCGCCACCTTCGACGACCTCGGGTGGGGCGGACCGGGCGGCAGGGAGCGCTGAGCCTTAACATTGCGTTTCGTGAACGTACAAGAGGGCGGGACCGAGCGAGAGAACGGGACCGAGCGAGAGAGCGGGTCCGAGCGAGTGGACGGGTCCGAGCGAGACCGCGAGAGCGGCACCGAGCGCCGACGCTTCGGCGGTCTGGGTTGGTCGCTGCACGGCGACGGACGCCATATCGATAAGGGTGCGGTCGTCGCACCGCACGAGCGGCTGTCGTGGCCGCGAACCATCGGCATCGGGATGCAGCACGTGATCGCGATGTTCGGAGCGACGCTGCTCGTCCCCACCATCACCGGCTTCCCGGTCACCACGACGCTGCTCTTCTCCGGTATCGGCACCGCGTTGTTCCTGATACTCACCCGTGGGAGGGTGCCCAGCTACCTCGGTTCGTCGTTCGCGTTCATCGCGCCGCTCACCGCATCCGCGGGTTCGGGTCCCGCCGCTCAACTCGGCGGCATCCTGGTCGCCGGCGTCGTGCTCGCATTGATCGGCCTGCTCGTCAAAGCGCTCGGCGCCCATGTCATCGATGCCGTCATGCCGCCGGTGGTCACCGGCGCGGTGGTGGCACTCATCGGCCTCAATCTCGCCCCCACAGCGGCAGGTTCGTTCGAGGCGCAGCCGCTGGTCGCCCTTGTGACACTGGTCGTGATCCTCCTCGTCACCGTGGTAGGACCGGGCATGCTCGGGCGACTGGGCATCCTGGTCGGCGTCGTCGTCGGGTGGATCTTCGCCGCGTTGACCGGATCGCTCGCATCCGAGCGCGTCGACGCCATGCGCGAGGCAGCGTGGTTCGGGCTGCCCGAGTTCCGTGGCCCGACGTTCGAACTCTCCGTGATCCTGCTGACGCTCCCCGTGGTCATCGTCCTGGTCGCCGAAAACGTCGGGCACGTCAAGGCGGTAGCCGCCATGACGGGGAAGAACCTCGACGACGTGGCGGGCAATGCGCTGCTGGCCGACGGACTCGCCACCACGCTCGCCGGCGCCGGCGGCGGATCCGGAACCACGACGTATGCCGAGAACATCGGTGTCATGGCTGCCACTCGTGTCTACTCGACCGCGGCCTACTGGGTCGCGGCGGTGACCGCCGTGGTCCTGGCTTTCTCGCCGAAGTTCGGCGCACTCGTCTTCACCGTGCCAGACGGCGTGCTCGGCGGCGCAACACTCGTCCTGTACGGCCTGATCGGCCTTCTGGGCGTGCGGATCTGGATGGACGCCAAGGTCGACTTCACCGACCCGGTGAATCTCACCGTCGTCGCGGCGGCGCTGGTCGCGGGCATCGGTGACCTCACTCTGTCCGTCGGTTCGGTGGAGCTCGGGGGCATCGCCTGGGGCTCGATCGGCATCCTCATCGCGTACCCGATCCTTCGGCGATTGAGTGACCTTCGTCGCTGAGGGTGCGTGCGCGGTCACAAAACTCGCTCGCTCCTGTCAGCGTCACCACACATTTCCGTGCATACGGTTGGGGGTGTCGAAAGCCGTCACACACAGGAGCGCAGATGCAACGCACCCTTTTCGAGCCCGAGCACGAACTCTTCCGGGAGTCGTACCGGAAGTTCCTCGAACAGGAGGTGGCCCCCTTCCACGAGCAGTGGGAGAAGGACAAGATCGTCGACCGTGAGGTGTGGAAGAAGGCCGGCGAGCAGGGCTTCCTCGGCATGGCCGTGCCGGAGGAATTCGGCGGCGGCGGGGTGGACGACTTCCGCTACAACACCGTCCTCACCGAGGAGACCACGCGAGGCGGCTTCAGCGGCGTCGGCTTCATGCTGCACAACGACGTGGTGGCGCCGTACCTCCTCGCGCTCACCAACGATGAGCAGAAGAAGCGCTGGCTGCCGGGCTTCTGTTCCGGCGAGATCATCACCGCGATCGCGATGACCGAGCCGGGCACCGGTAGTGACCTGCAGGGCATCAAGACCCGCGCGGTACGCGACGGCGACGACTGGGTGCTCAACGGCTCGAAGACCTTCATCACGAACGGCATCAACGCCGACCTGGTGATCGTCGTGGCCTGCACCGACCCCGACAAGGGCGCGCAGGGGTTCTCGCTGCTCGTCGTCGAGCGCGGCATGCCCGGCTTCGAGCGGGGACGCAACCTCGACAAGATCGGCCTCGCTGCCCAGGACACCGCGGAACTGCACTTCACCGACGTGCGGGTGCCGGCGGCCAACCTCCTCGGCGAAGAGGGACTGGGCTTCATCTACCTGATGCAGAACCTTCCCCAGGAGCGTCTGTCGATCGCAGTCGTCGCTGCTGCGGCGATGGAGAAGGTCCTCGAGGACACGATCCAGTACTGCCGCGACCGCAAGGCCTTCGGCAAGCCGATCGGCAAGTTCCAGAACACCCGCTTCGAACTCGCCGAACTGGCGACGGAAACGAAGCTCGCGCGTGTCTTCGTCGACAAGTGCATCGAGGAACTCAATGCCGGCACGCTCACCGTGCAGGAAGCCGCGATGGCGAAGTACTGGACCACCGACAAGCAGGTCGAGCTCATCGACCGCTGCCTGCAGTTGCACGGTGGATACGGCTACATGCGTGAGTATCCCGTGGCACGCGCCTACCTCGACGCGCGCGTGCAGAAGATCTATGGCGGAACGAACGAGATCATGAAGGAAGTCATCGGGCGCGGACTCGAGATCTGACCTTCGTACCGGCTCGGCCGGTGACCGGATCGGACGAGGCCGGGGTGCCCCGCACTATGCGGACGGCACCCCGGCCTCGTCATGTCCGGGAACAGACGTTCAGATCTTGCGGATGACCGTGACGACCTTGCCGAGAATGACGGCGTCGTTGCCCGGAATGGGCTCGAACATGGGATTGTGCGGCATGAGCCACACGTCGTTCTTCACGCGCTTGAAAGTCTTGACGGTGGCTTCGCCGTCGAGCATGGCCGCGACGATGTCGCCGTTGTCGGCGACGTTCTGCTGCCGCACGACCACCCAGTCCCCGTCGCAGATCGCCGCGTCGACCATGGACTGACCCACGACCTTGAGCAGGAACAGCGAACCCTGCCCGACGAGTTCGCGGGGGAGCGGGAAGATGTCTTCCACCGACTCCTCTGCGAGGATGGGGCCGCCGGCGGCGATCCGCCCGACCACCGGCACCATCGCGGCCGAGGCCATGAGATCGGGGTCGGAGGTCGCGACGATCGTCGTGGCAGAGCCTGTCTCGGCAGGAGCCGTCACCGAGCCGTTGTCGTCGAGTCCGCGGATGTCGACGGCCCGCGGACGGTTGGCGTCACGCCGCAGGAATCCCTTGCGCTCGAGTGTGCGCAACTGGTGCGCCACCGAGGAGGTGGAGTTGAGTCCGACGGCGTCGCCGATCTCCCGGATGCTGGGGGGATACCCGCGAACCGTGAGCGAGTCCCGGATCACCTCGAGGACGCGGCGCTGGCGCTCGGTGAGGCCGGGTGTCGTGTCGTCGGCCGCCTTCCGGCTCCGGCCTGCCGCGGAGTTGCCGTCCGCCATGGTCGTGACCTCCGTGGGTCGAGTGTCGGATGCGATTGGTGTTACCTACCGAATCTATCGACATCGCCCGCGTATATCAAACACCTGTTCGAGATTCATGCGGCGAACGGGTGACGTGCGTCGCGCCCTGTGATAGAAATTCGAACAGACTTTCGTTCGAACGGATGATCGAATACCCTCACGGTATCGAACGTATGATCGACAAGGCGAACGCACACGGAGGTTCCGATGGGTGCAACAGCGGTTCGGCGGAATGCGGCGCACAGTCGAGCGGGGGGTGTGGTGCCGCCGGCACATCCTCGTACGGGTCAACCTGCACGGAACGGCACGCGACAACCGGCACGGAACCGCACGCGACAGCCGTCACGGCTCATGTCCCGTGCGACACCAGGAGGTGCCGGTGCCTTGTGGGCGGGAGACGAGCGTGTCCGGTCCGGTCGTGCGCCGCAGGTGGATCCGCTCTTCCGGCGCACCCGGATCGTGGCGGCGCGTCCGTCGCAGCGAGCGGTATCCGACGGCGTCACGTGGCGGCAGATGATCGCCGTGGTGCTGTTCAGCGCGATCGCCACCGGCGCGCTGCTCACGGTCGCGCACGTTCGGACGAGCCAGGTGACGGCGGGCGCGGGCTCGGCAGTCGTGACGGAGGTACGCGACGGGGAGACGCCTGCTGCGCTGGCTGTGCGGGTCGATCCGGACGCTCCGGTCGATCTCACGCTCGCTCGGATCGCGGAGATGAACGACCTCGACGCGGGGGACCTGACCTCGGGCCATCGACTCCTGGTGCCCGCGCCGGACCGGGGGTGATTCCGGTGGCGACGCCGTCCGGCGACCCGCCTCACCCGGCCGAACCGGACATGCGGGTATTGTCGTGGACTGTCAGTCACACCACCCCGTGTGGTCGCGTCGGCATCACTGCACCCGAGGGTGGTAGCGATTCCGCCAGGACGGCTTCGGTTCCACGCCGGCGTCGCGGCCCTCACGGCAGCGACGAAGGAACCCACATGCACTGCCCGTATTGCCGCCATCCCGATTCTCGGGTGGTCGATTCGCGCGAGGCAGACGAGGGTGCCGCGATCCGTCGCCGCCGGGCATGCCCCGAATGCGGCCGCCGTTTCACCACCGTCGAGACCGCCGTTCTGTCGGTGGTCAAGCGCAGCGGGGTCACCGAGCCCTTCAGCCGCGAAAAGGTCGTCCGAGGTGTCGCCCGCGCATGTCAGGGGCGCGACGTCGACAACGATGCGCTCAACAAACTGGCTCAGCAGGTCGAAGACACGATCCGTGCCAAGGGCTCGCCCGAGGTGCCCAGTCACGAGGTCGGACTGGCGATCCTCGGCCCGTTGCGCGATCTCGACGAGGTCGCCTATCTGCGTTTCGCGTCGGTATATCGGTCCTTCAGTTCGGCAGAGGATTTCGAGCGCGAGATCACGGAACTTCGTCAGCACCAGACCCAGCGCGTTCCCGAAGCCGACTGAGCGCGGGGTCTGCGCTTCCGCTCAGCGGACGGCGTCGATCGCTTTGAGGACCCGCTTCTCGGACACCGGGATTCGGGTACCCAGGCCCTGTGCGAACAGGCTCACGCGCAACTCTTCGATCATCCAGTAGATATCGACGACGTCGGGCGCCGTTCGGCGTCCTTCGGGAAGCCGTGCCAGCAACCGGTCGTACGCGGAGTACACGCGGTCCAGGACGTCCATGCCCTGCGCGTCGCGTGGGGAACCACCGGGCAGCGCATCGAGGCGCTGCACCGCTGCCGCCAGATAGCGGGGCAGTTCCGCGAGGCGGCGCGAACCCAGGTCGGTCACGAATCCGGGGAAGACCAGTGAGGACAACTGTTCTCGTACGTCGTCCGCGGCCTCACCGCGGACCCGCTCGAGTGCGACGCTGACCTCGTGTGCGCCCGAGAGGACCGGGACCACTGCGCGGAGCAGACGGGCGACCGCACCGGGAAGACGGCTACGAACCGTTTTCGCGAGTTCCTCGAACTCGGCCGGTGTGCGTACCGGCGTGCCGTGCGCAGCGATCATCTCGTCCACCGCGCACGCGCGGCAGTCCTCGACCAGCGCGTCGAACGACCCGTCGGGGTTGCGGCCGAGGGCGAGGCGCTCGGCGTTGGTGAGGCCGGAGGTGATGGCTTTCGACTTCGTCGGTGCGGTCGCGAGGAGCAGCGTCCGCAGTCCGAGTCGGGTCGCGGCAGCCTGGGCCGACGCGGTGCTCAGGACTCGGACCGCCACGCCCGAACCCTCCGCCACGAGCGCCGGGTAACCGGTGACCTGCTGGCCTCCGACACTGCGGGTGACGGTCGGCTCGAGCGTGCCGAGGGTCTCCGCGGTCCAGACCACTGCGGGCGCGCGTTCGGTGCCCGACGCGGCACGGGACACCTCTGCATCGACCCGGGTGGACAATCGAGTCCGAAGTTCGGTCAGGCTCTTGCTGCGCGCCAGAACCGTGCCCTTCTCGTCCACCGCCGCAAAAGTCATGCGGAGGTGGTCGGGGAGAGCCGCAAGGTCGAAGTCGCCCGGTTCGATACGGCAGTTGCCGAGCCGGGAGCATTCACGCGCGACCGCATTGACGAGCGGTTCGGAACGGGGAGTCACCGACGCGAGCACCGCGGCCGCATAGTCGGGTGCGGGAACAACCTGCCGCCGAAGAGGTTTCGGCAGCGTCTTGATCAGTGCTGTGACGAGGTCCTGCCGCATCCCGGGAACGAGCCAGTCGAAGCCGACCGGGCGGACGTTGGCGAGCAGTGCGACCGGAATCCGCGCTGTCACACCGTCGTTCTCGGTGCCCGGCTCGAATTGGTAGGTGAGCGGGAATTGCATCTCCCCTTGACGCCAGGCGTCGGGGTAGTCCCCTTCGAGGACCGCGGCGGCATCCTGGTTGACGACGGTTTCAGGGGTGAACGTCAGCAGGTCGGGCTGGGAGTGCCGGGTTTTCTTCCACCACGTGTCGAAGTGCCGGGCGGAGACGACGTCCGGACCGACCCGCTCGTCGTAGAACTCGAAGAGCGTGTCGTCGTCGACGACGATGTCGCGCCGGCGCGCGCGGTGCTCGAGTTCTTCGACGTCCTCGAGCAATGCCCGGTTGGCGTGGAAGAACTTGTGGCGCGTCCGCCACTCACCCTGGACGAGTGCGTGGCGGATGAACAACTCGCGCGAGACCTCGGGATCGATACGTCCGTACTGCACGGGCCGTTGGGCGACGAGGGGAATGCCGTAGAGGGTGACGCGCTCGTACGCCATCGCGGACTCGTGCTTGATGGACCAGTGCGGCTCGGAGTACGTCCGCTTGATCAGATGCGGAGCGAGTTTTTCGACCCATTCCGGTTCGACGCGCGCGACCATCCGTGCCCACAGCCGCGATGTTTCCACCAGTTCTGCGGCCATCACCCACCGCGGGGGTTTCTTGAACAGGGACGAGCCGGGGAAGATCGCGAAGTGCGCACCGCGGGCGCCCAGGTAATCGCGCTTGTCGCCTTCGCGGAGGCCCACGTGCGAGAGCAGGCCCGCAAGGAGCGAGCGGTGGATCGCCTCGTCGCTCACGGTCCGGTGATGTGTCTCCCAGCCGAGCGAGACGGTGATCTGGCGCAGTTGCCCTTGCAGATCCTGCCATTCACGGATGCGCAGCCAATGCAGGAACTCGTCGCGGCACATTCTCCGGAAGCGGCTGGAGGACAGCTCGTTCCGTTGTTCTTTCAGGTAATCCCACAGGCGGAGGAAGGCGAGGAAATCCGAGCCCTCCACGGCGAAGCGGGCGTGCTTCTCGTCGGCCGCCTGCTGGAACTCCGAGGGTCGCTCCCGCACGTCCTGGATCGACAGCGCCGAGACGATGATGAGGATCTCGCGCAGACATCCGTTGCGATGGCCCTCGACGATCATCCGAGCCATCCGCGGATCCACCGGAAGCCGGGCGATTTCACGTCCTGTCGCGGTCAGCCGCGGAGATTCCCCGGCCTTGGCCGGTTCGAGCGCTCCGAGTTCTTCGAGCAGCGCGATACCGTCGCGGATCGCACGCGGATCGGGTGGTTCGACGAAGGGGAACGAACCGATGTCGCCGAGACCGAGTGCGGTCATCTGCAACACGACCGAGGCCAGGTTCGTGCGGAGGATCTCCGGCTCGGTGAACTCGGGACGACTCTCGAAGTCGTCCTCCGAGTAGAGCCGGATACAGATTCCGTCGGCGACACGTCCGCATCGGCCCGCGCGCTGGCGAGCGGAGGCCTGGGAAATTTCCTCGATCGGGAGACGCTGCACCTTGGTGCGCACCGAGTAACGGGAGATGCGCGCCGTACCCGGATCGACGACGTAGCGGATACCCGGCACCGTCAGTGACGTCTCCGCGACGTTGGTCGACAGGACTACCCGGCGGCCGGTGTGGGAGGAGAACACGCGGTGCTGTTCGGCGGCGGAGAGCCTGCCGTACAACGGGAGGATCTCGGTGTTGCGGAGTTTGCGGTCGTGCAGCGCGTCGGCGGTGTCCCGGATCTCGCGTTCGCCGGAGAGGAAGACCAGGATGTCGCCGTCCCCGGCCGACTGGAGTTCCTCGACCGCCTCGCACACCGCGTCGACGGGATCGCGGTCGACGAGCTGGTCACCGATCTCCACGGTGAGCGGCCGGTAGCGCACCTCCACCGGATAGGTCCGCCCGGACACCTCGACGATCGGCGCCGGCGTTCCGTCCGCATCGGCGAAATGCCGGGCGAAACGTTCGGGATCGATGGTGGCCGAGGTGATGATCACCTTCAGGTCGGGTCGTCGCGGCAGCAACTGCCGGAGATATCCCAGCAGGAAATCGATGTTGAGGCTGCGTTCGTGCGCCTCGTCGATGATGAGGGTGTCGTACTGGCGCAGCATCCGGTCGCGCTGGATCTCGGCAAGCAGAATGCCGTCGGTCATCAGTTTGACCAGTGTCGACCCGGACACCTCGTCGGTGAAGCGCACGGTGTAGCCGACGGTGTCGCCCACTTCCGAGCCGAGTTCCTCGGCGAGCCGCTCGGCCACCGCGCGGGCTGCGATCCGGCGCGGCTGGGTGTGGCCGACGAGACCGCGGACCCCGCGACCGAGCTCGAGACAGATCTTGGGAATCTGGGTGGTTTTCCCCGATCCCGTCTCACCCGCGACCACCACGACCTGGTGGTCGCGGATCGCCGCGGCGATGTCGTCCTTGCGCTGGGAAACCGGCAGGTCCTCGGGATACGTGATCGCCGGGACCGCGGCGGCACGGTCGGCGAGACGCCCGCGGGCGCGCTCGATCTCGGCGGCGATGCCGGCGAGTGCGTCCTCGCCACGTGCGCGGTCGAGACGGCGGCGGAGGCGGTGTTCGTCGCGGAGCGACACGTCGGCGAGCGCCGACTTCAGGTCGCGGCGGTTCGGGGCAGGGGAGATGGACATGCTGAGTACACAGCCTAGCGAAACGCCCGGGCCCGGGGCTCGCGGAGGCCTGCGTCGAACCGGAAACCGGGGACCGGCTCGAGGGAACACGGTGCCGGGCCGGGGCGTGTGCGCCCCGACCGAGGTCGCCGCATACGATGACCGGCGTCAATCTTGGTCGTGGACAGGAGCTGGTCGTGGGCGCGTTGTGGCACGGATTTGCCGATATGGGCGTGGTCGAGCGTGACGGCGCATTCGTCGTGGCCCGTGGTGAGGGCGCCTACATCTGGGACGACGCGGGCACCCGCTACCTGGATGCGACGGCAGGGTTGTGGTTCACCAACGTCGGGCACGGGCGCACCGAGATCGCGACGGCTGTCGCGGACCAGATCGGGAAGCTGGCCCACTACTCGAACTTCGGTGACCTGACCTCCGAGCCGACCGTCGCACTCGCCGAACGCCTCGCGACGATCGCTCCGGTTCCGGGCAGCAAGATCTTCTTCACCTCCGGCGGCTCCGATTCGGTGGACACGGCCGCGAAACTGGCGCGACGCTATTGGCAGGAGGTCGGCAAACCCACGAAGACGCTGCTCGTCGGACGCGAGAAGGCCTACCACGGCATGCACGTCGGCGGCACCTCGCTGGCGGGTATCCCGGTCAACGGCGACGGATACGGCCGGCTGTGGGACGACACCGCGACAGTGACCTGGGACGACGCGAAAGCACTGCTCGCGCTGATCGAGAAGGTCGGTGCCGACACGATCGCGGCGTTCTTTTGCGAGCCGATCATCGGCGCGGGCGGGGTGTACCTGCCGCCGGACGGCTACCTCGCCGAGATCCGCGACATCTGCCGTGAGCACGACATCCTGTTCGTCGTCGACGAGGTCGTCACCGGCTTCGGCCGGATCGGTGGCTCGTGGTTCGCCTCCTCCCGGTTCGATCTGCAGCCGGACATGGTCACGACCGCGAAGGGACTGACGTCCGGTTACCTTCCGATGGGTGCGGTGTTCATCGCTCCCCGGGTGGCCGAGCCCTTCTTTGCGGGCGGCGTGTGGTGGCGTCACGGCTACACGTACGGCGGCCACGCCGCCGCCGCCGCGGCCGCTCTGGCGAACCTCGACATCCTCGAGCGCGAAAATCTGCTCGCCGAGTCGGCGCGCCTCGAGAAGACGCTGCACGAGACCCTGGCTCCGCTCGCCGACCATCCTCGCGTCGCGGAGGTCCGCAGCGGACTGGGAGCGGTCGCAGCGGTGCAGCTCACCGACCCGGCAGAGGCGCCGGAATTCGTGAAACAGCTCCGTGCGCACGGCATCTCGGGGCGGGCGGCAGGACAGGGCGCGTTGCAGATCTCGCCGTCGTTCGTCATGACCGACGAGCAGGTCCGCGACCTCGCGGACGGATTCGCCGCAGCGCTGGGCTGACCGCTCAGCCGCGATCCCGGATCCGCCGAAGCACACGGCGGATCCGGGCCGGTGCGCCCGCGGGAACCTGGGTGAGCGGGAGGTCGCCGCGGCCGTCCTGCTGCGCGACGGCCCGCGCATACCGTTCGTGCAGGCGCGAGCGCACCTCGTCAGGGGTGTAACTGCGGCGCTTGCGTTCCGCACGCAGAGTCACCGCTCCGGTCGCGGCGACGCCCACGACTCCGGCCAAGCCGAGAAGCTTCCACCACTGTCTGCCGCGAAGTGCCATGCCCCCGACCCTAGCGTCGTGCGCACGCGCGGCGTGGAAGGCTGTCGGGTATGCCCACGTACCCGGCTCGGTCGCAGATCACCCTCGACGACGCGGTGTCCATCGCCCGCACCGGCGATCTCTGGATCTTCCGCGGCAGCAGCGGTGCGGATCGCGCGATCCAAGCCCTCACCAACGCTCCGGTCAATCACGTCGGGATGGCGGTCGTGCTCGACGACCTGCCCCCGTTGATGTGGCACGCGGAACTCGGGAAAACCTTGCCCGACATGTGGACCGGCCGCCACCAGCGCGGCGTGCAGTTGCACGACCTGCGCAGTGCGGTGCAGGTCTGGAGCGCCCGCTACGGGCAGCGTGCATGGCTGCGGCAGATCTCCGTGCCGGTGAGCACCGAGCAGGAGGACCAGTTGCTCCGAACGGTCGCCCGGCTCGACGGCACTCCGTTCCCGTCCACCGCCAAGCTGACGGGCCGCTGGTTCGCCGGCCGGCTCCCGCTGAGCCGGAAGACGGCACGAGACCGGGTGCCCGGGGGAGGCGGTCTCGAAAGTGCTTACTGCGCAGAGGTGGTGGCGGTGACGATGGAAGAAATGGGGCTGCTCGAGCAGCGGCGGCGCGGCAGCAACTGGTACGACCCGGGCCGGTTCTGGAGTGGGGACCGGCTTCCCCTCGCGCCCGGCGTGGACTTCGGCGGCGAGATCGAGGTTCTGCTCGACGACGAGGATCTCGCCACGGGGCGGGCACTCGGCGGCACCGCGAGCGCTGCGCCTCCCGAATGACCGCGGCACCGGGGACGGCGCAAAAAAGGACCCCTCCGAGGAGGGGTCCTTTTCAGCGAACGGAAGGGCGGATCAGACGCCGGCGAGAAGCTCGGCGGTGGTGATCGCCTGGGCGACACCCTGGAGGGTTGCCGCGATCTTGACGGCCTCCCAGACCTGTTCCTTGGTGAGGCCCTCCTTGCGGACGACGTTGTCGTGCGCAGCAGTGCAATCGTGGCAGCCGTTGATCGTGGAGACCGCGAGCGACCACAGTTCGAAGTCGGACTTCTCGACGCCGGGGTTGCCGATGATGTTCATCCGCAGACCCATCCGCACCTGGGCGTAGTCGTCACCGAGGAAACCCTTGGCTCGGTAGGCGACGTTGTTCATGCCCATGATGGACGCGGCACCGAGGGCGGCGTTGTACGCCTCCGCGGACAGCACGTCGGCAGCTTCTTCGGAGATCTCCTTGAGCACGGTCGGCGACTTGGTCGCGGCCGCGGCGGCGAGGAACGTGCCCCACAGCTGCTGCTCGTTGAGTTCCGTCGAACGCGCAAGGGAGCCGAGGTTGAGCTTGAGGTCCTTGGCGTACTCCGGCAGAGCGTTCTTCAGGTTCTCGACACTCACTGCAGCGCCGCCTTGACGAGCTCACCCGCATTGAGGGTCGGGTCGTTCTTCTTCCAGTTGCATGCGCACAGCTCGTCGGACTGCAGAGCGTCGAGGACACGGAGGACCTCGTCGACGTTGCGGCCCACGGAACCGGCGGTGACGGAGACGAACTGGATCTCGTTGTTCGGGTCCACGATGAACGTCGCGCGGTCGGCGACGCCGTCCTTGTTCAGAACACCGGTGGCCGAGACGAGCTCACGGTTGAGGTCCGACAGCATCGGGAAGGGGAGGGTCTTGAGATCCTCGTGCTGTGCGCGCCACTGGAAGTGGACGAACTCGTTGTCGACGGAAGCGCCGAGCACCTGTGCGTCACGATCGGCGAACTCGTCGTTCAGCTTGCCGAATGCGGCGATCTCGGTCGGGCACACGAAGGTGAAGTCCTTGGGCCAGAAGAAGATGATCTTCCACTTACCGGCGTAGTCGTCGCTGGTGATGGTGGTGAAGTAGTCATCGGGCTGGGTGGCGTCGACCTGGGTCAGGTCTCCGCCGACGAGGGCCTTCAGGTTGAAAGCGGGGAACTGATCGCCAATGGTCAGCAGTGCCATTCTCGGTCCTCTCGATAAGTCGTGAACAAGCGAGTCGATCACGCGCTTCCGCGCCGGTCGGCACGGAATCATGCGTTACCGGACGATCCTGTCGGACCGTTCTCCGGTATGAAAACCATCTTGCCGGAAACCTTTCAAAAGGTAAAGGTGATGGGTGGCACTAGACTGATAGGCGTGTCCGATCAGAGTTATCAACCCACCCTGTCGCAGCTGCGTGCCTTCGTGGCAGTCGCGAAGTATCGCCATTTCGGTACTGCGGCTACGAGATTGAATGTGAGCCAGCCCACTCTTTCTCAGGCGTTGGCGGCTCTCGAGAACGGTCTCGGGGTCCACCTGATCGAGCGCAGTACCCGTCGCGTGCTGGTGACTCCGGCGGGCGCACGACTGTTGCCGCAGGCGCAGGTGATCCTCGACGCGGCCGACGGTTTCGTCGCCGCGGCCGCCGGCGCCTCCGACGGATTGTCCGGCCCGCTCCGTCTGGGGTTCATACCCACGGTGGCCCCCTACGTGCTGCCGGAGCTGCTTCCCGCGCTCGGTGTGACGATGCCCAACCTCGTGCTCCACGTCGTCGAGGACCAGACCGCGCGGCTGCTCGGAGCGCTGCGGGCGGGGACACTCGACGCTGCGGTGGTGGCGCTGCCCTCCGACATCTCCGGGGTGGTCGAAATGCCGCTGTATTCCGAGGACTTCGTGCTCGTCGTGCCCAAGGGGCACGAGTTGGCGGGTCGTACGGACGTGCCGCTCTCCGCTCTCGACAACGCCCCCTTGCTGCTGCTCGACGAGGGGCACTGTCTGCGTGACCAGACACTCGATCTGTGCCGGTCCGTCGACGCCCGGCCGGTGGCCGGCGACACCCGCGCGACATCCCTCGCGACCGTCGTGCGGTGCGTCGCGGGGGGACTGGGGATCACGCTCGTTCCCGCGTCGTCGATTCCGGTCGAGACGGCGCGCGGAGATCTTGCGATGGCATACTTCGCATCTCCCGCGCCGAGCCGCACCGTCGGGCTGGTCGTCCGGTCGTCCACCGCCCGCGCGGCCGACTACCGGGCGCTGGCCGATCTCATCAGGATGCAACTGCCTCCGCAGGTCCGTCCCATCGCCTGAGTGCGCGTCAGCCGCGTCCCTTGCGGGGCCGGCCCGAACCCTTGGGCCGGGTGGCTTTGCCGCCTCGTGCCTTGGGCTTCTTGTCGCCGACGACGCGCCGCGGCTGGGATCCTTGTCGTTCCCCGCGCCGAGGACCCTTGCGGTCCTTGGTGTTCTCCGCGGGGGTTTCCGAATCCTGTTGCCGTCCCCGGGAACTGTTGGCGGTGCGGCCGCGGACGATACCGACGAACGTGTCGACGAGATCGGTGGTGTTCTCGGTCATCCACACGAGCCCGACCTGCGATGCGGGCGCATCGGTGACGGGCCGGTAGGTGAGGTCCTTGCGATGGTGGAGGCGGGCGAGCGACTGAGGAGTGACGAGCACACCGACCTCGGAGGCCACGTGGGAGATCGCGGTCTCCGTGTCGGCGGGTCGCTCGAACGCCTCTTCGCCGGGGAAGGTGGCCCAGTCCAGCACGTCGTCGAGCGGGTGCAGCACCGTTTCGTCGGCGAGATCGGCGACGGAGATGGAGTCGACCGCGGCGATCGCATGTTCTTTCGGAACGACCACCACGGAGGCCTCGGTGTAGAGGTTGATCACCGACAGTCCGTCCCGCTCGAGGGGCAGGCGTAGCAGAGCGATGTCCGCGGTTCCGTCCCGCAGGGGGGCTGCGCCCGCCGTCGGTTCCACGGGGACGAGTTCGATCGGGACGTCCGGCATACGTTCGATCCACACCCGGACCCACTTGGTGGGGGTGACCCCGGGGACATAGGCCAGCCGGAACGCCTGCGCGGACTCTTCGTTCACCTGGTCAGGTTACCGGTACGGCGCGTGCCCGAACCGCGTCAGCCCTCTGCCACCTCGAACTCGTCGAACACCACCTCGCCTGCCGCATCCGACTCCGCGAGGTTGACCTCGGCGAGCAGTGCCCATCCGTGGTCGCCCTGAGGATCGTGCAGCGTTTGGCGGACCCGCCACACGTCGGTGTCCATCTCCACCGAGAAGAGTTGCGGCCCACGAGCGTCGGGGCCGGTACCGATCTCGGAGTACTCCTCGAAGTACAACTCGAGGAGGTCTTCCCAGTCCTCCGCATCCAGACCGTCACCGAGCTGGGCGAGGTCGTACCAACGGCGGCGCGCCGCGAGTTCCACGCGCTTGAACATCGCATTGCGGACCATGACCTTGAAGGCACGCGTGTTCGCGGACAGCGGCCGCGGAACATCGGCCCCGAACGCGACCTGCTGGTCGTCCGATTCGACACCCGGGTTCGTCAGCGATTCCCATTCGTCGAGCAGGGACGAATCGACCTGCCGGATGAGCTCACCGAGCCACTCGATGATGTCCTCGAGTTCCTCGGTGCGCGCCACGTCCGGCACCGTCTGGCGCAGCGCGCGGTAGGCGTCGGCGAGGTACCGCAGCACGAGCCCTTCCGATCGCGCGAGACCGTAGTGGCTCACCAATTCGGAGAAGGTCATCGCGCGCTCGATCATGTCGCGTACCACCGATTTCGGGGACAACGGCGTCTCCGACACCCAGGGATGGCCCCCGCGATAGGTCTCGAACGCCGGATCGAGCAGCTCGGCGAGCGGCTTCGGCCAGGTGACCTCCTCCAGCAATTCCATGCGCTCGTCGTACTCGATACCGTCGGCCTTCATCTGGGCCACGGCTTCCCCGCGTGCCGCGTGTTGCTGCGCCATGAGGATCTGCCGGGGATCGTCGAGCGTCGATTCGATCACCGAGACGACATCGAGGGCGTAGCCGGGAGCATCGATGTCGAGCAGTTCGATCGCGGCCAGTGCGAAAGGCGACAACGGCTGGTTCAGCGCGAAATCGCGCTGGAGATCGACCGTCAACCGGGCCCTGCGGCCGTATTCGTCGGGTTCGTCGAGTTGCTGGACCACACCGGCCTGGAGCAGACCCCGGTAGAGGGAGATCGCCTTGAGGATGTGCTTGCGCTGCGCGGGCCGGGGTTCGTGATTGTCCTCGAGCAGATGCCGCATGGCGTCGAAACAGTTGCCGGGCCGCGCGATCACGTTGAGCAGCATCGAGTTGCTCACGGCGAACCGCGACTGCATCGGTTCCGGCGACGCGACGATGAGCTTGTCGAACGTGCCCTCACCCCAGGAGACGAACCCCTCCGGCGCCTTCTTCCGCTGCACCTTGCGGCGCTTCTTCGGGTCCTCGCCCGCCTTCGCGAGGGCCCGGACGTTCTCGATCTCGTGCTCGGGCGCCTGCACGACGACCGTGCCCATGGTGTCGTACCCGGCCCGGCCGGCGCGGCCCGCGATCTGGTGGAATTCACGCGCCTTGAGCTGCCGCGTGCGGGTGCCGTCGTACTTGGTCAGTCCGGTGAGCAGCACCGTGCGGATCGGAACGTTGATTCCGACACCCAGCGTGTCGGTGCCGCAGATCACCTTCAAAAGACCGTCCTGCGCGAGCTTTTCGATCAATCTCCGGTACTTGGGCAGCATTCCCGCGTGGTGGACGCCGATGCCGTGCCGCACGAGCCGGGACAGGGTCTTGCCGAATCCCGTCGAGAACCGGAATTCGCCGAGTGCGGCCGCGATCGCCTCCTTCTCGGCTTTCGTGCACATGTTGACACTGGTCAGTGCCTGGGCACGCTCGAGCGCGGCGGCCTGGGTGAAGTGGACGACGTACACCGGTGCCTGGTGAGTGGTGACCAGCTCTTCGATCGCTTCACCGATGGGGGCCTGCGAATACGAGAAGGTCAGGGGCACCGGTCGCTCGGTCCCCGAGACCTCGACGGTCGGACGCCCGGTGCGACGAGTGAGGTCCTTCTGGAGGAACGACACGTCCCCGAGCGTCGCGGACATGAGCAGGAACTGCGCGTGGGGCAGTTCGATGAGGGGCACCTGCCAGGCCCATCCGCGGTCGGGGTCGGAGTAGAAATGGAACTCGTCCATGACCACCTGGCCGATGTCCGAGTCCGGGCCTTCGCGCAGTGCGAGGTTGGCGACGATCTCCGCGGTCGCGCAGATGATCGGGGCGGTCGGGTTGACCGAGGCGTCGCCGGTCATCATCCCGACCCGGTCGGCTCCGAAGACCTCGCACAATGCGAAGAACTTCTCGCTGACGAGCGCCTTGATCGGTGCGGTGTAGAACGTGCGCTTGCCGGCCGCGAGGGCGAAGAAATGGGCTCCGATCGCCACCATCGATTTGCCCGACCCCGTGGGCGTCGCGAGGATCACGTGCGAACCGCCCACGAGTTCCATCAGCGCTTCCTCCTGCGCCGGGTAGAGCGACAGTCCCCGATCCGTCGTCCAGGAGGTGAAGGCGTCGAAGAGGGTGTCGTCGTCGACGGGGTCGGGTATCAGATCGGGAAGCAGCACTGCTCCAGGCTAGTCGCCCGGTGGCGAGGGCCTTTCCGCGCTGCTGTTCCGTCGCGGCAGCGGACCGCGAGGCCCTGCTACGTGGCGCTGCGCTCGTCGGACTCCATCACGTCGAGCACGGCCATGCGGGTGGCCGGGCCGCCGGTGATGCGCGATTCGCTCACCCCGGAGACCAGGAGCTTCCGCCAGCTCTCCTCGTCGAACTGCAGGGGAGCGGTGTTGTCGAGGAAGTTCTCCACGACCCGGAGGAAACGCAGGGGATCGTCCCGGAACGGGAAGTGGCCGGCGCCGCGGAACACTTCGAGCCGGGAACCGGGCATCGCGGAATGCGCGAGGTAAGCGTGCCCCACCGGAATGACGCTGTCGCGGTCGCCCCAGATCAGCTGCACCGGCAGATCCTCGGTGAGGTAACTGCGGTCGAGCATGGTCACCACCTGGCCACGCCAGTCGACAACCGCCCGCAGGGTCCGCAGATAGGCCTGGCACGCCGTCGGATCCGGAAGTTCGCCGAGGATACGTACCAGGTCGGAGGCGTCGTGCAGGAGTGCGCCGGGCTTGAGCGGCGACTTGTTGAGCTGGCCCAGCGCGGAGCCGGCGAGCCTCATCGCGGGCATCGCACCCGGTATGCGCAGGAGCTTGAGCACCTCGCTGACGACGGGTACCGACACCATGCGCAGGACAGGGTGGACGTCCTTGGTGACGCCGCCCGACGACACGAGCACGAGTCGCTCGACCCTGCCCGGGAACTGGTACGCGAACTGCATCGCGACTCCGCCGCCGAGGGAGTGGCCGACGACCGTAACCTTGTCGATCCCGAGCACCGACAGCAGGTCACGCATGCCGTTGGCATACGCGGCGACGGAGTAGTCGGCTCGCGGCTTGTCCGATCGGCCGTGGCCGAGCAGATCGGGGGCGATCACGGTGTACTTCTCGGCGAGGTGCGGAATTACGTCCGTCCACGTCGACGAGTTGTCACCGATACCGTGGATGAGCAGCAGCGCAGGCCCGCTGCCGGCCATCCGGAACGCGCGCCGGTAGCCGTGGATCGTGCGGAAGACCATGCGCGGTTCCTTGTCGGGAACCGGGCGGAGCTTCCTCGGACGCGCTGTGGTCATCACCGTCTCCTGCCGACGTGGGGAGGCACCTACGTACGGCCGGTTTCTCGACCTGACGGTAATCGCCGCCCGGAGTCACTCTTGCATGCCGCGAGAGCGTACCGAGTGTATGTGACGCGATGGGCGACGATCGTAACGGTCATGAAACGTCCCACTGTGGACCCGCCGCGTCGTGACGCGCCCCGTTCCGCTCAGAGCGACTGATCGGTATCGTCGTCGCCGCGCTGGTCGTATTCCGCGAGGAAGCGCTCGAATTCCGCCCCGAGTTCCTCGCCTGTCGGCAGATTCTCGTCGGTCGGCAGGGGAGAGGTCTGCTGTTCCTGCGCGGCCACGTAGCTGTCGTACTGCCGTTCGAGGGCCTGCACCACCGCCTGTACTTCCTCGTTGCCCTCGATGTGCTCGTCGATCTGCTCACGGACCCGTGCCGCGGCCTCGTCGAGTGCCTGCAGCGGAATGTCGAGATCGCCGATCTCCGCCACGTGGGTGAGAAGCGTCTCGGCGGCCGCCGGGTAGTCGGTCTGTGCCAGGTAGTGCGGCACGTGCACGGAGAATCCCACCGACTCGTGTCCGTGCTGCGCCATGCGGAGCTCGAGCAGTGACGACGCCCCCGCCGGAATCTGTAACTCACCGGACCAGCGGTGGTGGCCGGCGATGAGGTCCTTGTTCGTGGAGTGGGCGGTAACCGAGAGCGGCCTGGTGTGCGGTGTCGCCATCGGGATGGAGTTGAGGCCGATCGTGCGCCGCACGCCGAACTGCTCGGCGAGCAGGCGCACCGCGGTGATGAACCGCTCCCATTTGAGATCCGGTTCGCTACCCGCAAGCAGCAGGAACGGTGTTCCCGCATTGTCGATGAGGGCGTACAGGTTCAGCTCGGGGGCCGCATAGTCGGAGAAATGGTCCGACTTGAAGGTCATCAGCGGTCGCCGGGAGCGGTAGTCGATGAGGTCGTCGACCGCGAACGACGCCACGAGTTCGGTCTCGAGCGTCTCCCTCAGATGCGTGGTGGCGAGCCGGACCGAATGTCCGGCGTCCGCGAACCCTTCGAGGCCGTGAACGAGAACCGGACCCTGCCCGTCGGTGGTCATGAGTTGTGGAGCCGGGAACTCCAGCTCGTACATCCGGGACTGCTCGTCCATTGGGGAACCACTCCGATCACACTGCGCCGTCGTAGCCTTCCCGCCGGTGCAGCACCGGCGTGGCATGGTGGTGTCCGAGTCTAATTGAAGCGGCGGTGGCGATTTCCCGGGTCCGGGCCCCGCTGGACTCTGGACGACGGAGGTTCAGGTGGCGAAGTGCGACGCTCCACGGTGCAGGACCGCCGACGACCCTCGCCCGCCCCGCCCGGCCGCGCGCCGCACGATCACGGCAGCGATACTCCTCACCGGCGCATCAGTCCTGGTCGCAGCGTGCACGACCAGCATTTCCGGTGTCGCACGCCCCGAGGCCACGCCGCACACCGGCAGCCCGTCGGCCACCGCGGCGCCGCCACCCGGCGCCGCTCCCGGTAGCGGAAGCACCCCAGCCGAATTGCTCTTGCCGGTCGACCGCTTCCCGGAGCCGTACAGTGCCGTGGTCCTGCCCCCGCAGGCGGTGGCGCAGGCGGCGCCGGACCTCACCGGGATCCCACCGGGTGCCCGCGTGAACCCAGGCGGCTGCCTGCCGCCGCCGCAGGACTACGGGCCGGGAGGGACGGCGATGGCCGTCGGCACCGACACCGGCGGTCGCGCCACGCTCAGCGTCGAAGTGACGACCCCGGCGGAGCCCCTCGCGGACTACCGTCGCCACCTGGTCGAGTGCGCGCGGGTCGAGGCCACCCACCGGGGCGTCACCGCGACCGTCACCACGGCGCTCGAACCCGACCCGCCGGTGCTCGTCCCGGGCTCGGAGACACTGGCGTTGTCCCGGACGGTCACCTCGGGGGAAGGCCCGGACGCTCTCGCTCAGTCGATACTCACGCATACCGCCCAACTCGGGGACGTGCGCGTGCTGGTGACGTACATGTCGTTCGAATCGGGCGCCGCGGACGCCGAGAACGTCGATCGGGTCTACGCGGACGCGGTGCGGTACGCGCTCGAAGCCCGGCCACGGTAGACGCGGGTACCCACGCGCCGGCCACGTGCGTCCGCGGCGGCACCGGCACGCCGCGCGGTTGTCCACAGAGCGCGGGTCGATCCCCAGAGCGCACCGATGGAGCCCCGGAGGCACCGGACCTGTCCTCGGGCCGGGAGACCGTTCGGGCATGACCACACCCACCTCGTCCTCACGCCCGCTCCGCCTCACCGATATCGGAGACCTGATCGCAGCGGTGCCCGCGCTGCTCGGGTTCCGTCCCGCGCGCTCCCTCGTCGTTCTCAGCCTCTCGCCCGTGACAACCCGGCCGGGTGAGACGGGGGCCGCCACGATCGGAGCGGTGATGCGGCACGACCTGTTACTCGACGGACCCCGAGACGGGACGCAGGACCCGATGCGCGAGGCGTTCCGCCGGTTCCGTGCCGTGTGCGCACGTGAGGAAGCCGACTCGGTGATCGCGATCCTCGTCGACGACAGGCTTCAGGACCCTCACGGACCTGCCGCCGGCCGTGCTCACGCCCTCCTCGAGGAGTTCGCCGCCTATCTCGCGACCGCCGACATCGTGCTCGGCGGTGCGCTCGCGGTCCCCGCCATCGATGCCGGCGCAACGTGGTTCGTTCCCGGTCGCGACGATTCCGGGACGGTGCCCGACCCCGACGCCTCCGTCGTGGCGGCCACCCGGGTGTTCGACGGCAACCCCATCCGGCGAACTCGCAGCGAACTCACCACACTCCTCGAGCCCTACCCGGCGAGTTTCCGCGCCGACGTCGCGAGCAGGCTCGACGCGGCCGTCGACGCCCGCGACCTCGCGTACGAGCGTGCCGAACGGAGCGGAGGATCCGCCGCCGCCGACCGGGCCGAACTGGAAACCCTCCTGGCCCTGGTCCTCCCGGGCCGCGACGGGGAACATCTGCTGCCGGGGGAATGCGCCGAACTGGCTGTGATCCTTGCGAACCGGACCGTCCGGGACGCCGCGCTGGCCCTCGCAACAGGACCGTGGGCGGGCGCCGCCGAACGCCTCTGGGTGGATCTGGTACGCGCCCTGCCCGACCCCGAACGCGCCGATGCGGCCGCACTGGTGGCGTTCGGAGCGTACGTGCGCGGCGACGGGCCGTTCGCCGGCGTCGCTCTCGGGGTCGCGCTGGAATCCGATCCGCGACACCGGCTTTCCGATCTACTCGATCAGGCGTTGCAGGCAGGGTTGCGTCCTGACGCGATCAGGAGCCTCGCAGCGACCGGATACGAGATCGCCGCGAGACTGGGTGTCGCACTACCGCAGGACGGACCTGCCCGGTGACTCAGCCGCGACGTGCGGCGTGCGAGCGATCGCCGAGGCTCTTGGTGAACTCCCAGGCGTCCGAGACGATCTCGTCGATATCGGTGTGTTTCGGAGCCCATCCGAGTTCGTTCATCGCCCGAGCACTCGACGCGATCAGCACCGCGGGATCGCCGGCCCGGCGGGGGGCGTCGACCGACGCGATCGGCAGTCCCGTGACGCGTTCGCACGCAGCGATCACTTCTCGGACACTGAAACCTTCACCGCTGCCGAGGTTGTAGATGCGGTGGCGACCCGGTTCCGACCGCGTGAGCGCCAGGACATGCGCGTCGGCGAGATCCTTGACATGGATGTAGTCGCGCACCGCGGTCCCGTCCTTGGTGGGCCAGTCGGTGCCGAACACGGAGATGTGGTCTCGCTGCCCGAGCGCCACCTGCAACACCAGGGGAATCAGGTGGGTCTCCACCGTCCGGTTCTCACCTGCACCGCCGTACGCCCCGGCGACGTTGAAGTACCGCAGGCTCGTCGCCGCCAGACCGTGCGCGTGGGAGTACGACGAAATCGCATGATCGATGGCCAGCTTGGACGCGCCGTACGGATTGGTGGGTCTCGTCGGTGCGTCCTCGACGATCGGTACCTCGTCGGGCTCACCGTAAGTCGCCGCCGTCGACGAGAACACCAGACGGGGAGTGCGCGATCGCCGGATCGCCTCGAGCAGCGTCAAGGTTGTGACGACGTTGCCCTGCCAATACTTTTCCGGGTGTTCGACGGATTCGCCGACGAGCGACTGCGCGCCGAAGTGCAGCACGCCGTCGAAGCGGGGGCCGTCGTCACCGGAGCCGAGGACCTCGGTCGCGACCGTCGCGATGTCGCCTTCGACGAATTCGGCACCGGTGGGGACCGCGTCGGCGTTGCCTGTGGACAGGTCGTCGACGACAATCACCTCGTGGCCTTGTTCGAGCAGCACTGTGCTGCACACGCTGCCCACATACCCGGCACCGCCGGTCACCAGAAGTCTCACGCTGTGGATCCCCTCTTCACAGGCCCGCCGCGGGCCTGTGAAGAGGTCTGCATCAAACCTGTTTCACCTGCACGGCGTGGGCCATCTCGTCGGAAAGCTCGAAGCTGTTGTGCCCGGCCACGGTGATGGTCACCGAGCCCGGGCGCGTCTCGACTGTAACGCGCGCGTCCGGGACGACTCCGGCCTCACGCAGGCGCGCGATGACATCGGGGTCGGACTGCACGTATTCGGCGAGCCGACGCACCACGACCGCGGTCGGTTTACCGGCGGGAATCTCCGTCAGCCGAACCAGCTTCTCGTCGGGAGCAGCATCCTTGTCCAAGCCCAGCTGTGCCAGGCCGGGGATCGGGTTTCCGTACGGGGACGTCGTCGGGTTGTTGAGCACCTCGACCAGTCGCCGCTCGACCTCCTCGCTCATCACGTGCTCCCAACGGCACGCCTCGGCATGCACGTTCTCCCAGTCGAGGCCGATCACGTCGACGAGGAGTCGCTCCGCGAGACGGTGCTTGCGCATGACCGACACCGCGAGGTCGCGGCCTTTCTCGGTCAGTTGCAGATGGCGGTCGCCGGCGACGCGCAACAGGCCGTCCCGCTCCATGCGGGCGACCGTCTGGCTGACGGTGGGTCCACTCTGCTCGAGGCGTTCGGCGATGCGCGCACGCAACGGCACGACGCCTTCCTCTTCCAGATCGTAGATCGTCCGGAGATACATCTCCGTGGTATCGACCAGGTCCTTCACTCTCACACCCCTTCGTCTGCGCCGATTCTAACCGTGCGAATAGGGCGGTGGGGGCGCCCTTGGTTGCTCGCGCGTCCCATCCCGGACCAGTAGCGTCTGTGTTCATGACCACTAGCTCCACCGCCGAGGGCGGTACGACACAATTGGGCGGCGATCGAGTGGTGGTGTGGAGCCCCGAATACCTCGACTACCGGTGGGGCCCGACACACCCGATGAACCCCACGCGGCTCGATCTCACCATGGCGCTGTCGAAGAGTATCGGTCTGCTCGAGGGTGTCGAGACGGTCCATCCGTCTCCCGCGGACGATGTGGACCTGCTGCGCATCCACACCCCGGCCTACCTCGATGCCGTCAAACGGGCCGGCGCGGTCGCCCCCGGTACCGCTGCCGTCGCCGACGCCCCGCACGGCCTGGGTACCGAGGACAATCCGATCTTCCCCCGCATGCACGAGGCGAGTGCCACCCTCGCCGGCGGCACACTCGCCGCCGCCCGGGAGATCGCCTCGGGCCGGACCCGGCGCGCGGTGAGCATCGGCGGGGGAATGCACCACGCGATGGCCGACTGGGCCGCCGGATTCTGCGTCTACAACGACGCCGCGATCGCGATCTCCTGGCTTCTCGACAACGGTTACGACCGCATTGCCTACGTGGACGTCGACGCGCATCACGGTGACGGAGTCCAGCACGCCTTTCTCGGCGACCCGCGGGTGCTCACCATCTCTCTCCACCAGCACCCCGCGACGCTGTGGCCCAACACCGGATGGTCGAGTGAGGTGGGCTCGGGTGAGGCCGAGGGGACCTCGATCAACATGCCGGTTCTGCCCGGCACTGTCGATTCCTTGTGGCTGAGGGCTTTTCACGCGGTGGTGCCCGGAGCGCTCGCTGCGTTCCGCCCGCAGATCCTCATCAGCCAGTGCGGCGCCGACAGTCACCGCGAGGACCCTCTCGCAGATCTGGCGCTGACCGTCGACGGTCAGCGGGCCTCCTATCTCGCCATGCGTGATCTCGCGGACCGGCACTGCGAAGGCCGCTGGCTCGCAGTCGGCGGCGGCGGTTACGGGTTGGTTCGCGTCGTGCCCCGGGCATGGACCCACCTCATCGCGGCGGCGCTCGACCGCGAGATCGACCCCACCACCGCCGTTCCGGAAGACTGGCGCGAACGGGTCGGCGCCCTCGCACCCGGAGTGGATCTGCCGACCGTCATGGGGGAGGACTCGGACGTGTCCTACCTTCCCTGGGACGGCCCGGGAGGTACCCCGGAAACCGGGGTGGCGTCTCTCGATCGGGCGCTCACCCGTATCGACTCGGCGATCATCGCCACACGCCGATCGGCGTTCCCGCTGCTCGGCCTGGATCCGGAGGACCCGCGTGACTGAATCCCAGCAAGTACCGGCGGACCCGGGCCTCGAGTCCGGGAAAAGCGAGGCGGAGATCGCTGCCGATGCGGCACGCGAGCGCGCGCTCAGCGTCGCCCGGGACTATCCCCGTCACTGGGTCGCCGACGTCCTGGCCTCCGATGGCGGCGTCGTGCATCTGCGGCCCATCGTCCCCGAGGACGCCGACCGCATCGTGGAGTTCCACAGCAAACTGTCGGAACGGACCCGGTACCTGCGGTACTTCGGGCCGTATCCCACGATTTCGAAGAAGGACCTGTTCCGGTTCACCGTCGTCGATCACCACACCCGTGTCGCGTTCGTGGCGCTGCTCGGCGACGAGATCATCGCGGTCGGGCGGTACGAAGGACTCCCGGACGAGGGGGACGGGTTGTCCGCCGAGGTCGCGTTCACCGTCGCCGACGCGCATCAGGGGCGCGGTCTGGGGCCGATCCTGCTCGAGCATCTCGCGGGTGCGGCAGCCGAGAACGGCCTGCACACCTTCGTCGCGGAGGTTCTCGCCGAGAACCGGCACATGATCACGGTGTTCCGCGAAGCGGGATACCAGGTCAGCCGCAGTTTCGAGGGCGGGGTGGTGCGACTCGAGTTCGCCATCGACCCCACCGAAGCGCTCGTCTCGGTGCGGAACGCCCGCGAACGCGCCGCCGAGGCGCGCAGCGTCCGCAACATCCTGGGCCCCGGCAGCGTCGCGGTGATCGGTGCGTCCACCGACAGCCGCAAGGTCGGTAATGCGGTGCTCGTGAACATGCTGCGCAGCGGGTTCACCGGACCGGTGTACCCGGTCAACGCGGAACACCGATCGGTGCGGGGGGTGCGCGCCTACCCCACGGTTCGCGACATCCCGGACGAGGTCGACCTCGCGATCGCCGCGGTGCCCGCCGAGTCCATCGACGCCGTACTCGACGACTGTCTCGCCAAAGGCGTCAAGGCGCTGCTCGTCGTCTCGTCCGGATTCGGCGAAACCGGGCCGGAGGGGCGCGACGCGGAACGGCGACTCGCCCTCGCCGCCCGCTCCCACGGCATGCGGCTGATCGGCCCGAACGCGCTCGGCGTGGCCAACAACGATCCGTCGATTCTGCTCAACGCGACCCTGGCACCGGTACTTCCGGCGCTCGGCAACGTCGGCTTCTTCTGCCAATCGGGCGCTCTGGGTATCGCCATCCTCGACGAGGCCGCGAAGACCGGGGTGGGCCTGTCGTCGTTCGTCTCCGCCGGCAACCGCGCCGACCTGTCCGGCAACGACCTGCTGCAGTACTGGGACACCGACCCGGCGACCGAGGTGGTGCTGCTGTACCTCGAGAGCTTCGGCAACCCGCGCAAATTCTCGCGGATCGCCCGCCGGGTGGCGCGCAGCAAGCCGATCGTGGCGGTCAAGAGCGGACGCCATGCCGTACCGCCGGCCCTCGCGGCACGTACCGGCGAAATGGACGACACCATGGTGCGCAGTCTGTTCGAACAGGCCGGTGTCGTGCAGGTGGAATCCATTGCGCAACTGTTCGACTCGGCTCTGCTCTTCGGGTATCAGCCGCTGCCCGCCGGACCGCGGGTTGCCGTCATCGGCAATTCCACGGCTCTCGGTGTGCTCGCGGTCGACGCCGCACGCGGTGAAGGACTCGTGGCACCGGAGTCGGTGGACCTCGGGCCGCAAGCGACCCCGGACGAGTTCGCCGAGGCCGTGGCGCACGCATTGGATTCGGCGAGCATCGATGCGGTGATCGCGGTGTTCGTGCCACCGGTCGCGGTGGACGTGCAACCGTTCGCCCAGGCACTGCGCGATGCGGTCTCCGGATCCGACAAGCCCGTGGTGACGACCTTCCTCGCCACCGAAGGCATCCCCGACGTGCTCGCCGTGCGGGACTCCGCGGGCAACCCCACCCGCGGGTCGGTGCCGTCGTACCCGGGGCCCGAGCGTGCGGCCAAGGCGCTCGCGCGGGCATGGCGTTATGCGAAGTGGCGCAGCAGGCCGCCGTCGCAGGTCGTGCGCCCGGCGGGGATCGATCCCGACCGGGCCCGCGCGCTCGTCCAGGGGTGGCTCGAGACCACTCCCGAGGGCAGGTACCTGTCCGACACGGAGGCGGCGCTGCTACTGGCGTGTTACGGCGTGCACGTCGCGGATTTCCGGGCGGTGACCACCGAGTCCGAAGCGGTCGCGGCGGCGAAGGAGATCGGTTTTCCGGTCGCCGTGAAAGCCACCGGGGCGCAGTGGCGCCATCGTCCCGACCTGAGTGGGGTACGGCTCGATCTCGTCGACGCGGAATCCGTGCGGATCGCGTACCGCGACCTTGCGGCGATGTCGGGCGAGCCGCTGCTGCACGTGCAGAAGATGGCGGTCAAAGGCATCGGATGTGCGATCCGCGTGCAGGACGATCCGTCGTTCGGCGCACTCATCTCGTTCGGCCTCGCCGGTGTCATCTCCGACCTTCTCGGCGACCGGGCGTACCGGGTGCTGCCCCTGACCGAGGACGAAGCGGCCGAACTGATCGACGCACCGAAGGCCGCACCGCTGCTCTCCGGCTACCGCAACGCGGCCCCGGTGCACAAGGCGGCGCTGGTGGATTTCGTCCAGCGGATCTCGGCTCTCGCCGACGATCTGCCCGAGGTGCGCGATCTCGTCTGTGAGCCGCTGCTCGCGTCCCCTGTGGGTGTGGAACTGACCGACGCCCACGTGCGGGTCGGCCCGGAACCGCACCCGCTCGATTTGGGGCCCCGGCGCCTGCGCTGACCGCCGATCCGCGGGGGCGCCCCACAGACAAGACGATCCCCGAGGACCCAGCCCGGTCCTCGGGGATCTTTTACCGCTGACGCGCCCGGTCAGCTGGCATATGCGCGAAGGCGATCTGCGCGTTCGCCCTCGCGAAGCTTGCTCATCACTTCGCGTTCGATCTGCCGGACCCGCTCGCGCGACAACCCGAACAGCTTGCCGATCTGGTCGAGCGTGCGGGGCTGTCCGTCGTCGAGGCCGTACCGCAGGCGGATTACCTGCTGCTCGCGCTCGTCGAGCGTGCCCAGCACGGTCCGGACGTCGCTGTGCAGCAGTCCCGCGATGACGGCGTTCTCGGCGGACGTGGCTTCGGCGTCTTCGATGAAGTCACCGAGCGGCGCCTCCTCGTCGTTGCCGACCGGCATGTCGAGGCTCACCGGGTCGCGGCTGTGGTCGAGCAGATCGGCGATCTTCTCGACCGCGATGCCCGACTCGCTCGACAGTTCCGCATCGGTAGCTTCCCGGCCGAGTTGCTGGTGCAACTCACGCTTGATCCGGGCGAGCTTGTTGACCTGCTCGACGAGGTGGACGGGCAGGCGGATCGTGCGGCTCTGGTCGGCCATGCCGCGGGTGATGGCCTGACGGATCCACCACGTGGCATAGGTCGAGAACTTGAAGCCCTTCGCGTAGTCGAACTTCTCCATCGCGCGGATCAGGCCGAGGTTGCCTTCCTGGATCAGGTCCAGCAGGGGCATACCACGTCCGGTGTACCGCTTCGCGAGCGAAACCACGAGACGCAGATTCGCCTCGAGCAGATGGCTGCGGGCGGCCTGGCCTTCGCGAACGACGATCGACAGGTCGCGCTTCTTCGCAGCAGTGAGCCGCTTCTTGGTCTCGAGCACGTGCTTGGCATACAGACCGGCCTCGATCCGCTTGGCCAGCTCCACCTCATCGGCTGCCGTCAGCAGAGCTGTCTTGCCGATCCCGTTCAGATAAACGCGGACGAGATCAGCGGCGGGGCTCTGGCTGTCGATGTCCGAATCGACGCGAGCGGTTGTTGCGGGGCGTGCCATGACGTGCCTCCTCATCGGTGGTGTCTTACAAGCTTCAACGCTCGGAAGCCCACCGATAGTTCCCGTGAGACTGTGAGCGCCACCGCACTGACCTGCGGAAACCCGCCGCCCGTCCTGAGAAGTTGCTGAGAGATCGCCCAGGCGGAACCCGCCACCGCCGCAGACGCCGGAATCAGGCCGGTTCGACCAGTCCGTGCCGGACCAGACCCTGGACGAGCGAGACGGCCTGTGCCGCCAACGCGTCCTCGTCTTCCCCGTGTGCGGCGGCAAGCAACGTCACCAGGTCCTCCAACGGCAATCCGTCGGCCCGGAATCCTGCGAGCAGCGCGGCGGCGAGGTCGTCGATCTCGTGTTGCCACCCGGGTCCGTTGCCGCGGTGCACGCGGACGACGGCTTCTTTCCAGCCCTCCGCGCCGGGAAGATAGACCCGCTCGAGAGCGGTGTCGGGCCGCAGAGTGAACCGCGCGCCGAGCACATCGTGGTTCCGGAGCCACTCGACACGCCGGAAGTAGTCGACCGCCTCGTCCCCGAGGGAATCGGTGGACCCGTGCCGCAGGTCTTCGGCGAGCACGTCCGACGGGCCGTCGGTCCGCCTCAGATAGACGAATCCGAACCCGACGCCCTCGACGCCGTTGCGTTCGAAGTGGTCGAGCCACTGCTCGGCGAGGGCTGCACCGTCGGGGTCGCGCTCGTCGGCGTCGCCGTCGCGCAGCCACGTCCCCACGTAGAGCGCGGGGTCCGCGACGTCTCGCTGGACGACCCAGGCGTCGACGCCGTGCGAAGGGAGCCAGGAGGCGACGCGGGCCCGCCAGTCCTCACCGTCGACGTGCACCCACGACGCGAGCATCGCAGCGGTTCCACCGGGGTTCAGATACCGGACCGCCTGCGAGACCATCAGCTTGCTGGCGCCGTCGAGATCCATCCCGGAGTCCCGGTAACTGTGCTCGACGTCGCCGGTGCTCACCACGAACGGCGGGTTCGCGACGATGCGATCGAATGTCCTGCCCGCGACCGGCTCGAACCACGATCCCTCGAGCAGTTCCAGGTCGATCTCGTTGAGCGCCGCGCCGGCGGCGGTGAGGGTCAGGCACCGCGGCGTGATGTCGGTTGCGGTCACCGTGTCCGCGTACTCGGCGGCGCGGATCGCCTGGACGCCACATCCGGTGCCCAGATCGAGCACCGATCCGACCCGGTCGGTGGGAGTGGCGTGGAGCAGCGACAGGGAGGCCTGCCCGACGCCGAGGACATGGTCGGGGCGGGTGACGGTGGGGCGGAGAGAGCCGTCGAGGTCCGAGAGCAACCACCGCGTGCCGGTCCCGGCGTCGAACGGGCGGAGGTCGAGGGCGGCGCGCACGCCGTCACCGTCGCGTTCGAGGAGTCCGGCCCGGATCGCGTCGGCCGGGGACAGGGGAGCGAGCGCGCGTGCCACGTCGTGCTCGGGGCAGGTGTCCTGCAAAAGGAACAGGCGCACGAGCAGGCCCAGATCACCGGCCCCGCGGGCCGCGCGGCGCGCCGGTACCGGCTCCCCGCGACCGTATGCGGCGTGCGCCTCGGGCCCGAGCAGTTCCCGCACGGCGTCGAGGTCGTAGCGGGATCGGTTCAGCGCCGTGCGCAGGGCAGGGCAGATCGACAGAAGCAGGTCGCGGTCCACCCCGGCATTCTCGCAGGGCGTCGTGCGTCAGCCGTCGATGACCCGGCGGTCGGGTGCCTCGATGGCGGGGTTCGTGTCGAAACGGCCGTCCCAGCGGCTCGGCTCGTCTTTGCTGCGCGGCGGCCGATCGTTGGCGATCAGCACGGCGACCCAGGGGAGCGGGATCGACAGGCCGATGATGGCCATCGATATCCAGGGGTTTTCGAAGACGCCGTACGCGATCGCCGCCAGGATGAGCGCGGGGATACGGAACGACATCAACGTGAGGTATTTGCGGACCCGCGCTCGGTGCTGGTCCTCGAGAGACGCCGACGCCTCCGTGATCAGAACCGGGTTATCGGGCGATCCGTGGTCGGGAGATCCACCGAAACCTGAAGTTCTTGCCATAGCCTCCACCTTCCCACGACAGGTCCCGAGATGCACACGCGCATCCTCGGCCGTCGTGCGGCATCATGGATACGTGAGCACGGATACCAAGGAACGGCCGGATACCACCCCCGACGAGACGACCGAGGACGATACTCCCAAGTTCTTCCACTACGTGAAGAAGGACAAGATCGCGGAGAGCGCGGTCATGGGAACCCACGTGGTTGCGTTGTGCGGCGAGGTTTTCCCTGTGACGCGATCGCCCAAACCCGGTTCGCCGGTGTGCCCCGAGTGCAAGAAGGTCTACGAAGGCCTCCGTAGAGGCGGCGAGTGAGCCTCGGGCTCGGTTCCGGCACCCGGGTCCAGCGGTAGTACATCGGCATCGTCGGCCGGGGGAGAACTCTCTTCCCCGGCCGCTTCTGCATGTTCGGGTGCGGTGCTGTCCGGACGGGGCCGGTCGGCTTCCGTGCCGTCCCGCTCGAGTTCCATGCACTCCCCGTCGGTGTCGGCTCGCTCGTGCCGGTCGATCGGGCACGCCTCGGGTTGCTGGTCTCCCGGGCGCAACAGATCGGAAATCCGGATCGGGCTGGCCGCGGTGAGCCGCCGCGTGAGGTTGGTGACCGGACCGAGTTCGGGTGACGGCACCTGATCGGCCTGCGCCGACAGCCACTCTTTCCACTGTTCCATCCTGGTCGCACGCGCCGGCCAGAACTCCTGAACGGTCGCGTTGAACTCGGCGCCCAGCACGATCGCGAATCCCAGGAAGAACGTGAACAGCAGGAACGCGATGGGCGCGGCCAGCGCTCCGTAGGTGTACCCGGTCGACGCGATGATCGTCAGGTACCAGCGCAGTCCCACGCTCGCGGCGATGAAGAACGCGCCGGCAACCAGCGCACCTCCGAGCAGCCGGTGCCAGGGGAGCGACTTCGGCAGGGCCACCTTGTAGAGCGTGGTGAGACCGAGGAGCAGCAGCAGTCCGACACCCGGGTAGTAGAACGTGTCGACGATGCTCGATCCGAGCGTGTACCAGGAGTCGGGCAGCAACCGGCCGATCATCGTCGGGCCCAGAGCGACGAGCGGCAGGGTGAACACCGCCAGGATGAGAAACATCACGTAGAGCAGCAGTCCGAAGATGCGCTGCCAGATCGGGTTGCGGTGGTTCTGCTGATGGTGGGCTTCCACGATCGAATCGACGAAGGTGGCAATCGCCGACGACCCCGCCCACAGCGACAGCACGAACCCGACGGACATCACGTCGGCGCGCCCGCGGTTGAGGACATCCTCGACCGTGGGCTGGATGATCTGGTCCACCACGCTGTCGCTGAACGCCGTACGGGTGAACGTGACGATCTTGGAGGTGATGATGTCCACCGTGTCGGGTCCGAACCATCCGCCCACGTAACCGAGGCTGCCGAGCAGCCCGAGCAGCAGTGGCGGCAACGACAGTGTCTGCCAGAAGGCCGCGGTTGCCGCCTTGCTGAAGATCGAGTGATTCCAGGACATCGCCAAGGTGTGGCCGATGACCTGCCCAGTCCGGCGTACCGCGTGCCGCAGGCGGCCGCGGGGCTGAGAGGTGGGGGATCGGGGTGTGTCGTTCATCTGCTTCCAGCATTCCCGACGACGTGCCGTCATGCGCGGAGCCGGGCCGGTAGGTGCAGGGAAAGTCTGCCACGATCCCGCCGGAGGTGATCGTCGGCGCGGTTCGTGACCGGGATCGGCGCGCGGAGACGTTAGGCTTCATGACGGTCGACGTCCGGTCGAGGCGCACTGCGTCGCGGCACCGGCGGAGGTCGATCAGAGCTATGCGGACAAGGAGCACGAGAAACCGGTGAGCATCGAAACCGTCGGACAAGCTACGACCTCCGCCCCGGCGGGACAGCTGCGCGCCTGGCAGCGTCGCGCCCTGACCAAGTACCTGGCGACCAAGCCTCGTGATTTCCTGGCGGTGGCGACCCCGGGCGCCGGCAAGACCACCTTCGCGCTGCGTGTCGCGTCGGAACTGCTGCGCGACCGCACCGTCGATCAGATCACGGTGGTCGCGCCCACCGAGCACCTCAAGCATCAGTGGGCGGCGGGTGGCGCGCGCGTCGGTATCGCCCTCGACTCGAATTTCTCGAACTCGACGGGCCAGACCTCGAGTGATTTCCAGGGTGTGGTCGTCACGTATGCACAGGTGGCCTCGCACCCCTTCAAACACCGGGTACGCACCGAAGCGCGCCGCACCCTCGTCATCCTCGACGAGATCCACCACGGTGGTGACGCCAAGAGCTGGGGTGAGGGCATCCGTGAGGCATTCGGTGACGCCACCCGGCGTCTCGCGCTGACCGGTACCCCGTTCCGCAGTGACGACAGCGCCATTCCGTTCGTCACGTACGAGCCGAACGGTGACGGACTGATGCAGTCCAAAGCCGACCACTCCTACGGGTACGCCGACGCCCTCGCCGACGGCGTGGTGCGGCCCGTGGTGTTCCTCGCCTATTCGGGCGAGGCGCGGTGGCGTACCAATGCGGGGGAGGAGTTCACCGCACGCCTCGGCGAGCCGCTGAGCGCCGAACAGACGGCGCGAGCGTGGCGTACCGCTCTCGATCCCGAGGGCGACTGGATCCCGGCCGTTCTGCGGGCGGCGAACACCCGCCTCGAACAGTTGCGTGCCGGGGGGATGCCCGACGCCGGTGGGCTCGTCATCGCGACGGATCAGACAGTCGCCCGCGCGTACGCCCGAGCGCTCGAGGTCATCACCGGGGAGGCGCCCGCCGTCGTCCTGTCCGACGATCCCACCGCCTCGAAGCGGATCTCGGAGTTCAGCGCCAGCACCCAGCGCTGGATGGTCGCGGTGCGAATGGTGTCGGAAGGCGTCGACGTGCCCCGTCTCGCGGTGGGGGTGTACGCGACGAGCGCGTCCACCCCGCTGTACTTCGCGCAGGCGATCGGACGGTTCGTGCGTGCACGCCGCAAAGGCGAGACCGCCAGCGTCTTCTTACCGTCCGTTCCGGTCCTCCTCGACCTCGCCAGCCAGCTCGAGGCTCAGCGCGACCACATTCTCGGCAAACCCCACCGGGTGAAGGAGGGGTTCGACGACGAGTTGCTCGCCGACGCCAATCGCCGCAAGGACGAGCCGGGGGAGGACGAGAAGGCGTTCCAGTCGCTCGGTGCCGACGCCGAACTCGATCAGGTGATCTACGACGGTTCCTCGTTCGGCACCGCCACGTTCTCCGGGAGCGACGAGGAAGCCGACTATCTGGGGTTGCCCGGCCTGCTCGACGCGGACCAGATGCGAGCCCTGCTGCGGCAACGTCAGGAACAGCAACTCGAGAAGCCGAAAGCGGTTCCCGCGCACGAACCTCCCCCTCAGGTCACGGAGCGGGTCGCGACCGCCGATTCGCTGGCGCAGTTGCGTCGTGAGCTCAATTCGCTCGTCGCGGTGGTACACCACCGGACCGGTAAGCCGCACGGGGTGATCCACGGGGATTTGCGCCGGCAGTGCGGAGGTCCGCCGACGGCGATGGCCAATGTCGAGCAGTTGCGAGATCGGATCGCGATCCTGCGGACCTGGTGACAGACGGAGAGCCGGAACAGACGGAAGCGGGGGACCCCAACAGCAGTGGTCGCCCCCCTAGGGGGGGCTGTAGGCGCCGGGGGGCGAGACACCGCCGA
>NZ_JBNCLW010000001.1:388241-434404 GCF_049844875.1 Rhodococcus sp. DT1
TTCTTTTTTAAAACCCCACCGCCCCGCCCGGGGGCCCCCACCGGGGGGGGGGCCCCCCGCTTCGGGTCGGATGTCGGAGCCGTGTGGCTCTCGACGGCGGATCAGACGGTCGCGTCGGATTCCTCTTCGGTGGCAATCGTCGCTCCGAGTTCACGGAGACGATCGGTGTGCTCGCTGGCGTGGTGGCCACAGAACAGCAATTCACCACCGGTCGGAAGGACGGCGCGCACGCGAGCGGCAGCATTACACCGATCGCAGCGATCTGCAGCGGTCAACTTCGGGCTGGTCAACGTACCGGGCATGACTCCTCCAAACTGGCTACCGCTGAAATCGGGTGCCTGGGGTCTGGTCCGCCGCGCCGGGGGTAGCGCGGTGGATCTACTCTGACAGACGTTTCGTTTCGATGCGTTGTTCCCCGGGGTGCCCAATGGTGGCGCGGTTCACGCATGGACCAGCGAAAAGGCCCCGACGTGGAGCTTTGTCCCAGGGTGTGTTCGCTGACAGCGCAGCGTCGAACCAGCGAGTCCCGGCAGCGCTGGGCTGCGGGGAGAGATTCGACACCGCTACGAGGACAATGAGCCGATGACCGACACTCTCCTCCACCTCTGCCCACGCGACGAGTGGGACCGGGCTCGGGACGCAGGCGCCCTGACGCCGCTGTCGCTGAGCGAGACCGGATTCGTGCACCTGTCGACGCCCGCGCAGGTGCATCTGCCCGCCAACCGGTTGTTCGCCGGCCGGACCGACCTGCTGCTGTTGCACGTGGACCCCTCGGCGCTCACCGACCCGGTGCGCTACGAGCCGGGTGTGCCCGAAGACCCCGAGTCGATGCGGTTCCCGCACCTGTACGGCCCGCTGCCGGTCGGTGCGGTCGTCGCCGTCACCGAATACCTGCCCGGCGCCGACGGCCGGTTCGCGCGACTGTGAGGGTCCGGCGTCGTCATCGGACTGCGGCGAGGGGCGTGCCGGAGTGAACAACGAGAACGAGGGCCACCCCGCGGGGTGGCCCTCGTTCTCGTTGTTCTGTCAGTCGAGGTAGTCGCGCAGTACCTGCGACCGGGACGGATGCCGCAGCTTCGACATCGTCTTCGACTCGATCTGGCGGATACGCTCGCGGGTCACGCCGTACACCTGCCCGATCTCGTCGAGCGTGCGCGGCTGCCCGTCCGTGAGGCCGAAGCGCAGCCGGACGACGCCGGCCTCGCGCTCGGAGAGGGTCTCGAGGACAGACTGCAGCTGGTCCTGAAGCAGCGTGAACGACACCGCGTCGACGGCGACGACCGCTTCGGAGTCCTCGATGAAGTCGCCGAGCTGGCTGTCGCCCTCGTCGCCGATCGTCTGGTCGAGCGAAATGGGCTCACGCGCGTACTGCTGGATCTCCAGCACCTTCTCGGGCGTGATGTCCATTTCCTTCGCCAGCTCTTCCGGCGTGGGTTCGCGTCCCAGATCCTGGAGGAGTTCGCGCTGGATGCGGCCGAGCTTGTTGATGACCTCGACCATGTGCACCGGGATACGGATGGTGCGGGCCTGGTCGGCCATCGCACGCGTGATCGCCTGCCGGATCCACCACGTGGCGTACGTGGAGAACTTGTAACCCTTGGTGTAGTCGAACTTCTCGACCGCGCGGATGAGACCGAGGTTGCCTTCCTGGATCAGGTCCAGGAACGCCATTCCGCGGCCGGTGTAGCGCTTGGCGAGCGAGACCACGAGTCGCAGGTTCGCCTCGAGGAGGTGGTTCTTCGCGCGGTTGCCGTCGCGGCAGATCCAGTTCATGTCGCGCCGCTGCGCGACGGGCAGCTTCTCGCCCTTCTCGGCGAGCTGTTGCAGACGGTAGACGGCGTAGAGGCCTGCCTCGATCCGCTTGGCGAGCTCGACTTCTTCCTCGGCGTTGAGCAGGGCGACCTTGCCGATCTGCTTCAGGTACGCGCGCACCGAGTCGGCAGAAGCGGTGAGTTCGGCATCCTTACGGGCCTGACGAAGCGCCTCGGACTCCTCTTCGTCCCAGACGAAGTCACCGGACGCCTTGTCCTTCTCGGTGGGCTCTTCCTCTTCCACCACGACATCCTCGGTGGTGGCGAGTTCTCCCTCGGAGATCTCGAGGTCGGCGAGATCGGCAACGCTGGTCGCGTCGAACTCTTCCTCGCCGGCCGCTCCGGCGGCCTTCTTCGCTGCGGCCTTCTTGGCGGGAGCCTTTTTGGCTGCGGCCTTCTTGGCAGGAGCTTTCTTCGCTGCGGCCTTCTTGGCGGGAGCCTTCTTTGCTGCGGCCTTCTTCGCTGGCGACTTGGCGCTCGGCGCGGTATCCGCGGCGGTGCCGTCAGCGTCGGCGGCGGCGCCCGAGGCGCCTGCAACGGGTGCGGATTCGTTCTCTGAATCAGCGGTGTGGATGTCGGTGGCTGCCACGTACGCCCTTTCGTGACGAGGTAGTGCGGCGTCGCGCCAGAGGTGTTCCGGCGGAGAGGTCTGTCGGGATCAGGCCGGTTCCGGCCGGCTGAGGACCATTGTAACGATTCCGTCCGGGGAGGATGAGCGCGACTCAGGGTGTTACGCCGGTTTTCGCTGCGTATGCGGCTCCGACGATCCCCGCCGCGTTGCGCAGTTCGGCGGGAACGACCGGAGTTCGGTTGGTCAGGAGCGGGATCCACTTGTGATGTTTACGGCTGATCCCGCCTCCCGCGATGAACAGGTCCGGCCACAGCAGCGCTTCGTAGTGCTCGAGAACGCGGGAGACTTCCTTGGCCCACTGCTTGTACGACAGACCGAGCTTGTCCTTGACCGAGGACGCCGCGATGTGTTCGGCCTCGCGCCCGCCGATCTCCATGTGGCCGAATTCGGTGTTGGGGAGAAGGACGCCGTTGTGCAGCACGGCCGAGCCGATGCCCGTACCGAAGGTGAGCAGGATGACCACTCCGTCGGTGTCCTTCGCCGCGCCGAAGCGATCTTCGGCGATCCCGGCAGCATCGGCGTCGTTGAGGATGGACACGTCCTGCCGTCCGAGTGCGCCCGTGAACAGTTCGTGCGCATCGGTGCCGATCCAGGACGAGTCGATGTTGGCGGCGGTGCGCACGACTCCCCCCATCAGGACCGACGGCAGGGTGACACCCACCGGACCGGACCATCCGGCCTGGTCCGCGATTTCGGCAACCGTCGCGGCGACCGAATCCGGTGTCGACGGCTGCGGAGTGAGGATCTTGATGCGTTCACCGACGAGTTCCCCGGTGTCGAGGTCCACCACCGCACCCTTGATGCCACTGCCTCCGACGTCGACCCCGAACCCCAGATTCGACGACTGCACCGATTTCGACGAAATCGTCGGGGTGTCCTGGGTCATTACGTGTTCCTCTCGCTCGGATCGGCCCGGGGGAATCCGGACTGCGCCTGTGTCGCAACGATAGTGTGGTCCGTCGCGGCGCGGGGTCGCGAACCGGTGCATCTCCGTTTCTGCGGGGCCGCGAGTGGTGCGCTGGTGTCCTGCGTGCGGGTGTGTTCGGATGAGGAGATGCCTGCCGAGCGAAATCCCAGCCCATCGGAATTGTCCGCCCTGCGCGAGGTGGCCGTCACAGTTGCCCGAGAGGCCGCCGACCATGTCCGCGCCCGTCGTGGTGAACTCTTCGGCCCGCCCGGATCCGACGGCACCGATTCGGTCCGCACGAAATCCACGCATACCGATCCCGTCACCGTGGCGGACACCGAGAGCGAGGACCTGATCCGTGCCCGCTTGCGCGAGCTGCGACCCGGGGACGCGTTTCTCGGCGAGGAGAGCGGGAGCAGCGAGGCGACCGGCACGGGGGAGACCGGAGTGTGCTGGGTGGTCGATCCGATCGACGGCACCGTCAACTTCGTCTACGGCATCCCGGCGTCCGCCGTCTCGGTCGCCGCGCAGGTGGACGGCCGATCGATCGCGGGGGCGGTCGTCGACATCACGTCCGGCGACACGTACTCGGCTGCCCTGGGCGCGGGCGCGACCCTCACGGACGCGCGCGGCACGGAGACGCCGCTGCGATGCAACCCGGTGACCGACCTGGGGATGTCGCTCGTGGCGACGGGCTTCTCCTACACTCCGGGCCGGCGCGCTCATCAGGGCGCGATAGTCGCAGCGCTCCTGCCGCGGGTCCGCGACATCCGGCGGATCGGCGCCGCAGCGCTCGACCTATGCATGGTGGCCGCGGGTCGCGTGGACGCGCACTACGAGCACGGCCTCAATCCGTGGGACTGGGCGGCGGGTGCGCTCGTCGCGGCCGAGGCGGGCGCGACGGTACGGGTGCCCGGGGGTTTCGGCGACGCCGGAGAGATCACCGTCGCGGCGGCGCCGGGTATTGCGGTCGCTTTCAACGAGTTACTCGCCGAATTAGGCGCAAATGACGCCGCGCCGAATTGAGTATTCCGCCCGGTTCACCCGAATATGCTTTGTGTCGCGTCACGTCGAAATAGTGAGCGGCGTCCCCTTTTGCACTCGAAGTGAAAAAGTAATCAGCAACGGGCGTCGCGCGCGGCGGTGAGAAGGTCGATGTCGAGGGGCGCCGAACCCTCTCCGGCCGGGACCTCGCGGAGGGTCCGCAGGACCTCTTCCGCGTCCGCCGAGGGGGAGAGGTCCTTGAAGTACGTCCCGAGGGCGAAGTCGACGGTGTCGTCCCCGCGCTCGTCCAGGACCAGCTCGGCGCACGGTGCGAGCAGCCAGACTGCGCTCGCGGCGGCCTTACCGGACTCGCCGAACCGGATCTGTCCCTGGCACTGCATGTTCTGATCCAGGTACACGGGGTCGTTGCCGGCCTGAACATCAGGCGCGCTGGCGAAGCCGTAGTCGCTCAGCTGCGCAGCGACGTGTGTCGCCTGGCCACGCTCGCCGTTGGCGTTGAACACGCGAACACGGGTGGCAGCGAGGGGCGCGGGCTCGACGTCGAGCAGAGTGGACCGATCGACGACGTCTCCGAGCGGGGCGGGCTCGGCGCCGTCCGGACCTGATGCGCCGAGGGCCGGAGCGTTGCATGCGACGGTGGTGGTCACCGGTTCGACCGAACTGAACACCGAGGTCCAGACGACGATGGTCGCGACCGCAAGGACCGCCGCGGCGATCGCTGCCGGGAGTGTCCGGCGGTGACGGAACGGCCGGCCGCGCTTGTCGGTAGCGGTGCCTTGGGTGATCAGGGAAACCACGCCGCCCTGCCTCTCGTGTTCGTGCCGGTGATGGTGCGCACTCACTCTAGAGGGCGGCGCCTTCGGAAGGTGGAGGCCTCCGGAGGTGTCTGCCTTCGCGGGGAGGGAATGCCACGGGTTTCTGTGGTGTTGGTGACAATTGCTCGACAATTCCGGGCGGGCGGCGAAATTGATTGCATATTTCGGGTCCGCGTCGGCTATTGTTCGGCGGCCCGAGTCGTAGGAGTTGCACGACGCGGGTTCGAATGCACGTATTCGGGTATGTCCGGTGTTCCGGACTTATCCCAGGGAACTTCATGACACCGTCGAGCGTTGCCTTGGCCGGGAGCACCTTCGGTGCTTCTGCTGAGCGCCCGCACGAAGATTAGAAGGTAAGAGGACATGGCGACTGACTACGACGCACCGCGGCGGACCGAAAGTGACGAGGTGTCGGAGGATTCACTGGAGGAACTGAAGGCGCGGCGCAACGAAGCGCAGTCCGCTGTGGTGGACGTCGACGAATCGGATACCGCCGAGTCTTTCGAGTTGCCCGGTGCCGATCTGTCCGGCGAAGAGCTGTCGGTGCGCGTCGTGCCCAAGCAGGCCGACGAGTTCACGTGCTCGAGCTGCTTCCTGGTGCACCACCGCAGCCGACTGGCAACCGAGGAGAACGGCGTCCTGATCTGCCGCGACTGCGCAGCATGAGATCGCCCCGCGACTGCGCAGCCTGAGATCGCCCCGCGACTGCGCAGCCTGAGGTCGCCCCGCGGCCGCTCGGCATGACCATGCCGCGCGGCCGCTCCGTGTGACGACCTCAGGGCGCTGCGGCGACCGGGTGGTTGCGACCTGATGGTTGCTTCCCGCGGGTGCTCCCTGTGGCTACTTTCCTGTGGAAACGTCGCAGCCCAACGCTTCGAGCAACTCGGCGGGACGCCGGGTACTGATCAGCCAGTAGGGCGTCGGGTCGTCGGGATCGTCGAGTACAACCATCGCCATCGTCCCGACCCACGGCCGGTGCTGGACGAATGCGGCCGGATCGAGCTGGCGGCCGAGCGCAGCGCTCTTCGCCGACGCCGGAACCACCACACCGCGTGAGATGACCTCCACCGGTAGATGTGCGCGTCCCACGACCAGCTCCCCGTCGACCACTTCGACCTTGCTGCGAGAGAGCCAGATCAGAGCCCAGATCGGGAAGGGCAGCAGCAGCACGTACGGCAGCCACGCGTAGAGGCCCGGCGCTCCCATATGGAGTTCCGCCGCGAGCAACGCAGCGATGCCGAGCCCGATGGGCCACCACCACCACGGCACCCACATCTGTTCGGAGAAGGTCGGGGTGCCGGTGGTCCGGCCGGGGGTCGCTCCGGAGCGAGAGGATCGAGACACAGGCCCAGGATAGTCGCCCGTATCGGACGGCCTCGCGCCCGCAGCGGGGGACAGGCATCCGCAGAGTAACCTCGGTCCACGTGACCGACCTTCCGCGCATCCCGCTGCGTCGCCTCGACCCCGGGATCCCTGTGCCCACCCGTGCTCACCCCGGTGACGCAGGTGTCGACCTGTGCACGACCGCCGACCTGACTCTCCAACCGGGCCAGCGAGCTCTCGTGGGGACCGGCATCTCTGTTGCCCTGCCGATCGGTACCGTCGGGCTCATCCATCCGCGGTCCGGACTCGCAGCGAAGTTCGGTCTGTCGGTGGTGAACACCCCCGGGACGGTCGACGCCGGATACCGTGGAGAGATCAAGGTGTGCCTGATCAACCACGACACCGAAAACGCCGTCGAGCTGCGCCGCGGTGACCGGATCGCCCAGTTGCTGGTCCAACGCGTCGAACTCGCCGAGTTCGTGGAGGTCGACGAACTCGACGACACCGCACGCGGAAGCGGCGGATACGGATCGAGCGGCGGACACGCCGGTCTCGTGAAGGAAGGTTCCTGACATGTTCGGACGTCGCAAGAATCGTGGACCGGATACCGGTGCCGATCGCGCTGAGCAGTCCTACGCGGACGACGGCAGCTTCGATGATGCCGGGTACGACGAGGCCGGTTACCACGAGGCCGGTTACGACGAGGGCGGTTACGGCACTGGCGCGTACGACGAGGCGGGATACGACCACGCGACCGGTGCCGCCGGCGACGAAGGGCCCTTCGACATCACCGAGATCGACGAAGAGGACCTCACCGGTTCCCGTCTCGATCTCGGCTCCGTGCTGGTGCCCCTCCCGCAGGGAAGCCAGATCCAGGTCGAGATGGCGCAGAACGGTGCGCCGCAGAACGTTCACCTCGTCACCCGGTACGGGCGGATCACCGTCTCGGCGTACGCGGCGCCGAAGTCGCCGGGTCAGTGGCGCGAGGTCGCTGCGGAACTGTCCGAGACCCTGCGCAACGACAACGCGACCGTGAGTATGGAATCCGGTCCGTGGGGCAGGGAACTGCACGGTGTGACGCCGAACGCGGACCTCCGGTTCATCGGTGTGGACGGCCCTCGCTGGATGATTCGGTGTGTTGTCGCCGGTCCGGCCGGAAACGCCGGCGGGGATTCGGAACTGGTAGCACTCGCGCGATCCGTCGTCGCGGGGACTGTGGTGCGACGAGGAGCAGAGCCGTATCCGGTGCGCACGCCGTTGCCCGTCGTCCTTCCCGAAGCACTCGCGCAGCAGCTCGCTGCGGCAGCGCAGCAACAAGCCGCGGCACGACAGCAACCCGCTCAGCAGCAACCCGCTCAGCAGGGAGCCGCCCCACAGCAGCAACGCGGTCCGCAAGGCGCCCCGGCTGCGCCTCCGGCGCCGCGTCAGGGTGGACCCGCACCGCAGGCGCGCGCAGGAACGAACCCGCCGCCGCCGAGCACGCGGCAGCCGCAGCCGCCTCGCCGCGGCGAGTCCGGCTCCGCTATGCAGCAGCTGGGCTTCTAGCCCGTACCGCCGGTCCGGTCCTCACGCGGGGCCGGGCCGGCGCACGCCTGGTCGAGCGCCGTCAGGCACATCGTGCCGAGCCGGCCCGGATCCGCGCCGATGTCGGCCAGTCGGAGGCTCCCCAGCGCGGCACGCGGAATCTCCCGCGCCCATTGCTCCGCCGTCTCGACCGGATGCACCGCATCGTCGACGGCCGCAGCGATCCCGACCGGCACCTCGAGAGCGCGCAGCCTGTCCACGTCGAGGGCGTGCACACCGGCGGCTTCCTCGAGCGCCGACGGCAGGTCGGGCCACTGAGCCTTCCAGGATCGGGTCAGCTCTATGGCAAGCCAGGAAGGACTCGACGCCGCCATCGCGGCCGTCACCGCGTCCAAACCGTGAGCACGGAGTTCCGACGCAGTCCATCGCGCGCTCGCCGCGGCAGGCGCCGCGGCAGGATCGCCGGTCCACGCAGGCAGGGCCGCGAGCACTCCCGCAGCGAGATCCGGATGCTCCGCCGCCCACTGCAGGGCGACCGCGGCCCCGATCGACACTCCACCGACCAGGATCGGGCCGCTGCGCGCGGCAGCATCCATGGCGCGGACGTAGCTGCGCACGACTCCCCGAGGGTCGGGATCGACCGCCACGACGTCGATTCCCCGGGAACGCAGCGCGCCCCGGAAGACGCGGCCGACGAAGTTCGCATCCGAGCCGGTGCCGGGCAGAACGACGGCGACGGTGACAGTGCTGAGATCGAGGGTGGAGGGCACAGTGCGGGGCATGTCACAATCCTGCCGAATGCTCGAAACCGGACCACAACTCGGTGTGCTTGTGCTTGCCCGGAATCGGTCTACAGTGGCGGTCGAACGACAACTTCGGGCACGCACATGTGCCCACCGTGTACAGGAGCGCGCCATGCCACCCGCCGCGGCCGGTTACCTACGCCGGCTCACTCGTCGGTTGACCGAGGATCTCGAGGAACTCGACGCAGAAGAGATGGCCGAGTCGTCTCATTCGACCGGCGCGCTTCCTGTCGTCAAGTGCACCCGCGGCCAGGAAGTGACCATGTTCGGCCGGCTCCGCAGCGTGGAGTCCTGCTCGAAAGCAGCCGCCCCGACAGTGCAGGCGGAGTTGTTCGACGGCACCGACTCCATCCTTCTGGTCTGGATCGGACGCCGCCGTATCCCGGGTATAGAAACCGGCAAGACCCTGCTCGTACGGGGACGAGTCGGTGAACGCGACGGGCGACGGGTGATCTACAACCCCTACTACGAATTGCGCGGCCCGGCCTGACCGGGCGCGGACCGTGAGGCGCGAAGGGGCTCCGCACGTCCGCGACCGGGGTAGCCCCGGGAATATGGCACTCTCGTAGGAGTGAGCGACATCAGGCAGCAGACGATGCTGGAACAACTCGGTGGCATCAGCGGGTTGGTGTATTCGACGCTGCCCGTCCTGGTGTTCGTGCCGGTGAACAGTTGGTGGGGCCTGACGGCCGCGATCTGGGCGGCCGTGGCTGTCGCCTGCGGTGTCCTGGCGTGGCGGCTGATTCGAGGCACCCCTATTCAGCCCGCGATCTCGGGTTTCATCGGCGTCGCGGTGTGCGCGTTCATCGCGTATCGCACCGGTGATGCCAAGGGGTACTTCCTCTTCGGGATCTACGCCAGCCTGATCTACGGCGGAGCATTCGTCGTATCGGTGCTGGTCCGCAGGCCACTCGTGGGCGTGGTCTGGGGGATGCTGAACGGGCAGGGCTCACGGTGGCGGTCGCACAAGGACGCCGTCCGTGCGTACGACATCGCGACCGTCGCATGGGCACTGGTGTTCCTGGCGCGCTATCTGGTCCAGAACCACCTCTACGACGCCGACGAAACCGGCTGGCTGGCCGTGGCCCGCATCGGAATGGGCTGGCCGCTCACCGGCCTGGTGTTGCTGGTGACCTTGTGGGCGGTACGCAAAGCCGACCGTCTCGTCGAGCCGGCTCCCGAAGCCGAGGAACCGGGGGAGACCCCGATTCCTCCCTCGGGCCGCCACCGCGAGGTGTGACGTCGCCCGGACGAGACAGCGCTACAACGCGCGGTGTTCTCCGTCGGGCAACGCCGGACCGCGGGAACCGTCCTTGAGCATGACGCCCGAGGCGCCGAGCCGCCGCGCACCGTCCACGAGTGCAGCAATCACCCGCGCGGCCCCCTCACATGTCATCCCGCCGGGCGGATGGATGTTCGACACACAGTTCCGCTCGGAGTCGCGGCGCCCCGGCTCGGGGTGATGCGTGAGGTAGACGCCGATACTGTCGGCGCTCGACAGTCCGGGGCGCTCACCGATGAGCACCAGCATGGTCGTGACGCCGAGCTGTGCGCCGATGTGGTCGCCAAGTGCGACCCGCGCCTGCGTGGCGATGACCGGCGGCGCGAAAGTCGACCCGGGAAGCGCACGCACGATCGCTGCGACGAGCGCGGGGCCGTGGGCCAGGAGCGCGGTCGACGACAGGCCGTCGCACAGAGCGATCCCCACGTCGGCACCGCTGTGGGGAAGTGCGGTCCCGTCCTCCGGCCGGCGTCCCAGGTCGGGGCGGCGGAGATAGACGTCCCGGGTGGCGGCCGCGCTGCGCACCGTCAGAGGCGCACCGAGACGCGGGCGTCCGGGCAGATCATCGAATTCGAGCGCCTCCAGCTGCTGTGCGAGGGACTCCACGTCGAGAGGTGCATGAACGGCATCGCGGGCCGCCGCATGCGCCGCGACGAACTCGAGGTGCCGCCGCGTGGGCAAGCCGTTGCCGGCCCGTCCCAGTCCGATGCGGGCCTGCGTGTGGCGCCGGAGTGCCTCCCACGCGTCCGTCACAGCGCCCCTCCGAGTGCTCGCAGCGGCGAGGCCGCCATATCGACGGGCAGGATGCGCCCGGAATCGTCGGCCAAGCCCTGTGCCCGCAGCCATTCCTCGAATTCGGGGCTGGGCCGCAGACCCATGACCTCCCGCGCATACAGCGCGTCGTGGAACGAGAGCGACTGGTAACCGAGCATGACGTCATCCGCTCCCGGCACCGTGATGACGAACGCGGTGCCCGCGACGCCCAGCAACGTGAGCAGGGTGTCCATGTCGTCCTGGTCCGCCTCGGCGTGATTGGTGTAGCAGACGTCGACTCCCATGGGCAGGCCGAGGAGCTTGCCGCAGAACTGGTCCTCGAGCCCTGCCCTGATGATCTGTTTGCCGTCGTAGAGGTACTCGGGTCCGATGAAACCGACGACGGTGTTGACCAGGAGAGGATCGAGCTCACGCGCCACCGCGTACGCGCGGGCCTCCAAGGTCTGCTGATCCACTGGGCGTCCACCGGCGCCCAGGTGTGTGCCCGACGAGAGCGCCGAGCCCTGACCGGTCTCCAGATACATCACGTTCTCGCCGACCGTTCCGCGGCGCAGCGCCCGCGCCGCCTCGTTGCCTTCACGCAGGAGGGCGAGATCGACTCCGAATCCGCGGTTGGCGCCTTCGGTGCCCGCGACCGACTGGAAGACCAGATCGACCGGCGCGCCCTGCGCCACCAGGTCGATGGTCGTCGTGATGTGGGTGAGTACACACGACTGGACCGGGATGGAGAACCGCTGCCGGATGTCGTCGAGCAACCGCAGGAGGTCGGCCACCGCGTGCGGGGAGTCGCTCGCGGGGTTGATGCCGACCACCGCGTCGCCGCATCCCATCAGGAGGCCGTCGAGCACCGCCGCCGCGACACCGTGCGGGTCGTCGAGCGGATGGTTCGGTTGCAACCGGGTCGACAATCGGCCCGGGAGGCCGATGGTGGTGCGGAAGGCACTCGTGACGGTCGCTGCCCGCGAGACCGCGATCAGATCCTGGTTGCGCATGATCTTGCTGACCGCCGCGACCATCTCCGGGGTCAGCCCCGGCGCGAGTGCCCGCAGCGCGGGGGCAGGGTCCGGCTGCGCCGCGACGGTGAGCAGGTGGTCGCGGAAGCCGCCGACCGTCAGATGCGCGACGGGCGCACACGCGTCGGCGTCGTGGGAGTCGATGATCAGACGGGTTACCTCGTCGGTGTCGTACGGAACGATCGCCTCGGTGAGAAAGGCCGACAGCGGCACGTCCGCGAGCGCCCACTGAGCCGCCGCACGCTCGGCGTCGGAATGCGCGGCGCACCCGGCGAGTTCGTCTCCCGACCGCCGCGGCGACGCTTTCGCCAGGAGATCCACGAGACCCTGGAATTCGTATGTGACACCGGCGATCTGCTGCCGATACACGGTCATGGTTCGGTCACCTCCGAAGTCCCTCGGTCACGCCTCGGCGGCATGGTCGGCACAGCGTACCGAGGTGAGCCGTGCAGCGCCGGTCGGGTGAGGGCCGGAACCGGGACCCGGCACGGGAATCGTCCCGAGGTCCCGGCGGAGTGGGAGACTAGACGCCGACGGCCGCGCGCAACTCGTCTTCGACATCCTGCGCAGCGACGAACAGCAGTTCGTCTCCCCCCTCGAGGGGGTCGTCGGGTTGCGGCACGATGACTCGTTCACCGCGAAGAATCGTCACCAGCGCGACGTCCCGCGGCAACTGCAATTTGCGCACCGGCTTGCCCGCGAGCGCGGTGGTGTCGGGCAAGGTGATTTCGACGAGGTTCGCACCCCTTCGCAATTTCATCAATCGCACCAGATCGCCCACGGTGACGGCCTCCTCGACCAGCGCCGCGAGCATGCGAGGGGTCGACACCGCCACGTCGACCCCCCACGACTCGTCGAACAGCCATTCGTTGCGGGGGTCGTTGACGCGGGCCACGACGCGCGGCACCCCGAACTCGGTGGTGGCGAGAAGGCTCAGCACGAGGTTGACCTTGTCGTCGCCGGTCGCTGCGATCACCACATCGTAGTTTTCGAGACCGGCAGCCTCGAGCAGACTGAGCTCGCACGCGTCGGCGTGCACCCACTCGGCCTCCGGCACGGCAGCGGGTTCGACGTGGTCGAGTTTGCGCTCGAGCAGCATGACCTCGTGGTTGTTGCGCACGAGTTCGCGGGCGATCGACCGTCCCACGGCTCCCGCGCCTGCGATGGCGACCTTCATCGACGGATCCTCTCGGTTGACGGGGTCATCGTGCTCAGTTGTCCTCCGCCGGAGGGTTCTCGGCCAGTGTGATCGCCTCGGCCGCGGAACCGGAAACGGCAGCGATGTAGACCAGATCGTCTGCCTGGATCACGGTCCTGCGATCCGGCAGCAGGCCGGTGCCGAACCTGATGAGGAACGCGACGCGGGAACCGGTTGCTTCCTCGAGTTCGGTCACGCGCCGTCCTACCCAGCCTTCGTGGACGTCGACGCCGGCCACTGCGACCGAGCCGGTCGGATCCCGCCACCGCGTCGCCTCGCTGTCGTGGGTGAGCGCGTGCAGGAACCGGTCCGTGGTCCACGGCACGGTGGCGACGGTGGGGATGCCGAGGCGCTCGTAGGCGGCCGCGCGCTTCGCGTCGTAGATCCGCGCGACCACCCGCTCGACCCCGAAGATCTCGCGGGCCACACGCGCCGAGATGATGTTCGAGTTGTCACCCGACGACACCGCGGCGAACGCGTCGGCCTGCTCGATGCCGGCACGGATCAGCACGTCCCGATCGAATCCCATCCCCACGACCGTGTGGCCGGGAAAATCCGGTCCCAGCCGCAGGAATGCGCTCGGGTCCCGGTCGACGACCGCCACCTCGTTGCCGAGTCGCGCGAGCGCGGTGGCCACGGACGAACCCACCCGGCCACACCCCATCACCACCACGTACACCGTGGACACTCCGTTTCGTCGATCGTCGAGGAGGCGACCACGGTCGGTGGTCGCCGAACGGAACCGTACCGCCCGGCGGTCGGGCGCGCGGTCGGACTCGGCGAAGCGTCGGTGGCGTGCGGAAACGGACACCGGCGTCCGATGCAGTGTTCCACCAGGCGGACGGCTTAGGCTTTGCAGGTGTCCAAGCTTTCCACCGCCACGAAACGGCTCCTGCTGGGTCGCCCGTTCCGCAGCGATACTCTCGGGCACGATCTGCTGCCCAAGCGGATAGCCCTGCCCGTATTCGCCTCCGACGCATTGTCCTCGGTGGCATACGCGCCGGAGGAGATCTTCCTCGTCCTGTCCATCGCCGGCTTGTCCGCATACGCGTTCTCGCCGTGGATCGGCCTCGCAGTCGCCGCCGTCCTCGTGATCGTCGTGGCGAGTTACCGGCAGAATGTGCGCGCCTACCCGTCGGGCGGCGGCGATTACGAGATCGCGACGAAGAACCTCGGGGCCACCGCCGGTCTGACGGTCGGCAGCGCCCTCATGGTCGACTACGTGCTCACCGTCGCGGTCTCGTTGTCGTCGGCAGCGGCGAACATCGGTTCGGCGGTGCCCTTCGTCGCGCAGCACAAGGTGCTCTTCGCCATCGCCGCCATCGCGATACTCGCCGCGGTGAACCTGCGTGGGCTCCGGGAGGCGGGCAAGGCCATTGCCTTCCCGACGTACGCGTTCGTGGCCTGCATGCTCGCGATGCTCGGGTGGGGGCTGTTCCAGATCTTCGTCCTGGGGGAGGACCTGCGAGCGGAATCGGCGGAGTTCGAGCTCGTCGCCGAGCAGACCGACCTCACCGCGATCGCCTTCATCTTCCTTCTCGCACGGGCCTTCTCGTCGGGCTGTGCGGCGCTCACGGGTGTCGAGGCGATCAGCACCGGGGTTCCGGCCTTCCGCAAGCCCAGGGCACGGAACGCGGCGACCACACTGCTCATGCTCGGAGCGATCGCCGTGACGCTCTTCCTCGGGGTGGTGTTCCTCGCCCAGCGTCTGGGCGTGGTGGTGGCGGAGAATCCGGCGACCCAGCTCCGGGGTGCCCCCGAGGGGTACGAGCAGAAAACGCTCGTCGCGCAGCTGGCCCAGACGATCTTCAGCGACGTTCCGGTGGCGTTCTTCCTGATGGCGGTGGTGACGGCGGTGATCCTCGTGCTCGCCGCGAACACCGCCTACAACGGGTTCCCCGTGCTCGCCTCGGTGCTCGCCCAGAACCGGTACCTCCCGCGGCAGCTGCACACCCGCGGCGATCGCCTCGCGTTCAGCAACGGCATTGTGTTCCTGTCGGGTCTGGCCATCGTGTTCGTGTGGGTCTTCGACGCCGAAGTGACCAAGCTCATCCAGCTCTACATCGTCGGCGTGTTCGTCGCCTTCAGTCTCGGACAGGCCGGAATGGTCCGGCACTGGACCCGATTCCTTGCCACCGAGACGGACCCGGCGAGCCGTGGCCGGATGCAGCGTTCACGGTCGGTCAACGTGATCGGGTTCGTGGCGACCACGGCCGTGCTGCTGATCGTGCTCGTCACGAAGTTCACCGCGGGTGCGTGGATCGCGGTCGCGACGATGGTGGCGATCTTCGGTGTGATGAAGGCGATACGTCGTCATTACGACACCATCTCGGCCGAACTCGAAGGTGCGGAGTGGGACGGGGTTCTGCCCAGTCGCACCCACTCGATCGTGCTTGTGTCGACGCTCCACCTGCCGACATTGCGCGCCCTGGCGTACGCGCGGGCGACCCGGCCCGACACTCTCGAAGCGATTACCGTGAACGTCGACGAGGAGGACACCCGCAAGCTGGTCCGGGAATGGGAGCGCAGCGACCTCACCATTCCGCTGAAGGTCGTCGAGTCGCCGTATCGTGAGATCACCAGGCCCGTGCTCGACTACGTCCGGCGTGTCCGGCGTGACTCGCCGCGTGACGTCGTGACGGTGTTCATCCCGGAGTACGTGGTGGGTCACTGGTGGGAGCAGATCCTGCACAACCAGAGTGCGCTACGTCTCAAGAGCCGTCTCCTCTTCCAACCCGGGGTGATGGTCACGAGCGTGCCCTGGCAGCTGCGCTCGTCGGCAGCGGTGGGACGAGAACGGATCGATTCGGCGCCCGGAGCGGTGCGCCGGGGTCTCGACAAGGAGGAACAGCAGTGAGTCGGCAGGAACGACAGGGCACGCGCACGGATTGGTCCGGACGCCGGGTAGAGGTGATCTTGGGCAACCCCGCGCACGGCGGTTTCTGCGTCGCCCGGTTCGAAGGCCGGGTGATCTTCGTCCGCCACGGCCTTCCGGGGGAGCGGGTGTTCGCGTCGATCACCGAGGACCGCGGCGGCTCGTTCTGTTTCGCCGACGCGGTGGAGATCCTGGAAGCCTCCGAGGATCGGGTCGATCCGCTGTGCCCGGTGTCCGGGCCGGGCGGTGCGGGCTGCTGCGACATGTCACACGCTTCCGTGCCCGCGCAGCGGCGCTTTGCCGCCGCGGTGGTGAGCGAACAGCTGCGGAGACTCGGCGGTGTCGAGCGCGACATCACCGTCGAGGAAATCCCGGGCGGGTCGCCGAACGGCACCTTGTGGCGGACCCGTGTCCGGCTCGCGGTCGACGCCGCGGGCAGCCCCGGGTACCGGCGGTACCACAGCAACGACGTCGTTCCCGAGCTTGCGTGCCCACAGATAGACGCCGCCGCCTACCGGGGTTTGCCGGACCAGGTGTGGCGTCCCGGCGCCGAACTGCAGGTGGTGCTGGATGCGAACGGCGACCGGCACATCGTCGAGATCGCGCCTCCCGTGATTTCGGGTACCGGTCACAAGAGCCCCGGCCGCCGCGGCGCCGCCGCGCGCCGGGCTGCGACGAGTGCGCCTCGCGCGGAGAAGGTCGTCGAGGGGTCGGGACGACCCGTCGAACGGGTCGGCGATCGCGAGTGGACCGTCGCGGCAACCGGTTTCTGGCAGGCCCATCGAGGGGCGCCGACCACGTACTCGGGGGTCGTCGCGGAGTGGGCGCAGGCGTCGGAGGGAAGCACCGTCTGGGACCTGTACGGCGGAGTCGGTGTCTTCGCCGCCTCGCTAGCCGGACAGGTGGGAAGCCGGGGGAGTGTGATCTCCGTGGAGTCGTCGCGGACCGCTGTGGAGGACGGTACGGCTGCGCTGGCGGACCTGGACCAGATCTCGTTCCGGCACGGACGCGTGGAGCGCCTCGTCGGCGAGCTTCCGGCTCCGGAGGTCGTCGTGCTCGACCCGCCGCGCGCCGGTGCGGGCAAGGAGGTCGTGAGTGCCATCGCGGAGGCGGGGCCCCGCCGGGTCATCCACCTCGGATGCGACCCCGCGGCATTCGGCCGTGACGTGGGCCTGTACCGCGCACAGGGTTTCGAGCTCGCCGAAGTCCGCGCGTTCGCGGCGTTCCCGTCGACTCATCACGTGGAGTGCCTCGCGCTGTTCACCCGGTGAGCGGGGTCTCCTGAGCGGCCGCTGACGCCGCTGGGAGGTTCGTCCGTTTGGCGAAGTATTTGGTTACAGCAAGCAACTATATGTTATAGTTGCATGTCGTAACCAAATACTTGTCTTCGGAGGTTTTCGTGCCGGTTCGGACCGAGACGGCGCACGAACTCGTGGACGCCATCTTTCTGCTGGGTAGAACGATGCGCTCGGCGCTCGCGCACAACGAGACCGCAGTGCTTCCCAACACGCTCGTCGGGGTGCTGATCCTCCTCGCGAGAGCGGGGGAGTGCCGACCCAGCGAACTCGCCGCGGAGATGTGCGTCAGTCAGTCCTCGCTCAGCCGGCAGATCGGTGAACTCGTCGAACGGGGGCTCGTCGAAAGACGCCCGGACCCCGGTGACCGGCGAGCACACACCCTCCGATGTACGCGGAAGGGACTGGACGTTCTCGAGTCGGTCCGCGAACTGCGCACCGAGCGATTGTCCGCCGAACTCGCCGACTGGGATCAGCAGCAGGTCGACGACGCGATCGCAGTTCTCCGCCGGCTCAACGCTTCATTGCTTCCGATAGCTACCGCCACCGCCCAAAGGACTTCTTCATGACCACCACCGACTCCAGGCACGGCGCTTTTCCGCCAGGTCCTGAGGCAGAGGCCGATGCGCCGATGACGCACCGCGAGATCCTCGTCGTTCTCTCCGGTCTGCTCGCCGCGCTCTTCACCGCGCTGCTGAGCAGCACGATCGTGTCGACGGCGCTGCCCACGATCATCGCCGACCTGAACGGGACCCAGACTCAGTACGCCTGGGTGATCACCACCGCCCTGCTCGCGAACGCGGCATCCACCCCGATCTGGGGCAAGTTCGCCGATCTGTTCAACAAGAAACTCCTGGTACAGCTGTCGATCCTGGTCTTCGTGGTCGGGTCGGTGCTCGCCGGCGTCGCGCACAACGTGCCGATCCTGCTGGCTGCTCGTGTGGTGCAGGGCATCGGCATGGGTGGTCTGACCGCCCTCGTGGTGGCGATCATCGGCAGCATCATCCCGCCCCGCGAGCGCGGTCGCTACTCCGGATACATGGGCGCGGTCATGGCCGTCGCGATGTCGGGCGGTCCCGTCCTCGGCGGCGTCATCGTCGACACCCTCGGCTGGCGCTGGTGCTTCTACGTCTGTGTACCGATCGCCGTCGTGGCCCTCGTCCTGCTCCAGCGCACCCTGCACATCGAGACCGTGCGCAAGCAGAACGTCAACATCGACTGGCTCGGCGCGACCCTCATCACCGCTGCGGTGAGCGTCCTGCTCGTCTGGGTGTCCTTCGCCGGGAAGGCCGGCTACTACGAGTGGATCTCCGCCGAATCGGCGCTCTACGTCGGCGTGGGATTGGCGCTGCTCATCGCGACGATCATCGTCGAGACGAAGGTTGCCGACCCGATCATCCCGCCGAAGATCGTCTCCGAGCGCACCACGGCGCTCGCGATCATCGCGTCCATCGCCGTCGGTGTCGGCCTGTTCGGTGCCACTACGTTCCTCGGCCAGTACTTCCAGACCGCTCGCGGATACAGCCCCACCGAGGCGGGTCTGCTCACCATTCCGATGGTGGCGGGAACCCTGGTCTCCTCGATGCTGTCCGGTCAGCTCATCACGCGTTTCGGTAAGTGGAAGGGCTTCCTCATCGGGGGTGCGGTCCTGCAACTCGTCGGCTTCGCGCTGCTCGGGACCATCGACCACACCACGTCGCTGCTCGCCATCAGCGGATACATTGCGATCGTGGGTCTCGGCACCGGCATGCTGATGCAGAACCTCGTGCTCGCCGTCCAGAACACCGTCAGCGTGCGCAACATCGGGGCGGCCAGTAGCTCCGTCGCGTTCTTCCGCACCTTCGGTGGCGCGATCGGCGTCTCCGTCCTGGGCTCGATCCTGGCGTCGCGAGTCGCCACGATCTCGGCCGAAGGATTCGCGAAGCTCGGCATCGATGCCGGGGCCGGCGGCGGAGGCAGCCTCGACCTGAGTGTGCTGCCCGCGCCCGTCGTCGAGATCGTGCAGCACGCCTACGGTGACGCTACCGGCACGCTCTTCCTCGTGGCCGCAGGCTTCGCAGTGATCACGTTGCTCGCAGTCGCTGTCATCCCCAACCGGGAACTGCGCACCACCATCGACCTCGTCGAGGAGCCGACCGGTGACGAGCGCACCAAGGACACGACCGACGTGTGACGCACGTTGCGGACGGGGCCCGATGTCGTGTGCATCACGACATCGGGCCCCGTCTCTGCGGAGTGCGCTCACCCCCTTGTTGCAATCGCTCCGTAGACTGGTGATCACTTGCTCGCGCGGCCACGCGCGAATCCCGAGCCGGAGGGAGCTTCTCCAGGTGGGTGTCTTGTCCCGCATACAGTCCCCCGACGATCTTCGTCGGTTGACCCCCACCGAGATCACGCAGCTCGCCGGGGAAATCCGCAATTTTCTGGTCGAGAAGGTGGCTGCGACCGGGGGACACCTCGGGCCCAATCTCGGCGTCGTGGAACTGACCATCGCGTTGCATCGGGTCTTCGACTCGCCGCGCGACCCGATCCTCTTCGACACGGGCCACCAGGCCTACGTCCACAAGATCCTCACCGGACGCAGAGATCGGTTCGACACCCTGCGCCAGCGCGGGGGGTTGTCCGGCTACCCGTCCCGGTCCGAGAGCGAGCACGACTGGATCGAGTCGTCGCATGCGTCGGCGGCGCTGTCGTACGCCGACGGCCTCGCCAAAGCTTTCGCGCTGACCGAGGAACCCGACCGCACGGTCGTCGCGGTCGTCGGCGACGGAGCGCTCACCGGCGGAATGTGCTGGGAAGCGCTGAACAACATCGCCGCCGGCGCCGACCGATCACTGGTGATCGTCGTCAACGACAACGGCCGTTCCTACGCACCGACGATCGGCGGACTCGCCGACCATCTCGCGGTGCTGCGCCTCAAGCCCGGATACGAACGTGCCCTCGACAACAGCCGCCGGATCGTCAAGCGGCTTCCGGTGGTCGGTCCCACGGCGTACTCGGTGCTCCACGGCATGAAGGCCGGCGTCAAAGACGCGGTCAGCCCGCAGGTGCTGTTCACCGATCTCGGGATCAAGTACCTCGGACCGGTCGACGGCCACGACGAGCCGGCCATGGAGGCGGCTCTGCGTCGCGCCAAGGCCTACGGCGGCCCCGTGATCGTCCATGCCGTGACCCGTAAGGGCGCCGGGTACGCACCGGCCGAGAATCATCTGGCCGATCTGATGCACGCGACCGGAATCATGGACCCGCGCACCGGTGTGGCCACATCGTCGTCGTCCTCACCCGACTGGACGTCGGTGTTCTCCGAGGAACTGATCGCCCAGGCGGAAGGACGCAACGAGGTCGTCGCCATCACCGCGGCGATGCCCGGCCCGACCGGACTCTCGAAATTCGCCGAGCGGTTCCCCGACCGCACCTTCGACGTCGGTATCGCCGAGCAACACGCCGTGACGTCCGCCGCCGGCCTCGCGCTCGGTGGCCTGCATCCCGTCGTCGCGGTGTATTCGACGTTCCTCAACCGCGCCTTCGACCAGTTGCTGATGGATGTCGCGTTGCTGAAGCAGCCCGTCACGATGGTGCTCGACCGAGCGGGCGTGACCGGATCGGACGGCGCGAGCCACAACGGCATGTGGGACTTCTCCCTCCTGGGCATCGTCCCCGGCATTCGCGTGGCTGCGCCGCGCGACGCGGCGACCTTGAGAGAAGAGCTTGCCGAAGCACTCGACGTCTCCGACGGCCCCACCGTGCTGCGCTTTCCGAAAGGCTCGGTCGGGAAAGACATCCCGGCCGTCGAACGCATCGACGGAATCGTCGACGTGCTGCGGATGCCCGAGGAACGCTCCGGCGACGTGCTCGTCGTCGCGGTGGGTGCATTCGTGCGACTCGCACTCGACGCCGCCGAGGTTCTCGCGGAGCAGGGGATCAGCGTCGCGGTCGTCGATCCGCGGTGGGTGCTCCCCGTCCCCGAATCGATCACCGAACTGGCGCGCGCATTCCGGCTCGTCGTGACGATCGAGGACAGCGGTACACACGGCGGTGTGGGGTCGGCGGTGGCCGCTGCGCTCCGCGACCGCGACATCGACGTACCCCTGCGCGCCCTCGGGGTGCCGCAGCGGTTCCTCGATCACGCGTCGCGCTCCGAGATCCATCAGGAACTCGGGCTCACCGTCGAGGACGTCGTGCGCCGTGTGACGGGATGGGCTGCCACCCCGCACACCGTCGCGTCTCCCAAGGCGGCCGCACACGGCACTGCGTCGGCCGGAAACGGCAACGGTGTTGCCCCGAAGAAGGGCACGGAAGCGGAACTCGAGCGGGAGGTCGGCTGATCCCCCCGGGGATCAGGTCTGCATGTCCTCGAGTTCCATTCCCTTGGTCTCCCGAATCTTCGACTTGACGAAGAAGAACGACAGCAACGCGAAGAACGCGAACAATCCGTAGAGGAACCACAGGCCCACAGCTGATGTCAACGGCGGGAAGGCCAGGGTCACGGTGAAATTCGCGATCCAGTTCGCGGCCGTACTGATACCGAGCGCGACAGCCCGCATTCGGTTCGGGAACATCTCGCCCAGCATGACCCACATGATGGGTCCCCAGGTGGCGGCGAAGAAGATGACGAACGCGTTCGCGCCGACGAGTGCCACGGCACCCCACGGTGCCGGCAGCGACACGTCGTCGCCTCCGCCCTCGGCTTGGGAGAACGCGATCGCGGCCAGCAACAGGCTGACGAACATCCCGAGGGAACCGGTCATCAGCAGCGGTCGCCGGCCGATCTTGTCCACGAACAGGATCGCCACGAAGGTCATCACCACGTTGATCAGGGCGGTGATCACCGAGGTCGTGAACGACTCGTTCTCGGTGAACCCCACCGACTGCCACAGTGTCGTCGAGTAGTAGAAGATCGCGTTGATGCCGACGAACTGCTGGAAGATCGCCATCGTGATGCCGACCCAGACGATCGATTGCAACCCGAAGACCGGGCCCCGGATATCTCCGAACGACGCCTTCGTATCGCGCCGCAGTGTCAGCCGGATCTCGCGTACCCGTTCTTCCGGTTCCAGTTCACCGGTCACGTTGGCGAGGACCTCGGCGGCTTCCTCGTCGAGATCCTGCCCCACCAGGTATCGCGGCGACTCGGGGATCAGCACCGCGAGTATGCCGTAGACCGCAGCGGGGACGACTCCGACGAGGAACATCCACCGCCAGGCCTCGAGTCCCCACCACAGGTCGTTCGACGCACCGCCTGCGGCGTTCTGCAACACCGCGTCGGACAGCAGGGCCGCGAAGATGCCGAGGGTGATGGCGAGTTGCTGCAGCGAGGCGAGACCGCCGCGGTACCGGGCCGGTGCGATCTCGGAGATGTAGGTCGGCGCGATGACCGACGCGATGCCGATGCCCAGTCCGCCCAGAACCCGCCAGAGCATGAGGTCGGGGACGCTGAACGCGAGGCCGGAACCGGTCGACGAGACCAGGAACAGGATCGAGCCGAGCACCATGACTCGCTTGCGGCCCCAGCGATCGGCGAGCCTGCCCGCGAACCAGGCACCTACCGCGCAGCCGAGCAGCGCGATCGCGACCGCGAACCCGGTGACGAACGAACTGAGCGCGAAATTCTGCTCGATCGAGTCCACAGCGCCGTTGATGACGGAGCTGTCGAACCCGAACAGGAATCCGCCCACTGCAGCGGCGACGGTAACCGCGATGACCTTGGCAGCGTGTGCGGACGACGGTTGCGTCATGAAAGCTCCTGCTGACGTCGTGCACCACCCGGGGGCGCTGCTCGGTCGGAAAGCTACGGCAATTGCTCATCGGGGACACTACGCCGCGACAGGTTGCGGGGGACGATCTTCACACGAAGAAAGGCGTGCCGCCCCAGGGGGCGACACGCCTTCTTTTCAGGTGCGCCGAGCGCAACCGGTGCTACGCGACGTCGGCGACGCCCGGGGCCAGGAAACGCTTGCCGTTGACGGCCTCCGACGTTCCGGTGCGATCCAGGTACGGCGTGATGCCGCCGTTCCAGAACGCGAAGCCGCCGCCGAGGATCAGGCACAGGTCGATGTCCTCGGGTGCTGCGACGACACCTTCGTCGAGCATGATCGCGATCTCCTCTGCGAATGCCCGGCGGGTGCGCTCGAGCACCTCCTCCGCGGTGGACGGGGAGTCACCCTGCGGCCACAGTGCGGCGACCTCGGGATCGACGACCTGCTGCCCGTCGGCGTACGACCACACGCCGGGCTTACGGGCTTCCACCAGCGCCTCGAGACCGGGCGACGACACGAAGCGGTCGGGGTACGCGGCCTGCAGGGTCTCCCCGGTGTGCAGGGCGACGGCGGGCCCGACCAGCGCGAGCAACGTGAACGGCGACATCGGCATGCCGAGCGCGCCGACGGCGTTGTCCGCCACCTCGAACGGGGTGCCTTCGTCCACAGCGGTCATGACCTCACCGAGGGTGCGGGTGACCAGGCGGTTGAAGACGAAGCCGGGCTTGTCGCCACACAGCACGGCGGACTTCTTCAGCGACTTGGCCGTCGCGAATGCCGTTGCCAGCGTGGCGTCGTCGGTCTTCTCGCCCCGGATGACCTCGAGCAGCGGCAGCACGGCGACCGGGTTGAAGAAGTGGAATCCCACGACCCGCTCGGGATGCTGCAGGCCCGACGCCATCTCGGTGATCGACAGCGACGAGGTGTTCGTGGCGAGGATCGTCTCGGGCGTGACGTGCTGCTCGAGCTCGCTGAACACCTGCTTCTTGACGTCCATGTTCTCGAACACGGCTTCGATCACGAAGTCGGTCTTCGCGAACGCGGCCTTGTCGAGCGAACCGGTGACGAGCGCCTTGAGGCGGTTCGCGGCGTCGGGCGACAACCGGCCCTTGCCCTGCAGCTTGTCGATCTCGGTGTGGACGTAGCCGACACCCTTGTCGATGCGATCCTGGTCGATGTCGGTCAGGATCACCGGCACCTTGAGCTGACGGACGAACAGCAACGCGAGCTGGCTGGCCATCAGGCCCGCGCCCACGATGCCGACGCCGCTGATCTTGCGGGCGAGGGACTTGTCCGGAGCGCCGGCGGGGCGCTTGGCGCGCTTGTTGACCAGATCGAATGCGTACAGACCCGCACGCAGTTCGTCGGACATCAGCAGGTCGGCGAGCGCCTCGGTCTCGGCGTCGAAGCCCTTGCTCAGCGACTCGGGATCGGAGATGTCGGTGGTGCGGGCGAGTTCGAGGAGCTCGATCGCACGCTCGGCGGCGGGGGAGAAGCCGCGGGTCTTTCCGGCGACGAGGGCCTTGGCGCGTGCCATGGCGGCATCCCAGCCGGCCCCGCGGTCGATCTCCGGACGCGCCGGCACGATCTCGCCCGCGAGCACCTTCGACGCCCACGCGAGCGACTGCTCGAGGAAATCGGCCGATGCCAGCACGACGTCGGCGTAACCGAGCGCCTCGGCCTGCTTGGCCTTGATGGTGCGGCCGTTGTTCAGCGGATTCTCGAGAATCAGGGTGACGGCGTTGTCGGGGCCGACGATGTTCGGGAGAAGCTGTGTGCCACCCCAACCGGGGACCAGGCCGAGCATCGTCTCGGGCAGGCCGAGCGCCGGAACGTTGTCGGCGACCGTGCGGTAGTGCGTGTGCAGTCCGACCTCGAGTCCGCCGCCGAGCGCCAGACCGTTGACGAAGGCGAAGGTCGGGATCGTCGTGTCGCGCAGACGGCGGAACACGTTGTGTCCCAGGGTTCCGAGCTCCACGCCCTGTTCACGGCGCGTGACGGCGGGAACGCCCTTGAGATCGGCGCCCGCTGCGAAGATGAACGGCTTGCCGGTGACGGCGATCGCGGCCGGGTTGGCGGCGAACGCCTCGTCCAGCGCCTTGTCGAAGGCGAGCAGTCCCGCGGGACCGAACGAGTTCGGCTTGGTGTGGTCGAAGCCGTTGTCCAGCGTGATCAGGGCTACCGGTCCCTCGATGCCGGGGACGGAAAGCAGCTTGGTGTACGCGTGGGTGACGACCTCGTCGGCGAACGCGGACGCGATCCCCGTCGCGTCGGTCGCCCCGTGTGCGGTGTCCGATGTCATGGTTATGCGGCTCCGGATTCGTAATCGGCGTGGTTCGGGTTCTCCCAGATCACGGTGCCGCCCATGCCGAGACCGATGCACATGGTCGTCAGGCCGTAGCGGACCTCGGGATGCTGCGCGAACTGGTGCGACAGCTGGGTCATCAGGCGGACGCCCGACGAGGCGAGCGGGTGGCCGCACGCGATCGCACCGCCCCACTGGTTGACGCGCGGGTCGTCGTCGTCGATGCCGAAGTGCTCGAGGAACGCGAGCACCTGCACGGCGAACGCCTCGTTGATCTCGAACAGACCGATGTCCTCGATGCTCAGGCCGGTGCGGGCGAGCAGCTTCTCGGTCGCGGGGACGGGGCCGATGCCCATGACCGCGGGATCGACGCCCTGGAAGGAGAAGCCGACCATGCGCATGCCGACGGGCAGACCGAGCTCACGTGCGGTGTCCTCGCCCGCGAGAATCGCGGCCGTCGCGCCGTCGTTGAGACCCGCTGCGTTGCCCGCGGTGATACGGCCGGCGGGGCGGAACGGCGTCTTGAGCTTTGCGAGATCTTCGATCGTGGTGCCCGGGCGGGGCGGCTCGTCCTCGGTGGCGAGGCCCCAGCCGGTGGCGGAGCGAGTCGCGACGGGAACCAGCGTGTCGGCGATCCAGCCGGCCTTCTTGGCGGCGTCGTACTTGTTCTGGCTGTTGACCGCGTAGGCGTCGGTGCGGTCCTTGGTGATGCTCGGGAACCGGTCGTGCAGGTTCTCGGCGGTGTTGCCCATGACGAGCGCGCTCGGATCGACCAGCTTGTCGGCGAGGAAACGCGGGTTGGGGTCCGCGCCCTCACCCATCGGGTGGCGGCCCATGTGCTCGACACCACCGGCGATGACGACGTCGTACTGACCGAAGCCGATCCCGGATGCCGTGGTGGTCACGGCCGTCATGGCGCCTGCGCACATGCGGTCGATGGCGAAGCCGGGCACGGTTTCCGGCAGGCCCGCGAGAATCGCGGATGTCCGGCCGATGGTCAGGCCCTGGTCGCCGGTCTGTGTGGTGGCCGCGACTGCGACCTCGTCGACACGGGAGGGGTCGAGCTGCGGATTGCGGCGCAGCAGTTCACGGATCGCCTTCACGACGAGGTCGTCGGCACGGGTCTCGGCGTACATGCCCTTGGGGCCGGCCTTACCGAACGGAGTCCGGATTCCGTCGACGAAGACGACGTTGCGTTGTGTTGAGGTGGTGGGAGCCACGCGGATTCCTCCTGATGGAGCGATTACTCGCCGACACGTGCCGTGGCGAGGAGTGCTCGATCGCCAGACGGCGACCGGCCTCGCGGACAAGCCTACATTGTCATTACCGGTGAGTAACTTAATACCTGCGATTTGGCGCCGGTATGCGGGTCACCCCGGCGCACGCCTGTGAGCAGTGTGTTCTCGCTCCCCGCGGTGCCCGTAGGCGCCGACTGACATGGTGACGCCGGATGCACGCGTCACCCCTCGGCAAGTTAACGAGCATTCCCACCAAGCGGCGACACGGCGCACGGGCATCGCCATCGGGCTCGTTCCTCTTGACACTGCTTGATCTGCGGATACATTGCACTCCATGATGCGACGTCGGCCCGACCCCACGGTGCAGGGCGTGGTAGGTGAGGCAGTGTTCCTGCTCAGTTCCCCTCGACGCTTCCTCACGGAGATTGCACTTGCCCCGGTCGGGCGCGGAGTAGCCGAGCACAGCAAGGCCCTCACGGACCCGATTGCTCGTTTCCGGAACACGAGCGCGTACATCTTTCTTGTGGCGTTCGGCAGCGACGAGGAGCGGCGCGCGGTGGTCCGGTTCGTCAACCGTGCTCATGCGCCCGTCCGGGCAGAGGGATACAACGCCTTCGACCCGAAGTTGCAGTTGTGGATCGCGGCGGTCATGTTCCACGGTGGCCGCGACATCTACGAACGCTTCTTCGGGCCTCTCGACCGGTCGGAGGCCGAGCGGATGTACCGGGAGTTCGCGGTCTACGGCACCGCGCTTCAGGTTCCGGCGGAGTTGTGGCCGGCCGACCTCGCGGCATTCGAGGACTACTGGGACAGCGTCGTCGCAGATCTCGTCGTCGACGACACCGTCCGTGCCTACGCGCACGCACTGCTACGCGGCGGGCACGCGCCGTGGTACATCCGCGCGGGTATGTCACCCGCCCGCTTCCTCACCGTCGGTCTTCTCGATGCCCGCATCCGCGACGCCTACGGCCTCCTCTGGACGGACCCTCAGCAGCGCAGGTTCGACCGCGCCATGCGGGTCGCCGCGCCGCTGTACCGGGCACTTCCGCTCCGGGTGCGCCACCTTCCCGCGTCGCTCGTCCTGCATGACGCGCGTCGCCGGTTCGGGGCACGTTCGGCCACGACGGACGGGGCGCCGGCGTGAGCCGTGTGCCCGTCGGACCGGTAAGCGGCCGTGGCGACGAGGGGCACGCCACCGTCGCCGTAGTGCCTCCCGGGCGCGGGAGCCGCCGTAGCCGGGCCCTCGCGGCGGTCCTCGCCGTGAGCGCCCGGATCCTCGCGGACGTCGTCCCGCTCGGCCCGGTGCCGCTCGGCGGTCTGCGTCTCGGATTGTCGGGCGCCGGTCGCCTCGACCTCGCGCGGGGCACACGCGTCGCGCGCGACCGCACCGGACCGGTCCCCGGCCGATGGGTGGTCCCGCCCGGGACCGGCGACTCGCCGCACGTTCTCTACTACCTGCACGGGGGAGGCTTCGTGATGGGGTCGTCCGCGTCGCACATCGGCGTCGCCGCCCGAATCGCCCGTGCCGCAGGAGTCCCCGCATTCCTGCCCGATTACCGTCGCGCACCGGAAGCACCGTTCCCGGCAGCGCCCGACGACGTCCGCGCCGGGTTCGACCACCTCCGGATACGTGGCTACGCTGCCCGCGACATCGTGATCGCCGGAGATTCCGCCGGCGGCCACCTCGCCTACGGACTCGTCGTCGAACTCGACCGGGAAGGCGCAGATCTGCCCGCCGGGGTCGCACTCGTCTCTCCGTGGCTGGACCTGTGGCTCCGCACCGGCTGGGAACGTGAAGCGGCCCGGCGTGATCCGTTCCTGTCGGTGAAGTTCGCAGACCGTGCGCGGCGCGCCCACGTCCCGGACGGCGACCCGGCCGATCCTCGCCTCGATCTGCTCGCCGCGACTCCCGGGCCGCATTGGCCGCCGTTTTTCGTCCAGGGCGGGGAAACCGAAGCGATCACCGGCGACACGCAGGCCCTCGAGGAGGCTCTCGCCGCGGCGGGAGTGCCCCACGAACTGCAGATCTGGCCCGGACAGGTACACGTGTGGCACGCATTCCACCCGCTCGTCCCCGAGGCGGCCGCTGCGGCCCGGCACCTCGGACACTTCGTGCGCGACGCTCTCGCACGAGGAGCAGATCCGTCCTGACCGGTCGCTACTCCGCCGGCGCGAGAGCTTTCGCGAGCCGCGGTGCCGTCAGCGCCCGCTGCCACGGCCGGGCACCTCCGGCCGCGAACTTCTCCTCGATGTAGGCCTCGGCATCCGACCCGGGCGTGACGTCCCAGTCCCAGCACAGGCGCCGAACGAGTTCGGGGCTCACCAGATTCTCGACGGGAACCGACACCTCCTCGCTCAGCGCTGCGAGTTCGGCGCGCGCGGCCGTCAGTCGTGCGGCAGCCTCGGGATGGTGCCGGGCCCACCGGCCCACGGGCGGAGGACCGGTGAACGGCGGGGTGACCGGAGGCAGTTCCGACGTGGGCAGGGCGCGGGCACGATCGATCGCCGACAACCACAGCCGCGACGACCGCCGCTGACGAGGTCCACCGAAGACCGGGAGGGCGCGCAGGTCGGTGAGGGTGGCCGGCGCGGCCTCCGCCGCCGCAATGATCGCCGAATCCGGAAGGATGCGGCCCGGCGCGATATCCCGGTTCGCGGCGATCTCGTCCCGGGTGATCCACAACTCGCGCACGATCGCGAGACGGCGCGGGTCTTTGAGCGTGTGGATCTTCGACGTTCGCCGCCAACGTTCGGGCTTCGGTGCGGGTGGTCCGGCCAGCCGGATGTGTTCGAACTCCTGCGCGGCCCACTCCGTCTTGTTCTGCCGTTCGAGTTCCTCGGCCATCGCGTCGCGGAGTTCGACGAGGATTTCCACGTCGAGCGCCGCGTAGTTCAGCCAGGAGTCGGGCAGCGGACGCGTCGACCAGTCCGCGGCCCCGTGCCCCTTCCTCAGTTCGAACCCCAGCGTGTCGGCGACGATCGCAGCGAGCCCGACCCGCGGGAACCCGGCGAGCCGGCCCGCCAGTTCGGTGTCGTACAGCACAGCGGGGTGCAGGCCCAGTTCTGCCAGGCCCGGAAGATCCTGGTCGGCCGAATGCAGCACCCACTCGAGGTCGTTGATCACTTCCGCGAGCGGCGCGAGGTCGGCTGCCGTGGGGATCGGGTCGAGAAGCACGGTGCCGGCGCCGTTGCGCCGCAACTGGACGAGATAGGCCCGGGCGGAGTAGCGGTAGCCGGAGGCCCGTTCCGCGTCGACGGCCAGCGGTCCGTGCCCGCGGGCGAGCAGCGCAGCCGCCTCGGCGACACCCGCGGCGGTGGTGACCACCTCGGGTACGCCCTCCCGCGGCTCGAGGAGCGGCACCGTCGCCGCGGGCGGGTGCTCGTTCGGGGAATCACCGCCAGTGGGAGAGCTGTGCTCGGGCACTACCGTCTCGTGGTCCTGGCCTGCAGACATGGGCGTGACTCTAGCGGCTGTCCTGGGAAAGCGAGATTGTGCCGCGCGCAGAACGGGCGCTCATCGGCTCACGCCGTCGATGCTCGAGTCCTCGTCGTCCGATGACCGGGCCTGCTCCGCGGCGGCCAGCAACTCGTCGAGCGCCGGCGCCAGACAGTCGGTCAGTACCCACAGGTCCGGGACCAGTTCCGGGCAGGTGATGAGGCCGACGTCGAGTTTGTCTTCGAGCGAGATCACCGTGATGTTGAGTCCGGCTCCGTGGAAGAGCGGGCCGAACGGGTACAGCGCGGTCACGTGCGCTCCGAGGAAGTAGAGCGCCTGCGGGGGACCGGGCACGTTGGAGATGACCAGGTTGTGGATCGCGGGGTGTTTGTCGGCGAGCCGCAATGCGGCGTACGTGCGCATGGCTGCGCCGAACACCGCAGCTCCCATGAACTGCGACCAGTCCTGCAGCATGTTCGCGCCCAGCTCGGCGTTGTGGTCCTTGGCCACCTCGTTCGCGTCGGCGAGTGCGCGCAGGCGCTCGACCGGATCTTCGATGTGGGTGTGCAGGCCCGCGAACATCGCCGACACCTGGTTACGTCCCGGCCGGTCGGACTCCTCGTGGACCGAGACCGGCACCATCCCGACGAGCGGACTGTCGGGGAGTTCGCCCCGGCCTGCGAGGTAACTGCGCAGCGCACTCGCCACGAGGGTCATCACCACGTCGTTGACCTTGACGCCGAACGCGTTCTTCACGGCTTTGACATCCGCGAGGTCGAGTTGGGCGAACGCCACGGCCCGGTGGCCGGTGATCGTCGAGTTGAACGGGGTCCGCGGCGCGGTGAAGGGGGCCGGCATGGCGTCTCCACGGCGCGCTCGTGCCACCCAGGACGCCACCGAGGTCACGGCGGACGGAAGTATCCGGGCCAGGTGCAGGGGACGCAGGGCGACGTTCACCGCGCCGGCGACCGCCATGTAGATCTCGTTTCCGCCGCCGACGCCGGGGGCGATCGTGTCGGGGCGCGGTGCCGCCGGGTCGAGGCTGCACAGCTGAGCGATCATCGCCGCACCCGACACCCCGTCCACGCCTGCGTGGTGCATCTTGAGGATCACCGCGATCGAACCGTCGTCGAGTCCTTCGACCACCCACATCTCCCACAGGGGCTTCGCACGGTCGAGCGGCTGCGCGGCGATGTGGCCGCACAGGTCGGCGAGTTCGGTCCGCGAGCCCGGAGACGGTACCGCGACATGATGCAGGTGACGGTCGAGGTCGAAGTCCTTGTCGTCGACCCAGACCGGATGGTCGAGATTGAAGCGGCTGTCGGCGAGCTTCATGCGGAAGGCGGGGACCGCGTCGAGGCGTGCGTCCAACTCCCGGCGGACGGCCCGGTAGTCGTATCCGTCCGGCACCGTGGAGGGATCGAGGACGAGCAACCCGCAGATGTGCAGGTGCTGGCTGGGGGTTTCGAGGTAGAGGAAGCCGGCGTCGAGACCACTGAGGCGCTGCATGCCCCTCAGGCTAGAACTCGACCGTCTCCCGAAGGCCCGAATCGGGCGTATCCGTCAGGACCGCAGTTGCGCTACGCCGGTAGGCGGAAGACCCGCGGCGTATGCGAGGACATCGCAGAAGGCTTCGACGTGCGGGGCGAGCACGTCGGAGCGAGGAGTCCACGACGCGCGAAGCTCGAGTTGATGCGCTCGCGGAGGGCCGGCGATGTCGCCGAACCGCACCGAACTCGTCGCCGTCACGGTTCCGCCGAGCGCGGTCAACGGCTCGCCGTGCGCTTCGAGGGCATCGACCAGCCAGCTCCAGGCCACATCCGGAAGCAGCGAGTCGGCGGCGAGTGAGGCGTCGACGTCGGCCTGGATGTACGCGACGAGCCGAGTGGTGCCGTGCCAGGCTTCGTCACCGTTCGGGTCGTACAGGAGGATGAGGCGGCCGAAGGCATCGCCTTCGGATTCCTCGGGGACACCGTCGGACTCGTCGTGCAGGACCTCGGCGCCCAGCGCGAAACTGTGCGGTGCCAGTCGCTGCGGTGGTCTGATCGGTGCCACTTCGATCTCGCTGCGGACGGTGGCCGCCTTCATCGATTCGACGGCCGCGCGGAAGCGGGCCGGCTCGGGTGAGGTGGTCACGACAGCGGACGTTAGCGCCGGTGACGCAGTGCACGCGGGAGGCGCGCCGGTTCCGGCGGGGCGGGGGAGCGTGGCAGCATGGGCTTCGAACCGGGGTCCGACCGAACCCGACGAGACCGAAGAACGAGGATCGATGACCGGCTTGGAAAACACGAACGTCGCTTCCGCGGTGCCCGCGGAGTACCCGTCGCGCAGAGCGTTGCCGGAGGCTCCGTTGCTGGCTGCGGCCCGGGGGAAGCAGCCGTCGCACCGCCCGGTGTGGTTCATGCGTCAGGCGGGGCGTTCGCTGCCGGAATACCGGGAGATCCGCGCGGGCGTCGGCATGCTCGAATCGTGCTTCGACCCCGAACTCGTCTGCGAGATCACGATGCAGCCGGTACGCCGGCACAAGGTCGATGCCGCAATTCTGTTCTCCGACATCGTGGTTCCGCTCAAGGCTGCGGGAATCGATCTCGACATCGTCGCCGGAACCGGGCCGGTCGTCGCCGACCCGGTGCGCACCGCTGCCGATGTCGCCGCCCTTCCGCACCTCGAAGCCGAGGAAGTGGGCGCGGTCGCTCGCGCCGTGACGTTGCTGACCAAGGAACTGGGCACCACTCCGCTGATCGGTTTCGCGGGAGCCCCCTTCACGCTCGCGTCCTACCTGGTCGAAGGTGGCCCGAGCCGCAACCACGAGCGCACCAAGGCGCTCATGCACTCCGATCCGGCAACCTGGCACTCGCTGCTCGGGCGTCTGACCGACATGGCCATCACTTTCCTGCGCGCCCAGCTGGCAGCCGGCGTCGACGCGATCCAGCTGTTCGACTCGTGGGCCGGGGCGCTCCCGTTGTCCGACTACCGCGAATACGTGCTCCCGCACTCCGAGCGCGTGTTCGCAGAACTCGCTGCCGCCCAGGTACCGCGGATCCATTTCGGTGTGGGCACAGGCGAATTGCTCGGCGCGATGGGCGAGGCCGGAGCCGACGTCGTCGGAGTCGACTGGCGCATCCCGCTCGATGTGGCGGCGCAGCGGGTCGGGCCGGGTAAGGCGCTGCAGGGCAACCTCGATCCCGCCATCCTGTTCGCCGGCTGGGACGTCATCGAACGCGAGGTCCGGCGCGTGGTCGCCGAAGCGGACCGCGCACTCGCGGCCGGTGCGACAGGCCACATCTTCAACCTCGGCCACGGTGTGCTGCCCGACACCGATCCCGACATGCTCACCCGCGTCGTCGAGCTGGTGCATTCGTTGTGACCGACCCTGTCGTCGCCGTCGTCGGTGGTGGCATCAGCGGCCTCGTCGCCGCCTACCGCTTGCGCGGCGCACTCGGCCCCGATGCCCGGATCGTCGTACTCGAACGGTCCCCGCGACTCGGCGGCAAACTGCACACCGTGGACCTCGCGAACGGGCCCGTCGACGTGGGCGCCGAAGCCTTCATCGCACGTCGGCCCGAGGTTCCCGCCCTGCTCGACGAACTGGGCCTGAGCGACCAGATCGTCCATCCGTCGGGCGCGCGGCCACTGCTCTATGCCGGGGGCCGGCTTCGGCCGCTGCCCGCCGGGACGCTCATGGGTATCCCCGCCGACGCCCGTTCCGTCGAAGGACTCGTCGACGACGAGACGCTGCAGCGCATCAGCGACGAACCGGGCGTGCCGCTCAACTGGGATCGGACCGGCGACATGTCGGTTGCCGCGCTCGTCGGCTCGCGTTTCGGCGAGCAGGTCGTCCGCCGCAGTGTCGATCCGCTCCTGGGCGGGGTCTACTCGGGACTGTCCGACACCGCCGGTGTCCGCGCCACCGTCCCGGCGCTCGCCGCGGCACTCGACGCCGGTGCGACGAGCCTGACCGCCGCGGTCGCGGCGGCACTTCCGGCACCGTCGCACACCCCCGTCTTCGGCACTCTGCGCGACGGCTACGGGGTGCTGCTCGCAGCGCTCGAGCGTGCGGCCGCGCCCGAGATCCACCTGGAGACCACCGCGGGCGGGCTGCGCCGCAGCAACGGACGATGGTCGCTCGACCCCGTCGGCGAGGTCGACGGAGTTGTGCTGGCGGTACCCGCCACCGAGGTCGCCGCGCTTCTGGCCGAGGCGGTGCCGACGGCCGCGGACCTTGCGGCAGAGATACCCCTCGCGTCGTCGGTCGTCGTCGCTCTCGCTCTCCCCGGCGGTTCGGCGTTGCCGCAGAACTCCGGGATTCTGGTGGCGACCGGAGAAGAACTCGCCGCGAAGGCGTTCACCCTGTCGAGCCGGAAGTGGCCACATCTCGCGCAGCGTGACGTCGCGCTCGCCCGGGCGTCGTTCGGGCGCTACGGCGACGACGCGCTGCTCTCCGCCTCCGACGAGCAACTCGTCACCCTCGCCCGCGCCGACCTCGCCGCCGTGACCGGAGTCGAGGACGAGCCGGTGGCCTCCTACGTGCAGCGCTGGCACGGGGGGCTTCCGCAGTATCGGTCCGGGCACAACGATGTCGTCGGCGCGCTCGACGCCGCAGTCGCGGAAGTCGACGGACTCGAAATCGCCGGCGCGATGCTGCACGGTGTCGGCGTCCCCGCATGCGTCGCGTCGGGAACCACCGCGGCGGCACGACTCGCCGCACGAATGGCAGGATGAACGGTATGGCACGTCTCGATTACGACAAACTCAATTCCACCCTCCGCTACACCATGTGGTCCGTCTTCCAGGTGCAGCCGGGCGTTCTCGACGACGACCGCGCAGCGGCGATCAAGAACGCGAAGGAGTTCTTCGCCCAGTTCGACGACACCGATGTCACGGTCCGCGGCATCTACAACGTCGCCGGCACCCGCGCGGATGCCGACTTCATGATCTGGTCGCACGCCGAGCGGCTCGAAGACCTCCAGAAGCTCTACGCCGATTTCCGGCGCACCACGGACCTGGGCCGGGCCAGCGCGCCGGTGTGGTCGAATGTCGCGCTGCACCGCCCCGCAGAGTTCAACAAGAGCCACGTGCCGGCGTTCATCGCCGGTGAGGAGCCGGGCGCATACGTCTGCGTCTACCCGTTCGTCCGCTCCTACGAGTGGTACCTGCTGCCCGACGCCGAGCGCCGGACCATGCTCGCCGATCACGGCAAGGCAGGACGCGGCTACCCCGACGTCCGCGCGAACACCGTGCCCTCGTTCGCACTCGGCGACTACGAGTGGATCCTCGCCTTCGAGGCACCCGAACTCGACCGGATCGTCGATCTGATGCGCGACCTGCGTGCGACCGAAGCCCGGATGCACGTGCGCGAGGAAACACCCTTCTTCACCGGTCCGCGCGTCGAGGTCGAAGCGCTCATCGAGTCGCTGCCCTGACCGTGACCGGCCCGACCGGCCCGACCGGCCCGATCGGTACGGACGGCTCCGCGCTGCCCGGAGCACGCTTCTCCCAGATGGCGCACTGGGGTATGTACTCCGCGGAGGTGCGTGACGGCGAAGTCGTCGCCGCGCACCCCTACGCGGGGGACGCCGATCCGTCGCCGATCCTGCAGAACATTCCGGGATCGGTGCGGCACCGCTCCCGGATCACGGGTCCCGCGATCCGGCGGGGATGGCTCGAACACGGGCCGGGACCGAGCACCGACCGCGGCAGCGACGAATTCGTCGCCGTCTCCTGGGACGAACTCACCGAGTTGCTCGCCGCGGAACTGACGCGAGTAGCGGAGCGTCACGGCAACCGCGCGATCTTCGGTGGATCGTACGGATGGTCGTCGCCCGGACGTTTCCATCACGCACAGAGCCAGGTGCACCGTTTCCTGAAGATGTTCGGTGGATACACCCGCTCGGTGCACAGCTACTCGCTGGGCGCGACCGGCGTGATCATGCCGCGAGTCGTCGGGGCCCATTGGAAACTGTTCGCGCGCTCCACCAACTGGGACGTCATCGCGCGTGAGACCGACCTGCTCGTGTGCTTCGGTGGTGTGCCGCTGAAGAACACCGGCGTCAACGACGGCGGCACCAGCGACCATCCGACGCGCGGCGCCCTCGACCGGATGCGCGCCCGCGGAGGACGCATCGTGTCCATCACCCCGCTGCGCGACGACGTCCACGGCGAGCACGAATGGCTGGCCCCCCGCCCGGGCACCGATGTCGCGATCATGCTGGCGCTCGCCTACGTCCTCGCGTCCGAAGGTCTGGCCGATCGCAAGTTCCTGGACCGCTACTGCACCGGATACGACCGGTTCGAGGCGTACCTGCTCGGCCGCACCGACGGTGTTCCCAAGACACCGGAATGGGCTGCGGAACTGTCGGGTCTGCCGGCCTCCACTCTCGTCGATCTCGCTCGCCGGATGGCCTCCGGCCGGACGCTGATCTCGGTGACGTGGTCGCTGCAGCGGGTACGACACGGTGAGCAGGCACCGTGGGCCGGTATCACTCTGGCGGCCATGCTGGGTCAGATCGGTGTTCCCGGTGGGGGATTCGGCCACGGGTACGGATCGATGAACGAACCCGGCCGTGCGCCCGTGCCCTACCCGCTGCCCACCCTGTTCCAGGGCAACAACGACGTCGAGGACTTCATCCCCGTCGCCGCGATCTCCGATCTTCTGCTGCATCCGGGGGAGCAGTTCGACTACGACGGCCGACGGCTGACATTTCCGGATACCCGTCTCGTCTACTGGGCGGGCGGCAATCCGTTCCATCACCATCAGCATCTCGCCCGCCTGCGCCGCGCATTGACGCGGCCGGACACGATCGTCGTCCACGACCCGTACTGGACGCAGATGGCCAAGCACGCGGACATCGTCGTGCCGTCCACCACCGCGCTCGAACGCGACGATCTGTCGTGCACGCGCAACGATCCGCTGCTCGTCGCAATGCAGGCGGCCGCACCCCGTTTCGCCGACGCCCGCGACGACTACGACACCTTCTCCGCCCTCGCGCACCGACTGGGATTCGGGGAGCGGTTCACGGAGGGGCGCACGTCGGCGCAGTGGCTCGAGCACCTGTACGGGCAGTGGCGCGGCTACGTCCTCGCCGACGAGCGCCGGCTCGAGGACCCGCCACCGTTCGCGGAATTCTGGCGTCGCGGCCACGTCCGCATGCGCACCGAGGACGACCTCACGCTGTTCGAGGAGTTCCGGGCCGACCCGGAGCACAATCCGCTCCGCACACCGAGCGGGCGCATCGAGATCTTCTCGGCGGACATCGACGGCTTCGGATACGACGACTGCGCGGGCCACCCGACGTGGTACGAACCGGAGGAGTGGCTCGGCGGTGAGCGGGCACAGACGTTCCCACTGCACTTGATCGCGAACCAGCCCAAGAGCAGATTGCACAGCCAGCTCGACCATGGTGCGACCAGTCAGAAGAGCAAGGTCCACGGCCGCGAACCGATCCGGATCCATCCGCAGGACGCGGCGGAGCGCGGAATCACCCCCGGCGACGTGGTGCGCGTGTACAACGACCGGGGTGCGTGCCTGGCCGGTGCGCTGCTCGACGAAGGACTGCGCCGCGGGGTCGTCCAACTCGCGACGGGAGCGTGGTACGACCCGCTCGACCCTGCCGATCCGGAGTCCATGTGCGTGCACGGCAACCCGAATGTTCTCACTCCCGACACGGGCACGTCGTCGCTGGCGCAGGGATGCACGGGTCAGCACGTGCTCGTCGAGATCGAACGGTTCGAGGGGGAGTTGCCGCCCATCCGCGCGTACGACCCGCCGACGATCAGGCCCCGCCGACCGTGACGTGAGGAAACGCGCGGTCTACAACCCGAGCGATTTCTACAACCCGAGTGATTTCTGCACGTTGTGCAGGGTCGCGGCGGATTCGGCCAGTCCGGCCGCTTCGTCTTCCGAGAGCGGCACCTCCAGAACTCTGTCCGCGCCGCCCGCGTCGACGATGGTCGGCAGCGACAGGCACACGTCGCGCATGCCGTGGATCCCGGTCTGCAACGAGGACACGGGCAGCACGCGCCGCTGGTCGCGCAGCACTGCCTCGACGATCCGGGCCGTCGACAGCCCGATCGCGAGGTTCGTCGCACCCTTGCCCTGGATGATCTCGTAGGCGCTGCGCACCACTTCGTGGAAGATGTCTGCGCGGGTCCGGGCATCGAACACGACGCGATCGTCGACCGTGTACGAGTCGATGGGAATGCCACCGACGGACGCTCCCGACCACAGCGCGAGTTCGGAATCGCCGTGCTCGCCGACGACGAACGCGTGGGTGTTCTCGATCGCCACCCCGGCACGCTCGGCGATGAGATAGCGCAGACGACCCGAGTCGAGAACCGTGCCGGACCCGAAGATCCTGCCGTCGTCGACGCCGGTCACCGCGATGGCCGCTGCCGTGACGATATCGACGGGATTGCTGACGAACAGAATCACCGCGTCGGGAGACTCCGCCAGCAACCGGGGCGTGACCGACTGTGTGATCGCGACGTTGGCCGCTGCGAGATCGAGCCGGGACTGACCGGGCTTCTGTTTCGCGCCCGCGGTCACGACAACGAGGTCGGAATTTGCGGTCACGGAAATATCGTCGCTGCCTTCGATGCGGCAGGCCGGAGTGAACTGGGTGCCGTGATTGAGGTCGAGAACCTCGGCGCGCACCCGAGCCGCGTTGGTGTCGAACAACGCAATCGTGTTCGCGGTGCCGCGGAGCAGGCACGCGTATGCCACCGCCGCTCCGACGCTGCCGACGCCGACGATGGACACCTTCGCTGTGCCGATCCGGGGCCCGCTGCGCGTTGTCGCCATGGTCCGATCATGGCCCCATAGCCACGACGGCGCCACCCGGCGGGTTCGCGTCGCACAGCGGGGCAGTCGGTGAGTCGATAGCCTCGGACCATGAGCGCGCGACCGTTCGATGCTGTTCTGTTCGACTTTTCCGGCACGCTGTTCCGGCTCGAAGAGGACGAGAGCTGGATGGCCGGCATCACCGATGCACGAGGTGGGGCCTTCGACGTGAGCCGGCAGGCCGAACTGATGCGGCGGCTGACCGCTCCTACCGGACAGCCTGTGGAGATGGACGCGGAGGAGCATCACGCCTGGATCAATCGCGACCGTGACCCGCGCCGGCATCGGGAGGCGTATCTGACCGTGCTCTGCAGATCCGGTGTCGAGGACCCGCAGCAGGCTCAGACGCTGTACGGAAAGGTGGTCGATCCGACGAGCTGGACGGTGTACCCGGATACCGTGCCCGTGATCGAAGCACTCGCGGGCGACGGCATCGCGGTGGGGGTCCTGAGCAACATCGCATTCGACATCCGGCCTGCCTTCGCCGCACTCGGCATCGACGACCTGGTCTCCGTGTTCGCGCTGTCCTTCGAGATCGGTGCGGTCAAACCGGAGCCCGAGATCTTCCGTTATGCCGTCGAAGCGCTCGGGGTCGAACCCGAACGCACCCTGATGATCGGCGACAGTGTGGAAGCGGACGGCGCCGCTACAGAGATCGGGTGCGCGTTCCGCCTCGTCGAGCCACTCCCGACGACGGAGCGGCCCGACGGGCTGTGGAGCGCCTTGAAGGACGCGGGGGTTACGTTGTCGGAACCAGGCGCAAGGAAATCGAATTGATGCAGTAGCGCTGGTCGGTGGGGGTCGGGTAGCCCTCGCCCTCGAAGACATGGCCGAGGTGACTGTGGCACGAGGCGCACAGCACTTCCACGCGGCGCATCCCCAGCGAATCGTCGGTCCGCAGGATCACGGCGTCGGAGTCGGCGGGATCGAAGAACGACGGCCAGCCGCAGTGCGACGGGAACTTCTCGCTGCTGCGGAACAGTTCGGCGCCACATGCCCGGCATTCGTAGACACCCTCGGACTCGGTGTCGGTGTATTCACCGGTGAAGGGCCGTTCCGTGCCGGCCTGACGCAGCACCGCATACTCGGCGGGAGTGAGCTTGTCGCGCCACTCGTCCTCGCTCAGCACAACCTTGGGAGCGGGTTCGGATCGGGGAGTGGAAGTCATGTCCCCACGCTAGTCGCGCTCCGAGACCGCCGCCACGACGCACCCCGTCCCGTCCTGCCGTGCCCGGTACGTCTCAGGCCCGTGCGGCGACCTCATCGGTGTGCTCCGCGGCGGGGAGCAGGTGTGACGGCTCGATACCGTCGTCGAGCCGCCCTTCGCGGCGCGCCGCGAGGTAACGGTCGAGGAGCACCGCGAAGATCACGATGATGAGCAGCGACCACCCGAGCGTCGTCTTCATGTACTCCGCCGCGCGGCCCGCCTCCACCCAGCGCCCGGACAACCAGGAGTCGTAGCTCATGAATCCGTACACCGCCAGCCACGCCGGCCAGTTCCGCATCACGGAATTGGGCAGCAGCACGGTCATGAGCAGCGGGAACAGCATCATCGAGTAGTACATCTGGCCGAGCGATCCCAGCAGGAACGACGCACTCAGGAGCACACCGGTGGCGGTGCACACGAAGAAGACCTCGTCGTTGCGGCAGTAGCGGTAGAGCAGCCAGAGCGACACCGCCACGAGCACGGCGAGCACACCGCGCAGGCCCAGGACCAGCCAGCCGGGCAGCCCGTAGTACATCCCGTTGCCGACGATCGCGCTGTTGAAGTAGTCGCGGGACTCGAGCAGGTACGGCACCGTGAGTTCGACGAAATCCCACGCGTCGACCGACAGTGGCCACGCGATGATGTTCAGTGCGATGGGCACCCCGGCGGCGGTGAGGAACACCTTCCACTGGCCGCGTACGAGTGGAAGGAACAGCAGAGGCGCGAGGATCGGTTTGACCGCGAACGTGAGTCCCAGCATCACGCCCGCCCAGAGGTCTCGGCGTTTGAGCAGGAGCACCAGGAACGCGACTTCTCCCAGCAGCACCAGTCCGTTGATGTTGGTGAAGACCAGCGTGTTGGTCACCGTCTCGGACGCGAACGCACCCAGCACGAGGATGGGAGCGATGGGCGAGTCGAGCCGCAAGCCGAACATGCGCAGCAGCAGGTACAGCGCGATCAGGATGGCGACGGCGTTCGCAATGATGAACAGCCACCGGGATCGTTCGGGGTCGATCACGGCGATCGGCGAGATCAGCAGCGTCCCGGACGGGGGATAGAGGTAGTGCGGGTCGACCCATTGGAAGTTCGCGGTATAGACCGGAAGCCGGTTGAGGAACGCGAGCGCCGCGTTGTAGACCGGGGTGAAATCATCGGTCCGGAAACCGTTGACTGCTTTGATCACCACCCGGTGAAGAACGGTCAGGACCGCCAATGGCCACACCACGGCCTTGACCACGTCTGCGGTGGTTCGTGCCGTCCGGGGTTCGAGACTGCTGAGGAACACTACGGCACGGTACCCCGTCCGGGATCGGGACCGCGCACGTCCCCCGGCACGCAGGGGAACGGCGCGTCGCGTCTCACGCCGGGCAGAGACTTCCGTTCGGCGGCAGCTCTCCCGTACTCAGGTACCGCTCGATGCGGCCCTGAATGCACGTCGAATGCAACGAGGCGGAATAACCGGCACCCTGCCAGGACACGGTCGACCATGCGATCGCGCCGGCGGTGAGCGCGCCGGTCACCGATTCGACTCCCACGCTGCCGACAATGGGATCCGCAGCGCCGCCGGTGACGAGTACAGGGGTGTCGAGGGCTGCGGGCAGGGGTGGAGCGGGCAGGGTGGGCCAGGCCGCGCATGCGGTGGTAGCCGCGGCCGTGTCCGCACCGAACAGGGGATAGAGCGTCGCCCAGTTGCGCTGGAGATCGGCCGCGCGGGTCGGCGTCGGCCATCGCTGGCCGTCGCTGCACCGCGAGACGAACTGGCCGTCGGAGGCGAGAATCTGTTCGGCGGTGCCCACCAGATCGAGCAGTGGCACCACATCGCCGTCCCGCGCGGAAGCCAGCGTGTCGGACAGTTCGCGGATCCGGCTGGGAAGATCTCCGCGCGGTGTGCCGAGATACGCGCTGATCACCGTCAGCAAGGCATTGGAGGACACCGGTGCCAGAGCGCCGCTCGAGGCCTGTGCGTGGAGGTCTTCGAGAGCCTGCCGGGGGTCGTCACCGAGCGAACAGTCGAGCGCTGCGCACTGCCGCGAGAACGCGTCCACCGCGGACTCGGCGCCGCGGGCGCGCGACTCCGCGATCTGTTCTGCGTCGCCCGATGCGGCGACGGGGGAGTCCAGCACGAGCCGTCCCACGGCACCCGGGTAGGCCGCGGCATATGCGAGACCCACCGCCGCGCCGTTTCCGATGCCGAGGAGGCCCACGCGCTCGACGTTCCATGCCTGCCGCAGCCGGTCGATGTCGCCGGCCGCGTGGGACGCGCTGAACATCAACTCCTGGGGCTGAAGATAGTCGGTGCAGGAGATGGTGGCCTGGCGGCCGAGTTCGGCCACTCGCTCCGGCGCGGACCCGCTGCGACCGAACTGTCCCAGATCGGCGAGGGCGCGACGGTCGGCGCCGAACACACAGTCGATGGCCAGCGACATCCCGATGCCACGACGATCCACCGCGACCACCGGACGCGTCGTCAGCACGCCCGAGAGCGGGCCGGTTGCGAGTGCGGCGAGGGCGCGCGTCGACGGCATGTCGCTGCCGGTCGTGAGGACCAGTGGTGCGACATCGTCCGGGGTGTCCGGGAGTTGCGCCCGGAGCACGGCAAGCGGGAAGGTGCCGGGAACAGCACCGGAGGGGTCGATCGGCGTCGGCACTTCGGCGCATTCGAGCGACAGACCTGTCGGCCCCGACGGGAGCGAGTAGGACGCCACGGTGTCGGAAGTGCAGTCGCGCCACGTGAGGTCCGTTTGGGGAACGGGCAGTTCGGGCGCCGCGTCCTCGTCTTCCTGGACGGTCGGTTCGCTGCTATCGACTCCTTCGCGCACCACGGCGACGTCGGGCCGGACCGATGGTCCCGCTCCGCACGCGGCGGCCACTGCGGCCACCGCGATCCATCCCACCGCGAGCACACCGGTTCTGCGCATGGGGACAGCCTGCCAGGTGTCACCGATCGGGGAGTGCACAGGTGTCGACGTGAGCGGCCGTCCCGAGGCCCGGACATGATCCCGGTAAGAGTGAAATCGGCGCCGCCTCGCGGGGCAGTGGATTGTCCTCGCGACTCGTGAACACATGGTGAACGTTCTGTGAAGTAGGTCGCATTCCGCTTGGGCGGTGCTACCCACTCACTCTGCGGCCTTACGCTGGATGAATGCACGAACGCCTCGTCGACCGCAACCCGGTGGTGCCCGCAGATCAGTTGGTGGCCCAGCTGGTGCCGCCCGCGATGTTCGACGAGGTGAGTTTCGCGTCGTACATCCCCGATCCTGCCGAGCCGAGCCAGGCCGCGGCGGTCAAGGCCGCCGAGGAGTTCGTCGGCAAGGTCGAGAAGATCCGGGGCGGCAAGCGCGGCCTGTTCGGCCGTAAGGCCCCGGCCCAGGGAGCGGGGCTGTACCTCGACGGCGGTTTCGGCGTGGGCAAGACCCACCTGCTCGCCTCGATCTTCCACAGCGCACCGTCCCCGAAAGCCTTCGGCACCTTCGTCGAGCTCACCCACGTCGTCGGAGCGCTGGGGTTCAACAAGGCCGTCGAGGAACTGTCGAGTCACAGCGTCCTGTGCATCGACGAGTTCGAACTCGACGATCCGGGCGACACCATGCTCATCTCCCGGCTGCTCACCGAATTGTCGGCACGCGGAGTGTCGATCGTGGCCACGTCGAACACACTGCCGGGCCAGCTCGGCGAGGGTCGCTTCGCGGCCCAGGACTTCCTGCGCGAGATCAAGAAGCTCGCCTCGATCTTCGAGACGATCCGCGTGGACGGACCCGACTATCGCCACCGCGACCTGCCGCCGGCCCCCGATCCCATCGAGTCGGAGGAGCTCATCGAGCGTGCGGACCAGGTTTCCGGCGCGACGCTCGACGACTTCGACGAATTGTGCGATCACCTGAGCACCCTGCACCCGTCCCGGTACGGCAAGCTCGTCGAAGGAGTGCCCGCGGTCTTCATCAACGGGGTGCACCCCGCGCGCGATCAGTCGGTCGCTTTGCGTCTCGTGGTCTTTGCGGATCGCCTCTACGACGCGAGCATTCCGGTGACGGTCGCCGGCGCACGGCTCGACGAGATCTTCACGCCCGAGATGCTGTCGGGCGGGTACCGCAAGAAGTACCTGCGTGCCACGTCGCGTCTGCTCGCCTTGTCCCGTTTCGAGGTTGCCGCCGGCTGACCGGCGGGGCGGTCACAGCACGCGTTGCATGAGGAAATCGTCGTGTGTCTGTGAACCGACAACGAAGGTTCGCGTACCGACGACCTCGAAGCCGTGCTTCTGGTAGAAGCGACGGGCACGCGTGTTCTCCTGGTTCACACCCAGCCACAGCCCGGCACGCCTGCGCTCGGCGGCGCGCTCGACGATCGCGTCCATCAGCGCGGCGGATACTCCGGCGCCGTGATGTCCCGGAAGTACGTACAGCTTGCTGATCTCGATGGCGGGTCGTGCGGTGACCACGTCGGGTACGGCGTACGCGGCCGAGTTCTCACTCGCGGGGTCCACCGAGTTCTGACTCGCGGGGTCCACCGAGTTCTCACTCGCGGGGTCCACCGTGGTCTCACTCGCCGGATCTACGGCCATCAGATAGCCGACGATCTCGTCGTCGACGCAGGCTTTCAGCACGATGCGGCGAGGGTCGGTCAGGTACTCGCTGAAGTTCTCTGCGCTGAGGGTTTCCTCGACGAACGCCGCGATGTCCTCGGACCCGGCCCCTGGAGGGCACGCGAGCGGAAACGTGGTGGCGGCGACTCCGGCGATGGTCTCGGCATCCCAGATGCCTGCCGGACCGACGGAGACGGACTCTTCGAGTGACGACGACGTGGGCATGGATCCAGTGAAGCACCGAGTGGTCGGGGCGGGAAGTTCCGGGCCCGGAAATGGCTGAACCCCAGCCTTGGATGGGGGGTCATGGCTGGGGTCCAATACCATCGGGGGGGATGGCACGTTCCACGCTACCCGAGTGTTTTCGGGGAGTTCCACCTGCTGCGGTCACGTTTCCGTCACATCGTGCACAACTCATTGTTGCGGAACGTTCACAAACCCTTTAAGGTCGGCACCTATGAAGCGCGTACTCGTAGTTCACCGCCGTAGCGGGGTCTGATTCGGACCGACCCCTCGCTGCGGGTCGTTGAGCTGTGCGTCGGTCCTTCCTTCTCGCGGAAGACCTCCCGAAATGAACGCCTTCACTTCTTTCATCTCCTCCGATTTCGATGCTGCCTTTGCGCGTCCGTCGGATTCTCGTCGAACCGCTCTGCGTGCCGCACCGGCGTGCGCGCCCGGCAGTGCTACGCCCCTCGATCCTTTCGCTGCGCGGTACGGCCGCCCGCTTCCGCTCCCGCTGCGTGCCGAAGCCGCCGGAATGTCGTGGCCGGAGTTCCTCGCGGTGTACACCTCCGAGCGCGGTCCCCTTCGATTGGGTGACTGGTCGGCCACCACGTTGCCGGCGGGCCGATCGGCGTTCGAAGCGACGATCGCGGTGGGCGATACGATCCACTCCGCGTCCGCGCTCGCGTGTGGTCCCGTCGCGGGGATGACGGCGATGCTCTACGACCTCGGTTTCGGCATCGAGATCCACTCGTTCCACCGGCACGATCTCGGCGACCTGCACGTGACGTTCCTGCTCTGCGGGTCCGGCGCACGTCGCACGTGGGTGATGGGCATGGGGGAGAGCGGCGTGGAATCGACTCTTCGCGCGATGATCGCCGGAATCAACCGGACCCACACGGCGGCGGCGGGCCGGTAGTCCGCGGGCCCTCGACTCGGGTGCGACGCCGGTCGCGTTCCTGATCGAGGGCCGCGTCCACCGGACGGATACGACGAAGGCCCCCTTCCTGAGGAAGGGGGCCTTCGTCGTTCCTGGTGCGCGATACTGGGATTGAACCAGTGACCTCTTCCGTGTCAGGGAAGCGCTCTCCCGCTGAGCTAATCGCGCGGGATTGTGGGGTCCAGATTTGGAGCGGATGACGGGATTCGAACCCGCGACCCTCACCTTGGCAAGGTGATGCGCTACCAGCTGCGCTACATCCGCATGCACGTTGACTCTACATCGATTCGACCCACGTGCTGGTCGAACCTGGTGCGCGATACTGGGATTGAACCAGTGACCTCTTCCGTGTCAGGGAAGCGCTCTCCCGCTGAGCTAATCGCGC
>NZ_JBNCLW010000001.1:434504-929584 GCF_049844875.1 Rhodococcus sp. DT1
GAGGTGGAGACGGGAATCGAACCCGTGTGCACGGCTTTGCAGGCCGTTGCCTCACCACTCGGCCACTCCACCATTAAAAGGTCGAGTCCAACCTCTCGAGCGGATGACGGGATTCGAACCCGCGACCCTCACCTTGGCAAGGTGATGCGCTACCAGCTGCGCTACATCCGCATTCGCACCGTTCGGCGTTTTGCTCTCCGTGGTGCGGTTCAGAACACTAGCCGACCACCGTCGAAACACACAAATCAGCAGGTCGTGGCGCGAAATGCGGTTCGAGGGGCTGCAGGGTTCCCTGTGGTGTCTGTGCCGGCATGCCGAATCGGTCGTGGTGGTCGACGACCATCGTCCGGGCCGGTTGCGTGGTGGGGTGCAGGCTCTGTGAGGAACCCGGTGGGAAACAGCCGACGGGAGGAGGGGAAGGGAGTGTGGCGGGGCCGTCGCTGCCGGGCCCGCTCCGGCCTGCCGCGATCCGACCCGTACAGGCCTTTCCCCTACACGTCCCCTGCGCGGCATCGCGCGTCCTCTACCGGCAGTGCGGTCCAGGGCCCCGCGAGCCCCTTCGCGTCCATTCACGACATCGGACGCGAAGTCCCTCTTCTTGCAGCGCGGTGTTCGGTCTTTGCAGTGCGGTGTTTGTGCGTGCGGAGTAGCGTCCCGAGTGTGGTCGAACCGCGGTGACCTGCGGATTCGTGTTCGGAGCGAGAGAGTGTTAATGTTCCTTTCCGTTCGAGCCGCAGCGATGCGGCCCGGTCCCGTGGCTCAGTGGAAGAGCGTCCCGTTCACACCGGGAAGGTCGCTGGTTCGATCCCAGCCGGGACCACCCAATGTCGCATGGGCACCCCGTGTCAGCGACGATCCTCATTACTCCTCGCCGCATCCTCATAGGCCGGTATATCCGCGTGCAGGATCTTCTGATTCCCCCTCGCCAGCCGGTGCGGACGAGTCCTTCGCATCGTCGGCTCGCCAGGTCAGGGCACCGTGATGACCGACTTCCCTCGAATGCTGCTCTTGCCGAGAGACGCGAGGGCTTCGGGCGTCTGGTCGAACGCGAAGGTGGCGCCGACGACGGGGCGGATGGAACCGGCGTCGACGAGATCGGCAATGAGACGCAGTTGCTCCCCGGACGCGTGCATGAACAAGAACTCGTAGGTCACGCCGAGCTTCCTGGCAAGGGAGCGGGTCGTGCGGCTGCGAGCGGCGATGACCAGGCGCACGATGGGGTTCGCGCCGATCTCTTTCGCGAAGGCCGGATCGGGGACTCCGTAGATTCCCACGGCCTTCCCGCCGGGCCTGAGCACCCGGAGGGACTCGAGCAGGTGTTCGCCGCCGAGGGAGTCCAGGACGAAGTCGTACCCGGAGAGCTCTTTGCCGAAGTCCTGGGTGTGGTAGTCGATGACCACGTCCGCACCGAGTTCGCGAACGAAGTCCGCATTCCGACCGGATACCGTGGTCGCCACCTGCGCCCCGAGGTGCTTGGCGAGCTGGATCGCGATACTCCCGACGCCGCCGGCACCGGCGTGGACGAGGACTTTCTGCCCGCCCGTCACTCGTCCCTTCTCCACGAGCGCTTGCCACGCCGTCAATGCCACCAAGGGCAGCGACGCCGCCTCCACGGGACCGATCGATGCGGGAGCGACGGCGAGATCAGCCTGATCGATCGCGATGCGCTCGGCGAACGTGCCGATGCGGTAGTCGCGCGGGCGTGAGTAAACCTTGTCCCCGGCTTCGAACCCCCGCACGTGTGCGCCCACGCTGACCACCGTCCCGGCCACATCGTGGCCGAGCGTGAGCGGGGGCTTGTAGTGCAGGATCGGCTTGAACTCGCCGTCGCGGATCTTGTCGTCCAGCTGGTTCACGCCCGCCGCACTCACGCTGACCAGGACGTCCCGAGTGCCCACGGCGGGTTCGGGGACGTCCGCTTCGTGGAGGGGTTGCTTGTACCTGTCGAATACGAACGCTCGCATGGTCTGTCCTCCTTGCCGGACGCTGCCGGTGTGTGAGTCGTGCAGGACGCCGCGTGCGGGGTTGCTGACGGCAGGGCGCGAACGGGCGCACGCCGGAATCGGGCCTCGCCCTCCCGACACCGTAACCAGGCGACACGGGGGGTTGATGGGTTTCCCGCAGGTCCGGGGAGGACGCGGTGACGCGGCGTTGCAGACGCCGGCGCGCATGGGGATCGCCCTCAGGGCTGTCTCCCGGGAAGAGTGATGAAGGGCACCCACCGGAGGGTGCCCATTTTTCGGTTGTGTCATGTAACAGTTGGGCACTGTGCGACCGATGGTGCTGGAGGGTGCCCGGGTCGGCAGCGTCCCACTTTCGTGGCCATCGGTGTCCGCGCGAGCGATTGATGGCAGGATTGACCTCGTCCCAGGAGGGGGTGCGCCCTAGATGAGTGTTGCGGACAGCGAGTGGCCGGTTGTCGGGGCAACCGGCGCCAGGTTCGGTTCGGCAAGATCCCGGCAGCGCCGAAACAGCGCGGGTGCAGAGCTTGCGCAGCGCGGCCGGCCGTCGGGCGAAGTGGATCAAGGCAGTGTTTCCGGGCAAACCCGGGTGGTGGGCGGTACCCCTGAAAGGCGGGCAGCGATGTCCGGCACCGACAGGGGATCCGAGATCGATGTGGGAAACGAGGACATGGACCAGCCAGAGACGTCGTCGTTCGTGCGGCCGTTCGTGCGAATCGGGGGGCGCACCCGTGCGGAGGTAGAGCTACCGCTCGAAGCACTCGTGTCCGCGGTGCCCTCCGCGCAGGGAATCGAACGGGGATTCGCGCTCGAGGAACACCGGACCGTGCTGGCCCTGTGCGTGCAGCCACGCTCGATCATGGAGGTCGCGGCGCTGGCGGGCATTCCCTTGGGGGTCGCCCGAGTTCTGGTGGGCGATCTCGCCGCCACAGGAGAACTCACGGTGCATCGCACGGTCGATCAGGTGGGCCCGGGTGTCGATCTGCTCGAACGCGTACTCGTCGGCCTGCACGGGATCTGACGTTCGCCGCTCGGGGCGTCCGCGGCCGGTGACGCCCTGTGTTCGTCGGCAGAGTGAATGTCGATAGCATGTAGGGGTTGCCATCGCGCACGTCTACGCGCAGGCGACGCCCTTTTATCAGGCATCGAGCCGAGGAGTTCACCACAGTGACCACGCCCGCATCCGCGAAATCAGCCACGCTCGTCCGGGTGCCGGCTGGAACCAGTGCGGGCGCGGCCGTACGTGAGGCGGGACTGCCGCTCAAAGGACCGGACACGATCGTCGTCGTCCGGGACGCCGACGGTGCGCTACGAGACCTCGCATGGGTGCCGGATCAGGATGTCGAGGTCGAGGCCGTCGGTGCCGACACCGAGGACGGACGCAGCGTCATCCGGCACTCCGCAGCTCACGTGCTCGCACAGGCAGTGCAGCAGGAGTTCCCCGAGGCGAAGCTCGGCATCGGCCCGCCGATCAAGGACGGCTTCTACTACGACTTCAAGGTCGACCGGCCCTTCACGCCCGAAGATCTCGCCAAGCTCGAGAAGCGCATGAAGAAGATCGTCAAGGACGCGCAGCGCTTCTCGCGCCGGGTCGTCGCGGATATCGCCGACGCGCGTGCGGAACTCGCGGACGAGCCGTTCAAGCTCGAGCTCATCGACGACAAGTCCGGTATCGACGATCCCGAGATCATGGAGGTCGGCGGTAACGAGCTGACCATCTACGACAACCTCAACCCGCGTACCGGTGAACTCGTCTGGAAGGACCTCTGCCGCGGTCCGCACCTGCCGACCACCAAATACATTCCGGCATTCAAGCTCACGCGCAGCTCTGCCGCGTACTGGCGCGGTGACCAGGACAACGCCGATCTGCAGCGCATCTACGGCACCGCGTGGGAATCCACGGAAGCCCTCGACCGCCACCTCGAACTGCTCGCCGAGGCCGAACGCCGCGACCACCGCAAGCTCGGTGCCGAACTCGACCTGTTCTCGTTCCCGGACGAACTCGGCTCGGGTCTGCCCGTTTTCCACCCCAAGGGCGGCATCATCCGGCAGGAGATGGAGAACTACTCCCGCGAGCGGCACGTCGCCGCCGGGTACGACTTCGTCAACACGCCGCACATCACCAAGGGACATCTCTACGAGATCTCCGGCCACCTCGACTGGTATCGCGACGGCATGTTCCCGGCCATGCACATCGACGAGGAACTCAACGACGACGGCACGGTCCGCAAGCCCGGCCAGGACTACTACCTCAAGCCGATGAACTGCCCCATGCACGACCTGATCTTCCGTTCCCGCGGCCGGTCGTACCGTGAGCTTCCGCTGCGGATGTTCGAGTTCGGCTCCGTGTACCGGTACGAGAAGTCGGGCGTCATCCACGGACTGACCCGCGTGCGCGGAATGACGCAGGACGACGCGCACATCTTCTGCACGCCCGAGCAGATGCGCGACGAGCTCACCTCGGTGCTGAACTTCATCCTGGAGCTGCTTCGGGACTACGGACTCGACGACTACTACCTCGAGTTGTCGACCAAGAACCCGAAGAAGTTCGTCGGCAGCGACGAACTGTGGGAGACCGCCACCGACACGCTGCGCGAGGTCGCCGAAGCCTCGGGTCTGCACCTCGTCCCCGATCCCGGTGGCGCTGCGTTCTACGGCCCGAAGATCTCGGTGCAGGTCACCGATGCGCTCGGACGCAACTGGCAGATGTCCACCATTCAGCTCGACTTCAACCTGCCGGAGCGGTTCGAACTGGAGTACACCGGATCGGACGGCGCCAAGCACCGTCCCGTGATGATCCACCGCGCGCTGTTCGGCTCGATCGAGCGGTTCTTCGGTGTGCTCACCGAGCACTACGCCGGGGCGTTCCCGGCGTGGCTCTCCCCGGTACAGGTCGTCGGTATCCCCGTCGCCGCCGACTTCGAGGACCACCTCTTCGACGTCGTCGCCGCTCTGAAGGCCGAGGGCATCCGTGCCGAGGTCGACATCTCGGACGACCGGATGCAGAAGAAGATCCGCACCCACACCACCCAGAAGGTGCCGTTCATGCTGCTCGCCGGCGAACGCGACGTCGCGGCCGGCGCGGTGAGCTTCCGGTTCCGCGACGGCACGCAGATCAACGGGGTGCCCGTCGACGAAGCAGTGCGGATCGTCGTCGACTGGGTGCGCCGCCGCGAGAACGCATCGCCCACCGCCGAACTGGTACAGCCGGCCGGGGCGGGCGGGCAGCCGTGACCGGCGGCCCCGTCGACGAGTCGGGTGCGTACACCGACCCTGCCGCTGCACCGGCAGGTGACCCCCGCCGAACCCCGGAACCGGCCGACACGGCCGACGGGCTCGTCGACCGGGGCGTAGGCGACCGCGACCACCTGCAGCGACTGTGGTCTCCGCACCGCATGTCGTACATCACCGAGTCGCCCGGTGCGCGCAGCGAACCGTACGAGCCGTTCACCGACATCCCCAAGATGCCGGACGAAGAGGGCCTCGTCGTCGCCCGCGGTGAATTCGTGTATGCGGTGCTCAACCTCTATCCGTACAACCCCGGCCACCTCATGGTCGTGCCGTACCGGCGGGTTGCGAATCTCGAGGACCTCACCGCCGAGGAGAGCGCCGAACTCATGGCGTTCGCCCAGCGCGCCCTCCAGGTGATCAAGAAGGTGTCGCGGCCGCACGGCTTCAACGTCGGTCTCAACCTCGGCGCGGCCGCGGGAGGCTCACTGTCCGAGCACCTGCACCTGCACGTGGTGCCCCGCTGGGGCGGAGATGCCAACTTCATCACGGTCCTCGGAGGCTCCAAGGTGATGGTGCAACTGCTGCGCGACACCCGGGCACTTCTGGCGTCGGCCTGGGACGAGTGAGAAACTCACGTCAAGTGCAGGTTCCTGCACCCGTCGGCGGTAGCGTCGACCGTGGGCTTCCCGGCCGTGGCAGGATCGTGTCCCGGGCACAACGGTCGAATCGGAAAACGGGGGTCGAACAATGCTGAGCTTCTTCGGGCGCGCGTCGGTGTCGAAGGCCACCGCGCCGCTCGGCAAGGCGTTGATCCGAACCGGACTGACGCCGGACGCCGTGACCGTCATCGGCACCGTCGCGACGATCGTTGCCGCCGTGACGCTGTTCCCCATCGGCGAGTTGTTCTGGGGAGCACTGGCGATCTGGATATTCGTCATGTTCGACATGCTCGACGGGGCGATGGCGCGAGCGCGCGGCGGCGGCACCCGGTTCGGCGCGGTCCTCGACGCGACCTGTGACCGGGTTGCCGACGGTGCGATCTTCGCCGGTCTGGCGTGGTGGGCGGTGTACCACGAGGACAGCCGCCCGCTCCTCGTCGCGACCCTGATCTGCCTGGTGTGCTCGCAGGTCATCTCCTACGCCAAGGCCAGGGCCGAGGCCAGCGGGCTCTCGGCGGACGGCGGCCTGATCGAACGTCCCGACCGCCTGGTCATCGTCCTCGTCGGCGCCGGCTTCACCGGTCTCGGTCTCGACTGGGCAATCCACATCGCCATGTGGCTGCTTGCCGCCGGTTCGGTGATCACGGTGTTCCAGCGGGTTCTCGCCGTGCGGAACTCGCCCAGCGCGCGGGAGTTGCTCCCGATCGCCACGGGTACCCCCGCGGACACGAACGACGAGAACGAGGGCGACCGGTGAGGCCCGCCGATCGCGCCGCGGACCTCGGGTACGCGGCGGGATGGCGCGTGGTGCGTGCGCTTCCCGAAGGACTCGCCCGTCGTCTGTTCGACACCGGTGCGGACTACGCCGCGCGCCGGGGCGGGGGACCGCAGCAGTTGCGTCGCAATCTGGCCCGGGTGCTGGGCACGGCGCCGGACCAGGTTCCCGACGAACTCGTCCGGGCATCGTTGCGGTCCTATGCCCGCTACTGGCGTGAAGCGTTCCGGTTGCCGTCCATGGATCTGGACGAGACGGCGGTGTCGATCGACGACGCCATCGAAGGGCGCGAACATCTCGACGCGGCACTCGCGGCGGGACGCGGTGCGATCCTGGCTCTGCCGCACAGCGGTAACTGGGATCTCGCCGGGGTGTGGTGTGTGCGGCACACGGGAGGCTTGGCGACGGTCGCCGAGCGGTTGCGTCCGGAAGCGCTGTACAAGCGATTCGTCGAATACCGCGAAGGGCTGGGATTCGAAATCTTTCCTCTCACCGGTGGGGAGACCCCGCCGTTCGTCGAACTCGCCGAAAGGTTGCGGGAGAACAAGGTGGTCTGCCTGCTCGGCGAGCGTGACCTCGCCCGAAAGGGCGTCCCGGTCACCTTCTTCGGCGAGCCCACACGTATGCCCGCCGGACCTGCGAAGCTTGCCCTCGAGACGGGGGCGGCGCTGCTCCCGGTCCATTGCTGGTTCACCGAGGACGGGTGGGGATTTCGCGTGCATCCCGAGATCGACGTGACCGGAGGCGTCGAGACGGCGACGCAGGCTCTCGCCGACCGGTTCGCCGCCGACATCGCCGCTCACCCGGCAGACTGGCACATGCTGCAGCCGTTGTGGCTCGACGACTTGTCCGAGGCTCGCCGCGCCCGAATGGAGGCGTAAGTGAAGATCGGAATGGTCTGCCCGTATTCGTTCGACGTGCCCGGCGGAGTCCAGGCGCACGTCGCGGACCTTGCCGAGGTGCTCATCGCGCGGGGCCACGACGTGAGCGTCCTCGCGCCGGCCTCGGAGGACACCGTGCTGCCCGACTTCGTGACCTCCGCCGGCCGCGCAGTGGGAATTCCGTACAACGGGTCGGTGGCACGGCTCAGCTTCGGACCCGTCTCCTACACGCGGGTGCGGCGCTGGATCAACGACAACGACTTCGACGTCCTGCACATCCACGAGCCCAACGCACCGAGCCTGTCGATGCTGGCGCTCAAGATCGCGGAAGGTCCCATCGTCGCCACGTTCCACACCTCCACCACCAAGTCGCTGGTGCTGAGCACGTTCCACGGTGTCCTGCAGCCGTACCTGGAGAAGATCACCGGCCGCATCGCCGTGTCCGAACTCGCTCGCCGGTGGCAGGTCAACTCCCTCGGCGCGGACGCGGTGGAGATTCCCAACGGCGTCGACGTCCCGTTCTTCCAGCACACCCCGCCGCTACCGGGTTACCCGCGGGCGGGTCGCACGGTGCTGTTCCTCGGAAGGTACGACGAACCCCGCAAGGGCATGGAAGTCCTGCTCGGAGCGTTGCCCACGATCGTCGCGCGCTATCCCGACATCGAAATCCTGGTCGTCGGTCGCGGTGACGAGGACAAACTTCGCAAGGATGCGGGACCACACGCCGGCCACCTGCGACTGCTCGGGCAGGTCGACGACGATATGAAGGCCGCCGCGATGCGAGGGGCGGACGTGTACTGCGCTCCGAACCTCGGTGGTGAGAGTTTCGGCATCGTCCTCGTGGAGGCGCTCGCTGCGGGGACCGCCGTGGTGGCGTCCGAACTCGACGCGTTCCGTCGTGTTCTGCGCGACGGCCGTGCCGGTGTCCTCGTCCCCGTGGGCGACTCGCACGCACTCGCCCTGGGGATCCTCGAAGTGCTCGACGACGACACGCGCCGTGATGCGCTGGTGGAGGCGGGCACGGAGATCGTCGGCTGCTACGACTGGCCGGTCGTCGCCGAGCAGATCCTCCGGGTGTACGAGACGGTCACCGTCGGCGCCGGTCGCGTTCGCGAGGTGCGCTCGTGACACTCAGTGCACTGACAATCCTTGTCCTCGCGCTCGTCGCGGCACTTGTTGTGACCGTGGGGTTCTGGGCGTACTCCGTCGCGAACCGACTCGACCGGCTCCATGTGCGCTCGGATCTGTCGTGGCTTGCGCTCGACGCCGCACTCGCACGACGTGCCGTGGTCGCGAGAAGCATCGCCGCGTCCATCTCCGCGTCGGAGGGCCGGAGCCTGGCACATCTCGCCGACGTCGCCGAACGCGCCGACCGAGGCCACCGCGAAGCCGCGGAGAACGAGTTGTCCGCGGCGCTCGCCAAGATCGACACCGATCGGCTGCGTTCGCCGCTGGTGGCCGAACTCGCCGACGCCGAAGCGCGCGTGCTCATCGCTCGTCGTTTCCACAACGACGCGGTGCGCGACACGCTGGCGCTGCGAACCCGGCGCACCGTGCAGTGGCTGCATCTCGGCGGCACCGCCCCTCTGCCGACCTACTTCGAAATCGCCGAGCGGGCGGGGACATCCGTCCCGGTGTCCGCTCAGGCTGTGGCAGTGCGTCCGACACCGAGTCCGTCCACCCCGAGTTCCCCAACCCCGAGTTCGCCTGCGCCGGTACCCGACCGCGCGCGCACGTCGGCGCGCGTGGTGCTGCTCGACGACGAAGGGCGGGTGCTGCTCCTGCGCGGGCACGACCCCACGACCCCCGAGGCCCATTTCTGGTTCACGGTGGGTGGCGCCGTCGAACCGGGGGAGAGCCTGCTGGATGCGGCGATCCGGGAGATCGCCGAGGAAACGGGACTTCACGTCGATCCGGATCAGGTGTTCGGGCCCATGTGGCGGCGCGTGGCGGTCTTCCCGTTCAACGGTGAGGTACTGCACTCCGAGGAACTGTTCTTCGCCGTGCAGGTACCCGCGTTCGAACCCGGAGCGGACGGATTCACCGACCTCGAACGCCGGATGAGCCTCGAGCACCGCTGGTTCGATCCGGCCGGGGTCCGGGAGCTGGTCGGGGCGGGGGAGTCCGTCTATCCGCAGGATCTGCCGCAGTTGCTCGACGAGGCACGTGCGGTCGCGGCCCGGCATCGCGAACCCGAGGTCCGCGCAATTCGCTGACGCGGCAGGCAGACACGGCAAGGCCAGCCCACCGTGACTGGCTATGGGCGGTGCCGGTGCGCGTCCATAGACTCGCCGTATCGCGCAGGCCGGTTCGTGCTGCGGCGTTTTCCGTGTCGACCTCTTCCAGGAGTCCCGCTGTGAGCACCCCACAATCCACGTCCGTCACCGGCACCGCCCGCGTCAAGCGCGGCATGGCCGAGATGCTCAAGGGCGGGGTGATCATGGACGTGGTCACACCCGATCAGGCCAAGATCGCCGAGGACGCCGGCGCCGTCGCAGTCATGGCTCTCGAGCGGGTGCCTGCCGACATCCGGGCGCAGGGGGGTGTCTCCCGCATGAGCGACCCCGACATGATCGACGGCATCATCGACGCCGTCTCCATCCCGGTGATGGCGAAGGCGCGGATCGGTCATTTCGTGGAGGCGCAGATCCTGCAGTCCCTCGGCGTCGACTACATCGACGAGTCCGAGGTGCTCACCCCGGCCGACTACGAGCACCACATCGACAAGTTCGCGTTCACCGTGCCGTTCGTGTGTGGGGCCACCAACCTCGGTGAGGCGCTGCGACGGATCAACGAGGGCGCTGCCATGATCCGGTCGAAGGGCGAGGCCGGCACCGGTGACGTGTCCAACGCGACCACCCACATGCGACGGATCCGCCAGGACATCCGGCGACTGGGTTCGCTTCCCGAAGACGAACTCTTCGTAGCGGCAAAAGAACTTCAGGCACCCTACGACCTCGTCGTGGAGGTTGCGAAGGCCGGCAAGCTGCCGGTCACCTTGTTCACCGCCGGTGGCATCGCGACCCCCGCCGATGCGGCCATGATGATGCAACTCGGGGCCGAAGGTGTCTTCGTCGGTTCCGGCATCTTCAAGTCCGGAAATCCGGCGCAGCGTGCGGCCGCGATCGTCAAGGCCACCACGTTCCACGACGACCCCGATGTCCTGGCGAAGGTGTCCCGGGGCCTCGGTGAGGCCATGGTCGGAATCAACGTCGACGAGATCCCGGAACCCCACCGCCTGGCAGAGCGCGGCTGGTGAGCGTGGTCGATCTGTGACGACACAGAGGGGCGCACCCGGTGGTTTCCGGGTGCGCGGCGTGCGGTCGGACTATCCGGAGTAATCGCGCAGGGTGAACACGAACCCTATGGCGATGACGACGACAGCGAGAATGTAGACGACGATCCGGAGCCACACCGGCCCGTAGAAACTCACCGCGATCGCGGCCGCAAGTGCCGCGATGATCATCAGCACGCCGTAGAGCGGCGTGCGCTGAGGGTCTTCCCGGCGATGGTGCCCCGTGTCGGCCATGGGTGCATTCTGCTCGCTCGGCGAGCATGTTGGCAGCGGAACCGGTCGAACCGGCCCACATTGTCAGCCGGTCGACGGCAGCCGTCGAGGTGCGTGGATCGCGGTGACCGCGACGTCGTCCTGGACGCCGGACCCGAGAGCCCCGAGCAGTTGCCGCACCGCGGCGACGGCGTCCGTAGCGGTCGCGGGCGTCGTTGCCCTGGCGAAATCGATCAGCGACTCCTCGCCGTACCGGTCCTGAACGGTGTCCGCGATACGCGCCTCGGTCACCCCGTCGGTGTAGAGGAGCAGCGTGTCGCCGGGATCGAGCCGGACCTGCGCGGTGACGAAACGCGGATCGGCGAGCAGCCCGACCGGGTGCCCTCCCACCATGGGCAGATAGTCGGCCGTGCCGTCCGCTCGCATCAGCACGGCCGGTGGGTGGCCGCCGGTGGCAAGGGAGATCACGAAGCTCCCCGCGCGGGTGCCGGGGGTGATGGTGCCGAACACGATCGTGCAGAACGGCGCCCGGGGCTCACCGTCGCGGGATTCACGCGCCCGTTCTTCGAGGAACGCGGTGTTGAGTACGCCGAGTACCGCGACCGGGTCGGACTCGTGCACCGCCGCGGCGCGCAGCGTGTACCGGACCATCGACGTCGCCACCGCCGCGCGGGCACCCTTACCGCACACGTCACCGAGATACAGACCCCACGAATCGGTGCCGAGCGGGAACAGATCGTAGAAATCTCCGCCGACCTCGTCCGGGGACGCGATGTGATAGTGGGCGGCGACGTCGAGTCCGGGTACCTGGGGCAGGGCCGGCGGCAGGAGGGTGGTCTGCAGGACCGCGGTGATGCGCTGAAGTCGTTCGCGTTCCTTCTCGGCCTCGCGCCGCGCACGGAGCAGTTCGATCTCGTAGGCGCGTCGTTCCCTCGCGTCGAACAGCGTGGTCCGGACGAGGACGGGCCGTCCCGCTGCGTCCCTCTCGAGGTTCGAGGTCACCAGAACCGGAAGCCGCGACCCGTTCGCCGCCGTCAATTCCAATGCGATTCCGCCGATTTCGCCGTGAAGCAGGAGAAGTGGCGCGAAATGGGTCTCGTGGTAGATGCGTCCACCCACGGACAGCAGATCGGAGAAGTATCGCCGGCCCACGAGGTCCTCGCGCGGATAGCCGAGCCACGCCAGGAGCGTCGTGTTGATCTTCACGATGCGTCCGTCGGGGAGGGTCGTCATGTAGCCGCAGGGAGCATTCTCGTACAGGCTTTCCGCGCTTTCCTGGAGGCTTTGCCCGAGGGCTGCGCTCCCCGGTTCGTCGTCCGGGTGCGCGCCCGGCAGGTCGCGTCGCGCGGGCCGGTCCTCGGGATGGGGCGGGGTCGTCATCCGATCCGTGACACGAACTCGGCGATGGCGGCGGCCGTTTCGTCCGGCGCACTGAGCTGTGGGCAGTGGCCTGTCGCATCCAGCGTCACGAGATCGCTGCCGGGGATGGCCGCATGGACGAAAGCGCCCACTTCCGGCGGTGCGATCGCGTCGCGCGAGCATTGCGCGACGAGCGTGGGCACCGAAACCGCCGCAAGATCGTCGCGGTTGTCCGACAGGAAGGTCACGCGCGCGAAGACACGGGCGATGTCGGGGTCGGTGCGGCAGAACAGATCGGTCAGTTCGTCGCCGAGTACCGGACGCTCCGGGTTCCCCATGATGACCGGCGCCATCGCACCCGACCAGCCCAGATAGTTCGCTTCCAGTGCCTCGAGAAGCTCGTCGATGTCCTCGGCGCTGAACCCGCCCCGGTATCCGGTGGCCGGGTCGTCGATGAAGCACGGCGACGGCACGAGGAGAACCAGGCCGCTGAACGCGTCGGGGTCCTGTGCCGCGGCGAGAACCCCCATCATCGCGCTCACCGAATGACCTACGAAGACAACGGGTCCCAGCCCCAGATCGCGGCACACCTCGAGCACGTCCTCGGCGTAGCTGTCGAGAGTCGAGTACCGCGACGCGCTCCATGCGGACAGGTCCGAGCGGCCGGCTCCGACATGGTCGAACCGCACCACGGTGAAGTCCTGTTCCAGGGTGGGAACCACGAGACGCCACAGACTCTGATCACAGCCGAAACCGTGTGCCAGCACGATCACCGGGGCGCCTCGGCGTCCGGTTACGGTGACGTGGTTCCTGCTCGGTGTCCGCACGTGGTTCCCCATGTCCACCCTCCCTTGCGTGAGAGAGTGCCACAAATCGGGCCCTTGCGGAGACTGCGTGCTCGTCGACCTGCGGAGGAGCAACTGCGTGTCCGTTCCGGCCTGCCGCTAGCCTTCAACGGGTACGGAGCAGAGAAGGGGCCCCTATGGCGAAGATCGAAGACATCCTGGCGCTGGAACGGATCGAGAACGACATCTTCCGAGGTATCGCGACCGAGACGTTGCTGCAGCGGACATTCGGCGGTCAGGTGGCCGGGCAGTCCCTCGTGTCCGCGGTGCGCACCGTCGATCCGGACTTCGGTGTGCACTCGCTGCACGGCTACTTCCTGCGTCCGGGGAATCCGGACAAAAGCATCGTGTACCAGGTCGAACGGATGCGGGACGGACGCTCGTTCGCCACCCGGCGGGTCACGGCCGTACAGGACGGCAAGGCGATCTTCACGATGTCGGCGTCGTTCCACATCGAGGACCACGGCATCGAGCATCAGGACGTGATGCCCGCGGTGCCGATGCCTGACGAGCTGACCGACGCCATGGACTCACCCGACCCCGAATACCGGTGGGTGAACCGGGAGTGGTCGGAATGGGAGTTCCGGTTCGTACCGCAGGATCGCATCGTGCGACGCGACGGCTCGGCCTCCCAGCAGCAGTTGTGGTTCCGGTCGCGCCTGCCGCTGCCGGACGACCCGGTTCTCCACGTGTGCACGCTCGCCTACATGAGCGATATGACGCTGCTGGGCTCGTCGATGGTCATCCACCGCGACGAGGACATCCAGGGCGCCTCGCTCGACCACGCCATGTGGTTCATGCGCCCGTTCCGCGCCGACGACTGGCTGCTCTACGATCAGACCTCTCCGGCCGCGGGATTCGGGCGCGCACTGACCCAGGGCAGAATCTTCGACAGCCGTGGACAATTCGTCGCTGCCGTCGTGCAGGAGGGCCTCAGCCGCACGCCGCGGCCGTAGGTGGCTTCCCCCGGGAGAAGGTACGAATACATGACCACGACGCCGACCATCGGGGTGCTCGCACTGCAAGGCGACGTGCGGGAGCATCGCGCAGCACTCGAGGCCGCCGGTGCCCGCACGATCGCGCTTCGCCGCGCCGGTGAACTCGACGCTGTCGACGGGATAGTGATCCCGGGCGGGGAGTCCACCACGATGAGCCGGTTGCTGCGCGTGTTCGATCTGCTCGACCCGGTGCGATCCCGGCTCGGGGAGGGGATGCCCGCATACGGTTCGTGTGCCGGGATGATCCTGCTCGCCTCCGAGGTTCTCGACACGCGACCGGACGCCGAGCACCTCGACGCGCTCGACATCACCGTGCGCCGCAATGCGTTCGGGCGGCAGGTCGATTCGTTCGAGGAGGACCTCGATGTGAGGGGCGTCGAGGGTGGTCCGGTCCGGGCGGTGTTCATCCGGGCCCCGTGGGTCGAGAGGACAGGACCGGACGTCGAAGTCCTCGCCACCGTGCCCACCGGACCTGCTGTGGGCCGCGTCGTCGCGGTGAGGCAGGGCGCGGTGTTCGCGACCTCGTTCCACCCCGAGGTGGGCGGTGATCTGCGAGTGCACCGGCTCTTCGTCGATGCGGTGCGCGTACACGCGTGATCCGGCAGGTAGAATCGGCTCTCCGAACAGTCGGTAGTGATCCGACGTACCTCGCCGGAAGGGGCTCCAAGCGAATGAGCGGCCACTCCAAATGGGCCACCACCAAGCACAAGAAGGCGGTCATCGACGCCAAGCGCGGGAAGATGTTCGCGAAACTCATCAAGAACATCGAGGTGGCAGCCCGGACGGGTGGTGGTGACCCCGCCGGAAACCCGACGCTGTTCGACGCCATCCAGAAGGCGAAGAAGAGCTCGGTCCCGAACGACAACATCGAGCGGGCCCGTAAGCGCGGCGGCGGCGAAGAAGCCGGTGGCGCCGACTGGCAGACCATCATGTACGAGGGCTACGGCCCCAACGGTGTCGCGGTGCTCATCGAGTGTCTGACCGACAACCGCAACCGTGCAGCGGGCGAGGTCCGCACCGCCATGACCCGCAACGGCGGGAACATGGCCGATCCCGGTTCGGTGGCCTACCTGTTCACCCGCAAGGGCGTCGTCGTGCTCGACAAGGGCGAGCGCTCGGAGGACGAGATCCTCGAGGTCGTGCTCGAAGCAGGCGCCGAGGAGATCAACGACCTGGGCGACCAGTTCGAGGTGGTCTCCGAAGCCGGCGATCTCATCGCGGTACGCACCGCGCTGGTGGACGCGGGTATCGACTACGACTCGGCCGATCCCGATTTCCGGGCGTCCGTCGAGGTCCCCGTCGATGCGGAAGGCGCGCGCAAGGTCTTCAAGCTCGTCGACGCGCTGGAAGACTGCGACGACGTGCAGAACGTGTACACCAACGTCGATGTCTCCGACGAGGTCCTCGCCGAACTCGAAGACTGACCCCCCGGCGTCCGCCGGCCGATCGCGTGTCGGACCGGCGGGCGGCGGACCCGTTCCGATAGGCTATCGAACAATTGTTCGTAGTGCGTAAGGGGTATGACGGGTGCGTGTGATGGGTGTCGACCCGGGGCTGACGCGATGCGGCTTCGGGATCGTGGACGCCGGCCGGGGGCGGGAGGTCACCGCCGTGGCCGTCGACGTCGTCCGGACGCCCACCGATCTCGACCTTGCGACACGACTGCTGCAGATCTCCGATGCGGCAGAGACCTGGCTCGACCGGTACCGGCCCGAGGTCGTCGCGGTCGAACGAGTTTTCTCGCAGAACAACGTCCGTACCGCGATGGGAACGGCGCAGGCCGGGGGAGTGGTCGCACTGTCCGCCGCGCGACGCGGCATACCCGTCATGTTCCACACTCCCAGCCAGGTGAAGTCGGCGGTCACAGGCAACGGTGGAGCAGACAAGAAGCAGGTGACCGCGATGGTCACCCGCATCCTCGGGCTGGCGCAGGCACCGAAACCCGCCGACGCCGCCGATGCTCTCGCCCTGGCGATCTGCCATTGCTGGCGGGCGCCGATGATGGCCCGCATGGCCGCGGCGGAAGCCGCTGCGGCAGAACAGAAACGACGTTACGAGGCACGGTTGCGGGAGCAGGCCGCAGCCCGGAAGGCAGGAACACGGTGATCTCCTCCGTCCGCGGCGAGGTCCTCGAGATCGCACTCGACCACGTCGTCATCGAATCGGCGGGGCTGGGCTACCGCGTCAACGCGACCCCGGCAACCCTGGCGACCATGCGACGCGGCGAGCACGCGCGGCTCATGACGGCGATGATCGTGCGCGAGGACTCGATGACCCTGTTCGGGTTCGCCGATCCCGATGCCCGCGATCTGTTCGGGCTCCTGTTGACCGTCTCCGGCGTCGGACCCCGGCTCGCGATGGCGACGCTCGCCGTCCTCGAACCGGACGCGTTGCGGGCGGCGCTGTCGGACGGCAACACCGCCGCCCTCACCCGGGTTCCGGGAATCGGCAAGCGTGGCGCCGAACGGATGATCGTGGAACTGCGCGACAAGGTCGCCGCGTTCGGCGGCAACGGCGCGCCTCCACTGTCGGCCGTGCCCGCATCGCCGGTGCGCGAGCAGGTCGTCGAGGCGCTCGTCGGTCTCGGTTTCCCGCTCAAACAGGCGGAGCAGTCCACCGACACGGTGCTGGCCGATGCCCCGGACGCCGACACGTCCACCGCGCTGCGGGCGGCGCTGTCGTTGCTGGGTAAGTCCCGGTGACCGGCGACGACCTGCCCGACGAGGGCGGTTCGTACGACGATCCGCACGACTCTCCGGTGACGGCCGCGTTCACCGCGACCGACGGTGACATCGAAACAAGCTTGCGTCCGAAGAGTCTCGACGACTTCATCGGGCAGCCCAGAGTGCGCGAGCAACTCCAGCTGGTGTTGCGCGGCGCGACCATGCGCGGCGGCACACCCGACCACATCCTTCTCTCCGGTCCTCCCGGGCTGGGCAAGACGTCCATGGCGATGATCATCGCCGCCGAGTTGGGAGCGTCGCTGCGCCTGACGTCCGGTCCGGCGCTCGAGCGTGCGGGCGACCTCGCGGCGATGCTGTCGAACCTCGTCGAGGGCGACGTCCTGTTCATCGACGAGATCCACCGGATCGCGCGCCCGGCCGAGGAGATGCTCTACCTCGCCATGGAGGATTTCCGGGTGGACGTGGTTGTGGGGAAGGGGCCGGGAGCTACTTCCATACCCCTGGAGGTCGCGCCGTTCACGCTCGTCGGTGCCACCACCCGCTCAGGTGCTCTCACCGGTCCGTTGCGCGACCGGTTCGGGTTCACCGCCCACATGGATTTCTACGAACCCGCGGAGTTGCAGCTCATCCTGCGGCGTTCGGCGACGATTCTGGGTATCGACCTGCACGACGACGCGAGCGCCGAGATCGCCGGACGCTCGCGCGGCACACCGCGCATCGCCAACCGGCTGCTGCGCCGGGTGCGCGACTACGCCGAAGTCCGGGCAGACGGTGTCGTGACACGCGACATCGCCCGCGCGGCGCTCGAGGTGTACGACGTCGATCCGATCGGCCTCGATCGCCTCGACCGCGCGGTGCTCGGCGCTCTGGTGCGCAGCTTCGGTGGTGGGCCGGTCGGCGTGTCGACATTGGCGGTGGCGGTCGGCGAGGAGCCGGGAACCGTCGAGGAGGTCTGTGAGCCGTTCCTCGTGCGTGCCGGAATGATCGCCCGCACGCCACGTGGTCGCGTCGCGACGCAGGCGGCCTGGCTGCAGCTCGGACTGACTCCGCCCCCGGAGGCAGCCACCGGTGGCATCGAGGTGCGCGCACGGGAACCGCAGCTCGATCGATCCGGTGAGGGCCCGGGACCACCCGGGGTCTAGCGCCCCGTGCGCGTGGTCGTAGGGTCTGCGGCGAGGTAATGGCACACTGGTTTATTGCATCGGTCCGTGGAGGCCGATTCCGACGTCGAGCCGGCCCTGCTGCCGCCACGACACTGGCTACAACCGAGGACTGACTTCAACGATGGAACTGCTATTCCCGCTCCTGATTCTCGCCTTGCTCGTCCCGACCTTCCTGGGCGTACGGCGTCAGAAGAAGGAAATGGCCAAGGTAGCGGAGCTGCAGGACTCGCTGCGCATCGGCGACCGCGTCATGACGACGGCAGGCCTGCACGCCACGGTGGTCTCGCTCGCGGAGGACACGGTCGAACTCGAGATCGCACCGGGCGTCGTGACCACATGGTCGCGCCTGGTCGTTCGTGAGCGCGTCGAGCCCGCGCACGACTCCGCAGACGACGGCGGCATCGTGTCGCTGGGCAAGGACGACCCGTCCGAAGGGCGTCCCACCGAGCACTGACGCCGACGCTGCGGCGCACCGAGACATTGTGTCGGCGCCGATGCGGCTGCGTGGCCGCCCCACGCGCGTAATGCGCCTCTGAGGGCTGCTCATCTCCGATTCCACTCACTCGTATCGAGGAGACACACACACCGTGGCACCTTCCAATGGATCGGTGCATCCCGCGCGTTCGCTCGCCCTGTTCGGGGTGATCCTGGTAGCGCTGTATGCATTGGTCTTCTTCACCGGGGACAAGTCGCCGGCTCCCAAGCTCGGCATCGATCTGCAGGGCGGCACCCGGGTGACGCTCACCGCGCGCACCCCGGACGGCAGCAGCCCGAGCGCCGACAGCTTGAAGCAGGCTCAGCAGATCATCGAAACCCGCGTCAACGGGCTCGGTGTATCGGGCTCGGAGGTGGTCGTCGACGGCGACAACCTGGTGATCACGGTGCCCGGCGACGACAGCTCGCAGGCGAAGACGCTCGGACAGACGGCGCGGCTCTATATCCGTCCCGTGCTCGGAGGACCGATCGCAAGCTCCAACTCGGCGGCCGAGCAGCCTGTCGAGGAGGACGGCCCCGCCGACGGCGCCCCGGCCCCGGAATCGGAGACGGACGCTCCGGCAGAAGCTCCGCCGGCCGAAGAAGAGGGTCAGGCACCCGCCACGGACGGCGCGGAGCCGCAGGGCCGTCCGTTCCCGGCACAGAACCCGACGGACGCGCCGGTCGAACCGGGCGAGCCCGCGGACACACCTGCGCCTGCGACAGACGCTCCCGCGACGGACGCTCCCGCCGAAGCCCCGGCCGCCGACGCGGTTCCCGGAAGCCCGCAGGCAGAGGCCGCCGACCAGATCGCTGCGGCCCGGGCCCTCCGTCAGAGTTCCGACCCTGCCGTTCAGCAGGAGGCGGCTCTCTCGCTCGACTGTTCGGCTGCCGACCCGCTCGCGGGCAACGACGATCCGGCACTTCCGCTCGTGGCCTGCTCGACGGACGACACCTCCGTCTACCTGCTCGGCCCGAGCATCATCGACGGACAGCAGATCGCCGACGCGTCCTCGGGATTCAACTCTCAGCAGTCCCGCTACGAGGTCAGCTTGACCTTCGACACCGAGGGCAGCAACACGTGGGCGCAGTTCACCGCCGCCAACATCGGTAAGCAGGCCGCCTTCACCCTCGACTCGCAGGTGGTCAGCGCTCCGGTCATCCAGGGTGCGACGCCCGCGGGCAGTGCCACCTCGATCACCGGCAACTTCACCAACACTCAGGCGAGCGAACTCGCGAACACGCTCAAGTACGGTTCGTTGCCACTGTCCTTCGTCGCATCGGAAGCCGAGACCGTCTCGGCCACCCTCGGATTCGCTTCTCTCGAAGCGGGTCTGATCGCGGGTGCCGTCGGACTGGTCCTGGTGTTCCTGTTCTGCCTGGTCTACTACCGGATGCTCGGTATCCTCACCGCGTTGTCCCTCATCCTGTCCGGGCTGGCGGTCTACGCGGTGATGGTGCTCCTCGGCCGGTACATCGGATTCACGCTCGACCTCGCCGGAATCGCGGGCCTGATCATCGGTATCGGCATGACCGCAGACTCGTTCGTGGTCTTCTTCGAACGCATCAAGGACGAGATCCGCGAAGGCCGGAGCTTCCGCTCCGCAGTGCCGCGAGGCTGGGCACGTGCCCGCCGTACCATCCTGTCCGGCAATGCGGTCAGCTTCATCGCCGCAGCGGTGCTGTACGTTCTCGCGGTCGGACAGGTGCGAGGGTTCGCCTTCACCCTGGGTCTGACCACGATCCTGGACGTCGTGGTGGTCTTCCTCGTGACCTGGCCGCTCGTGCACCTGGCCTCGCGGTCGAAGTTCTGGTCCAAGCCGAGCGTGAACGGTCTGGGCGCAATTCAGCAGGTGGCGCACGAGCGCCAGCTCGCTGCGGTAGCGGCGAAGGAGGCGTGACCATGACCGACACGACAACAGCGGAACGACCCACCACGCGTCGCGGAACACTTGCCGGGCTCTACACCGGTACCGGCGCCTTCGAGATCGTCGGGCAGCGCAAACGCTGGTACATCGTGACCGCGGTGATCGTGCTGCTCGCGTTGCTGAGCATGCTCGTGCGCGGCTTCACGTGGGGCATCGACTTCGAAGGCGGCACCCGCATCCAGATGCCGGTCGTCGCCGATGTGACCACCGAGAACGTCGAGACCGTTTTCAGCGACACGCTCGGTTTCGAGCCGGAGTCGGTCCAGACGGTCGGCGCCGGTTCGGGCGCCACCATCCAGATCCGTTCGGACACTCTCGACCAAGGACAGGTCGCCGCCGTGCAGTCGGCACTGTTCGAGGAGTTCCAGCCGGCCGGCGCCGACGGGCAGCCCTCGATCAACTCGATCAGCGTCGCGGACGTGAGCGAGACGTGGGGCAGCCAGATCACCGACAAGGCACTCATCGCCTTGGTGGTGTTCCTGGTGATCGTCAGCGTGTACATCGCGATCCGGTACGAACGGGACATGGCGGTCGCGGCGATCGCCGCCCTGTTCTTCGACATGATCGTCACCGCGGGTGTGTACGCGCTCGTCGGTTTCGAGGTGACGCCCGCGACCGTCATCGGCCTGCTGACCATCCTCGGTTTCTCCCTGTACGACACGGTGGTGGTGTTCGACAAGGTGGAGGAGAACACCCGGGGCATCCTGCATCTGCATCGGCGGACCTACGCAGAGCAGGCGAACCTCGCCGTGAACCAGACCCTCATGCGGTCGATCAACACGACCGTGATTTCGGTGCTGCCCGTGATCGCGCTGATGGTCGTGGCGGTGTGGTTGCTCGGGGTCGGCACGCTCAAGGATCTGGCACTCGTCCAGCTCGTGGGCATCATCGTCGGCGCGTTCTCGTCGGTGTTCTTCGCCACCCCGCTGCTCGTTACGCTGAAGGAATGGCGCGGACCGATCGCCAAGCACACCCGCAAGGTACTGGCCAAGCGCGAGGAGGCAGCGGCACGCGCCGCAGCCGCCGGAAGCGGCGAAGTCCCCGGCACCGCAGGGACTTCGGTGGCCACGCCTGCAGGTCCTCCGGCAGCCCGCTACGCGCCCGTTCAGCGAGCCCCCAGGCCGGGAGCCCGACCGACCGGAAAGCGCGCCAAGAGAAAGTCCTGATATGCCGGTGACCGAGTGGATTCAGCGAACGCACGCCTCCCGCCGGAGGGGCCGGCCACGACGCGCGGCTCTGGGCATCGCGCTTGCGGTGGTCGCGGCGGCAACGGTCTCGTGTGCCACGGAAGAAGAACGGGTGCACTCGATCGGCTACGCCATCGACAACACGGTGACCAGCTACAACGCCAACACGGTCGACGGTGCTGCGTCGGGAGCCCGGCAGGCGTTCACGCGGGTACTGCCGGGCTTCGGGTACATCGCCCCGTCGGGCTATGCCGTCTCCGACACGGACATCGGCACCGCCACCGCGGTGCCGGGGGATCCGCTCACCGTGCAGTACCGGCTCTCGCCCGACTCGGTCTACTCGGACGGTGTGCCGATGTCGTGTGACGATCTCGTACTCACCTGGGCGGCGGCGAGCGGACGGTTCACCACGCCGGACGAATCCGGCGGGCAGGTCAACGTGTTCGACTCGTCCCGGCGCGGCGGGTACGCCGACATCGACCGCGTCGACTGCCAACCCGGATCGAAAGACGCGACCGTCGTGTTCAAGGGCGGTCGCGGCGACGCGGACTGGAACACGCTCTTCGGTGCGACCGAACTGATGCCCGCCCACATCGCCGCGCGGCAGGCGGGTGTCGCCGACCTGGTCGGGGCGATCAACGGCAACAACCTCGACGACGTCCGCCGGATCGCCGAGTTCTGGAACACCGGATGGTCGCTCACGCCGGGCGAATTCGATCCCGCGTTGTTCCCGTCCGCGGGCCCGTACCGCATCGAGTCCTACACCGTGGAGGAGGGACTCGTCCTGGTCGCCAACGAACGGTGGTGGGGTAACGCACCCGGCACCGACCGGATCGTCGTCTGGCCGAGAGGGACGGAGATGACGGCTGCGGCGGAAAGCGGACAGATCCAGGTCGTCGACGTCGGCGCCGGATCCATGAGCGAGGCGCACAGGGTGGTGGGCACCGTCGAATCCTCCACGGTGATCTCCCGCAATCTAGAACAGATCGTGTTCGCCACCCGCGGGGTCTTCGAGAATCCCGCAGCGCGCCGGGCATTCGCGCTGTGCGTTCCCCGCACGCAGTTGTTCGACGAGCTCGGTGCCTCGGGCGCGGGCTCGGGCTTCGCGACGGGCCCGGTCTCCTCGCGTCTGCTGGCGACCGATTCGCCGTTGTACCCGCAGACGGCTGGTCCCGCCGAGCGATACCTCCAACCCGACCTCGAGGCGGCGCGCGGCGAACGCACCGCGTCCGGTCAGGAACGCATGGAGGTCCGGGTCGGTTACCTCGCGCCGGACGACAGGCGGGCCCGCACCGTCGAGCTGATCGCCGCGTCGTGCCGCGACGCGGGGATCGACGTGGTCGACGCCGGATCGGAGTCGTTCGTCCCGTCCCAGCTGGGAACGGACGTCGATGCCGTGCTCGCCGGTACCGCCGCGGCGGCAGGTTCCGGTGGCACTGCCGACATGGACATCGCGCGCGGGGCGCTGCACTCGGGTACCGGCAGCAACATCGGCGGATTCGCGAACGGGCGGGTGGACGAGATTCTCGACGGACTGCTCGTCGCGGGCGACCAGCAGGGCATCTCGGGTCTCGTCGGCGACGGAGAACGGATCCTGTGGGACGAGATGCCGACTCTGCCGCTGTTCGTGCAGCCCCGTTCGATCGGGTTTGCGTCCGGGCTGGCAGCCGGGGTTCCGAATCCCACCACCGCGGGTTCGGGCTGGAACATGGACCGGTGGATACTGACAGGATGAACGTTTCTCGGACCGATTCCTCCGATTTGATCGACCAGGCCGCCGCTGCCGTCACCGCCCACACGCGGTGGGTCGACGACTTCCCGAACCCGGGTGTCCGATTCGCCGATCTCACGCCGGTGTTCGCCGACGGTCCGGCGTTCTCCTCGATCATCTCCGCTCTGTCCTCGGTTGCGCCCGGTGCAGAACTGGTCGCCGGGATCGACGCCCGCGGGTTCCTGCTGGGCGGTGGCATCGCCCGTGATCTCGGCGTCGGGGTGCTGGCCGTGCGCAAGGCCGGCAAGCTTCCCCCGCCGGTGCAGACGTGCGAGTACACCCTGGAATACGGCACTGCCGCCATCGAGATCCCGGGTGATTCCAAGATTCTGCACGGGCGGCGGGTACTGATCGTCGACGACGTGCTCGCCACCGGCGGCACTCTCGGCGCGACCGTCGAACTCCTCGAGCGCGCCGGCGCCGACATCGTCGGCGTCACCGTGGTGACGGAGATCGAGGCCCTGGGCGGGCGTGCGCGGCTCGCGGGGTACCCACTGACCTCGCTCGTCCGGATCTGAGTACTACAGTTGCGGCAGGTACCGGTGGACCGGCCGTGCCCCGTACGTCCGGACAGGATCTGTCCGGACTCCGGGCGCGTGGCCGAGATGGGAGAGTGGCATGACCCAGAATCTTGATCGGTCCCAAGGCTCCGGACCGACGCCGACCCCGGCGTCGACGTCCGCATCCCGCCGTGTGCGCGCCCGGTTGGCGCGCCGCATCACGGGCCAGCGCGGTACCACCTTGAAGCCGGTTCTCGAACCGCTCGTCACGATCCATCGCGAGTTGTATCCGAAGGCCGACCTGTCGCAGCTGCAGCACGCCTACGACGTAGCGGAAGAACGCCACGCCGATCAGAAGCGCAAGTCCGGCGACCCGTACATCACCCATCCCCTCGCGGTCTCGACGATTCTCGCCGAACTGGGCATGGACACGACCACTCTCGTGGCGGCACTGCTGCACGACACCGTGGAGGACACCGGCTACAAGCTCGAAGACCTCACCGCCGATTTCGGTGAGGAGGTCGCACACCTCGTCGACGGTGTGACCAAGCTCGACAAGGTGGTGCTCGGTAACGCCGCCGAGGGCGAGACCATCCGGAAGATGATCATCGCGATGGCCCGGGACCCCCGGGTACTCGTGATCAAGGTCGCCGACCGGTTGCACAACATGCGCACGATGCGGTTCCTGCCGCCAGAGAAGCAGGCGCGCAAGGCGCGGGAGACGCTCGAGGTCATCGCACCTCTCGCACACCGGCTCGGCATGGCGACCGTCAAGTGGGAACTCGAGGATCTGTCGTTCGCGATCCTGCACCCGAAGAAGTACGAGGAGATCGTTCGTCTCGTCGCGACGCGTGCGCCCTCTCGTGACACCTATCTGGCGAAGGTCCGGGCGGAGATCAATCAGACGCTCGCGGCATCGCGTATCGATGCGGTTGTCGAGGGACGCCCCAAGCACTACTGGTCGATCTATCAGAAGATGATCGTCAAGGGCCGCGACTTCGACGACATCCACGACCTGGTCGGTGTGCGGATCCTGTGCGACGAGATACGCGACTGCTACGCCGCGGTCGGTGTCGTGCATTCGCTGTGGCAGCCCATGGCCGGACGGTTCAAGGACTACATCGCGCAGCCGCGTTACGGGGTGTACCAATCGCTGCACACCACCGTGATCGGGCCCGAGGGCAAGCCGCTCGAGGTGCAGATCCGCACGCACGAGATGCACCGCACCGCGGAGTTCGGCATCGCCGCGCACTGGCGGTACAAGGAGACCAAGGGACGCCACTCGGGCGACGTCGGCGAACTCGACGACATGGCCTGGATGCGGCAGTTGCTCGACTGGCAGCGGGAAGCCGCGGACCCGGGCGAGTTCCTCGAGTCGTTGCGGTACGACCTGGCCGTCAAGGAAATCTTCGTCTTCACCCCGAAGGGTGATGTGATCACCCTTCCGTCCGGTTCGACGCCCGTCGACTTCGCGTATGCCGTGCATACCGAGGTGGGGCATCGCTGCATCGGGGCACGTGTCAACGGCCGTCTCGTCGCGCTGGAGCGCAAACTCGAGAACGGTGAGGTCGTCGAGGTGTTCACCTCGAAGGATCCGAACGCCGGCCCGAGCCGCGACTGGCAGTCGTTCGTGGTCTCGCCGCGTGCGAAGGCGAAGATCCGCCAGTGGTTCGCGAAGGAACGGCGCGAAGAGGCGCTCGAGTCCGGTAAGGACGCGATCGGGAAGGAAGTCCGTCGCGTCGGTCTGCCGTTGCAGCGTCTGATGAACGCCGACCTGATGCTCGGTGTCGCCCGGGAACTGAAGTACTCCGACGTCTCGGCCCTCTACACCGCGGTGGGCGAGCACCACGTCTCGGCACACCATGTCGTGCAGCGCCTCGTCGCACTGCTCGGCGGTGTCGGAGGGGTGGAGGAGGAACTGGCCGAGAGGTCGACGCCGTCCACCATCCCCACCCGGTCGCGGCAGAGCGGCGACTCGGGCGTGCTGGTGCCGGGTGCACCGGGCACCGTCTCGAAGCTCGCGAAGTGCTGTACCCCGGTGCCGGGCGACGAGATCATGGGGTTCGTGACCCGCACCGGTGCGGTGAGCGTGCATCGCACCGACTGCACCAATGCCGGTTCGCTGCGTGAGCAGTCCGAGCGGATCATCGACGTCGAATGGGCGCCCTCGCCGTCGTCGGTGTTCCTCGTGGCGATCCAGATCGAGGCACTCGACCGGCACCGGCTGTTGTCGGATGTGACGAAGGCTCTCGCCGACGAGAAGGTCAATATCCTGTCCGCCTCGGTGACCACGACCGGTGATCGAGTTGCGGTGAGCCGCTTCACGTTCGAAATGGGCGATCCCAAGCACCTCGGCCACGTGCTGAACGTGGTCCGCAACGTCGAGGGTGTGTACGACGTGTACCGGGTCACCTCTGCGTCCTGACGGGCAGGGTTATCGCACCGCCTCGATGGTCACGGGCGTGATCGGCGTGCCGCCGCCGAGTGGATTGGTGCCGTCGTTGCCGGATGCCGCAGCCGCGTCCAGCACCGGCAGCCCCGCATCGGCGACACGTCCGAACACGGGGTAGTTCGGACGCAGCAGCGAGTCGCCGAGAAGCAGGAAGAACTGGCTTCCGTTGGTGTGGGCCACGCCCGTGTTGGCCATCGCCACGGTGCCACGCGGGTACACGACGGCTGCGGGCCGGTGCGGCTGTCCGTCGTAGGCCGGCACCGGATACTCGTCTGCGAAGGTGTATCCGGGGCCGCCCGTGCCGGTCCCGGTCGGGTCACCGCATTGGTAGAGGTGACTGCCCGGATCGTTGGACAGCCGGTGGCACGACGTTCCGGTGTAGAAACCGCGCTCCGCGAGACCCACGAAATTGTTGACGGCGCACGGCGCGAGGGAGCGGTCGAGGACGAGGGGAACCGGCCCGGCCGACGTGTCCAAGGTCAGATTCACGACGCCGGAGGTGGGTGCGGTCGACGGCGGGTGGGCAACGGTGCCTTCTCCCCGGTCGACGTAGGTGCACGAGACCGTCGCCGCGGCGGGACGCGGTACAGCGGGCAGTGCGGGGTAGATGGACATGTCACGGGGTGGCGCGCCACGCGTGCTCGATTCCCCGGCGGCGAGGACCGGGGCCGTCTTGCCTTCGTCACTGCTACAACCGGTTGCGAGAACCGGTACCGCGGCGACGAATACCGCGAGAACGAGACGTACCAGGTGCGTACGCACAGAAGTGTCGAAGGTCACAATTCGGGGAGCGTAGCCTACGCGGTGACGAACGGATAGGGACCCGATGTCGTCCCACCGGATGACATGCCCTCGTACGAGCGATCCTCGATGAGTTCGTTTCCCGGCCGGGGTCGGTACGGGTACAGAACCGGACTGCCCCAGGAGGCGCGATGCGCACACTCGCGATAACCCAGAACATCACCCTCGACGGATCCATCGAGATCCTGGACGACTGGTTCTCCCCGCCCACGGAGGTCGAGGACGCCGATGAGGACCTCCTCGCGGAGACCCGTGCGCAGTCCGGGCAATCCGACACGATGCTGCTCGGCAGGCGGACGTTCGAAGACTTCCGTAGCTACTGGCCGCTGCAGCGCGACGATCCGACCGGGGTGGCCGAATACCTCGACGATGTGGACAAGTACGTGGTGTCGTCGACCCTTCGCGATCCCGGATGGCAGAACGCCACGATTCTCGGGGGAGACCCGATCGAACAGGTCCGCACACTGAAGGCCGGTCCCGGCCTGGACATCGTGACCACCGGAAGCATCACGTTGTGCCACAGCCTCATCGAGGCGGGCCTGGTCGACGAGTACCGGCTGTTCGTGTACCCGGTGGTGCAGGGCCGCGGTCGTCGGCTGTTTCCCGACGGGTACACGACGGCCGGGCTGCGTCTCCTGGATGCGCGGAGATTCCGTGGAGGAGTGGCGCTCACGCGGTACGAGGCGCCATGAGAGTGCCCAGAGACGACGCCGGCCGTCCGTCCCGGCATACGGGCGGACGACCGGCGGTCGTGAGAACGGGTGGGAATCAGCCCTCGACGGTCACCGATTCGATCTGTACCCCGCGGTTCGGCGCGCCGCCGCCGGCGGCCATCGAGCCGTCATCACCTTCGGCCGCGACTTCTTCGATCACGGCGAGTCCGGCGTCGTCCACGGTGCCGAACACGGTGTACGACGGCGGAAGCTGCGAATCCGCGTACACGAGGAAGAACTGGCTGCCGTTGCTGCCCGGCCGTCCCGTGTTCGCCATCGCGACGGTGCCGCGCGGGTAGATCACGGGCTGCCGAAGCTGCGCGTCACCCTGCTGGTAGAGGTTCTCCGGGTACTCGGTGTCGAACCCGTATCCGGGTCCTCCGGTCCCGGTGCCGCTCGGGTCTCCGCACTGCAGGACCTGCAGACCGGGAGAGGTCACCAGCCGGTGGCACGGCGTGTCGTCGAAGTAGCCCTGCTCGGCGAGCGAGACGAAGCTGTTGACCGTGCACGGTGCTTCCGCCCGGTCGAGTTCCAGCCCGATCGGCCCCACGCTGGTGGTGAGGGACACGCCGACGGTGCCGTCGGCGGGTACGTCCGTTGCGGCCGGAGCGCTCACGTCACGAGCAGGGTCGCCGGACGGGGTGTAGGTGCACGACACCGGGTCTCCGCCCGCGGGACGCTCGGGCAGCGCGCCCGTGTACTCGGGTGACTGCGCCGCACCGTTTGCCGTCGCCGATCCGGACGGGGAGGCGGCGGTGTCGTCACCCCCGTCGTCCGAACATCCGGTGAGGATCAATGCGAGCCCAGCGCCGACGGCGAGGGTGGTACGGAATCGAATCATCAGTCCATCCTGACCGAGGTGAGTGTCGTCGCTGCCGCGGGGGCACCGTCGGCGGCCCCACCGGAGACGCCCGCCTCGGCAATTTTGTCGAGAGTGGTCAGTCCGGTCTCGTCGATCGTGCCGAACACCGTGTACAGCGGGGGCAGCAGCGAATCCCCGTACACCAGGAAGAACTGGCTGCCGTTGCTACCCGGCTGGCCCGTGTTCGCCATCGCGACCGTTCCGCGCGGGTAGACCACCGGCTCCTGCGACGCGGGGTCGTCGGCCGCGTACTGGTCGGTGGGGAATTCGTTCGCGAAGCCGTAGCCGGGTCCGCCGGTACCGGTGCCCGTCGGGTCGCCGCACTGCAGTACCCGCAGGGAAGGCGACGTGGTCAGGCGATGGCAGGTCGTGTCGTCGAAATATCCCTGGCTCGCGAGGGACAGGAAGTTGTTGACCGTGCACGGGGAGTCGCTGTTGTGCAGGATCAGCCCGATGTTGCCCTGGGTGGTCTCCACGCTCACGCTGATATCGGTGTTGTTCTCACCGGTGGTCATGATGCCTTCGGTGCGCGGCGCCTCGACCGGCTTCGCCGGTTCGCTCCCGTCGGCCGGGTACTCGCAGTTCACGGTCTCCGGCAGCGGTTCGGAGCGGCCCGCGGGCAGTGCCGGATACTCGCTGTCGGTCTCGGCCGTCGTCTCGGCCGCGGACGCATCCGTGGCCGTGTCGTCCTCACTCCCGGTGATCGACCAGAGGGCCGCGGCGGCAGCGACGACCACGACGACGCCGAGCGCCGACAGCGCGATGGTCATGCGTCGGCGCCTGCGCTCGCGTTCGGCCCTGTGCTCGAGCTGCCGTTCGAGTTTGCGTTTCGCGGCGTTGCGCCGCTGTGCGTTGCTCGGCACTGCAGTTGTCCTCCCGTGAACCGATCGATGGTGTGCCCGCGCTCTCGGGCCGAGTCGAGTTTGCCACCCCAACCTGAGAGCGAAAGGACGGGGCGCTGCGCCTACTCTGTAGGGGACCGCGAATGCCCACACTCGTAGGAGCGATGCCCGTGCTCGTGACCGGATTCCCTGCCGGGATGTTCCAGACCAACTGCTACATCCTCGCGCAGGACAACGCGAAGGAGTGCGTCGTCGTCGATCCCGGACAGGATGCCGCCGAGCCGTTGGGCGAATTCCTCATCGGCTCCGATCTCGCGCCGCGCGCCGTGTTGCTCACGCACGGCCATCTCGATCACATGTGGTCGGCTCAGGCTGTCGCGGACCGGTACGAGATCCCCGTCTACATCCATCCCGGCGACCGGATGATGCTCACCGACCCGCTGCAGGGCATGGGGTCGAGCCTCGCGCCCTTCCTCGACGGCGTCGAGTTCGTCGAGCCGCAGGAAGTGGTCGAGTTCGCCGACGGCGACGAGATCGAGCACGCAGGCATCGAGTTCGTGGTGGACCACACGCCCGGCCACACCCAGGGCTCGGTGGTGCTCCGCACCCGCACCAGCACCCCGGACGGTGCCGGCCTGCAGGTAGCCCTCACCGGCGACACCCTGTTCCAGGGCTCGATCGGCCGTACCGATCTGCCCGGTGGCAATCACGAACAGCTCCTGGACTCGATCGCGCGCAAGCTGCTCGTCCTCGACGACTCCACCGCGATCCTGCCCGGACACGGCGGGTCCAGCACTATCGGCCAGGAGCGTACGTCGAACCAGTTCCTGGTCGGGCTCCCGCAGTCCCGCTGACGGCTTCGCGCTGCCGGCACCATCGAACCGCCCACGAGAGAAAGCAGTACCAGTGAGCAAGGCCTCTACGTTCTCGGCGCCCAAGGGTGTGCCCGATTACGTTCCCTCGCAGTCCGCGGAATTCGTCGCCGTGCGCGACGGCTTGACCCGAGCTGCGCGACTCGCCGGTTACGGGCACATCGAGTTGCCGATCTTCGAGGACACCGGCCTGTTCGCGCGGGGGGTCGGTGAGTCGACCGACGTCGTCTCCAAGGAGATGTACACCTTCGCCGACCGCGGTGACCGCTCCGTCACGCTGCGTCCGGAAGGTACTGCGGGCGTGATGCGTGCGGTCATCGAGCACGGCCTCGACCGCGGGCAACTGCCCGTCAAGCTGTCGTACGCGGGTCCGTTCTTCCGGTACGAACGGCCGCAGGCAGGCCGCTACCGTCAGCTCCAGCAGGTGGGCGTCGAGGCGATCGGTGTGGACGATCCGGCGCTCGACGCCGAGGTCATCGCGATCGCCGACGCCGGATTCCGGAGCCTCGGTCTCGAGGGATTCCGGCTCGAGATCACCTCGCTCGGCGACCAGACCTGCCGTCCCCGGTACCGGGACCTGCTGCAGGAGTTCCTCCTCGGCCTTCCTCTCGACGAGGACACCCGACGGCGCGCCGAGATCAACCCGCTGCGGGTGCTCGACGACAAGCGTCCCGACGTGAAAGCGATGACCGCGGACGCTCCGCTGATGCTCGATCACCTCTCCGACAGTGCGAAGGCGCATTTCGACGAGGTACTCGGTCATCTCGACGCGCTCGGCGTCCCGTACGTGGTCAACCCGCGGATGGTGCGCGGACTGGACTACTACACGAAGACGACGTTCGAATTCGTGCACGACGGCCTCGGCGCCCAGTCGGGCATCGGTGGCGGTGGACGGTACGACGGACTGATGGAACAACTCGGCGGGCAAGCGTTGTCGGGCATCGGGTTCGGGCTGGGTGTCGACCGCACGATCCTCGCCCTCGCCGCCGAGGGCAAGACGGCCGGAAACCCGGCGCGCTGCGAGGTGTACGGGGTGCCGATGGGCGATGCGGCCAAGGCTGCACTCGTCCCGGTCGCACATCGCTTGCGCGCGGCCGGGATCCGCGTCGACCTCGCGTACGGCGGACGCGGCGTCAAGGGTGCGATGAAGGCGGCGGACAAGTCCGGCGCCGTGGTCGCGCTGGTCCTCGGCGAGCGGGAACTCGAAGCGGGGGAGATCGTCGTCAAGGATCTCCGCAACGGTGAACAGCAGACCGTGCCGCTCGCCGATGTCGTCGCACGCGTGGGGCAGGTCGTTGCCGGCGGATGACGGGCGTGACGGCTCGGCCGCGAGAGGCCGGGGCGGTTCGCCCGCAGCGGTGTCTCTCGACCTGATCCCTGCCCGCTTGCTGCGGCCACGTGTTCGGAAGGTCGCGCTGGCCGCGCTGGGGATCGGACTCGTCGCGGGTGTACTCGTGTACCTCATCGCCCCGTTGTGGGCCGCGATCGTGGTGGGCGTGCTGGTGGTGGCCCCGCCGACGATCGGTGCGTTCGCCGCAACCCACCGCCATCTGCGGATCGACGGGACGGTCGTCACCGTCTCGGGAGTGCTCCGTTCCCGGAGTGTGGATCTACGGCAGCTCGCGGGGGTGGAACTGCTCGTCCGGGTCGCGCGCGTGTCCCAGGTGGTGCTGCGGGTCAACGACGGCAACCACGGCCTGGTGACGATTCCTCTGGCGCTCTACGCCGGCGAGGGAGCGCGCGAACTCGACGTGCTCGCGCTGCGCACCCTCGCCAATGCGCTCGCCGCGAGCGAACTCGCACCGGCAGCGGCGATCTCGTCGGTTCTGGTGGAACAGCTCCGCGCCGAGGCACGCGACGCCGGCCTCGTCGAACGGCCGCTCTACCGGGCGATCGTGCTCGCCCGGGACGCGGGGCGGGTTCCTCAGACCACCCTGACCGATCACGAAGTGGCCTCGCTCATCGAGTGAAGCAGGGCCGGGGTTGTACGTGTCGCGGGTGCGCGTCGTTGCGCGGTCTCAGGCGTCGAGAATCCAGGTGTCCTTGGTTCCACCGACCCGCGACCTGTCGACGACCGCGCTCCCGATCGGCGCGACGCGCGTGAGCAGCGCCGGTGCGACTTCGGCGGACACCGAGGACCCGGACGCGACGAGGTGCACGAACGCACGGAGATCGACCGCACGGGGATGCACCGTCTCGCCGTCGAACGTCGGATGCGTCGACGACGGCACCATTTCGTGGGCCACGAACCGTTCCGGAAACGACATCACCTCGTGGCGGCGGAGGTCGAGTTCGGCGGCACCGGCCTCCGGACCGATCATGATCTCCGCGTCGTCGCTGCTGTCGACGGGTTCGACCACCAGTTCGCCGAGGTGGGCGAGAACATGGTCGCGGTGCGCACGGTCCGCACACGCCCATGTGGACACCTGGTCGAGCAGCGGACGCTGTCCCAGGTAGTACTCGATCATCGCGGGCACGTAGCCGAAGACGGCCTTGTCCTCGGCCACGCCGCTGCCGAGCGCGTTGGCCAGCGTGAGGGTCCCGCCGCGCATCGCCGCGAGAAGTCCCGGTCCCAGCGGACGCCCGTCGTAGCCGGCCGACGACAGCAACCTGTCCTCGTCGATCCGTGCGTACAGCACATCCACCCGCGTGAAGGACGGCCCGCGCTGGATGTAGGTGACGTCGTCGCGCACGACCAGTTCGTCGGTCTGGACGAGCTCGATTCCCGCGAGATCGGCGATCATCGTGTGTTCGAACCAACTGGGGTCCTGCGCTCCCGCGCTCAGGACGGCAACGGTGGCGTCGCCGCGCGCTGCCGGGGGCGCAGCGTCCCGCAGCGTTCGTGCGATCTGCGCGGGAACCGTCTCGACGTCGACGACGCCGGTCGCCGGCCACAGATCGCCCAGGAAACGCCGCGTCATCGCACGGTGTGCCAGCGCATGTCCCGTACCCGACGGACTGCGGAGGTGGTCCCCGAGCACAACGAAGCGGCCCGGTCCTGTGCAGGCGAGGTCCACGGCGGAAATGTGTGCGCGCACCGCGCGTCCCTGCGACACCTTTCCGGTACTGCGGTAACCGCGTGCGAGATCGAGAACCTCCGGTGGCAGCACGCCCGCCGCGACGATCTCCCCGCGCCCGTAGATGTCGACGAGGAAGCTGTTCAAGGCTCTCGCGCGCTGCTCGAGCGCGCGTTGAAGGTGCTGCCACACTTCGGCGGTGACGATCCGGGGCACCACGTCCATGGGGAACGGCTGGGGGCCTCCGGCACCGCGCGCACGGAAGGTGAACTTCTCCGCGCGCTGCGCATGTCCGATGTCCTCCTGCACCTTCTGCAGCGCCGCAGCGCCGAACCGCGACAAGGCCTCGACCGTGCGCAGGTAGACGGCTCGCGGCGCACCGTCGGCGTCGATCGCTTCGTCGTACGGCGTATCGCCACCGGAAGACCGGTACCCGTGGAACAAGGTGCGGGGAGGGCGCGTCGCGGCCCCGGCCGACGAGGGGCAGCCGGCGGTTTCCGCGAGCAGATGATCGATGACATCGGTCAGTTTTCCTCTGCGGCGCAACACTCTTCGCTGCCGGGCGGCCGAACTTCCGCGCGTGGCGGCGTCCGATGCGAGCTGCGACACCAGGTCCCAGTCGCCGTTCTCTTCGAGTTGCGGCCGCACTGTGTCGACGAACCGCGTGAGAATGTCGACGGCGGGGCGGGGGAGTGACACGTCGAGATCGATGAGGTCGCCCTCCATGCCGCTTCGCGCTGCTCGCCACATCGCCGCCCGTACGAGCGTCGGCGACGGGACCGGGTTCGCGTCTCCCGCTCGCACCGCCGCGACTTCCCGGTCGACGAGGGCGCGGTAGAGACCGGTGACGAGCGTGATGGTGTCCACCGACGGGCAACTGTCGCACACGCGCAGTTCGAGGGTGGGCAGATGCGAGGAGGGGCGCACATCGAAATAGACCATTCCGGGATCGGTGATGACCCCACTCGACACCAGGTCCGCGACCAGTCGGTCGTACTCGGCGGCAGACGACACCGGCGCAGCGGGCCCGGAGGTGGGCCATCGGATCCACATCAGCGGCCGGACGCTCGAGTACCCGGTGTCCGAACCGTCCGGCCAGAACGGTGAGCTCGCGCTGAGCGCGAGGAACAGGGGAAGGTGAGCCGCCACCCGGTGTGCCACCCGGATCGCTTCGTCGCGGTCGAAGATCTCGACGTGAACCTGGGTTCCGCAGATCAACTGTTCATGTGCGAGCAGTTGGTAATCCGTGAGCATGCGGCGGAACCGGGGAGTCTCGGTCACCCGGATCTCCTCCCGCACAGCCAGAGGAACCGATCCCGCTGCGACCACGCCCAGCCCCATCGTCGCCGCGGTGGAGACGAGGAACGCGCGCTTGGCCTGCAGGTCGGCTCGTAACGCGGCGAGACGGGTATGGACGGCGCTGTTGGCTTCCACGACACACCGCTGCATCTCCGCGACGTAACTCGCGTCGGACAGACGGGCGAGCAGTGCGGGTGCGCGCGGAACGAGACGTCGCGTCCTCACGTCGATGAGCTGAAATTCCTCTTCGACGCCGATCTGCCTCGGATGCACATCGACCACTCTCACGACGGTACGCGAGAGGACCTCGGTCCCGGCCGTCCTTCGGTACCGCAGGTTCGGGCCTGATTGTGTGGGCTGCGGCTACCAGGTGTGGTCGCCACCGATGACCGCCGGGGTCACCAGCGGCAAGTCGCCCACCACGTCGGTGCTCGTCGCCGCGGCGACGAGGAAACCGGGGGTGGTGCGGTGTTCGCCGTCGTCCTGACGCGCGCCCGCGGTCGACGGGAGGGCCCCGGCCATCGACCCACGTCCCGTCGTTCCTGCGATACCCGCCGCACCGGCTCCGCCCGCTGTGCCCGGTGCCATCGCCGCGCCCGGCACAGCCGGGGGGAGGGAGACGGGGTTCGACCCGGCGGCCCCGTAACCCGCGCCCGGCGCCGCAAAGGCGGACGACATACCTCCGCTCGCAGTGGCGCTCGGCACGGTATTCGGGAGGGTGTGCCCTGCGGGAACTGTCGGTGCGTATGCGGAGGGGGTGGTGGAGGCATCGCCACCCGGCGCTGCGGAGCCGGCGAGGCTGGAGACCGTTCCGGTGACCGTCGAGACGGTGTCGGTCGCGAGCCCGGAAAGCGCCCGCGGGTCGGTGAGCGCCGTCGCCACCGGCGCGGGCACCGGGATGGGCGTGGTCAGCGCAGTCATCGCCCCGGTGTGTACCGCGAGCTCACCTCGGGTTCGAGCGACGACGGCGAGTGCGGCGTGCAGGTGTTCGATTGCCGAGGCGATCAGTGCCGCTTGGCCGGGCGGCGTGATCGCCACCGGGGCGGCCGCAACCGCGATCGACACGAAAGAGCTTGCAATACCGGTCAACTCGATGTTTCCCCGCTCGACACTTGCGGTCGCCGCGCGCGTCACGGCGCCGATCCGGTCGCCGCGGTCGGCGAGTTCGACGCTCGCCTGCCGGGCACGGAGGCTGTGATCGGCGGCAGAATCTGCGGTCGAGCCCTCCCACGATTCGGGAAGAGCGTGAAGTGCGCTGCGTCCCAGCGCCGTCGCGTTCTCGAGGAGCCGTGACCCCTGCTGCAGCACGGCCGAGGGATCGAGTGCCTCGACGACTCCCGTGCCGAAGAGCGAGCCGAGTTCGGTGAGTGGCCGCAGGAACTCGTGGAGATCGGGTAGGACCGGAACCGGAAGCGACTGCAGCAGTTCCGTGATCGCATTCGCGTCGGGCAACGGGGGAAGCTCCCCCGGCGGCGGCGGTGTGGGGCACGTGAGCGCCGGGAGCGGCGCGTCGAGCACCGGTCCGACGGGAGATGCACGGAGTGCGTCGAGAACGGTCGGCGCCGGCGGAAGAGCGGTGTGCACGGCCTGGTTCACAGTGCCCCCGTTGCCTGCGACAGTGCTGTTGCGGTGGTGACATCGGCGCTCTCGTACCCGGCTGCGGCCTCGTGCGCCGCGATCCCGCAGGAGCCGTACGCGAGAGCGAGTTGCCCGACGGCGCGGGTGTGCTCGGACTGCGCTGCGCCGAAGACGCCGAGGAACTCGGCGCCGATCAACCCCAACGCCGGGCTGAGCGACGCGATGTTCGCGTGCAGATCGATCGCCCCGGCGTGCGCGACACTCTCGGCCGCGTGCAGATTCGTGGTACCGAATGCCCTGATTCCCTCTGGCACCACCCGGATTCCGGCACCGGGAAACAAACCGCTCATCGAACCCCCCTCGAAGATCAGTGTGCCGAGCACTGTAGCTCGAGGCACCTGCGTCGGCGAGGTGACAGCCGGCGGTCGGCGGCCGTGCGCATCCCGATCGGTGTGTCCTCGGCCGCGGACCGTCAGAACGACGGATTGGGGCGAACGAACCGCTCGTCGATGTCGGGGATCGACCGGGCCCCGGCGAGCGCCATGGTGAGATCGAACTCGGCGATCACGTTGCGGATCACTTCTTCGACCCCGCGCTGTCCCGCGACGGCCAATCCGTACATGTAGGGCCGGCCGAGCAGCACGGCGTCCGCACCGAGCGCGAGCGCGACGAACACATCGGATCCGCTTCGAATACCGCTGTCGAGCAACAGAGTAGGTTCACGCCCGATCGCGGCCCGGATCTCGGGAAGCGCGTCGAGCGACGCGATGGACCCGTCGATCTGGCGCCCGCCGTGGTTCGACACCACGATCGCGTCGACACCCAGATCGACGGCGCGGCGGGCATCGTCGGGGTGCAGAATTCCTTTGAGCACGATCGGCAGGCTCGTCCGGTCGCGGAGGGTAGCGAGGTGCTCCCAGCTCAAGCCCGGATTCGAGTAGATGTCGAGGAAGGTTTCCGCGGCTGCGCGGGGCATCGGGGAGCGAAGGTTGTCGAGAAACCTGCCCGGATAGTTGCGGGTCATCGACATCAGCGTGCGGACCGCTCCCGCTGTGATGTCCGGCCGTTCCGTGACGAAGTCCCGCGCTGCGGCCACCCGCTGCCGGACGATGTCGAGGAAGCGCGGATCCGAGGTGTACTGGGCGATGCCTTCGCCCCGCGCGAACGGCAGCGAACCGAGATTCAGATCCTGGGGACGCCATCCCAGCATCGTGGTGTCCAGCGTGACGACGACGGCTTCGGCACCGCTCGCCTCCGCCCGACGGAGCAGGCTGTCGACGAGGTCCTCGTCCGAACTCCAGTAGAGCTGGAACCAGCGGGACGCCGAGCCCATCGCGGCGGCGCAGTCCTCCATCGGGTTACAGCCCTGATTGGAGAAGATGTACGGCACGCCGGTCGACGCCGCTGCCCGCGCGATCGACAGGTCGCTGTCGCGGGCCATCAGCGCGCCGGCGCCCACGGGGGCAAGCAACAGCGGCGACGACAACGACGTGCCCGCCACCGTCGTACTCAGGTCACGCTCGGTGACACCGTGTGCCATCCGCGGAACAATCGCCCACCGGTCGAACGCGCGCCGGTTGTTGCGCATCGTGCGCCCCTCGCCGGCGCCGCCGGCGACATACGCCCAGGCCCGCGTCGAGCTGGCGCGCCGCGCGGCGCGTTCGAGATCGCCGAACGCGGTCGGCACTGCGGGCCGGCGCCCCAGCGCTCCGCTGCGGTAGACAACGCCTTGGCGGTCTCGGCCGGGACCGGCGGCGGTCACAGGCACGGTGGTTTCGCTCACGAGTTCCCCTTTGCTCGGGCGCACAAGTGCACCGATCCTTCCGCAGAACGGCGGAACAGGACACTACTACGCCGGGGACTTCCGGTAACGCGGCACAGGACCCACGACGACCGCCGTCGCGGCAACGAAACCCAGCCGTTCACCGTCGTCGGCGCATATGCTTCGCAGGATCTCTCCGGACTCACCGACCCCAGGAATCCCATGAACCTCTTGCGTGCTCTCGGTGCCTGCACGATCGCACTCGGCATCTCTGCTTCCGCGACGGCGGGGATCGCCTCTGCGGCAGCGACCGTCCCGTTCCAGATCGACCCCGCATCGTTCGGAAACCCGAACGGGAGCTTCGACGTACCGCCGTCCAGATGCGTGGCCGTGCTCGAGGATCGCCCCGGTATCGTCACCATCTCCGGCGGGAAGCAGGACGGGTGGGGCTGCATCGTCGGCTCGGAGGTGACGTGGCTGAACCTGTCGACCGGCGCCTCGGGCACCGCGTGGCTGTCGGACGGGCTGAACGGGTTCCCGCCGAAAACCACTCTGAACACCGGCAGTGGGCAGGTTGTTCTCACACTCCGGTCGACAGTCGGCACGACCACGACCCCAGGTTTTGCCACCTTCTCCGTGCCGTAGGTGATCGGGCGACCCATCTCGTCGTGGATTGCCGATTGACAGGTCATCGCACACATGTTCGACTGTCTGTATGCGGTGGGCGGCTCAGACAGTGGATGCGGACGACGGAGCCCTGCCCGGACTGGATCGGGCGGGTCTCGTACGCAGCGTGCAGACCCCCGAGTTCGAAGGAATCACGTTCCACGAGGTGCTCTGCAAGAGCGCGCTCAACAAGACCCCCGAGGCATCGAAACTGCCCTTCCGGTACACGGTCAACACCTTCCGAGGGTGCAGCCATGCGTGCCGGTACTGTTTCGCCCGGCCCACGCACGAGTATCTCGATCTCGACGCCGGCCACGACTTCGACAGTCAGCTGGTCGTCAAGACCAACGTGGCCGCTGTGCTGCGACGGGAACTCGCGCGCCGGTCGTGGACCCGCGAGCACGTCGCACTCGGCACCAACACCGATCCCTATCAGCGGGCGGAGGGGCGATACCGGCTCATGCCCGGGATCATTCGTGCCCTCGCCGAATCCGGCACACCCTTCTCGATACTCACCAAGGGCACCCTCCTGCGCCGCGACCTGCCGTTGCTGACACTCGCTGCCCGGCAGGTCGATGTCCGGCTCGCGGTGTCTCTGCCGATCGGCGACCACGACCTGCAGCAGCAGATCGAGCCGGGCACCCCGTCGCCCAGGGCGCGTCTGGACATGATTCGCGCCATCACCGACACCGGGTTGTCGTGTCACGTGATGGTTGCTCCGGTCATCCCGTTCCTCACGGATTCGAGCCGCCACCTCGACGAACTCTTCGCAGCCCTCGCCGCTGCCGGCGCGTCCTCCACGACGGTGATCCCGATGCATCTTCGCGGTGCCACCCGCGGATGGTTCCTGTCGTGGCTCGGGCAGGAACATCCTGCGCTGATGCGGCGTTATCGCGCGCTCTACGGGCGCGGTGCCTACGTGTCTCCGGAATACTCGCGCTGGCTCGACGACCGGGTTGCCCCACTGGTCGAGCGTTACGGACTCGGCGGCCGGAAACTCGAGCATCGGGAGATTCCGCCGGTGTCTTCCGAGCGGGGTAGGGAAGACGCCGGCACGGTCGTCGCGCCGACCCTGTTCTGACTTTCTCCCGGCCGGAAAGCGTTGTCCGCCGGAGCATTGCGGTGTAGCCTCGGGCCGGTGAACACCGGGCCGGCATCATGCCACACACGGATTGGTGATCCGGTGGAGTTCTGATCTCCGCACAGGCGCCGACACGGCGTCGTGACACCACAGTTCGAGGACCGCCTCGCTTTCGTGAGTACCGCAGCCACTACTCCACGAACAGAAAGCGAGGTCTCTTCATGCCGGCTACGTTCAACCACACCATCATTGCGTCGAGGGATCGGAACCGATCGGCCGACTTCTTCCGCGAACTGCTCGAACTCGGGGAAGCCCCGTCCTGGGGTGTGTTCACGAACCTCGTGCTCGACGACGGCGTTCTGCTGCAGTTCGCGGAACCGCCGGTGGACATCCAGATGCAGCACTATGCCTTTCTCGTCGACGACGACCTGTTCGACCGTGCCTACGCGCGACTGACCGCGGGCCGCATCGACCACTGGGCCGATCCGCAGATGACCCGGCCGGGTGAATGCAACTCCGGGCACGGTGGGCGAGGGGTGTATTTTTTCGACCCGTCCGGGCACGCCATCGAGCTGATAACCCGTCCGTATCTGTAACGTCGGGGGAGGATGTCGAGTCGGCGATCTGTCCGAAACGGAGAGTGTGATGACCGAAGCGAATGTGGCGGGTGGGCTCCCGATCAGGATCGTCGATATCGGGGATCTTCCGGCAGACATGCTCGACGAGTTCTACGACGATGTTCTCACGCCGTCGTTTCCGGACGAGGAACTGCTCTCACCCGATGCGCTCGCTGCCGCCCTTGCCGACCCTGCGGGGACGATGTGCGCCTCCGTAGCTGTCAGCGACGACGGATTTGTCGTGGGGGGCGCTGTCGGACAGTGGTTTCCGGAATGCAGAGTGCTCTTGACGGTGTATCTCGCAACGCACCCGGGGCGCCGCGGCGGTGGGATAGGCCGGGCGGTGCTCCGGGCCGTGAGGCAAGAGTGGCTACGGCGATACGATCCGCTGCTCATCCTCGGAGAAGCGGAAGATCCGCGCCATCACCGCGACAGAGGGTTCGGGGATCCGGGCCGGAGGCTCGCGTTCTACGTGAACGAGGGGGCACGCGTGCTCGACGTGCCCTACTTCCAGCCGCGGTTGCGGCCGGAGGACGTGCGGGTGCCGCATCTCCTGCTTTTGGCGTTCGCCATCGACGATCGGTCCCGGCGCGGCGACGGTCTCGATGCCGCGCCGGTCCGGTGCTTCCTGGAGAAGAACCTGCTGGCGAACGAGGGCACGATCGGTGACGATCCCGAGACGTCGGCGCTGAGAAACGCGGTGGAAGGTCCGGTCGTGCAGTGGGCGGACCCGCTCGCCGCACACCACGGGAGTTGAGGCTCGGCAGTCCGTTCAGGCGGGGAGGTCGAGCAGGAACTTGTCGAGGACGGCACGTGCGTCGTCGGTGATCGGGCGCGGGCCGCCACCGAGTGCGGTGCTCACATCGATCGAATCGGCCAGGGCGACGCACCGGCCCTGCTGGAACAGCGCCGAGCCCACCGTGAGCGAGGACGTGCCGACGCGCAGTATCCCTGTCGCGATGACGACCTCGTGGGGATAGAAGACCTCGGAAAGATAGTCGATCTCCACCCGCGCGAGTACTGCACGCTCGAACAGTGGGCTTCCGTGTGCCGGCGCGATCGCTTCCATGATCATGACCCGGGCTTGTTCGAAGTAGCGCGCGATCGAAATGTTGTTGATGTGCCCGAGCGAGTCGGTGTCGCTGAACAGCGTCGTGATCGTTCGCTGGATGGGATAGAGATCGAGCGAGGTGCGGCGCGGGTCGTGGCGCATCGGGGAACCGCCTTCGGGTGTCGAGTCTGTGGCGCTACACAACCTAGCGGCCCGCGGCGACGGGGTGTCAGGCGAGTCGGCGCCGTTCGGCCAGACGAGTGCGCACCTTCGCGAACGCCTCACCCATCACGGCCACCTCCTGCGGATCGAGTACGTCGAACATCGCAGCCCGCACTGTGGCGACGTGCTCCGGACTCGCGTCCGTGAGGGTCGACGAACCCTTGTCCGTCAACTCGGCCCAGGCGCCGCGTTTGTCGGACTCGCATTCCACTCGGCTGACCCACCCGGCTTTCTCCATCCGTGCGATCGCCCGCGTGATTCCGCTGCGGGTGGTCGTGCTCGCCTCCGCGAGATCGCTCATGCGCATGCGCCTGTCGGGTGCTTCGGACAGGAGCACCAGGATTTCGAAGTCGGCGGAGGAGATTCCGGCGTCGCGGAGAAGTTGCTTGTCGAGTTCTTTGAACAGCATGCGAGTGACGTCCAGGTAGGACCGCCACAATGCTTGTTCCTCGTCGTCCAGCCACGTCGTCGCCATATGTGCACTATATCCGAAGTAGTTGACTGTGCAACGAACCGTGTGCGACTCTGGTTGAGCAATCAACTACATCGGTCCGGCGTACGATCGCCGGTGGACGGAGGAGGCCGCGATGACCGACGACCGCACCGGCTCGGCCGACCGGTTCGAGCAGCAGCGCGAGCGGATCCGCGCCCGATATCTGGCGCCCCCGGCTACCCGCCCGGCGTCCTCGGCGCGGGGACTTCACCACACGGCGCTCGTGAGCAGCGATGTGGAACGCACCGTCGAGTTCTATCAGGGGTTGCTCGAGTTTCCGCTCACCGAGGTGATCGAGAACCGCGACTACGCCGGATCCTCGCATTTCTTCTTCGACATCGGAAACCGGAATCTCCTGGCGTTCTTCGACTTTCCCGGCCTCGACCTCGGGCCGTATCGCGAGGTCCTCGGGGGGCTGCACCACGTCGCGATCAGTGTGGAACCCGTGCGATGGAATCGCCTGCGAGACAAGCTGGTCGACGCGGGTGTGGACCTGCTCGAACACAACGAGGTGTCGCTCTACTTCCGGGACCCCGACGGAGCACGACTCGAACTGATCGCCGATCCACTCGGCGAGATGTACGGATCCGACGTGCTCTGACCCGATCCGCTCCCGCGATCCCTACGTCCGTCCCTCGATCGGAGGCACCGAATCCATGAGCAACACAGAGGCAGATCCCACCGAGATCCGGTGTTGCACCGAGGATCGTGCGGTCGGCGCCGCGCGGCACCCACGCGTGGAGATCATCAGCGCGCGCGACGTGCCTCTCGGTGGTCCACGAGCCATGCCCGTGCGCCGCACTCTGCCGCAGCGGCAGCGCTCACTCATCGGCGCATGGTGCTTCGTCGACCACTACGGTCCCGACGATGTGGCCGCGACCGGCGGCATGGATGTCGCACCCCATCCGCACACCGGCTTGCAGACCGTGTCGTGGCTGTTCACCGGGGAAATAGAGCACCGTGACAGTCACGGTGTGCACGCACTCGTCCGTCCCGGGGAGGTCAATCTCATGACCGGCGGGCACGGCATCTGCCACTCGGAAGTATCGACGGCCGGCACGACCACGCTGCACGGCGTGCAACTGTGGGTGGCGCTGCCGGACGGTGCCCGGGATGCTGCCCGCGACTTCCAGCACTACGTCCCGCCGGCCATCGATCTCGGCGGCGGGAGGGCGCGGGTGTTTCTCGGGACCCTGGCCGGGTCGTCCTCGCCCGTCACCACGTTCACGCCGCTGCTCGGTGCCGAGATCGTCGTCGAACCAGGCGCGAGCGTCACGGTCGAGATCGATCCCGCGTTCGAACACGGACTGCTGGTCGACACCGGAGCTGTCGAGTTGTTCGACACGCGGTTGTCCCGCGGTGTGCTCGGCTATGTCGGAACCGGCGTGTCCTCGCTGTGGGTGGTGAACCCCGGCGACAGCCCCGCGCGCCTGGTGCTGCTGGGCGGAACCCCGTTCGGCGAAGAGATCGTGATGTGGTGGAATTTCGTCGGTCGAGACCACGACGAGATCGCCGCCTTCCGCGAAGAATGGGAACGGGAATCCGACCGCTTCGGCCGGGTGGACGGCTACGCGGGCGAGGTGGCGCGCCTGCCTGCTCCGCAGTTGCCCCACGCTCGTATCCGACCGCGTCGCAACCCGCCGACCGCAGACGCGCACTACCGACCCCGGGAAGAGAACCGATGAGTACCGCAGCCCACGACATCCGGCTCGACGTTCGGCGCGCGGACGAGCGCGACAAGACCACGATCGGGTGGCTCGATTCGCGTCATTCGTTTTCGTTCGGGCACCACTACGATCCCGCCAACACCCACCACGGGGTGCTGATGGTCAACAACGACGACATCGTCTCGGCCGGACAGGGATTCGACACGCATCCGCACCAGGACATGGAGATCGTCACCTGGGTCCTGGAAGGGTCGCTGGTCCACCAGGACTCGGCCGGGCACTCCGGTGTGCTCTACCCGGGCTTGGCTCAGCGGATGAGTGCGGGGACAGGAATCCTCCACTCCGAGAAGAACGATGCGTGGCGTTTCGACGGGGCGAGCGGCATTCACGCCGACCGGCACGACAATCCGGTGCACTTCGTCCAGATGTGGGTGCTGCCCGACGAAGCGGGCATCACTCCCGGTTACGAACAACTCGAGATCGACCACGAACTGCTGTCCGGGGGTCTCGTACCGGTGGCGTCCGGCATGACGAAGTACGCCGACCATTCCGCGATCCGCATCAAGAACAAGTACGCGGCGATGCACGTGTCCCGGGTCCGGCCCGGGCAGCCGATCGGACTGCCGGACGCACCGTACCTGCATGTCTTCGTCGCCCGCGGTGAAGCGGCGCTCGAAGGTGTCGGTCCGCTGGCAGCCGGCGACGCCGTGCGCATCAGCGGTGGGGGAGGGCAGCACGTGACCACCCGGTCCGGTGCCGAAATCATCGTGTGGGAAATGCACGCGGCCCTCGGCAGCCCCGCAGCATGACCGGGGTGGCGGCTTTCCCGAGTCGCCACGAGACGGGCACACCGCCACAGCAGAGGACGTCGATCGTCCGAGACGGGGCCGTAGGATCGTGTGGTGAACGAACCGTCAACCGACCCTGTCGCCGCTGCCGTCGCGATACTCGACGAACGATGGCCGCTCACCGTCGACGAAATGGCCGCGGCGCTGTCGGATCGTGGTTTCGGCGACGTCTGCACGCTCGAAACAGCCCTCGAACTGGGCGACGCGTTCGACGACCCGCGAATCATGCACTTGAGCGACGGCCGGTTCGTCTTGCCGCGCAACCTGCTCGAGGGACGCATCTGGACGCACCGCCTCACGGCCGGGGAGATCTCGGCAGACGCGATAGAACTGTTCGACGTGATGATCCCGGTCTGCCTGCCGAGCGCGGACCCGGCGATGCGTGTCGTGATGCCGGGCGAGGAATCGTTCGAAGCACGGGGGTTGCCGGGCGTGGCCTGGGCCCGTCTCGGGGTGTTGCTCTTCCCGGAAGGCTTTCTCTCCGACACCACTCTCGGTGACCTGATCGCGGTGACCTGCGTCGGTGGGGAACTCGTCGTCGACCTGTATCCCGACCAGAATGCCGGTCGCGGGAGTCTGGGCGGGTGGCTGGCCGATCGCGCCGCCCGGTTGTCGGACCCTGAGGACGCGCTGTACCCCGACACCGATCTGTTCGTCGCCCTCGCCGACGACAAGGATCTGGCCCGGGACGCGTGCCTGCCCCTGAGCGAGCAACTCGAGGGGGCCGGACTCGTGCGGGACGGATTCCGGCTGGTGCGGTCCGGCACCGTCACTTCGGCACCGACAGGCGGATACCTGGTCGAAGTAGCCACCGACTCCTTCTCCCGTGCCTTCGATCTCGACACCCGGTCCGCACGGGGCGCCATGGCATTCCTCGCCCTTGCGGGATCGCTTGCCGTCGGCAGCGACAGCACCACCACCCTCGACTCGCATTTCGCGGAGCCCGACGACTTCGCGGGTCTCGCCGACGCGCGTGTTGCCCGGGTGTGCGTGGACGAAGCGCTCGGGCGGCTCGGGTTCGATCCGGTGGTGGTGGCCGCGGCCGCCGAACAGGTGCTGCGGCGAGGACCGCGCCGGACGCGTGCGAGTGCCCTCTGGATCGCCGGCCGGGCCGCCCAGGTGGGCGGTGACGTGGACGAGGCCGAACACCGCTACCAGCTCGCCCTGGCAGAGAGCCCGGACTGGGAACCTGCGCTCGAAGACCTCGCCACGATCGCTGCGATGCGAGGTGATGCGGCACGCGGTCTTCGCCTGCTCGAACGGGCCACCGGGGGCACATCCCACGGCATGTATCCGTTCCTTCGTCGTTTCGAGCCGGTCGAACATCCGGAGCTGGGGCGCAACGACAGGTGCTGGTGCGGATCGGGACGCAAGTACAAGGTGTGCCATCTGGGACGATCCGACGCATCACTGAGCGACCGTGCGGTGTGGCTGTATGCGAAGGCGAGCGTGGTCCTCGACGAACCGCGGTGGACCGGAGTGCGTGCGGAACTCGACGTCGCAGCGGGGACACACGTGGGCGAGTCCTCGGTGGATCGGCTCGTCGCCGATGTCGCGCTGTTCGATGCGGGGGCGTTCGACGAGTTCGTCGACAACTGGTCGGCGCTGCTCCCGGTCGACGAAGGTGAGCTCGCACTGCGATGGAGGGGAGCGTCCCTCGACGGGTTCGTGGTCGAGGCGACCGATCCGGGAGAAGGACTCACCGTCCGGAACGTGCGGACCGGCACCGTGTCCGACGTCCGGGACCGCACGGTCTCCGCCGTCCTCGACGGTGCCACGGTCGCGCTCCGGCTCCTGCCGGTGGACTCGGAACTACACAACTACGGCGGCGTGCACGTCGTGCCCGAGCAGCGTCGCGAGTTCGTACTCGATATTCTCGAGCGTCCCGAACCGGCTCCTTCCGACCTCATCCGGGCCTTGACGTCCGAGTGACAGGACGTCCGAGCGACAGGACGTCCGAGTGACAGGGTCTTCGAGCTACCGAGAGTCGGCGGCAGCTACGTTGCGGAGGCGAACAGATCGCTGACGGCGTCGAGTGCGCTCGCGCACCGGACGTCGTCGGCATGGAGTTTCTGCATGAGTGTTGCCTCGGTCGGCGAGCACACGCCGTCGAGCACGTTCTCGGACACGACGGCACAAGCGATGTGGCCCGGCGTATAGGTCCGGGTCGTCTGCCAGCCTTGTTGAACCGCGATTGCACGCACCGCCGCCCATTGGGATATCTCCGAAGCATCGGGATAACCCACGAACAACAGGCGTCGCTGGGATGTCTGCATGTGTCGAGCCCCTGTCTTGTGCTGTACCTCAGAGTGGTGCGGCCTGGACTGTGATCGAAAAGTGACGTTACGCACACACCGTGTCCACGTGAAAACTATGACAGACACGCAGCCCTACTCGCCGGTACGGCGTGTCGCGCTCGATCGGTGGGGAAAGGCCAGGTGGCGGGGTATGCGAAAAACCGCGGGGCCACCGCGCCGGATGTACCGGCGGGGTGGCCCCTGGTTGTGTTCGGGCTCGAGCGCGTGTGCTCGTCAGGCGGGCGCCGCCGCCGTCGGGAGCAACCTGGCGAGGACGTCGGCGAGGGTGATCAAGCCGACCACCCGACCGTCTTCTGTGACCGTCGCCAAATGATTGCGAGTTTCCCGCATGGTGCGCAACGCCTCGTATACAGGCACCGACATGTCGAGGGTCAACGCCGGCCGCATCAGATCCGCAGCGGTGACGTCGGCGTCCGCACGCAGGCTGTCCCGTACGTGCACGACTCCGTCGACATGGCCGTTGCCGCGCACCAGCAGTCTCAGGTGACCCGTGCGACGGGCCGTTTCCTGGATCTCCGGCGCAGTGGCCTCCGGCCGCACGCTGCTCGGCGGATGGGGAGTAACGATGTCGGCGAGGGTCAGTGCCTCGAGTTCGAGCGCGCTGGTCAGGTGCCCGTGGTACCTCTCGTCGAGCGTGCCGACAGTCGCGGAATGCTCCACGAGATGCCGCAGCGCATCCGGATCCTGGCCGGTGCTGACCTGGTCGACCGCATCGACACCGACCTTGCGGAGGCACCAGTTCGCCAGGTGGTTCAGCTGGACGATGATCGGCCGGGTCAGCCACATGAAGCCGCGCATCGGAATCGCGAGCATCGTCGCCGACTTCTCGGGATGCGCGATGGCCCAGGACTTCGGCGCCATTTCTCCGACGACGAGGTGCAAGAACGTCACGACGATCAGCGCGAGGATGAACCCGGCGACATCGGCCAGCCACAACGGCGCTCCCCACGCCCCGAACAGGGGAGTGAGCCAGTGGTGCACGGCGGGCTTGGTCGTCGCACCGAGCGCGAGCGTGCACACCGTGATGCCCAGCTGAGATCCCGCGAGCAACACCGACAGTTCCGACGCGCTGCGCAGGGCCGCGCGTGCGGACCGGCTGTCAGGTGCCGCGTCTTCGAGCCGATGGCGGCGCGCGGCGATCAGAGCGAACTCCACGGCAACGAAAAACGCGCTCGCCGCGATCAATCCGACCGTGACGACCACGACAACCCAGGGATTACTCATCGCGTGCCGCCTCCTTGTCCTCGACGGTCACGGTTCTCGACGGTCACGCGGAGCGAGGCCGGCACATGCTTGTCGATGTCGCGGACCTCCGCGACGAGCATTCGACGTGGTGGCCGTTCCTCGTGGACGAGGTCCGCGGGATCAGGATCGAGTGGGATCTCGACGGTGTCTCCGATTTCGGGCAGGCCACCGAATTCGGTGATGACCAAGCCGGCGAGTGTCTCGTAATCACCTTCGGGCAGTTCGTGTTCGAGGGTGCGGCTCACCTCGTCGAGGTGGGCGTCGCCCCGAATCAGCCAACCGTCACCGTCTCGCACGATGACCTCGGCCGATGCCGCCGGGTCGTGCTCGTCGGCGATCTCACCGACGAGTTCCTCGGCAATGTCCTCGATCGTGACCACACCGGCGAAACCGCCGTATTCGTCGATCACCAGCGCCATCTCATCGTTTGCCGCGGTCAGTTCGGTCAGCACGTCCGGCAACGGCAATGTCGCGGGGACGATGACCGGTGGACGGCACACCGATGCGGCTGTACCTGCCTGGACACCGGCGTCGAGAAGATCGTGCAGATGTACGACGCCGCGCAGGTCATCGGACGAGGTACCGACCACGGGGTACCGCGTGTGCCCGGTGCTCATCTTCGCGAGGATGTCGCTCACCGGTTCGTCGAGGTCCACGACGTCCACATGTGCGCGCGGGATCATGGAGTGTTCTGCAGTGCGGGTGGGGAAGTCGAGGATGCGGTCGAGAAGCGTCGAGAGTTCCTTCGGGAGTTCGCCCGCGTTGCGGGACTCGGCGACGATGTGCTCGAGGTCGCGGGGTGTCGCGGAATGCTCTACGTCGTGGACGGGTTCGATTCGCAGTGCTCGCAGAAGCAGGTTGGACGAAGCGTCGAACAGCCGGATCAGCCAGCCGAACAGCCTCAGGTAGATCGTCGTCGACAGTGCCAGCCACAGTGCGACCGGTTCCGGCCGTGCGATGGCGAGGTTCTTCGGGACGAGTTCGCCGAAGACCATCTGGATGACTGTCGAGAAAAGGACGGCAAGTACTGTGCCGAACACCACACCGACTGCGGTGGGGATTCCTAGTCCGCCGAATGCTTCTCCGAGCCCGCTACCGATGAGGGGCTCTGCGACGTAACCGACGAGAAGGCCGGTGACGGTGATTCCGAGCTGTGCGCCGGAGAGCATGAAGGAGGTGCGTCGTGTGACGGACAGGGCGCGTGCGGCGGAGGTGTCGCCGCTTTCTGCGCGGGCTTTCAAACGCGACCGGTCTACGGCCATGTAGGCGAATTCCTGGGCTACGAAGTAGCCGGTCACGGCGGTAATGGCCAGAACGACGGCGATTCCGAACGCGATTCCGAGGGCGGTCAACACGGGAGGATCCGGGGCTCGGTGACAGGGGGGTCGTCACTGTTGGGCGGGATGGGTCTTCGAGGTTTGCGCTTGGCGCGACTCATGGCTCTCTCTGGTAACTCGCGGACAAAGGGTCTTCACAGGATAAGACGGATATGCCTGCCGCAAAGTTCCCCGTGCGCCGGAAGTGCGATCGTCGGCACACAGGTGCAGTCGTCGTCTCCCCGTGGGGCACGCATCGTCGTGCAGCCTGGGGCACGCATTGTCGCGAAGCGTGGGGCGACCGCACCTGCGGACGTGTGATTTACGTGACGATGTCAGGGGCGCGACGAGAACAACCCTTCGTACTCGGGCGCGGCGGGAGGCGGGCTCTGGGGCACCGATTCGGGCACTGTCTCGTCGTTCGGGTTGCTCGGCTGCAGGAAGAGCGGACCGGTGAACTCGCTGTCGTGGCTCATGCCGTCCTTCTTTCGGACTCGGGCTTTCGGGAACGGGGTTTTCGGAACAGGGTTCTTCGGAACTCGGGGCGACGGAAGCGTTCTCGGCGGTGAGGGTCGCCGGGGCGGGTAGAACGTGCGGGGTCCTGTGACGATCGGGCCCGCTGACGATCACGTGCGCTGGACGATCAGGCGCGATGACGATCGAGTCCGCTCGGATGTGCTTGTGGAGCACGGGTGTTCATCGGGCTGCGTGGTGCGGGCTACGACCGTGCGCTGCATCACACCCTATATGTCGATGTCGGCTACGGCGACGCGACACGGCGTCCGGACGCGCCGCGCCTAGAATCTTCCGGTGCACACCGTGTCCGACACTCTCCGCTCGCCTCGACGACTCACGACCGAGGTTCTTGCCGGTTTGGTGACGTCGCTGGCGTTGATCCCCGAAGTCGTTTCCTTTGCGGTGATCGCCGGAGTCGACCCGAAGGTCGCGCTCTACACGTCCTGCATCATGGCGATGACCATCGCGTTCGTCGGCGGTCGGCCGGCGATGGTGTCCGCCGCGGCCGGTGCGACTGCATTGGTGATCGCACCCCTCGTCGCCTCGCACGGACTCGACTATCTGATCGCGGCCGTCTGGCTCGCCGGTGCGCTGCAGATCGTGCTCGCCGTCGCCGGAGTCGCGAAACTCATGCGATTCATCCCACGATCGGTGATGATCGGCTTCGTCAATGCCCTGGCGATCCTCATCTTCGCGGCGCAACTGCGACATCTGTTCGGGGTGCCGTGGCTCGTGTATCCGCTGGTCGCGGCGGGGATCGTCATGATCGTGGTCATCCCGAAACTCACGACCGCAGTGCCGGCCGCGCTCATCGCGATCGTCGCACTCACCGGTGTGGTCGTCCTCTTCGGTATCGACGTGCCCGACGTCGCCGATCAGGGCGAGCTGCCCGGGGGCTTTCCCACGTGGATGATTCCCGACGTCCCCTTCACCATGGACACCCTCGCGATCATCGCCCCGTATGCGGTGGGCCTGGCGCTGGTCGGACTCATGGAATCACTGATGACGGCGAAGCTCGTCGACGAGATCACCGACAGTCGTTCCGACAAGACCCGCGAAGCGTGGGGCCAGGGTGTTGCGAACTGGGCGGGTGCGCTCTTCGGTGGCATGGGCGGCTGCGCGATGATCGGCCAGACCATGATCAACGTCAAGGAGGGACGCGCGCGGACCCGGATCTCGACGTTCCTGGCCGGCTTGTTCCTGCTCCTGTTGTGTGTGACGGTCGGCGACGTGGTCGGGGCCATCCCGATGGCTGCGCTCGTGGCGGTGATGCTCGTGATCGCGGTGACCACCCTCGACTGGCACAGCATCGCACCGCGGACGTTGCGCTTGATGCCCCGGAGCGAAACCGTGGTGATGCTGGTGACGGTCGGCGCGACACTGGTCACCGACAATCTCGCGATCGGAGTGGTTTCGGGTGTGCTCACGGCGATGGTCGCGTTCGCTCGGCGCGTCGCGCACATGACCCGGGTGGAGACGGTCGACGAGGGGGAAGGCAGTCGCACCTACCGGGTGTCCGGCGAGCTGTTCTGGGCGTCGAGCAACGACCTGGTGTACCGCTTCGACTATGCGGGCGATCCCGAGCACGTGGTCATCGATCTCACCGATGCGGAGGTATGGGACGCCTCGACCGTGGCGACGTTCGATTCCGTACAGCACAAGTACGCGGAGAAGGGGAAGCGAGTGGAGATCGTCGGACTCGACGGCGTGAGCATGGAGCGCCTCGAGCGCCTGTCGGGAAATCTCGACTGACCCGATCGTTGTCGGAGTACGCGGGGCACGTCACCGACTCCGAAAACCGGACAATCCCCGCAATAACCTTCGCCCCGAGTCGATCTCGCCCCCCAGGCTGCGGAAGCGACGGAATGCGGTAACAATGGGATGCCAGTGGCAGACGTCACTGATACGACCGATGTACACCGCCTGATAGGAGAAGCACCGTGATCGATTTGGCCTTCCTGGCAGATTTCTTCAGCGCCGCCGCGAACCTCTTCGAGGCCCTGAACTTCTTCTCCGGTTCGGCTGAGGCTGCCGGTCTGTAGCGGGCTCGTAGAGCGCAGCGAGGGCCCGTGGGTTCGACCCACGGGCCCTCGCCGTTCCGTCGTCGGTGGGAACCGGTCGTCCGGGTCATCCCCCGAGATGTGCGACCGTCGCCTCCAGGGTGCTCGCCACCAGTTCGAGGTCGGTCTCGGTGTGCTCTCGGTCCTGCGGCAACTGCTGCCGCAGTTCCTCTCCCGTGACGACGACGAATGCTCGACGGCGCTCGTCGGTGTCGGCGGCGTCCACGACGTGGAACCGGCCCTCCTCGAGAACCAGCACGGGGTCCGGAGACGACGAGCTGAGCAGGTCGCGCAGATCATCGGCCGTCAGATGGGTTGACACATCGTCCTCCTGATTCGATGGGCGGGTACTCGTCGCTGCGTACCCGGCAACGCACGCCCTGAATCGGCGACCCGGCGCCGGAACGCCCACGCTGGATCGGTGGGAAACCTGACGTGAGTCGACCCGATCGGCTGCGATACAACTGATTGATGACAGAGACGCGATCGTCGGACTGTGCTGAAGCACAACGCAGGGTTCCTCGGCGGTGGAAGCAGATCGATCCCTCGCGTCGGGGTGTTGTGCTGGCTTGGGTCGCTTTCACTCTGACGTTCGGTGGCGCCCGACTCGTGACGTGGCTGATTCAGGTCGACACCAGCAACCTCGGTGACGTGAGCGCAGGCGGAGTGCACCTGCACCACTATCTGTGGGGGATCGTCCTGCTGGCAGGTGTTGCGATCTTCGGCCTGGTCGACCGGACTCCGAAAGCGCGAGCGTGGATGGGTCTCGCGTTGGGGGTGGCGCTCGCTCTCATCGTCGACGAGGCGGCACTGCTGATCACTCTCGAAGACGTGTACTGGCAATCCGAAGGATGGCCGTCGGTCGCGCTGGCGATCAGTGTGATCGGCATCGTCGGAACGGGACTGGTGCTGACCCGGAGCAGATCCGGAAACAATGGCGGGTCCGGGAATAGTGACGGATAACAACCATCCGACCCAATGGCGGAAACGCGGCCGCATCGCCGCCGCGCCGGTCTACAGTTTCCGAAACTGCCGGCGGACGAGCGGGCAGCGACAGTAACGGAGATCCGATGACTTCCGTATCGCGATACGTCGCCCGAGGTGTTCTCGCAGTGGGATGTGCTGTAGCCGTCGCCCTGGGCGCGGCGGGGACCGCTGCCGCCGACGAATGGCCGCCGATGCCCGATTATCCCACGCCGTTCGTGCCGTTCGAGACGAAGAACTTCCTCACCCCGACCGACCCGGGCTACTGGAATCCGCTCGACGCACGGGAGCGGCTCACGTCGCCTTTCGGGACCTCCACGCGAATCGTGTGCACCGCATTCCACGGCGTGACGTACGACTGCTGGCAGGCCGACGAGCACGGAAACCCGCACAAGCTCGTGAAATTGCCCGCGAACATACCCAGCGTGACCGGCAGTTCCATGCCGGGCGGAGGAAACAGCCATTACGTCTATCCGGGGTTCATCCCCGGCATCTGACGCACGCCTGCACCAGGCGGATGCGTTCGCCTGCGGTCGCGTACGGCATTCGATTACGGTCGAAGGACCGCGACGAAGGGCAGCCGCACGATGACCTCGAGCAACGAGTCTCCGCGAGTGGTGGTGGGAGTCGACGGGTCCGAATCGTCGATCAATGCTCTCCGATGGGCAGCGCGACTCGCGTCCGGCCTCGGCGCGGGCATCGACGCCGTAACTGCGTGGGAGCTTCCGAACACCTACGGATTCGTGGCGTATCCCGAGGACTACCGCCCCGACGTGGACGCGGCGAGCGTGCTCGGGACGGCTCTGACCGATGCGTTCGGAGAGAACCGTCCACCGGGTCTACGCGAGCGCGTCGCCAAAGGGAATCCGGCTCAGGTCCTGACCGAGGCGAGCCACGACGCAACCATGGTCGTGGTGGGCAGCAGGGGACACGGGGGATTCGCCGGACTGCTACTCGGTTCGGTCAGTTCGTATGTCGCCGAACATGCGGCGTGTCCCGTACTGGTGATTCGGCGAGGCGCCCGCGGCCTGGAAGAGCCCGTCGATCCGGCGACCGCCGATCGATGAACTCGAAATAACCTCGTCCGGAGACCTCGGCTCCTCGCCACACCGCCCTGTATGCGAACCCGGTGACGAATCCGCTGCCGAGACCGAACGTGAACTCGGTATCCATGGTCGCGTGCAGATCCAGCCACGCGTGTCCGTCGGCGTCCACGACGACGAATCGGGTCTCGGCCGGTACCTGCATCGGGACTCCGTACGGCGTCGGTTCGGGTGAGTCACGCAGTCGCACCACCTCGAACGAGACGTTCTCGAAACGGGTGCCGTACCTGTCGCGGGACCGGTGCAGCGCGGTGGTCATGAACGGGACTCCGCCGAGGGAGTACCGGCTCAGCAGGATCTGGTTGTCGGCATCGAGATTGACGATCTGGTACACGAAGTAGTCGAGCGGTGCCTTGAGTGCCGCGGGTAGTGGACGGTCGCGCAAGAGATACGGGCTGGGGCAGGCCCCGTATTCGAAGGAACACAACCCGTTCACCTCCGCGGTGGTCCCGCGATGGGTGATCGTCCCGTCGTACTCGGTCAGTAGCCCGAAGTGCTTGTAGACCGGGTTGCGGAAGAACCACGACACCTTGTCGGTATTGGTGAGGCGCAAAGCGATATCGACGCCGCCGAGTCGACCGGCAAGCCGGTACTCCGGGTAGCTGCCGGTCAGCGTCAGGTCGTCACCGAACCGGACGAGTGAGCCGTCCGGTTCGGCAACGAAGGTGTCGCCGAATGCATAGTTGCCGAAGTGCGCGGGATGGGACGCCGCGGTCCCGGCCACCAGCGCCGCGTTGCGGCGAGGACTCCCGGCGATCGCGTCGTCGTTGTCGAATGCGACGGATCCCGTCGCGCCCACCAGGGACATCATCGAGAAGAACCGGTGCGGCTCCGGAAGATCCGGAATCATGACTCCGAAATGTGTCCATCCGTACCGGCGGGACCGCAGACGCGGCAGGAGGATTTCCGGTTCCGAGAAGGGTTGTCCGTCCGATGATTCGGCCGAATCGGCGATGCGGAGTGCAGAGCGCAGAATGCTCCGGATACCGGTGGACGCGATGCGATGCATGGCCGGGATACTGCCACGTGGATGAACGGGCAGCGTCAGGACACTGCGGCTCGCAGCAACCGCAACTGGCCGATTTCTGCGACGTTCTTCATCAACTCGGCGTCCACCCACGCGATCATGTGGGCGACGGTCTTGTCGGGGTCGTCCGGCCACGGGAACGGCGCGGGGGCGTCGAGATCGGCGTCACCGAGGGTGTCCAACAGGGCCGTCCACTCGTCGCGCAGGCCACGCAGCCAAGCGATCGCCGACGCACCGTCGCCCGGCCACCGGATCTCGGTGCGCTCGCGGGGAGTCCGGCCACGGGCATGGTCGATCGTCACCGACCACCACCAGCCCAGGTGCCAGGTGAGCCAGCCGATCGTCGGTACCGGCGCGGGGTCGGGCTCGGATTCGTCGAAGTCCGATACCCATTCGCCGTCGTCGCCGCGGCGCACCGACCAGCACAGCGGCGCGGGTTCCCACAGGAAGTCGCCGGGTTGCAACTGTCCGAGGTGCAGTTCGAACAGCGACCAGGTGAGGTCGAACTGCCAGCGCAGCACATCGAGTCGGGGCGAGGACATCGGCTCATCGTAGGGTGGCCGCGGTCCGTGGCGCAGCACCCGACCCGCGAAAGAGAGGCCGGCGACCGAAGCGGCGAAGTCCATCCCGGGGATTTTCCCAGGGCGCGGACCGCCGGTTCGGTCGCCGGGCACACGATTGCCGGTCTCGCTCAGGCACGTCCGTGCGCGCCGATCACAGACCGGATCCGGAAAGTCCTGTGATGGGGGATCACCAGGGAAGGGTGTCGGGTGTGCTCGTGGCGGGGGCGTCGAGAAGCTTGTCGAGCCACAGCACCGCTTCGACGAGCATCTCGAGACGGCTCATCCAGTCCATGCCCAATCCGACGGGACCCAGTTTCACACGCGCTTCGGAAGCGCCACCGGCGAGCACGTCGGCGACGGCCTTCATGACGCTCGATTCAGGTTCTTCGAGGCTGCTGAGGTCGACCTCTGCGCCTCCCGTGGTGCGGATCGTGAGAGCGACACCCTCGTCGCCGCGTAGTCCCGGTCCGAGCTTGCTCACCAGAACGTCCGCGATGCTGCTGACGACCCACCGGTAGACGCCGTTGTAGGGAGGCGGGTGCGAATCGGTGCTCGAGATGAGCGCGCCGACGGCCTCGGTCAGTTCGTTGTAGGCCTTGCCGTCCGCGAGGGCGAGCAGATACCCGCCGACCTCCGCGTCCGTACGTGTGATGCCGAGTGATTCGTCGTTCATCTCGGTCGGGTGCCCGCGAGAGTGCGTTGCCACACATCCGGTTCCGGAACCGGTGGTACTCGCGAGAACAGTGGTCTGCGTCACAAGGACCTCGTACGCTGAGATCATGAAGCACATCAGCACCGGCCCGCACGATGTGACCGTCGATGTCGGGGACATGGTCGAACTGCACTTGAAGGAGAACACTTCCCGCGACTACTGCTGGTTCACCAACCGGGTGGGTGCGGGGCTGGTGCTGCACGACGTCCGGTGCGTGCCCTCCGAAAATCCGTTTCCCGGGGCGTCGATCGACCGGATCTTCTACCTCAAGGCACGGCGTCCCGGGCGCTGGCCGGTGTCGCTGCGCATGCGGCGGCTGGCCGACCTCGACGCCGATCGCGCACAGATGACGGTGACGGTGCGCAACGGCGTCTCCGGTCAGCGCAGCGCGTCCGGAGAATCCAAGTCGCGCGCCGAGTAGGTGTCGCACGCGTCGACCTGTCCGGTGCGGTAACCGGCGAGGAACCATTTCTGGCGCTGCTCCGACGAACCGTGGGTCCACGCTTCGGGGTTGACGCGACCCGACGCGGCGGACTGGATCCGATCGTCACCCACAGCCGACGCCGCCGACAGGGCGTCGCGGATGTCGGTGTCGCTGAGCGGCGACAGGAACGGCTGCCCGGTGTTCGGATCCGGCATCGTGTCCGCGTAGTACGCCCATACCCCTGCGTAGCAGTCGGCCTGCAATTCGGTGCGCACCGCACCGGACTCCGGCCCGCGCGGGTCTGCCTGCGCACGTCCGAGGTCACCGAGCTGGTTCTGGATGTGATGCCCGACTTCGTGTGCGACCACGTACTCCTGCGCGAGTGGTCCGGCACTGGCGCCGAAGCGGGTGACGAGGTCGTCGAAGAAACTGGTGTCGAAATATGCCGTCTCATCGGCCGGGCAGTAGAAGGGGCCGATATCGCTGGTGGCATTGCCGCAGCCTGTCGAGGTCGCGCCGGCGAAGAGCACGACCTCGGGTTGCACGTACGGCACTCCGGTCTGCTGAGCGAGATTCTCATCCCACACGAGATCGAGGCTCCCCACCGTGCCCACGATGCGGCAGTCGACCTTCGCGTTGAAGTCGGCGCCCGTCTCGCATCCTTCGACGGTGCCGCCTGCCCCGTACCCGGTGGACTCGCCGGGGTCGCCGGAGCCGAGCAGCGACCCGGGATCTCCACCGAACAGCAGCGCGAGGATCAGGATCAGGATGCCGCCGGTGCCGCCGCCGAGCGCGATCTTGCCGCCGCGTCCGCCGCCCCCGGTACGGACTCGGCCCGGGTTCATCCGTGCGCCCTCGTTGAAGGTCATCGCATCGCTCTCTCGTCGCAGTGCCCAGAAGTCGCACAAGCTTGTCACGAGGCGATTCGGCATGCGTGTGCCCGCCCTGTTCTTGTCTTTCGTAGGATTACACCCGACGAACCCGTCGCTGTCGTTTCGAAAGGACTTCCGTGCTGCGCACCCATCTCGCCGGCTCGTTGCGAGCCGAGCACGCCGAGCAGACTGTCACCCTCACCGGTTGGGTCGCTCGGCGCCGCGACCACGGCGGGGTCATCTTCATCGACCTGCGCGATGCGTCGGGGGTGGCGCAGGTGGTCTTCCGCGACCCGGGAGTGCTCGAACAGGCGCACCGTCTGCGCGCCGAATACTGCGTCAAGGTAACCGGCGTGGTCGAGATGCGGCCCGAGGGAAACCAGAACTTCGAGATTCCCACCGGCGCCATCGAGGTCAATGCCACCGAACTCGAGGTGCTGAACGAGTCCGCTCCGCTGCCGTTCCAGCTCGACGACCAGGCAGGCGAGGAAGCCCGCCTCAAGTACCGCTACCTCGACCTGCGACGGGAAGGCCCGGGCAAGGCCATCCGGCTGCGCAGCAAGGTCAACGCCGCCGCACGGGCAGTGCTGGCCCAGCACGAGTTCGTCGAGGTCGAGACCCCCACGCTGACGCGCTCCACGCCCGAGGGCGCCCGTGACTTCCTGGTACCCGCCCGCCTGCAGCCCGGGAACTTCTACGCACTGCCGCAGTCCCCGCAGCTGTTCAAGCAGCTGCTCATGGTCGGCGGCATCGAGCGGTACTACCAGATCGCCCGCTGTTACCGCGACGAAGATTTCCGTGCGGACCGGCAGCCCGAGTTCACCCAGCTCGACATCGAGATGGCGTTCGTGACGCAGGACGATGTCATCCTGCTCGCCGAAGACGTGCTCGAAGCACTGTGGCGTCTCGTCGGCTACGAGATCCGGACGCCGATCCCGCGGATGACGTACGCGGATGCGATGCGTCGTTTCGGGTCGGACAAGCCCGACCTTCGATTCGGGATCGAACTGGTCGAGTGCAAGGAATTCTTCAAGGACACCACCTTCCGGGTCTTCCAGGCCGAGTACGTCGGTGCGGTCGTCATGGAAGGTGGCGCGAGCCAGCCGCGACGCCAGCTCGACGCGTGGCAGGAATGGGCCAAGCAGCGCGGGGCCAAGGGTCTGGCGTACGTGCTGGTGGGGGAGGACGGGGAACTCACCGGTCCGGTTGCCAAGAACCTCACCGACACCGAGCGCGCCGGACTCGCGGCACACGTGGGCGCGAAGCCGGGCGATTGCATCTTCTTCGCCGCCGGCGCCACCAAGCCGATGCGTGCACTCCTCGGCGCGGCACGCGGGGAGATCGCCCGCAAGCTCGACCTGATCGATCCGAACGCGTGGGCGTTCGTGTGGATCGTCGACGCGCCGCTGTTCGAACCGGCCGCAGACGCGACGGCGAGCGGCGATGTGGCACTGGGGCATTCGGCGTGGACGGCGGTGCACCACGCCTTCACCTCGCCCAAGCCCGAATTCATGGACACGTTCGACACCGACCCCGGATCGGCGCTTGCGTACGCGTACGACATCGTGTGCAACGGCAACGAGATCGGCGGCGGTTCGATCCGTATCCACCGTCCCGACATCCAGGAACGCGTGTTCAAGGTGATGGGCATCTCGGAGGAGGAGGCGAACGAGAAGTTCGGCTTCCTTCTCGACGCGTTCAAGTACGGCGCGCCCCCGCACGGCGGCATCGCCTTCGGCTGGGATCGCATCACCGCTCTGCTCGCCGGGATGGATTCGATCCGCGAGGTCATTGCGTTCCCGAAGTCGGGTGGGGGAGTCGATCCGCTCACGGACGCTCCGGGGCCCATCACTCCGGAGCAGCGTAAGGAGTCGGGTATCGATTACAAGCCCGAACCCGAGGCGGACAAGGCTGCACCTCCCGCCAAGAGCTGATTCGGCTACCGGCTGATCCGGCTGGGTCGAGGCCGCACGTCCTGAGGGGCGTGCGGCCTCCGCTTTCTCTGGGGGGGCAGTTTTCCTCTGACCGGCGGAGTTCGAATCGGACGGAAGTCCTAGAAATACCGAATCCAACGCCGACTCGAAACCCCTCCACGAACCCGCCGCTCACAATGCGAGCGCTCTCGGCGTCGTCGTGCTCGCCGTTTGCGCCCCGGAGCAGGCGGGTACCTCGGTCGGGAGATCGCGGTGCCACCGTCGGCACCGCACCGGAGGAGGAACCTGCACATGCCCGACGCAAGCGTGATGATGTACAAGCCCCTTGCCCTGGCGGCGAGTGTCGGGGGAGGTGTGCTCGCGGGAGCGGTCTTCCAGCAGGTGTGGAAGCGAGTGGGGCAGAATCGCCCGAAGCCGGAACCACAAGACCTGTCACAGAGCACCCGCGACGTGCTCATCGCAGCCGCGTTGCAGGGCTTGATCTTCGGCATGGTGAAAGCCGGCGTGGACCGCGCAACCGCGAAGAGCTTCAGCAAGGTCACCCACAAGTCGCCGGCATAGTCACCTTCGGTCCCGGAGCAGTGACGTGCGGCACCCCGCACGCCGCCGGGTCCGCCGCGAATACACGTTGAGCAACTCCACCTGGCAGAGTTGACCCGTCGCCGGTGCGACGGTCGAGCGAGTCGTGAACGACGGTGCGCCGACGGAAAGATCGAGAGGGCGGCGCTTCATGCACGACGTGGCCGAGGCGGATCCGGTCGGGGAGTACGACACCCCGTTCAGTCCGCAGTACGACGAGCTACACACCGCTTCCGGTGAGATCCGGGAGCACTGGAGCGAACTCGCCGGGGTGCTCGAGGGCCGCTCGCCCGCGGTGCTCGAGCGCTACCGGCGACGTGTACGCACCCTGGTCGACAATCACGGCATCACCTACAACCCGGTCGACTCGGTGGGCCCGGACGGAGAACCGACCGGCCCGGTGCGCTGGGAAGTAGACGCCTTACCCCTGGTTCTCGCCGCAGACGACTGGGCGGTCCTCGAACGAGGGCTCGTGCAGAGATCGCGCGTGCTCGACGCACTGCTGGCAGACCTGTACGGCCCGCAGCGCACACTCACCACGGGCTTGCTGCCTCCGGAGTTGGTCTTCGGCCATCCCGGATACCTGCGAGCGGCTCACGGAGTCACTCTTCCGGGGCCGCATCAACTCTTCATCCACGCGGTGGATGTGGCGCGGCATCGCGACGGTAGCTTCCGTGCGATCCGCGACCACACCCAGGCGCCGTCCGGTCTCGGCTACGCGATGGCGGATCGTCGGGTCGTCGCCCATGCGATGCCGGAGATCTACACCACCGCCGGCCCGCGGCCCCTCGCACCGTTCGGTCACGCGCTCAGGCTCGCGCTGCGCGATGTCGCGCCCAGCGGTGTCGAGGACCCGTTCGTGGTGGTACTCAGTCCGGGTGCGCAATCCGAAACCGCCTTCGACCAAGCGCATCTCGCGAGCGTGCTGGGCGTGCCGCTCGTCGAGTCGGCCGACCTGACCGTGCGGGAGGGGAGGCTGTGGATGCGTTCGCTGGGGTCGTTGACCCGCGTCGACGTGGTGATGAGGCGCATCGACGCCGACTACGCCGACCCGCTCGACCTCCGGCGTGATTCGAGGCTGGGCGTGGTCGGACTCGTGGAAGTCGTTCGTCGCGGTGGAGTGTCACTGGTCAACCCGCTGGGCAGCGGAGTCCTCGAAAACCCCGCGCTCGCGGGATACCTTCGACCACTCGCCCGGGCGCTGCTCGACGAGGACCTCCTGCTCGAATCGGAGGAGACCCACTGGGGCGGAACCGCCTCCGGACTCTCGGAACTCACCTCGCGCCTTCCCGATCTGGTCTTGCGCTCCACCGTCACCGCGGAAACCGTTGTCGGCGAAACCTTGACCGCCGCGGAGCGGGAGGAATTGCTCGCCCGCGTGAAGGCGCAACCGGTCAACTGGGTGGCGCAGGAACGTGTCGAGTACTCCCACGCGCCCAGCCTCGACGGAACGGCCGTGACGGCGTCTCCCGTGAGTCTTCGGTTGTTCACCGTTGCGCAGCGCGTCGGATACACGCCGATGCCCGGCGGACTGTGTGAGGTGCTGGTACCGGGCGCCGCGCCGGAAACCGAACCGCGAGTGGCGGCGAAGGATGTCTGGGTACGGACTGTCGCGGGTGGCGCCACCACCGACGCGGCGGGCTCTACCGCTCCGGAATCGCTGCCGCGCTTCGCGGCGCCTTCCACCGAGGTGGTGGCCTCGCCGCGCGTGCTCAACGACATGTTCTGGATCGGCCGCTACGGCGAGCGCGCGGAAGACACGGCGCGGCTGCTCATTTCGATGAGGGAGCGTTACCAGGACTACCGGAACCGGCCATGGCTCGAGGGCAGCGACTGCTTGCCTGTTCTGCTCGGCACACTTGTCGCGACCTCACAGCTCAGCGAGGGTGTCGCGATGGTGGACGACCATCGCAACGTCGTGGCGGAGTTCCGCGCCCTCACCGTGGATCGTGCGCGGCCGGGCTCGCTGGCGCAGTCGTTCGGTGGGCTCGAGCGCGCCGCCCGCGCCGTGCGCGACCAGCTCTCGCACGACACCTGGACGGTCCTGGCCGACGTGCAGCGCGCCCTCGACGACCTCGCGGTCGATCCGGAAGACGACGGCGCGCAGCTCGGCGCGACCCAGTCGGCGGTGCTCAACGGCATGCTCGCCCTGTCCGGCCTCGGCGCGGAATCGATGGTGCGCGATCTGGGCTGGTACGTGATGGACATCGGCAAACGCCTCGAGCGTGGCCTGGCGCTGGTGTCACTGCTGTCCTCGACCCTGACCCGCGAGCACACCCGGCCCACCGAACGCGCGCTCATGGAGTCGGTGCTCGCCGCGGCGGAGAGTTCGGTGACGTTCCGGCGACGCAACACCACGGTGCGGGTCGCCGCCGTCGCCCAGCTGCTCCTGTTCGATCCGGGTAATCCGCGCTCGCTCGCGTACCTCCTCGACCGGCTGCGCGAGAACCTGGTGGCATTGCCGCACTCGTCGGGCTCGTCCCTGCCGGAACGGCTCGTCGACGAACTCCTCGCGACATTGCGCCGCTGCGACCCGTCCGACCTCGAGACCGTCACCGACGGTGGCCGGGCGGAGTTCGCGCGCCTGCTCGACTCCACCCACGCCGGGCTGACGGAACTCGCCGTCGTCTTGATGAAGGGACCGCTGTCGTTGCCCGGCGGAACCCGGCCCCTGTGGGGCGGCACAGAGCGGAGAGACCTGCCATGACAGTCGCCGACGGATCCAGCGAGCCCGGTGTGCGGCGGTACCGCATCACGCACCGCACCACCTACCGCTACTCGGGCGCGGTGACCTCCTCCTACGGACGCGGATACCTGCTTCCCCGCGAAACCGACCGGCAGCAGGTGCTCTCCAGTGAGGTCACCGTGAGTCCCGCGCCTGCGGACATGTCCACCGGCGCGGACCTGTGGGGCAACCGCGACCTGTTCTTCCACGTCACCGACACGCACGAGGTGCTCGAAGTGGTCGGACGCTCCGAGGTCGCGGTCTCACCTCCGCACCCGGGGCGGTTGCGGACGCCGGCGTGTCTGGCGCCGTGGGAGACGGCCCGCCCGGCCGGCCCCGCCGGTGCGCTGGCCGTCGACTTCGTACTCGACGTGCATCCGCCGGAGATCGACGACGACGTGCGTGCCTACGCGGAGAAGACGTTCACGGCCGGGCGGCCGATCGCCGAGGCGATCGTCGACCTGACACACCGGATCTTCACGGACTTCACCTACCGGTCGGGGTCGACATCCGTGTCCACCCGCGTTGCGGAAGTGCTGGCGGCCGGATCGGGCGTGTGTCAGGACTTCGCGCGCCTGGCGATCGCCTGCCTGCGCTCCCAGGGGCTCGCAGCACGCTACGTCTCCGGATATCTCGCGACCGACCCGCCGCCCGGGAAGGAACGCATGGTCGGGGTGGACGCGACGCATGCGTGGGCGTCGGTGTGGCTGCCGGACGGCACGTGGCTGGACTTCGACCCCACGAACGATCAACTCGGCGACGAGCGGTACACGACCGTGGCGTGGGGACGTGACTACGCGGATGTGTCGCCGTTGCGGGGCGTGATCTATACGGAAGCGCAGGACAGCACGATCGAGGTATCGGTCGATGTCGCGCCGATCGACGAAGAATTCTCCGCTGCGGGAGGACGTTCCGATCAGGGCGATCGAAACCCCGTGGACATCGGCAACACCTCCGCGGGCACCCGGTCGTCGATCTCGTGAGATACCCGATGTGCTGCCCGGACGGTGCAGGTCCGGACAAAGCGGATGTGCCCTCTCGCGCGTGACCATCGAAGGTCCTGAGTGACCGAGGTCTTCTGCGAGCCCATTTAGTGACCGGGAACCTGTAGATTGGTTCGTGATGACTGCAACATTGGCGGACCCCGTGTCAGAGGTAGTGCAGGCAGCCGAGCAGCTGCTCACTCGTCGTACCGGGGCGCCGGTCAAACTGGCGGATCCCGTCGACCTCGGGGGCAGTGGCAGGTCGGTCGTTCTCCGGGTGCGGGTCGCCGCGAACCCCTTCTCGTTGCCACGCACACTCGTGCTCAAGCAGGTGCCGCCGTCGCGCGGTGCCGGCCACGTCGACCTCCACGGTTCCGCGACAGACGAGCAGATCGCGTTCCTGCGCGAAGCGGTCTCCTACCAGTTCGCGACCGCCCTCGCCAAGGACCACCGTCCCGGTGCGGAACTGCTCGCGTACGACTTCGCGACCCGGTTGCTCGTCCTGAGCGATCTCGGCGACGCGACCCCTCTCGCGACCCTGATGCGCAGTGGTGACAGCGAGACCGTCGGCAACACGCTCATGGCGCTTGCGCAGGCTCTCGGCCGGATGCACGCCGCGACCGTGGGACGAGAAGAGGACTTCGCGGCGTTGCTGCGCCGCGCCGACGTCTCGCATGTCGCCGACACGGTGTCCGAACAGGCGATCGACGCAGTGCGCGGTGTGCCCGAACTGCTGGGTACCGATTTCGGTCTCACCGTGCCCGATTCGGTCCGGGAACGGGCCGAACGCGCCGCAAAGCTGTTCACCGGCGGTCGTCACCGGGCCTTCAGCCCGTCGGACCTGTGCCCGGACAACATCGTCGTCGGCGACGACGGCGTGCAGTTCCTCGACTACGAGTGGGGAGGCTTCCGGGACGCGACCCTCGATATCGCATTCGCCCTGACGTCATTCCCCCTGTGCGTGTGTGCCGTTCCCATGACCGTGGAGCGGATGCGGGCGATGGCCGACGCGTGGCGCGCCGAGGTCGTCGGCATGTGGCCGCACCTGGCCTACGACGAAGTGCTGGCCGAACGCCTTCTGGACGCGCTGCTGGCGTGCGTCTGGCTCAGCACCCATCTCTTCCTGCCCGAGGACCACGCCCGGATCGCCTCGGTACGCGAGCACGAACTGTCGGTGCCGCGAATCGAAGCGCTGCGTTCCCGCTGGATGCTGCTCGCCGATTTCGCGGCCGACACCGGCCACGACGACGTCGCCGGACATGCGCGCGAGGTGCTCGAACAGCTCGAGGCACGCGAAGCCGCCTGACGCCCACCTGTCCGGGTCACACCGGCGGTACGGGTTCGACGCGTGCGGTGCCGTTCAGCACACGGAAGCCCGCTGCTCGTCGTGCGCCGGTCGACGGGTCGGTACGGTCGCCGAGGAAGAACCATTCCATCTGCACCGCATCCGGGGTCACCTCGAGCACCCCGAAGCCGTGCGAGTCCAGTTCGACGAACCGAACGTGCCGGTTGGTCGACCGCACGACCTCCTCCAGCGCCGGTGATGCCGTGCGCGGCGGGACCCCCAGCAACTCGTCGATGTTGGCCGACGTCACCGACGGCACCACGAACTCGGTGGCGACGGTGCCCGCACCCGGATAGTCGGCCGGATCGGCGGGAATGTCCATCGCCCACGACGTGTGGATATCGCCCGTGAGGAACACGACATTGCGTCGTCCCGCGCCGCTGATCGCGTCGAGCAGACGCCGACGGTCGGCCGGGTACCCGTCCCACTGGTCGGTGCTGAACGGCACTCCGTTCGACGGCGCACCGAGCAGTGCGGTGAGCGCACCGGTCGTGCGCACGTCGAGGGGAGGGAGCAGGAGCGGTGCGAACATCACGGAGTTGCCGACGAGCTGCCATCGAGTCGGAGAACTCGTCAGGCCCGCGGTGAGCCAGGCCATCTGGTCCTTGCCCGTGATGGTGCGGCCGGGCTCGTCGACAGTCTTCCCGTCTACCGGCCGAGCCTGCTCGGAACGGTACGTGCGCAGATCGAGCATCGACAGTTCGGCGAGGTCACCGAACCGGAGCCGCCGGTACAGACGATCGCCTTCCCTCCGGACCGGCATCCATTCGTAGTAGGCCCGGACCGACGCGGCCTTGCGCGCGGCCCAGTCGCCCTCGGTCGCCGGGTCGTGGTTCTCGGCACCGCCCGACCACGCGTCGTTCGCGGACTCGTGGTCGTCCCACACCACGATCCACGGCACGAGGGCGTGTAGCCGCTGCAGATCGGGGTCGGTCTTGTACTGGCCGTGCCGCATCCGGTAATCGGCGGTGGTGACGATCTCGTGCGACGGACGATGCGCCCGTACTTCGGATCCCGTCGAAACGGGGAACTCGCCGGCCGCGTACTCGTACAGATAGTCGCCCAGATGCACCATCGCGTCCAGGTCGCCGTGTGCGGCGAGATGCCGGTACGACGCGAAGTAGCCGCCCTCCCAGTCCGCGCAGGATACGACGCCCAACCGGAGACGCTCGACGTGCGCGTCGGCGGCCGGTGCGGTGTGTGTGCGCCCGGTGGGGGAGACGGCCCCGCCGGCGAGGAAGCGATAGTAGTACTCCGTGTCGGCGGCCAGGCCTGTCGCATCGACCTTCACGGTGTGGTCCGCGTCGGCTGTCGTCGACACCGATCCCGAGGCCACCGTGTCGGAGAAGTCGGCGTCCCGGGCGATCTCCCACTGCACCGTGGTCGCGGGGCCCACGCCCGAGCCGGGGACCGCATCGGGTGTGGGAGTGATGCGGGTCCAGAGGACGATCGCGTCGGGAAGCGGGTCACCGGAGGCCACGCCGTGTGCGAAGACAGGCGAAGCCGCCGACGCGCCGGGAGCGGTCGCCGCGGCCAGGGCAGACGTGCCGGCGACCACCGCGCCGGCTCGCAGGAGTGTTCGACGCGTCACACGAAGTAGGGGCACGGCGTCGATCTGACCATGCCGAGGGTCCCGATTCAGGGCAAACGGCAGATATGCACCGAAATGTCGCCGCTTGTTCACCGGGTACTGCGACCGCGACGGTCGGTGGGAGCTTGTAGCGTCGGAGTGGTGAGTGACGTATTCGGTGCGGAGGATCCTTCGGCAGAACCGGACGCCCTCTTCGAGGCGCCCCGCGCAGAGGAACCCGAACCCGAACCGGAGATACGCCGCGCACCCGCAGCGCCGACCGGGCCCTCCGCTCCGCTCGCCGCCCGCATGCGTCCCGCGAGTCTCGACGAGGTGGTCGGCCAGCAGCACCTGCTCGAACCCGGCGCTCCGCTCCGACGCCTCGTGGAAGGTTCGGGCGCGGCGTCCGTCGTGCTGTACGGCCCGCCCGGGACCGGGAAGACGACGCTCGCGTCATTGATCTCCGGTGCGACAGGCCGGCGGTTCGAAGCGCTCTCGGCTCTGTCCGCCGGTGTGAAGGACGTGCGTGCGGTCATCGATGTGGCGCGCCGCCGCCTCGCCCACGGCGAGCAGACGGTGCTGTTCATCGACGAGGTCCACCGGTTCTCGAAGACCCAGCAGGATGCGCTGCTCGCCGCCGTGGAGAACCGGATCGTGCTGCTCGTCGCGGCGACGACCGAAAACCCCTCCTTCTCCGTCGTCGCTCCGCTGCTGTCGCGCTCGCTGGTGCTCCAACTGCAACCGCTCGGCACCGAGGACATCCGGCAATTGCTCGAACGCGCCCGCGTCGACGAACGCGGACTCGGTGGCGTGGTGGACATCACCGACGACGCGCTCGATCACCTCGTACGTCTCGCAGGCGGCGACGCGCGACGCGCGCTCACCGCGCTCGAGGCGTCCGCCGAGACGGCGTCGGACCGGGCCGGCGACGGCGACGCCGTCATCGATCTGTCCACGGTCGAGTCGAGCATCGACAGGGCCGCGGTGCGCTACGACCGCGACGGCGACCAGCACTACGACGTCGCGAGCGCGTTCATCAAGTCGCTGCGCGGCTCCGACGTCGATGCCGCCCTGCACTACCTGGCGCGGATGATCGTCGCGGGGGAGGACCCCCGCTTCATCGCCCGGCGCCTGATGATCCAGGCCAGCGAGGAAGTGGGAATGGCCGACCCCACCGCGTTGCAGACCGCCGTCGCCGCATCACACGTCGTGCAGCAGGTCGGGATGCCCGAGGCTCAGCTCGCTCTCGCCCAGGCCACCATCCACATCGCGACAGCCCCCAAGTCGGGTGCTGTCACCGCTGCGCTGGGAGCGGCGATCGCCGATGTCAAAGCGGGCAAGGCCGGGATGGTGCCCGCGCACCTGCGTGACGGGCATTATCAGGGCGCGCAGAAGCTCGGCAACGCCGTCGGGTACCGCTACCCGCACGACCATCCGGACGGCGTGCTCGCCCAGCAGTACGCGCCCGACGAACTGGTCGGGGTCGACTACTTCCGGCCGACCAACCACGGAGCCGAACGTGAACTGGCGTCGCGGGTGCCGAAGCTCCGCCGCATCGTGCGAGGCGAGCGGTAGGCGGGCGTGACGCCCGTCGTACCGACCGGAAGCCGGTTGCGCCGGGACGTTAAGCTGAACGATGGCCGTTTCGCGCGGCCGGCAGGCCACACCGGGCAGTTCCCGGAACCGTCACACGACAAAGGACCATGACGTGCAGACCCACGAGATCCGTAGGCGCTTTCTCGATCACTTCGTGAAGGCCGGCCACACCGAGGTACCCAGCGCGTCGCTGATCCTCGCCGATCCGAATCTCCTGTTCGTCAATGCCGGCATGGTTCCCTTCGTGCCGTTCTTCCTCGGGCAGCAGACCCCGCCGTACACCCGTGCGACATCGGTGCAGAAGTGCGTGCGCACGCTCGACATCGAAGAGGTCGGCAAGACGACCCGGCACAACACGTTCTTCCAGATGGCCGGCAACTTCTCGTTCGGGGATTACTTCAAGGAAGAGGCCATCGCCTTCGCGTGGTCGCTGCTCACCGGCTCCGTCGACGACGGCGGTTACGGCATCGATCCGGAAAAGCTCTGGGTCACCGTGTATCTCGACGACGACGAAGCGTTCGCGATCTGGCGCGACAAGATGAACGTGCCGGAGGCCCGCATCCAACGGCGCGGCATGAAGGACAACTACTGGTCCATGGGAATCCCCGGCCCGTGCGGCCCGTGCTCGGAGATCTTCTACGACCGCGGCCCCGAGTACGGCGTCGAGGGCGGCCCGGAGGCCGACGAAGACCGCTACATCGAGATCTGGAATCTCGTCTTCATGCAGAACGAGCGCGGCGAAGGCCGCTCCAAGGACGACTACCCGATCCTCGGACCGCTGCCGAAGAAGAACATCGACACCGGTATGGGCGTCGAGCGGGTGGCGTTCCTGCTCCAGGGCGTCGAGAACGTGTACGAGACCGATCTGCTCCGTCCCGTGATCGACAAAGCCGCCGAACTGACAGGCGCGGTGTACGGCGCCAAGCACGAGGACGACGTCCACTTCCGGGTGATCGCCGACCACGCCCGCACGGCCGCGATGCTCATCGTCGACGGCGTCAACCCCGGCAACGACGGCCGTGGATACGTTCTGCGTCGTCTGCTTCGCCGGATCGTGCGCTCGGCGCGTCTGCTCGGCGCCGACCGTCCCACGATGGCCGAGTTCATGACCGTCGTCCGCGACACGATGGCGCCGTCCTACCCCGAACTCGCGACCAACTTCTCGCGCATCGAGACGGTCGCGGTCGGTGAGGAGACCGCGTTCCTCAAGACGCTCGGCACCGGCAGCAAGCTCTTCGAAGGGGCGGTCGACGCCGCGAAAGCACAGGGCGAGACCGTGCTCGGCGGAACCGCCGCATTCACCCTCCACGACACCTACGGCTTCCCCATCGACCTCACGCTCGAGATGGCGTCCGAGGCCGGATTGACCGTGGACGAGGACGGCTTCCGGTCGCTGATGGCGGAACAGCGCCAGCGCGCGAAGGACGACGCGCGGGCCCGCAAGCACGCGCACGCCGACCTGACGGTCTACAAGGAACTCCTCGACCGTGGCCCCACCGAGTTCACCGGCTTCGGTGAACTCGTAACCGAGGCGCACGTGCTCGCCGTGATTACCGGGGGCGAACGCCTGCACACCGCATCCGCCGGGCAGAAGGTCGAACTGATCCTCGACCGCAGCCCCCTCTATGCGGAGTCGGGCGGCCAGATCGCCGACGTGGGAACGATTACCGGGCCGGGTCTGAAGATCAAGGTCGACGACGTCCAGAAGATCGCCAAGCAGTTGTGGACGCACAAGGTCACCGTGGTCGAAGGACAGGTGACCGAGGGCGACGCGGTGCTCGTGCAGGTCGACCCCGAATGGCGCAAGGGCGCGACACAGGGCCATTCCGGCACCCACCTCGTGCATGCCGCGCTGCGGGAGGTCCTCGGACCCAACGCCGTGCAGGCCGGTTCGCTCAACAAGCCCGGCTACCTGCGGTTCGACTTCTCCTGGCCCGGTGCGTTGTCGGAGCAGCAGAAGCAGGACATCGAGGTCGTCACCAACGAGGCGGTCGCGGCGAACTACCCGGTCAACACGTTCGTCACCGACCTCGACAAGGCCAAGAAGATGGGCGCGATGGCGCTCTTCGGCGAGAACTACGGCGACGAGGTGCGTGTCGTCGAGATCGGTGGCCCCTTCTCGATGGAGCTGTGCGGCGGCACCCACGTCCAGCATTCGTCGCACGTCGGGACCGTCACGCTCCTCGGTGAGCAGTCGGTGGGGTCGGGTGTGCGCCGGGTCGAGGCCTACGTCGGACTCGATTCCTACCGCCACCTCGCGAAGGAACGGGCATTGCTCGCAGGCCTGTCGTCGACGCTGAAGGTTCCCTCCGAGGAGGTGCCCGGACGCGTCGAGTCGCTGATCGAGCGGCTCAAGGCGGCAGAGAAGGAACTGGAGAAGACGAAGGCGGCCAACGTCGCGGCGGCAGCGGGCACTTACGCCGGCAAGGCGCAGCGAATCGGCGACCTGCTCGTGGTGGCCGAGGCGGCACCCGAAGGCGTCACCGGCAACGACCTGCGCACCCTGGCATCCGATATCCGCGGCCGGCTGGGCTCCGAGCCCGCTGTCGTGCTGCTCCTGGGCAGTGCCGACGGAAAGGTTCCGTTCGTCGTCGCCACCAGCAAGCCCGCGCAGGCGATGGGCATCAAGGCCGGCGATCTCGTCGCGAGCTTCGGACCCGCGATCGGCGGACGCGGCGGCGGCAAGCCCGATATGGCACAGGGGGCGGGCTCGGATCCGTCCGGCATCCGTGCCGCACTCGATGCCTTCCGCGCCCGGCTCAGCGAGCTGGCCGGCTGAGCGTGGCTGACCTGCCGGGCCCGGATCGACCCGGGGCCGACGACCCCGGCCGAGGCCGACGAATCGGGATCGATGTCGGGAGCGTGCGGATCGGGGTCGCTTCGAGCGACCCCGATTGCATCCTCGCCACGCCCGTCGAGACCGTGCCGCGCTCGAAAGACCGCGGTCCCGACGCGCCGGATATCCGGCGCATTGTCCAAATCGTTATGGAATACGAGGCCGTGGAGGTTATCGTCGGGCTGCCGCAGACGCTGCGCGGTGAGCCCGGCAAGGCCGCGAAACTGGCGAGCGACTTCGCTCGCCGCATTCGCAGGCAATTGCCCGACGTTCCCGTGCGCATGGCCGATGAACGTTTCACCACGGTCACTGCGGCGCGTGCCCTCCGCGAGAGCGGGGTGAGCGCAAGGGGCGCGCGGCCGGTGATCGACCAGGCCGCGGCCGTGGCCATTTTGCAGGGTTGGTTGGACGAGCGGAGCGCAGCAGTGAACGAAGCCGACGGAGACCTCGGGGGAAGCCGGTGAACCGGCACGGGCAGTCCGACGACCGTTCCGAACCCACAAGACAGGGGTTGTTCTCCGACCCGTACGCCGGTAGCTACAGGGGACCGGCGGATCGGCGTGGCGAAGGCGACTACCGCTACGACACTCCACCGCAGCAACCGCACCCGACGCGTTCGCCGGACGACGACGAGACGAACGTGCTGCATTTCGAGGAGGGCGCGTTCGACGGTCCGCCTCCCGGTCATGCACCCGGCTCCGGCTATGCGCCCGAGCAGAGCGGACAACGACCCGGCTACGCCGACGACGAATACGCCGACGGGTATTCCTACGCACAGCGCGAGGGGTACCGCTACGACAACACCGGCGATGCCTACGACGACACCGGAGACGGATACGACGGCGACGGCTACAGCCGCCACCCCGCGCCTCGGGACGGGAACAATCCCTACCCCGCAGCCGCCCCGGGCCGCGACTCCGCCGCCGCCCCGCGCGACGAGTACGACGACTACGACGAGGACGACTACGACTCGTCCGCGTACGACGACGAGGACTACGCCGAGACACGCGCAGTACCCGCGGCTGTCGGCGCGCCGTCGCCCCGGGGCAAACGAACCGGAGGCGCCGTCGCCCGCAAGAAGCGCGGACGCATCCTCGGGTCGCTTGCCGCGGCGCTGGTGCTCGTCGTCCTCGTGGGCGGTGGTTACTTCGCCTACACCAAGCTTGCCGGGCCCGATCCCGCACCCGACTTCACCGGGCCTGCCGGGCCCGAGGTCGTCGTGCAGGTGCAGCCGGGAGACACGGCACAGGAGATCGGTACCGAGTTCGTGGACAAGGGCGTCGTCGCCAGTTCCGCGGCGTTCTACGAAGCCGCCGTGCAGAACTCCGGCATGAACGCCCTGCACCCGGGCTACTACCGGGTGCCGACCAACGTCCCGGCGGTCGACGCTGTTACGGCGCTGGTGAGCGGCACCAGCCGCGTGGGCGCATTCGTCGTCTCCGAGGGCCGGCAGCTTCACGACATCCGCGACGTCAATACCGGCGCGGTGCGCAAGGGCATCTACACGCTCATCTCCGAAGCAAGCTGTTACGACGACGGTGGCACGCCGACCTGCCTGACCTACGAGGAACTCGAAGCAGCGGGCGCGAGCCCCGACCTCGAAGCTCTGGGAGTCCCGGAGTGGGCCCGCGAAGCGGTCGCGAACGTCCCCGACCGGGCACGCCAGCTCGAAGGGCTGATCGCAGCCGGAAGCTGGGATATCGACCCGAGCGCCGAACCGGTCGAGGTGCTGCGCAGCCTCGTCTCCGCGAGCGCCGCCAAATACGACGAGACCGGTATCACCGCAGCTGCCGCGAAGGTCGGGCTGACCCCCTACGAACTGCTGGTCGCTGCGTCGCTCGTCGAGCGGGAAGCGCTGCCTGCCGATTTCTCCAAGGTCGCCCGCGTCATTCTCAACCGCCTCGAAATCGGGCAGATGCTGCAGTTCGACTCCACGGTGAACTACGCACTCGACGAAACGGAACTCGCCACCACCGACGCGGACCGGGCACTCGTGACCCCGTGGAACACCTACGCGAGCGTGGGCTTGCCGGCGACACCGATCTCGTCGCCGAGCATCGGCGCCCTCCAAGCGGTAGAGAACCCCGAACCCGGTGAGTGGACCTACTTCGTGACGATCGACGAGAAGGGCACGACCCTGTTCGCGAACAACTACGAAGAACACCTCGTCAACACGCAGAAGGCTCTGGAAAGCGGAATTCTCAACAGTGGCAGATGATCTGAACGCGGTGGCCCGCAGGGCCGCGGTCCTCGGGAAGCCGATCGAACATTCGAAATCCCCGCTGTTGCATCTCGCGGCCTACCGGGCGCTCGGGCTGACGGACTGGACCTACGACCGGATCGAGTGCACCGGCGAGGAACTGCCCGGTCTGGTGTCGGGTCTCGGGGACGAGTGGGTCGGTGTCTCGGTGACGATGCCCGGCAAGTTCGCTGCCCTGGAATTCGCGACCGAGCGCACCGAGCGCGCCGTGACGATCGGGTCGGCGAACACCCTCGTGCGGGTCCCCGGAGGGTGGCGCGCGGACTGTACCGACGTCGACGGCGTCACGGGAGCGCTGCGCTCCGGCGGGGTACGCGACCTGAGGGGTGGATCCGCGGTCGTGGTGGGTTCGGGCGGCACCTCGCGTCCCGCGCTCGTCGGACTGACCGACCTCGGTGTCCGCAGCGTGACGGTGGTCGCGCGCGACGAGGGTCGCGCCCGGGCCACGTTCGATTGTCTCGGGGACGACATCGAGGCCCGGTGGGTGCCGTTCGATGCTCCCGGCCTCGGACAGATGTGCGCGGAGGCGGACGCCTTGGTGAGCACCGTGCCCGCTGTTGCGGCAGCGCCGTACGCCGACGCACTCGCCCGCGCTCCGTACATTCTCGATGCGATCTACGATCCGTGGCCGACGCCGCTCGCCTCGGCGGCGGAGGCCCGCGGGACGGTGGTCATCAGTGGACTGCACATGCTCCTCAACCAGGCGTTCGGGCAGGTGGAGCAGTTCACCGGCCGGCCCGCACCCCGAGAAGCCATGGCGCGCGCGGTGGGGCTGGACTACGCCTGAGACCGGCGGAGGGGTCGCGCAGCGGCACCGAGCACCGGTTACCGGCGACTTACCGTTCGGCCCGCTAGGTTCCCGGGGGTTTCGTCGCGGCCCCGGGCGACCCCGCGCCGCCGGAGGCCTCGGGTTCGCCGGCCGTCATGATCCGGGTGATCGCCTCGCGACCTGCGGGGCTCGGCAGCCCCCAGTCCGTCCGGTAACCGTAGAGTTCGGCGAGGGTCACCGAATGCCGGTTGCCGTCGGCGACTTCGACGTCGTCGGCACCGATCAGGCTCGGATGTGCCACCCCGCACGCCTCGGCCACTTTGAGGACGTCGCGCCGTAGCGCCCGCAGATAGCCGTCGACCCGGTCGGCCTTGGACGGAATATCCAGGCCCCGCTCGAGCCATCGATTGTGGCTGGCGACTCCGGTCGGACAGGTGTCGGTGTGGCACTTCTGTGCCTGAATGCAGCCGAGTGCGAACATCGGTTCACGGGCGACGTTGAGCATGTCGCAACCGAGGGCGAATGCGGCCACGGCATTGTCGGGCATGCCGAGCTTGCCCGATCCGATGAACGTGACGTCGTCGGCGAGGCCTGCTTCGGCGAACTGACGATAGACCCGCGCGAAGCCGCTCCGGAACGGCAACGACACTGCGTCGGTGAAGACGAGCGGAGCGGCGCCGGTGCCGCCCTCGCCGCCGTCGATGGTCACGAAGTCCACGCCCCGCTCGCCGCTGCGCATCGACTCCACGAGCGAGTGCCAGAACGTCGGATCACCCACGGCCGCTTTGATTCCCACCGGAAGGCCGGTTTCCGAGGCGACGCGTTCGACGAAGTCGAGCATGCTGTCGACGTCGTGGAAAGCAGTGTGCCGGGACGGACTGACCACGTCGTGGCCCATCGCGACGCCGCGGATCTCGGCGATCTCGGGGGTGACTTTGGTAGCCGGCAGCAGGCCGCCGAGCCCGGGTTTGGCGCCCTGGCTCAGCTTGATCTCGATGGCCTTGACCGGCGCCGACTCCGTGAGTGCGACGAGCCGGCCGAGGTCGAACCGGCCCTCTTCGTCGCGGCACCCGAAATAGGCGGTACCGATCTGGAAGATCAGGTCGGCGCCGTGGCGGTGATAGCGCGAGAGCCCACCTTCGCCGGTGTTGTGCATACATCCGGCCGACGCGGCTCCCATGTTCAGCGCGGTGACCGCGGCCGAGGACAGGGACCCGAAGCTCATTCCCGAGATGTTGACGAACGAACGAGGCCGGAACGCTTTCGCCCGGCCTCGTGGTCCGCCGAGAATCTTCGCCGAGGGCACCTCGAGTGCCTCACCGCTGTGTGGCGCGCCGGACGCGGGGACCTGTGAGAACGTGCGGTGCTTGATGATCGTGTATCCGTCGGTGTATTCCACATCGTTGTCGGTGCCGAACCCGAAGGTGTTGTTCTCCTGCTTCGACGAGGCGTACACCCATCGGCGCTGGTCGCGGGTGAACGGACGCTCCTCGTCGTTGCGGGTGATGATGTACTGCCGCAACTCCGGTCCGACGGCCTCGAGGAGATGTCGTCCGTGCCCGACGACCGGGAAATTGCGCAACAGCGAGTGCTTCCGCTGCAGCATGTCGTACGACGCCACCGCGGCCAGGGCCGCAGCCGGGATGCCGAGGGCCTTCGACCACTCCATGACCTCACGCTAGGCGGAATGAGTCGTCCTCGTGCCCACTTAACCGTTCGTCTTCTCGGCCGGATGTCGAATCTGCCGCCTATCGTTCGTGTAGTAGATGAACGGCCGGAACAGCCGGCCACCTCGAGAAGGATTCGGCAATGGTCCAGTACCTGCTCAGCATCTATCAGCCCGACGGCGATCCGCCGCCGCCCGAGGAACTCGAGCCGATCATGCGGAAGCTGGAGGTCCTCCAACGCGAACTGCGCGAGGCCGGAGCGTGGGTCTTCTCCGGAGGCCTTCACGCGGCAAGCACGTCGACCGTCGTCCGGGCCGGCGGTCAGGGCGTCGTAACGACCGACGGGCCCTATATCGAAGGGAAGGAACACCTCGGAGGCTTCGACGTCATCGAGGCCCAGGATCTCGACGCTGCACTTGTCTGGGGACGCAAACTCGCCGAGGCCACCACGCTGCCGATCGAGGTGCGTCCCTTGCAGTGGGGATCGTGCGGCTGACTCCGATGTCGGTGACGTCTACACAGATCGAACGGATCTTCCGCGACGAGTACGGACGTGCAGTCTCGGTGCTCACCCGCGTCTTCGGCGACCTCGACCTCGCCGAAGACGCGGTGCAGGAGGCGTTCACCGTCGCGGTGAACCGCTGGCCGGGGGAGGGGATCCCGCCGAGTCCGGCGGGGTGGATCATCACCACCGCGCGACGCCGCGCCATCGACCACGCACGGCGGGAGGTCCTGCGGGACGCGAAACACGCCGACGCAGCGAGGCTTCTCGGCGTGCAGGAGGGCGACGTCCACGACGGTCTCCCCGGACCCGGCCTGCCCGACGACCGGTTGCGACTGATCTTCACGTGCTGCCATCCCGCGCTCGCCCCGGCGACCCGGGTGGCACTGACCCTCCGCCTGCTCGGCGGTCTCGGTACCGCGCAGATCGCGCGCGCATTCCTCGTTCCCGAACCTACGATGGCGCAGCGTATTTCACGGGCCAAGGCGAAGATCCGCGACGCCAGGATTCCCTACCGCACGCCGTCCGCGGCCGACCTTCCGGAACGGCTGGGCGCGGTGCACGCGGTGCTCTATCTGATCTACACCGAGGGGCACACCGCCGGGAGGGGAGCAACACTCGGCGATACCGACCTCAGTGCCGAGGCGATCCGGCTCCTCCGGCAGTTGATCGAACTCCTGCCCGACGACCCCGAAAGCACGGGACTGCTGGCGTTGATGCTCTTCGGCGAGTCGCGTCGCGCCGCACGGACCACCGCCGACGGGCGGATGGTGCTTCTCGCCGACCAGGATCGCACCCGCTGGGACCGGAACCTGATCCGGGAAGGACAGGTCCTCGTCCGGCGCTGCATCGAACTGAACCGGCCCGGTCCGTATCAGCTCCAGGCCGCAATCGCTGCCGTGCACGCCGACGCGGCGACCGCTCCTGCGACCGACTGGTCGCAGATCGTGCAGCTCTACGACCACCTTCTGGCCCTGCATCCCACTCCCGTCGTGGCGCTCCATCGGGCCATCGCCCTCGCGGAGACCGACGGGCCCGAGGTGGCCCTGCGGATCGTCGACGAACTGGATCTCGACCGCTACCACGTCTTCCATGCCGCCCGCGCGGCTCTGCTGCGCCGGCTCGGCCGGCCGCGCGCCGCTGCGGCTGCGTACGCCGGCGCCGCGGCGCGCACCGACAATGCCGTCGAGCGGGCGTACCTTCTGCGCTGCCGCGACGAACTCGCCGCCGGTCGGTAGACGCGACCGTGTGACTCCGCGACCGTGTGATTCCGCGACCGAGTGGCTCCGCGACCCGCGAGCGGACCGATCGTGCGGGGCAGCGGCCACGCTCACAGCCACGGGACCCGCGGGCATCACGTCGGGCAGTCACCGGGACGCCTTCGACTCCGAGAAGCCCGGGGGACTTCGAGAAACCGGTCCGTTTACCTAGAATTATCCCAAAAACAGACTGGAAGAATGTTTCACTGCCCTAATCTCGCATACGAGATAGTTTAACGACGGATTTCCCGACGGGGTGGTGCATGACGATGCTGCAGGACCAGCTACCGGAGGGGCCAAGTTTCCGTCGCGCGACGCCGATCTCCCGAACCGCCCCTCGCACCACATCCACATCCCCGGTGAGAAACCTCAGTACGTTGCCGCGAATCGAACGCAGATCGGAGTCCGACATGACAGATGTACGCCAGCAGAACGGATTTGTAGACGAAGATTCACCGGCGCGATCGGTGGACGCAACCGTCCAAGTCCAAGTCGGGAAGGCGGCACGAATCGTAGACCGGAACATCGGTGACGTCCGCCCCAAGCGGAGCCGAACCGTGCCCGAGGCGACATCCACGGTCAGCTTGATCATCCCGGTCAGGAACGAGGCACGGAACATCGCCTGGGTGCTGGAGCAGATCGCCGACGAGGTCGACGAGATCATCCTGGTCGACGGCAACTCGACCGACGCAACCCTCATCACCGCCAGTCACTACCGGCCCGACATCAAGGTTATCCCCCAGGAAGGTATCGGCAAGGGTAGTGCCCTCAGGACCGGGTTCCTGGCCGCTACCGGCGACATCATCGTCATGATGGACGCCGACGGCAGCATGGCACCCCAGGAGATTCGGCATTACCTGCACTTTCTCACCAACGGATACGACTTCGTCAAGGGCTCGAGGTTCATCGTGGGTGGCGGGTCGCTGGACATAACCCCTATCCGTCGACTCGGCAACCGTTTCCTGCTGCGCGTGTTCAACACGCTCTACGACGCGGAGCTGACCGACCTGTGCTACGGCTTCTGCGCATTTCACCGTCGCTACCTCGACCTGTTGTCCCTTTCTGCACCGGGTTTCGAAATCGAGGCAGAAATGGTGGTGCACGCTATGCAGGGCGGTCTGCGGATCGCGGAGGTTCCGAGTCTGGAAATGCCTCGGCGGTCGGGCAAATCGAACCTCCATGCCATCCGTGACGGGGTCAGGGTACTGCGCACCGTCTTGCGTGGACACGACTCCGGACTCGCCGGCTACCTCGCGCAGGCTCTGTCCCGCGGCAGCGACGCGCAACTCGTCCAGGCTCCTCCGGCCGCCCGATGAACGCGTTCGCCGCGACTTCGCCGCCTCGTGCCCCGGAATCCGCGACCCCGCCGGCATGTGCCCGGCACCGGACAGGAGGTTGAGAGAAATGCGGACACTCGTTACCGGCGCTGCGGGGTTCATCGGATCCACCTTGGTCGATCGCCTTCTCGCCGAGGGGCATCACGTGGTCGGGATCGACAACCTCAGTTCGGGTGCTGCGGCCAACCTCGATCGGGCTCTCCGCGGCGAGCATGCGAGCGGCGCAGGCCGATTCACGTTGGTAAAGCTCGATATTCAGAATCCTGAGCTCGTCGACGTCGTTTCGGGCATCAACCCGGATGTCATCTTCCATCTGGCCGCGCAGGTCGATCTACGGGCTTCGGTCACCGACCCGCAGTTCGATGCGCGCAGCAACGTGCTGGGCACGATCAATCTCTGTGAAGCGAGTCGGCGGGCGGGCGTCCGCAGGGTCGTCTACGCCGCTTCGGGCGGCTCTCGTTACGGCACACCGGCACGCCTGCCGGTGGAGGAAGGCTCACCTCTCGCTCCGCTGTCGCCCTATGCGGTGGCGAAACTCGCCGGTGAGCTCTACCTGGGCGCATACGCCGGAATGTATGGACTGGAACCGATCTCTCTGGCGCTGGCCAACGTCTACGGCCCGCGTCAGAACCCACATGGGGAAGCCGGAGTGATAGCAGTTTTCGGCAGCGCCCTCATCAGCGGTCGTCCCGTGACCGTGTACGGGGACGGGACCGCCGCCCGCGACTACGTCTACGTCGACGATGTCGTCGAGGCCTTCGTGCGGGCTGCCCATGCACCCGGTTCCGTGACGGGTACCTACAACATCGGAACCGGGCGACAGACCACGGTCACGGAAGTGCACCGGCTGATTGCCTCGCTGCAACAGGATCCGGCACCGCCCCTGTATGCCGAAGCCCGAACCGGTGAACTACAGGCCATCGCCTTGGACACCAGAAGGGCGAAACAGGATCTCGGGTGGTCGCCCGCGGTCGATGTTGCCGAGGGGATCCAGCGCACCGTGCAGTGGCTGCGCACCGTTCCCGGGCTTGCGCCGATTTCGTCGGCGAGCGCCCCGATCGGCGCGCGTTCCGCCGGAGAGGAAGTCCGTAGTGCCTCGTGATGCCACCGACGGATTTGTCAGGGCGTTGTGCCCGCCACGACCGTCCCCGCAGATTCGCTACCGCCTGCTTGCGGCGGCAGTGACGGCGCTCGGTGGGATCGCGATCGCGCTGAACGCGCCTCACACTTCGGGGCTCGCGGGTCGACTGTGGGTGGTGTCCTTCCTCATTGCGGCACCTCTGGTTGCGATCGCCCGCCTGTTGCCGGCCGTCAACGCTGCTCTCGCCTTGATGGTGGGGGCTGCCGGCGCCGCAGTCGTCAACACCCTGGTCGCGCAGTCGATGTTGGCGGCCGATGTGTGGTCACCGCATGGAGGCATCGCCGCTGTGGGCATTGCCGCAGCTTTCCTGTGGCTGGTGCCGATCGGCAGGCCGGGTGCCGAAACACGGAGTGCCGAACCCCATCTTCGCCGTCGTCCCTCGGCGGGTGACGGCGACCTTCCGCAATCGCCGTCCCACTCCACAACGAAGGCAGGTGCTGCATGACAGCTGCGACCCCCCGGTGCACCCTCACTCTGGGTGTGGTGATCTGCGCCTACACATTCGATCGGTGGGACGACGTTCTCGCCGCCGTTGCGTCGGTTCGGAGCCAGACGATGACGGCACAGGAGATCGTAGTCGTTGTCGACCACAATCCTGATCTCTACGACCGTCTACGCAGTGCTCTACCTGACGTGACGGTCGTCGAGAACCGGAAGCAACGCGGGCTGTCCGGCGGTAAGGACACAGGCGTCGAAGTGACCTCCAGTGACGTGGTGGCCTTCTTGGACGACGACGCTGTGGCCCACCAAGACTGGCTTCGGCACTTTCACGACGCGTACACGGACGACAACATCGTCGGCGTAGGCGGCACGACCCTGCCGCTCTGGGAGTCCTCCCGGCCTCGGTGGTTTCCGAAAGAGTTCGACTGGGTCCTGGGTTGTACGTTCACCGGGAGGGAACCCGGCCCGGTCCGGAACCTTCTGGGCGGCAACGCCTCCTTCCGTCGCGAGGTCTTTTCGGTGGCGGGCGGGTTCCCGAGTCACATCGGCCGGACCTCGGCGCAGAGCCGCCCCCTGGGCTGCGAGGAAACGGAATTCTGTGTCCGGGTCAACCAGCACCGGCCCGACTGGACGTTCGTCTTCGAGCCGAGTGCGGTGATCTGGCACCGTGTGCCGGCCGCGCGGGAGACATTCTCCTACTTCCGCTCTCGGTGCTTTGCCGAAGGGTTGTCGAAGGCAGCCGTGACCCGCAGCGTGGGCGTCGCGGACGGGCTCTCGGTCGAGCGGAGTTACACCACTCGTACCCTCAGCCGCGGTGTGGCGCGGGGGTTCGGTGACGCGCTGCGCGGAGACGTGACCGGGATCGAGCGCTCCTACGCGATCTCTGTCGGCCTGCTCGCTGCTGCGGCCGGATACGCGCGCGGTGGCGCGCCACTCCGCCGGCGGCCCGTGATGGCGGAGGCGAGATGACCGAGTCGGTTCCGATCCTCATGTACCACGCGGTGGGCGAAAACCCTTCAGCCGCAACACGACGTCTGTCCGTCGCTCCACGAGCACTGGACGAACAGCTTGCTTTCCTGGTGGATCACGGCTTCACCGGAATGACCTTCTCGGACCTCGCCGGTGCCTTCGAGACCGGAAAAGCGCTGCCCGAACGGCCGGTGGTTCTCACCTTCGACGACGGTTACGCGGACTTCGCGGAATGCGCCTGGCCGATTCTCCGGCGCTACGATTTTCCGGCGACGGTTTTTGTCACGAGCGGCTGGATCGCCGACGCCGGTTCGGATGCCGCCGGTACTCCACTGGACCGGATGTTGACCTGGGCGCAGGTCCGGGAGCTCGCGGCGGCGGGAATCGAGATCGGGGCCCACAGCCACAGCCATCCAGAGCTCGACCAGCTCGCAGACGCCGCGCTGCGCGAGGAACTCCGCCTCGGCCGGACACTGCTCGAAGAGTGCATCGGCGCCCCGGTGCGAACCCTTGCCTACCCCTTCGGTTATTCCACCCCGCGGGTACGGCACGCGGCCCGGGCGGCGGGCTATCGCTGCGCCGCGGCCGTGAGGAACATCCCAGCGAGCTCGTCCGACGACATCTTCATGCTTCCGCGTCTCACCATCCGTCGCAGTACCGATTCGAGCACCTTCGCCTCGATCATGACCGGTGGCGACAAGCAGATCTTCCGCCGCGACCGCCTGCTGACGGCAGCTTGGGCAGCTGTGCGCAGCACCCGACGGGCCGGAAAGGGGGTACTGGGGCGTGTATGAGCGTGCGGTCGCGACCCGAGTCACCGACGACCTTCCCACGGCCGATCCCAGGGTTGCCCAGGGCGGCGTAGGTGTTCGTCGGGGCGGTCCGCCCTTCCTGCGGAACGCCTATGCCCTCGTCCTCAATACCGGTATCTCGGGTGCCTTGGGTCTGGCGTACTGGATCCTCGCGGCGCATTACTACGACGACTCGGACGTCGGCCGCGGATCGGCCGCCATTTCGGCGTTGATGCTGTTGACCGGTCTGGTGTCGGTCAACTTCGCCGGCACGCTGAACCGCTTCATCCCCGAGGCCGGAAAGCGAACGTTCACCGTCGTCGCGCTCGTCTACGTCGTCACGTCCGCCGCGGTCGCCGTCCTCGCCGTGGCACTACTGTTCGCACTCCACACGCTCGGAGGACCCGCGTACGACATCCTCCGCGAGCCGGACACGCGAGTGTGGTTCATCGCCGCGGCGGTGGCCGCGAGTGTGATCACCGTGCAGGACAGCGTGTTGACAGGACTGCGGGCGGCGGTCTGGGTGCCCGTCTGGAATGCGGCGTTCGCCGTTGCCAAGCTGGTCCTTCTGGTCGTGCTGGCCGAATCGATGCCCCGGTCCGGAGTGTTCTTCTCCTGGATCGTTCCCATGATCATCGTCATGTTCCCGGTCAACCTGCTGATCTTCGGCACACTCCTGCCGCGACATGTACGCAGGTCGACGGTAGAGACCGAGTTGACGGTTTCGCAGACGGGCCGGTTCTTCGCGGCAGACTATCTCGGTTCGCTGTTTCTGTACGGAATCATGTTCCTTGTCCCGATTCTGGTCGCAGTACGGGTCGAGCCGCACACCTACGCGTACTTCTTTCTGGTCTGGTCCGTCGCCACCATGATGAATCTCGTGGCCGTCAACATGGCCACGTCCATGGCGGTGGAGGGTGTGTGCGACCCGTCGAGTCTGGCCGGCGATTGCCGCTCTGCGCTGACCCGGGCTCTGGGGCTGCTGATGATCGGTGTTGTCGGGATCGGTCTCGCGGCGCCGTACTCCCTCGGGCTGCTCGGTACCGGATACCTCGACGCGGTGCCGTTACTCCAATTACTCGCCCTCGCCAGCCTGCCCAGCGCAGTCGTGGACATCTACCTCGGCACGCTGCGGGCGCGGACCAAGCGCAGGCGCATCATCGCGGTGCAATCCCTTCGGGCAGTGGCCGTGTTGGGATTGGTTGTCGCCCTGCAGCACTACCATCAGTTCTTCCTGCACTTCGGCGACCCGAGGCTGACGGCGGTGGGCGCGGCGGTTCTGCTCGGCCAGCTCATCGCAATGCTGGCGGTGCTCCCAGAGCTCGGACAGCTTCTCGGGTGGCGTCGGCGATACACCCCGCCGATCGCCGACGGCGGGGAGACCGTATGTCCCTGATCGACATGTCCCTGATCGACGGGGAAACGCGCCGGCCCGGCCGGGAAACCCACCGTCCTCGGCCCAGCGAGGACGGAGCGCGACAGGCAAGGTCGCGACTGGTCGGCAGCCGGGCCGTCCGCGTGGCGTTTCTCTGCGTTCTGACCGTCGCGGCGGTCGCGTTGTACCTCGTCAAGTTGCGGAGTGTCGATCTCGACGCCCTGACCGGTCTCGGGTTGATCTCGGTCCTGCCGGTGCCGACGTTGCTCGGGGTGGGACTACTCACCGTCGGCTACATCGGGACGCTGTCCCTGCGGCGGCCCTGCGTCTGGCTGCTCTGTACCCAGCTGGTGCTACTCGTCATGATGCTGCACGGCATCACGATGCTGCTCGAGTCCGAGCCGCGCTTCGCGATCAGCTGGGTCCACGCCGGCTTCGTCGAGTTCGTCGATCGCACCGGGACCACGGCGCCGGGCCTCGACGCCCGATGGTCCTGGCCAGGCTTCTTCGGGCTCGCCGCGTTCGTGCTCGGGTCGGGCGAGATGGCGGCGCTGCACACCGTCCTCTTCGTGACACCGGTGGTGCACAATCTGCTGTACCTGGTTGCGCTCGGGCTGCTGCTGAGCACCCTCCGGATGTCTTGGCAGGCAAAGTGGTTGGCGGCGTTGTTCTTCTGTCTTCTCAACTGGATCGGGCAGGACTATTTCGCCCCTCAGGGCTGGACCCTGCTGCTCTACCTGCTTTTCGTGGGCTTTCTCGTCATGTGGTTCCGCACACCCCGCGGAACGTCGGAGGACCTGCCGAGGCCGCTGCGCCGGCCGGGCAAACTGTGGCGGTGGTTCTGGGGCGACCGTTCACGGGGTGAGCTCCCGCCCAGAAAGGCAGCGTCGTCGGAACGCATCGTTGTGCTTGCGGTTGTGGTGGGCCTGTTCGCCACGGCCACCGTCAGCCACCAGCTGACCCCCTTCGCCATGATCGTGAGCGCCGCCGGGCTGGTCGTCGCGCGTCGGTGCACTCTCACCGGACTCCCCGTGCTCCTCGTGGTGATCGTTCTGGCGTGGATCAGCTTTATGACCCACGAATATTGGGGAGGCAAGCTCGGCGAGTTGATGAGCGGGGTCGGGAATATCGGCGGGACCGTGTCCTCGAACATCGCGGACCGAGCCGGCCTCGGCGCCGCCGAACATCTGTTGGTCGTGCGCGCCCGGGTGCTCGCGGCCCTGCTGGTCTTCCTGATCGCCGGGGTGGGACTGCTCCGCCGGCGGCGGCGCGGCATCGAGGACCGCGTGCTCCTCGTGTTGCTCGTGGCCCCGGTCGGTCTGGCGCTCATGCAGAGCTACGGCGGCGAAATGGCCTTGCGCATATACCTGTTTGCGCTCGCGCCCGCGAGTGCGCTTGCCGCATTGGCCTTGTTCCCCCGGCCGGCATCTCGCCCATCGCTCCTTGCGCGATGCATGGCGGGCGTATGCGCGCTGGTCATGATGTTCTCCTTCTTCGTCACCCGCTACGGCAACGAGGCATTCGAACGTATCCCGGAAGGGGCGGTCAGTGCGGTGGGGACGGTCTACGAGCACACGTCCGGCAGTGTGAAGTTCCTGTACGTCACCGCTGTGCCCGAGCTCGGCTCCACCCCCTTCATGCCGCTCGGCTATCGCGACGTGGAGCGCGTCCATTGGACGAACACGATGGCGCCGGTCGATCCGGCCGACGTGACCGGGGTGTTGCAGTCCCTGAGGGATCAAGGGCCCGGGGGCTACCTGATCACCACACGAAGTCAGGAGGCATTCGTGACGTTCGGCCAGGGTTATCCCATCGGCTGGGGTGAGCAATTCCGTCACGCGCTCGCCGGCGCCCCGGGGGTTCGGGTGGTCGTCGAAAACCCGGACGCGTCCATCTACGCCCTCGATCGGCCCGCGGGGGACGAAGCCGAACCATTCGTTCCACCACCCACCGGATTGCAGGTGTGGCATACACCGTGGACCCCGGCCGGTGTGGTCTTCGTGGTCCTGCTGTCGGGCATTCTGGGCGTGCGTGAGGCGTGGCGAATTCGCCTCGGGCCCGACGAGAAGAAACGCCTCCGCGCACTCACATTCGCCGCCGTACCGCTGCTCATCGGATTCGTCCTCGTCGTCCTCGAGCGTTTCGTGTTGCTGACGTCATGAGGAGCGGCAAGGACCACCTCGAACCGGGACCGTACCTACTAGACCACTAGGAAATCATGTCTCACACCGTCTTTCCCCGTATCGGTACCGGCTCTGCCGACACCGATATCGCCGGCGATGTGGTGGCGGACTTCGTCACCGCGGTCGGAGATCGGCCCCAGGGTGCTGCCATCGTGCACAACGGGTCCGTCATCACCTATCGAGACCTTGCGGATCGGGTCCGAACTACCGCATTGCGTTACCGGGAACTCGGATTCGGCGCCGATACTCCGTCAGGTCGGGTCGGCGTGCTGGTGTCGCACACACCCGCGGTGATAGATCAGCTGCTCGGAATACTCCATGCCCGTGCCGCCTACTGCCCGATCGACGCCGCACTCCCGGTAGCCCGCACGCAGGCGCTCGCCGCGGCACTCGGCGTGGATCGTCTGTTCGCGGCAGACCGGGATCCACACGAGCCGACGACCCTGCGGACCGACATGCCCGACGACGACCGGATCGTCGCGGACGCCGAACTGCTGCAGCCGTCATGTCACCGGGACGATCCCGCGTACGTGCTGTGCACCTCGGGATCGACGGGGGCACCGAAGCCGGTGGTGGTCTCGCGGCAGGCCCTCGCCGTCACGGTGCGGGCGCTGCGCGACCTCTTCGCGCTCACCCCGGAGGACCGTGTGCTCCAATTCGCCTCACTCGGCTGGGACACTTGCTTGGAAGAGATTCTGCCCGCATTGACCGCCGGCGCGGCTCTGGTGTTCGATGACGCGGCCCATTCCGGGGCGTTCCCGCCCTTCCTGCGCATGCTGGCGGAACGGGATATCACCGTGCTCGACCTGCCGACGGCGTTCTGGCACGAACTTGTACTTTTCCTGCACGAGGAGCAGGTGGGGCTGCCGGCCGGCGTCCGGCTGGTGGTGGTCGGCGGCGAGCGGATCGATCCCACCCGATTGCAGCAGTGGCGTGATCTCGACATCGGGCATGTCCGGTTGCTCAACACCTACGGATGCACCGAAACGACGATGGTGACCCACGCGGTGCAGCTGAGCGGCCCCGGCACAGAACCGGAAGTCGCGGCGAACGACGCCGAGGCGCCACTCGGGCGCCCGTTGCCCCACGTGCGCGATCACGTCACCGACGAGGGCGAGCTGCTCGTCTCGGGCGAAGCCCTCGCCACCGGCTACCTCGGATTGCCGGAACTCACCGCAACCGGCTTCCCGGTCGCCGATCACGGATCCGGCCCGGCCCGGTGGTTCCGGACCGGAGATCTGGTCACCCGCGGGGAACGCGGGCTGTTGTATGCACGCGGTCGCATCGATGAGCAAGTGAAAGTTCTTGGTGTGCGCGTACATCCGGCAGAAGTCGAGCTACAGTTGACCGGTCACCCCGCGGTCGCGGGTGCCGTCGTGGTCGGTGAACGGCTACTCGGGCGCACAGCGCTGACGGCGTACGTAGTTCCGGCAGGGGAGACGACCCCGGCCGAGCTGAAGCGTTACCTACGTGAGCGCCTCCCCAACCAATTCGTGCCCACTCGGGTGAAATTCGTCGCCGCGCTGGCATACACGTCCAGCGGAAAAGTTGATCGGGCGGCAACACAGCGTGCCGCAGTGCACCACGACAACAAGGGAGTAGTCCGATGAGCCCCGACCACATTGTCCACATCTTCCGCAGGGTCCTCGATGCAGATGCGGTGGACGAGCATTCCGACTTCTTCGAGCTCGGCGGTGATTCGCTGCTGGCGACCCGGGTGCTCAGTGCGATCGCCCGAGACTTCGGGACGGAGTTGCTGTACGAGGACTTCCTCGACAACCCCTCGCCCGCAGGGTTGTTCGCCAAAGTTGCTGCAGTGGCACCATGAACGGGGGCAACATGCGCGTTGTCGTCGTCGGTGCCGGTCTGGCCGGGCTGACCGCCGCCGTCGACCTCGTGGAGGCGGGCGCGGAGGTCACGGTCCTGGAGGCGCGCGACCGGGTGGGCGGCCGGATGCACGGTATCCCGGTGTCCGCGAGCGTGGTCGCCGACGGGGGTGCTGCCTACTTGGGCGTACGGCACACCGAACTCCTCGCGCAGGTGCAGCAGTACGGACTGGACCTGGCCTCCACAGCGATGACCGGGGACAGCACGTTCTTGGTGTCGGATCAGCGGAAGACGACTGCGGGTCGGGTGCCCCCGCTGGACGTGGTCGCGCTCGGTGATCTGTTCGATCGGCTCGAGGACCTCGCCGCGTCGGTCCGGACCGACGCGCCGTGGGAGAGCCCGCAGGCAGAACGTCTCGACCGGCTGTCTGCCGCGCGCTGGTTGGCCGACGAGGTCGGGCATCAGGACGCCCGAACCTTCTTCCCGCTGTTTCTCGGCGAGATGATGGCGGCCGATCCCGCAGCGATCTCCGTTCTCCACATGGCCTTCTACCTGCGCTCCGGCGGAGGGATCCGTTACCTCAACGCGTTCGAGGGCGGGGCTCAGCAGTGGCGGATCGACGGCGGCGCACACCTGTTGTGCCTGGCGCTCGCCGACCGGCTCGGTGAGCGCGTGCGGTTGGGTCATCCGGTCGGTGCGATCGATCAGGACGACAACGGGGTCGTGGTGCACTGCGTTCCGGATGCCGAAGGCGCACCGTCCGAGTATCGAGCCGACCGGGTCGTCGTCGCCGTTCCGCCGTTGCTGGCGCAGCAGATCGAGTTTCGGCCTGCTCTGCGGGCGCCGCGAGCGACGACGGCCACCGGCCGTGGCTGCGCGGTCAAAGTACACCTGAGCTATCCGGCTCCGGTGTGGCGTGAGAGTGGCTTGTCCGGATGGTCGGTGAGTACGGACGGGCCGTTGCTGTCCACGGTCGACGATTCACCACCGGATGAATCTGCGGGCGTGCTCACCGGATTCGTCACCGGTGCGGCGGCGGCGACCTTCTCCGGGCTGTCGACGGCAGAGCAGATGGACGCGGTGCTGGCTCATACTCGCCGGCTCTTCCCGCAGTTGCCGCCGCCGACGAATTGCACCGTGACCGATTGGCCGGCCGAGAAATACAGCAGGGGATGCTATGCCGCGCTGTTCGGCCCGGGGGACTGGCTGCGACTGGGGCCGACACTGACCGAACCGCACGGCCGCGTCCACTGGGCCGGCACCGAAACCAGCCTGGAGTTCTTCGGGCTGATGGAGGGTGCGATCAGGTCGGGTCGACGTGTCGCGACCGAATTGATCCACGGCGCCGAACCGGCGGCCGTTACGCGAAAGGTTCTGTCACGATGACCACCTACATCGAGTCCCAGCAGGCGGGCTTCGGCGCTGTCGCCGATCAGCCGTACACGTATGTGCGCAAAGAGTTGTCCGAACCCGATTGGCGACGTTACCCGGGCTGGGCAACGGTCACCGAGGCCGAGTGGCGGGATCCGCAGTGGCAGCGTTCGCACTCTGTCAAGAACATCGGGCAGCTGCGCGCGGTCGTGGGGGACCTCCTCGACGAGCGCTTCTATGACGACCTGCACTCCGACCAGCAGCAACGCGCAACGATGTCGATGTTGCTGCCGCCGCAGATGCTGAACACCATGGCTCCTCACTGGGGGCAGGGGCGTCGCGGGCTCACCGAGGCCTTCTATGCCGATCCGATTCGGCGTTACATGTTGCCGGTACTCAGCGATCGCGATTCGGAATGGAGCTCACACCCCTACGCCGAGCGAGATTCGTTGCACGAGAGCGACATGTGGGTGGTCGAGGGACTGACTCATCGATACCCGACCAAGGTGCTCGCCGAACTGTTGTCGACCTGTCCGCAATACTGTGGACACTGCACACGGATGGATCTGGTCGGAAATTCCACACCGACGATCGACAAGGCCGAACTGACCCTCCATCCGGCTGATCGGCAGAACCGGATGCTGGACTACCTGAGAGCCACGCCGACGGTGCGGGATGTCGTGGTGTCCGGCGGTGATGTCGCCAACGTCCCGTGGCCGCGGCTGGAATCCTTTGTCCTGCAGTTGCTCGAGATCGACACCATCCGCGATATCCGATTGGCATCGAAGGCGCTTGCCGCGCTGCCGCAGCACTGGCTGCAACCGAAGGTGGTCGACGGAGTTGCGCGCGTGGCGCAACTCGCCGCGGCCCGAGGCGTCAATCTGGCGTTGCACACCCACATCAACCATGCGCAGTCCGTGACTCCACTGGTCGCGGAGGCGACGCGGGCACTGCTCGACGGAGGGCTGCGGGATGTGCGAAACCAGGGGGTGCTGATGCGCGGGGTGAATGCCACCGCAACGGACCTGCTCGACCTGTGCTTCGCGTTGCAGGGCGAGGCGAACATCCTGCCCTACTACTTCTACATGTGCGACATGATCCCGCACGCCGAGCACTGGCGGACCTCGCTGTGGGCAGCTCAGCAGCTGCAGTTGGAGATCATGGGCTACCTGCCCGGGTTCGCGACTCCGAGGATCGTGTGCGATGTTCCCTACGTCGGCAAACGGTGGGTCGATCAGGTGGTCTATTACGACCGGATCCGCGGTATCTCACACTGGAGCAAGAATTACCGCACCGGCTTGGACGGAACGGTCCCCGACGCACTGAGCCGTGTCTACCCGTTCTACGACCCGATCGGCAGTCTGCCGCCCTCCGGGCAGGCGTGGTGGCGGAAAGCATGTGAGGGCCCTTGTGACACAGCAGTTCCGGCCGGATTCGAGTTGGAGTCATGAGCACTACGAAGAGCGTGGAGTTGGCTCCGATCACCGATGCCGATGTGGGTGCGGTGGCGGACTTCTTGCACGCCAACCACAATGACCGAGTTCCCTGGGCGCTCTCGTGCTCCGCGGTGCCGTGGAAGGTGGAGGCACCCAATCACGGATTCATGCTCCGGGACGGGCAGCGCGTCGTCGGCACATTGTTGGCCTTGTACTCCGATCGGGTGGTAGCGGGCCGGGTCGAGCGGTTCTGCAACATGGGATCGTGGTGCGTGCTGCCCGACTACCGATCCCGGAGCCTTTCGCTGCTCGAGGCAATGTTGTCGCAGGATAACTACCACTTCACGGTCCTTTCTCCCGACGAGGGACCGCGGGAGATCCTCGCCTGGCGCAAGTTCCGCTTCCTCGATACGGCTGCGACACTCGTTCCCAACCTGCCGTGGCCGACCCTGCCCGGCCGAACGAGGATCAGCGCCGACCCGGACGTGATCGAAAAGACGCTCACCGGCACGGATCTCGAGCTCTACCACGACCATGAACACGCGCTCGCAGCGCATCACCTCGTGCTGACCCGCGGCCGGGACTCCTGTTACGTCATGTACCGGGAGTTTCGATACAAAGGCGCGCCGGTGTTCGCCACCGTCCTGTACGTCGGCAACCCTGACCTGTTCCATCGTGCCCTGATGCCGCTGACCCGTCATCTGTTGGTTCGTCACGGGCTCGTGGCAACCCTGGTGGAGTTGCGGATCATCGAGCACCGGCCACCCCTGTCGTTCACACTGAACAACTGGCCCAAGATGTACCGCAGTACCAGCCTGGAACCCGGGCAGATCGACGACCTCTACAGCGAGCTGGTGTGTGTGCCCTGGTAGGGGCGCTCGAAGCCGACGACGAGAAGGGCAGTAGCTCGACATGGTGGAAATGGTGATAGGTGCGGCAATGATGCTTGTCGTTGCGGTCTCGGCTGTGTTTCTCGTTCTCATCGCTCTCGACACGGCGCTTTTCCTGGTGCTCCGAGCGCGTATCCCCCAGAATCCGTCGTCGAACTCCGAACACGGAACAAAGCATGCGTGACGCCGGGCATATGAGGCCGTGACGCCCCGCATCCGGAGAGGGGACGCCGCCCGAATGAAGATCCCACGGTGGGTCACCGTCGGGTTACCCATCGCGGTGGCCGTGACCGCGCTGGTTGTGACCATGTGCCTGTGGACGCCCGCTCTTCACGCTTCCGGCGGGTCCGGCGACACCCGATGGCCCGGCTGGGGATTCACGCACACACAGTTCAGCGCCGACGACGGTGACCCCCCGGCGGTTGCCACGGCCGGCGGGGCGATCGAGTCGGTACCCATGGTGCAGGCTCAGGCCATCATGGGCTGGGGAGCGGACAACCCGGAGCCCTCACCCGGCCGATACGATTTTCGAAGCCTGGACCGGCGAATGGACTTCATTCTCCGCAGCGGCGGCATTCCGGTGATCGTCCTGTGCTGCGCCCCGGACTGGATGAAGGGCGGCGAGTCCGGAGAGACCGACTGGGACCGCTTGGAAGTTGCGCCGAGCCCCGAACGCTTCGCCGATTTCGCGGCGCTGAGTGCCACAGTGGCCGAGCGCTATCCCTACGTTCGCCATTTCGTCGTCTGGAACGAGTTCAAAGGGTTCTTCGACGACGAACTGGGACGATGGGACGCGCGTAGCTACACCGACCTCTACAACCTTGTCTACGACGCGGTGAAGGCGGTGAACCCCGCGAACCTGGTCGGCGGGCCCTACGTGGAGTTCGCGAGTAAACCGGTGGGTTCCCCCGACAGCTCTCCGCTGCTGCAGGGCCCCTGGGGGGCTGTGGACCAGCGATACATCGACGCTTTCGTCTATTGGAATCTGGGCAGGAAGGGGGTCGACTTCGTCGCCGTCGACGCGCACGCGACCACCGCCCAGGGCGCCCCGGACGAGTTCGTCGCCGTGCAGAAGTTCGCGGCAGTCACCACCTGGCTGAGGGCGCAGATCGATGTCCCCATTTGGTGGACGGAGTGGTATGTCGAGCCGGCCGGGCCGGGATGGTCGCCGGAGCGTCAGGTTGCGCTGCGCGCCGCCGCGATGATCGAGCTCGCGAGTAGTGGCGCAGACACTGTGTTGTACTGGAACCCGCGCCCGGACGGAGCGGAGTGTGCCGGGTGTCTGTGGACGGACACCTGGGCGAGCGGCGGTGGCCGGCCTCTGCCCTTTCTCGATGTGCTCCAGCGCTTCGCCCGCTGGTTTCCACCGACTGTCGTGCGGCGGAAGGTGGAGGTGGCGGACGGGTTGCTCGCTCTCGAGTCCGACCGCGCCCGCCTGATCGTCAACACCACGGACCGGAGGATCAGCGCCTACGTCGACGGTCGGCAGATCGAGTGGTCGGCCTACGAGATGCAGTGGGTGACGGCGGCCGGGTCCTGGTCCGGCGCGGCCGAGCCGCGATGACCCGGTACGCAAGTGAGATCAGGTTGAGGTAGCGACATCAGGCTGCGCACGCGAGGTCAGGCGGTGGAATCCGACGGTCGGTTGCGCTGCCAGGGCCAGCGACCGTCGATCTCGAGTTGCAGCGACCAGCTCAGGAAGGTTCGGATCAGCACGATCAACGCGAGCACCCCGACGGAAGTGAACGTGGGGGTGACCGCCACGGTTTTGATGATGTCGGCGGCTACCAGGAATTCGAGACCGAGCAGGATCGATCGTCCCAGACTGCGCCGATACTGCTCGTAGACGGCGACCCCAGGGGAGCGCACCCGAGCCGCCACCGCGGTCCATGTGGCGAACGCGGCGCCCAGGACGATGGCCGCGACACCCACCACGTCGATCGCAGAACCGACGTGCTCGAGGACCGACGAAAGCTCCATATCCAGCGTTCCTTCCGATGATCGGCAAGCCCTCCCCGTCGATGCTCGCAGAGTCCGCCGATTCTGCACCGGAACTTCGGTCGGAGTTCGACCTCGGACCCCCGATCGCCGCAACCACGCCGTAATGCGCAGGCAACTCCGACGACGTGAGCGCCGCTTACGTTTGCGCGGCCACGTTCGTTCTGTTCGAACGTGGCCGAGGCACGGAGTCGGGAGATTCGATGAACTTGGTGAAGAATTCGGGAGTCCACATCGGACTCGCTGCCGTCGCGGGACTGGCATTCGGGTTGATCGTCGGAGAATGGGCTGCGAATCTGCAGTTCGTCGGCGACATGTTCATCCGGTTGATCCAGATGTCCATCGTTCCGCTGGTGATGGCGTCGGTCATCGTGGCAACCGGATCGATGAGCGGCGCCGGGACGGGCAAGATCGCCTTCCGGACCTTCAAATGGATGATCGGGTTCTCCCTGGTGGCCGCGGTGCTGGCCTGGGTTCTGAGTTCGGTCATCCGCCCGGGTGACGGCATGGTCTTCGGTGGCGAGCTGGATTCGGCGCTCGAGGCGTCTGCCGGCGATGCCCTCGGTTGGCAGGACACCGTCGTGAACTTCGTGTCGAAGAACATCTTCGACGCGATGTCGACGGCGACCATGGTTCCCATCATCGTGTTCTCGTTGCTATTCGGTCTCGCGCTGCGCCAGCACATCACGAAGTCGGGTGACGATCGCGTCCTCACGTTTGTCGATCAGGTGCAGCAGATCGTGCTGACGATGATCCGGCTGGTCATGTACATCGCCCCCATCGGCGTCTTCTGCCTGCTGGCCTCCCTCGCGGGGGATGTCGGGTTCTCGGTCGTGACCACCGGCCTGAAATACCTGGGAACCACGCTTCTCGGCGTGCTCATCCTGTTTGCGTTCTTCACCGTGGTGGTGAGCGTGCGGACCGGGTTGAACCCGTGGAAGCTGCCGTCCAAGCTCGCCGAGCAGACGGCGATCGCGATCACCACGACCAGTTCGGCGGTGACCTTCCCGACGGTTCTCAAGAACACGGTGGAGAAGGTCGGCGTCAGCCAGAAGATCGCGAACTTCACGCTGTCGGTCGGACTGACGATGGGCTCCTACGGTGCCGTCCTCAACTACATGATCGTCGTGATGTTCTTTGCCCAGGCCGGAAACGTCGACCTGAGCATCGGGCAGATCGTTCTCGGCATGGGACTGGCGATCCTGCTCAATATGGGCACCATCACCGTGCCCGGCGGCTTCCCGGTGGTGGCGATGTTCCTGGCAACCTCGCTCGGTCTGCCCTTCGAGGCGGTGGGCCTGCTGATCGCTGTCGACTGGTTCACCGGCATCTTCCGGACGTTCCTCAACGTCAACGGCGACACCTTCGTCGCGATGCTGGTCGCCAACGCCGACGACGAGATCGACCGCGACGTCTACGACGGGCGCAAAGAGGTCACTGCCGACCCCCTCGACGTCGAAGAGTTCGACGACATGCTGGCGCGCGCCGACCGCGCGGACTGAACCGTCCGAGCTCGTCCTCGCGGCCGGACTGTTTCACCGGGGACCGGCAGGCTGAGGTTCGAGTTTGTCCACAGGTCGCCTGTTCCTCCCCGGAGTGCCGCCAAGGATCCCGGCCGGAGCCGGGGGTGCCGTCCGCTGCGGCACGCTGACGTCCGTGATGATCATCGGGGGTGTGGTCGCGGGGGCCGCGGTGGGTTCGGCGGTGTACGCGCTGGCAGCACGACTGGCGGGCAGGGTGCCCGCGGCAGGGATCTGTGAGGTCGCGTGTGCGGTGATCGGGGCCGTGGCGACCCTCGGCGGCACAGCCCCCGCCACGCTCGCCTTCGCACTTCTCGGGTGGTGGAGTGTCGGCCTGGCCACGGTCGACATCCTGGTCCGGCGGTTGCCGAACATCCTCACCCTCGGCGGTGGCGCAGGGGTAGTTTCCGTCGCCTGGTTCACCGGCCACGGCGCCGCGGCGCTGGCGGGCGCCGCACTGATGACGACTCCGATGCTCGTCGTGCACCTGGCATCCCCGCGGTCGCTGGGAGCCGGCGACGTCAAACTCGCAGTTGCGCTCGGGGCCGCCACCGCCGTCGCCGGCACCCGGGCGTGGCTCGTCGCGGCACTGCTCCCGTCGGTGCTGACCGTGCTGGTCGTGGCGGTCCTCGGAGTCGTGCGCCGCCGGGCTTCCCGTGCGGAGCCTGCACTGCCGGGGGTGCCGCACGGGCCCTCGATGTGCGCCGCTGCGTTGCTCGGATTCTGCGTGGAGCAATGACCAGGGGTGGCGTCACCGCGCGGGCGGCGCCCGTGGAAGGATGACGGGGTGCTGCGTTGGATAACTGCCGGAGAATCCCATGGTCCCGCCCTCGTCGCGATGCTCGAGGGGATGATCGCCTCTGTCGAGGTGACATCGGACGACATCGCAGACCAGCTCGCGCGCAGGCGGCTCGGTTACGGCCGTGGCGCTCGCATGAAGTTCGAGGCCGACAAGGTCACCATCATCGGTGGTGTCCGGCACGGGCGCACCCTCGGTGGCCCGATCGCCATCGAGATCGGCAACACCGAGTGGCCCAAGTGGGAAACCATCATGTCCGCCGACCCCGTGGCCCCGGAGCTGCTCGAAGGGCAGGCGCGTAACGCGCCGCTCACGCGTCCCCGACCCGGTCATGCCGACTACTCGGGCATGCTCAAGTACGGATTCGACGACGCGAGGCCGGTGCTCGAACGTGCCAGCGCGCGCGAGACGGCGGCGCGAGTCGCTGCCGGAACCGTGGCCCGCAACTTCCTCCGGCAGGCATTCGGTGCCGAGGTCGTCTCTCACGTGATCTCCATCGGCGCCTCCGAGCCGTACGTCGGCCCCGAGCCCGGAGCCGCCGATCTCGCGGCGATCGACGCGAGCCCGGTGCGCGCGTTCGGTAAAGCCGCCGAGGAATCGATGATCGCCGAGATCGAAGCAGCCAAGCGCGACGGCGACACGCTCGGTGGCATCGTCGAGGTCGTCGTCCACCGTCTGCCCGTCGGACTCGGTTCGTTCGTCAGCGGAGCCGATCGCCTCGACTCGCGACTTGCCGCGGCACTCATGGGGATTCAGGCGATCAAGGGTGTCGAGGTCGGCGACGGCTTCGAGACTGCGAGGCGACGCGGCAGCGCCGCTCACGACGAGATGCGCCCCGGGGCCGACGGTGTGCTCCGTTCCACCAACCGCGCAGGCGGTATCGAGGGTGGCATGACCAACGGCGAGACCTTGCGGGTACGCGCCGCGATGAAGCCCATCTCGACGGTCCCGCGGGCACTGTCGACCGTGGACATGACCACCGGTGACGAAGCGGTCGCCATCCACCAGCGTTCCGACGTGTGCGCGGTCCCGGCCGCGGGCGTCGTCGCCGAAGCGATGGTCGCGCTCGTCGTCGCGCAAGCCGCCCTGGAGAAGTTCGGCGGAGACTCGCTCCCGGAAACGGTGAGCAACATCGAGCACTACCTGAAAGGTGTTGCGGCGCGCCCGCCGCGGTAGAGGCATGGCGCCGCGTGCAGTGCTCATCGGTCCGCCCGGGGCCGGCAAGTCGACCATCGGCCGACGAGTCGCCCAGGCGCTCGACCTGTCGTTGCTCGACACCGATGCGGAAATCGAACGCACCACGGGCCGCACGATCCCCGAGATCTTCGAGCAGGACGGCGAACCGGTGTTCCGGCAGATCGAGGAGAAGGTCGTCGCCGAGGCACTCGCCCAGCACGACGGCATCGTCTCGCTCGGCGGCGGCGCCATCCTGTCCGACCGGACGCGGCAACGTCTGGCCGGACATACCGTCGTGTATCTCGAACTCAGCGTGGCCGAGGGGTTGCGGCGCACCGGCAACAACACCTCGCGGCCCCTGCTCAACGGGGGAGACCCCGCCCAGAAATATCGCGATCTGATGCGCCGCCGCCGCCCGTTGTACCGGCAGTCGGCGACCATTCGGGTGCGGACCGACGGTCGCAGCCCCGGCCGCGTCGTCCAGCAGGTCCTCGCCAAACTCGGTGCGGCGGAAGATGCCGCTGCCGTCCAGACCACTCCAGAGAATCGGAGCACCACACCGTGACCGAACCGGTACGCATCGACGTCAACACAGCTCATCCCTATCCCGTCGTCATCGGACGTGGGTTGCTCGGCGACCTCGTCGGCGCGCTGTCCGGCACCCGGACCGTCGCCATCTTCCATCAGCCCACGCTCACCGAGACCGCCGAGGCGGTGCGGGAGGCGCTCGCCGAGACGGGAATCGACGCCCACCGCATCGAGATCCCGGACGCCGAGGACGGCAAGGAACTTGCGGTCGCAGGCTTCTGCTGGGAGGTTCTCGGCAGGATCGGCCTCACTCGGTCCGACGCGATCGTGAGCCTCGGCGGCGGAGCAGCCACCGACCTCGCGGGGTTCGTGGCCGCGACCTGGATGCGCGGGGTGCGGGTCTACCACGTACCGACGACGCTGCTGGCGATGGTCGACGCCGCCGTCGGCGGGAAAACCGGGATCAACACCGAGGCGGGCAAGAACCTCGTCGGGGCGTTCCACGAACCGTCCGCGGTGTTCGTCGACCTCGCGACACTCGAAACGGTGCCCCGCAACGAGATCATCGCCGGACTCGCGGAGGTCATCAAGACCGGATTCATCGCAGACCCGGTGATTCTCGACCTCATCGAAGAGGATCCGGCAGCCGCGGTCGATCCGCTCGGTACGGTGCTTCCCGAATTGATCCGTCGTTCCGTCGAGGTCAAGGCGAAGGTTGTCGCGGCCGACCTCAAAGAAGCCGATCTCCGCGAAATCCTCAACTACGGACACACTCTCGGGCACGCGATCGAGCGGCGCGAGCGTTACCGCTGGCGTCACGGCGCCGCCGTGTCGGTGGGTCTGGTGTTCGCCGCGGAACTCGGGCGGCTCGCAGGCCGGCTCGACGATGCCACCGCGGAGCGTCATCGGACGATCCTCGAATCCGTCGGGTTGCCCACCACCTACGATCCCGACGCGTTCGGCGATCTCCTCAAGGGAATGCAGAGCGACAAGAAGAACCGCGCGGGGTTGCTGCGTTTCGTCGTGCTCGACGGTCTCGCGAAGCCCGGACGGCTCGAGGGACCGGATCCGGCCTTGCTGGTAGCCGCGTATTCCGAGGTGGCACGCCAAGGTTCGGCCGACGCCGGGACCATTCTGCTCTAGCGGTTCGGCGCCCGAGAGCGACGGGTGGCACGATCGTCGTATGAAACGTGAAGTCGCCGCCGCGCTCGAGTTCGAAGTCACCGAGCCGACCCGGATCGAAATGAAGATCGCTGTGGCGAACCCGGACGACGCCGAGGTTCGAGAGTCGATGCGGGTCGTCCACAACGACGACGAGATCACCGCCCGGGAGGTCGTGGTCGAGCACGGAACCAGAATCCACATGCTCGACTGCGCACCCGGCAAGGTGACCGTCGACTACTCGGCCACCGTGAACGGTTCGTTCCCCTCGACACCGGTAACCGAGGCCGACCTGTCGATGTATCTGCGCCCCAGCCGGTACGCGGAGGCAGACAAGTTCTTCGGGTTCGCCGCGTCGCGGTTCGGGTCTCCCGAACCGGATGCCGAGACGCTCGCGCGGATCGTCGAGTTCGTCGAACAGCACCTGATCTACACGCCGGGAGCCAGCCGCGGTACCGACAGCGCCGCCGACACCCTGCTCGCCGGTGCCGGGGTCTGCCGCGACTATGCGCACCTGACGATCGCGCTGCTGCGGGCGGTAAACATTCCCGCGCGACTGGTCTCCGTCTTCGCTCCCGGCTGCAGCCCGATGGACTTCCATGCCGTCACCGAGGCGTACGTCGACGGCGCCTGGTGCGTCGTGGATCCGACGCGGCTGGCCCCGCGCTCGTCCCTCGTGCGGATCGCCACCGGCCGGGACGCCGCCGACACCGCGTTCCTCGACAACCACGGCGGCAGCCTCACCTTGAAGAGTTCGAAGGTGACCGCCGTCGTGGTCGGGAGCCTGCCGGTCGACGAATACGCCTCGCCGGTTTCGCTCGGCTGACCCCCCTTCAGCCCGGCGGAGCCCAGGACGGATCGCGGCCGGTGAGTCCGAGCAACCTGTGTAGGGCGGGCGCGTCGCCCGGTACCGAGACGGCGGGGCCGAACAGCGCACCCTCCGTGCGTTGTTCGTCGGACACGGTTCCGGCGAACGCGAGGCACGCGGCGATCTCGTCGGGCTCGCACGCATAGGGCTGCCCGGTCGCGACGGCGAGGTCCCAGCCGTGCACGACGAGTTCGTCGAGTGCGACGAGCCCGGCGATCTCGCCTGGGAGATCGATGCCGCCCGCGCGGGTGGTGCCCGTCCACGCATCGGGATCACGCCACGCGTCGGCGAGGGCGCTCAGTCTCGCGGTCGCAACATCGTTCCAGCCGCCAGGAAGCTCACCTGTCGGGAGTGTCGGTGGCGCGTCGGTGAGGCCCTCGAAGTCCTTGCTCGCCGCCGCGGTGAAGGCGAGCGTCAGCCCGAGCACGTGGTCGACGAGCATCCCGACCGTCGCCTCGGTGCACGGTGTGGCCGCGAGCAGATGCTCGTCGCCGATCCCGTCGAGAACCCGGTCCATGCGGCGTGTCGCTACGGACAAATCGATCATGTCGGTCATCGGTATCTCCTCTGTGCGAAGGTCACCTGTGTTCCGACCGGCGACGCGCCCCGAACTCACCGCGTGTCGGTGCGCGAGGGGCTCAGAAAAGTGAGGATCCGGCCGGTCTGCCCGAGGATGGCGTGACCGGCATCGGGCAGAACCTGCACGTCCGCGTCGGGGAAGCAGCGCCGTGCACGCTCGGCGCTCTCGCCGGAATCGAACATGACGTCCCGTGTGCCCACCACCACCAGGACGGGTGCGGTCACGGTACCGAGCGCGTCGTCCGGAAATACCGGGAGTTTCTCCGTCCGGGGCCGGAACGCGCCGAACGTCTGTGCCACGTCGTCGAGCACAGGGGCGACTTCGGGGCCGGTCAGGCCCGTGACCCGTGCGACGGCGCGCCGCCGGCCCCACCGTCCGAGCGGCAGCGTCGCCATCGCGGGCAGCATGCGCAGGGGCGTCGCGCGGCCGATGCCGCCGGGGCAGAGGAGAACCAGGCGTGTCACGCGGCCGGGTCGCCGGATGACGTAGTCCAGCGCGCTCCATCCGCCGAGCGACATGCCGACCATCGCGCACGTGGTGATACCCAGTCCGTCGAGCACCTGGTCGAGCCACCGGGCGGACTCGTCGGTGTCGAGCCGAGGTCGCGCCGGCGCGCTGAGTCCGGGTTCACCGACCAGGTCCACGGCGTAGGTGCGGAAGCTCCCGGCCCACGAGGCGATGTCACCGAGCCACGTCGACGTGTTCGCGCCGGCGCCGTGCAGCAATACGAGGGGAGGCGCATCCTTCGGGCCGGACGCCACCACGAAGGTCTCGCCTGCGTCGGTCGGGATCCGAACGTGCTCGGAGGGCACCGGCCACGTCGCGAGGTGCTCGCGATAGCGCTGCAGCACCTGCTCGGCGGCGGTGGCGGACTTGTAGATGGAGTTCACGACGCGAGGATCCCTTCGATGTAGTCGAGCAGCCGGGCGGTGTCGGCGAGCCCTCCGAGGACGACGACTTTCATGCGCCCGCGTTCCTCGTCGTAGACGGTGTCGATCCGCAGTGGTGGTCCGGCGTCGCGAGTGCCCGCGGCGGCGGTCAGCACAGTGGTGAGGCGGTGTGCCGTCTCCGGGCTCACGGCGTCGATGTCGACGATGCTCGAGACGTCGGTGTGGCGTTGTCTTCGCACCGTCTCGCGCGGCGGCGCCGGTACCGCCCTGCCGGTGAAGGCGTCGAGGTCGGTGTGTGCGATGCGGTACTGCTTGCCGATGCGCACCGCGGGAAGCTTGCCGTCGCGGACGTAGTTCCGGACGGTGCGTACGTGCAGGCCGAGGCGTTCGGCGACCTGCTCGACGGAGAGCAGCGTTTCTTCCATGAAAATACCGTATCGCTCCCTATCGTGATGTCAATAGGGAGCGATACGGTATTTTGGGGAAGGTAGGGACGGTGGTCAGGTGGTGAGTACCAGGAGGAATCCGCCGCCACCGGCGTCGATCCGCGTCGTGACCGACAGCCCCGGGGCGAGTCGCGACAGCCGGTCCACGAGCCAGTCACCGGCCTCGACCGCATCGGCCTTGCTCGGACAGCGGGCGACGGCGACGCGGCCACCCTTGCGCGTGAGTTGCTCGACCACACCGATGATCGGGGCGGGATCGACGACGAACAGGTGGTCGGGCCACGGCACGACGGGTTTGACCGCACCCTTCTTGGTGTTGCACGCCCGGTGCGCGAGTCGTTCCTGGCCGCCCTTCGCGCCCTTCTTCGCCGTCGTGATGCTGTCGACGCTCGGACCGCGCGGATCGTTGACCGACATGGTGGCGTCCACCGGCTCGTCACACAGCCAGCATCGCCACGCGTCGCGTTCGCCCACTTCGTCCATCTTGCTCATGGGGTCGACGCTACACAGCGGCGTGAGCGGGTCACCGTGCCGATAGCCCGGGGGCGAGGGACGACCGGCAGGTCAGCGCTCGGGACGTGGCGCGTGCGGGTCGACCGCGGGGAACACCTCGGTGGGTGCGTCGTCGTTGCGCCAGGCGGGGTCGGCGGCCGGCGCGCTCGCAACCGTGGCCGGTTCGCGCTGCTCCCGGGGCGCCGTCCGGTCGCTCTCGTCGGTCTTCTCGCCGCGACCGGCGAAGAACCGGCCGGCGGTCACTGCGGCCATCGCCGGCAGGAACACCAGGAGCACCGTGAACGCGGCACCGGAGGTCAGTTCGAACAGAATCGACTTCACGCCGATCGGGATGGCGGTGAGCGTATCGACGAGCCAGGTGAGGAACCCGGCCACGATGCCGGTGACGGCGCCGGCCGCGAGCCACCGCATCGTCAGGTCCTCCCCGTCGTCCGGGTCGGGGTACGCCCTCCGGTCGCGGATTCCGTCGATGCCGGCCCACACGACCGCCGCCAGAATGACGACGGCCAGACCCAGCCATCGCAGAATCGATCCCTGCAACGGCCACTGCATGAGGGCGGCACCGAGTAGGGCGCGCACGATCACGTGGACGAGGGAAAGCCCCAGTCCGCGAACCAACCACGGTTTCATGTACCCGAGAGTAACGGCTTCGGGCGGGAAAGTGTGTCTCGTCCCACACCGGGGCGCGGGGTACGTTGGGCGAATGTCCGCCGACCACGCCTCCCGTCGTCGCGCACTGCGTGCCCTGCTCGCCGAGCGCGACCTCGACGCCCTGCTCGTGACCGACCTTCTCAACATCCGGTACCTGACCGGCTTCACCGGTTCGAATGCCGCTCTCGTCGTCGCCACGGACGACGACTCCGACGAAAGCCGCACCGTGATCAGCACGGACGGCCGGTACGTGACCCAGGTCGCCGCCCAGGTTCCGGACCTGCGCGCGGACATCGCGCGGGCCTCCGCCGCGCATCTCGTCGCCGCCGTGACCGAACCGCCCGCGACCTGGGGCTTCGAAAGTCACGTCGTCACCGTCGACGAGCGTTTCCGGTGGGACGGGCTCGGGAGCGCCGCGCGTTTCGTCCCTGCGCCGGGACTCGTCGAGGAATTGCGCATGGTCAAGGACGAATACGAGGTGGGCCTGCTCCGTGAGGCGTGCGCGGTCGCCGACCGCGCACTGGCCGATCTGATCGAGGCGGGCGGTTTGCGGCCGGGGCGTACCGAGAAGGAGGTCGCGCGAGATCTCGAGTGGCGCATGTTCGAGCACGGCGCGGACGGCATCTCGTTCGAGACGATCGTCGCGACGGGCGAGAACTCGGCCGTCCCGCACCACCGGCCCACCGGCGCGGTCCTCGCGGCGGGAGATTTCGTCAAGCTCGACTTCGGTGCCCAGGTGGGCGGATACCACTCCGACATGACCCGCACGTACGTGCTCGGGCACGCTCAGGACTGGCAGCGCGACGTGTACGACCTGGTACTGAGGGCGCAGCGCGCCGGGCGGGAGGCACTTGCGCCGGGTGCGGAGTGCGCCGCGGTGGACGCCGCCGCGCGCAGTGTCGTCGCCGCTGCCGGGCATGCGGATCTGTTTCTCCACGGCCTCGGGCACGGGGTCGGACTCGAGATCCATGAAGCGCCGGGAATCGGGGCGGCGGCGACCGGTACACTTGTCGCCGGTGCGGCGGTGACCGTCGAGCCGGGTGTGTACTTCTCGGGGCGCGGAGGCGTGCGGATCGAGGACACGCTCGTGGTGCGGGAGCAGACTCCGGAATTGCTCACGCTCACCGACAAGACATTAACCGTCGTTTGAGGCGGTTTCCCCGACTCTAGGAGACGCGAAGTAAGTGGCTGACACCAGTGATTTCAAGAACGGACTCGTTCTGAAGATCGACGGCCAGCTCTGGCAGATCATCGAGTTCCAGCACGTGAAGCCGGGCAAGGGCCCCGCGTTCGTGCGTACGAAGCTCAAGAATGTGACGTCGGGCAAGACCGTGGACAAGACCTGGAACGCCGGTGTCAAGGTCGAAACCGCTACGGTCGACCGCCGTGACATGACGTACCTGTACAACGACGGCACCGATTACGTGTTCATGGACTCGCAGACCTTCGACCAGATCTCGATCAGCCCCGAGCTGCTCGGCGACGCCGCGAAGTTCCTGCTCGAGAACATGGCCGTGCAGGTCGCGACGAACGAGGACGTTCCGCTGTTCGTGGAGCTGCCCGTGACGATCGAGCTCGTCGTCAAGCACACCGACCCCGGCCTCCAGGGCGACCGCTCGACCGGCGGCACCAAGCCGGCGACCCTCGAGACCGGCGCCGAGATCCAGGTCCCGCTGTTCATCAACACCGGCGACAAGCTCAAGGTCGATTCCCGTGACGGCAACTACCTGGGGCGAGTGAACTCCTGAGTGTCCGGTACCCAGAAAAAGCTCGGGGCCCGTCACAAGGCCCGTAAACGCGCTGTCGATCTGCTCTTCGAAGCAGAAGCACGCGACGTTCATCCCGCCGACCTCGCGGCCGACCGGGTCGAACTCGCCATCGCGGACGACCAGGTCGCACCGGTCCCGCCGTATGCGCAGACCATCATCAACGGTGTCGCCGACAACCTCGACGAAACCGATCGCGTCATCGCCGACCATCTGCACGAGTGGACACTCGATCGGCTGCCCGCCGTCGACCGAGCGATCCTCCGCATCGCGGTGTGGGAGTTGTTCCACGCCACGGACGTGCCGCCGGTCGTCGCGGTCGACGAAGCCGTCGAACTCGCCAAGCAGTTGTCGACCGACGATTCGCCGGCATTCGTCAACGGCGTACTCGGCCAGATCGTGGTGGTCGCGGACCAGGTGCGCGCCGCAGCCGCAGCCACCCTGGTCCGGCCGCCTGCCGAGGCGCCCTCGCAGGACTCCGACGAGTCCTGACGGGACTTCGGTTCCACCTTCGTTGAGCGGGTTCCCGTGGGCATCGTCCCATCGGAGCCCGCTCACGTGCTTTTCATCCCGCGTTTCCACCGCCGGGGATGTCGACGTCCTGTGTTGCGCTTCACCCGCGCACCGCGCTTTCGGGCAGGTGCACGCTGCTAGGCTCGAACACTGTCAGGCATCCTTTAACGATCCGTCCAGTGAGGCGGAGAAGGAGGTCGCTGCATGACCGTGTCCGAGGACGGGTCCACAGCTTCTACCCATTCTGCGTCTCCCGCCGACGCACCCGCGCGTGAGCTTCTCTCCGCGGCGGATGTGCACCGCACCATCGCGCGAATCGCGCACCAGATCATCGAGAAGACCGCGCTCGACACCCCCGCCGAAGCGCGGCGTGTCGTCCTCCTGGGCATCCCGACGCGCGGCATCACGCTCGCGAACCGGCTCGCCGACCGCATCGAAGAATTCTCCGGTGTCCGCGTGCCCGTCGGTTCACTCGACATCACCTTGTACCGGGACGACCTGCGCACCAAGCCGCACCGCCCGCTCGAGCGCACCTCGGTGCCCGACGGCGGCGTCGACAACACCCTCGTCGTGCTCGTCGACGACGTCCTGTTCTCGGGCCGTTCCGTGCGCGCCGCTCTCGATGCGCTCCGCGACCTCGGGCGTCCGGAAGCCGTACAACTTGCCGTGCTGGTCGATCGCGGCCACCGCGAACTCCCGTTGCGTGCCGACTACGTCGGGAAGAACGTTCCCACCGCGCGCAGCGAAGACGTGCGAGTGCTGCTCACCGAACAGGACGGCCGCGACGCCGTGGAGATCTCGGGAGGCAAGACCCAGTGAAACACCTGCTCACCATCGCAGATCTCGACAAGGATTCCGCGACAGGGCTTCTCGACGAAGCAGAACGTTTCGAGCAGGCGTTGCTCGGCCGTGAGGTCCGCAAGCTTCCCACGCTGCGTGGCCGCACCGTCATGACGGTGTTCTACGAGAATTCGACGCGCACCCGCGTCTCGTTCGAAGTCGCGGGCAAGTGGATGAGCGCCGACGTGATCAACGTCTCGGCCTCCAGTTCCTCCGTCCAGAAGGGCGAATCGCTGCGCGACACGGCGCTGACGCTGCACGCAGCCGGAGCGGATGCGCTCATCGTCCGGCATCCCGCCTCCGGCGCGGCGCACCGGATCGCGCAGTGGACCAACGAGTCCGGATCGGGCCCGGCCGTGATCAACGCCGGCGACGGAACACACGAACATCCGACGCAGGCGCTGCTCGACGCGCTCACCCTGCGTCAGCGGCTCGGCGGAATCGAAGGACGCCGCGTCGCGATCGTCGGCGACGTGCTGCACAGCCGCGTGGCGCGTTCCAACGCTCTGCTGCTGAGCATGCTCGGCGCGGAGGTCGTGCTCGTCGCTCCCCGCACCCTGCTGCCGGTCGGTGTGGAGACGTGGCCGGTGCGTGTCGCGGAGTCGCTCGACGCCGAACTGCCCGGACTCGACGCGGTGCTGGTGCTGCGCGTGCAAGCGGAGCGGATGAACGGCGGGTTCTTCCCGTCGGCCCGGGAGTACTCGATCCGCTACGGCCTCAGCGCCAAGCGCGCCGCGGTGCTTCCCGAGCATGCCGTGGTCCTGCACCCGGGACCGATGCTGCGCGGCATGGAAATCGGGTTCCCGGTCGCCGACGCACCGCAATCCGCCATCCTGCAGCAGGTCGGCAACGGCGTGCACGTGCGCATGGCGGTGCTGTTCCGGCTGCTCGTCGGTACGGAAGGCAACCTGTCGTGAACGCCGCTTCGGAACACACCCACGGAAGAGGAGATACCCCGGTGACGCCGCAGGTGCTCATCCGCAACGTCCGGCTCTACGGCGAAGGGGATCCGGTCGACGTCCTGCTCGGCGACGAGCAGATCCTCGCCGTCGGACCGGGACTCGACGCCGACGCGAACGTCGAAATCCTCGACGGCACCGATCGCATCCTGCTGCCCGGTTTCGTCGACCTGCACACTCATCTGCGCGAACCCGGACGCGAGGACACGGAGACGATCGACTCGGGTTCGGCCGCGGCCGCCCGCGGCGGCTACACCGCCGTGTTCGCGATGGCGAACACCGATCCGGTTGCCGATTCGGCGGTCGTGACCGACCACGTGTGGCGTCGTGGCCAGGAGGTCGGCCTCGTCGACGTGCATCCGGTCGGTGCCGTGACGGTCGGTCTCCAAGGCAGGCAACTCGCCGAGATGGGGTCCATGGCCTCCGGCATCGGGCAGGTCAAGTTGTTCTCCGACGACGGAAAATGCGTCGACGATCCGCTGCTCATGCGCCGCGCGCTCGAGTACTCGTCCTCGCTCGGAGTGCTCATCGCCCAGCACGCCGAGGAACCCCGCCTGACGGTCGGAGCCGTGGCACACGAGGGACCCACGGCCGCACGCCTCGGCCTCGCCGGGTGGCCGCGCGCCGCCGAGGAGTCCATCGTCGCCCGGGATGCGCTTCTTGCGCGCGACGCCGGTGCACGCGTGCACATCTGTCACGCGTCCACCTCGGGCACGGTCGCGCTCGTGGAATGGGCCCGCTCGCAGGGCATCGCCATCAGTGCGGAAGTCACGCCGCATCACCTGCTGCTCGACGACTCGCGGCTCGAGACCTACGACGGCATCAACCGTGTCAACCCGCCGCTGCGTGAGCGCTCGGATGTCGAGGCCTTGCGCCGGGGACTGGCGTCCGGGGTCATCGACTGTGTCGCCACAGACCACGCTCCGCACGCCGATCAGGACAAGTGCTGCGAGTTCTCACAAGCGCGTCCCGGAATGCTCGGCCTCGAAACGGCGTTGTCCATCGTTATCGAGACAATGGTGCGTCCCGGTCTGCTCGACTGGCGCGGTGTCGCGCGGGTGATGAGCGAGCGCCCCGCAGAGATCGTCGGGCTCGACGACCAGGGGCGCCCGCTGGAGGTCGGTGAGCCGGCCAACGTGGTGCTCGTCGATCCGGACACCGAGTGGACGGTGCACGGGCCGGACCTGGCGAGCATCGCCGGCAACACCCCGTACGAGGACATGACCTTGCCGGGACGGGTCACCGCGACAGTGCTGCGCGGCCGGATCACCGCCCGCGACGGCGCGGTATACCCCCGGACCGACGGAAAGTAGGAACACGAGATGGACCGGATAGTGCTCACCGTCGGATTTCTGGCGTTGTGGGTCGTGCTCGTACTGCTGATGTGGAAGGGCTGGCGCGGCCGGGCCCGACGACAGCAGGACGCGATCGGGGAACTGCCGGTGGTGCCCGCGGAACTGGGGGAGCGGCTCATCGAGCCGAGCACGGGCCTGTACGTCGGCAGCACGCTGGCGCCGAGCTGGCAGGACCGCGTGGCGGTGGGCGACCTCGGCTTCCGCGCCAGTTCCGAACTGAGCCGGTACCGGACGGGAGTGCTTCTGGAACGGCACGGCGCGTCGCCGATCTGGATTCCCGAGGAGTCGATCCGCGTGATCCGGACCGAACGCGGCTTGGCGGGCAAGGTCATGACGAAGGACGGCGTGCTCGTGATCCGGTGGCAGCTGCCGTCGGGGACCGAGGTCGACACGGGCTTCCGTGGGGACGACAAGTCGATCTATCCACAATGGACTCGGGAACAGACTCGGGACGAGAACGAAAAGTGACGATCACAACGACGATGACGATCACAGCGACGACGAACATCACGAAGACGAACACGACACGCGAGATTTCCGCCCGTACGGCCGGTTCTGGTGCGGTCGAGAAGAACGGAGACAACGCATGAGCGGCGGAACATTCGGAGCCGGCACCGCGGTGCTGGTCCTCGAAGACGGACGGGTTTTCCGTGGCACGCCTTTCGGTGCGGTCGGACAGACCCTCGGCGAGGCCGTGTTCAGCACGGGCATGACCGGATACCAGGAAACACTCACCGACCCCAGCTACCACCGGCAGATCGTCGTGGCCACCGCGCCGCAGATCGGCAACACCGGCTGGAACCACGAGGACAACGAGTCCGTCGGGCCCACCGGTGACGCCGCAGATTCGAAGATCTGGGTGGCCGGGTTCGTGGTGCGAGACCCGTCGCGACGTGTCTCGAGCTGGCGGGCGAGCGGATCGCTGCAGGACGAACTCGCGCGGCAGAACGTCGTCGGGCTCGCGGGGATCGATACCCGCGCACTCGTGCGGCACCTGCGCACCCGCGGCTCGATGCGGGCCGGCGTGTTCTCCGGCGACGCTCTCGTGTGGAAGGGCGACGACCTCGATGTAGACGCACTCCTCGACCGGGTCAAGAGCCAGCCGTCGATGCTCGGCGCAGACCTCGCCGGTGAAGTGAGCACCAGCAGCGGATACGTGGTCGAACCCACCGGCGGCGACCCGCGCTTCACCGTTGCCGCGATCGACCTGGGCATCAAGACCAACACGCCGCGGATGTTCGCCGAACGCGGCATCCGCGTGCACGTGCTGCCGTCCAGCGCGACGCTCCACGACATCTTGGACCTGAAGGCCGACGGTGTGTTCCTGTCCAACGGCCCCGGCGACCCGGCGACCGCGGACGGGGCGGTGCACCTGACCAAGGAAGTGCTCGGACAGGGCCTGCCGCTGTTCGGCATCTGCTTCGGAAACCAGATCCTCGGCCGCGCGCTCGGCCTGAACACCTACAAGATGAAGTTCGGTCACCGCGGCATCAACATCCCGGTCGTCGAACACGAGACCGGCCGCATCGCCATCACCGCGCAGAACCACGGTTTCGCGCTCGAAGGTGAAGCGGGCCAGGAGTTCGATACTCCGTTCGGCCGCGCGGTGATCAGCCATACCTGCGCCAACGACGGTGCCGTCGAAGGCGTCAAGCTCGCCGACGGTTCCGCGTTCTCCGTGCAGTACCACCCGGAGGCAGCGGCCGGGCCGCACGACGCCTCCTACCTGTTCGACCGTTTCACCCGCATGCTCGAGGGAGAGAAGAACTGATGCCACGCCGTACCGATCTCTCTCACATCCTGGTCATCGGCTCCGGCCCGATCGTCATCGGGCAGGCCTGCGAGTTCGACTACTCCGGCACCCAGGCGTGCCGGGTCCTCCGCGAGGAGGGCATGCGCGTCTCGCTGGTCAACTCCAACCCGGCGACGATCATGACCGACCCGGAGTTCGCCGACGCGACCTACATCGAGCCGATCACCGCCGAGTACGTCGAGAAGGTCATCGCCGCGGAAGCTGCGAACGGCACTCCGATCGACGCGGTGCTCGCGACGCTCGGCGGCCAGACCGCGCTCAACACCGCCGTTGCGCTGTCCGAGCAGGGCATCCTCGACAAGTACGACATCGAGCTGATCGGCGCGGACTTCGACGCGATCCAGCGCGGCGAGGACCGGCAGAAGTTCAAGGACATCGTGGCCAAGTGCGGTGGCGAGTCCGCCCGCTCCGCGGTCTGCTACACGATGGACGAGGTCCGCGCGACCGTCGCCGAACTCGGATACCCGGTCGTGGTGCGCCCGTCGTTCACGATGGGCGGCCTCGGCTCCGGCATGGCGTACAACGAAGCCGACCTCGAGCGCATCGCCGGTGGCGGTCTCGCCGCGTCGCCGACCGCGAACGTGCTGATCGAGGAGTCGATCCTCGGCTGGAAGGAATACGAACTCGAGCTGATGCGGGACGGTCGCGACAACGTCGTGATCGTGTGCTCGATCGAGAACGTCGATCCGGTCGGTGTGCACACCGGTGACTCGATCACCGTGGCACCGGCGATGACGCTCACGGACCGCGAATACCAGAAGATGCGCGACCTCTCGATCGCCATCCTGCGTGAGGTCGGCGTCGAGACCGGCGGCTGCAACATCCAGTTCGCCATGGACCCGAGCGACGGCCGCCTCGTCGTCATCGAGATGAACCCGCGCGTGTCGCGGTCGTCGGCGCTCGCGTCGAAGGCCACCGGCTACCCGATCGCGAAGATGGCCGCCAAGCTCGCCATCGGTTACACACTCGACGAGATCGTCAACGACATCACCAAGGAAACGCCCGCGTGCTTCGAGCCGACGCTCGACTACGTCGTGGTCAAGGCTCCGCGGTTCGCGTTCGAGAAGTTCCCGGGGGCCGACGGCACCCTCACCACCACGATGAAGTCTGTGGGCGAGGCGATGTCGATCGGCCGCAACTTCGCCGAGGCCTTCGGCAAGGTGCTGCGTTCGCTCGAGACCAAGCGTGCCGGATTCTGGACCGGCCCGGAGGTCGAGGGGTCGCTCGACGAGCTGCTGAAGGCGATCGAGACGCCCACCGACGGCCGGATCTACCAGGTCGCCCAGGCGTTCGAGCTGGGTGCGACCCTCGAGCAGGTCTTCGAGGCCACCAAGATCGATCCGTGGTTCCTCGAGGAGATTTCGCAGATCGTCGGGATGGGGGACAAGGTCCGCGCCGCCGAGACGTTCGGTGCCGAGGAGCTGCGTTACGTCAAGCACCACGGTTTCTCCGACCGCCAGATCGCGGCGCTGCGTCCGAGCCAGTTCGCGGACGAGGACGCGGTCCGCGCGCTGCGCAACGAGCTCGGCGTGCATCCGGTGTACAAGACGGTCGACACCTGTGCGGCGGAGTTCGAGGCGAAGACCCCGTACCACTACTCGACCTACGAACTCGATCCGAACGCGGAGACCGAGGTCGCGCCGCAGCCCGACAAGCCGAAGGTGCTGATCCTCGGCTCGGGTCCGAACCGCATCGGCCAGGGCATCGAGTTCGACTACTCGTGCGTGCACGCGGCACTGACGCTCTCGGATGCCGGCTACGAGACCGTGATGGTCAACTGCAACCCCGAGACGGTCTCCACCGACTACGACACCGCCGACCGCCTGTACTTCGAGCCGCTCACCTTCGAGGACGTCCTCGAGGTGTACCGGGCGGAGTGCGAGTCCGGCACGGTCGCCGGGGTCATCGTGCAGCTCGGCGGACAGACGCCGCTGGGGCTTGCGCGGCGGCTGAAGGCGGCGGGAGTCCCGATCGTGGGGACGAGCCCCGAGGCGATCGACCTCGCCGAGGACCGCGGCGAGTTCGGACGGGTGCTCGAAGAGGCCGGTCTGCCCGCCGCGAAGTACGGCACCGCCACCACCTTCGACGGTGCTCGTGACATCGCGGCCGAGATCGGTTACCCCGTGCTCGTGCGCCCGTCGTACGTGCTCGGCGGCCGCGGCATGGAGATCGTCTACGACGAGAAGTCGCTCGCGGACTACATCTCCCGCGCCACGGAGATCTCCGACGACCGCCCGGTCCTCGTGGACCGCTTCCTCGACGACGCGGTCGAGATCGACGTGGACGCCCTGTGCGACGGCACCGACGTCTACATCGGCGGGATCATGGAACACATCGAGGAAGCCGGAATCCACTCCGGTGACTCCGCGTGTGCCCTGCCGCCGATCACCCTCGGACGCTCCGACATCGAGAACGTGCGCCGCTCGACGGCAGCGCTCGCGGCCGGGATCGGGGTCAAGGGCCTGCTCAACGTCCAGTACGCGCTCAAGGACGACATCCTGTATGTCCTGGAGGCCAATCCTCGGGCGAGCCGCACCGTGCCGTTCGTGTCCAAGGCCACCGCGGTCCAGCTCGCCAAGGCGTGCGCTCGGGTGATGCTCGGTGAGTCCATCGCCGAACTGCGCGAGGCCGGGATTCTGCCGGCCGAGGGCGACGGCAGCGTGATTCCGCTCGGGGCACCGGTAGCCGTGAAGGAAGCGGTGCTGCCGTTCAACCGGTTCCGCCGCGCCGACGGAACCGGTATCGACACGTTGCTCAGCCCGGAGATGAAGTCCACCGGCGAAGTGATGGGCATCGACGACGATTTCGGTACGGCGTTCGCGAAGAGCCAGACCGCCGCCTACGGATCGCTGCCCACCTCGGGCACGGTGTTCGTCTCGCTCGCGAACAAGGACAAGCGGTCGATGATCTTCCCGGTCAAGCACCTCGCCGACCTCGGATTCCACATCGCTGCCACCGTCGGGACCGCAGAGGTCCTGCGCCGCAACGGTGTTCCCTGCGAACACGTCTACAAGGTGTCCGAGGAGGAACGCCCCGAAGGTGCACCGGACGTGGTCGATCGCATTCGTGCCGGCGACATCGCCATGGTGATCAACACGCCGTGGGGTAATTCCGGACCCCGCGTCGACGGGTACGAGATCCGCAGCGCGGCTGTCGCGGCGAACATTCCGTGCATCACGACGGTGCAGGGTGCGTCGGCGGCGGTGCAGGGCATCGAGGCAGCCATCCGCGGTGACATCGGCGTCAGCTCGATTCAGCGGATGCACGCACGACTGCGCGAAGCCGCGGTCGACGGACAGTCGTGACCACGTTCGGAGGGCGGCTCGCGGATGCGCTCGCGAGCCGCGGGCCGCTCTGCGTGGGCATCGACCCGCATCCGCAATTGCTGACGGCGTGGGGTCTCGGAGTCGACGCCGACGGACTCGACAAGTTCAGCGAGCTGTGTGTGGAAGCGTTCGACGGGGTCGTCGCCGTGGTCAAGCCGCAGGTCGCGTTCTTCGAGGCGTTCGGTTCGGCGGGTCTGGAAGTTCTCGAACGCACCATCGCCGTACTGCGCGGTTCCGGGACGCTCGTCGTCGCCGACGCCAAACGCGGTGATATCGGCTCCACCATGGACGCGTACGCCCGCACCTGGCTCGCCGACGAGTCGCCGCTGTGCTCGGACGCGGTGACCGTCTCGCCCTATCTCGGTTTCGGTGCGCTCGCTCCGGCACTCGATCTGGCGGCGCAGACGGGCCGTGGGATCTTCGTGCTGGCAGCGACCTCGAATCCGGAGGGAGCGCAGGTGCAGCGGGCCCGGCTCGACGACGGTCGCACTGTCGCTCAGGCGATGGTCGACGAGGCCGCGGCGTGCAATACCGGAGCCGGCCGCCTCGGGTCGGTCGGTGTGGTGGTCGGCGCGACGCTGACCGACGCTCCCGACTTGCGGGCCTTGAACGGCCCCATCCTGATGCCGGGAGTGGGGGCGCAGGGCGGAACCGCCGACGACGTCCGACGGCTCGCAGCGGGCAATCTGAGGGCCGTGGTGCCGAACGTGTCCCGGGAGGTGCTGCGCGCGGGACCGTCCGTCTCCGCGTTGCGGGAGGCTGTCGCCCGCACGGTCGAAGGATTCGCGTTCCTTCAGGACTAGTTCCTCCACGACCGAGTTCCTCGAGGGCTGAGGGGGTCGAGGTCCGTACGTGCACGTGTACGGTCCTTGACCTGCGGATCCGCGCGCCGCGACACGCGGAACCGCAAGATTTTTTTCCGGGGTTCTCGATGACACCCTCCACGGCCGGCAGTGATCTTGCGCGCTCACCCGGCGGTGGCGGCGTGTATGTCCATCGAGACGCCGTGACCTGCGACTTTTCACCGTTCGGGCAGGTCGGCCCGCAAAATTCGCGGGATCTTCCGGCGGCGTGTGGGCCCCGGAATCGGCACGCACTACCGCACGGATTTTCGAGCGTCACGGCGGGGGGGCGGTTCGCATTCGACGGAAGTCGTGAGTACGGTCGCTATCGCCGCTGGTTACAGCGGTGAAGACTGAATTCCAACGATGAGACGGAGGAACCGTGGCCCTTCCCCAGCTGACCGATGAGCAGCGCGCCGCTGCTCTGGAGAAGGCGGCTGCTGCCCGTCGTGCCCGGGCAGAGCTCAAGGAGCGCCTCAAGCGCGGCGGCACCGACCTGAAGCAGGTGCTGAAGGATGCCGAGAACGACGAAATCCTCGGCAAGATGAAGGTTTCCGCTCTGCTCGAGGCCCTGCCGAAGGTCGGCAAGGTCAAGGCGCAGGAGATCATGACCGAACTGGAGATCGCTCCGACCCGCCGTCTGCGCGGACTCGGCGATCGCCAGCGCAAGGCCCTGCTCGCCAGGTTCGATTTCGACGCCTGAGACCGTGGTAGCTGACGCACACCCCGTGACGGACAGCGCACCCGCAGCGCGGAGGGGCCGGCTGATCGTTCTGGCCGGCCCCTCCGCGGTCGGTAAGTCGACTGTCGTGCGCCTTCTGCGCAACCGGGTGCCGAATCTGATGTTCAGTGTCTCCGCGACCACCCGCGCCCCACGACCGGGCGAGGTGGACGGGGTGGACTACCGCTTCGTCACCCGCGAGGAATTCGACCGCATGATCGACGACGGCGAGTTGCTCGAATGGGCCGACATCCACGCAGGCCTGCAACGTTCGGGCACACCCGCAGCGCCGGTACGCGAGGCGCTCGCCGCCGGGCGACCGGTGCTCGTGGAGGTCGATCTGGTGGGAGCCCGCGCAGTGCGGGCCGCGATGGACGAGGCCGTCCTGGTCTTCCTCGCACCGCCGAGCTGGGAGGTGCTCGTCGAGCGCCTCACCGGACGCGGCACCGAATCCGCGGACGTGGTGGCCCGCCGCCTGGACACCGCGCGCACCGAACTCGCCGCTCAGGACGAGTTCGATGTCGTCGTTGTCAACGATGATGTCGACCGTGCGTGCGAAGAATTGGTATCCTTGTTAGTCGGTCCCGAAAACGGGTGACCGGAGCGTGCTTGCGGGCGCCCGACCGGTGCCGTTTGCAGAGTCCGCCGACGCTAGATTTCTATCCCGCGAAAACTCAGGAGAACACCGAGTGAGCAGCATGCAGTCAGCAGCGATCGACCTCGAGGGCAACGCCCTTCCGGTCTACGACACTCCGCTGGGTATCACCAACCCGCCGATCGACGAGCTGCTCGAACGCGCCTCCTCGAAGTACGCCCTGGTGATCTACTCGGCCAAGCGCGCCCGGCAGATCAACGATTACTACAACCAGCTCGGTGACGGCATCCTCGAGTACGTCGGCCCGCTCGTCGAGCCGGGTCTGCAGGAGAAGCCGCTGTCCATCGCGCTGCGCGAGATCCACGCGGATCTGCTCGAGCACACCGAAGGCGAGTGAGCCTTCACGCCGCGGACGGCGCTCCGGAAACCGGACAGCGCCGCCGCGTCGTCGTCGGAGTCGCCGGCGGGATCGCCGCGTACAAAGCGTGCGCACTGATCCGGGCGTTCACCGAGAACGGCCATCACGTGCGGGTCGTTCCCACCGAATCAGCACTTCAATTCGTCGGGCGCGCCACCTTCGAGGCACTCTCCGGTAACCCCGTGCACACCGGCGTCTTCGCCGACGTGCCGGAGGTACCACACGTGCGGTTGGGGCAGGAGGCCGACCTCGTCGTCGTCGCGCCCGCCACCGCCGACCTCATGGCCCGGGCGGTATCCGGCCGCGCCGACGATCTCCTCACGGCAACTCTTCTCACCGCGCGGTGCCCGGTGATGTTCGTGCCCGCGATGCACACCGAGATGTGGGAACACCCCGCCACGGTCGACAACGTCGCAACTCTGCGTCGTCGCGGCAGTGTCGTGGTCGAGCCCGCCTCGGGTCGCCTCACCGGCAAGGACACCGGAGCGGGGCGTCTGCCCGAACCCGACGAGATCTACGCGCTGGCAGCACTGATGCTCGAACGTGCCGACGCGCTGCCCCGCGACCTGGTCGGCCGGCGCATCGTCGTCTCCGCAGGTGGCACGCGCGAACCTCTCGATCCGGTGCGGTTCCTGGGCAACCGCTCGTCGGGCAAGCAGGGCTATGCGCTTGCCCGCCTGGCCGCGCAGCGCGGCGCGGACGTCACCCTCGTGGCCGGCGCGGTCGCAGGCCTCGACGATCCTGCCGCCGTGGACGTCGTGCGGGTGCAGACCGCCGCGCAGATGCAGGACGCGGTCACCAAGCATGCCGCGACCGCCGACGCCGTCATCATGTCGGCCGCGGTCGCCGATTTCCGCCCCGCCGCCTTCGCCGAAAGCAAGATCAAGAAGGGTGCGGGCGAACCGGACTCGATCGCGCTGACGAAGAACGACGACATCCTCGCCGGACTGGTGCGCTCCCGTGCCGACGGTGGACTGTCCAAGGACACCGTCATCGTCGGATTCGCAGCCGAAACCGGCGACGAACACGGCGACGTCCTGACCTATGCGCGTGAGAAACTTGCCCGCAAGGGCTGCGATCTTCTCGTCGTCAACGCCGTGGGCGACGGCAAGGCATTCGAGGTCGACCACAACGACGGATGGTTGTTGTCCGCGGACGGCTCCGAGACGGCGCTCGCCCACGGATCCAAGGCTCTGATGGCAAGCAGGGTCCTCGATGCACTGCGACCGCTGCTGGCGCAGGTAGAACGGACGTAGAGTCCGATGATTTTAATACTCGCGCCGACGCTGCCGGGACAGTAGCGTCGGCACAGTGGCCGGGCTCGACCCGACCGGGAGTGCGTGCCGCTCCACAGCGTTCGTCCAGAGCTAGACACATCAGTCGAGAGGGAGTTCTGTGAGCAAGACCGGCGGTCGGCTTTTCACCAGCGAGTCCGTGACCGAGGGGCACCCGGACAAAATCTGCGACGCGATCAGCGACTCGGTCCTCGACGCGCTGCTCGCGGACGACCCGCGTGCCCGTGTCGCAGTGGAAACGCTCGTGACCACCGGTCAGGTGCACGTGGTGGGTGAGGTGACGACCTCCGCGTATGCCGATATCCCCAAGATCGTGCGCGACCGCGTGCTCGAAATCGGGTACGACAGCTCGTCCAAGGGCTTCGACGGCAACTCCTGCGGCGTGAACATCGCGATCGGCGCGCAGTCGCCGGAGATCGCCGGGGGCGTCGATGTCGCGCTCGAGGCTCGTAGCGGCACGCTGACCGACGACGAGGTCGCGCTGCAGGGCGCCGGCGACCAGGGCCTGATGTTCGGATACGCATGCTCGGAAACCCCGGAACTGATGCCGCTGCCCATCTCCCTCGCGCACCGGCTCTCGCGCCGGCTGACCGAGGTGCGGAAGACCGGTGTGCTCCCGTACCTGCGGCCGGACGGCAAGACCCAGGTCACCATCGAGTACGAAGGCGACAAGCCGGTCCGCCTCGACACCATCGTGATCTCCACTCAGCACGCCGCGGATATCGACCTCAACAACCTGCTCACCCCGGATCTCCGGGCGCATGTCGTCGACGCCGTACTCGCGGACCCGAACCTCGCCGGTCTGGACGTCGCCGATGTCCGGCTGCTGGTCAACCCGTCCGGATCGTTCGTGCTCGGCGGCCCGATGGGCGACGCCGGCCTGACCGGACGGAAGATCATCGTCGACACCTACGGCGGCATGGCCCGCCACGGCGGTGGCGCGTTCTCGGGTAAGGACCCGTCGAAGGTCGACCGTTCCGCCGCGTACGCCATGCGCTGGGTCGCCAAGACGGCCGTCGCTGCGGGACTGGCGGACCGGATCGAGGTGCAGGTCGCATACGCGATCGGCAAGGCCGCTCCCGTCGGCCTGTTCGTCGAGACCTTCGGCACCGAAAAGGCCGATCCCGCGCGGATCCAGCAGGCGGTCAACGAGGTCTTCGACCTGCGTCCCGGCGCGATCGTCCGCGACCTGGATCTTCTGCGCCCCATCTACGCCCAGACGGCTGCGTACGGTCACTTCGGCCGCACCGACATCGAACTGCCGTGGGAGAACACCGACCGCGCCGACAAGCTTCGCGCGGCCGCCGGACTCTGACGGTCACGGTCGCACCCGGGTGGCTGCCGCCACACGCGCTGCCGACAAGCGCGCTGCCGACACACGCGCTGCCGAGGTCGACCCGGTAGGGCGCGTTCTGCCGCTGCTCTCCGTGCCGCACCTGGACCGGGAGTTCGACTACCTCATCCCGCACCACCTCGACGCGGACGCCCGGCCGGGCGCCCGCGTCCGAGTGCGTTTCGCGGGCCGGCTCGTCGACGGGTTTCTGCTCTCCCGCACCGCGACGAGCGAACACCCGGGCAAACTCGGGGCGCTCGACCGCGTCGTGTCGGCCGAACCTGTTCTCACGCCCGAGATCGCTGCGCTCGCCGACGAAGTGGCGACCCGCTATGCCGGCACCCGCGCCGACGTACTCCGGCTCGCCGTACCACCGCGTCACGCCCGGGTGGAAGCGGAAGAACCGCGACCGGTCGATCCGCCGGCGGTCCCGGCGTTCGATCGTGGTCCCTGGGCGCGTTACCGGCACGGTGAGAACTTCCTCGAAGCTCTCTCGTCGGGTCGCGCACCTCGGGCGGCGTGGCAGGCACTTCCCGGGGAAGACTGGCCGACCCGCCTCGCGGAACTCGCGGCGCTCACGGCGGCGGCCGGTCGTGCGGCGGTGCTGGTGGTTCCGGACCAGCGCGACCTCGACCGTGTGCTCGCCGCCTGCGTGCACGTCGCCGGCGCAGAACACGTGGTAGGACTGACCGCGGGTCTCGGTCCGGCCGAACGGTATCGCCGATGGCTGGCGGCTCTGCGCGGCTCGGCCCGGATCGTGGTGGGCACCCGCGCCGCGGTGTTCGCACCCACACCCGACCTCGGGCTCCTCGTCGTCTGGGACGACGGTGACGACCTGCATTCCGAGCCCCGGTCGCCGTACCCGCACACCCGGGAAGTCGCCGCGCTGCGGGCGCACGCCGTGGGCGCGGCCGTCGTCATTGCCGGGCACGCGCGGACCGCCGAGACGCAGGCGCTCGTCGACTCGGGCTGGGCACACGACCTGCTCGCCCCGCGCGAGGTGCTCCGGGCGTGGGCGCCGAAGATCACCGCGCTCGCCGACAGCGATCAGGCGATCGAGCGTGACCCCGCTGCGCGCGCCGCCAGATTGCCGGCGATCGCGTTCGCGGCGGCGCGGGCAGCACTCGGATCGGGACATCCGGTGCTCGTGCAGGTCCCGCGCCGCGGGTACGTGCCGGCCCTCGCCTGCGGTAAGTGCCGCGCCCCGGCGCGGTGCCGACGGTGCAACGGCCCGTTGGCGCTGCCGGCGGCGGCGGGGCCGGACGGTGCCGCGATACCGGCGTGCAAGTGGTGCGGGGTCGCCGACGCCACCCACCGGTGTCATGCCTGTGGTGCGCGTTCGCTGCGGGCCGTCGTCGTCGGTGCCGGCCGCACCGCCGAAGAACTCGGGCGCGCGTTTCCCGGGGTACCGGTGATCACGTCGGGCGGCGGCGAGGTCAAAGCCACCGCGCCGGGAGGTGCCGCACTGGTGGTGTCGACGGTCGGCGCGGAACCCGTCGCCGACGGGGGATACGGTGCCGCGCTGTTGCTGGACGGGTGGGCGCTGCTCGGGCGTGCCGACCTCCGAGCCGCCGAGGAGGCGATGCGGCGGTGGCTGGCGGCGTCGGCGCTGGTGCGGCCGTTCGCGGACGGTGGGCAGGTGGTGGTGGTCGCCGACTCCGGGATTCCGACCGTGCAGGCACTGGTGCGGTGGGATCCGGTAGGTCACGCCAGGCAGGAGGTCGCCGAACGCACCGAAGTCGGCTTCCCTCCCGCCGTGCACATGGCTGCGCTCGACGGTGGCTCCGCCGCAGTCGCGGAGCTTCTCGAGGCGACCCGTCTGCCCGACGGAGCCGAAGTGCTCGGACCCGTTCCGCTGCCTCCGGGACAGCGACTGCCGTTCGGCTCGGACGGCCCGGAACCCGAGGAGGTGCACCGCATGATCGTGCGGGTCGCCCGGCATCGGGGCCGGGACCTGGGCGCCGCGCTGCGGGAAGCGCAGGCGACCCGGACCGCGCGCCGTGCGGACGGCCCTCTACGTGTTCAAGTGGACCCGCCGCGTATCGGTTGATCCCGCCACGGTCAGGTGAGCGAGCGAACCTCGGCCACAGCGTATTCCGCGACCGATGCGGACACGACGGATGCGGCTGCGTCGCTGTCGGGTCCGGATCCACGGAAGCGCTCGACGGCGGAGGGGGAGTCCCACCGCTCGAACACCACGACGCGAGACGGATCGATCAGGTCTGCGGTGACAGAGAATTCGAGGCACCCGGGGGCGAGGCGCGCCTGTTCCACGACATCGGCGCATCCCGCGAGGTAGCTCCCGCGTGCGCTCGGGTCGACGACGATGTGTCCAGCGACGATGATCATGTTTCTCCTCGTGGTCGGGCCTCTCACACGGTGTGACCGGCGCAACAGCGAGAACTCATCGCTGTCACCGCACACGAACGGTGCCGGGCAACTACGATCGCTTGCCATGCGCCCTCTTGCTCAGGCCCTCACCGTCGCCGCCCTGACCGCACTCGCTGCTTCCGGCAGCGGGATCGCCGCCGCGGCACCGGCACCCGTTCTCGACGACAACGGGGCGATCGTGGCGCCGAGCAGCACGCAGATCTCGTTTGCGCATTCGCCGACCGGGTTCCGCGCGGGCACCGCCAACGAACACGAATCCCGTGCCGGGGTCTCGATCGTCAAGCTGTATCTGGCCGAGTACGTCTTCCGGTACGGCGACGCCGCCGATCATGCCGACGCCACGGAGATGATCCGCGCGTCGAACGACGCGATCGCCAACCGGCTTCATGCGAAGTACCCCCAGGCGATCTCGACGACGGTGGAAGAGTTCGGGCTCACCGATACCTACGTGCCCGGTTACTGGGGCAACGGAACCACGTCGACTCACGACATGGTCACCTATCTCGAAACGAAGAAGCGCACCGATCCGAATTCGCCGGTACTCGCCGCCATGGCATCGGCATACGGGACGGCCGCCGACGGGTACGCGCAGAACTACGGCACCGCGCTGCTGGCGGGTGTCATCGGAACGAAGTGGGGATGGAGCGACGATCGCTCGTTCAATGCCTCGGCATCGTTCGGGCCGGACTTCTCGGTGGGCGCCTCGACATACGGGTCGGCCGCGCAGCTTTCGGAGCACGTCCTGGGCGCGTTCACCGACGGCGGGCCTGCCGCACCGGAGTCCGGTTACCGCCTTACCGAGTGCGCGGCGGCACGCTGGCTCGCGGACGACCCGGTCCTCGCCGTACCCGCCCAGCAACTGCTCGACGGGCTTCCTCCCGCTGTGGCAGAGGCCTTCTGCGAAGGCTGAGGCTCTCGTAGGTCGCAGCACGCCGGTAGTTACCCGATCCGGTAGTTACCGGCACCCGGTGGTGCCGACAGCCCAATAGTTACAGCAGCTTTCCGGCCTCTCCCGTCGACTTCTCGTCGACGGGAGGGGCCGGTTCTGTTGTGCTCGTTCGCTCGTGTTCCGGCTCGGGAAACTGTCCCTCGTTCAAGTGACAGCGCGATGATCATCGGTGGGCTTAGTATCTTTAACAGATACAGTTGCAGTCGTTTGTGATCGAACCCTTGTTTCGATGACGTGGCACGACCGCGTTGCGACAGGAGGCGTCACATGGTGGTCCGACGAGTGTGGTCGGCCGGGCTCGCGGCTCTGTGCGTTGCCGCGTTCACGGCGGGAGTGGCGGGTGCGCAACCGCTCGTCGGGGTGACGGGGTCCTCATCCTCTGTGCCCGTGGTGCCGGGGCCGCCGGCGGTAACCCACGCGGAGGCTGCCGAATACGCGGAGAACAATCCCGGCGCGGTGCCGCCGCAGACGAACGACTTCTCGTGTGTGCTCTCGCCGGAGAACCCCCGGCCGGTGGTGCTTGCGCACGGGACCGACTCCAACAGCTACTCCGACTTCGCCGCACTCACACCCCTTCTCGCTGCATCCGGGCGGTGCGTCTTCGCGGTGAACTACGGTTTGGCGGCCGGGGCCGAGTCGTACGGTACGGGTGAGATCCGGGTGTCCGCAGCACAATTCGGCGAGTTCGTGGAGCGGGTCCGGGCCGAGACCGGAGCTACCGAAGTCGACGTCGTCGGGTATTCGCAAGGCGCGGTCGTCACCCGCTATTACATCAACAAACTCGGAGGCGCCCACGTGGTCGACCGCTGGGTCGGGGTGGCGTCTCCCAGCTACGGCGGCACCTTCTACGGTCTCGCGACCGCGATCGCCGCGTTACCCGGCGCAACCGACTTCCTCGAGGGCGAATTCTCGGTGGCGCTTGCGGAGCAACTCCAAGGTTCGGTACTGCTCACCGAATTGAACGCGCCGAGCGACACCGTTCCCGGCGTGCAGTACACCACCATCGGAACCCGGTTCGACGAAGTGATCCAACCCGCCGACAACGTTGCGTTGCGCGGAGAAGGTGCGGTCAATCTCGTCGTCCAGGATCTGTGTCCACAGAATCGGACCGGCCACTTCAACATGGTCTACGACGAATTCACGTTGCAACTGATCCGGCATGCCCTCGATCCCGATCGAGTCGCATTGGGCACGTGCACCCGGGTTGCGCTGGGAACCGGAATCCCGGAGGTCGTCCGCCAGGCCAACTTCTGAGCGCACCGGTCACCGCGGGAACGGTCGGTATCGACCGGTCACCAGCGGTTGCGCACCTTTTCCGCGAAACCGAGGAGGTTCTCGATCTCGAGCCGGCTACCGCCGTCGAGGACGACGAAGCCGGTATAGCGGCCGAACACCTGATGCTGGGTCGAACGGAGAACGAGAGCGTTCACGTCCGCGGCCCGATCGTGAATCGGCACGAACTCCATCTCGAAACGGTGGTCGTTGCTGGTGAATCGCCACGGCGCACCGTCGTACGTGCCGACCGGCAGGTGGAACTGCACGCGGTCGAGTTTGTGGGCGACACCGTCATGGAAGACCACGTTCTCGCTCGCCGCGCCGGTGTCCCCGAACCCGTAGCCGATGTTGAAGCCGAAGGGCAGTCCGTCGTGCAGGCCGGACGCCGAACCCCAGTACCAGGTGTTGTCGTAGGTCCAGACTCCCCGGCCCCAGTCGAATACGCCGAACGCTGTCGCGGGGTCGAACAGGTGCTCGCGGCCGTCGACCGTCACGCTGCCCCGGGCGGGCAGGCAGTTGATCTTCTGGTTGTAGTAGAAGGCCTTCGGGCTGGACGGGAACGGGGTGGCGATCACCATCCGGTCCATCGGCGGCTGAGTCAGCACCAGCTCACCCGACAGCCCGCGGCCTCCGCCGAACCCGGGATGGTCGACGATCAGCCGTCGTGCCTGTCCCTCGTTCCGATACTCGATGTGCACGTCGCCGCGGCGAACCACCACATCGCCCGAGTCGGCGCTCGCGGGCAAGCCCAGACGGCCGCGCGGAAAGGGGATCATCGTGTTCTCCGTGACGTCTGCCGGCCCGGCGAGGTCGAGCCAACTGACGCCGAGCAGACCCATGTAGCCGTTGTCGGCCACGGTCAGAGCGATGCCGTAGGGGCCGGAATCGCCGTCGGACAGGACGCAGTAGTAGTCCCACTCCTTGATGCGCAGACCGGACGCCGCGACCTTCCGGCGGTCGTACCGACGTTCCTCGCTCGCGCTCCATCCGGTCTCGATGAGCGTTCCGCCGTCGTCGAGGAGAGGGCCGGTGGTGAGGCGTCGTTGCTGCATACCCGGCGAGACTACTGGGCCGTGGTGGCGACACCGTGTCGGTGTGGGCGACCGACTCCCTAGAATGGGGGAGCCATCGTCGCCGAACCCTGGAGCAGTATTCGTGACACACCCGCCGGTTAGCTTCCGCATCGCAGTGCGCCCACCCGCACCGGCGGTGCTCTGACATGCGGGTGGTGTTCGCAGGTACTCCCGGCCCCGCAGTGCCGGCACTGCGGCGGCTCATCGCCTCGCCCCGCCACGAGGTCGTCGCGGTCGTGACGCGGCCCGACACCACCGCCGGTCGCGGCCGGAAGGCGGTCCGATCCGAAGTGGGGCAGGTCGCCGACGAGCACGGTATCGAGGTGCTTGCTCCGCAGGCACCTCGCGACCCCGAATTCATCGCCCGTCTCACCGAACTCCAGCCCGATTGCTGCCCCGTCGTCGCATACGGAGCGTTGATCCCGCCCGCCGTGCTGGAGATCCCCCGGTACGGCTGGGTGAACCTGCACTTCTCTCTGCTCCCCGCATGGCGCGGAGCAGCACCGGTGCAAGCCGCGATCGCCGCGGGTGACGAGATCACCGGAGCCAGCACGTTCCGGCTCGAAGCCGGTCTCGACACGGGCCCGGTGTACGGCGTGGTGACCGAGATGATCCGGCCCACCGACACCGCCGGTGATCTGCTGGGTCGTCTCGCGGAGGCCGGTGCAACGCTGCTCGAATCGACGCTCGACGGTCTCGAGGACGGCATCCTCGTTCCCGCGCCGCAACCCGCCGAGGGTGTTTCCCACGCCCCGAAGGTCACCGTGGACGCCGCACGGGTCGACTGGACGCGGCCTGCGCACGTGGTCGACCGCCACGTCCGCGCGGTCACCCCGGCGCCGGGCGCGTGGACCATGATCGGCGACCTGCGAGTCAAGCTCGGGCCGGTGACCCCCGTCGACGAGACGCTCGACCCCGGCGAACTCGCGGTCCTCAAGAACGGTCTGCTCGTCGGGACAGGGTCCACCGCGGTGCGGCTCGGCACCGTTCAGCCCCCCGGCAAGAAACCGATGGCAGCAGCAGATTGGGCGCGCGGCGCCCGACTCGACTCGAAAGTACGTGCGCAATGAGTGAAGCTCGCAAACCGGCCCGGCGTTCAGGGCAGAAGCCGGGCGGACATACCGGGCGCAACACCGCCCCACGGCAGACTCGCCGTCCCACCCAGTCGGCGGTGGATCCGGCTCGCACCGCGGCGCGGGACGTACTGCGCGCGGTCCGCGAGCGCGATGCCTACGCCAATCTGGTGCTGCCGGCCCTCCTTCGCGAACGCAAACTGGACTCTCGTGACGCGGCGCTGGCCACCGAACTCACCTACGGGGCGGCACGCGCGCAGGGACTGCTCGACGCCGTCATCGCCGATGCCGCCAACCGTCCCGTCGACGAGATCGACGGCGCGCTGCTCGACGTGCTGCGGCTGGGCACCTATCAGTTGTTACGGACCAGGGTCGCCCCGCACGCCGCCGTGACGACCAGCGTCGACCTCGTCCGCACCGAATTCGGTTCGGGCCGAGCAGGATTCGTCAATGCCGTGCTGAGGCGAGTGGGGGAACGAACCGAGGACGAGTGGATCGACCTGCTCGCACCCGACCCCGAGCGCGACCCGGTGGGGCACCTGGCGTTCCGGTACGCGCACCCGCTGTGGATCGCCCAGGCATTCGTGCATTCCCTCGGTGCCGACGCAGGGGAACTCGCCGACGTGCTCGCGGCCGACGACGCCCGTCCGATCGTGCATCTTGTCGCCCGGCCCGGTGTGATCACCGCTGAGGAGCTTGCACTCGTGACCGGCGGCGAGATCGGTCCGTGGTCGCCGTACGCGGTGCACATCGAACACGGCGATCCCGGTCGGCTCGAGCCGGTCCGCGAGGGCATGGCCGCGGTGCAGGACGAAGGCAGCCAGCTCGTCGCACGAGCGCTCACGCTGGCTCCGCTGCTCGGCGAGGACACGGGGCGCTGGCTCGATCTGTGCGCCGGACCCGGTGGCAAGGCGGCACTGCTCGGCGCACTCGCCGCGCTGGACGGATTCTCGGTGGATGCGGTCGAACCCGTCGAGCACCGCGCCGACCTGGTCCGCAAGACCGCGCGTGATCTCCCCGTGGTCGTGCATGTCGCGGACGGCCGCGACTCGGGTCTCGAGCCCGGGTACGACCGGATCCTGGTCGATGCACCCTGCACCGGACTCGGGTCGCTGCGTCGCCGGCCCGAGTCGCGCTGGCGCCGTAGGCCCGAAGATGTGGCCGACCTCGTCAAACTGCAGAAAGAGCTTCTCGGCGCGGCGATCGGTCTGCTGCGTCCCGGTGGCGTGGTGTTGTATTCCACCTGCTCGCCGCACGTCTCGGAGACCGTCGGGGTGGTGTCCGACGCGGTCCGCCGGTACGGGGTCGAACAACTCGACACGAGGGAACTCCTCCCGGGTGTGCCGAAACTCGGTGACGGACCGGGTGTGCAGTTGTGGACGCACCGGCACGGCACGGACGCGATGTTCATGGCGGCTCTGCGCAAACCGCGCGACTGAGACATCCCGACGGGACAACACGTACGAGGACTCTGCCGGACCCGTCGGGTGTCCTGTCGCACGGCTAGGGTTTCGGTATGCCCGATATCGTCACGCTGACCATGAATCCTGCCCTCGATGTCACCACCTTCGCCGAGGAAGTCGTACCCACCCGCAAGCTCCGGTGCGAGGAGCCGTTCTACGACGCGGGGGGTGGAGGCATCAACGTCGCCAAGGTCGCGCGTGTGCTCGGTGCGTCGGCGGGAGCGGTGTTCCCGGTAGGTGGCGCACGGGGCCGGCAGATGAGCGGGCTGCTCGACGACGACCACGTCGACGCGTATGTCGTGCCCATCGTCGACGACACCCGCGAATGCTTCACCGCGATCGACCGCAAGACCGGGCACGAATACCGGTTCGTCACACCGGGGCCGGACCTGACTCGCGACGAACAGGAGCGTTGCCTGGCGGTGCTCACCGAAGCAGCCCAGGGCGCACAGTATCTCGTGGCCAGCGGCAGCTTCCCGCCCGGCGTCTCCGGGGCGTTCGTCCACCGGGTCGCGGAAGTCGCCCACGCCGCCGGGGCGCGCTTCGTGCTCGACTCGTCGGGAGAGGCTCTGGCGAGCATCGAGTCCGGGGTGTTCCTCGTCAAGCCGTCGCTGGGCGAACTGTGCGAGTGGGTCGGCCGTGACCTGCCCGGCACGGACGACCGGATCGAGGCCTCGCGCGAACTGGTCGAGCGCGGGGTCGCAGAGATTGTGGTGGTGTCGCTGGGCCCCGACGGCGCGATCATGGTCACCGCCGACGACGCCGTCGAGGTGCCCGCGCTGGAGGTGGAGGTACGGAGCGCCGTGGGTGCCGGTGACAGCATGGTCGCCGGACTCGTCGTCGGACTACTGCAGGAACGCACGCTGCGCGACGCGCTGGCGCTGGGTGTCGCGTGCGGCACCGCAGCGCTGTTGACCGCCGGAAGCCGCGTATGCCGTCGTGAGGACATCGATCGGTTCGACGCGGTCGCCCGGAGCACGTAGGCAAAGCGCCGTGGTACCCGGCTCGCTCGGTTAGCCTGGGAGGATGGATCTTCGGCCGAAGTCCTCGCGCACCCGACATGCGGGAGCGCGGGAATGAGTAACGGGCGGCCCGCCTATCTGCAATGGGCCTCGATCGGACTGGTAGCGATCGGAGGCCTGTTCGGGGCCGGCAGCCGCGAAGGCGTTTCGCTGGCTATCCCGAAACTCGGCGAAGTCCCGATCGCGATCGCCGTCGTGAACATCGTCGGTGCATTTCTCCTCGGCTATCTGTACGAAGCCGTCACCCGGATCGACAGCGCGAAGCCCACGGGGAAGAATCTGAAGCTCCTTCTGGGAACCGGATTCTGCGGCGGTTTCACCACTTACAGTTCGCTTGCGACCGACACGGCGGTGCTCTTCCGGGACGGATACATCTGGCAGGGCGTGGTGTACGTGGTCGGGACACTGATCGTCGGTGCGTGCGCCACCTGGGCGGGAATTGCGGTTGCCAGTAGCGTCAACGCGCGCATGACGCCGCCCGCCGGGGGAGGGATGACATCGTGACGCCGCTCATCTTCATCACGCTGAGTATCGCGGGTGGGGTCGGAGCAGTCGTGCGCTTCGTCCTGGACGGTTTCATCCGTGCACACATGAAGACGAAGTTCGCGTGGGCGACGACCATCATCAACGTGTCGGGATCGCTCGTCCTGGGATTCCTCACGGGACTCACGGTCGAGCATCTCGTCTCCACCGACGCCAGCTATGTCATCGGAACCGGATTCCTCGGTGGATACACCACATTCAGTACGGCGAGTTACGAGACGGTGCAACTGATCAAGGAGCGCCGATACGGGGATTCGTTCATCAGCGGTGTGGTGATGCTGGTGCTGGCCCTCGCCGCCGCAGGAATCGGGTTGTGGATCGGCACGTCGATCTGAATCCGAGTTCGCCGGGGGAGCGCCCCGGTCCGTTGCTCCGGTTCACGTCCGTGCGGCCTCGCTGTGGGGACCGGGAAAATCCAGTCGGTGCTCGGCCTCGATGATCCGGACGGTGCCGGACTTGCTGCGCATCACGATCGATTGAGTGCCCGCGCGGTTTCCGCCGAAGTACCGCACGCCACGCAACAGCGGCCCGTCGGTGACTCCCGTGGCGGCGAAGAACACGTTCGCGCCGCCGACCAGGTCCGTCGTGTGGAGGACCCGATCGGTATCGTGCCCCGCGGCCTGAATCTGCCCGCGTTCGCCGGCGTCCCGGGGAGTCAGTTGCGCTTGAATCGTTCCTCCCAGGCACCGCACCGCCGCTGCCGCGAGGATGCCTTCCGGTGTGCCGCCTATGCCCATCGCCATATCGATACCGGAGGTGGGACGCGCAGCGGCAATGGCCGCGGCGACGTCCCCGTCCGGCAGCAACCGCACCCGCGCGCCGGCCCGGCGGATCCGGTCGACCAGTTCGGTGTGACGCGGCCGGTCGAGCACGGCCACGGTCAGGTCCGCGACCGACGTGCCGAGCGCGGCGGCGACGCGCGAGATGTTCTCGGACACCGGAGCGGTGATGTCCACGGCGTCTGCCGCGTCCGGGCCCACCGCGATCTTGTTCATGTAGAACACCGACGAGGGGTCGAACATGGCCCCGCGCTCGGCTACCGCCACGACGCTCAGCGAATTCGGCGCGCCGGCGGCCATCAGTGTGGTGCCCTCTACCGGGTCGACCGCGAAATCGCACTCCGGTCCGGTGCCGTCGCCGACCAACTCGCCGTTGAACAGCATCGGTGCTTCGTCCTTCTCGCCTTCGCCGATCACGACGACGCCCCTCATGGTCACGGTCGACAGCATGATGCGCATCGCGTCGACCGCCGCACCGTCCCCGCCTTCTTTGTCGCCGCGTCCGACCCACCGGCCGGATGCCAGTGCGCCGGCTTCCGTCACGCGGACCAGTTCCAAGGCGAGATTGCGGTCCGGGAACAGGGGTCCCGCTTCTCCGGTGGCGCTCATGTCGTGGATGCTCCTCCGAACGCGGTTCGTTGCGCGTGCTGTCGTCAGGGACGCTCGGCAGAGGGAATGTAGTGCGCGATCACCAGGAACACCCACGTGGTGAGAATGTACGGCCACGTGTAGGTGGGAACCCCGAGGTCGTGCATCCACAGGGTGACGACTGCGGTGACGACGGTGCCGATCAGCGCGAGGACCCAGGAGACAACACTCTCCTTCAAGAAGGTCACCGAGAGCGCGATCGCGGTGAGCACACCGGAATACCCGCTCAGACCGTTTCCTGTCTCGGTGAGGCTCTCGCCCAGTGCGAGGGCACACAGCGTGCCGACGACACTACCGAGCAAACCCGCCAGACCGACCTTCCAATTCGCAATGAACAGGCCGATGAGGATGAGGGCACCGGCCCAGACATTGTCGACCAGAACCACCTCCGAGACGTTGGTCAGCAACGACCGGAAGAACGCCACCGTGGTCGAGTCGATGGTCATCGACGACGATTCGACCCACCAGCGTTCGAAACCGAAATGGATGATCGTCGCCACGATGCAGAACGGTGCCGTCGTCGACGGGAGTCCGTAGATCTTCAGCGGTGTCCGCATGAACAGTGCATTGACCAGCCACGTGACCGGTGCGGCAAGCGCCCCGCCGACGAGTGCGATGGGGTACGAGAACCACTGACTGCCGAGGGTGGCAAAGGTCGCAGCGCCGACCAGGGCCCCGGAGAAACCTTGCATACCGAAGATCAGGTCGGACGCTTTCGTGCGGATGACCCACCCGGTAAAGGTTTGTGCCACACACGCGATCGCCACCAGCACTGCCATCTGCCAACTGGCGACGAGAAAGGCCACCATGATGAGCAGCGAGGTGTAGATGTTCGCCTGGAAATAGATCTGTGACGGACCGTGGCCGAACCCCACCAGCCAGGAGCGCGGTGAGGCCATGGAATCCTGCGGTGCAGTTCCCGTAGTCATGTCCAGCTCCTTCGCCGTGCATCCGGTATGGATCGGTGACCGTCGAGCGCCCCTACATCTTGCGGATCGCCGGAGCGGCGAACCCCGTGAGTGCTTCGTGAGCCGCTCCCGCCGCCGCGTGAGTGGCGCGGGCCACCGTGACAGGATCGTTGGCGACCAAGCGCATCCAGACGCCGGCGTCGTTCGGCAGCGCACTCACACCGAACAAGCCGTCCGGCAGAGTGGCGGCCAGCGCGTCGTGGAGCAGATCCGCGAGCACGGCGACCGGCACCAGCGGAGTGAACACGTACAACATCGCGAGGATGTCGTGGTCGGCCAGGACGCCGAGACTCGGTGCCGCGGCGGAATCGTGATCCTCGCCGGGACACAGCCGGACCCGGTCGAGTGCCACGAGGCGTCCGCCGGGCCGCCGGACTTCGACGTCGGACGCGTAGACCTCGTACCTGTGGCGCTCGTCGCGGGCGAGCCGTCCGGCATATACGGTCTCCCCGAGAAGGAGCGTGGCCGATTCGTCGAGCGTCACCGAGGTGTGCTGGTAGAAGCGCGATCCGGCGAACGGAACCACGGGTTCGGGCAGGTACTCGGTGTACGCACCGGCCCCCACCGAGATGTTCGTGACGGACGACGCGTAGTCGTAGTCCATCCGGTACACCCTGGTTTGCGCCTGCGTCGTCACGTGTGCCGAGGTGCCTGTCCCGAATGTGAGATCGGTGCGCAGCCTGTCCGCCTGGAGAATGCCGCCGCCCGAGGACATCACGTACGTGTACGGAACATCGGGGCGCAACGGATCGAAGTACAGCGGGCGCATGATCTGCAGCGGTGACTTCTGATAGTGCTGCACGAGTTCGGTGCGGTCCCGGTCGTGGTTGTGCTCGAAACCGAGTTGGAGGATACCGACCTTGCCCGGGCTCCCGACCGGGAGAGGCGAGTCACCGCCCGCATACCGGAGTACTTCGGCCGGCACCCGGACGGGCTCGAAGTAGTCCGGCTGGAGCCGATATCCACCGGGGTGCACCGGGCGGACGGGTAATGGGCTCACGGGTGCCAAGCCCCGGGGCGCGTTCGGATCCGCCCCGGGATCGAGAGCCCTGCCCGTCGAGATGTCGGCCGTCATCAGACGAGTTCGGTCCGTGCGCCGTTCCACAACGACAAGATCTGGTCGAGGAGCACGTCCAAGCCTTCGCCGGTGAGCGAGTTGGTGAGGACGACGGGGGCGCCATCGCGTACCCGGATGGCGTCACTCTCCATCACGCCGAGATCCGTCCGGACATACTGTGCGATATCGATCTTGTTGATCACCAGGATGTCGCTGTCGGTGATGCCCGGACCCCGCTTACGCGGCATCTTCTCACCTTCCGCCGTGTCGAGGACGAACACGAAGACGTCGGCCAGCGAGGGCGAGAACGTGAGAGTGAGATTGTCCCCACCGGATTCGTAGATCAGCGTGTCGATATCCGGGAATCGCTGCAGCAATTCCTCTCCGACGGCGAGATTCATCGTCGGGTCGTCGCGCACGGCCGTGTGCGGGCACGCGCCGGTCTCGACGCCCACCACCCGTTCGGGGTCGAGCACCCCGTCGAGTTCGCGCCGGACGTGCTGCGCGTCCTCCTGGGTATAGATGTCGTTCGTGATGACACCCGGAGTGCGTCCGGCTGCGATGAGCAGGGGCACGAGCGCTTCGGTCAGTGCCGTCTTCCCCGATCCCACCGGTCCCCCGATACCGATCCTCAATGCATTGTCACCCATAGTTTTTCGTTCCCCTCGGATCTTCACGGGGCCGGCACGTCGGCCGGCCGCTCTTCGGTATGCGCGGTCAACTGGCGAACAGGCGCGCCTCGGCCCGTTCGTGCTGTGCGGACATGATGTCGGCCATCGGTGCGAAGCCACCGAGATCGTGCACGTCACGTTCGGCGGCGTCGTGTGCCACCTGCTCGATCACCGGGCCGACGGCGTGCAGAATCACCTGCGCCTGCCGGTGATCGGTCAGCCGGAGGCGCAGCGCGGCGCCCACGAAACTCACCGCGAATGCGGAGAGATCGGAGGCCACCGCGATGCCCGTTCCGACGCCGGTCGCCGAGTAGATGAGAGCGGACACCACCGGCTGGCATCCCGGCGTGGCCCGCGCCTTCACCCGCCGTTGGTACTCGTCCAGCGCGTCGCTGCCGAGCACCACGTCGGCAAGGTCCGCGAGCTGGTGACCGCTGCGTACGGACGCCCGTCGCATCTCGGCATTCAACTTGGACGCGAACAGGCGGTGATCGATTTCCTCGACGAGGTCCCAGTCGCCCACCCCCGCCGCCCGATGTGCGGCGGCGAGGGCTGTCGCGTCCCCGGGCCCGACCGTGTGGACGAGCAACGAACACAACAGGTCCTGCACCTCACCGGGGTCGACGAGGCGGGCCTGACTGTAACCCTCCAGTCCGTGCGACATGGTGTAGAAGCCGCTCGGGAACGCCGAGTCCGAGAACTGCAGACTCGTCAGCAACTGGCGAATATCGGACGTCACCGTGTCCCCTCAGGCCAGGAAGAACATCTGCGTGAGCGGGAGGGTCTGCGCAGGATCGATCGCCGCCGGTTTTCCGTCGTACGTGACGTCGTAGGTCTCGGGATCGACTTCGACGACCGGGGTGGCGGTGTTGCGCACCATGTGCTGCTTTCCGATGTTGCGGCACCTCTTCACCGGCAGCACCTGACTCTCCAGCCCCAGCTTTTCGGGCACACCGTTCGCGATCGCCGCCTTCGACATGAACGTGGCTCTCGTGGACTGCAATGCCCTGCCCTGCGCACCGAACATCGGGCGGTAGTACACCGGCTGCGGCGTGGGCAGCGACGCGTTCGGTTCACCCATCAGACCCCAGTTGATCAGGCCGCCTTTGACGATCACCTTGGGCTTGGCGGCGAACGACGTCGTCGGCCACAGCACGATGTCGGCCATCTTCCCTTCTTCGAGCGACCCGATGTAGTCCGAGACGCCCTGGGTGATCGCGGGGTTGATGGTGATTTTCGCCAGGTAGCGCAGCACGCGGAAGTTGTCGTTGTCCGGTGAGTCCTCCGGCAGCTTGCCGCGCTTGTCCTTGCAGTGGTGTGCGATCTGGAACGCACGCATGAAGGACTCGCCGATACGGCCCATGGCCTGTGAATCGGAGGACACCATCGAGATGATGCCTTCGTCGTGGAACACCGTTTCGGCGGAGATCGTCTCGGCACGCACGCGGGAGTCCGCAAATGCGACGTCTTCCGGGATGTCGTGCGACAGGTGGTGGCACACCATCACCATGTCGAGCAGTTCGTCCACCGAATTGGCCGTGTAGGGGAGCGTCGGGTTGGTCGAGGACGGCAGCACGTTCGGGTGACCCGTGACCTTGATGAGGTCGGGTGCGTGTCCGCCGCCGGCGCCCTCGCTGTGGAACGTGTGGATCGTCCGGCCGTCGATCGCATCCAGAGTGTTCTCGACGAAGCCCGACTCGTTGAGGGTGTCGGTGTGTACGGAGATCTGGATGTCGTAGCGGTCCGCGACGTCGAGTGCGTTGCTGATCGCGGCGGGTGTGGCGCCGTAGTCCTCGTGCACCTTCAGACCTGCCGCGCCGGCCTCGATCTGCTCACAGAGCGCCTCCGGCAGGGATCCGTTCCCCTTTCCGAGGAAGCCCATGTTGACCGGCATGGCTTCGGCGGATTCGAGCATCCGGTGGAGGTTCCAGACGCCGGGGGTGGTGGTGACACCGTTGGTGCCGTCCGTCGGTCCGGTGCCGCCACCGAACAAGGTGGTGATTCCGTTCGCCAGGGCCGTCACCCCCTGTTGCGGGGAAATGTAGTGCACGTGGGAGTCGAAGCCGCCCGCCGTCGCGATGCAATGTTCACCGGCGAGGAGTTCGGTACCCGGCCCGACGACGAGTCGGGGATCGACGCCCTTCTGAAGATGCGGGTTGCCGGATTTGCCGACACCGGCGATCTTTCCGTCCCGTACTCCGATATCGCCCTTGAGGACGCCGAGCACCGGATCGAGGATGATCGCGTTCGTGATGACGAGGTCCAGCACTCCCTGGGCATCGGTTCCCTGGGGGTCGGCGCCCATTCCGTCGCGCGCCGTCTTGCCGCCGCCGTAGACGATCTCGTCGCCGTAGTTGCCCTCGTTGAAGTCTTTTTCGATCTCGATGACGAGGTTCGTGTCGGCGAGGGTGACTCGGTCACCCGTCGTGGGTCCGAAGAGGTCCGTGTATTGCTTGCGCGAGATGATTGCCATTACTTTGCGCCCTTCTTCTTCTTCGAGGTGCTCTTGCTCTCTCGCGCCTGGGGTGTGCCGTCCTGGTACTCGAGTTCCTTCATGAGCGCCATGGCACGGATCTTTGTGCCCTCGGAGTCCAGACCGCCGTCGACGAGGTTGTTGAAGCCGATGACGTGGCGGTTGCCGGCGTACGCGACGAGGGTCACCTCGCGGGTGTCGCCGGCCTCGACGCGCACCCCCAGCCCGGAGGGCAGATCCAGGTGCATTCCGTAGGCGAGTTCACGATCGAACAGCAGCGCCTTGTTGACCTCGAAGAAATGGAAATGGGACCCGATCTGGATTGCACGATCTCCGGTGTTGCTCACCTGCAGGGTGACGCTGCGGCGCCCCGCGTTGATCTCGATGTCGTCTTCGCTGTGGTCGTATGTGGGCTTGGCTACCATGATGATTCCTTCCTCGCGGAGCGGTTGCGTGCTGCAGCGCGCCGTCGGGTCGATCTGCCGGTCAGTGTGAAGACGCGGTAGCGGGGTGTCGGTGGCTGTGTTCGGTGCCGGGATCGTCGCCGGGACGGCTCCGATCTGCGTGCTCGTGTCCGTGTCCGTGTCCGTGGCCGTGCGCGCTGTCCGGCGAGTCGTCGAAAGCGTGCGAATGGGCGTAGCCGTGGCCGTGGTCCGCCATCAGGCCGGACTCGACTCCGGTACGGCCGTGGGCGAGTTCGTGCACTGCGTCGCGGATGCGCGCATCGATGATGCGGATCGCTGCCTGTTCGCTCATCAACGGTCCGTAGAACTCACAGCCGGTAAACCTGCTGTCGTCCAAAGGAACAGGGGACTCCCGGCGAAAGCCTGCCGGAACGACTACGGCGTGTGGGTGGCCGAGCCGTCGCAGCCGTTGCAGAACGTCGGCAAGATCGTCGTCGGTGTGTGTCGTGGCAACCTCCACTACGTTGCCTGCTCCGTGGGTGCGCACCAGGTGCGCGACGCGGTGCAGTTCCGCCTCGTCGAAAGGGTCGGAGGAAGGAGCCTGGATCACCATCGCGGCGTCGGACGAGCGGCTCCGAATACCCGTGGCCGCCAGGCGCAGCCACGAGATCAGATGGTCAGAGCTGCCGAACGGGGCCGCCAGCGCGAGACGTTCCGGTGCGCCCGCTGCCAGCCACCGCACCGTCTTGGCAGTGTCGGCCACCAAGGTCGGATTACGCCCCATCGTCATAGGAACGACCACGATCGGGCCGTCTCCGGACGACAGATGGCGGGTGAGCAGATTGTGGAGCGGCCGGCCGATCGGGGTGACGAACCACCGGTTGCGAGCCTGCTCGAGGTATCGCACGTCCGCGCCCTCGGCGCTTTCGTGGCCCGCGACCAGAATCGTGGTGGCGTCTTTCCCGGCGGGTTCGGCCACGTCAGTTCCCGATCGGGTCGTGGCAGGAGACCAGCTTGCTCCCGTCGACGAACGTCGCTTCGACCTGCAAGAGCGGCAGGCGTTCCCGTACGCCTCCCATGCAGTCCTTCTCCGCGACGATGGTTCTTCCCAGCTCCATGACTTCCGCAACGGAGCGTCCGTCGCGAGCGCCTTCCAGGATCGCCTCGCTGATGAGCGCAGTCGCCTCGCTGGCGTTGAGCTTCGTGCCCCGTTCGCGTCGTCGGCGTGCAAGTTCTGCAACCTGGTACACGTAAAGCTTTTCGATTTCTCGTGGAGTCAAATCCATTTCTGCTCCCGCAATGCCGTAGGTTCCGATTCGATGAGCATCTCCCGGCGACGAGCCGGAGCTCGCTGTCTCGGACGATACGCCGGAGCCGCAATGAAGTTCGGCCTTTGGTTTTTTCATCGGACGCGGCAGCGCCGACGCCGAGACCGATAAGCGCGGCGACACCCGGCGAACCTCCAGATATTAGGAACAGCGGTCGTTGTCGTCGTCCGTGAATTGAATATCTATTCATATGTGCAGTCGTTCAGCCTGCATGGGTGGCGCCCGACGCTGTAGTGACGCGCGTCTGCTGCTCCGACCCTCCACCGGGGAACGAAAGGCTTCGTGTGCCGGATCCGTGGAAGACTGCATTTCGGCGGATCCGAAGAATGGTCGACTCGGTGGTGCGAATCGGCTGCACAATTTCCGGACGGAACAAAGACCGAAACGGACGGATCGCAATTCTTTGTCGTGTGTTCAGTTTCGGAGACGAGCGAGAGTCGGTGAATTGCGCGTGGACCGCCGGCGGTCGGGTCGCCGTATCGGGTAACGGCAAGCCCGGACGTATTTCACGAGGTCCAGAATTACGGCCGACCGGATTTCCGTACCAGCGTCGTGGTTCTTCGACGGCGGACACATCATCGCCGAATCCGGTCGTGACATCGATAAGGCGTGCGGCGCACAGTCGCCGCACGCCCCTCGACTGCTCGGGTGTGCTATCCGCTCTCGACCGGCACGACGGTCATTTCGACGAGGTCGTCGCCCAACGCCGACAGGGCGCTTCGCACGCTGGTCAGCGACTCCGCAGGGGTCAGGATTTCCGCGCGGACCCGTGGGGTGACATCCATGGTTCGTTTCTGTCCTCGGACCATCTGGTCGACCGACGAAGCCGTCGTGACGAATACCTCGGACAACATCGCGCGGCGGGCACCTGCGGCGAGCACTTCCCGTTCCACGCCCGCGGCCCCACCCGAGTCGAGAACCGCGGTGACCAGGTACAGCGTGTTCCCGGGCTCCAACGGCTTCGGAGCCGCGGAAACCGTTGCCCCGTCGGCCGTGGGATCGGGGGGAGTGGGGCCCTCCTGGTAGGCGCTCATCCCCTGCTGGCTGAGGTCGAGATGTTCTTCTTCCTCGGCACTGACGCGAAGTCCGATCGTCTTCTCGATCGCGAAGGCGATCACCAGGGTGAGCACCAGCGCGTAGGCGATCACCGAGGCCAGTGCGACGACCTGATAACCCAGCAGTGTCAATCCACCACCGTGGAACAGACCGTCTCGGCCGATCGAGTTGATGGCTTCTTCTCCGAAGAACCCGACGCACAGGGTGCCGAACACGCCGCCGATGAAGTGGACCGCCAGCACGTCGAGCGCATCGTCCACGTGCAGAAGCCTTTTCAGGCCGAGTGCCAGGTAGCACACCACTCCGGCGAGGGCGCCGATGACCACCGCGGCCCAGCTGCTGACATAACCCGCGGCGGGAGTGATGGTCGCCAATCCGGCGACCGCGCCGGTCACGGCGCCGAGCACGGTCGAATGGCCTTCCCGGTACCGCTCGAACACCAGCCAGACAAGCATCGCAGTGGCACCCGCCAACTGGGTGTTGACCAACGCCTGCGCGGCAACTCCGTTGGCCTGCAGTCCGTCACCGGCGTTGAAACCGAACCAGCCGAACCAGAGTATTCCCGCTCCCACGATCACCAACGGGACCGAGTGCGGCAGGGGTGCCCGGTTGGGCCGCACCTTGCGCCGCCCGAGGACGATCAACAGACCGAGTGCGGCAGCCCCCGCCGACGCGTGGACAACCATTCCACCTGCCCAGTCCTGCGCTCCCATCTTGGTCAACCATCCCGTGGGGGCCCACAACCAGTGCGCGACGGGTGCGTACACGATCACCGACCAGATGGCGATGAACACTGCCCACCCGAAGGCCTTGAGGCGATTGGCCACTGCGCCGGTGGCCAGCGCCGGGGTGATGATCGCGAACATCAACTGATACGCGAAGAACGCCAGCGTCGGGATCGCCACGGTTTCGGTCACCACGTGGAGGTCCGGCTTGGGGGCGTCGTCGATGTTGGTGAGTGCGACGAATCCGAGATCGGCGACGATCCCGTTGCCTCGGTCGTTACCGAACGCGATGCTGTACCCGAAGGCGAACCAGGTGAGCGAGATGATGCCGAGCCCGATCAGATTCTGCTGCAACATCACGAGGGTGTTGCGCTTGCTCACCATGCCGGCATAGAAGAACGCCAGGCCCGGTGTCATGAACAGCACAAGGGCTGCGCACACCAGCACCCACGCGGTGTCACCGGTGTTGATCACGTCTTGGGACAAGGTCGTAGAGGTCATCGACGGGCCTGCGCTTTCGGGCGAGGTGTGTGATCAGTCGCGAACGGCTCTGCTGAACAAGGCATTTCGGACTTCTGCCGACCTGGAGATGGGGCCTGCGGGCTTCGCCCTGCATGGTGTCGAGCGGTATGCATCGAGCGACCTCCGATCCTTGCACCGGTCAGTCACGCTTTTCTCGGCACGCCGGCGCACTGTCGCCGGAAGGACGAGACTTGCAGTCCGACGCGAGCATATACACCGTGTTTGTGTCACGCGGGTCAATCGCGTCAACTCGAACGGGCCGCTCATGAACAGGTTCTCGCGGTACACCTCGCGATCGCCCGGATAGTCCGTTCTTCGCTGTCGATCCTGTTATCCCGTACCCGTACGGTCGTGTAGCCCTAGACTTGCGCCGTGGACGCTGTCCAGTGGCTCGGGATCATCATCCTTGGGTTGACGCTGCTGGATGTATTCCTCACCGCCCTCAATTACGACGACGCAGGCTTTCTCACGCGCGCTGTGACGTCGTGGGTCTGGCGTGTCATCAGACGAGTGACGCGAAAGATGTCACGCGGACGGCGACCCGCCGTACTCCGTCAGGTCACGGGCATTCAGCTCATCGTCACGGTGGGCATGTGGGTGGGCGGCACGATCCTGGGATACGCCTTCATCTACGTCGGCATGATGAGAAAGCAAGACTTCCTGTACAACGGCGGCACCGACGATGCCTTCGGCGCAATTTATTTCAGTACAGCCCAGCTCTCCACGGTGGGCACGTCCCAAGTCGTTCCCGACACCGATGTATCCCGGATCATCTCGGTCCTGGAGACTCTCACCGGTGTCGTGCTCGTCTTCCTGATTCTCACGTTTCTTCTCGGGGTCTACGGAGTGATCAGCGCCCTGCGCGGTCTGTCCGCGCAGTTCTACAATCCCGGAAACAGCGTCGGCGACCCGGTCGCGAGCCTGAAGCCGTACTTCCCGGGCGGCGAATCGCGCGACCTCGACTCCAAACTCTCGTCCATCGCCGACAGTTTCAGCAGCTACACCGACGGTGTCCGGCTGCACCACTCCGCCTACTACTTCCAGAGCGGCCGCGACACGTTCTCGCTGCCGTATTCGATCCGGATGCTGAGCGGGGTCGTCGGGGCACTTCGGTGGGGGTTGCCCAGATCCCACCCGGTGACTGTCGAGCCGATGCTGCTTCCGCTCACCGACCAGTTCCTGAAGTTCGCGGACTACATGCATCCTCTGCTCGGGTGGACGAGCACCGATGTTCCCGAGACGAGGTCGCGTGGGGAGTTCCGCCGGCTGATCGGGGAGGACATCGAGCTGCACCGGACGGACGGACATCGCTCGGCGCCTCCTGTCGAGAGCGAGGATCCGTGGGTTGCCCGGTTCGCCCGGGTGAATCGGAAGATGGGCGAACTCGTTCACCTCGAACCACTCACCGATCTCGACGAGGCCTACGAACGGTACGTCGAGTGGCTGCCGTTCGCGTACCGGGCGCAACAGTTCACCGATGCGGTCGGCCGGGACCTCGATTATCAGCCGGTGTACGCGCCCGGCTGGGCGGATGTTCCGGAAACCACTGCTCCGGGAACCCGGAAGCCCGCCACCGGCGGCGTACGAGCCTTCTTCGCCAACCGGTTCACGCTCATCGATCCCGGCTACATCCGGCTATTCGGGTCCTTGCGCGTGCTCATCGCGGCGGTGGTCTCGGTGGCGGTGGTGGCGATCGGCCTCGAACTCGCAGGGAAAGCCCCGATGCCCACGGCCATCTTCGGCGGAATGATCGCGATGTTCGCGGGCGGGGTTGCGGCGCAAAGCGGTGCGCGCCCGGGACTCGCCAAGTTCGGCGGGATGCTGACGCTCGTCCCCGTGGTCGTCGCGGTCGGTTTGATCACCCTGGTTCCACGCGAACGGTTGCCGTCGGTGCTCGCCGTCGCCGCCCTCGCCTTCGTGGGTGTGTTGCTGTCCCGGTTCGGACCACAAGGGGCCGGGCTCGGCCGCGTGTTGTTCATGACGTTCTACTTCAGCCTGCTGCTTCGGCTGAGCCCTGACGATTTCTGGCTGTACGCACTGACGGGGCTGGTGAGCGTCACCGCGTCGGTACTCGTTCAGTTCATTCCGCTCGGTCACGGACACGTCGGGCTCGTACGGAGCGGCGTCCGGGCGTTCGAGAACAGTGTTGCGCACAGCATCGATCCCCTCGTCGATACGGTGTCGGCAGCCCGGTGGGATCCGGATCTGCGCAAACGTATGCACAGCGGACTCGACCAACTCCACCACACCGCGTCCTTTCTGGGAGGTCAGCTCACCAAACAGGACCCGGCCCTGCACTTCTCCGCAGAGCAGCAGAACAACCTGCGAATACGTCTCTTCGATGTCGAGCTCGCAACGGTCAATCTGTCTGCGGCGGCTCGGGATGCGACCGGGTCGGGCATGCCCATCCCGGTCCGGGCTCGGCTCGCCGGCGAACTCGAACAGCTCCAGCTCCACATTCGTAGTTATCCGGACCTTCCGGCGTGGATGGGCGATTCCGGAGACGAGAACGACGCGATCCGTCCACCCGACGACGTGCCCGATCCCATCGACTGGCCTCTGCCGGCGCAGCGGTTGCATCATGCCGTGCGCGAACTCCGGTTTGCTGTGGACGCGTTGCATACCGCCCGCCCCGAAGACCTCATCGGCAGCCCCGGCGACACCGATGGTGCAGGCTCGACTTCCGCGGTCGGAGCGGGATCTGCTGCGGGTGAGCAGGAATCGTCCTCCGCTCCGAGCGGAGGACGCGCGCCGGCCGGCACGAACGCCGGGCCGATCCGACGCGCGGTGCAGGCCGCACTCGCGACCGGGCTGGCCCTCTGGATCGGAGGGTCCGTATCGGAGACCTACCAGTATTGGGCCGCGCTGCCGGCGTTCTTCGTACTGGGTGAGACGGACGGGGAGACGTTTCTCAAGGGGATGCAGCGCATCGTCGGAACCGTGGCCGGAGCCGCGATCGGGTTCGGCTTCGCGATCGTGGTCGGGACCGACACTCCCGTGGTCCTCCCGCTGCTGGCCCTGTGCATCTTGGCGTCGACGTACTTCCGTCCTGTGTCGTCCGTCCTGTCGGCGCTCTGGATCACGGCGTTCGTCGCGTTGCTCTACGACCTGCTGGGAAGACTGGATACCGAAACCATCGAACTGCGTGTCGTGGAGACGGTGATCGGAGCGGGGCTCGCGCTGGTGGTCGCCGCGGTCGTTCTGCCCACCCGTACCCGCACCCGCTTGTCGTCGGACACGTCTCAGTTGGTGCGGACCGTCCAGGACGTCACCGGCATCTGTCTCGCACACCTGCGGTCCGGATCCACGGGGACCCTGGACAGGCAGGAACTCGCACGCCGGGAACTCGCGCTGACCACGCTGGTCCAGAAGGTCGAGGCCACCGCCGTCCCGCTGCGCCGTTCTTCCGGGGCGCTCGATGTCCGGGGGATCGAAGGGCGGCTCACCGCACTGTGGGCTCTGTTGTTCTACACGCGGCATCTGGTGTCCGCCACCGAGCGTCTCTCGGCCGACGAGAACGTCCTGACCGACTCGCAGTGGGGCGCGATCCAGGATATCGGTGAGGACAACTTCGAGGCCCTGCTGAAAGCGCTGGCAGGGGAGACGCCCTCCGCGGTGCAGGAGGACATGCAGGCCACCGACGAGTACGACATCCCGCACGACAGCACGTTGTCCCGTGTGCTCCAGTCTCTCGAACGAATCGATCAGACCGTGACCTTCATGGTCGAAGAGGTGTTGCCGAGTGAAGGGCGACTGTCGCGGTTCACGTCGTCGTTCCGCCGGGTCTGAACCCGAATCTCGGGAGACTGTCCGAATACACTGCCGGGCAGTCGTTTCTGTTTCGTCTCGATCCGCGGCGACGCCGCCGGGCGGAGCGTCCGTGCTGGTGACCGGCACGTGCGACGCGCTCGTCTAGACTCGATCGATGTGGCCCACCCGATGATTGCCCCCTCGATTCTGTCCGCCGATTTCGCTCGTCTCGCCGACGAGGCGCAGGCCGTCGCCGGTGCCGACTGGCTCCACGTCGATGTGATGGACGCCCATTTCGTGCCGAACCTGACTCTCGGTCTGCCCATCGTGCAGTCGCTGCTGAAGGCGACGGACATCCCGCTCGACTGCCATCTGATGATCGAGAACCCGGGCCGGTGGGCCCCGCCCTATGCCGAAGCGGGCGCACACAACGTGACGTTCCACGCCGAGGCGACGGACGATCCGGTGGCCGTGGCCCGCGATATCCGCGCCGCAGGCGGTAAGGCCGGACTGTCCGTCAAACCGGGCACCCCCATCGAGCCCTACCTGGAGATCCTCCGCGAGTTCGACACGCTGCTCGTCATGAGCGTCGAACCCGGTTTCGGCGGCCAGGCGTTCATTCCCGACGTACTCGACAAGGCGCGCGCGGTGCGGAGACTGGTGGACTCCGGCGAACTGCGCCTCCTGGTGGAGATCGACGGCGGAATCAACGCGGACACCATCGAAGCGGCGGCGGAGGCCGGCGTGGACTGCTTCGTGGCCGGTTCCGCCGTCTACGGTGCCGAGGATCCGGCCGAGGCGGTGCGCAAGCTGCGCGCACAGGCGGCAGCCGCCTCGCCGCACCTGACACTCGCGACGTGACGCCCCCCGAAGTCACCGAGGCATTTCAGTTCGCGCTGGATGCGTCGGAGGCCGTGCGGGGAACCACCAGCCCGAACCCGCCGGTCGGCGCCGTGATCCTCGACGCGAACGGGCAGGTCGCCGGGGTAGGTGCCACAGCGCCTCCGGGCGGTCCGCACGCGGAAGTGCGGGCCCTGGCTGCGGCCGGCGACCGGGCACGCGGCGGCACCGCCGTGGTCACCCTCGAGCCGTGCAACCACACCGGACGCACCGGACCCTGCGCCCGCGCGCTCATCGACGCCGGAATCGCGACGGTGTACTACTCCGTCCCGGACCCCGGTCCGGTGGCAGGGGGAGGAGCAGAGACCCTGCGTGCCGCGGGGATCACGGTGCATCCGGGACTCGGGGCCGACGCCGTCATCCACGGCCCGTTGCGGGCCTGGCTTCACCGGGCACGCACCGGCCGGCCCCATGTCACGTGGAAGTACGCGGCGACGCTCGACGGCCGGAGCGCCGCGCAGGACGGAACCAGCCAGTGGATTTCCGGACCGGAAGCGCGTGCCAGGGTGCACGACGAGCGCAGTCGGCTCGACGCGATCGTCGTCGGCACCGGGACGGTTCTGGCCGACGATCCGTGGCTGACCGCCCGGCTGCCCGACGGAGATCTCGCACCGCACCAACCGCTGCGCGTGGTCGTGGGGATGCGGGAGATCCCGACCTCGGCACGTGTGCTCGACGACGCGGCGCCGACGCTCGTGCTGCGTACCCGCGACATCGGGGACGTCCTCGACGCCCTCGCCGACCACCCGGACGTGCTGCTCGAGGGCGGGCCGCGACTTGCCGGGGCGTTCCTCGCCGCGCGCAGTGTCGACCGGATACAGGCCTACCTCGCGCCGATGTTCCTGGGTGCGGGAACGCCCGCTGTGCAGGACGCCGGCGTACACAGCATCACCGAGGCGCTACGGTTTCGTCGGGAGCGCATCGACACCGTCGGCGCGGACGTGTTGTTGACCCTGGTCCCGGAACGGGATCTGTGAGACCGGTCCCGGAACGGGATCTGTGAACCGAACCCGGCCTCGGCCGGGAGTGAAGGAGCCCGAACGTGTTCACCGGCATCGTCGAGGAACTGGGTGAGATCGTGGCGCGAGAGGATCTCGCGGACGCAGCGCGCTTCACCGTGCTCGGCCCGGTGGTGACCTCCGACGCGAAACACGGCGACTCGATCGCCGTCAACGGCGTGTGCCTGACGGTGGTGGACGTGCAGGCCGGCGACTCCTTCACGGCGGATGTGATGCAGGAGACACTGAACCGGTCTTCGCTGGCGCGGCTCGCCGCGGGAAGCCGGGTCAACCTCGAGCGTGCTGCCGCGCTGAACAGCCGGCTGGGCGGGCACCTCGTGCAGGGACACGTCGACGGCACCGGCACCGTGATCTCCCGGGCGCCGTCCGAGAACTGGACGGTGGTGCGAATTTCGCTGCCGGACAGCATCTCTCGATACGTGGTCGAAAAGGGATCGATCACCGTGGACGGAGTGTCCCTCACCGTCTCCGCGCTCGGTGGCGATCCGGGTGACGAGTGGTTCGAGATCTCGCTGATCCCCACCACCTTGTCGCTGACCACTCTCGGTTCAGCCGAGCCCGGCACGCTGGTCAACCTCGAGGTCGATGTGATCGCCAAGTACGTGGAGCGACTGCAGAACGCCCGTTAGGTAGTCGTAGGGTGGACACGACAAGTGGACGCGAAGCACGAGTCGTCCGGATACGAGATTTGGAGCCCAGGCAAGTGACGAGGTTCGACACCATCGAGCGCGCGGTCGCCGATATCGCCGCCGGTAAAGCGGTAGTCGTGGTCGACGACGAAGACCGTGAAAACGAGGGTGACCTCATCTTTGCGGCGGAGAAAGCCACACCCGAACTCGTCGCCTTCATGGTGCGATACACCTCCGGGTACCTGTGCGTCCCGCTCGACGGCGACGACTGCGACCGGCTCGGGCTGCCTCCGATGTACTCGACCAACCAGGACAAGCACGGCACCGCCTACACGGTCACCGTCGATGCGAAGGAAGGCATCGGCACCGGCATCTCCGCGTCCGACCGTGCGGCGACCATGCGCCTGCTCGCCGATGCAGACTCGCGCGCCGACGACTTCACCCGGCCCGGCCACGTCGTGCCGCTGCGTGCCAAGGAGGGCGGTGTCCTGCGCCGCCCCGGGCATACCGAAGCCGCCGTCGATCTCGCCCGCATGGCCGATCTCCGTCCCGCCGGTGTCATCTGCGAGATCGTCTCGCAGAAGGACGAGGGCGAAATGGCCCGCACCGACGAACTGCGTGTCTTCGCGGACGAGCACGAACTCGCACTGATCTCGATCGCCGACCTCATCGCGTGGCGCCGCAGGCACGAGAAGCACGTCGTGCGGGTCGCAGAGGCGAGAATCCCCACCCGGCACGGGAGCTTCACGGCCGTCGGATACCAGAGCATCTACGACGAGGTCGAGCACGTCGCGCTGGTGATGGGAGATATCGCCGGACCGGACGGCGACGGGGCAGACGTCCTGGTGCGGGTGCACTCCGAGTGCCTCACCGGCGACGTCTTCGGTTCACTGCGGTGCGACTGCGGACCGCAGCTCGATGCGGCTCTCGAGATGGTCGCGCAGGAAGGCCGGGGCGTCGTGCTCTACATGCGCGGACACGAGGGCCGTGGAATCGGCCTGATGCACAAGCTCCAGGCCTACCAGCTTCAGGACGCCGGCTCGGACACCGTCGACGCGAACCTCCAGCTCGGCTTGCCCGCCGACGCCCGCGACTACGGCATCGGCGCGCAGATCCTCGTCGACCTGGGTATCTCCTCGATGCGCCTGCTGACCAACAACCCGGCCAAGCGCGTCGGCCTCGACGGCTACGGTCTGCAGATCACCGATCGGGTCCCGATGCCGCTGCGCGCCAACCGCGAGAACCTCACCTACCTGCGGACCAAGCGCGACCGCATGGGCCACGACCTCGTCGGACTCGACGAGTTCGAAGCCGGGGACGCCTGATGAGCGGGGAAGGTCTGCCCGACCTGCAACTCGGTGACGCCGCGGACCTCCGCCTCGCCGTCGTCGCAGGCAGCTGGCACGCCGAGATCTCCGGTGCCCTGATCGCCGGCGCCCTGCGCGTCGCCGATCGCGCCGGCATCACCGACGTCACGGTCGAGCGGGTCGCGGGGGCTGTAGAACTTCCCGTCGTCGCACAGCAACTGGCACGAACCCACGATGCGGTGGTCGCACTGGGCGTGGTCATCCGCGGCGGAACTCCGCATTTCGAGTACGTGTGCGACGCGGTCACCTACGGACTGACGCGGGTTGCTCTCGACGAGAGCACACCCGTGGGCAACGGGGTGCTCACCACCGACACCGAGGAGCAGGCGCGTGACCGCGCGGGACTGCCCGGCTCGGCCGAGGACAAGGGCGAGCAGGCATGCGCGGCCGCACTCGACACCGCCGTGACGTTGCGCCGGCTGCGGGAGGCCCGGACATGACCTCTGCCGACACCCGATGGGAACTCGAGGTCCGACCGGCGAAGATGCGCCTGTGGGTGATCCTCGGTGCCGTCTTCGTCCTCGCCGTACATATCGGCGCCGCGCTGGTCCTGCGCGGCGGCGGCGATTCGGGCGTGCATCTGCGACTGGCGGACCAGATCGCCATTCTCACGATCGGGATCGCGTTGTCGGGCGCCCTGCTGCTGTTCACCCGGCCCCGGTTCCGTGCCGGCGCGGACGGCGTCGCGGTGCGCAACGTCGTGGCCGAGAGACACGTCCCGTGGGACGAGGTTCGCGGTCTGTCGTTCCCCGAGGGCGCGCCGTGGGCGCGTCTCGAACTGCCGTACGACGAATACGTGCCCGTGGTCGCGGTGCAGGCGAGGGACGGCGGAAGTGCGGTCGACGCCCTGGACCGGTTCCGGGAACTCGAAGCCCGGTACAGCCGGGGTGTCGTCGGCGACGACTAACCTGGACTCGTGCCCGACCCCTCCACATACCGCCCGGCTCCCGGCACCATTCCGACGGAACCGGGGGTCTACAAGTTCCGAGACCCGCACGGCCGGGTCGTCTACGTCGGTAAGGCGAAGAACCTCCGCTCGCGTCTGAACTCGTATTTCGCCGACGTCGCATCGCTGCATCCGCGTACCCGGCAGATGGTCACCACCGCCGGCAGCGTCGAGTGGACCGTGGTGCGCACCGAGGTCGAGGCGTTGCAACTCGAGTACAACTGGATCAAGGAATTCGATCCTCGGTTCAACGTCCGCTATCGCGACGACAAGACGTACCCCATGCTGGCGGTGACCCTCAACGAGGAATACCCCCGCCTCTTCGTGTACCGAGGACCGCGCCGCAAGGGCGTCCGGTATTTCGGGCCCTATTCCCACGCGTGGGCGATCCGCGAAACCCTCGACCTGCTGCTCCGCGTCTTTCCCGCCCGCACCTGTTCCGCCGGGGTGTTCAAACGACACACCCAGATCGGCCGTCCCTGCCTGCTCGGCTACATCGACAAGTGCTCGGCCCCGTGTGTCGGCAGGGTCGACGCCGACGAACACCGCCGCATCGTCGAAGCGTTCTGCGACTTCCTCGCCGGCCGTACCGACAAGATGGTCCGCGAAGTCGAACTGAAGATGCAGGCGGCCGCCGACGAACTCGACTTCGAGACCGCAGCCAGGCTCCGCGACGATCTCGGAGCGCTTCGCAAGGCGCTCGAGAAGCAGGCGGTCGTGCTCGGTGACGGGACCGACGCCGACATCGTCGCGTTCGCCGACGACGACCTCGAGGTCGCCGTGCAGGTGTTCCATGTGCGCGGCGGACGGGTCCGAGGCCAACGTGGCTGGGTCGTCGAGAAATCCGGCGACGTGCTCGACCGCCCCGACGACAGGAACACCCCCGGCGAAGCGACCGAGCACGTCGGCGACGTGGAAGAGGTCTCCTTGCTCGTCGAACAGTTCCTCACGCAGTTCTACGGCGAGGAAGCCGCACTCGTATCCGGTGCGCCGGCCGACGAGGAGACACACGAAGGCGGTGCGGTGCCGCGGGAGGTCCTGGTGCCCGCACTGCCCCCGGAACCGGAGGAGATGACGCGCTGGCTCGGCGGTCTGCGCGGTGGCCCGGTGCGCCTGCGGGTGCCGCAGCGCGGCGACAAGAAGGCCCTTGCCGACACGGTGCAGCGCAATGCGAAGGAGGCGCTGGCGCAACACAAGCTGCGACGCGCCGGTGATTTCACCGCGCGCTCGGCGGCATTGCAGGGAATCCAGGAAGCACTCGACCTCGATTCGGCGCCGCTCCGCATCGAGTGCGTCGACATCAGCCACGTGCAGGGCACCGATGTGGTCGCGTCGCTGGTGGTGTTCGAAGACGGACTGCCCCGCAAGTCCGACTACCGGCACTACGGCATCAAGCATGCCGCCGGCGACGGGCACTCCGACGACGTCGCGTCCATCGCGGAGGTCACGCGCCGCCGGTTCCTGCGTCACCAACGCGACACGACACCGGCCGATGCCGGCAACGGCGGCGATTTCGCGCCCGAAGCCGCGCTGGATCCCGCGACCGGCCGCCCCCGCCGATTCGCCTATCCGCCGAACCTCTACGTCGTCGACGGCGGTGCCCCGCAGGTGGCGGCGGCCGCAGAGGTCCTCGACGAACTGGGGATCACCGACGTCGCCGTGATCGGCCTCGCCAAGCGACTCGAGGAGGTGTGGGTACCGGGGGAGGAAGACCCGGTGATCCTGCCGCGCACCAGCGAGTCGCTCTACCTGCTGCAGCGCATCCGCGACGAAGCGCACCGCTTCGCGATCACCTTCCACCGCAGCAAGCGTTCCCGCCGTATGACCGCCTCGGCGCTCGACGGGGTCAAAGGCCTCGGGGAGACCCGTCGCAAGGCGCTCGTCACCCACTTCGGCTCGGTCGCGCGGTTGCGCGAGGCGGACGTCGAGGAGATCACCGCTGTGCCGGGTATCGGCAAGACCACCGCACAGGCGGTTCTCGATGCGCTGCACGCCGAGCGCACCCCGCCGGGTTCCAGCAAGGACGCCGACCCGGGTGCGCCGGTCCCGTCCGTGGGCGATGATGACCCGGTCGGCGTGTCGGCGTCGCGAGCGGAGGCTGAACAGTGACGGAAGTGGATCGTAGGTCCCGGGAGCGGGACGAGCACGGGACGAGTCCGGCAGGGGAGAAGGAAGCGCGTGCAGAGGTGATCCTCGTGACCGGACTGTCCGGTGCGGGACTGAGCACCGCTGCGACCGCGCTCGAGGACCTCGGCTGGTACGTCGCCGACAATCTGCCGCCCCAGCTCGTGATCTCGATGGTCGATCTCGCGGTGCACGCCGAGCCTCCCCTCGAACGGCTCGCGGTGGTCATGGACGTGCGCAGTCGCTTGTTCACGGGCGATCTCGGGCGGGTTGTGACCGATCTCGCCGCGAGGCCGGTGAGCACCCGCGTGCTGTTCCTCGACGCCACCGATGCCGTCCTGATCCGCCGGTTCGAGCAGGTCCGGCGCAGTCATCCGCTGCAGGAGGACACCGCCGACCGGACCCTCTCCGACGGCATCGCCGCCGAACGGGCTCAGCTCGCTCCGGTGAAGGGCGCCGCCGATCTCGTCATCGACACCTCCACGCTGTCCGGGCCCGAACTGCGCCGCAAGATCGAAGCGGCCTTCGGCGACGCGGCGTCCGACACGATCAGGGTCACGGTGGAGTCGTTCGGCTTCAAGTACGGACTCCCCATGGATTCGGATCTCGTGTGCGACGTGCGGTTCCTCCCGAATCCCCATTGGATCGCGGAACTCCGCCCGTATACCGGGCAGGACCCCTCGGTCCGCGATTATGTACTGTCCCGCGACGGTGCCGAAGACTACTTGCGCACCTATCACCGGCTCCTGGAATTGACCACGGCCGGTTACCGTCGGGAGGGGAAGCGCTATATGACGATCGCGGTGGGATGCACCGGCGGCAAACACCGAAGCGTGGCGATGGCAGAAGCACTCGCCGCGCGCCTCGAGCGGGAGCCCGGGCTCGCGGTGCACGTCGTGCACCGGGATCTGGGGCGCGAGTGACCGCGCACCCTACGACTCCACCGCCCGGCGACGCTCGCTCCGGGCCCGCGATCACCGCCCTCGGCGGGGGGCACGGACTGTATGCCACGTTGAGCGCGGTCCGGCGGCTCACCGATCGCGTCACCGCCGTGGTGACGGTCGCCGACGACGGCGGATCGTCCGGCCGGCTCCGCGCCGAACTCGGTGTGATCCCGCCCGGAGACCTGCGGATGGCCCTCGCGGCGCTGGCCGCCGACACCCCGGACATTCGTGTGTGGACCGAGGTCGTGCAGCACCGCTTCGGCGGCACCGGCGCCCTCGCGGGGCACTCGGTGGGCAACATGATCCTCGCGGGGCTCACCGAGGTGGTGGGCGATCCGGTGGAGGCACTGGACATGCTCGCCAAGGTCCTCGGACTGCGGGGACGGGTGCTTCCGATGTCGCCGATCGCACTCGACATCGAAGCCGACGTCTCGGGCCTCGAAACGGACCCCCGGGTGAGCCGGTGCATCCGCGGGCAGGTCGCGGTCGCGACCACCCCCGGCAAGGTACGGCGGGTCCGGCTGATCCCCGCCGATCCACCGGCGTGCCCGCTCGCGGTCGACGCCGTGTGCGAAGCGGACATGGTGGTGCTCGGACCGGGTTCGTGGTTTTCGAGCGTGATCCCGCACGTGCTCGTCCCGGAACTCCACGAGGCCCTGACGCACACCTCGGCGACGAAGGTCCTCGTGCTCAACCTCGCCGCCGAGCCGGGAGAGACCGCCGGCTTCTCCGCGGAACGGCACCTGCACGTCCTCGCGCAGCACGCCCCGGACTTCCGGGTCGACCACATCGTCGTCGATGCGGCCTCGGTGACTCCGGGACGGGAACGGGACCACCTGAGTCGCGCGGCTTCGCACCTGGGCGCGGACGTCTCGTATGCCGACGTGTCCGAAGACGGAACCCAACGACACGACCCCGCCAAGCTGGCGGTCGCACTGGAAACGTATCTGTCACCGATTCGCGGCAGCGCCCGCGCCGGAATCGGCGACCGGAGGGAGATCATCTCGTGGCAATGACAGCGGAGGTCAAGGACGAGCTGAGCAGGCTGTCGGTCACCCGTACCAGCAATCGCAAGGCCGAAGTGTCCTCCCTTCTGCGCTTCGCCGGCGGGCTGCACATCGTCGCCGGCCGCGTGGTCGTCGAAGCCGAGGTCGACCTCGGTTCGATCGCGCGTCGGCTGCGCCGCGAGATCTTCGAGCTCTACGGCTATGCCGCCGACGTCCACGTGCTCGGCGCGGGTGGCCTGCGCAAGAGTTCGCGGTACGTGGTGCGGGTCGGAAAGGACGGCGAGGCCCTCGCGCGCCAGACCGGACTGCTCGACGGCCGCGGACGCCCGGTGCGAGGACTGCCCGCCCAGGTGGTCGGTGGCAGCGTGTCCGACGTAGCCGCGGCATGGCGGGGAGCCTTCCTCGCACACGGCTCGCTCACCGAGCCCGGACGGTCGTCGGCGCTGGAGATCAGCTGCCCCGGACCCGAAGCCGCGCTCGCCCTCGTCGGTGCGGCGCGCCGCCTCGGCGTCACGGCCAAAGCGCGGGAGGTACGCGGAGCCGACCGCGTGGTGATCCGCGACGGTGAAGCCATCGGAGCGCTCCTCACCCAGATGGGAGCCCAGGACACCCGGTTGACCTGGGAGGAGCGCCGGATGCGCCGGGAAGTGCGGGCGACCGCGAATCGGCTCGCGAATTTCGACGACGCCAACCTGCGCCGATCCGCGCGCGCGGCAGTCGCGGCTGCGGCCCGCGTCGAGCGTGCTCTCAACATTCTGGGCGACGACGTTCCCGATCATCTGGCCGCTGCCGGCACGCTCCGGGTCGAGCATCGCCAAGCTTCCCTCGAGGAGCTCGGGCAGCTCGCGGACCCGCCGATGACCAAGGACGCGGTCGCCGGACGCATCCGGCGTCTGTTGTCGATGGCCGACCGCCGAGCAAAGGACCTCGGGATTCCCGATACCGAGTCGGCGGTGACCGCGGAGTTGCTGGACGACGCGTAGAGGCGCACGCTTGTGGGGAGTTCGTCACACAGGGCGGATCTCACACGGTGGCCCCGGCGCATTAGGGTAGGGGTCACAACGGCACAATCATCAGCACAATTATCGAGATCTGGGCAAAGGAGCTCCACTGTGACTGTCCGCGTAGGCGTGAACGGGTTCGGACGTATCGGGCGCAACTTCTTCCGCGCAGTCGAAGCGCAGAAAGCGCTCGGCACCACTGACATCGAGATCGTCGCCGTCAACGACCTGACCGACAACGACACTCTCGCAACGCTCCTGAAGTACGACTCGATCCTGGGTCGCCTCGACAAGGATGTGCGTGTCGAAGGCGACTTCATCATCGTCGGCGAGCAGAAGATCAAGGCGCTCGAAATCAAGGAAGGCCCGGCCGCGCTTCCGTGGGGCGACCTGGGTGTCGACGTCGTCGTCGAGTCCACCGGTATCTTCACCGACGCCGCCAAGGCCAAGGGGCACCTCGACGCAGGTGCCAAGAAGGTCATCATCTCCGCGCCCGCCAAGGGTGAGGACATCACCATCGTGATGGGCGTCAACGACGACAAGTACGACGGCAGCCAGAACATCATCTCCAACGCCTCGTGCACCACCAACTGCCTCGGACCGATCGCCAAGGTCCTCGATGACAGCTTCGGCATCGAGCGCGGTCTCATGACCACGATCCACGCCTACACGCAGGACCAGAACCTCCAGGACGGCCCGCACAAGGATCTGCGTCGCGCCCGCGCCGCAGCCCTGAACGTCGTTCCCACCGGCACGGGTGCCGCCAAGGCCATCGGCCTGGTTCTTCCGCAGCTGCTCGGCAAGCTCGACGGCTACGCGCTGCGCGTGCCGATCCCGACCGGCTCGGTCACCGACCTCACCGCCAACCTCCGCACCAAGGCGTCGATCGAGGAGATCAACGCCGCGATGCAGGCCGCAGCAGAGGGACCGCTCAAGGGCATCCTGAAGTACAACACCGATCCGATCGTCTCCTCGGACATCGTCACCGACCCGCACTCCTCGATCTTCGACGCGCCGCTGACCAAGGTCATCGACGATCAGGTCAAGGTTGTGGCCTGGTACGACAACGAGTGGGGCTACTCGAACCGCGTCGTCGACCTCATCGGCCTCGTCGGCAAGTCGCTCTGAGACCCCGAACCGGACAGGACACCCGAACAGTGGCAGTTCAGACCCTGAAGGATCTGCTCGACGCCGGGGTGGAGGGGCGCGGTGTGCTGGTGCGCTCCGACCTCAACGTCCCCTTGGACGGCGCGACGATCACCGATCCCGGCCGCATCATCGCGTCCGCCCCGACGATCGAAGCACTGGCGGAAGCCGGCGCCAAGGTCGTGGTCGTGGCGCACCTCGGCCGGCCCAAGGGCGAGCCGGATCCGAAGTTCTCGCTCGCGCCCGTCGCGGCGAAGCTCGGTGAGGTGCTCGGCCGCAACGTCCAGCTCGCCGGCGACGTCGTCGGGCAGGACGCTCTGGCTCGCTCCGAGGGCCTGACCGACGGCGACATCCTCCTGCTGGAGAACATCCGCTTCGATCCGCGGGAGACCAGCAAGGACGAGTCGCAGCGTCAGGCGCTCGCCCGCGATCTCGTCGAGCTCGTCGGCGACGACGGTGCTTTCGTCTCCGACGGTTTCGGTGTCGTGCACCGCAAGCAGGCGTCGGTGTACGACGTGGCGAAGCTGCTCCCGCACTACGCCGGTGGCCTCGTCGCTGCCGAGGTGGCAGTGCTCGAGAAGCTCACCACCGACACCGAGCGTCCCTACGCGGTCGTGCTCGGCGGATCGAAGGTCTCCGACAAGCTCGCAGTGATCGAGGCGCTCGCGCCGAAGGTCGACACGCTGGTCATCGGTGGCGGAATGTGCTTCACATTCCTTGCGGCACAGGGCATTTCGGTCGGCAATTCCTTGCTCGAAGAGTCGATGATCGAGACCTGCAAGGGACTGCTGGACCGCTACGCCGATGTCCTGCACATTCCGCAGGATGTCGTGATCGCCGACAGCTTCTCGGCCGACGCCGAAGCGAAGACCGTCCCGGTCACGGAGATTCCGGACGGCTGGATGGGTCTGGACATCGGACCGGAGTCGGTGCAGCGGTTCGCGTCGTTGCTCTCGGCGGCCAAGACCGTGTTCTGGAACGGCCCGATGGGCGTGTTCGAGTTCCCGAAGTTCGCGGCGGGCACCAAGGGTGTCGCCGAGGCCATCGTCGACGCCACCGGCAAGGGTGCGTTCAGCGTCGTCGGCGGTGGCGATTCCGCTGCGGCAGTGCGCCAGCTGGGCCTGCCGGACGACGGGTTCTCACACATCTCCACCGGCGGCGGTGCCTCCCTCGAATACCTCGAGGGCAAGGAACTGCCCGGCATCTCGGTTCTGGAGGCCTGAGCGCGATGGCACGCACACCGCTGATCGCGGGCAACTGGAAAATGAATCTGAACCACCTCGAGGCCATCGCGCTGGTGCAGAAGATCGCGTTCACGCTGCCCGACAAGTACCTCGAGAAGGTCGATGTCACGGTCATCCCGCCGTTCACCGACATCCGTTCGGTACAGACGCTGATCGACGGCGACAAGATCAAGCTCACCTATGGTGCGCAGGATGTCTCCGCCCACGATTCCGGTGCGTACACCGGGGAGATCTCCGGTGCGATGCTCGCCAAGCTCGGCTGCACCTACGTCGTGGTCGGGCACTCCGAGCGACGCACGATGCACGCCGAAACCGACGAGATCGTGCGCGACAAGACGAAGGCCGCGCTCAAGCACGGCCTGACTCCGATCGTGTGCATCGGCGAGGGCCTCGACATCCGTGAGGCCGGCGACCACGTCGCATACAACGTCGCCCAGCTGAAGGGCTCGCTCGCCGGGCTGTCCGCCGACGACATCGCCAAGATCGTCGTCGCGTACGAGCCGGTGTGGGCGATCGGCACGGGCAAGGTGGCCTCGGCCGCCGACGCCCAGGAAGTCTGTGCGGCGGTGCGCTCCACCCTCGCCGAACTCGCCTCGCCCGAGGTGGCATCGTCGGTCCGTGTCCTCTACGGCGGATCGGTCAACGCCAAGAACATCGGCGAGCTCATCGCGCAGACCGATGTCGACGGTGGCCTCGTCGGAGGCGCCTCGCTCAAGGCCGACGAGTTCGCTCAGCTCTCCGCAATCGCGGCGGGCGGCCCGCTCCTGTAGGCCGACCCGAGCAGCAGTACCGCTCACTCGATCGTGGGGCGCAGGATCTTCGGATCCTGCGCCCCACGGCGTTTCCGAGTGTGCACCCGAACCGAAAGGCATCACGCGTATGACCGCCCCCGCCGACACCGGCCCGAGCACCCGCAGCGTGGTGTTCGGGTTGGCAGCGGTGCTGCTCGTCGCCGCTTGCCTGCGCCCGGCCATCACCGCGATCGGGCCGCTGCTCGAGGACATCGGCGCCGACACCGGGCTCGGCAACACGGCGCTCGGCGTGCTCGGCGCCGTGCCGCTGTTGTGCTTCGCGGCGGTCTCCCCGTGGATTCACCGCCCCGCGATCCGTTACGGGACGCAGCGCATGGTGCTCGTCGCGATGCTGGTCCTGACGGCCGGAATCCTGCTGCGGTCGATTCCCGGCGCGCTGTGGCTGTGGGGCGGCACGATCGCGATCGGTGTGGGAATCGGCATCGGCAACGTGCTGTTGCCGGCAGTCGTCAAACGCGACCATCCCACGCGCATCTCGACGGTGACCGGCGTGTACTCGTCGGTGACGACCGGCGCCGCCGGACTGGGCTCCGGTTTGGCGGTGCCCTTCGTCGCCCTGACAGGCAACTGGCGTGCCGCGCTCGCGTTGTGGGCCGTGGTGTCGCTGGTCGCGGCGGCCGTGTGGGTCGTGCGCGGACGGGTCCTGCCGACACCGCTGCCGGCCGCCCCGGACACGACACCCGGCGTGTCCATGTGGCGTTCCGCCACCGCGTGGCAGGTCACCGCGTTCATGGGTCTGCAGTCCACCACGTTCTATCTGCTGGTGACGTGGCTGCCGTCCATCGAGACCGGTCTGGGTGTCGACCGCGCGGCCGCCGGATGGCACCTGTCGGTCTATCAGGTGGTCGGCATCGTGGCGGGTCTGGGCGCCACCGCTCTGATGGGACGCCGCACCGACCAGAGTCGGCTCACCGCTGTCGCCGGTTCGGCCCTCGTCGTCGCGATGATCGGTGTGCTGTGGGCGCCGCACCTCGTCCTGTTGTGGGTCCTGGTCGCGGGGATGAGCAGTGGCGCGACGTTCATCATCGCGGTGTCGCTGTTCGGTCTCCGCACCCGCACAGTCGCCCAGACCGCGCAACTCTCGGGCATGGCGCAATGCCTCGGCTACCTGCTCGCGGCGTGCGGGCCGGTGCTCGCCGGCGCGATCTTCGACCTCACCGGCACCTGGACCACGGTCCTGCTGCTGGTCGCGGTGTGCGGGGCCGGGCAAGCTGTGGTCGGGGCGTTCGCGGGTCGCGACCGGTATACCCACGACGAGCCCTGAAGGCCCACGATCCGCGAGGACGGCGAACCGGGTGCGGCAATTCTGGGATTCGCCGGGACCGGGTAAGCTGACGGCCGACGTCACCCACCATCGAAGGACACCGAACGCCGACATGGAACTGTTCCTGGACATTCTGCTGATCGTCACGAGCCTGCTGCTCATCCTGCTGGTGCTGCTGCACCGCGGCAAGGGCGGCGGTCTGTCGAGCCTGTTCGGCGGCGGGGTCCAATCCAACCTGTCCGGTTCGTCGGTAGCCGAGAAGAACCTCGACCGGCTCACCGTGTTCACCGGCATCGTGTGGGTCATCGCCATTCTCGGTATCGGATTGCAGATCAAGTTCAGCTGATCGGCAGCGGTCGCATATCGGCCCCGGGGCGCCGATACTGGCCGAATGACGGATACCGTGCCGGCTTCGGCCACCGAACCCCTGCGTGACGACATCCGCCTGCTGGGCGGCATCCTCGGTGATGTCGTCCGCGATCAGGCCGGCGACGAGGTGTTCGAACTCGTCGAAGCCGCGCGGGTCGCGAGTTTCCGGATCCGGCGGTCCGAGATGGACCGCGCCGATCTCGCCGAGCGTTTCGCTGCCGTCGAGACCGCAGATCTGCTGCCGGTCGCCCGTGCGTTCAGTCACTTCGGGCTGCTCGCCAACCTCGCCGAGGACCTTCATCGCGAACGCCGGCGCGCTGTCCATCTCGAGGCCGGTGATCCCCCGCAGGACAGCGCTCTCGCCGCCACCTACGCCAAGCTCGATGCGGTCCCGCTCGATGCGGACGGGGTCGCCGATGCGCTCGCGGACGCACTCGTCGCACCGGTGATCACCGCGCACCCGACCGAAACCCGCCGCCGCACCGTATTCGACGTGCAAACCGCCGTCACCGACCTGATGCGGCGCCGCGACCGCACCGTCGACCCCTACGAGCGGGACAGCATCGACCGTGCCCTGTACCGGCACATCCTCACCCTCTGGCAGACCGCACTGATCCGGCTGGCGCGGCTTCGCATCAGCGACGAAATCGACAACGGTCTGCGCTACTACGATCTGGCGTTCTTCGAGGTCGTGCCCACCCTCAACGCCGAGGTGCGCCGTGCGCTCCGGGAGCGGTGGCCCGATGCCGCAGTGCTCACCCGGCCCCTCGTGCGTCCCGGCACGTGGATCGGCGGCGACCGTGACGGAAACCCCAACGTCGACGCGGCGGTCGTCACCACGGCCGCCGACCGCGCGTGTGGGACCTCCCTGCGCCACCACCTGGCCGAACTCGCCGTGCTCGAACGAGAGTTGTCGATGTCGGTGCGCACCACGACCATCACCGCCCGGCTGCAGGAACTCGCCGACATCTCCGGTGACGAGAACCCCGCGCACAGCGACGAGCCGTACCGGCGGGCCGTGCGGGGAATCCGCGGGCGCCTCACCGCGACCGGCGCCCGGCTGCTCCCGGACGTCGACCTCCCACACACCGTCGAGCCGTCGCGCGAGCCGTACCGCACCCCCGCGCAACTGCTCGCCGATCTGTCGGTCGTCGACGCGTCGCTGCGCGCCGGCGGGGGAGCGGTCATCGCCGACGATCGTCTCGCCCGCCTGCGCGGCGCAGTCGAGGTCTTCGGTTTCCACCTCGCTCCACTGGACCTGCGGCAGAACGCCGACGTCCACGAGCGCGTGGTAGCCGAACTGCTCTCCTGGGCGGGTGTGACAGACCACTACGCGACCCTGCCGGAGGACGACAAGGTCGCGTTGCTCACCTCCGAACTACGCATCCGGCGGCCCCTGACCACCTCCGACGCGCAGTTGTCGGACGAAACGGCCAAGGAACTCGGCATCTTGCGCGCCGCAGCGAGCGTCGTGCGCCGCATCGGGCCCGCCGCGATCGAGCACTACATCATCAGCATGTGCACCTCGGTCTCGGATCTGCTCGAGGTGGAAGTCCTCCTCAAGGAAGTCGGGTTGCTCGACCTCGACTCCGGATATCCGCGGAGCAGCGTGCAGGTGATTCCGCTGTTCGAAACCATCGAAGATCTGCGCAGCGGCGCGTCGACGCTGACAGCGGCCCTCGCCGTACCGGAATTCCGGAGCCTGGTCGATGCGCACGACGGGCTGCAAGAGGTCATGCTCGGCTACTCCGACTCCAACAAGGACGGCGGATATCTCGCCGCCAACTGGGCGTTGTACCGAGCAGAACTCGACCTCGTCGAGGCGTCCCGCGCCGCGGGTGTTCGCCTGCGTCTGTTCCACGGCCGTGGGGGAACCGTCGGCCGCGGCGGCGGTCCCAGTTACGACGCCATCCTCGCCCAGCCGCCCGGTGCGGTGCGGGGCTCGCTCCGGGTGACCGAACAGGGAGAGGTGATCGCCGCCAAATACCGCGAACCCGTGCTCGCCCGTCGCAACCTCGAGGCGCTCGTCGCCGCAACCCTGGAATCCACACTGCTCGACGTCGAAGGGCTCGGCGCGGATGCGTCGGCTGCCTACCGGATCTTCGACGAACTCGCGGAGCTGGCCCGAAACGCCTACCGGCGTCTGGTTCACGAGACGCCCGGATTCGTCGAGTACTTCACGACCTCGACGCCCGTCGCGGAGATCGGAGCGCTCAACATCGGCAGCCGGCCGGCGTCGCGCAAACCGACCGCGGCCATCGCCGACCTGCGTGCGATCCCGTGGGTGCTCGCGTGGACACAGAGCCGGGTGATGTTGCCGGGCTGGTACGGCACGGGCAGCGCGGTGGCCGAGTGGGTCGGCGACGATCCCGAGAAGCTCGAGTCCTTGCGAACCCTGTATCGGCGCTGGCCGTTCTTCCGCACGGTGCTCTCGAACATGGCGCAGGTGATGGCCAAATCCGATCTCGGAATCGCCGCGCGCTACTCGGAGTTGGTCGAGGACACCGATCTGAGGGAACGGGTGTTCGGCCGGATCGTGGAGGAACACGCCCGGACCGTCGACGCCTACCAGCGGATCACGGGCTACGACTCGCTCGTCGCCGACAATCCTGCATTGGAACGGTCACTGCACAACCGGTTCCCGTACCTCGAACCGCTCAACCACCTGCAAGTCGAGTTCCTGCGCAGATTCCGGGCGGGCGAGGACACCGAACAGGTTCGCCGGGGAATCCAGCTGACGATGAACGGACTCGCCACCGCGCTCCGGAACAGCGGCTGACCGGCCGCCGAAAGAAAATCTCGCGCGCGTGTCGATTTCGGTAGGGAGAGTTCGTCGTCATGGTGTACGGCGAATCGTCGTACCGAACCACGAGGAGACGATCATGAAGTACATGCTGTTGATCTACACATCGGCGGCCGACGAGAGCACCTGCACGGTCGAGGACTGGCAGGACTACGAAAAGGCGATGCGGGACGCGGGGGTGCTCGTCACCGGCCACGCACTCCAGGACCTCACCACCGCGACCGCCGTACAGGTCGCGCCGGACGGTCGTCGCACGGTCACCGACGGCCCGTATGCGGAGACCCTGGAGGTACTGGGCGGCTACGACGTCATCGATGTACCGGACCTCGACGTCGCGATCGAGTGGGCGTCCCGGTGTCCGGGCGCCCGGGACGGCGGCACCGTGGTGGTGCGCCCGATCGCCGAGTTCGGCGACTAGCCGTGCCCGATGCGGGTGTCTCGGCCGAAGCGGTGTTCCGCGAGGAGCACGGGCGGCTTCTCGCGGCGCTGGTGCACCGTTTCGGCGATCTGGACCTGGCCGAGGAAGCCGCATCGGACGCCCTCGAGGCGGCACTCGTGCACTGGCCGGTCGGCGGGGTGCCCGACCGGCCGGGCGCGTGGCTGCTCACCACCGCCCGTCGCCGGGCACTCGACCGGGTACGCCGCGACCGCGTCTACACGCAACGTCTGGCCGAACTCGCGATCGACATCGAGCGGCGCGGCCCCTCGGATCCGCGCGGCGACGAATTGCCCGACGAACGACTCGAACTGTTCTTCACGTGTGCCCACCCGGCACTGGCTCCCGACGACCGTGTCGCGCTGATCCTTCGTTGTCTCGGAGGTCTGACCACCGGCGAGGTCGCGCGCGCGTTCCTCGTTCCGCACGCCACGATGGCGCAGCGGATCGTGCGGGCCAAGAAGAAGATCCGTGGCGCGCGAATCCCGTTCCGGGTGCCTCGTCCGGACGAACTCGACGAACGGCTCCCGGTGGTTCTCGGTGCCCTGTATTCGATCTTCACCGAAGGGTATGCGGCCAGTAGTGGCACCGATCTGCAACGGCCCGATCTGGCAGACGAATCGCTTCGGCTGGTGCGGATCCTGCACGGGCTCATGCCTTCGCAACGTGAGGTGGCCGGGTTGCTCGCGCTGGAACTGCTCGTCCATGCCCGTCGCCACGCCCGCACCGATTCCGACGGTGAGATCGTGCTCCTCGACGCCCAGGACCGGACCCGGTGGGACACGGCGATGATCGACGAGGGTCGTGCGCTGGTGGTGACCGGGCTGACCGGCGGGCACCCCGGCCCGTACGCGGTGCAGGCGGCGATCGCCGCGCTGCACGACGAGGCGCCCGACGCCGAGTCCACCGACTGGCGACAGATCGTTGCGCTCTACGGGGTGCTGCTCGCACTCACGCCGTCGCCGCTGGTTGCCGCGAACCGCGCGGTCGCCGTGGCGATGTGCGACGGCCCGGAGTCGGGCCTGGCACTGCTCGACGGCCTGGCCGGCGAACCGGTCCTGCGCGAGCATCACCCGTACCACACGGCCAGGGCCGACCTTCTCGTCCGCCTCGGCCGTGATGCCGAGGCCGGGTCCGCGTTCCGGCGTGCGCTCGACCTCGCCGGCACCGAACCGGAACGTCGCCGAGTGCGTTCCCGACTGGCCTCGCTCGGGGATCGACCGGGGTGAACGTCCCGGGCTGCGTCCGTTGCCGGAGAGTGCCGGGTGCGGCCGTATCGCGGTGGGAAGATGTGAAACAAACGGAGCGTCGCAACCAGAGAGGCCGATGTCGTGTGCGGACGATATGCAAGCACGAGTACCCGGGACGACCTGCTTGCGGCCTACGATGCCGTGACGGCGGTCGGTGAGGAGTTGCCACCGTCCTACAACGTCGCCCCCACCCAGCGGGTCAACGTGGTGCTCGAGCGCGTCCCACGCGACACGCCCGGCGGTGATCCGGTGCGCATGGTGTCGTCCCGGGTCAGTTGGGGTCTGGTGCCGTCGTGGGCGAAGGACCCGAAGATCGGCTCGCGCATGATCAACGCCCGTTCGGAGACGATCACGCAGAAACCGGCGTTCAAGGCTGCTGCGTCCCGGCGGCGATGCATCCTGCCGGCGGACGGCTACTACGAGTGGATGAAGAACGAGGAGGGCAAGAAGATTCCCTTCTTCCTGCACGCCGACGCGCCGATCTCGATGGCCGGGCTCTACGAGTTGTGGCCCGATCCGGAACGGCCCGAGGATGATCCGGATCGCTGGTTGTGGACGTGCACGGTGCTGACGCGCCCGGCCACCGATGCGGCCGGGCATATCCACGACCGCTCACCCGTGGTGCTTCCGGAGACGTTCGTCGACCCGTGGCTGGACGTGGCGCTGACCGACCGTGACGATGTGGAGGCGCTGCTCAACTCGATCCCGGAACCTCATCTCGAGCCGTACGAGGTCGGTACCGCCGTCAACTCGCCCCGGAACAACACGCCGGATCTGCTACGGCCCGTCCATCATTGACCGGCCCGGAGGAGAGGTCTCACCGATATTCGTCGACCAGCGACAAGTAGTCGCTCCACCGAGGCGGCCGGCCTCCGGTCAAGGCGGCGTCCAAGCGATCGAGGTAGTACTGCCAGACCGGACCGATCTCACCGGCTTCCGATCGTGGGACGTGTGAGTGCGTGAAGTCGAGGGTGGTGACGCGGCCTACGGTGTGCAGCGCGACGGCGAGCAACCATCCGTCGACGTCGACGGAGAAACGGGACGGGGGAGTGCATTCGACGATGCGCACGTCGGCGGTGGCCGAATCGTGCTCGTCCACCATCGTCAACCGCACCCGCCCGGTGGAGGGATCTCCGGTGTATGTGCCGTACCAGCGGGACAATTCGCGGGGTTCGGTGAGTGCTGTCCAGATCTCGCTTGCGGGCAACGCGAAACTGCGACGGTAGACCAGTCCGACCAGCGACGCGTCGTCGGGACAGTCGCTTTCCGGCCGTACTTCCCCCATCACCGTGGTCGGCGTGCCCATCGGATTCTCCCTCTCGTAGACCCTCCCAGTGTGGTCCACCGGACCGCCGACGGGTGACCGAACCGGCGCGGCCGGTAGGTCCCGGCCGGTCGCCCCATCTCCCGAATTCCGACCGGTTCGTCCGTACACTCCCATAAGTTGTCTTTGCACCGGCGGAGGGGGGCGGCGTGGCCTGCGAACACGACGGTTCATGGAACCGACGGCAGTTTCTGACCGGCTTGATCGGCGGTGGTGCCGCACTGGCCGCGCTGGGCGTGGTGGGCGCGCCCGCGGCGGGGGCTCAACCCGCGGCCCCGGCACCACCGATCCGGGACACCATCAACGGTGTGCTCTCGTTCGTGGTTCCCGGAAACGACCCCTATTCGCATCATCAGGGGGTGGCGACGGACCGGCCGGGTGGGGTGACTCCGGGCACGGCAGCGTCACTCGAGCGCACCCTCGACCGAGCGCTCGCGATTCCGCTGTTCGGAGGAGTGGGAGTTCCCCTTCCGGGCGCAGCCGGAGTTGCGGTGCTGCTCAACATCTTTGCTGCCACCGCCGATCCGGGCGCTTCGAACGGGCCGTTCGCGGCGCCGTTCGCCAACCTGGACTTTGCGAAGAAGGCGCTGGTGTTCGAGTGGCTCGACACCGACCCACGCTTCGAGAATTTCATCATCAGGTTCGTGGTCAACGCGCTGCCCACCCTCGCCGCGTTCGCCGCGTTCTCGGAGGTGTCGGCGTTCGATCCGGTCGAACGGAAGACGACCGGCCGTCCCGTCGGCTGGGACCTCAGCAACTACGCCGGGCCGAGCGATGGGTGGGACGAAGTGATCGGGTACTACCGCGGGATCGACAAGGTGGAGGCGTAGATGACCGACGTAATCGTGATCGGGTCGGGCGGGGGCGGCCCCGTGGTCGCGAAGGAACTCGCCGCCCGCGGGCTCGATGTCCTCGTCCTCGAAGCCGGGCCACGCTTCGCCGACCCGGAGAACGAGTGGACGCATTTCGAGGACGACGCCAACAACCCGATCACAGGATTTCTGCGGCAAGGACCCGGTGATCGATCCCGGACGCCGTGGCTGCGCGACGTTCCTCAGCAATCGTATGTGTGGCAGGTCGCCGGCGTCGGGGGCACCACCCTGCACTTCTTCGGTAATTCGCCTCGGGCGGCAGCAGGTGCATTCGCCGGATACGACGGTCCCGACCGGGACATGTACGACACCGCGCATCTGTTCCCGTTCGGTTACGACGAGTTGCGGCGCTACTACGAATGGGTCGAGGCGACACTCCCGGTGCAGACGGCGCCGATGGGCGCCAAGGAGCAGGTGTTCCTCCGTGGCGCCGCCGCCCTCGGCCTGACACACCAGACCACGCTCGACACGACAGGACCGTCGTACCGTGCGCAGCAGAACGCGATCCTGCAGCCCGGCGGAACCGCCGGACGCACCCGCGACCCCGCGCTGCTGCACTACCCCGACGCACGCGGATGCACCATGTGTGGGCACTGCTATCAGGGTTGCTACCTGCCGCTCGGAGCGCCACGAAATCTGAAAGCCAAGCGCTCGACCGATAATTCGTACGTTCCGATGATGCTCACCGCCGACGCGTGGTCGCCCCACGGCCGTGCCGTCACACTCGTCTCCGACGCCGTCGTCACGAAGATCCTCTTCGAGGAGGTCCACGGGGAGACCACCGCGCGTGGGGTGCGGTTCACGACCACCGCCGACGGCGCGGAGCACGAGGCCACGGCTCCCGTCGTCGTTCTCGCCGCAGGATGTGTCGAGTCGCCGCGACTGTGGCTCGGTTCCGGTCTCCCCAACCCGAACGGATGGGTCGGCCGTGGCTTGACCGATCACCACATGGACGGCGTATTCGGGGTCTTCGACGAGTACACGGGCCAGACCAGAGGCCCCGGCTCGAATGCACGCGTCGACCTTCCCGGCTACGGCGGGGTCGAGCAACTCGGTCTGCCACCGGCGCTCATCGCGTACGCACTGAACTTCAGCGATTCCGGGATCCACGGATACGGAAGAGCGGGGGGCGTGGTCGACTCCGCGGGAGCGGACACCATGGGAAGGCTCGTGGGCCGCGATCTGCTGAATACGATGGCCGACACCGACCGGGTGCTCGCGGCACTCGTCATCACCGACGACGACGTCGAACCGGAGAACCGGGTGACGTTGTCGCCGGTGCTGCTTCCGAGCGAAGGCGGACTCGCGCCGAAAGTGACCATGGCCCACAGAAATCGATCGGCGCGCACGAAGCGCAATCGCGAATACTCGACCCGGAAGGCTGTCGAACTGATGCGCGCGGCGGGCGCCAAGTCGGTGCACCGATGCGACTGGCCGCCGTTGATTCTGCATTCGCAGTCGAGCATGCGGATGGGCCTCGAAGAACACAACTCGGTACTCGACGCCGATGCGGAATCACGTTGGGTCAAGCGCCTGTTCATCACCGACAACTCGGCGCTCGCCAACAGCCTCGGCGGCCCCAACCCCACGCTGACCACGCAGGCTGTCGCCACCCGGACGGCGGAGAAGATCATCGAGAAGTACTTCGGCGGTGAGGTGTGGGTGGGGCGTGAGAATCCGGTCTCGTCGATCGACGACCGGGTCACCGCCGCGGTGATCGAGCGAGGGCTGTAAGGGACAGCGAGACCGAGCTTGGGGAGCGCCGGTTCTTCCTGCGGCGTGGGAACCGCAGGGTCCGGTGGTGCGTCGAACGTGACAAGGGCCGACAACGACGGCGGCCCACCACAGGAGGAGCCCACCCGCATGGATCCACGAACGACGCGATGTGTTCCCGGACGCTCTCGGCTCGCTGCCTCACGCGCGACGCGCGGACCCCGCTCGTCCATAAAGTTTCGCTGCGTCAGGGAGGGCACCGACGACACCGCACCGCAGATCCCGGCCGACGATCCGGACTGCGACAGCGACCCTCGATAACTCGGCGGCGCGGAACCGCCGCCGATCAGGACGTGGGAAGTTTCGCGGCCGCAGCCGGGTCGACGAACCACACGGTGCGCTCGCGCCCGTGCGCTCCGGCGGCGGGAATGTCCTCCGGGTCCGCTCCGCCGACCGACGCGGCTACGGCGTCGGCCTTGTTCTCGCCGGCGACCAGCAACCACACCTGACGGGCGCGTTGCACAGCGGGCAGCGTCAAGGTCACCCGCGCCGGCGGCGGCTTCGGTGAATCGTCCACTCCGACGACGAATCGCTCCGTTTCGCGCACCGCAGCGGTGTGCGGGAAGAGGGAGTTGATGTGCCCCTCGCCGCCCATGCCGAGCAGGTGCACGTCGAATTCGGGCACGGACCCGTCTGCGGACTGTGCTGCGAGGAGTCGGGCATAGCGCTCGGCGGACTCCGCCGGCGTGGTGCATCCGTCCTCACCGAGAGCAGGCATGGTGTGGATGCGCGCCTCGTCGATCGGCACGTGGTCGAGCAACGCAGCCCGCGCCTGTACTTCGTTGCGCTCGGGGTCGCCCGGGGGCAGGAACCGCTCGTCGCCGAAGTACACGTTGACGGCCGACCAGTCGATCCCGCCCTGCTCACGCCCGACGTGTTCGAGCACGGCGATGCCCGTTCCGCCGCCGGTGAGCACCACGTGGGCCTGGAGCCGTTCGGTTTGTGCTGCCACCACCGCATCGACGAAAGCCTTTGCCGCGGCGCGTGCGACGGCATCGGAGTCGGCGAAGGTCAATACCTCGGTCGGGGTCTTGGCGGGATCAGACATATTCCACCTTCGGCAGGGCCGACAGCGCGGCCTCGTAGATGACATCGGGGTCGAGCCGGCGCAGTTCTTCGGCGAGGCACTCCGCGGAGTCCCGCCGTGCCAGCGTGATCAAGGACGCAGGTTTGTCGGTTCGTTCGAGCGTCGCGACACGCCCCTCCTGCGGACGGCCGAGCACGATCGTCTGCGTGGTGGTGCGCAGTTCGACGCGCAGGTCGCCGGTCGCGCGCTGCACCGGGCAGTCGATGCGGCTCGCGAGCCATCCCGCGAGAAGGTCGATGGCCGGTTCGGTCTGCAGGCCCGAGACATGGGCTGACACGACCTGCTCGTACGGCGGTTGTTCGAGCGCGGAGACCAGCAGCGCGCGCCAGTAGGTGATCCGGGCCCATGCCAGGTCGGTGTCACCCGGGGTGTATCCGGACAACCGCGAGAACAGATCGGCGCGCGGATCGAGGGCGTTCGTGGTGTCGGTGAGCCGGCGCACCGCCAACCTGCCCACGGGGTCGTGTGCGGGAACCGGCGGCGCCTGGCCGGGCCACCACGCCACGACAGGCGTGTCGGGCAGCAGGAAGGGCACCACGACCGACTCCTGGTGCTCGGCGAGTTCGCCGTGGAGCGCGAGGATCAGCACCTCGGACGCGCCGGCCTCACCACCGACGCGGATCTCCGCGTCGAGGCGCGAGGGGCCTTCGGCCCGCCCCCGCCCGACGACGATGACGCGGCAGGGATGCTCGCGGGCGGCATCGGTGGCGGCAGAAATCGCCGCCTCGATTCCCCGGGCTTCGCCGGCGCACACGACGAGTGTGAGAACCCTGCCCTGAGTGACGATTCCGCCGGTCCTGCGAAGTTCGACCAGCTTCTTGCTGACGTCCACCGCGGAGGTGTTGCGCAATTGCAGTCTCACGGCCGTCTCCATTCCCGGCCGGAGCGGCGCAGCATCTCGTCGGACGACGCCGTGCCCCAGCTTCCCGCCTCGTACGGTTCGGGCCGGCCCTTCGTGGCCCAATGGTCGAGAACCGGATCGAGGATCTTCCAGGACAACTCGACCTCTTCGTCCACGGGGAACAGGGACGGTTCTCCGAGCAGCACGTCGAGCAGCAGTCGTTCGTACGCCTCGGGGGAGGACACCGTGAACGCCTGACCGTAACTGAAGTCCATGCTCACGTCGCGCACCTCCATCTCTGAGCCGGGCACCTTCGACCCGAAGCGCATCGTGACACCTTCGTCGGGCTGCACCCGGATCACGAGTGCGTTCTGGCCGAGGTCGGAGGTCATCGTCGTGTCGAACGGCAGGTGGGGCGCACGCTTGAACACGACGGCGATCTCGGTGACCCGGCGGCCCAGCCGTTTTCCGGTCCGCAGATAGAACGGGACCCCGGCCCACCGCCGGGTGTCCACCTCGAGGGTGATCGCCGCATACGTCTCGGTCGTCGAATCCGCCGCGAAGCCCTTTTCCTCGAGCAGTCCGACGACACGTTCGCCGCCCTGCCAGCCACCGGTGTACTGACCGCGTGCCGTGGTCTCGTCGAGGGGTTCGGCAAGCCGGGTCGCGGACAGCACCTTGATCTTCTCGGCGCGCAGTTCGGACGGCGCGAAGCTGATCGGCTCTTCCATCGCGGTGAACGCCAGCAACTGCAGCAGATGGTTCTGGATGACGTCGCGCGCCGCCCCGATCCCGTCGTAGTATCCCGCTCGTCCGCCGAGACCGATGTCCTCGGCCATGGTGATCTGGACATGGTCGACGTAGTGCGCGTTCCAGATCGGATCGAACAACTGGTTCGCGAACCTCAGCGCCAGGATGTTCTGAACCGTCTCCTTGCCGAGATAGTGGTCGATGCGGAACACCGAATCCTCGGAGAACACTTCGCCGACGACCGCATTGAGCTCACGCGCACTCTCGAGGTTGTGGCCGAACGGTTTCTCGATCACCACCCGGCTCCACGAGTCGTCGTGCGCCGCCGCGAGACCCGAGCGTGCCAGTTGCCCGCACACCACCGGGAACGCGTCGGGCGGAACCGACAGGTAGAAGGCGTGATTTCCGCCGGTACCCCGCTCCTGATCGAGCTTGTGCAGGGTCTCGGCGAGCTCGGCGAACGCCGCGTCGTCGTCGAACGAGCCCTGGACGAAGCGGATGCCTTCGGCGAGTCGCTGCCAGACCTCCTCGCGGAACGGGGTGCGCGAATTGTTGCGCACCGCGTCATGCACCACTTCACCGAACTCGGCGTCGTCCCACTCCCGGCGGGCGAATCCGACAAGAGCGAATCCGGGCGGCAGGAGCCCGCGGTTGGCCAGGTCGTACACCGCCGGCATCAGCTTGCGCCGGGCGAGATCGCCCGTGACGCCGAAGATGACGAGAGCGCACGGACCCGCGATACGGGGTAGCCGGCGATCCCTGCTGTCCCGCAGCGGGTTCACCCACTCCGCCGTCCCGGATTCGCTCACGTTCAGCCCTCCGCGCCGGGCGCGTGGGCGGTGAGCTGCTCCGACGTGGCCGTCAGCAGCTCGTTCCAGGACGCTTCGAACTTTTCGAGACCTTCTTCTTCGAGCTTGCGGAACACGTCCGGAAGGTCGATCCCCGCGGAAGCGAGCGCGTCGAACACCTGCTGCGCTGCGGCGATGTTGCCGGTGACGGTGTCGCCGGTGATCTCCCCGTGGTCGGCGACCGCTTCGAGGGTCTTCTCCGGCATCGTGTTCACGGTGTTCGGAGCAACCAACTCGGTGACGTACATCGTGTCGGAGTACTCCGGGTTCTTCACCCCGGTCGACGCCCACAGGGCACGCTGCGGGAGCGCACCCGCCTCTGCGAGCTGCTCGAAACGTGCACCGGACTCGAAGGCCTTGCGGTACGAGCCGTACGCCAGCCGGGCGTTCGCGACGCCCGCCTTGCCGCGCAGCGCCAGGGCCGCGTCGGTGCCGATCTCCTCGAGACGCGCATCGATCTCGGTGTCGACCCGGGAGACGAAGAACGATGCCACCGAATGGATCTTCGAGAGATCGTGGCCGGCGGCCTTGGCCGCGGTCAGCCCGTCCAGGTACGACTCGATGACCCGCTCGTATCGCTCGACGGAGAAGATCAGCGTGACGTTCACACTGATGCCCTCGCCGATCACGCGTGCGATCGCCGGCAGCCCGGCCATGGTCGCGGGGATCTTGATGAACAGGTTGGGGCGATCGACGACGCGCCACAACTCCAGCGCCTGCGCGACGGTCTCGTCGGTGGCGTGAGCGAGGCGCGGATCGACCTCGATCGACACGCGGCCGTCGAGCCCGCCGGTCGCCTCGTACACGGGAGCGAGCACGTCGCACGCCGAGCGGACGTCGTCGGTGGTGACGGCGAGGATGGTTTCCTCGACGTCCGCACCGCCCGCTGCCAGCTCACGAACCTGCGCGTCGTACGCGTGTCCCTTGGACAACGCCGCCTGGAAGATCGACGGATTGGTGGTGACGCCGACGACACTCCGGGTGGCGATCAGTTCGGCGAGATTGCCGGACTCGATCCGCTCACGCGACAGGTCGTCCAGCCACACCGAAACGCCCTGGGCGGAGAGGGCGGCGAGTACCTCGTTCTGCGCGGTGGTCTGCGAAGTCATCCGATCATCCCTTCACTGTGGTCAGCGAGCGGTGCGCAGCGTCGACAACGGCTTCTGCGGTGATTCCGAACTCGCGGTACAGGGTCTTGAAGTCGGCGGAAGCGCCGAAGTGCTCGAGCGACACGGCCTCGCCGGCGTCGCCGATGAGCCGGTACCACGGGAGCGCGAGACCGGCCTCGACGGAGACACGGGCACGAACCGACGGCGGCAGCACCTCGTCGCGGTATGCCTGATCCTGCTCGAGGAACCAGTCGAGCACCGGCACCGAGACGACGCGGGTGGGCACACCCTCGGCCTCGAGGGTCTCGCGCGCGGCCACGGCCAGTTCGACCTCCGAACCGGTTGCGAGCAGCACGACCTCGGGGGTTCCGGTGGACGCTTCGACGAGCACGTATGCGCCGCGGGCGACACCCTCGGCGGCCTTCTCCCGGGTTCCTTCGAGAACCGGCACGTTCTGGCGGGTGAGTGCCAGCGCGGTCGGGCCCGTCTTGTTCTCGAGAGCCGACTTCCATGCGAAGGACGTCTCGTTGGCATCGGCCGGACGGATCACCGCGAGGTTGGGGATCGCGCGCAGCGCGGCGAGGTGCTCGATCGGCTGGTGCGTCGGGCCGTCCTCACCGAGTCCGATCGAGTCGTGGGTCCACACGTAGATCGCCGGTGTCTGCATGAGCGCGGCGAGACGGACCGCGGGCCGCATGTAATCGGAGAAGACGAGGAAGGTGCCGCCGTAGGCGCGGGTCGGGCCGTGCAGCGCGATGCCGTTGAGGATCGAACCCATCGCGTGCTCGCGGATACCGAAATGCAGGGTCCGGCCGTAGGGCTGGGCAGTCCACTCGTCGGTGGAGATCGACTCGGGACCGAACGAGTCGGAACCGGGGATCGTGGTGTTGTTGCTGCCGGCGAGGTCGGCGGAACCGCCCCACAGTTCCGGCAGGATCGGGCCGAGCGTCGCGAGCGCATTGCCCGACGCCTTGCGGGTCGCGGGACCGCTGTCGGTCGGATCGTAGAGCGGCAGGGCGTCGACCCAGCCCTCCGGGAACTCACCCGCGAACAGACGGTCGAACAGTTCCTTGCGCTGCGGCTCCCGCCGAGCCCACGCGTCGAAGTCGGCCTGCCACGCCTCGCGCACCTTGGCGTTGCGCTCGATGACGCCACGGGCGTGCTCGATCACAGCCGGATCGACGTCGAAGTTCTTCTCGGGATCGAAGCCGAGCACCTTCTTCACGGCGGCGACCTCGTCGGTGCCGAGCGCAGCGCCGTGCACGTCGCCGGTGTTCATCTTGGTCGGAGCCGGATAGCCGATGATCGTGCGCACGGAAATGAGCGACGGACGATCGGTGACCGCCTTGGCGGCCTCGACGGCCTCGAGGATCCCGGTGACGTTCTCGCCGCCGTCGACGGTCTGCACGTGCCAGCCGTACGCCTCGTACCGCTTCGCCACGTCCTCACCGAGCGCGATCGTGGTGTCGTGCTCGATCGAGATCTTGTTGGCGTCGTAGAAGACGATCAGATTGCCGAGTTCCTGCACGCCGGCGAGCGACGAAGCCTCGGACGTGACGCCCTCTTCGATGTCACCGTCGGAAGCGATCACGTAGACGAAGTGATCGAACGGGCTCTCACCCGGAGCGGTGTCCGGATCGAACAGGCCGCGCTCGCGACGGGCGGCCATGGCCATACCGACGGCGGACGCGAGGCCCTGGCCGAGCGGTCCGGTGGTCATCTCGACGCCCGCGGTGTGCCCGTACTCGGGGTGTCCCGGGGTCAGCGAGCCCCACGTGCGCAGCGCCTCGAGGTCGGCGAGTTCGACGCCGTATCCCGACAGGTACAGCTGGATGTACAGGGTCAGGCTGGAGTGGCCGCACGACAGCACGAAACGGTCGCGACCGACCCACTTCGGATCGGTCGGGTCGTGACGCATCACGCGCTGGTAGAGGGTGTAGGCGAGCGGAGCGAGGCTCATCGCGGTGCCGGGGTGCCCGTTGCCGACCTTCTGCACCGCATCGGCGGCGAGCACGCGGGCCGTGTCGACCGCCTTGGTGTCCAGGTCGGTCCAGTCGGCCGGATGCGCCGGCTGAGTGAGGGTGCGGATCTCGTCTGTGATCGACACGAGCAGAGTTCTCCTGACATGGGGTGTACGGGGTGCCTGCGGGTAGAAGTTGGCCCGCGCGCTCCTTAAGAGTAGTGCGCGCCGCGGAGCGGGTCGATTCGGTCGGGGCGGGTCCGCCGTCTACCATCGTTTGTAGTAGAAGGAGCGTCCGGACCCGGGCGACCGTGAACGGGCGAGCGAAAGTGCGGATTCGCGTGGTGCAAGGAGACAGTGTGCGGGCAGGGCAACGGCCGAAGGGACACGGATTCGGCGCCCCCGAAGCGCCAGGCGCTCCCCGCCCCGACACCGCGTGGGGACGTCTCTCGGGCACCGTGCTCGCCTACATCGCGCTCACGAAGCCGCGTGTCATCGAGCTGCTGCTGGTCGCAACCATCCCCGCGATGCTGTTCGCCGACCGGGGCCACGTCGACATCGTCCTGATCCTGAGCACCCTGTTCGGTGGCTGGATGGGTGCGGCGAGCGCCAATTCGCTCAACTGTGTGGTCGACGCCGACATCGACAAGGTGATGAAGCGGACCGCGCTTCGTCCCCTCGCACGTCAGACCGTGCCGACCCGCAATGCGTTCGTCTTCGGCGTCCTGCTGGGTGTGGCTTCCTTCGCGTGGTTGTGGTGGCGGGCGAACCTGCTGTCGGGTCTGCTGGTCGTCGCGACCATCGCGTTCTACGTCCTCGTCTACACGATGGTGCTCAAGCGTCGTACCTGGCAGAACGTCGTCTGGGGCGGCGCGGCAGGATGCATGCCCGTGATGGTCGGCTGGGCCGCCGTCACCGGATCGCTCAGCTGGGAACCGGTCGTATTGTTCCTCGTCATCTTCTTCTGGACGCCGCCGCACACGTGGGCGCTGGCGATGCGGTACAAGGAGGACTACAAGGCGGCCGGCGTGCCGATGCTGCCCGTGATCGCGACAGAGCAGCACGTCACCAAGCAGATCCTCCTGTACACCTGGGCGACCGTGATCGCGACCCTCGTGATCGTGCCCGCCGCCGGCATCATCTACGCCGTGTTCGCCGTCCTCGCCGGAGCGTGGTTCCTGTTCGTCGCGCACCAGCTCTACAGCAGCGTGCGGGGCGGCGCGTCGGTCAAGCCGCTCAAGCTGTTCCTGCAGTCCAACAATTACCTGGCGCTGGTATGCCTCGGCCTCGCGGTCGACTCGGTGCTGGCCCTGCCGACGATCGGCTCCTACTTCTGATCCCGGATCCCCTGATCACGACGAAGCCCCCGCTCCACACCGGAGCGGGGGCTTTGCGTTGTGCGGTCGTTGCTCAGGGAATCAGGACGACGGAGCCGGTCGTCCGGCGGGCAGCGAGATCCGTGTGCGCCCGGGCGGCGTCCGCCAGCGGGTAGGTCGCACCGACACGGACGTGCAGGGATCCGTCGGCGATCGCCGCGAACACGTCCCCCGCCCGCCAGAGCAGCTCTTCGCGGGTGCGTGTGTAGTGCGCGAGGGTAGGGCGGGTGACGAACAGTGAACCCGCGGGGTTGAGGCGCTGCAGGTCGAACGGCGGAACCGGGCCGCTCGCCGCACCGAACAACGCGACCATGCCGCGGATACGGACCGAGGCGAGGGACGCCTCGAACGTTGCCGCACCGACCCCGTCGTACGCCGCGGCGACGCCCTCACCGCCGGTGAGTTCCCGGACCCGGGCTGCGATGTCGTCGTCGTAGCGCAGGACTTCGGCCGCACCGGCGTCGCGGGACAGGGCTTCCTTGGCATCGGACGAGACGGTGGTGATCACCCGTACGCCCTTCTTTGCGGCCAACTGGGTGAGCAGCAGACCCACGCCGCCGGCACCCGCGTGCACGAGCACGGTGTCGCCGGCCCGGGCGGGATACACCGACTCGATCAGGTAGTGCGCGGTCATGCCCTGCAGCAGCGCAGACGCCGCCTGCTCGGTGGGCACGCCGTCCGGGACCGGTACCGCCACGGCCTCGGGGACGCAGACGAGTTCCGCATACGAGCCGGGGGCCGCGCACCACGACACCCGCGTGCCGATCCGCCCGTCCTCGACGCCCTCGCCGACTGCGACGACCGTGCCGGTGCCCTCCGAGCCCGGAACGTACGGCAGGTCGGTGGGGTACATACCGGTGCGGAAATAGGTGTCGATGAAGTTCACGCCGATGGCGTCGGTGCGGACGAGCAGGTCGCCGGGGCCGGGCTGCGGGTCGGGACGTTCCACCGGAACGAGGACGTCGGGACCTCCGAACTGTGCCACTTCGATTGCGCGCATTCCGTCACAGTATTCTGCTTTCATGAGCGCCGAAACAGAGGTCGCGGCCGCACCGGCCGCCATCGTCTCGTCCATTCGCACCTTCGTCGCCGAGCACGGCGGCTCCGGCAAGGCCGTGCTGCAGCCGATCGGCCGGTCCGGGGTCCGGGTCACCGTCGTCGCCGCCGACGGGACGCTCGGTGATCGAGTCGCGAAGGACTTGCCGACCGCCCACGCCGTCATCGACGCGTTGCCGGACGTCACCGTCTCCGAGTGGGACCGGGAACTGACCAGCATCGTCAATCCGCAGCCCGGGCACTGGAAGAAGATGGCCGGCTGGGTCGCCCGTCAGGCGCGGTTCCCGAAGGCACGCAACGAGCACCCGATTCGCTCCTGACACCTGCCCGACACAGACCTCGGGGCCGTCCACATCGACGATGTGGACGGCCCCGAGGTCTGTATGGGGGACGGTCTGTGAGGAGTCAGACGGTGACCGGTTCGGGCACCGGTGCGGTGGTCCGGATCCGTCCGGCGGCCCAGACGGCGGCGGTCGCGGCGGTGCACAGCCCGGCGCCGGCGACGTGCAGCACGACCAGCACGGCAGGCACGTCGGTCCAGAACTGCACGAGTCCGATACATGCCTGGGCGGCGACGAGGGCGAGGACGACCTTCAGTCGGGTCTTGACCGCTTCGGGGGCGTGGAGGGCGTACACGGCGAACGCGAGGCCGACGAGCAGTGCGAGATAGCCGACGAGTGCTTCCGCGTGCAGGTGGACCAGCATCGTGATGTCGAGGTCGAGGCGAGGCACCGGGTTGTCGATGCTCTTGTCACCGGCGTGTGGTCCCGCACCGGTCACCATGGTGCCCAGGACGAGGACGCCCGCCAGCGCGACGGCGGACAGAGCGGTGAGCCAGCGCAACGGCTGGGGCAGCACCTGCACGACGATCCCGTCGTCCGGTTCTCCGACCTTGGCGTAGAGGATGACTGCGAGCCAGACCATCAGCATGGAGGCGAGCATGTGGATCGCCACGGTCCACCACACCAGGCCCGCGAGGACGGTGATTCCGCCGAGGATCGCCTGGACCACGGTGCCGGCGGGCATGAGCCACGCCCACGCGATCACTTCCTTGCGACGGCGCGCCCGGGTCACAGCGAGGACGATGGCCGCCGCGACAGCGACGACCACGAACGTGAGCAGTCTGTTTCCGAACTCGACGACCTGGTGCAGGGTGTGGACGTTGCTCGACACCCCGACCGGGACCAGCGATCCCGGGAAGCACTGCGGCCAGGTGGGGCAGCCGAGCCCGGACGCGGTCACGCGGACCACGGAACCGGTCACTGCGATGCCGCCCTGGGTGAGGATCGTCAGGAACGCGATGATCCGCTGCGCCCGGAGAGACGGCAAGGGGAGACGGTCGACAAGGCTCAGGTAGCCGCGATACAACACGGCCCCGATGCTACGGCGTCGTCCACTACAACGTGTAGTTGGGTGCTGGGCCGATCAGGTGAACCGGAACCATCTCACAGCGGCGGTCCCGCCGATCGCCGTCCACACCACCAGAACGGCGATCGACAGCCAGTCCACGCCGCCCGCCACGGCGGTGTCGAGCGCCAGCGTCAGCGCGCCCGACGGCACGAGGCGCACGACATGCAGCAGCGCGTCAGGAACGACATCGTCGAGCAGCACGATGCTGCCGATTCCGAGGAGCACGAACCAGACGATGTTCGCCAGCGCGAGCACGATCTCGGCCCGCAGCGTGCCGCCGAGCAACAGTCCGAGGGTCGCGAACATCACCGTTCCGAGCGCGATCACGACGGCGCCGACGAGCAGTCCCACCGCGGTGGGCCGCCATCCGAGCGCGACGCCGATTCCTCCGAGGAGAATTGATTGCAGCACCACTACGATCCCGACAGCACCGCTTTTACCTGCGATGATGCCCCACTTCGGGAGTGCGGTCGCACCGATTCTTTTCAATGCACCGTATCTGCGGTCGAATCCGACGGCGATCGCTTGCCCGGTGAAGGCGGTCGACATGATCGCCACCATCATCACGGCGGGAAGAACGCGGGCGGCACGGTCCTCACCGAGATCGGCGATCGGCAGCAGGGTGAGACCGATCAGCAGCGTGATGGGGATGAACATCGTCAGCAGCAACTGCTCGCCGTTGCGCAGCAGTAGTTTCAGCTCCATCCGCGTCTGCGCCGCGAGCATCCTCGCCGGCGCATTCGGAGTGGGACGGGGCGTGAAGGTCCCCTCGGCGAATCGATTGTTCGCCAGTCGGTCGTGGGTCACGCTCACCCTCTCAGCTCCCGTCCGGTCAGTTCGAGGAACACGTCCTCGAGGCTGCGCTGGTCCACCCGGATCTCGGTGGCCAGCACACCCAGCTTCTCGCACCACTGCGCTGCCGCGGCGACGACGGACGGTTCGACCGCACCTTCGATCAGGTAGCGGCCGGGGAGTGCTTCGCGGACCCGGCAGGTGCCGGTCAGCGCGGATTGCAGCGGTGCCACGTCGAGAGCGGGCGGGGCCGTCACCCACAACTGGCCCTCCGCGCCGGTGCGCATGACTTCTTCCGGGGTTCCCGCCGCCACGACGCTGCCGTGATCGATGATCACGATTTCGTCGGCGAGTTCTTCGGCTTCGTCCATCAGGTGCGTGGTCAGCAGCACGCTCACGCCGTCGCGGCGCAACGCGTCGATCAATTCCCAGACCAGCAGCCGGGCCTGTGCGTCGAGACCGGCTGTGGGCTCGTCGAGGAACACCAGTTCGGGTCGGCCGACCAGGGCGCACGCCAGCGCGAGACGCTGCTGCTGGCCTCCGGACAACCGCCGGTAGGGGGTACGCCGCGCTTCCTCCAGGCCGAGACGATGGAGCAACCAGTCCGGATCGAGGGGATCTGCCGAGTAGGCGGCCACGAGCTCGAGCATCTCGCCCGCACGGGACCCGGGGTAGGCGCCGCCGCCTTGCAGCATCACGCCGATCCGTGGCCGCAGCGCGTCGGAGTCGGCGACCGGATCGAGTCCGAGCACCCGGACGGAGCCCGCATCGGGCGTCACGAACCCCTCGCACATCTCGACGGTGGTCGTCTTCCCGGCGCCGTTCGGGCCGAGCAGGGCGAGCACCTGGGCGCGTTCGACCGTCAGGTCGAGGCGGTCCACCGCGGTGACGCCCCCATAGGTCTTCACAACGCCGTCCAGGCGCACGGCCGGCACTGCGGCGGAGGGAGAACTCGGGGTCACAGGGTTCCAGCCTAGGCGTCGGCGGTTTCCGGCGGGCGCGCCGGTGCGCGCTCCTCACCCCGCCACGGCAGGATGTTGCGCGTCGCGACGATGAGCAGACCCACCACCGCGATGGTGGCGATGGCGGCCTGCACGATGATGAACGGCTGATACTCGCCACCGTTCGGCATCAGGATCACGCTCACCACCGACGAGAACGCGATCGTGGGAATGCGGAAGATCGGGCGGGTCGCCCACGCGGCCAGGGGAATCACCGCCCAGAGCAGGTACCAGGGCTGCACCACCGGGAACAGGAGCACGATCGCGCCGAGCGAGACGCCGAGCGCGCCGACGGGGTGGATCCGTCCCGTCAGGGTTGCCAGCAGCATCCGCACCGTGATGAACGCGGCGACCACGGCGGCGATAGGGCGCGTGATGGACAACACAGCCGTCGTGTGGTCGCCGAGACCGAGCAGGACCCCGCCGAGCCCCGTGCCCATCCCGAGCAGTGTCGGAATCGACATCCAGCTGCGGACCTCGGTGGCGGTGCCGAGAGTCTGCGTCCATCCCAGGCCCAGGCCACTGCCCCAGCTGACGACGCCGATCACCAGTACGGCGCCGATCCCGAGCATCACCGCCGTGGTCACAACTGCGCGGACGCCGCCGCCTCGCCTCCGCGCGAGGGCCATGCCCACGAAACCGAGTGCGAGTAGTGAAGGCAACTTGATCATGGCGGAGAGCGCGATGAGCGCGGTACCCGCGGCGATCCAGGCCGTCGCGCGGTTGCGGTACGCGCGGCCGTCCGGGGTGTCGACGTAGACGCCGCGCAGCGCCAGTTCCACGCCGGTGAGCATGAGGCCGAGCATCAGTGCCTCGTTGTGGACGCCGGCAACCAGGTGGAAGAGCAGGAGCGGGTTCGCGGCGCCGAGCCACAGTGCGCTCACGGACGCGACCCCGCAGCGTCGCGCCAGCCGAGGCAGCGCCCACACGATCAATGCGACCCCGACCAGCGCGAAGAGCCGGTGTACGAAGATTCCGGCGACGATGTTCTCGCCGGTGAGTGCCGCGATCTTCTCGCCGAGCCACAGGAATGCCGGGCCGTAGGGCGCCGAGGTGTCGCGCCAGATGTTGGGCACCGTCCGCGTCAGCACATGGTCGACTCCGAGCGCACCGGCGGGACCGATGGCATACGGATCCAGTCCGCGCGCGGCGATCTCGCTCTGCGCGAGATAGGAATACACGTCCTTGCTGAACATCGGCGGTGCGACGACGAGCGGCACGATCCACAGCAACAGCGTCCGGTCGAGCTGGGAGCGCGTCAGCCGGCGTGGTTGTCCGTCCGGGTCGCGGCGGCCGATGGCGAATCGGCCCAGCAGAAGCCAGGCGAGCACCACGAGCACGATGCCCGTCATCGTCACCGTCAGTGCCGCACTGGGCATCCGTGCGGCCAGGCCGAGTCCGCGGACTCCCTGCACCGGATTCTGCAGGACGGGTTGCGCCCCGGCGCCGAGCGCACCGATCGCCATCAGTACGGCGCCGGTCGCACCGAACAGCCTGATCCGGTGCAGCTGCGTGGTCTCGACCGGATCGAGCCCACGACCCTCGGTCTCGTCGCCGTGCAGCACGACGGAGACGTCGGCCCGGGGACTCGGACGGTCGAGTCCGAGTGCGCGTCGCGTCAGGTCGAGGATGCGCGGCCCGATGCCGGGTCGACCCGCCGCGACCGGGTTCTCGCTCGGACTGAGGGGTGGGTTCGACGGCACCCGAGCAGCGTAACGGGCGGCGTCCGCGGCACCGGACGGCTCCGGGATCGAAGGGTGAGGAAGGGCACCCTTGGTGGAACAGTTTCCTGAATTCCGTCACACTGGTGTTGTGAAATCATCGACCGCACTCGACGTGCAAGCAGAACGCACAGGTCACGCGCCTGTCGCGCGCGCTGCTGCGACCGGTCGCGATGCACACGAAGGTCAGACCCGCGCCGCGGTGGTGAAGCTTCTCGTCGAACACGGACCCATCACCGCACCCGAAATCGGGGAGCGACTCGGACTCAGCGCGGCAGGAGTGCGTCGCCACCTCGACGCCCTGATCGAATCGGGTGAAGCCGAGGCCGCCGCACCGTCACGCCGGCAGGGCCGCGGCAGGGGCAGACCCGCGCGACGCTTCCAGCTCACGGCCGTCGGCCGTGCGCGGCTCGGCCACTCCTACGACGATCTTGCCACTGCCGCCATGCGCCACCTGCGTGAGATCGGCGGCGAAGCCGCAATCGAGGACTTCGCGCGACGGCGCGTCCAGTCGATCCTCAGCGGGATCGACCCCGCCGGTCAGGACGTGGAAGAAACCGCCGAAGAGATCGCCGGAGCCTTCTCCGCATCGGGATTCGCGGCGTCCACCCGCCGGGTCGGCCCGGGCGTACAGATCTGCCAGCACCATTGCCCCGTGTCCCACGTGGCCGAGCAGTTCCCGGAACTGTGCGAAGCGGAAGAGGAGGCGTTCGTGGAGATCCTCGGAACCCACGTGCAGCGGCTCGCGACCATCGCCAACGGCGACGCGTTCTGCACCACCCACGTGCCGGTCCTCCCGGCCAAGGAGCCGCCGAGCTCTTGACGCCTGCAGGAACCACCCCCGACTTCGTGAACTACCCGATGACAGTCGGCGCGCAGCCCACGCCGACCACACCACAGACTCCGGAAGGAGCTCGCATGACCGTCACCTCGGACCAGACGTCCACCGGCGCACCGCTGACGCAAGAAGAGACGATCGATTCTCTCGGTCACTACCAGTTCGGCTGGTCGGACCCCGACGCCGCAGGCGCTGCCGCGCAACGAGGCCTGTCCGAGCACGTCGTGCGGGACATCTCGGCCAAGAAGAGCGAGCCCGAGTGGATGCTCGACATTCGCCTCAAGGCACTGCGCACCTTCGACAAGAAGCCGATGCCGGGCTGGGGGTCGGATCTCGACGGGATCGACTTCGACAACATCAAGTACTTCGTGCGCTCGACCGAGAAGCAGGCCGCGAGCTGGGACGAGTTGCCCGCGGACATCAAGAACACCTACGACAAGCTGGGCATCCCCGAGGCCGAGAAGCAGCGGCTGATCTCCGGTGTCGCAGCCCAGTACGAGTCCGAGGTCGTCTATCACCAGATCCGTGAGGACCTCGAACAGCAGGGCGTCATCTTCCTCGACACCGACTCCGGTCTGCGCGAGCACCCCGAGCTGTTCCGCGAGTACTTCGGCACGGTGATCCCGGCCGGTGACAACAAGTTCTCGGCGCTCAACACCGCGGTGTGGTCGGGCGGCTCGTTCATCTACGTTCCGCCGGGTGTGCACGTCGACATCCCGCTCCAGGCGTACTTCCGGATCAACACCGAGAACATGGGTCAGTTCGAGCGGACCCTGATCATCGTCGACGAGGGTGCCTCCGTGCACTACGTCGAGGGCTGCACCGCGCCGATCTACAAGTCCGACTCGCTGCACTCCGCCGTGGTCGAGATCATCGTCAAGAAGGGCGGCCACTGCCGCTACACGACGATCCAGAACTGGTCGAACAACGTCTACAACCTGGTGACCAAGCGCACCAAGGTCGAGGCCGGCGGCTCGATGGAATGGATCGACGGCAACATCGGTTCCAAGGTGACGATGAAGTACCCGGCAGTGTGGATGATGGGCGAGCACGCCCGCGGTGAGGTGCTCTCCGTGGCGTTCGCCGGTGAGGGCCAGCACCAGGACACGGGCGCGAAGATGCTGCACCTGGCTCCGCACACGTCGTCGACCATCGTGTCGAAGTCGGTGGCCCGCGGTGGCGGACGCGCGTCGTACCGCGGTCTCGTGCAGGTCAACAAGGGCGCCTACGGGTCCAAGTCGACCGTCAAGTGCGACGCACTGCTCGTCGACCAGATCAGCCGCTCGGACACCTACCCGTACGTGGACATCCGCGAGGACGACGTGACCATGGGTCACGAGGCCACCGTGTCCAAGGTGAGCGACGACCAGCTGTTCTACCTCATGAGCCGCGGCCTCAACGAGGACGAGGCGATGGCGATGGTGGTTCGCGGATTCGTCGAGCCCATCGCGAAGGAGCTGCCGATGGAGTACGCCCTCGAGCTCAACCGACTGATCGAACTGCAGATGGAAGGGGCAGTCGGCTAAATGACTGCGGAAGCGAAGAACATTCCCACCACCGGTGCGCCGACAGGCGCCACCGGTGTCCAGGACGCGGTGCGCGGCGAGAACCGCGCCCCGTCCGGCAAGCCGGCAACCAACAAGGGTGAGGTGTTCACGTCGTTCGACGTGAACGCTTTCGAAGTTCCCTCCGGACGCGACGAGATCTGGCGCTTCACGCCGCTGCGCCGCCTGCGCGGACTGCACGACGGCAGTGCCGTCGCCGACGGCACCGCCACCGTCGAGGTCGCTCCCGTCGACGGCGTCCGGATCGAGACCGTGGGCCGCGACGACGCACGACTCGGCCAGGGCGGTGTCCCGTTCGACCGCGTCGCCGCACAGGCGTACTCATCGTTCGAGTCCGCGACCGTCGTCACCGTCGGCCGCGAAACCGAGATCGCCGATCCCGTCGTCGTCACGGTCACCGGGCCGGGCGAGGGCAAGGTCGCCTACGGGCACCTGCAGGTCCGCCTCGAGGCGTTCGCCCGGGCCACCGTGGTCGTGGACCAGCGGGGGAGCGGCACGTACGCCGAGAACGTCGAGTTCATCGTCGGCGACAGCGCGCAGCTCAAGGTCGTCGCGGTGCAGGACTGGGCCGACGACGCCGTCCATGTCGCCGCGCATCACGCACGGCTGGGCCGCGACGCCGTGCTGCGTCACTTCACCGTCGCGCTCGGCGGTGATCTGGTCCGCGTCTCCGCGACCACCAAGTACGACGGGCCCGGCGGCGACGCCGAGTTGCTCGGACTCTACTTCGCGGATGCCGGACAGCACCTCGAACAGCGTCTGCTCGTCGACCACTCGCAGCCCAACTGCAAGTCGAACGTGGTCTACAAGGGCGCTCTGCAGGGCGATCCCGGTTCGGGAAAGCCGGACGCGCACACCGTGTGGATCGGCGACGTGCTCATCCGTGCCGCGGCCGAAGGCACCGACACGTTCGAGCTCAACCGCAATCTCGTGCTCACCGACGGTGCCCGCGCAGATTCGGTGCCCAACCTCGAGATCGAGACAGGCGAGATCGTCGGTGCCGGCCACGCCTCCGCGACCGGCCGTTTCGACGACGAGCAGCTGTTCTACCTGCGGTCGCGCGGTATCCCGGAAGATCAGGCGCGCCGCCTCGTCGTGCGCGGCTTCTTCCACGAGCTGCTCGAGCGGATCACGGTGCCCGAGATTCGCGAGCGTCTCGAGGCCGCCATCGAAGCAGAGCTCGAGGCAGTCGGCGTCTGACCGGCTCCGCACGACCCGTAACCCCGATACTTCTTCTTTAAGGAACCACTGATCGATGTCCACACCTGAGAACGTCCTCGAGATCAAGGACCTGCACGTTCGCGTCGCCCAGACCGATGCGAACGCCGAGCCCATCGACATCCTCAAGGGCGTCGACCTCACCGTCCGCTCCGGCGAGACGCACGCCATCATGGGGCCCAACGGCTCCGGCAAGTCCACCCTGTCGTACGCGATCGCCGGGCACCCCAAGTACGAGGTGACCTCCGGCAGCATCACCCTCAACGGTGAAGACGTGCTGGCGATGACCGTCGACGAGCGTGCCCGCGCCGGACTGTTCCTCGCGATGCAGTACCCCGTCGAGGTCCCCGGCGTCTCGATGTCGAACTTCCTGCGCACCGCCGTGACGGCGGCCCGGGGCGAGGCTCCCAAGCTCCGTCACTGGATCAAGGAAGTGAAGGGAGCGATGACCGAACTCGACATCGACCCCGCTTTCGGTGAGCGCAGCGTCAACGAAGGTTTCTCCGGCGGCGAAAAGAAGCGCCACGAGATTCTCCAGCTCGGACTCATCAAGCCGCGCATCGCGATCCTCGACGAGACCGACTCCGGCCTCGACGTGGACGCCCTGCGTGTGGTGTCCGAAGGCGTGAACCGCTACCAGGAACGTGAGCACGGCGGCGTTCTGCTGATCACCCACTACACCCGGATCCTGCGGTACATCAAGCCGCAGTTCGTCCATGTGTTCGTCGGTGGCCGCATCGTCCAGTCCGGTGGCCCCGAACTCGCCGACGAACTCGAGACCAACGGCTACGAGCGCTTCACCCACGCTGCAGCCGCAGACACACAGGGAGCGTGATCGGATGACGGTGCCGGTGCGGACGCTCGACGTCGCCCGGATCAGGGCCGACTTCCCGATCCTCGGGCGGACGGTGCGCGACGACAAGCCACTGGTCTACCTCGACTCGGGTGCGACGTCGCAGCGGCCCGTCCAGGTCCTCGACGCCGAACGTGAGTTCCTCACGACCTGCAACGCCGCGGTCCACCGAGGCGCGCACGCGTTGTCGGAGGAAGCGACGGACGCCTACGAAGGTGCCCGCGCCGTCATCGCCGGCTTCGTCGGTGTCGACGCCGACGAGGTGGTGTTCACCAAGAACGCCACCGAGGCGCTCAACCTGGTGGCGTACGCCTTCGCCGACGATCGTTTCCCGCATGCGCTCGGCCCCGGTGACGAGATCGTGGTCACCGAGCTCGAGCATCATGCGAACCTCGTGCCCTGGCAGGAACTCGCGCGGCGTACCGGCGCGACGTTGCGCTGGTACGGCGTCACGGACGAGGGCCGGATCGACCTCGACTCGCTCGAGCTCACCGACGCCGTCAAGGTGGTGGCGTTCTCGCATCAGTCCAACGTCACCGGCGCCGTCGCACCCGTCGAGGAGATCGTCCGGCGGGCACGGACGGTCGGAGCGCTCGTCGTGCTCGACGCCTGCCAGTCGGTGCCGCACGCGGCGGTGGACTTCCGGGAACTCGGCGTCGACTTCGCCGCGTTCTCCGGGCACAAGATGCTCGGCCCGTCCGGGATCGGCGTGCTGTACGGCCGCCGCGACCTGCTCGCCGACGTTCCGCCGTTCATCACCGGTGGCTCGATGATCGAGACGGTCACCATGGACGCCACCACGTTCGCGGCACCCCCGCAGCGATTCGAGGCCGGCTCGCCCATGTCGTCGCAGGCCGTCGGGCTCGGTGCCGCAGTGCGGTACCTGCAGGACATCGGCATGGACGCGGTGGCAGCCCACGAGCACGAGTTGACCGCCGCGGCGCTCACCGAACTCGGTGACATCGCCGGCGTGCGCATCATCGGGCCCACCACCGCCGAGCAGCGTGGCGGCGCAGTGTCGTTCGTCGTCGACGGCATCCACGCCCACGATCTCGGGCAGATCCTCGACGACGAGGGCGTGGAGATCCGGGTGGGTCACCACTGCGCGTGGCCGTTGCACCGCCGCTTCGGGGTCGCGGCGACCGCTCGCGCGTCGTTCGCGGTGTACAACACGCTCGACGAGGTTCGGGCGCTCGGCGCAGCCGTGCGGCGCGCCCAGGAATTCTTCGGGGAGCGTGGCTGATGCGGATGGAGCAGATGTACCAGGAGGTCATCCTGGACCATTACAAGCGCCCGCACCACCGCGGGTTGCGAGAGCCGTACGGCGCAGAGGTGCACCACGTCAATCCGACGTGCGGCGACGAGGTGACACTGCGCGTGCATCTCGACGGCGGTGCTGTGGCCGACGTGTCGTACGACGGTCAGGGCTGTTCCATCAGCCAGGCCGCCACCTCGGTTCTCACCGATCAGGTGATCGGGATGCCCGTCGCCGACGCACTCGCGACGGTCGACAGCTTCGTCGAGATGGTGGGTAGCCGAGGCACCGTCGAAGGTGACGAGGACGTGCTCGGTGACGGCATAGCCTTCGCCGGTGTGTCGAAGTACCCGGCACGCGTCAAGTGCGCACTGCTGGGCTGGATGGCTTTCAAGGACGCCGTCGCGCAGATCGTGGACCGGAGCAGCGACGCTGCCGGCCTCGGGACCGGCGACGCCGACACCGTTTCGAGCGGAGGACAGAACCGATGACAGAACCCGCCCCCGGCACCTCGAACCCCGAGAGCGCCACAACACCCGCATCCGACGACACCAGCGGAGACACCACGACGCTGGTCGCCGACACGGTGCCACCGCTGGATCCGGTCCGGCTCGACGAGCTCGAAGAGGCGATGCGCGATGTCGTCGACCCGGAACTCGGCATCAACGTGGTCGACCTCGGGCTGGTGTACGGCATCTCCGAGTCCGAAGACGCCGTCACGGTCGACATGACTCTCACCTCGGCCGCGTGCCCGCTCACCGATGTGATCGAGGACCAGGCACGCAATGCGCTCGTGCGCAGCGGCCTGTGCCCCGACCTCCGCATCAACTGGGTGTGGATGCCGCCGTGGGGCCCCGACAAGATCACCGATGACGGTCGCGAGCAGCTGCGCGCGCTCGGCTTCACCGTGTGACAGTTGCGGATCTTCGTGACCGACACGGATATCCGAGCAGACGAGGACGGCGGTAGCGTCCCGCCCGGACCGGGCGGGGCCGTCGAGCCCGGACCGGGCGGGGCCGTCGAGCCCGGACCGGGCGCCGAGGTAGCCGCCGATCCCGTCGTCGCGCTCGAGCACGAGATGATCGCGGTGGTACGGCGTTTCCGAAGGCTGATCGCCGAGCGGGCCCGCGCGGTGCACCCGAAGCTGGACCCGGTCTGCTACCCGATGTTGCTGATGCTGCGCCGTGCCGACGCGGTCGCGATGTCGGATCTGCTCGCAGAGTTGGCGATCGAGAAATCGACGCTCACCCGCCGCATCGACAGCGCTGCACGCCTCGGGCTGGTCGAACGCATCCCCGACCCGGACGACGCGCGTGCCCGCCTGGTGGCACTCGACCCGGACTGCCGACGCAAACTCGACGAGATCCTGGGCGACGAGACCGAACTGTGGCGTCAGCGGCTGTCGGGGTGGGAGACCGCGGACATTCGCGAACTCACCGTCCTGCTGCACCGCCTCGGGGAGTCCATGGACTGAACCGACGAGGGCGGCCGTCGCAGGACCCGCGGCGTCACGCGCCTTTGCGTTCGCTGCTCTTCTTCGCCGGGGACTTCTTGGCGGCAGTCTTCTTCGCCGGTGTTTTCTTTGCGGTCGTCTTCTTCGCCGCAGACCCGTCGCTCGACGAGTCCTTGCCGCCGGCGTTCTTGGCCGGTGTTTTCTTGGCTGCTGTCTTCTTCGCGGTGGTCTTCTTCGCAGAGGACGACCCGGACGACTTTTCCTCCGACGCCCTACCGGACGTGCGACCGGACCCCGTGCCCGCGGCCTCGACGCTGCGCTGGAGCGCGGCAACAAGATCGAGCACTTCGGCGTCCTCACCGCCGGAGTCCGGCTCGGCGACCTGGAACACTTTCTCGCCGCCACGCGCGAGGGCGTCGTCGATCAGGGCCCGCAGTTCGACCTGGTATTCGTCGGTGAACTCGGTGGGATCGAAATCGCCCGACATCGACTCGACGAGTGTCTCCGCCATCGCCAGTTCTCGCGGCTTCGGTTTCTCGACCCCGTCGAGCGACGGGAACTCGGCGGCGCGGACCTCGTCCGGCCACAGGAGCGTCTGCAACACCAGCAGTCCGTCCCGGTTGCGCAGCGCGGCGAGTCGGGTGCGCTGCCGCAGGGTGAAATGCACCAGCGCGATCCGGTCGCTCTGGTCGAGGGTCGCGGCCAGCAGGGCATACGCCTTCGGCGACGTGGAATCCGGTTCGAGATAGTACGACTTCTCGAAGAGCATCGGGTCGATCTGCTCGGACGGCACGAATTCCAGCACCGGGATCTCGTGTTTCTCCGCTGCGGGCAGCTTCTCGAAGTCCTCGTCGGTCAGGACGACCCGCTCACCGTTGTCGGAGTCGTACGCCTTGTCGATCTCCTGGAACGGGACTACTTCCCCGCATTCGGAACACACACGCTGGTACTTGATGCGTCCGCCGTCCTTGGCGTGCACCTGGTGGAACTTGATGTCGTGGGACTCGGTTGCCGAATACACTTTGACCGGCACGTTGACGAGGCCGAACGCGATGGCACCTTTCCAAATCGACCGCATCTCTCCATCATGATCGACGATCCGGACATGCGCTGAAAAGAAGCCGAAATCGGTCCGGGTGTCGCAGAGACGTGCGTCACCACGCCGAGCGCAGAACAGCGCCGCGCAGGGGTCCCGGCAGACGTCGGAAGAGCGTCCACATCGTGCCGGCGACGGCCGTGAGATCGGTGCGGCCGGAGAGGTAGGCCCGCTGTTGCTCGGTGGGCAGACCGAAGAACTCGTCGAAGAAGGCTGCGGCGGACTGCGCGTCGAGCCGGAGCAGCACACGAAGCCCCAGGCCACGCAGCGCGGCGACACCACGGGCGGACGCCGGCCACAGCACCTGCCGCGGATCGGACCCGGCGAGCACGGAGGCGACGAGGGCGTCCGCCGTGGAGAGGGCCGTCGCGACGGCATAGCCGGTCGCGGGGTGCATGAGTCCGCCCCGCGCGCCGAATCCGACCACCCCGCGCTCGCTACGGATGCCTTCCACAGCGAACCGCACCTTCTCGGTCCGTTCCGGGTCCCCGGTCGCGATGCCCCGCGCCGCCAGCCGGACGTCGAGTCGTCGCTGCAACTCCGGGAGCGTCAGAGGCGGCCGCCCCACCAGGCAGGTTTCCTCGAGGAGGGCGAGCCCGCCGCCCAGCGGCATCGCGTACAGGAACGACGGGACATCGGAGGAGTCGGTGCCGTTGTCGCGCCGCCAATCCATGAACCAGGCCTGCTGCCCTTCCAGGGCGGATGCGGCGGTGGCGTCGTCGAGCACCCGCCCGAAGGCGGTTTGCGCGGCGCGATCCGGGCCTGCGGGCACCCCCCGCGCGTCGATCACGTACCGGGCGCGAATCCGGTCGCCGGTGCTCAGGACCGCGCTGTGCGCGTCGATCGTGTCCACCCGCCCGCGCACCACGGACACCTCCTCGAGATCGAGGCAGTCCTGGAGCCGGGCTGTGTCGAGGATCCGGTACGGCCGGGTCAACTCGTGGAGCGTCGAGGCCCATACCGCAGGGGTGGCGACCTCCGCCGCGGTGACGCGCTCCGGCAGCCACGACGGGAGTTCGTCCCGCCACGCCCCGTATGTCGCCGTCCACCGCCGCGACGGTTGGGGATCCACGGCGATCACGTCGAGACCGGCGCGGGCGGCGCGGGCGGCGACTGCCCGCCCCGCGGGACCGAGTCCGGCGACCAGCACGTCGGTGGGGGAGGAGACAGGCACGACCACAGAGTAGGCGGGCGCCGGCGCAGTCTGCCGAAGCGCGCCCGGACGCGGCATCCGCAGCGGCGTTCGCGCGTGCGTAGTAGTGCATCTCACGGCTGGGAACGCGGACGAACAGGGTAAACTGGGTAGTTCGTGTGCCCCGCCTCGCGGTTCATGGCACCCACCCCGTCGTCGTCTAGGAGTTCTTGCCTGTGATCACCGCTACCGATCTCGAAGTCCGCGCAGGTGTGCGGACCCTGCTCTCCGCGCCCGGGTCGGCGCTGCGGGTGCAGGCCGGCGATCGGATCGGTCTGGTGGGGCGCAACGGCGCGGGCAAGACCACCACGCTGCGGATCCTCGCGGGCGAAGGCGAGCCGTATGCCGGCACCGTGATCCGATCCGGGGAAGTGGGTTACCTCCCGCAGGACCCCAAGGAGGGCAACCTCGACGTCCTCGCGAAGGACCGGGTGCTGTCCGCTCGAGGACTCGACGAACTGTTGCGGGGCATGGAGAAGCAACAGGCACTGATGGCGGAATCGGTCGACGAGAAGATCCGCGACCGTGCCGTCCGGAAGTACGGATCTCTCGAGGAACGCTTCTCGACGCTCGGCGGATACGTGGCCGAGTCGGAGGCGGCCCGCATCTGCAACAGCCTCGGATTGCCCGACCGCGTCCTCGGCCAGGCCCTGCACACGCTCTCCGGTGGCCAGCGCCGCCGCGTGGAACTCGCGCGCATCCTGTTCGCGGCGTCCGACGGCTCGGGCGGCAAGTCGAACACGACCCTGCTGCTGGACGAGCCGACGAACCACCTCGACGCCGACTCCATCACCTGGTTGCGAGGCTTCCTGCAGAGCCACGACGGCGGCCTGATCGTGATCAGCCACGACGTGGATCTGCTCGCCGATGTCGTCAACAAAGTCTGGTTCCTCGACGCGGTGCGCGGCGAAGCCGACATCTACAACATGGATTGGAAGAAGTACCTCGACGCCCGCGCTACCGATGAACAGCGTCGGCGCCGGGAGCGCGCCAACGCGGAGAAGAAGGCGTCGGCCCTGCACAAGCAGGCTGCCAAGCTCGGAGCGAAGGCCACCAAGGCCACCGCCGCGCAGAACATGGCCAAGCGCGCCGACAAGCTTCTCAACGATCTCGACGACGTGCGGGTCGCGGACAAGGTCGCGAAGATCCGGTTCCCCACGCCTGCCGCGTGCGGCAAGACCCCGCTCATGGCGAAGAACCTGACCAAGGTCTATGGGTCGCTCGAGATCTTCACGGGTGTCGACCTCGCCATCGACCGGGGCACCCGCGTGGTGATCCTCGGTCTCAACGGCGCCGGTAAGACCACGCTTCTGCGTCTGCTCGCCGGGACGGAGAAGCCCGATCTCGGCGAACTCGTGCCGGGTCACGGGCTCAAGGTGGGTTACTTCGCTCAGGAGCACGACACGATCGACGACTCGGCGTCGGTGTGGGAGAACATCCGCCACGCCGCGCCCGACGCGGGTGAACAGGATCTGCGCGGTCTGCTCGGTGCGTTCATGTTCACCGGGCCGCAACTCGATCAGCCGGCCGGCACGCTGTCCGGCGGCGAGAAGACCCGGCTTGCGCTTGCGGGTCTGGTGTCGTCGGCAGCGAACGTGCTGCTCCTCGACGAGCCGACCAACAACCTCGACCCCGTCTCCCGTGAGCAGGTGCTCGACGCGCTCCGCAGCTACGAGGGGGCGGTCGTGCTCGTGACACACGATCCCGGCGCGGCCGAGGCTCTCAACCCGGAACGGGTCATCATGCTGCCGGACGGCACCGAGGATCACTGGTCCCAGGACTACCTGGAGCTCATCCAGCTCGCATGATCCGATCCGATCCGCTTCGGTGATCGTTTCGGTCCTTTAGCCTTGAACCAGGACCTTTGTCGAGGTGCCGGGAGGAACCGATGGTGCGAAATCCCGATCGTGGCCAGACGACGTTCGCGAAGGGAACCCGGATCACCGGGGATTCGCGGGACCGATTGCAAGCGGAACTCAAACGCCGCTACGAGGCAGGTGCAAGCATTCGCACCCTCGCCCACGAAACCGGACGTTCCTACGGTTTCGTCCACAACGTGCTGGTGGAGTCGGATGTCCAGCTTCGCGGGCGAGGTGGGCCGAATCGCCGCAGGGCAACAGCCGACAAGAGCGCGTGACGGACGTCGCCGGGATCAGTCCCGGCGACGCACCGATTCTTCGACGAGGTCGAGGACCGCGCACAGTTCCTTTTCGGCATGCCCGGAGGCGAGGCGGGCGATGAGCCCGTCGAGCACCAGGTCCAGGTAGCCCACCAGAACCTCGGTGGGCACGTCGTCGCGCAGGCGACCGGCTTCGCGCTGCCGTTCCAGACGCCCGACGGTCGCAGCGGTCAGTTCCGCGGAGTGCTGGGTCCACTCCTTGGCGAACTCCGGATCGGTCCGCAGGCGCCGCGTGATCTCGAGCCGGGTACCGAGCCAGTCGAACTGGTCGGGCGAGGACAGCATGTCGCGCATGACCTGCACCAGGCCTTCGTTGGCGGCCACGTCGGCCATCCGCTTGGCGTCCTCCTGCGCAAGCGCGAGGAACAACCCGTCCTTGTCTTTGAAATGGTGGAAGATTGCGCCGCGGGAGAGACCCGTGGCCTCCTCGAGGCGGCGCACGGTGGCGCCGTCGTAGCCGTATTCGGCGAAGCAACGCCGGGCGCCGTCGAGGATCTGACTTCGGCGCGCGGCGAGGTGGTGCTCACTGACCTTGGGCACCGCGACCGTCCTTTCCCGATGTGGACGGCGGGCCCGAGACGAGACGTCCCGGGCCCGCCGTCACTTCACAGCGTGGGCCACCCGCGGATGTGGGCGGCCGATCGGGATGTCAGCCCCGGATCATGTTGCGCAGCACGTACTGCAGGATGCCGCCGTTGCGGTAGTAGTCCGCTTCACCCGGCGTATCGATGCGCACGACCGCGTCGAACTCGACCTTGCTGCCGTCGTCCTTCGTTGCGGTGACGTGCACGGTGCTCGGCGTGGTGCCCTCGTTGAGCGCCTCGATACCGGTGATATCGAAGACCTCGGTGCCGTCCAGTCCGAGACTTGCCGCAGACTCCCCGGCGGGGAACTGCAGCGGGACGACGCCCATACCGATGAGGTTCGAGCGGTGGATGCGCTCGAAGGACTCGGTGATGACGGCCTTGACGCCGAGGAGGCTGGTGCCCTTGGCCGCCCAGTCGCGCGACGACCCGGAGCCGTACTCCTTGCCGCCCAGGACGACCAGCGGGATGCCGGCCTTCTGGTAGTTCTGCGACGCGTCGTAGATGAACGCCTGCGGTGCACCGTCCTGGGTGAAGTCGCGGGTGTAGCCACCGGACACACCGTCGAGCAGCTGGTTCTTCAGGCGGATGTTCGCGAACGTGCCGCGGATCATCACCTCGTGGTTACCGCGACGCGAACCGAGCGAGTTGTAGTCCTTGCGCTCGACGCCGTGCTCGTCCAGGTACTGAGCGGCCGGGGTGCCCGGCTTGATCGGACCCGCGGGGCTGATGTGGTCCGTCGTGACCGAGTCGCCGAGCAGCGCGAGCACACGAGCGCCCTTGATGTCGGTGACCGGAGCCGGATCCATCGTCATGCCGTCGAAGTACGGAGGCTTCCGCACGTAGGTCGAGTTCTCGTCCCACGCGAAGGTGTCGCCCGCCGGGGTCTCCAGGTTCTGCCAGCGCTCGTCGCCCTTGAAGATGTCGGCGTAGGAGTTGCGGAACATGTCCTGGCTGATCGCCGACTTGATGGTGTCGTCGATCTCCTGTGCGGACGGCCAGATGTCCTTGAGGAAGACGTCGTTGCCGTCCTTGTCCTTGCCCAGGGCGTCGGCCTCGAAGTCGAAGTCCATGGTGCCGGCGAGCGCGTACGCGATGACGAGCGGCGGCGACGCGAGGTAGTTCATCTTCACGTCGGGCGAGATGCGACCCTCGAAGTTGCGGTTACCCGAGAGCACCGCGGTGACCGAGAGGTCGTTGTCGTTGATCGCCTTGGAGATCTCCTCCGGCAGCGGACCGGTGTTGCCGATGCACGTGGTGCAGCCGTAGCCACCGAGGTAGAAACCGAGCTTCTCGAGGTAGGGCCACAGGCCCGCCTTCTCGTAGTAGTCGGAGACGACCTGCGAACCCGGCGCCATGTTGGTCTTGACCCACGGCTTCGTGGCCAGGCCCTTTTCGACCGCGTTGCGGGCGAGCAGCGCTGCACCCAGCATCACGGACGGGTTCGAGGTGTTGGTGCAGGAGGTGATGCCCGCAACGACCACGGCACCGTGATCGAGGACGAACTCGCCCTGCTCCGTCTTGACGGTGACCGGCTTGGACGGCCGGCCGGTGGCACCGTTGGCGGCGGACTGCACGCGGTCCGCGGTGTCGTCACCGTCGTCGGCGAACGAGAGAGCGGCCGGGTCCGACGCGGGGAAGGACTCCTCGACGGCCTCGTCGAGCTGGCTGTGCTCGGTCGGCTGGTCGTCGCCCACGTAGGTGCGGATGTCGCGGCGGAAGGCGAGCTTCGAGTCGCTGAGCAGGATGCGGTCCTGCGGGCGCTTCGGGCCGGCGATCGACGGAACGACGGTGCTCAGGTCCAGCTCGATGTACTCCGAGTAGACCGGCTCCTTGTCGGCGTCGTGCCACATGCCCTGTTCCTTGGCGTACGCCTCGACGAGCGCGAGCTGCTCGTCGCTGCGGCCGGTCAGGCGCAGGTAGTTGATGGTTTCGCCGTCGATCGGGAAAATCGCTGCGGTGGAACCGAACTCGGGGCTCATGTTGCCGAGGGTGGCGCGGTTCGCGAGGGGGACCTCGGCGACGCCGGCACCGTAGAACTCGACGAACTTGCCGACCACACCGTGCTTACGCAGCATCTCGGTGACGGTGAGCACGACGTCCGTCGCGGTCACGCCCGGCTGGATCTCGCCCGAGAGCTTGAAGCCGACGACGCGCGGGATGAGCATGGAGACCGGCTGGCCGAGCATTGCGGCCTCGGCTTCGATGCCGCCGACGCCCCAGCCGAGGACGCCGAGTCCGTTGACCATCGTGGTGTGCGAGTCGGTGCCGACACAGGTGTCGGGGTAGGCCTGGCCGTTGCGGGTCATGACCGTCGGAGCCAGGTACTCGATGTTGACCTGGTGGACGATGCCCATGCCGGGCGGGACGACCTTGAAGTCGTCGAACGCGCCCTGGCCCCAGCGCAGGAACTGGTAACGCTCACCGTTGCGCTGGTACTCGAGGTCGACGTTGCGCTCGAGCGCGTCGGCGCGGCCGAAGACGTCGAGGATGACCGAGTGGTCGATGACCATGTCGGCGGGGGAGAGCGGGTTGACCTTGTTCGGGTCGCCGCCGAGGGTGGTGACGGCCTCGCGCATGGTGGCCAGGTCGACCACGCACGGCACGCCGGTGAAGTCCTGCATGATCACGCGGGCAGGCGTGAACTGGATCTCGATGCTGGGATCGGCTGCGGGATCCCAGTTGGCGATGGCGCGGATGTGATCGGCGGTGATGTTGGCACCGTCTTCGGTGCGCAGCAGGTTCTCGGCGAGAACCTTCAAGGAGTAAGGGAGTTTCTCGGTGCCGGGGACGGCCGACAGGCGGAAGATCTCGTACGAGTTATCTCCGACCTGCAGGGTCCCCTTGGCGCCGAACGAATCAGTATTGGTGCTCACGTCAGCTCCACTCGTCGTTTCGGCTCGCCGCCGACGGGGCTGTGTCGACGGCTGAAGCGAGGCACACAGCGTCCACAGAGGAGGAATTTCCTGTGCGGTGCCGCCGTGGCGTCTCACCGTAGAGTCTAACAGTACGCTTGTCCTGTAATAAAGCCGGGAGTGTACAGAGAATACGGCGCTCTCAGGGGTGCGCGACGCCACATCGGACGCGCCCGCCGACCTCGGCGCGGCTGCGCCACCCGCGCGCGATCGCGTACTGTTCGGTGTTGCCCTGCGAGCGTGTGCTCCCTGTGCCGACTGCTCGACGCGGCGAAGCCGGGCTCGCACACGCTCCCGACCAGCACTACCGGAGAGAAATGTCTGCGCCACTGCTACGAATTCCCGGGCCGTCGGCCACAGATCTCCCTCCGGGTGTCACGGTCGAGGCGATCCTCGCCGACCTGAGCGACGACCAGGTCTCCGCGCCTCCCGAACAGGTCGACGATCTGGTCGCGGAGGTGGCGCGGGCGCAGGAACACGGGATCGACCTGAGTGTCGTGGTGATCGATCGAGATCCGCGCATGGACTCCCAGCTCCGTGACCTCGCCACCGAGGTCGGAGCCGAAGACGGGGGCACCGTGCTCGTCCTCAGCCCCGGGTGGGTGGGCACGTTCAGCGACAGCCTGGACCGGGTCACCCTCGAAGCCGCCGAGGACCGCACCTATACCGGCAACCCGGTGGTCTCGACGAAGAACTTCGTCGATTCCGTGATCGAGCCCTCGCCACCGTGGACGATGCTGACGATCCTGCTCGTGCTCGTCGTCGCTGCGGCATCGGGCGCGACGTACTGGGCGAAGATCCGGCGTGCCGCCCGATCCGATGCGGCCGAACACGAGCAGGTCCCCGCCGAGGACACGACACCCACGACCTCCTGACGGCGCCGCCGCCTGTCTTCTCGCCGGCTCCGGTGTCGATGTCCGGCGCCGGAGTGCGCCCCGAAGGTCGCGTTCCGTAATCGAAATCCGTAACTGTCGCGCGAGACGCGCCTGGTGTGTCGTACGGTTCAGATGACGCTCTTGGGGAAGGTGTGTCACAAGCCCAGTCGTGGGGCGCTGCCCGCGACCGGAGACCGGTACAGCGACCGATCGCGGGGACCCCGCGAGCGGTGTTTGCTGTGCGCTCCCCGAGGCGTCGGGCCCGACTGTTTCTCAGGTCGGCACGACCGAGGGAGAGCGCAAGTGAGACGATTCGGTTTCCACGGGGGGATTCCGCGACGGTCGTCGCCTACCGGCGCACCGGCATCGCCTACCACTGCCGGACGTCGGCGGTCTTCTCTTCGCAGCACCCGTTCGGGCCACGTCGTCCGCGCCTCCCGGTTGCTCGCGGGAATCGGCCTCTTGACGACGGTGCTCGTCGCAGTGGGGTCGACTGCGGCCGCGGTGCCACCACCACCGCCCAATCCGTCGGACACGGAACTGGACGCGGCCGGGGCGGCCGTGAACTCCGGGATCGACCGCATCGGTGAACTGATCGTGCGCATCTCCCACGCAGATCAGCAGCTCGCCGAACTCGACGCCCAGGTCGCGATCAAACGCGAGGACGTCAACCGCGCCCTCGTCGACTTGCATTCCGCCCAGGACGCCGTGGCAGCAGCCGCGCAGGCCGTGGCGTCCTCCCAGCTCGCCCTCCAGGACGCGGGCGCCCAGATCTCACACGCGCAGGCGGACTTCGACTCGTTCGCGCGGGAGAGCTATACCCGCGGATCGAACGCGACATCACTCGCCGCGTTCCTGACCACCGACGGCCCCGAGGACCTGCTCGACCGCGCGCAAGTGATGCGCATGCTCTCGACCGGGCGCGACGCGGTGCTCGACGCACTCGAACGCGCGCGCACCGAACAGGCGAACTCCCATTCCCGTGCGCGCGCCGCGAAACAGGAGGCCGACGCCGCAGAGGCGGCCGCCGAGCAGCGCAAGGTGGACGCGGAAGCTGCGATCGCCGTCGCCCGCGATGCCCTCGACCGGGAAGCCGCAGAAAAGAGCCGCATCGAGCAGGCACGAGCGGGAGCCCAGGCCGAACTGGATTTCGCGCGCTCCAACGTTGCCGGTCTCGAGGGTCAGCGCGCGGAGTACGTGGCATGGGATCGCCGCCGCGTGGCGGAGGAGGCGGCCCGTGCCGCTGCCGCCGAGGTGGCGCGTGAGGAAGCGGCAGCGGCGGCCCAGCGGGTCGCAGCCGACGACGCCGCGCTCGCACGGGCAGCCGAACTCGCCAACGGACGACGCCCCCACGCCGACTTGGGGGAGAGCGCACCTGCCCTCGACACGGCCGTGAACGCCGCCGTACCGGACGAGGACCTCGATCCCGACGTGACACCGAGCCCGGGTAGCGAGGTGAACCCGGCAGACGAAGTCACCGAGACACCTCGCACGCCCACACCGCAGACTCCGCGGTCGTCGCCGCGCACCCGGTCGACGCCGTCGCTCACCGGCGCCGCGGCGGTCGAGACCGTGATCGACCGTGGGCTGTCCCAGATCGGCGTGCCGTATGCGTGGGGTGGGGGAGACGAGAACGGACCGACCCGCGGAATACGGGACGGCGGTGTCGCCGACAGTTACGGAGATTTCGGCAAGGTGGGCTTCGACTGCTCCGGGCTGATGATCTATGCGTTCGCCGGTATCGGCATCTCCCTGCCGCACTACACCGGATATCAGTACACAGCGGGCACCCAGATCCCGTCGTCGGAGATGAGACGCGGCGACATGATCTTCTACGGCCCCAATGCGAGCCAGCACGTGGGCCTGTACCTCGGCGACGGCACGATGCTCGAGGCGCCGCAGTCGGGTTCGCACGTCATGATCTCGCCGGTACGCTGGGACGGCATGACACCGTATGTGGTGCGCATGGTGTCCTGACGGTGAAGTGATCGTGATCGCACTGTCCGGGCGTGGGACTCGCCCACGCCGCGGGCCTGGCGTTACGGCACACTGAATCGACACCTGCCATAGTGGTGCAGCAGGCGATTTCCAGTGGATCAACGTAGGCGAAAGCGGTGGATTCTTGGTGACCTCACGCGAGGGCGGGACGTCGGGTACGGCAGCGGGCGCACAGAAGGGCGGGGCCGGCTCGAACAACGCCGCCGGTCAGGGCCACGACGTGGAGCCGCAGGGCACGGCCGGACCGGGCAGCGGCAGGGCGGACGCCGGCGCTCCCACACGGGGCAGTGTCGCGGCGAACCCTCCCGTTGCCGGAAACGGCCCGTCCGCCGGTGCGACGAGTGCGTCCGCTCCCGCCGTGTCCACGTCGAAGGAGCCTGTGGCCGCACCGGAGAAGGCGTACGACCCGGCAGACGACGTCCGCCTTCTCGAGCGCGCCATCTACGAGGTCAAGCGAGTGATCGTCGGCCAGGACCTCCTCGTCGAACGCATGCTCGTCGGAGTGCTCGCCCGCGGGCACGTCCTGCTCGAAGGCGTGCCGGGTGTCGCGAAGACCCTCGCGGTCGAGACGTTCGCCAAAGTTGTCGGTGGATCCTTCTCCCGCGTCCAGTTCACTCCCGACCTGGTACCCACCGACCTCGTCGGAACCCGGATCTACCGGCAGGGCCGCGAAGAGTTCGACACCGAACTCGGCCCGGTGGTGGCGAACTTCGTGCTCGCCGACGAGATCAACCGCGCCCCGGCGAAGGTGCAGTCGGCGCTGCTCGAAGTGATGGCGGAACGGCACGTCACCATCGGTGGCAAGACGTTCCCGATGCCCGACCCGTTCCTGGTCATGGCGACGCAGAACCCCATCGAGAACGAAGGCGTCTACCCGCTGCCCGAGGCGCAGCGAGACCGGTTCCTGTTCAAGGTCCTCGTCGACTACCCCTCGGTCGAGGAAGAACGCGAGATCGTCTACCGGATGGGAGTCGCGGCTCCGGAACCGAAGCAGGTGCTCTCCCGGGAGGAACTGCTGCGACTGCAGAAGATCGCCAGTCGCGTGTTCGTGCACCATGCGCTCGTCGACTACGTGGTGCGGGTCATCTTCGCGACGCGCTCGCCGGCCGAACTGGGTCTGCACGACGTGCAGGGATGGATCGCCTACGGCGCCTCTCCGCGTGCCACCCTCGGCATCATCTCCGCAGCCCGCGCGCTCGCTCTCGTCCGCGGGCGCGACTACGTGATCCCGCAGGACATCATCGACGTGATCCCCGACGTGCTGCGTCACCGCTTGGTGTTGTCGTACGACGCGCTGGCCGACGACGTCTCACCGGACCGGATCATCGCCGAGATCCTCCAGACGGTCGGTCTGCCGCAGGTCGCGCCCCAGGCCACGGCACCCGTGCCGGCGGGTCCCCCCGCGGCGGTGCGTCCCGGTGCTCCTGTGGTGCCCGCGCCCGGACCGCACGGAGGTGCAGGGCAACGGTGAGCGAACCCGCCCGCGACGGGTCGCCACCCACGTTCCGTTCCGGCGAGCTGCGCGACCCCGCATTGACTGCTGCGCTGCGCACCCTGGAACTGACCGTCCGGCGCCGGCTCGACGGTGTCCTGCACGGTGATCACCTGGGCCTGATTCCCGGACCCGGGTCCGAACCGGGCGATGCCCGGGAGTACCAGCCGGGCGACGACGTACGCCAGATGGATTGGTCGGTCACCGCCCGCACCACCCATCCGCACGTGCGGCAGACCGTCGCGGATCGCGAACTCGAGACCTGGCTCGCGGTCGATCTGTCCGCGAGCCTCGATTTCGGCACGGCCGCGTGCGAGAAGCGCGATCTGGTCGTCGCAGCGGTCGCGGCGATCGCGCATCTGACGATCGGCGGCGGCAACCGGATCGGCGCCGTGGTGTCCACCGGCCGCGACACGGTGCGGATTCCCGCGCGCGGGGGACGGGCCCACGCCCAATCCATGCTGCGCACCATCGCGACCATCCCGCACCCACCGGACGGGACCCGCGGTGATCTGCGCGGTGTCGTCGAGGCGCTGCGGCGGCCCCAGCGCCGGCGCGGTCTTGCCGTCGTGATCAGCGACTTCCTGGGACCGCTCGACTGGCAGCGGTCGTTGCGTGCCCTCTCCGGCCGGCACGACCTGCTGGCAGTCGAGGTGCTGGACCGCCGCGACCTGGAACTGCCCGACCTGGGAGACGTCGTCCTGCACGATCCCGAAACCGGACGCACCCGTGAGTTCACGACGACACCGCAGCTTCGCGCCGACTACGCCCAGGCTGCCGCGGAGCATCGCGCTGCCGTGCAGCAGGCGATGCGCAGTTGCGGGGCCCCGATGCTGAGTTTGCGGACCGACCGGGACTGGATCAGCGACGTGGTTCGTTTCGTCGCGGCTCGCCGGCACAGTTACGCAGCCGGCGGCGTGGGGAGGGTGGGCCGGTGAGCATTTCCGGTTTCACCTCACCGTGGTGGTTGCTGTTCCTGGTCGTGGTTGCCGCCCTCGGCGTCGGCTACGTGCTGGTGCAGCGCCGCAGGCTCTCTCACACGCTGCGGTTCACCAACTTCGAACTTCTCGAGAAGGTCGCTCCCGACCGGCCCGGACGTGCCCGCCACATCCCGGTCGCGCTGCTGCTGGCCGGCCTGGTCTTCCTCACGGTCGCCCTCGCCGGACCTACGGCCGAGCAACGGGTGCCGCGTAATCGCGCGACGGTCGTCGCGGTGATCGACGTGTCGCTGTCGATGGAGGCGACCGATGTCGCACCGTCCCGGCTCGCCGCCGCGCAGGAAGCGGCGAAGCAGTTCGCGGACGATCTGACTCCCGGGATCAACCTCGGTCTCGTCGCGTTCTCCGGTACCGCGTCGGTGCTGGTGTCACCGACCACCAACCGGGAAGCGACGAAGACGGCAATCGACCACCTGCAACTGAGTGAGCGCACCGCCACCGGCGAAGCGATATTCACTGCGATGCAGTCCATCGACACCCTGGCCGCTGTGCTCGGCGGCAGCGATCAGGCGCCGCCCGCCAGGATCGTGCTGCTCTCGGACGGAAAGCAGACCGTGCCGGAGAGCCCCGACGACCCGCGGGGAGGTTTCACCGCGGCGAGGCAGGCAGCCGAGAAGGGAATCCCGGTCTCGACGATCTCGTTCGGCACCGCGACCGGAACGGTCACGATCGAGGACGAGCGCATCCCGGTCCCTGTCGACGATCCGTCTCTCAAGGAGATCGCGAACCTGTCCGGGGGCAGCTTCTTCACCGCGTCGAGTCTCGAGGAACTCGAGGACGCCTACAACACTCTCGAGGAGCAGATCGGCTTCGAAACGACGCGCGGCGATGCGAGCCGGCCGTGGCTGATGCTCGGTGCTCTCTGCGTCGCCGCAGGCCTCCTCTCCGCCATGGTGCTTCGCCAGCGCCTGCCCTGACCCTTCTTGTCGCCGCTCACGGAGCCCTGTCCGTGTGCGATCCACCACCAGATAGGTTTGTCGCCATGACTGACGCAAGTAGCCCCGCCGCGTCCACGCGCCCCGCGGGCACGCCCCGGTCCGTTCTCGTCACCGGAGGAAACCGCGGTATCGGCCTCGCGGTGGCTCGCCGCCTGCAGGCCGACGGACACAAGGTTGCCGTCACCCACCGCGGTTCCGGTGTCCCCGACGACCTGTTCGGTGTCGTGTGCGACGTCACCGACGCCGAGTCGGTCGACCGCGCATTCACCGAGGTCGAAGAGCATCAGGGCCCTGTCGAGGTGCTGGTCGCCAACGCCGGCGTCACCGACGACACCCTGCTGATGCGCATGACCGAGGACCAGTTCACCAGCGTCCTCGACGCCAACCTCACCGGATCCTTCCGGTGCGCGAAGCGCGCCAACCGGGCGATGCTGCGCGCACGGTGGGGACGGATGATCTTCCTCGGTTCGGTTGTCGGTATGGCAGGCCAGGCCGGGCAGATCAACTACGCAGCCTCGAAGGCCGGCGTGATCGGACTCGCCCGGTCGGTGACCCGCGAACTCGGCTCACGCTCGATCACCGCCAACGTCGTCGCACCCGGGTTCATCGAGACGGACATGACCGCGGAACTGTCCGACGATCTGCGCGACATGGCAAAGAAATTCATCCCGATGCAGCGTCTCGGCAAGCCCGACGATGTCGCGGGCGTGGTGAGCTTCCTCGCCTCAGACGACTCCGCCTACGTCTCGGGCGCTGTCATCCCCGTCGACGGAGGCATGGGCATGGGTCACTGACCCGCCGCCACACCCGGACCACATCCGAATCTCACTGGAGGATCGACACACTCATGGGCGGACTGCTCGAGGGCAAGACCATTCTCGTCACCGGCATCATCACCGATGCCTCCATCGCGTTCCACACCGCCAAAGCGGCACAGGAACAGGGCGCGAAGATCATCATCACCGGCTTCGACCGGTTGCGGCTGATCGACCGCATCGCGCAGCGTCTGCCGCAGCCGGTGCCGCCGGCGATCGAACTCGACGTGCAGAACACCGAGCACCTCGCCGGGCTCGCCGACAAACTGCGTGAACTCGCGCCCGAAGGGATCGACGGCGTCGTGCATTCGATCGGTTTCGCGCCGCGTTCGTGCCTGGGCAGCCCGTTCCTCGATGCCCCGTGGAGCGACGTCGCCGTCGCCCTGGAGGTCTCCGCGTATTCGTACGGTGCACTTGCCAAGGCGGTGCTGCCGGTCATGAACGAGGGCGGTTCTCTCGTCGGCATGGACTTCGATCCGTCACGCGCGGTGCCGTTCTACAACTGGATGGGCGTCTCCAAGGCGACCCTCGAATCGGTCAACCGGTATGTCGCCAAGGAGGTCGGCCCGCGCGGAATCCGCTCGAATCTCGTCGCCGCCGGCCCGATCAAGACCCTTGCGGCGAAGGCGATCGCCGGGGATGCCACCGGACCGGGAGCCGAGATGAACCGGCTCAACGAAGGCTGGTCCGCCGCGTCCCCGATCGGATGGGACGTCGAAGACCCGACTCCGGTCGCGAAGACCGTGTGCGCGGTACTGTCCGATTGGTTGCCCGGTACCACCGGGTCGATCGTGTACGTCGACGGTGGTTTCCACTCACAGGTCGGCCTCGGCGCCTGACAGGTCAGGAGAGCACTCCCATGGTGAGCACCCCCGAATCGTTCGACGCGCTGCTGGTGCTGTCGTTCGGCGGCCCCGAAGGCCCGGACGATGTCCGGCCGTTCCTCGAGAACGTCACCCGGGGCCGGGGGATCCCGCCGGAACGTCTCGACGACGTTGCGCAGCACTACCTGCACTTCGGGGGTGTCTCACCGATCAACGCGCTCAACCGGGCCCTCATCGATGCCGTGCGCGGCGAGTTCGAGGCGCACGGCATCGACCTGCCGGTGTACTTCGGAAACCGTAACTGGCATCCGATGGTCGAGGACACCGTCGCGGCCATGCGTGACGACGGAATTCGCAACGCGCTGGTCTTCGCGACCTCGGCGTGGGGCGGTTACTCGGGATGCCGGCAGTATCACGAGGACATCCGCCGGGCGCGGAGCGCGGTCGACGACGCCCCCGACCTGACGAAGATCCGGCAGTTCTACGATCACCCGCTGTTCCTCGACGCGGTCGCCGATGCCGTGCGCGCGTCCCGCGCCGAACTATCCGACGAGGCAGCGGACGCGCGCCTCGTTTTCACCGCTCACTCGATCCCGACGTCCGCCGATGCGACCGGTGGACCGCCGGACGCCGGCGGGCGTCTCTACAGCCGCCAGGTGGCCGAGGCCGCGCGCCTGGTCGCGGATTCGCTCGGTGTCGACGACTACGACCTGGTCTGGCAGTCGCGTTCGGGCCCGCCCCGGGTGCCGTGGCTCGAACCCGACATCGTCGACCATCTCGATGCTCTCCACGAGCGGGGAGTGACCTCGGTGATCGTGGTTCCGGTCGGATTCATCTCCGACCACCTCGAGGTGGTCTGGGATCTCGACACCGAAGCCCGGGACCGTGCGGCCGAACTCGGCATGGAGTTCGTGCGCGCGGCGACGGCCGGGACCGATCCCCGTTTCGCGCAGATGGTCCGTGAGCTCGTGCAGGAACGCCTCGGTACGGCATCGCCGCGCCGGCGCGGAACGGAACCGGAGTTCGGAGTGGGGTGCAACGGCACGCTGTGCGCAGTCCGGTGCTGCGAACCCCCGGCGCGGCCCTCTCGGCCGGCGCCCACAGCGGAGGACTGAGCACTCACGGCTCAGAGCGCCGGCTCACCACTGCGATTCGCCCCGGCCAGGGGAGAGACGAACCAGCTCGGGAGGGACCGCCGCAGCCCCACCGGGCCCTCCACCACCACGGCTCCGGTCCGCAGCGCCTCGGGCCAGTCGTTTTCTCCGCGCCAGATTTCGGTCAGATCCCGCAGCCCAGCCGTGACCGTGACGGAGACCTCGAAGCCCGGATCGGTGTCGCAGACGTCGACCTCTCCGGGAACGATGACCAGCCACCACCGCCGCGACCCGCGTGGGGCGCCGGTGAAGACGAACTCCACGACCACCCGAGTCTCCTCGATCGCGGAGTGGTCGACGTTGCGGTGCATATCCCACATCAGCAGCTTGGGGTCGAGGTCTTCGTCGCCGAGCCGGCCCGTCCACCGCGATCCCCACGTGCCGAGCGCGGACACCACCGGTTCCAGATCACGTCCGGCGGGTGTGAGCACGTAACGGACCTCCGAACCGTCGACGGTCCGTTGCACGATCCCCGCGACCGTCAACTGGTGCAGGCGGGTGGACAGCAACGACGGCGACATCCGGGGGAGTCCGCGGCGGAGGTCGTTGAATCGCTCGCTGCCGAGCACCAATTCGCGCACCAGCAGAAGTGTCCACCGCTCGTCGAAGAGTTCCATCGCTTTCGCGACGGGACAGAATTGGTGGTAGGGCGAGCCCATGCTTCGAATGGTAGGCCTGCCGGGCGGTACAGATTCCGAACTGGAAGCAATCCGCGGGTGTTCATACCGTTGACGTGCGCCTCCGAGATCTGTCGACGACGGATCGGACGCTCCGTTGAAGGAGATGTGTGATGACGCAATCCCGCTCGGCACTCGATGCAGACCGCGACCTCAAGGCGAAACACCGGGCCATGTGGGCGCTCGGCGATTATCCGGCCGTCGCGTCCGGAGTGATCCCGTCGCTCGGACAGATCCTCGTGTCCGCGTGCCGGGTCGGCCCGGGCGACCGGGTGCTCGACGTCGCGGCCGGTTCGGGCAACGCCGCGATTCCCGCCGCACTGGCCGGGGCCACCGTCGTGGCGACGGACCTGACTCCCGAACTGTTCGACATCGGCCGGCGCGATGCCGAGGACGCCGGCGCCACCGTGACCTGGGAAGAGGCGGACGCGGAGGCGATGCCGTTCGGCGACGCGAGTGCCGACGTGACGCTCTCGTGCGTCGGGGTGATGTTCGCGCCGCACCACCAGGTAGCGGCGGACGAACTCGTGCGCGTCACCCGTCCGGGAGGCCGGATCGGGCTCTTGAGCTGGACGCCCGCGGGTTTCATCGGCCGGATGTTCGCCACGATGAAGCCGTACGCGCCCGCACCACCCCCGGGGGCACAACCACCCCCGCTCTGGGGCGACGAAGACCATGTGCGGACCCTGCTGGGGGACCGGGTGACCGATCTGACGGCGAGCACCGGTTCGTTACGTGTCGACCGTTTCCCCACGGGCGAAGCGTTCCGCGACTTCTTCAAGACCAACTACGGGCCGACGATTGCGGTCTACCGCGCACTCGCGGGCGATCCCGAGCGAGTCGCCGCGCTCGACGGCGAACTTGCCGAACTGGCGCGCCGGCACGATCTGGGTGGGGGAGCGATGGACTGGGATTACCTGCTGGTCACTGCCAGTCGCGCGGGGTGAGAACTCAGCCGTGCTGGGGCGCGCGCAGAGCGGCGTCGACTGCGCCGACTCGCGCGTGCCGCACCGCGGTCCACAAGGGACGCAGCGCGGATTCGCGGGCGTCCAGCGTGGTCGCCGAACCGGCACGCAGACCACCGCCGCGCCCCGCGACGGTGAGAATTGCCGCGACCTGATCGGCGGAATCGAGGATCCGCACGGCACGCTGCGGGATCGAGTCCGGATACCGGTGACGGGCGTACTCGGCGATCTCGGCCGCGATCTCGGCACGCGGGTCGGTGCTGCGCCCGTCGTCGCCGACCGTGCGGATACCGGTGAGCGTGGCGGCGGCGTCGCGCACCGCTTCGCGCATGGTGAATTCGGCTTCGCCGAGGCCTGGTAGGTCGGTGAGTTCGGGTACCGCCGGGACGGCGAACACGGTCCAGCGGAGTACATCGGGTCCCTCGACGGTCGGGACCAGGCCGAGTCCGGGCGTTCCCGGCGCGCCGACGAGTACACCCTCCCCGGCAGCCGTTGCTGCTGCGGAGAAGGCGATGCCGACGGGCAGGCCGCGCACATCGCCCGGAGACGGCAACAGCAGTCGGATGCCCGAACCTCCCGCGGGGTCGGCCCGCCGGATCACGGTGAGCAGTACCGCGGCGCCGTCCTGCGGGTCCTGGCCGGTCAGCCCGGCGCGGTGTTTCGCGTCCGCCTCGGCGGCAGCGACGAGATGCATCGGCGCCCATTCGTGCAGGGCATCGATGACCTCGTCGGGCGCTGCGCGACCGGAGAGCCATGCTCCGGCCCACAGCGTCAGGCTCTGACTCGGGGAACTCACGGAACGAGCATAGGACGCACTGTTCTCCGGCGTGGCGACGACCGCCCGCCGGTGCCGTTGTCCTAACGTTGACCGGCGTGAGTCCACGCGACAGCTACGGCGACATCTATGCCGGACACAACCGCAAGCGGAAGAAGACCGTCCCGGAACTCGAGGCCGAGAAGGATCTCGTGGTCGAAGACGCCGCGTCGGGGTGGTGCGGCGCGATCGTCGGCATCGAACGCACCTACGACGGCGACTTCGTGCGCTTGGAGGACGGGCAACGCCGCACCCGTCTGTTCGCGATGCGGCCTGCCGCGTTTCTGATCGACGGTGCACCTGTCACTCTGGTGCGGCCCAAGCCGCGACCGGCGGCGCAGACCCCGGCGAGATCGGCCTCGGGGTCGACCAGAGTGGAGGGCTTGCGGGCACGCGTGGCCCGCGGAAGCCGCATCTGGGTCGAAGGTGTGCACGACGCGGCCCTCGTCGAACAGGTCTGGGGACACGACCTCCGTGTGGAGGGCGTCGTCGTCGAACAACTCGAAGGGCTCGACAACCTGGCCGAGCGGCTCGCCGAGTTCCGTCCCGGTCCGGGACGGAGGGTCGGTGTCCTGGCGGACCATCTCGTCACCGGATCGAAGGAAGAGCGGCTGACCGCGAACCTCGGCCCGCACGTCATGGTCACCGGCCATCCCTACATCGACGTGTGGGAAGCGGTGCGCCCCAAGGCCGTCGGGATCGAGTCCTGGCCGACGATTCCGCGCGGCCTGGACTGGAAAACCGGCGTGTGCCGTGAACTCGGCTGGGGTACGCCGCAGGAAGGCTGGCGGCGGGTCTACGGCGCGGTGTCGTCGTTCCGGGACCTCGAAGCCCCGCTGATCGGCGCGGTCGAGCGACTCGTGGATTTTGTCACCGAACCCGTCGACGGCGAGTGAGCGCCCCGCACCGAAGGTCGACGGCACATTCGGGCGCGCTCAATACCTGTACCGCCGCACGGTGTCCGGATGGATGACGATACGGACCTGGTCTTCGGCGAGGATCCCGGCGAGATCGGCGGCACGAACCGGATCGTCGAGATCCCAATAGCGCGCGGCCAGGCGGGAACACAACTCGTGTGCTCCGTCCGCCTCGATCGTGGTGTGGCCCGCGATCGACACCCACCGTTCACGTTCCCCGACCGGTGCGGCGACCACGATCGAGGCGCGGGGGTCGCGCCCCAGGCGGCGGATCTTCAGCGAGTCGGGGGCGGTGAACAAGTCGACGGTGCCCGCGTCGGTGGCCTCGAACCAGACCGGTCGGGGCTGGGGCGGGAGCGGTCCTGCGGCCACGCTCACGAATCCGTGCAGGGGGCGTCTGAGGAACTCCAGGTCCTCGGCGGTCAGTGAACTCGTGGGGGTGCTCATCATGCCCCTTTCGGATTCGGGGAAGGGTGGGGCCGGCGGCGCCCGCCCGGTCGCGTTCCCTCCGCACGGACGGTTCGCCGACGTGCTGAGCATTGTGCTCGTCGCGGCGGGTGTGTGCGCGGCAACCGCTCGGCAAGCCTGTGAACTGGCTCTCTGCCGCAATGTCCGATTTATGGTTCGATGGTTGCTGTGGCGGCATTGATATGGCTTATCGCCGGCGTGGCACTGGCTGCGGCGGAAGCGCTCACCGGTGACTTCGTCCTGCTGATGCTCGGCGGTGCGGCGCTGGCTACCGCCGGTGTCTCGGCTGCAACGGATCTGCCGGTGTGGCTCGACGCCGTGGTGTTCGCACTGTTCTCGCTGGTATTGCTGCTCGGAGTCCGGCCCATCCTGCGCCGCCGCTATTCCGCGCCGCCCGCGCTCACGACGGGCGTCGACGCGCTACCCGGCAAGCACGCGCTCGTCGTCGAGCAAGTGGGTGAGCACGCGGGCCGGGTGAAAATCGACGGCGACGTGTGGACTGCCCGGCCGTTGGACGCCACCGAAGTGTACGAACCCGGAACAACCGTGACCGTGATGCAGATCGACGGCGCGACCGCCGTCGTATGGAGGGGTGTCTGACCTATGGAAGCGCTGATCGTACTCGCCGTACTGGTGGTACTCGTCGTGATCGTGGTGGTGAAGTCCGTCGCCCTGATCCCGCAGGCAGAAGCCGCGGTCATCGAGCGGCTGGGACGCTATTTCCGAACCGCGTCGGGACAGTTGACGTTCCTGGTGCCGTTCGTGGACCGTATCCGCGCGAAAGTCGATCTGCGCGAACGGGTGGTGTCGTTCCCGCCGCAACCGGTCATCACCAAGGACAACCTGACGCTGAGCATCGACACGGTCGTCTACTTCCAGGTCACCAACCCGCAAGCCGCGGTGTACGAGATCAGCAACTACATCGCCGCCGTCGAACAGCTCACGGTGACGACCCTGCGCAACGTCGTCGGCGGTATGACCCTCGAAGAGACTCTCACCTCCCGTGACTCGATCAACGGTCAGTTGCGCGGCGTGCTCGACGAAGCGACCGGCCGCTGGGGTCTGCGGGTCGCGCGCGTCGAACTCAAGAGCATCGATCCGCCGCCGTCGATCCAGGAGTCGATGGAAAAGCAGATGAAGGCGGACCGCGAGAAGCGCGCGACGATCCTCACGGCCGAAGGCCACCGCGAGGCCGCGATCAAGACCGCAGAGGGCGACAAGCAGGCACGCATCCTGTCGGCCGAGGGATCGAAGCAGGCCGCGATCCTCGAGGCGGAAGCGGAACGGCAGTCCCGCATCCTGCGGGCGCAGGGTGATCGGGCCGCCCAGTACCTCGAGGCGCAGGGCGAGGCGAAGGCGATCGAGAAGGTGTTCGCAGCCATCAAGGCCGGTAAGCCGACCCCCGAGATGCTCGCGTACCAGTACTTGCAGACGCTGCCGCAGATGGCGCAGGGTGACGCGAACAAGGTGTGGCTCGTGCCCAGCGACTTCGGCGACGCCCTCAAGGGTTTCGCAGGCGCGCTCGGTGCTCGCGGTGAGGACGGTGTCTTCCGCTTCGAGCCGAGCCCGGTCGACGAAGACCTCCAGCGTCCCGAGGACGACTCGGCAGAGGTCAGCGACTGGTTCGACATGAAGACCGACCCGGTCGTGGCGAAAGCGGTCGCCGAAGCCGAGGCAGTGGCACGCAAGCCGGTGGACCCCGCGGTCCCGGTCGTCTCCGGAGAGAAGCCGGCCGGTGTCACGCGCGGTAGCCAGTCGTCCGCGTTGCCGGCCGCAGACCCCGCGCCCGAAGAGCGCGTTCCGTCTCTGGAGACAGAGGTCGGCGAGGAACTCCCGAGGCAGTAATCCTGCCCGGCCGCCGGGGCGTGCGCATGCACGTCACCGGCGGCGAGGAGATGTGAGCGGAAGTGCCATCGCCACGATGACGAGACCGGCGCCCACGCCCGCGAGGAGCGACACGGATTCACCGAACACCGCCACACCGAGCAGCAGAGCGACCACGACTTCCAGGTAGGACAGTCCGGCGAGTTCGGCCGCACGCAGATACGAGCCGGCGACGACGAGCAGGCCCAAGGCGAACAACCCGCAGACGACGAAGAACCCGATAGCCCATACCCAGTTGCCCGGGGTCATTCCGGAAAGATCGGGTCGGGTGACCACCACGACGAGCCCGGTCGCTGCCGCCCCGAATGCGAAGGTCCAGAAACTGCGTACGTCTGCGGGCATATCCGAGCGATAGCGGTAGCAGAGCAGCGCGGCGCCGTAGAACACTCCCGACACGACACCGAGCACGGTACCCAGCACTTGCTCGTCCGAACTCGGGGCGGGCGCGCCGCCGATCAGACCCGCGGCCAGGAGCATCCCGGTGAACGCGGCGACAAGGGACACCGCATCTCGGCGAGTGATCGTCTCTCCGAGGAACATCCTCGCGAACACGGTCGCGAGAACCGGGCCGAGATAGTGCAGGACCACCGCGCGCGACAGGTCGGTGAGCACGGTCGCGGAGAGATAGGTGGCAAGGGACAGGGCGAGGAACACGCCGCCGAGCACCACCGACCACGACAGCCGGGCTCGTCGCAGTTTCCCGAGACGTCGCGACAGTGCCAGCATCACCAGCATCCCCAGCCCGCCGACGAGCATCCGGCCGAAGGTGAGGGCTTCGCCGAGTACGGCGCCGGGAGGGGTGGCCATGCGGCCGAACAACCCGGCGGTGCCCATCGCCGTTGCGGAGACCACGATCGCTGCGATACCCAGCCGCCTTCGGCGGGTATGTGCCGACTGATCGGCCGGGCGGTTATCGATGAGAAGCGGAACGACAGGCACGCGTGAGGGTGCGTCGACAGACGGAGCCACGGAACTTCCTCCGGACAGGGTGCATCGCGCACCGGCGGGTGGTCGGTTCCCCGCTCTGTCATGTGACCTGAGAGCTTTCGCGGATCCGTGGACCCACTTACACCTTCGGTGAACCCCGCGGGGTTGCTTTCCAGAGGAGCCTCGCCGGCGGCGGTCTGGGGGCCTGAGAGATTCCCGGGGAGGTTGCTCCTTCGGCGCCCGCACGTGTGCGGAACTCTCCCGCTGCAGTTCGATGGCATATTCGGTTGTCCGAGCGAGTATGCCAGCCCGATGCGGAGGCCCTGGATCCGGGTGAGCGCGGATCAGGTGATGAGCGCGGTACCGACGCCACACGCGGCACACGCCCACAGCACACTGGTGGCCGTGCCGATGATGAACTGCTCCGAGGCGTTCGGCTCGCGTAGCTCCGGGTACCGCGCGAGACCCTTGACGGCCATGATGATCGCGATGCCTTCGGGCCACCCGGCAAGGATCGACACCGCGACGGCGCCGCGCTCGAGCACGCCGATGACCCGTCCGCCCCGCAGCGGCCCGGGCGGGGGAGCGGGATCGGGTCCGGCATCCGGTTGGCGTCGGGCGACACGGAAGGCGACGAGTACGGCCGGTCCGCCGCCGGTGACGGCGGCCAGGGTGGTGAGCGCGAGTGTCACTGCCAGCGCGAGGCCGTGCACGGGCGCGGTGGCGGTGGCCGCCAGGGCTGCACCGCCGAGCGCCGTGGTCGTCACTGCCGCGCCGAGCCACGCCGGGAGCGTAGGACGGAGAGAGAGCGCGGGCGCGAGGGCGGCAACGGCGAGGCACACCAGCGAGACGACAGTCAACGATCGGCCCTTTCCAGCAGTCGGTGAGCGAGCGCGCATCCTGCGATCTCGGCTTGCCACCCGGCCGCGGCCAGGCGTTGGGACACGGCTTGCTTGCTGATGCCGAGTTCGTCGGCGATCCGGGCCTGCGTCGATCCGGTGCGAGCGAGTGCCACGGCTTCGTGTCCCTGGGGGGAGCGCCGGAGGACGAGGGTCGCGAGCAAGGTCAAGGCGGCGTCGGCATCTGCTGCGGCCTCGGCGTCGTCGCCCTCCACGGCGACCTGCCCGATGGAACTCTTGGCGCGTTCGACGGCACGTCGGGCGAGTTCGAATGCCGGTCCGCGACCGGCGCGGGTCTGTTTCGGCAGGGGAGTCTCGACGGGGCCGATCCCGATTCCGATGCTCCAGCGCTCTCGCCGGAGCAGTTCCAGCACGAGGTCGACCACCACACCGGGATCGTCGGCGACGGCCTGAACTTCGTCGCCGGCTGTGCGGTCGAACGGACGGACCAATCGTGGGTCACGCAGGTCGGCGAGGAGTCCCGAGACGCGGTCGATGTCGCGGCGACTGCCTCGTTGATCGACCGTCAAGACGAACATCGGTCAAGTGTGAAACCTTGTTTGATCAAAGTCAAGGATTGAGGCTTGTTCAGAGTTCGCCTTCGGGCACCCGGTTGTATTCCTCGTCGGTGACAGGTTCGAGCCAGTGGACCGTATCGTGCTCGTCGTCCGTTTCGTTGATGGCGAGGTGAATCATCAGGCGGGTGGGCGCGGCGCCGTGCCAGTGCTCCTCGTCGGCTTCGAACCACACGCGATCCCCGGGCCGGATCACCTCGACCGGGCCACCCCGGCGCTGGCACAACCCGACCCCGTCCGTGACGAAGACGGTCTGGCCGAGGGGATGCAGATGCCAGTGCGTGCGGGCGCCGGGCATGAAGTGGACGAGAGCGGCCGACACTCGCGACGGCGGCGGCGCTGCCGCCACCGGGTCTATGTAGACATCACCGCTGAACCAGTCCTCCGGGCCTATCCCGGTATCGAGCGAGCTGCGCACGATCTGCATGACGTCCTCCTTCGGCCGAGCCCTCCCACGTATGTCCCGGACGGCGAGGGCGGCCGTCATCGCCCGATGTCGTGCTGTCCATCAGATCAGGCGGCATCGTCGGGGATGCACTTTCCGAACGGCAATTGCCCGTACTGTGACCTGGAGAGCAGTGCAGCCGTGATCGGTAGCGGGAACGCCGCGGGCTGCGTGAGCAGCACCCGAACGGAGTGCACGTTCGCGTCGTTGATCGCCGAAGTTGACCTTTCGGACGCGGGCGGAACCCCGAACCCGAAACGGGTGAACCGGAATCCGTGTCGGCAGACGAAGGAGATCTCATGCGTGGAGTCATTCTCGACGGGCCCGGCGAGGTGCGGATCGCGGACCGTCCGGATCCGGAGATACTCGAGCCGACCGACGCCGTCATCCGATTGGCCGCCACCTGCATTTGTGGTTCCGATCTGTGGCCCTACCGCGGCGCAGACCCTGTCGACCACATGCCGATGGGTCACGAGTACGTCGGAACGGTCACCCGGATAGGCGATGCGGTTGCCGACGTCGCGGTCGGGGACTTCGTGGTCGGTTCGTTCTTCGCATCCGACAACACCTGTGAGATCTGCCGCGCCGGTTATCAGTCCCGGTGCGTGCACGCCGTACCGATGGGTGCCATAGGCACCCAGGCCGAGTACGCGCGCGTCCCGTTGGCCGACGGCACACTCGTCCGGACGCCCGGCCCACCCGACCCGGATCTCATCCCCTCGCTCCTGGCAGCGTCGGATGTACTCGGAACCGGGTGGTTCGCCGCGGTTGCTGCGGAGGCAGGCCCCGGTAAGACCGTCGCAGTCGTCGGTGACGGTGCAGTGGGGCTACTGGGGGTCATGGCAGCGAAACAGCTCGGCGCCGAACGGATCATCGCCATGAGCCGCCACGCCGATCGTCAAGAGCTGGCGCGCGAGTTCGGAGCCACCGACATCGTCGAGGAGCGCGGGGACGAGGGCGTCGGGAGAATCAAGGACCTCACTTCCGGACTGGGAGCGCACTCGGTGATCGAGGCCGTCGGCACCCAGGAGTCGATGATGCAGGCGATCCGCTCGACACGGCCGGGTGGGCACGTCGGGTATGTCGGTGTGTCCCATGACGTATCGCTGCCCGGCGGAGAACTGTTCTTCGCCGAGGTGCATCTGCACGGCGGGCCCGCCCCGGTACGGCGCTTCCTGCCGGAGTTGATCGACCTGATCTGGAACCGCGCCATCGACCCAGGAGCCGTATTCGATCTGACTCTGCCTCTCGACGAGGCAGCCGAGGGCTACCGCGCAATGGATGAACGTCGAGCGATCAAGGTGATGCTCACTCCCTGAGTTCCGTCGATGGTGCGGTGCTGTCCAGGGCGACGAACTCCGCAGCCGGGAAAGGAAGCCTCCGATGACGATGGAAACCCCTGATCCTGAAGTCGACGTGGGCCGCCGGAAGTGGATCGGACTCGGCGTCCTGGCCCTGGGACTGTCGTTGATCGTCGTCGACGGCACGATTGTCAACGTCTCCCTCCCGGTCATCATCGACGACCTGAACCTGGATCTGACCGACGCGCAGTGGATCAACAGCATCTATTCGGTCGTGTTCGCGGCATTGTTGCTCACGACGGGAAGGCTCGGCGACCGAGCCGGTCGCCGAATGCTGTTCATCATCGGGGTGCTCGTGTTCATCTGCGGAAGCCTGGCCGCAGCGGCGTCGGACAGTTCCACCACGTTGATCTCTGCCCGCGTCGTTCAGGGCATCGGAGGTGCCCTCGTTCTTCCCTGCACACTTTCGACGGTCAACGCCACCTTCCGCGGCAGGGACCGAGCAGTCGCGTTCGGCGTGTGGGGTGCGGTGATCTCGGGGATGGCAGCCGTCGGTCCGTTGCTGGGAGGTTGGCTGACGACCTCGTTCACCTGGCCGTGGATCTTCCTCGTGAATGTGCCGATCGGCATCCTCGTCATCATCGGAGCGGTGCTGTTCGTGCCCGAGACCCGGTCGAAGACCACGGTTCCCGGACTCGATGTCCTGGGGCCGATTCTGAGTGCGATCGGGTTCGGCGCGCTGGTGTTCGCCCTCATCGAGGGGCAGAAGATCGGCTGGTGGAAACCGATCGCCGATCTGAGGGTCTTCGGGGTGACGTGGCCGGAGACCGCGCCGATCTCGGCGACCCCGGTTGTCGCTGTGGTGGGAGTTGTCACCCTCGGGGCGTTCGTGATGTGGGAGCGACACCGTGCCGGCCTCCGGCGGTCCGCAATCCTCGACCTGACCCTGTTCCGGATCCGCACCTTCAGCTGGGGAAACACCACCGCGATGACGGTGGCGATCGGAGAATTCGGGCTCCTGCTGGTGCTACCGCTGTTCCTCGTGAACGCCTACGGACTCAGTACCCTCGGCGCCGGCTATGTGCTGGCAGTAATGGCGCTGGGCGCGTTCGCTTCCGGGGCTTCGGCGCGCTTCGTCACCGGGAAACTCGGAGCTCCCCGTACCGTCATGCTGGGTCTGACGCTGGAAGTGATCGGGGTGCTCGCCTTCGCGCTGTACCTCCGCCCGTCGGCGAGCTCCGTCCTGCTCGCGCTGCTGCTCGCGATCTACGGCATGGGCTTGGGCCTCGCGTCCGCCCAGCTCACCGGAACCGTGCTGGTCGATATCCCGACAGCGGAGTCGGGGGAGGGGTCTGCCATTCAGAGCACCTCCCGGCAGCTCGGCGCAGCCCTGGGCACGGCCATCCTCGGGACCGTGCTCTCGCTCGGCTTGGCGCACAGCCTCACCGACCGCCTCGAATCGAGTCCTCTACCGGCGCAGGTGCAGTCCGGCTTGGTCGACAGCACCCGGGACTCGGCAGGCAGCACCATTCCGATCATCCGCGATCAGGGCGACGACGGCCGTCTCGGTCCGGCCGGTCCCGAGACCGCCGAGGCCCTGTCGGAAGGTTTCGCGGACGCCACCAGGTGGTCGTTGTTCTTCGCGGCGGGATTCCTCGTCATCGGACTGGCGAGCGCCACCCAGTTACAACCGCGCAGGCAGGCTGGAGTGCCGGTACCGGACGCCGGATAGCAGTCGGCGCTTGCTCGTCACCGGATCAGATCGAGCCGTGGGGTTCGACGTCTGCAGCGCGCTGTAGTGCTGCCCGCAGTTGACGGCGGTCGTCGAACTTCTTCGTCGTGTGGCCGAAGGTCTGGTGAAGTTGGCTGCCGCGGCCGGCGACGACGAGGACGTCCCCGCCGGTGGCGTACGAGACCGCGAGGTCGAAGGCTCGGCGGCGATCCGGTTCGACGACGGCCTCGGCTCTCCCGGCTTCGCGAGCCCCCTCGGCAACCTCGGCCCTGAGGCGCTGCGGATTCTCCGAGAAGGGACTCTCGTCGGTGACGACGACGTCTGCGTACGCGGCGGCAGTGTGCCCGAGCGGGAACCGTTTGCTCGGATCCCGGTCGCCGGTCGCGCCGATCACGAGGATGAACAGCCCGCCGGCCGTCAGCGAGCGCAGAAACGGCAACAACTCTTTCCGGCCCGACGTGTTGTGCATGTAGTCCACGAGGGCGAGGAAATCCTGGCCGGCGTCGAGGCGGCCCGGGGACGCCGTGCAGAGTCTCGAGGCCCGCCGCCGCACCCAGTACGTCGGCACCGGTGGCGGCGAGCGACGTGAGAGCGGTCAACGCGTTACCCACCTGGTGCGGTCCGAGAAGGGAAAGGCGGACTCGGGCATACCCGTCGGGTGTGTGCAGAGAAAAGTCGGTTCCGTCGGCACCGCAACGTATTTCGTCGGCGTACAGATCCGCATGCGTGTCGTTCGTCGAGTGGGTCCACACCGGTATCCTCGCGGTCGCCGCCAATCGCCTCGCGTATTCGTCGTCGCGATTGACGACGGCGGCCTTTGCGCGGTCCGGGGTGAACAGGGCGGCTTTGGCGGCGAAGTAGCGGTCCATCGTTCCGTGGAAGTCCAGATGATCGGGTCCGAGGTTGGTGAACGCAACGGTGCGGAACCACACGCCGTCCACGAGGCCTTGGGGATGGCGTGAGACGACACTTCCATCGGCACCGCGCCCACGTCCTGCTCCCGGAACTCGGCGAGGATGCGCTGGAGCACCGCCGCTTCGGGGGTCGTCCGCGTGGCTGGACGGGCGCCGCCGGGACCGCGCACGGTGACTCCACTGATCATGCCGGTGACGACCCCGAGCGTCCCGAGAGCGGCGTCGAGGAGGTACGTCGCCGCGAAAACTGTTTCCGGGCCCGGCGGCATAGAGGCAGCGGAGGGCTACCGAGCGATGGACGAACGCCGCGCGATCAGGGTGCTGCTGACCGTCTGACCTCCACCGAGGCCGGTCCCGTCGTCCGCGGTAAGGGGACCGCTCGGAATGCACACCGTCGTCTCCCACAGCGTGATCGGCACTGGGACGTTTCCTTCGAGACCGACCCGGGAACCCCTGATCCGCGATGGAAGGTCCCGCTCATGAAGGCAACGGTCGAAGGTAAGGGGCCGGCGCGGGATCGACACAGTGGTCGACGTCCGAGCGGTCGGACGACGCGAGGCGGACACATCACCTCGGTGGCAGGCGGCTGGCGGCATGTGTAGGCAACCTCCCGCACGGTCGGCGTACGGTGTGCCTTTTCCAGCCGAAGAAAGGACCTACTCATGAATGCGTCGGCGGAACCCCAGGACCTCGGTCGCCAGATGGCGAAGCTGGCACGCGAGTTCTACCGTCCCAGCAGTCTCGCGGATACGTTGCGCGGTGTCACCACCGCTGCGGTCGAACTGGTGCCGGACGCCGACTGCGCCGACGTCCTCGTGGTGACCGGCAGGAGGAAGGTCGAATCGTACGCCGCTACCTCGACTTTGCCGGAAGAACTCGATGCCGTGCAGGAGAAGCTCGGCGAGGGGCCATGCCTCGATGCTGCGTACAAGAATCTCATCGTAAGGACGGATGATCTTCGGACCGAGACACGGTGGCCGCGTTTCTCCCGCGAAGCGGTCCAGGCAGGAGTGCTCAGCACTTTGTCGTTCCAGCTCTACGTCGAGAAGGACTCGATGGGTGCGCTGAATCTGTTCTCGTTCAAGCCGAATGCTTTCGACACGGACGCGGAGGCGATCACCGAGGTGCTGGCCGCACAGGCAGCAATGGCGTTGAGTGCCGCACGTGACCACCAGAACTTCTCGTCGGCACTGGCGAGCCGCGACATCATCGGTCAGGCCAAAGGCATGATCATGGAGCGGTTCGGCGTCGATTCCGTACGCGCTTTCGAACTGCTGCGCAAGCTGTCCCAGGACAGCAATATCGCGCTCGCCGAGGTCGCGTCCAGAATTGTCGAGGCGGGTCCCGCCCAACTCGGCGGCGACCCCTCCGCCTGACCGAGCTCCCGGAACCACGAGGGGCTGCGCTCGCATCGGACAAGACAGGTCCGCTCCGGGTTCCGGAGCACGCGCAGCGCTACAGGTCTCTGGGCACGAATCAGGGGTAGCGTGGAGGTCACGGGCACTTGGCCCGGGCACTTTTTCGCCTCGTCAGCGACATCGTGGTCGATGCGGAAGAGGGCGCTCTCATGGCAGAGCCGATCGACAACAACTTGGTGGATTCGCTGGCAGCACTGGCGCGATCTCTGTCCGGGCAGCGCGACCTCGAGGGTGTACTGCGCACGGTCACCGGCTCTGCGGTCGACTTGATTCCCGGCGTCGAGAGCGCGGACATCCTGCTCATCAGCGGGGAGAACACGTTCGAATCCCATGCCCCGACGTCGCTGTTGCCCGTCGAACTCGACCGTGCGCAGGAGCGGCTCAGGGAAGGACCGTGCGTCGATGCCGCAATGGGTGCCTTCACCACCCTCAGCGACGATCTCGTGTCGGAGACCCGATGGCCTCGATTCACCCCCGAAGCGCTCGAGGCGGGGGTGCGCAGCATTCTGTCGTTCCAGCTGTACACCTCGGCCAGCACCGCGGGGGCCTTGAATCTGTTCGCCACATCACCGAACGTCTTCGGCGGCGAATCGATTGCGGTCGGGGAGGCATTCGCGGCGCACGCGGCCATCGCAATCGCAGCCGGACGGGACGAACTGAAGCTGCATTCCGCAGTGTTGAACCGGGACATCATCGGCCAGGCCAAAGGCATGATGATGGAACGATTCGGCATTCCCGCCGACCGTGCGTTCGGCATGCTCATCAAACTTTCGCAGGACACCGGGATTCCGCTCGTCATGCTCTCCCGATGGATCGCCGAAGAGCGCACCGACACTTCGGAACGCGAATTCGGGAGCTAGGGAGCATTACCTGCTCCCTGCGCTACACCGTGGGAGACTATCGAGTATGGACGGGTGGGAACGGGGCGAAGGCGCTCCGGCCGGTTTTCCTACCTCGGCGGAGATCAGCCGACGGATCGGAGTGCTGGCGCGTGAGTTCTTCGTTCCCGAGGATCTCGACAGCACGTTGTATCGGATCGCTGCGTCGGCGGCAGAACTGATCGGTGCGGCCGACGGTATCGGCATTCTCCTCTCGGTCGATCGGGAACAATTTCGATCCACCGCTGCCACCTCGCCTTTGGCCGCGCAGCTCGAGGCAATGCAAATCCAACTGGGCGAGGGTCCGTGCCTCGACGCTGCCAGGTCCGACCCCATCGTCCGGTGCGCGGACTTGCGTACCGAGACACGTTGGCCGGCGTACGCGTCGGCCGCGGTCGACGCGGGAGTCCTCAGCTGCCTCTCGGTGCGCTTGTACACCCACCGCGACGAAGTCGGGACGTTGAATCTCCATTCCCGCGTCGCGGATGCGTTCGATGCCGAGGACGAGGCCCTCGTCGACGCCCTGGCCGCACAAGCCGCCACGGCGATCACGGCTGCCCGTGTTCAGGAACAACTCACCTCCGCTCTCGCCAGCAGAGATGTCATCGGCCAGGCCAAGGGCATCATCATGGAGCGCTACGGTGTCGACGCGCTGCGTGCCTTCGACATGCTGCGGCGGCTGTCGCAGGACACCAACACTCCTCTCACCGAGCTTGCGACCCGACTTGTCGACTCGGGGTCCGCCACGGCGTGACCACGTCGCGGCGGCGGCGTTCCCACCGCGGATCGTGGCCGGCACCACCTCACTCTCGGGTTTACCCGGACACCCTCCCCGGGTATCTGTACTGATACCCGGGGAGGGTGTCCGACGTTCTGACACAGCGCCGGACACAGACGGCCGGCACGAGAAGGTGAGGGTGACAATGACGTCTCCACAGAGACATGTGGTGCTGGTGGGCACGCCGTGCGATGCTGCGGCCCGCGCTCACTGGGACGCGGTGCAGAGTTGGGCGGACGAACACGGGTGGCTCACGATGCGAGACATTCCCGCGACCGGAGATGTGTGGGGTGCGGTGGCCACCGAGGAGGTCCTCGACGGTATGTGTACTCCGACGGAGGCGAAGGTCATCTACGACGTCCGGACGGCAGGAATCCCCTGCGTCAGCGTGCATCGCGCGCCTGCGATGCTCGCGTCCCTGTTCTTGTCCGCGGCCGTCCAGCCGGCCTGACCCGACCGCTGCGCTCGACCGCGGCGGAGGGCAGGTGATTCCGTCTTTCCGGGACCGATGTCAGTCCTCGACGACCACCCGCAGCTTTTCGAGAGTCGCATCGGTTGCGTCGGGGAGAGTCATCCCCGCGCCCGGCCCGCTGCGCAGGTAGTCGACAACTGCGCGATCGAGCCGCTCGCCGGGGACCACCGCTGGGATGCCCGGGGGATACGGGGTGATCTGCTCAGCGGCGATGCGGCCGGCCGCCTTGTCCGCCGCGACCATTTCCGCACGGCCGAAGAATGCATCTCGCGGCGACATCACCGACTCGAGCTGGATCTCGTCGGGTCCCGGCAGATACATTTTCGGCGGGGGATCGAAGGATTCGGCTGCCTGCACCAGCAACTCGAGGGAACGGACCAGACGGTCCGTCGTGTCCTGTTCGTCGGCAATCGAGATCGTTGCGAGGATCCGGCGGTGATCGGTCAATCCCATGTCTATCCGGCAATGTTCGCGGAGCCAGTCGGCGCATTGATAGCCCGAGGCGCCGAGCGCGTCGACGTCGACGAGAATCTGGAGCCGGTCCAGGTCGTGTGAGGCCTGGTCACCGAGCAGGCGGCCTTCGAGGACATCGAGTCCGTCGAGTGCGGCGATCCGGTCCCGCGTGCGACGGGCGAGGTCGAGTGCGCTCCCGAGTAGTTCGGTGCCGTGCTCGACCATCTGCCGTCGCCAGCCGTCCATCGCGGCGTAGATCATCACATTGGGGCTCGTGGTCATGAGCAGATCCGCGCAGGCGGACAGGTGTGCGCCGTCGACCAGGTCTCCCTGCACGTGGTACACCGAACCCTGCTCGAAGCCCGAACCTGTCTTGTGGACGCTCACCACGCACACGTCCGCCCCGGCATCCATGGCCCACGTCGGCAAGTCGTCGTGGAAGGGCAGATGTGCCCCCCCACGCCTCGTCGACGATCAGCGGTTTGCCTCGTTCGTGGCATACCGCGGCGATGCCCTCGATGTCCGCGCATGTGCCGTACGGGCTGGGGCTGACGATCAGGGCTCCGGCGGCATCCGGGTATTCCTCCCATGTCTGCCGCACCTGTTCGGGTGAAGGCGGATGGGAGAAGTGCATATCCTCGTCCCACTGCGGGGTGATCCACCGGGGAACGACGCCGCTGAAGATCAATCCCGCAACGACCGATTTGTGGGAATCGCGCCCGAGCAACAAGCCGCCGGGATCGTTTCCCGCCACGGCCATCATCGCGGCCTTGACCGAGAGCGAACTGCCGCAGGTCGAGAAGAAGGCCTGTTCGGCGCCGACTGCTTCGGCCATGAGTTGCTCGGCCCGGGACAGGTACCCGTTGCTGGAGGTTCGGTCGTCGAGACCGCCGGAAGCGAGTACGTCGGCCCGGAACGGATCGATGCCGAGCACCTCTACGACGCGTGAATCAACCCCCCGGCCCTCGCGGTGCGCCGGCGGGGAGAATCCGTAGCGACCAAGTTCGTGGTATTGCGCCAACCCCGTCAGCAGCGGTGTCTCCGACTGGTCCATGACGTCGAGATACCCGGTTATCCCTCCGGCAATCGGCTGACGCTGTCCGGATCCGGAGGGCCCGCAGAACATATGCCGAGCGAGTGGTCGGCGCGGTGGTCGGAGACTGCAGTGCCTGGTAACTTCTTGGTATGACGGCGAGTTACACACAATTCGTCGATGGATCGGTTTCCGGCACCGCTCGCACCTACGGGTGCACGTGGACGGCGACTCGGTCCTGTCATCGGGGGAACTGCATATGGAGGCTCGGCAGTGAAGCATTACGAGGTGGTGATCGTGGGCGCCGGAATCTCCGGTATCGGCGCGGCGGTCCGGTTGAGCCAACAGGGGATCGACGACTTCGTTCTTCTCGAAAAGGGAGACGCTGTCGCGGGTACGTGGCGCGACAACACCTATCCGGGATGTGCCTGCGACGTCCCCTCTGCTCTGTACTCGTACTCGTTTGCACCCAACCGGGACTGGTCCCGTCTCTTTGCCGGGCAGGCGGAGATCCGGCACTACATCGAGCGAGTGGCCGGGGAACACCGCATCTTTCCCCGCGTGCGTTTCGGTACCGAGATGCGTCGCGCCCAGTGGGACGAACAGACCCACCGATGGATCATCGAGACCTCCGCCGGCGTGATCACGGCCGGCGCGCTCATCGCGGCAGCAGGTCCCTGGAACGAACCCCTCGTCCCCGACGTCCCCGGACTCGACACGTTCCCGGGCGAAGTGTTCCATTCCTCGCGGTGGAACCACCGGTACGACATGACCGGAAAGCGCGTGGCGGTGGTCGGCACGGGTGCGTCCGCGGTGCAGTTCATCCCCGAGATCCAGCCGAAGGTCGAAGCCCTGCACGTGTATCAGCGCACGGCCCAGTGGGTGCTGCCCAAGCCGGACTACGCCCTGCGCGCCTTCGAGCGCACCGTACTCCGGCGTGTGCCGGGCGCGCACGACGCTCTCCGGCGCGTCGAGTACGGCCTCATGGAGGCGCTCGGACTCGGCTTCCGAAACCCGTGGATCATGAAGGTGATTCAGCAACTCGGCAAGATATGGCTCCGACTTCAGGTGAGCGAACCCCGACTCCGCGAGACGCTGACGCCTCGGTACACGCTGGGTTGTAAACGACTTCTGTTCTCCAACAAGTACTACCGGTCCCTGGCCCGACCCGGCGTCGAGGTTCATCCGACGGCCGTCGCGTCCGTGCGCGGGAACGTCGTGGTCGCGGCGGACGGAAGCGAAACCGCCGTGGACGCGATCATCTTCGGCACCGGCTTCCACATTCTCGACATGCCGGTCGCGAGCCGAATCTTCGACGCGCAGGGCCGTAGCCTCGACGACCACTGGAAGGGCAGTCCGCAAGCATATCTCGGAACCACGGTCGCAGGGTTCCCGAACGCATTCGTTCTGCTCGGCCCGTCGCTCGGCACCGGCCACACCTCGGCATTCACGATTCTCGAAGCGCAACTCGGTTACGTCCTCCAGGTGCTGACCCGTGCGCGGCAGGAGGGATGGACCCGCGTCGAGCCCCGCCGCGCCGCGCAGGACTCCTTCAACACGCGCGTACAGAAGGCACTCGCCGGCACGGTGTACAACGCCGGAGGCTGCCAGAGTTACTTCTTCGACGCCAACGGCCGTAACAGTTTCAACTGGCCGTGGTCGACCCGGCGGATGCTGAAGGAGCTTGCGGCATTCGACGACACCGCGTTCGACGTGGCGTCGGCTTCTCGTGCGGACGTAATCACGGCGCCGCCGTCCTGACCAGGGGTCAGGACGGCGGCGTGCTTCGTCAGGGCACGGTGTATTCGGTGGAGCAGTCGTAGTACGTAACGTTCTGCCCGTTGTCTGCGGTGTTGGTGACACCGGTGACGGCCGTGATCCGGCCCGGTTCCGTGTTCTGGACAGGCAACTCGATGATCGTGTCACCAGCGTCGATACGCGCCGTTGCCTCGCCGACGCCGTTGAAACCCGTGTCGAGGTTTGCCCAGACCACATGCGCCCTCTGGGTGTACGGCGCTGCAGACTGCGAATGGGTGTGGAACGTGAAGATCACTTGCCCGGGTGCGGGCGAGGCCACGGTGACGTCACTGCTGTCGAAACGACCGAAGTCGTTGGGATCGACGTAATCGATGCTGCAGAACGGTGTCTCGACGGGATCCTTCGGCGGGAACAAGTCGACGGAGTTCCACGGGACCGCGTGCGCCACACCCACGCTCAGTGATGCGGCCGCGACGGTGACGAGCGGGGTGACGATCAGGCGGGACAGTTTCCGGTGCATATCTCTCCTCGGACGGTTCAGTGGCGCAACAGGCACGCACGAAAATGGCCGGGTGGTGAGAGAATCCTGGCATCGCGATACGTTTCCGGCGCCCGAAAACCTCGGATACGTTGGCGCCGTGTGCGTTCAGCGGACGCTCCGGAACCCCAAGCCCGCTAGGACGGGGTATACACGTCTCGCTATCCCCCTTTCACGTTATACCGCATCGGGCGACCTCATGAGACCCGGATTTTCGGCCCATACTCGCTCGCAGAGTGCTCGGGCGCGCAGCGAGAGGAGCGGGCATGAACTACGTACTGGGTCTAGGTGAGGTCGGGCGGGAACAGGGGGCGCCGGCAGGAGGAAAAGGGGCGAATCTAGGAGAACTCACGAGGGTCGCAGGGACGCGTGTGCCGGACGGCTTCTGCGTCACAGCGGATGCATTCACGCGTGCCATGGACGCCGTTCCGTCATTCGGTGACCTGCTCGATCGACTGTCGCTACTCGACCCGGACGACCGCGACGGGATCCGTGTGGCGAGCGGGACGCTCCGCGACTCCATCGAAGATCACGGCGTTCCGGACGATGTCGCGGGCGCGGTCCTCGCGGCGCTCGGCGGGTTCGGTGGAGATGCCGCCTTCGCGGTCCGGTCCAGTGCCACCGCCGAGGACTTGCCCACGGCGTCTTTCGCCGGACAGCAGGATTCGTACCTCAACGTCTCGGGCCGTGACCAGATCCTTCGGTGCGTAACGCGATGCTGGGCGTCGCTGTTCACCGAGCGGGCCGTCACCTATCGAATGCGGAACGGATTCGACCACCGGCAGGTCCGTATGGCTGTGGTCGTGCAGAAGATGGTGTTCCCGGACGCGGCGGGGGTTATGTTCACCGCCGACCCGGTTACCTCCGATCGCACGGTCGTTTCCGTGGAAGCAGTCTTCGGGCTCGGTGAGGCGCTCGTGTCGGGCTCGGTGAACCCGGACGTCTACAGCGTGCGCGCAGGCGATGTCGTCACCAGGGCGGTTGCCCGGAAACGGCACGCTCTGTGGGCTGCGCCCACCGGGGGAACGCGCGTCCGGGAAGTCGAACCGGAGCGGCGGAACATCCCCGTCCTGTCCGACGCGCAGATCCTTCGTCTCGCGCGTCTAGGGCGGGACATCGAGGCTCATTTCGGCTGCCCCCAGGACATCGAATGGTGTCTGGTGGGCGACGACTTCCGCGTCGTCCAGAGCCGGCCCGTCACCACCCTGTTCCCGCTCCCCGCAGTACGGGACGGAGAAAAAAACGTCTACGTGTCGGTCGGACATCAGCAGATGATGACCGACGCCATGAAGCCGTTGGGAATCTCCGTGTGGCAGTTGACGAGTCCGGCACCCATGCGTGATGCGGGAGGACGGTTGTTCGTCGATGTCACCGCTGCGCTGTCCGCACCGGCGACCCGTGCCGCCCTGGTGGAAGGCCTCGGAAGATCCGATCCACTCATCGGGGATGCCTTGCACACCGTTCTCGCCCGCGCGGATCTCGTTGGATCGGGCACCGACGAGCAGCCGGGCGGTCCCGTGCCGGACGCACCCGACCTGCTCGACGCGGACCCGGAGGTCGTCACCGAGTTGATCGCGCACGCGGAGGCCTCTCTGGACGCGTTGCAGCGCGAGATCCGTGGCAGATCCGGGACGGCGTTGCTCGATTTCATAGAATGCGACATCCAGGAGCTGAGACGGCTGTTGTTCGATCCGCGAAGTCTTCGGGTGATCACCTCCGCGACGGAATCGGCGCGGTGGCTCGACGCCCATCTCCACGAGTGGCTCGGTAAGAGGAACGTTGCCGACACGCTCGCGCAATCCGTTCCCCACAACGTCACCTCCGAGATGGGTTTGGCGCTCCTCGACGTCGCGGACGCGATCCGGCCGTACCCGGAGGTGGTGGAGTTCCTTCGGCATGTGGCGCGATCGGGTGGCGACGACGAACGTTTCCGGCGGGAACTGGGTGAGATCCCCGGCGGTCGGCAGGCCGAAGCCGCGATCGACGAGTATCTCGCCGAGTACGGGATGCGCTGTGCCGGCGAGATCGACATCACGAGGCCACGCTGGAGCGAACGGCCGACGGCTCTGGTGCCGGTGATCGTCGGCAACGTCGAGAACTTTGCTCCCGGCGCTGCGAGGCGGCGTTTCGAACACGGCCGGCGTGAGGCGGAAGAAAAGACACGCGAGTTGCTCGGACGCCTACGGACGCTGCCGGACGGGAATCGGAAAGCCGACGAGACCGAACGGATGATCGACCGTCTCCGGACTTTCTCGGGGTACCGGGAATACCCGAAGTACGCCATGGTCAGCCGTTATTTCGTGTACAAACGAGCACTGTCCGCCGAAGCCGAGCGCCTCGTGCACGCAGGTGTACTCCGCCACCGGGACGACATCTTCTACCTGAGGTTCGAGGAACTGCGCGACATCGTGCGCACGCATCGAGAGTGCGACGCCCTTGTGCGGGAGCGGAAAGACTTGTTCCGCACGTACACGTCTCTCACGCCCCCTCGGGTCTTCACGTCCGACGGGGAGGTCATCGTGGGGGAGTACCGGCGTGAGGACGTCCCCGACGGCGCACTGACCGGCATGCCGGTCTCCGCCGGGGTGGTCGAGGGGAGAGCCCGGGTGGTCGACGACATGGCGAAGGCGGACCTCGAGCCGGGCGACATCCTGGTCACCGCGTATACCGATCCGAGTTGGACCCCATTGTTCGTCTCGATCGGCGGGTTGGTCACCGAGGTGGGCGGACTGATGACCCACGGCGCGGTGGTGGCACGGGAGTACGGCGTGCCGGCCGTGGTGGGCGTGCAGCACGCCACCGGGACGATCCGGGACGGCTCGCTCATTCGCGTGAACGGGACGGACGGCTACGTCGAGATCATGCCCGAGGCAGGCACGGGACGTGACGCACCCCCGGGTCCGTGATCAGTGCGGATAACCCCGGCGCACGGTGCGCGCCAGGATACCGAGCGACGATTTGAGAGTCGCCTCGGAGATCACCGGAAAGATGCCCGCCTCGCGCCACGTCGGGTGGATCTCGGACCAGTCGTAGTACGACGTCACGAGAGAACCGTCGTCGACGGGTTCGATCCGGTAGCCGTAGATGTGCCCGATCTGGGGTCGCACTCTTCCCAGGATGGTCCAGGAGATCTCGCGTTCAGGGAGGAAGTCTCTGATCGTGACCGTGACGTCGTATTCACCCATCGGAATGTCACCGAGGGCCTCCCGGTCCATGTGAACGACGAATTTATCGCCGGCCGCGGTCACCACCGGGCCCTCCGCGTCCATCAACATGCCGGAACCGTCGATGGCAACGTGCCCCTGGGGGTCGCACAGCACCGCGAAAATCGCTGCGGGATCGGACTTGACGGTCCGCTGTACTTCGATCCGATCGGTCGTCACGCCATGATGGTGCCAGAGATACGGGATCACCGCACGGGAGTGCCGGTTGCTCGCGACGGCCTGCTCCAGCATGTGCGAGGCGCAGGAGGGCGACGACCGTCCGCACCGTACGAGTGCGGTACTGTCCTTTCCGGTGCGCCGGGAAGTCTGGTCGGCAAGGTGATGATCTCACTCTCGAGCCGGAGGACTGTGTGTACCGTCGTGTTGTATCTCCAACCCCGCCTGCCGGGATGCCCGGCGCGTTGACTCCCGTCGTGAATTCTCGGCCCGGCCGATGCTGCCCCGCACGACAGTCGGCCGCGCTGTCTTCCGAGGACGTGTGATGTCGAGCATCTTCTCCGGCCTTCCGTTCCTGTCCCGTGGTTCCTGGGAGGAATCCCGGCGTGTGGCGGACATTCTGCGCAAAGAAACGGTGGGCGGCATCCTGCTGCTCGTCGGGGCAGTCGCCGCGCTCATCTGGGCGAACACCGCGTGGTCCGACTCCTACCACGCCTTACGCGAGACCACCGTCGGTCCGTCGGCCCTCCACATGGATTTGTCGTTGGGCACGTGGGCGGCGGACGGGCTGCTCGCGGTTTTCTTCTTCGTCGTCGGTGTGGAACTGAAGCGCGAATTCGTCGAAGGCAGTCTGCGGGATCTGCGCCGCGCCGCGATGCCTGTCACCGCCGCGCTCGGCGGCATGGTGGTCCCCGCGCTGATCTTCGTTGCGATCAACGCGCGCGGCGGTGCGGAGGCGCTCAACGGCTGGGCGGTCCCCACCGCGACCGACATCGCGTTCGCGGTGGCCATCCTCGCTGTGATCGGCGCACACCTGCCGTCGGCGCTGCGGACGTTTCTGCTCACGCTGGCCGTGGTGGACGACCTCCTGGCGGTGACGGTGATCGCCGTGTTCTATACCGACGATGTAAAGCTGCTCTTTCTCGGCGCTGCGTTGCTTCCCCTGCTGGCGTTCGGGTTCGCCCTGCAGCGCGGGGTGAACGCATGGTGGGTGCTGGTGCCCTTGGCTGCTGTCACCTGGTGGCTCGTCCACGAATCCGGGGTGCACGCCACGATTGCCGGCGTCCTGCTCGGGTTCGTGGTTCCGGTGTCACGGATGGTCGACGGTAAGAAGATTCCGGTGGCCGAGCACATCGAACACCGGATTCGCCCGCTGTCCGCCGGAGTCGCGGTACCGGTGTTCGCGTTCTTCGCCGCCGGCGTGACGGTCGGCGGCCTCACGGGGTTGGCCGATGCCCTCACCGATCCCATCTCCATCGGCGTGATTGCGGGCTTGGTCATCGGTAAGGTCGTCGGAATCTTCGGTGTCAGCTACCTGGTGGCGCGCTTCACCCGCGCGCACCTGGACGACGAACTGAGCTGGGTCGATGTGTTCGGTGTCGCGCTGCTCGGCGGTATCGGATTCACGGTGTCGTTGCTGATCGGGGATCTCGCGTACGGCGCGGGGACTCCTGCCGCCGACCACATCAAGGTCGCCGTCCTGTGCGGCTCGCTGCTCAGTGCCTTGTGCGCTTCGTCGGTGCTTGTCGTCCGCAACCGCACCTACCGGAGGATCGTCGCACTGGAGACGGTCGACGACGACGGAGACGGGATCCCCGACGTCTACCAGAAGGGTGAGCGTCATGCCTGAGATCGGGCTCGGCGCGGCGCCGGGAGGCAGAGTTCGGCCGAGCTCGGCGCGGGACACAGTCCCCGACTTCCGCACTGTCCCCGAGGTGCGCACTGTCCCCGAGGTGCGCACTGTTCCCGAGGTCCGCACGCGGACACACCGTGATGCTGCATCGTGTACGAGGAGAAGATCGTGAACTGGACCGTATTTGCCGTCTTCGTCGTCGTGTGGGTGTGCGTCGGATTGCTGACGGGTCTATGGATGGCGCGCCGCGGACACGACGGTCGATGGACACTCATCGCGGTGATCCTCGGGCCGTTGTTCGTCCCCATTGCGTACGAGCGAGTCGAACGCAATCCCCGCTCCGTCGACGTGACGTCCGTCGACAGCTGGGGCGCCGACGCCGCGAAGGCGTCCGGACTCCGCGTAATGGTCGGGTACGACGCTTCCGTCGAGGCCGAGCACGCGCTGCACTCGGCGCTGCGCTTGTTCGGGAGCGGCGGCGGAGTTCTCGAGCTGGTCGCGGTCGTGTCCTACGACGACGCCAACGACCCCGACTCGACGATGGTGGACCGGGCGAAGCAGCGTCTGACCGCGGCAGCCTCCGGCGCCGGGACCGTTCCGGTGGGTTACGCGGTTCTTGCAGGTCCGCCCGGAGAGTGCCTGCGCTGGTACGCCGAGAACCACCGTGCAGACGTGCTGGTCGTCGGGAAGCGGGGCCGCGGGATGTCGACCCGGATGCTCGGCAGTGTGGCGGAGTACCTCACGGCGCACTGTCCGGTCCCTGTTCTCGTGGTGGATCCGACGGTTCCGTCGGAAGGGCAGGATTCCGCAGAACCCACTGTGGCCGTTCGGGTGAGCCCACTCGACTCGCCGAGAGAAACCGGAAACCGTTAGCGATCCCCCATGTTTCCCACGCATCGACGACGGTCGATCCGGCCACGGCGGTGGGCGCAGCGAACGCCGGGCGGCGTCGGACGACAGCCGGGGGAGCGGTCGCCCGCCTCAGTGAAGTCCGCGCCGCTGAGCCTCGCTCGTGAATTGTCCGAGGGCGGCGCGAGCCTCTTCCTCGGCGACGGTGTCTCCTTCGGAAGCGAAGTGGCGCAGTCTGTTTCGCCAGAAATAGAGGCCTTCTACGATCTCGTCGTCCGAAAGGTCGGCGGGCACCCCGAAGTTCCCCATGCGGTGATTCTCTGCAGGAAGTCGGCCCAGCACAAGGGATGATCGTCGCGCGATCAGGGACCTTCGGACCTGGATATCGTGTCCTTTCTGTGGATCGTGATGATCGTCCGTCGTCACTGCGGGAGCATTGCCTTGCCTCCTGGTGGGTCCGGAGTACTACCGGTAGGTCGCGCAGTCCGGTGTCGGCTCGTACCGTTTGAAGTATCGGATTCGATGTCCGCACGACAGGAGGCACACGATGGGAATGCTCAGCAGGGTCATCAAGGGCGGCGTGGCCGTCAAGGCAATTCAGGTGGTCAAGCGCGAAGCGTCCAAACCGGAGAACCAGCGCAAGGCGCGCGAGTTCGCTACCCGGTTACGCGACAAGCGCCGCTCGCGCTGACGTGTGACGGCGGAGGTCCGCAGAAACACTCACCCGTCCCGCCGCGTTCCGGCGACGAATAACTCTCGTACGAGTGACCACGAGGAGAGCGGGCGAGCGATGAAGGAGCTTGATACCGGATTCTTCAGCTGGACTGCCCGGCGGGTGAGCCTCGGTGGGGAACTGCAGGAGGTGCGTCGAGGCGAGCACGTGGACGTTTCCTTGCCCGCAACGACGCGCCCCAGCCATCTCGTCGTCTACCACGACGACGAAGCCGACTACGTCGCGCTCGTCGTCGGAGATGCTGCCGGAAACGAGGACGTCCCGGTCCATGCCGTCCACGAGGAACAACTCCTGCTCGAGGGTGGGCGCAGTACTGCCCCTGTCGAGATCCTCGTCGGGGTACCCGACGGCCGTGATCTGGGCGCGCAACAGAGAGAACTCGACCGTCAGTTGTGCGCAGGCGGGCCGATTCGGTCGATGCTGGAATGTTCGGGGGTGCGGTCGGTGGTCGTGAGTTGGTCCGGGCCGTCGAGGACGTCGGCGTCGCCCTCGCCGGAGTAGGGGTCCGAGTTCGTCGCGCACCCTCGGTCGGCCCGGTGGGCCGGGCGTCCGAACGGGGAGTGGGGATACCCCGAGGGGTATACTGAGAGGCGGCGCCCGCCTGACGCAAAGCGGGCCCGACGCCGGACCGGAAAGGAAACACCCATGACCCTCGCACTCTCGACCACTCTCGCGACCACCTTCGACGACGCACTCGACCGGACTCGAAAAGCATTGTCGGAGCAGGGTTTCGGTGTTCTCACCGAGATCGATATGAAGGCGACGCTCAAGGCCAAGCTCGACGAGGACATCGAAGACTACGTGATTCTCGGCGCGTGCAATCCGCCACTCGCGCATCGCGCCGTGACCACGGACAGGCAGATCGGAATTCTCCTGCCCTGCAATGTCGTGGTGCGTCGGGACCCCGAGAACGACGACGTGATCATCATCGATGCGATGAACCCGCAGATCATGGTGCAGGTGGCCGACACCGAGGGGTTGCGTGAGGTCGCGGAGGACGCCGCCGCCAAACTCGCAGCCGCGATCGACGCACTGCAGAACGACTGATCCACGACCCTGCGTGATCCGGCGGTACTGCTTCTCTCGGGTCTCACGAGCCGCCGCGACCGTTCGCCCGCTTCCGTCGAGCGCCCGCGCCCGCACGGAGGCGGCGCTAGAGTTGAACCGGCCGCCAACACGCTTTCCCGATGGGAAGGACTTTGCTGTGGAGATCGGATTTCTCGGCCTCGGCACGATGGGTACACCGATGGCCCGCAATATGGCACGAGCCGGAAACACCGTCTCCGTCTGGAATCGAAGCCCCGGCAAAGCCGGCGCTGTGGTCGAGTACGGTGCCACGGAAGTCGACTCGCCGGCGGAGGCGTTGCGTGTGCCCATCTCGTGTAGTGCACTCGCCGACGACCACGCATTCGCGGGCACCGTACTGTCTCCCGACTCTCTCGCTGCGATGCCGCCGGGTGCCATCCACGTCAACCTCGCCACGGTGAGCCCCGAAATGGCTACCCACGCTGCGGAGGCGCTGACAGGTATCGGCGTCCGCTACGTGGCCTCCCCGGTCTTCGGGCGCGCGGAAGTTGCGGACGCGGGCAACCTGACGGTGCTCGCCGCGGGTGACTCCTCCGCCGTGGAGGAAGTGGCTCCGCTGCTCGAGGCGATCGGACGCCGGACGTGGCGGATCGGCGAGGACCCCAAGCAGGCCAACATCGTCAAGATTCTCGGCAACTATCTGATCGCCAACGCACTCCAGGCCATGGCCGAGGCGACGACCATCTCGGAGAAGGTGGGCGGATCACCGGAGTTGCTGATGAACATCATGAACGACAGCTTGTTCCCCGGTGCCGTCTACGAGGGCTACGGGCGGATGATCTCTCGTCGCACGTATGAGCCGACCGGATTCGGACTGGCTCTGGGGCTGAAGGATGTGCGTCTCGCACGCGCCCAGGCGCGGGAGGCCGATGTGACACTGCCGTTCGGAAGCGTGCTCGAAGATGTGTTCATCGATGCGCTGGCCCACGGGCAGGCCCGTCAGGACTGGTCCGCGATCACCGAGGCGACCCGGCGCAGGGCCGGTCTGACCGGGGACACCACCGCCTAGGTGCTGTCCGCCGGTTCGTGGGATTCCGGATCGGGTATGCGCCCCATCCGTAGGCATGTGACGATCCCGGCGAGGCCTGCGACAAGGGGAACGAGCAAGGCAACCTGGAGAGCGCGAGGACGGCTGTCCGTGTTGATCCGAACGATCTCGTCTCGAATCACCGGCGGCTGTTCTACGAGCAGTTGTTCGAGTTGTGTGTTGCTCATGACCTGCGCGTCGTCCTCGAGCACGTGCGCGACCTGACGCTGCTCGGCCGGAGGGAGTACGGTGCTCGATTCCGCCATGGACGTGAACGTGAAGGACAGTGTCGCCAGCATCAGAGCACCTGCGAATGCGAGTCCGAACGAGAGTCCGAACGACCCCGACGCGGAGTTGACCCCCGCCGCTTCGCTGATGCGCTCTTCGTCGATCGGTGCGAGTGTGTAGTTGTTGAGCTGGGACACCAGCAAACCGAGGCCGGATCCGGCGATCATCAGGGGAAGTATGAGCCCCCATCCGAATTCGGCTCGCGGCACGATCGGTATCAGCGCGGCGATGCCGATCGTCAACAGCACGAATCCTCCGCGGATGATGCTGCTGGGGCGCCGGTCGCCGGCCTTGTTGCCTGCGAGCAACGCCACCGCGAACATACTGAGAGACAGCGGCGCGAGCGACAGTCCCGCTTGCAGCGCGTTGTATTCGAGCACCATCTGTAGGTAGATGGGCAACGCGATCATCGTCCCGCCCAGGGCGATCTGCTGGAGCATCTGTCCCGTGATTCCCAGCCGGAACATCGTGGAGTGAAACAGATCCGGGTCCAGCAACGTCGTCTTCCCTCGATGTTTGCGGCGCACGAGCCAGCCCGCGAGGCAGACCAGCGAGAGTGCGCCGAGCACGAGGAGCACGCCGACGAACTCGCCGCCTTCCTGCCACACCAGAATCCCCAGTACGACGCCACCCATTCCCACGACGGAGAGGGCGGCGCCGACCAGGTCGATCGTCCGCGGACCGGTGTACGGCACGTCGCGGACGAGTCCGATCCCGCACAACACGATCCCGATGAGGACAACCTCGAGGACGAAGCCCACCCGCCACGACAGGAACGTGGTGATGAACCCGCCGAGCAGTGGCCCGACCGCAGCGGCGATCGCGGCGGCCGCCCCGACCAGGGCGTAGACCTTCTTCTGCGCCTTCCCTTCGAAGTTTCCGTGGATGAGGGATTGCATGGCGGGTAACAGCAGCGACGCGCCGATACCGCCCAGGACGGCCCAGAAGACGATGACCGCCGTGAGGGTCTGTGCGAGTGCCATGGCTGTCGCACCGACGGCATAGCCCAGCAGGCCGAGTACGTAGGCCCGCTTCCGTCCGATGAGGTCGCCGATCTTGCTGCCGATCAGGATGAACGCGGCCGAGACCAGTGCCTCGAGCGCGATCGCCGACTGAACACCGCTCACGGTCGTGTCGAGATCGCGAACCACAGACGAGATGGACACGTTCATCAGTGAGGTATCGACGACGAGGACGAACATCGCCATCGCCAGCAGGAGACCCAGCAGCCGCCGAGGAGCCACTACTTCCCCGGACGATTCGCCGGCAGGTGGGTGTTCGCTCATGCGGTGTGCACCGCCGTTCGGTCGGGGTCGCCGGAGCGGCCGGGAAGCCACACCGGTACCCGGTGTGATACCCATCCCGAGATCGAGTTTCCCACGAGCGAGGGCGATGCAGGCAGAGGTCGCGAAGGTTCGTGCGGCCGCTGACCCGCCGTCCGTCTTCTCGTTCGGGCCGGTCACATACCTCGCGGCGGTTACGGTGAGTGCACACTGCGCTGAGGTCAGGAGTCGTCGTGCCCAAGCTGGAGATCAAGAAGACGTCCGAGCTTTCTCGTAAGGAAGCGTCCGAGCGGCTGATCGAACTCGGCCGTGCTCTCGCCGACGGCTCGGAGGTGGAGCTGGGATCGTCCGGTGACTCGGTGACGATGGAGGTCGCCGACCGAGTGCGGTGGGAGCTGGAGATCGAGGTCGAGGGCGACGAGATCGAAATCGAAATCGAAATCAGCTGGCGCGACGCTTCGTCCGGCGCATCGGGGGCCGAGGAACAACCGTCGACGGAGCCGGCGAGCCCGTCTCCTGCCCGGCCGGCGCGCCGGGGACGGCCCCGCAAGACCCCGGCAAAATGACCCCGTGGCGCACGCCCGTCCAGCCGGGCCGGTCTACGAGAAGTCGCCGTGGCGGCCTTCTCCGTCGCTGAACCGAGCAGCGCCGTGGGTCGTATCGACCGCGAGAGATTCCATCCCGACCCGGATCTCGAGTGCCATGGCCTCTCGCTCTGTGCGTCCGAACTGGTTGTGAGCCGACCGGCGGTCGTTGCGCATGCAGGTTTGCGGAAAGCGCGTCAGCTCTCGGGCAAGCTGCTCTGCGGCTGCTCGCGCGGTGCCGGGCTCGACCACACGATTGGCCAGGCCGAAACCGAGCGCCTCGTCCGCACCCACCGGCCGGCCGGTCAGAATCATGTCCATGGCCCGGCTCTCGCCGATCAGTCGCGGTAGGCGCACGGTGCCGCCATCGATGAGCGGTACTCCCCAGCGCCGGCAGAACACGCCGAACACGGCGTCCGACGCGGCAACCCGCAGGTCACACCAGATCGCAAGCTCGAGACCACCGGCCACCGCATAGCCCTCGATCGCCGCGATCACCGGTTTCGACATGCTCAGGCGCGTCGGGCCCATCGGGCCGTGACCCTCCACCGCGACGGTGTTGGCTCTCTCTGTACCGATCGATTTCAGATCGGCGCCGGCGCAGAACGTCCCGCCCTCGCCGTACAGGACGGCGACGTCGGTGCCGGGGTCGGTGTCGAACTCTTCGAATGCCCGCGCGAGTTCCGCAGCCATCGCACCGTCGACGGCATTGCGACGACCCGGTTGCGCCATGACCACCGTGGTCACGCGATCCTCGGTCTCGACGCGAATGGACTCGTATCTCGTCATCTTCCCGCTCCGCTCCCCGTCATCGCTCCCAGTGTGAAGGGGAGTGCGGCAGAGCCGGGGCAATACTCAGTATCGACCGGGGCATGTCACTCGCTCCGGGGCGAGTGTGCCGGGGGATCGACGACAGCGTCCAGAGCGGAACCCGCCGGTTCGGGGAGTCGGGCTTCGAGTAGGAGGCCACCGATGCCGACCGCGATACACACGGCGCTGACGACCATCAACGCAGGATCGGCCCGGCCGGTGAGGGCATCGCCGAGCAACACGACACCGACGGTGCCGGGAAGGATGCCGACCATCGTGGCGAGGGTGTACGGCACGAATCGCACCGACGACACCGCGCAACAGCAGTTGACGACAAAAAACGGTGCAGCCGCGATCAATCTCAGGGACCCGACAGCGAGCCAGCCACGGCGAGCCAGACGCAGATCGACCGCTTTGGCGGCGGGGTGCGTCAGATGCGCCTCGACGACGGTGCGTCCCACCGCGCGCAGCAGAAGAAACGCCAGAATCGCGCTTGCGGTCGTTGCGGCGACCGACACCGCGATTCCGGTCACGCTCCCGAAGAGCACACCGGCGCTGAGCGTGAACACCGTTCGCGGCACGGGAGCGATCGTCACCAGGGTGTGGACCGCAAAGAACGTGAGGATCAGCGTGGGGCCGTTCACCGACTGGGACCACTCCCGAATCTGTCCTACGGAGGGGAGCGGAACCAGCAGCGCCACGGCGATCAGGCCGGCGAGCAAGAGGAGGAGACCGAGGATCCTGCGGTCTCCGATAATCCTCGTCACGGGGTCTGAGCGTACCCGCGGGGCGCGGTACTTCCGGAGGCGCCGCGACCGGCGTGCCCGATCACACACTGCGGACCACATTTATCGATCGTTAGAGAATCTGTGGGAATCCCCACAGTGAGTGTCCAGAGTGTGCGGCTAGCATCACAGCGACAAAGGTTTAACCTTTTCGGGATCATCCGCCTCCGGCCCACAACGCCGCCGAACAGATCCTGCATGCCGCAGTAGGAGGAATCGCACGTGTCATTAGCTGCAGAAGCCGAGGACGCCGCGCGCGCATATGCGCAGTGGCAGGACGCGGTCGCGGGAGTGCTCGCGAAGTCTCGGCGTGTCGACCCGGCAGAACTCGGCCCCGAGCCGCAGCGACTGCTCGAGACCACGACGTACGACGGTGTCACCGTAAACCCCCTCTACGGCATTCGCGACGAACGTCCCGAAGTCCCGTTGCCCGGTGAGTTCCCGTTCGTACGCGGAGGTTCCTCCACCCGCGACGTCACCACCGGTTGGCTGGTGTCCGCGCAGTTCGGCGGCGCCGCGGCGGCGACCGGTTACGGCACCGCCACCAAGGTCAACGAGCGCATCCTCAACGGACTCGAAAACGGCGTCGGTGCACTGTGGCTGCGTGTCGGCGGCACCGACCTTCCCGTCGAGTCTCTCGGCGCAGCCCTCGAGAACGTGCTGCTCGACCTCGCGCCGGTAACACTCGACGCCCGGGCCGACACCGTTGCGGCCACCGCAGCGCTGTACGCGGTGGTCGACTCCCGCAGCGACCTCGCCGACCCGGACGCCGTACGCCTCTTTCTCGGCGCCGCGCCGCTGACCAGCGAATTCTCGGGCCGCGGGGACATCACCGTGCCGGAAGCGATCGAACTCGCGGTCGTGGCGGCAGAGCGCACCGGCACGGTTCGGGCCCTCACCGTCGACGGCACCGCATTCCATGACGCCGGTGCCTCGGACGCCGAGGAACTCGCCGCCTCGGTCGCCGCCGGTCTCGCGTACGTTCGCGAACTGATCACCGCCGGACTCTCGCCGGAGCAGGCGCTCGGACAGATCGAGTTCCGCCTGGCTGCGACGGACGATCAGTTCCAGACCATCGCGAAGTTCCGCGCGGGCCGGCAAGTGTGGGCACGTATCGCCCAGGTGGTCGGCGCACCGGAAGCCGGCAACGCTCCCCAGCACGCAGTCACCTCGGCCGCGATGATGGCCCAGCGCGACCCCTGGGTGAACATGCTGCGCACCACCCTCGCCGCATTCGGCGCGGGCATCGGCGGTGCCGACGCCGTGACCGTGCTGCCGTTCGATGCCGCTTTGCCGACGGGCGCGCTCGGCGTGTCCGAAGGGTTCGCCGCACGCATCGCCCGCAACACCCAGTTGCTGCTCCTCGAGGAATCCAACCTCGGCCGCGTTCTCGACCCCGCCGCCGGATCCTGGTACGTCGAGGAACTCACCGCGCAGATCGCCGCCAAGGCCTGGGAGTTCTTCCAGGAGATCGAAGCTGCCGGTGGATACCGCGCCGCCCTCGAGTCGGGGCTGGTCGCCGAACGCATCGCCGCGACCCGTGCGCACAGGGAAGACGACATCGCGCATCGCAGGACCGCGCTCACCGGCATCAACGAGTTCCCCAATCTCGCCGAGGCCCCGCTCCCCGCCGGAGCCGCGGACGCCGGCACGTTCGCCGCGCGCTATGCGGCGCCGTTCGAGGCGCTGCGTGACCGCTCGGACGTCTACCTCGCCGCACACGGCGCCCGGCCGAAGGTGCTGCTCGCACCGCTCGGACCCGTCGCAGAACACAACGGCCGCAGCACTTTCGCCGCGAACCTGATGGCATCGGGCGGCATCGAGACCGTCAACCCGGGTCCGCTCGATCTCACGGGCGATGCCGTCGCCGCCGCCGTCAGCGGATCCGGCGCGAGTATCGCGATCCTCTGCGGCACCGATGCCCGGTACGGCCAGGAAGCCGCGACCGCCACCGCCGCGCTGCGCGCCGCGGGAATCACGACCGTGCTGCTCGCCGGACCGGAGAAAGCCGTCGGCGATGTGCAGGGCGAGAGCCGTCCCGACGGCTTCCTCACCGCCCGTATCGACGCGGTTGCCGCGCTGACCGACCTGCTCGACACCCTGGGAGCGTAAGTGAGTATCGAACACGAGATCGGCAGCTTCGCCGACATCCCGCTGACCGACCCGGCGGCGCCGGTGCCGTCCGCTCCCACTGCGGAGCAGGCCGACGCACTCACCGAATCCGTCGCCACCGCCAACCTGTACACCAAGGACCAAGTGGTGTGGTCCACGCCCGAGGGGATCGACGTCAAGCCGGTCTACACCCGGGCGGACCGCGACGCGATCGTCGCCGAGGGCTACCCCCTCGACAGCTACCCGGGGATCGCGCCCTTCGTGCGCGGCCCCTACCCGACGATGTACGTCAACCAGCCGTGGACCATCCGCCAGTACGCCGGATTCTCCACCGCCGCGGAGTCCAACGCCTTCTACCGCCGCAACCTCGCGGCCGGGCAGAAGGGCCTGTCGGTCGCCTTCGACCTCGCGACCCACCGCGGCTACGACTCCGACCATCCGCGCGTCCAGGGCGATGTCGGTATGGCCGGTGTCGCGATCGACTCGATCCTCGACATGCGGCAACTCTTCGACGGCATCGATCTGTCCCAGGTGTCCGTGTCGATGACGATGAACGGCGCGGTGCTGCCGATTCTCGCGCTGTACGTCGTCGCCGCGGAAGAGCAGGGCGTCAAGCCCGAACAACTCGCCGGAACCATTCAGAACGACATTCTGAAGGAGTTCATGGTCCGCAACACCTACATCTATCCGCCGAAGCCGTCGATGCGGATCATCTCCGACATCTTCTCGTACACCAGCGCGAAGATGCCGAAGTTCAACTCCATCTCGATCTCCGGCTACCACATCCAGGAGGCCGGAGCGACGGCCGATCTGGAGCTGGCGTACACCCTCGCCGACGGTGTGGAGTACATCCGTGCCGGGCTGGACGCAGGCATGGCCATCGACAAGTTCGCACCACGGCTGTCGTTCTTCTGGGCGATCGGAATGAACTTCTTCATGGAGGTGGCCAAGCTCCGCGCCGGCCGGCTCCTGTGGGCCGAACTGGTCGAAAAGTTCGAACCGAAGTCCGCCAAGTCGCTGTCGCTGCGCACCCACTCGCAGACCTCGGGGTGGTCGCTGACCGCGCAGGACGTGTTCAACAACGTCACGCGTACCTGCGTCGAGGCGATGGCTGCGACACAGGGTCACACCCAGTCGCTGCACACCAACGCGCTGGACGAGGCGATCGCGTTGCCGACCGACTTCTCCGCCCGTATCGCCCGCAACACGCAGCTGTTGTTGCAGCAGGAGTCGGGCACCACCCGGCCCATCGATCCGTGGGGTGGCTCGCACTACGTCGAATGGCTCACCCACGAGCTCGCCAACCGGGCCCGCGCGCACATCGCCGAGGTCGAGGAAGCCGGCGGAATGGCACAGGCCATCTCCGAAGGCATCCCGAAGTTGCGCATCGAGGAAGCTGCCGCGCGCACCCAGGCCCGTATCGACTCCGGGCGCCAGCCGCTGATCGGCGTCAACAAGTATGTTCCCGACGAGGTGGACACCATCGAGGTGCTCAAGGTCGAGAACTCCAAGGTGCGCGCCGAGCAGATCGCGAAGCTCGAGCGGCTTCGCAGTGACCGCGATGAGGCGGCAACGCAGGCCGCGCTCGCCGAGCTGACCCGCGCCGCCGCGTCCACCGAGGGTGGCATGGAGAACAACCTGCTGGCCCTCGCGATCGACGCGGCACGCGCGAAAGCGACTGTCGGAGAGATCTCCGACGCCCTCGAGAAGGTCTACGGGCGGCACCAGGCCGAGATCCGCACGATCAGCGGGGTGTACCGCGACGAGGCCGGAAAGGCGACCAACATCACCACGGCAACGGAACTCGTCGAGAAGTTCGCTGAAGAGGAGGGCCGCCGGCCCCGCATCCTCGTCGCGAAGATGGGACAGGACGGCCACGACCGCGGACAGAAGGTGATCTCCACCGCGTTCGCCGACCTCGGCTTCGATGTGGATGTCGGACCGCTGTTCCAGACGCCCGAAGAGGTCGCCCAGCAGGCGGCCGACAACGACGTGCACGTCATCGGTGTGTCGTCGTTGGCCGCGGGTCACCTCACTCTCGTTCCTGCTCTCAAGCAGGCACTGGCCGAGGTGGGCCGCGAGGACATCATGATCGTGGTGGGCGGCGTCATTCCGCCCGGGGATTTCGACGAGCTCTACCAGGCAGGTGCCGCGGCGATCTTCCCGCCCGGAACCGTGATCGCCGACGCGGCCGCCGGCCTGCTCACGAAGCTGGCAGCCCAGCTCGGCCACCACGTCCAGGGATAGACCGGACATGGGCAGACCTCCGGTCGATACCGACGCTCTCGCCGACGCGGTGCTCGCGGGACAGCGAGCCGCCGTGGCGAAGGCGATCACCCTGGTCGAGTCCACCCGCAACGACCATCGGGAGCAGGCGCAGCAGTTGCTGTTGCGCCTGCTCCCGGAGGCGGGCGGGGCGATCCGGGTCGGCATCACCGGCGTTCCCGGTGTCGGCAAATCGACGTTCATCGACAACCTCGGCATGTACCTGCTGGGCAAGGGGCACCGCGTGGCGGTCCTGGCGGTCGACCCGTCGTCGACCCGCACCGGCGGATCGATTCTCGGTGACAAGACCCGCATGGCCAGATTGTCGGTGGAACGCGATGCCTTCATCCGGCCGTCGCCGACCGCCGGAACACTCGGCGGTGTCGCGAAGGCCACCCGCGAAACCATGGTGCTGCTCGAGGCGGCCGGATTCGACGTGATTCTCGTCGAAACCGTCGGTGTCGGGCAGTCCGAGGTGACGGTCGCGAACATGGTGGACTGCTTCACCTTCCTGACACTCGCGCGCACCGGCGACCAGTTGCAGGGCATCAAGAAGGGCGTGCTCGAACTGGCCGATCTCGTTGCCGTCAACAAGGCTGACGGCAAGTTCGAGCGCGACGCCCGCGTCGCCGCCCGGGAACTCGCCGGGGCCATGCGGCTCGTGCACCCGCACGACGCGCTGTGGAAACCTCCGGTCATCACGATGAGCGGGCTCGAAGGCAGCGGCCTGGACACGTTCTGGGACACCGTCCTCGAGCACCGTCGCGTGCTTACCGAGGCGGGCCGATTCGAAGAGAACCGGCGTCGTCAGCAGATCGACTGGACCTGGACGATGGTGCACGACCAGCTGCTGCGGCGTCTCGAATCCGCACCGCGGGTCAAGGCGATCCGGGGCGACGTCGAGGCGGCGGTGCAAGACGGATCGCTCACCGCGGCTCTGGCGGCGCAACGAATTCTCGACGCGTTCGACGGTGTGGGCGAACAAGAGTCTGCCGGCGCTACGGCTACGAACGTCGGCAGCGCGGTGTCCACGGGTGACGGCGGCGAGCGGTGAACCGCACTGCGGCCGCTACCGCCGCATTCGTCGCCTTCGCGGCCGTCGCAGTGGCGCACCTCGTCGCCCAGCTGGTGGACCCTGATTCCTTCGTGACCGAGTCCACTCAGTGGCTGCTCATGCCGCTGCTCGCGCTCGGAGTGGCCGCCCGGACCGCGCGTCCCCGGGATCGGCTGGTGACACTGACGCTTCTCGCGCTGGTGTTTTCGTGGCTCGGCGACGCAGCCCCGGACCTGTTCGACGGCGACACAGCATTCCTCGTGCTGATCGGGTTCTTCCTGTGTGCCCAGATCACGTATATCGCCGCGTTCCTGCCCTACCGCCACCGCAGCGTGATCCGCACGAACCGGTGGCTTCTCGCGCCGTACGCCGCGGCAGTGGTGATTCTGATCGCGGTGTGTGCGCCGGGCGCCGGGGCTCTCGTCGTCGCGGTGACGATCTACGGAGTGTGCATCGCCACGATGGCGGTTCTCGCGACGGGCGTGTCCCGGACCGTCGCGTGGGGCGCGGTCGTCTTCGTGGTCTCGGATTCGCTGATCGCGCTGAACGCCTTCGTCGACGGGTTCTCCCTGCCCGCCACCGGTTTCTGGATCATGATCACCTATATCTGCGCGCAAGCTCTCATCGCACGCGGTGTCCTCACCAGGAACGCGGAAGCAGAGGCTGACGTCCGCGTCAGTCCGCTTTCTTGACCTCGATCTTCTTCGCGGACGAGTCGGTGTCGCCGATACCGACGGACACGGTCAGAATCCCTTGGGCGTACGAGGCGTCGATGTCGTCCTCCTTGGCTCCGCGCGGGAGGGTGACGCTGCGCCGGTAGGAACCGTAGGTGAACTCGGAGTGGCCGTTGTCCGATTTCTTGTCGGTGCGCTCGGCCGAGATCTCGAGCCGCCCGTCGTTCACCTGCACGTTGATGTCCTTGTCGGGATCGAGACCGGGCATTTCGGCGCGCACGATGTAGCGGCCGTCTGCCAGTTCGTCCTCGACGCGAATGATGTTGTTGCCGAGAGTCGGGCGGAACCCGCCGATCGAATCGAAGAAGTCGGACAGTTCCGGAAACGGGTTCCAGGCGCGGCGTGCGGGAACAGTGGACATGAGATCTCCCTCGAGGTGAAATGCCGGTTTCGTGTCCGGCCGAGTGCGGACAATCCACGCGAATGCACCGATTGTCCTTGTCGGGCAATCGAATTCGGTCGCGCTCTGGCTTCAAGGTAGTGCACCGTGTGTGGCCTCGTGGCGGGTATCGGGCGATCGGTGCGCAGGGGCGTGCCGATCGCGCAGTCACCCGCTTCGCTGCGACCCGGCCGTCCACGCTGCGGCGACGTATTGGGCGTCCTCGTGTCGCGCTGGGTCGGTGACGATGATGAGGTGGTGGTCGTGGTCGCTGTACTGGACGAGAATATTGATCGCTTCGTCCGCAAGGCAGCGCGTGAAGGCACCCAGCTGACCGGGCACCTCCTGATCGAGCGCGAGCATCACCACGGGCCGGATCGTCACCGGCCCCATGCCTGCCGTGCCGAGCACGCGGCTCGCGGTCTCGGCGTCGCCGACGAGGAAATGGGCGATCGCTGTACCTCGGAAGGTGAAGACTCCACCGCCTTCGAGACTCACTCCGGCCCGGCCCAGAAGCTCACCGAAATGTGCGAGGGCACCGGGCTCGTCGGGGAGTGCTACTTCGATATCGCGGAGGGCGCTCATGCGTCGATCACCGTCACCTCGACCTGAACGGGACACTTCAGCGTGTTCGCGATGTAGCACCCGCGGTGCGCGGTGGCGGCAGCGGCGCGGACCTTCTCGTGATCGGTTCCCGGAGCGACGCGAATCATCGGTGCGAGCCGGATTTCGGCTATCTGCGGAGGGGCGCTACCGGTGTCGAGCACCGCAGTGGCGGCATCCTCGTAGGAGAGCACGTCGAGACCGGCCTGAGCAGCAACCGCGAGAAACGAGAGCAGTTGGCAGGACGAGGCGGCGGTGACCAGGAGCTGCTCGGGGTCCAGCAGGTCCGCGTCCCCGCGGAACGCCGGATCAGCACTGAGGGAAAGTTGCTGGGCTGCCGGTGGAGCGGTGGCGGTGTGAGTGCGTGAATACCCGCCGTACCCTGCTCCTGTCGTGCCCTGCCATTCGATATGCGCGCTGTAGTGGTGTCGAGTCATGTCGGCACCGTATCCCTGCAAAGTTTCGGCGTGCGCCGAACTTTCCCCGTTCTACAGTTGTGTTGTGAGTAAAGACTTCTCGGTGATCGGGCACGCGCTGTCGGCCCCCGCGCGGTCGGTCGTGCTCAATGCGCTCATGGACGGATCGAGTCGGCCGGCATCGGAATTGGCTGCGGCTGCGAGGGTCAGCCCATCCACTGCGAGTGGGCATTTGGCGATTCTCTGCGACGCCGGCCTCATCGTGGGCACGGTACGCGGCCGGCAACGCTTCTACCGCATCGCCGGTCCCACCATCGCCGCTGCGCTCGAACAGCTCGGCCATCTGTGCCCCTCTGCTCCGGTGGTGTCGTACCGGCAATCTCGTCAGGCCGAAGACCTTGCGCAGGCACGGCTGTGCTACGACCATCTCGCCGGGCGTCTCGGCGTCGCGTTGACCGACGCAATGGTCCGGGCCGGGTGGTTGTGCGAGGAAAGAGGGCTGCAGGCGACCGATCTCGGGCTCAACCGGCTCGGCGACATCGGCCTCGACCTCGCGGCAGGCGCGTCGTCCCGCCGACCGCTCTGCCGGGCGTGTCCCGACTGGACGGAGCGGCGGCCACATCTCGCAGGACGACTCGGCGCCGTCCTCGCGAGTCACGCCCTCGCAGCCGGTTGGGTCCTGCCCGCTCGCCGCGGTCGTGGTCTCGCGGTCAGTGCCGCGGGACGGGACGCGCTCGAGAAGCACTGGGGTGTCGACGGCGACACCCTCGCGTCAGTCTGATCGGGTCGTGGACGGTGCCGCGGTCGCTCGGCGTTACAACCCGAGCAGTTTCTTCGTGATCTCGACAGCGGCAGGTCCACTCGGTGTCGGCTGCGCGCCGCTGCCCCCGACGGTGATCGACACCGATACCTGGGGCAGTTCGACTTTCGTCGCCGAGAAGGCGGTCCCCGCGGTCGAGACGGACATGCTGTAGGCGAGGCCGCCCAAGGATTCGATCTGCTCGTCGGGAATCATCTCGAGTCCGGTGGTCGCGGCTGAAGCGGTCGCGACGACACCGTTGCCCGGTTCGATGAGGATCTCGACGCCGCGTGAGCCGCCGGCATCGGACGCACCCGGGTTTCCCCACGTGCAGTACACCCGGGACGGGTCGAACCTGTCCGACGGTGTGGACACGAGGCCGGCGACATAGGGAGTGACCGTCGCACCGATCGCCTCGCAATCCACGAAACGGGCGCGTACCGCGGCCACGTAGTCCGGTCCGCTGCTCTCCGGGGAGTCGGAGGCGGCGAGATCGCGAGGACCACCGGTTTCGGCCTCCGCGGGGGAGCCCGCCGAACACGCCGCGAGTACCAGTCCGCCCGCAAGGAGAGCGGCAACAATGTGTATTCGGTTTTGTGTCACGCCGGGGATAGTAGCGATCAGGCGGGTCCGGTGGTGGGGTATGGCGAGGGGAGCGGACATTGCTCGGCCGAACCAGTTATTGGCGCGGATTCCCCGCGCCGTCGATCACAGTTTCGCGCAGGGGGACAGGCGTGGGCACACCGAGGCGCTCCAACGCCCCGGAGGACTCGGCCGGAGTCAGGCGCGAACGCTTCCACGACACTGCCAGCAACGCGATCCAGGCGCCCACGATCGCGCACGTCACCGAGGCCGACGCGATCGGTCCGGCGTCGGCGACGCCGAGCAGCTTGTAGGCGTTGGTGAGGACGATGACCCCACCGACGGCAGTACCCAGCAACGTGGCCGGTACCCGGCTCACCAGCCATGCGGCGAACGGAGCCGCCAGGGCGCCGCCGAGAGCCAGACCGGCGACCACCAGCAGATTGCCGAGGGACTCGTGCCCGAGGCCGACGAGGAAACCGATGCTCGCCGAGACGGCCACGAGGAACTCGGACGCGCTCACCGAGCCGATCACGGTGCGGGGGGCGGTTTTGCCGCGCGACAGCAATGTGCTGGTCGTGATCGGACCCCAGCCCCCACCGCCGCTCGCGTCGACGAAGCCGCCGAAGAAGCCGAGAGGGGAGAGGAACTTCGCCGTGTGCGGCGAGGTCCGGGCGTGCGCGACCGCCGGTGGCCGCACCGAGAATCGCAGAGCGACGTACACGCCGATCGCCAGCAGGATGGCGGCAGTCACGGGTGCCGCTGCCTCGGTCGACAGACTCGACAACACCGTCGCACCGAGGAACGCGCCGATCGCCCCGGGAACACCGAGTCGCAGCACGACCTTCCAGTCGATGTTGCGGAACCGCCAGTGCGACGCGCCGGAGACCAGCGTGGTCCCGACTTCTGCGAGGTGCACCGCCGCGCTCGCATGAGCGGCACCGACACCGCTGAAGATCAGCAGGGTGGTCGCGGTGACGCCGAACGCCATGCCCAGGGCGCCGTCGACGAGCTGCGCACCGACGCCGACAAGGGTGAATACGAGCAAATTGAACATGAGCAGAGCTCCGAAGTCCGAAAGTAACCGAGCTGTGCTCGGTGGTGAGAACCGAAAGGAGCGGTCGAACCGCTCAGCAACAGACCTCGGTGCAACACAGACAGTCGAAACACGCGCCACGACGCGTAGGCCAGAACGGCATGAGCGCAAGCATGGTGGCCGGAGCCGCCTCGATGCTCGTCGCGTGCACGCTACCGTCCTCGGATGTCGTCGATGTCACCACTGCTCGCGGCGACCGGTCGAGCATAACCCGTTCCGCCGACAGCAACAGCGTCCACCGGAAAATCTGGGAAAGCCGTTTCGGCACCGCCCGGTAATCCCGATGTGTGAGACCGGCGGGAGACGGTTCGGGGCCCCGTGGCTTACTGGCGGATCTACGGGCACACCGGAACGACTTGGAGGAATCGCGTGAACGGATTCGAAGGCAGAGTTGCATTCATCACCGGCGCCGCACGAGGACAGGGCCGTGCGCACGCGGTGGCCTTCGCCGAGCGTGGAGCCGACGTCGTTCTCCTCGATCGTTGCGAGGACCGTGACGTTCTCAGCTACCCGATGGCCACTGCCGACGATCTTGCGGAGACCGCTCGCATGGTCGAGAAGGCCGGGACACGGTCCGTGGTCGTGCACGGCGATGTGGGGGATCGGGACGCGATGAACGCCGCTGTCGAGGCGGGTATCTCCGCGTTCGGCCGGATCGATATCGCGGTCGCCAACGCGGGGGTGACGCTCATGGGATCGGTTCAGCACACCACGACCGCACAGTGGGACGAAGTCCTCGGCAGCAATCTCACCGGAGTGTTCAACACCATCGGAGCGGTCGCGCCGGGAATGATCGAACGCGGCTACGGCCGGATCGTGACCGTCTCCTCGATGCTGGGCCGTCAGGGCGGCACCAACACTGCCGCCTATTCCGCCTCGAAGTGGGGCGTGATCGGCCTGACCAAGAGTGCCGCACTCGATCTCGCAAGGCACGGCATCACGGTCAACGCTGTCGCACCCGGCAACATCAGCACCCCCATGATCCACAACGAGACGCTCTACGGCCACATGCGTCCGGATCTGGAATCCCCGACAGCCGACGACGTCGAACCGGTCTTCCGCTCCCTCCACGTGCAACCCGTCGCGTGGCTCGATCCCTTCGAAGTCACGCGGGCAGTGCTGTTCCTGGCGGCCGAGGACAGCGTTCACCTCAGTGGCGTCGTGATCCCCGTCGACGCCGGCAACGCCGCCAGGACCAGCGGCTGACCTCGGTCAGGGGAGGCGGCGTGCGGAGATTTCGAAACCGGCGTCGCGCAGGCGCTCGGTCAGTACGTCGCCGAATGCGACCGCAGGCGTGAGGACTCCGCCGCCCGCATGCAGGGCGGACCCACCCGAGGCGAGCGAGAGCGCAGACTCCGCCAGCATGACAGCGGTCGCCTTGTAGCCGGGGTCGCCCTGCGCTGCGAACCGTGCGGTGTAGCGTGCGCCGGATTCTGTTGTCGTGTAGAGGTCGACGGTGAAATGGCCCGATTCCCGGGTCTTCTCGGACGGGCCTTCACCCGGAGCGGGCAGCACCTTGTCGAGCAGGAAACGGGTGGGCGGAAACGCCAATCCTGCCGCAAGTGCTCCGCTCCCCGCCGCGACCAGGCCGGCGAGGACCGGAGAGAACGCGGACGAGCCGACGCTCATGACCTCCCGGTACGCAAACTTCTTCCCGTACGCCCACCCGGTGAGCGCGTTGCTGCGGCGCACGACCCGCGTGTTGTAGGACGCCATGACGAACGGCGCCTTCCAGCCCGACAGTTCCGGGGCGATCGACTTGCCGTCGACCATCGCGAAGTCGTTCTGGCGCCCGAGGTCGGGTTCCTGTGCGGGGTCGGGGGACAGGGAGTACGGCCGGGCCGCGATCTTGCGGGCGGCAGAATCCTTGCGCACGGCGTCGAGTTGCAGTCGCAGCGAGTCGATCGTGCCCCCGCTGACCCCGCCGCGCAGCGACGTCAGTACGAACGTCGTGTCGGTGAGGGCACCGGCATCGTCCGCCTCCGCCGCCCGGAACAGCGCGTGGACGCCCAGATCGGAGGGGATGGAATCGAAACCGCACGAGTGGACGATGCGTGCACCCGTGCGCCGGGCGACGTCGTCGAATCGATCGATGCTCTCCCGGTGGAACAGCACTTCGCCGGTGAGATCGACGTAGTCGGTTCCGGCTTCGGCACACGCTTCGACCAGTGGCAGACCGTATTTGGCGTACGGGCCGACGGTGCTGATGACCACGCGCGTCGCGCGTGCCAGTGACGCCAGGGAGACCGGGTCGTCGGAGTCGGCTTCGATCAGCGGCCAGTCGGTGCCCAACTCCGCACGCACTTTCTCGAGTCGATCGGCGGACCGGCCGGCCAGTCCGACGGCGACGCCGGTAGGCAGGTGCGCGGCGAGATAGGCAGCGGTCAGCCGCCCGACGAATCCGGTGGCGCCGTAGACGACGATGTCGAGGTCACGTGAGGCAGTCATGTGACTCACCCTACTGCCGGGTAAGTCCGGGTGCGAAGCGCGTCACATCCGTGGGACGTCGCAGAACCGACCGCGAGCGTGACGCCTCAGGGCGTCGGGTGAACTACCGGCACTCCCGAATCCGGCTCACGCTGCCTTGACGACCAGGACCGGAACCCCGACCTCGATCAGCAACCGCTGTAGCGGGCGTTCGAGGAGGAACTTGCCGACCGCGTTCTTGCCGCGGCTTCCCGCCACGACTCGTTCTGCTCCGGTGCGGGCCACGAGATCGATCACGGCGCCGACCCGATCACCGTCGTGCACCTCGGTGCACAGATCCCAGTCGTCGTTCCCGAGGACCTCGCGGACGGCGGCGCGCACCTTCTCCTCCTGTGCCCGGGCGACAGCACCGTCGTCGTCGAGAACGTGAAGGACGACAAGCCGCTCGTCCCGATCGGCCGCTTCACGCGCTGCGGCGACGAGTGCGGCACGACCCTCCGGGCTATCGGTATGGACCACAGCGACAGACATAACTCTCCTCGGGCGGTGGAACGGCGACGACCTTGTCCATTATCTCCGTGCCGAGGTCCGTTCGCGTCACCTGACGGTGTGCAACGGGCCTCCAAACCGTGTTCGTGTCGGCCCGGTCTCAGACGCGGGCCGGCACCCGGAGCATCACCACGGGGCGGGACGGTAGTCCTTGAGGAAACAGCCGTACAGATCCGTACCGGCCTCGCCTTGCACGATCGGGTCGTAGACGCGGGCCGCACCGTCGACCAGATCGAGAGGAGCGTGGAACCCTTCCTCCGCCAGTCGCATCTTGGTGTGGTGGGGACGCTCGTCGGTGATCCAGCCGGTGTCGACTGCCGTCATGAGAATGCCGTCCTCGAGCATCTCCTCGGCACTGGTGCGAGTGAGCATGTTCAGCGCGGCCTTGGCCATGTTGGTGTGCGGATGTCCGGCGCCCTTGTACCGGCGGCCGGCGAACTGGCCCTCCATCGCGGAGACGTTCACGACGTACTTACGGCGGGCGGGGGAGGCCGCCATGGCCGGCCGCAACCGGTTGACCAGGATGAACGGTGCCACCGAGTTGCACAGCTGAACCTCGAGAAGCTCGAGCGGCTCCACTTCCCCGACGGTCTGCACCCAGCTGTTGGTGTGCACAAGATCGGGAAGCAGGCCACCCGCGTCGACCGCAATGCCGGCGGCGACCCTTTCGGGTGTCGCCGACCCGGCCACGAGCGCGAGTGAGGTCAGCGCGTCACCGGACAACTCCGCGGGCAGTGCACCGGTCAGCGCCGCCGGATGCGCGTCGGAGGGCTTCCCGAAGGTGAGCACCTCGGGAAGCGGTCCCGCCGGCAAGGGGCCCGATTCGGCGTCGGCGAGCGCCGAGTAGGCACCGGGGGAGCGGCGCACGGTCTGGGCCGCGTTGTTGATGAGGATGTCGAGAGGGCCTTGCGCGGCCACGTCCTCGGCAAGTGCGACGACCTGGGCGGGATCGCGGAGGTCGATTCCGACCACACGCAATCGGTGCAGCCAGTCGCCGCTGTCCTCCATCGCGGAGAAACGGCGGATCGCGTCGTTGGGGAACCGGGTGGTCACGGTGGTGTGGGCGCCGTCGCGGAGCAGTCGCAACGCGATGTACATACCGATTTTGGCGCGACCGCCCGTGAGCAGCGCGCGGCGACCCGTCAGGTCGGTGCGGGCGTCGCGTTTGGCGTGGTTCTCGGCCGCGCACGACGGGCAGAGCTGGTGGTAGAAGGCATCCACCTGTGTGTAGCGGTCCTTGCAGATGTAGCAGGGGCGCGGACGCAGCAGCGTCCCCGCACTCGCACCGCTCGTCGAGGACGTGATCGGGACCCCGGCGGTTTCGTCGTCGATCCGCTGGGGAGACCCGGTGGCCGTCGCCGAGATCACCTCGCGGTCCGCCGCGGCCTTGCGCCCACGGGTTTCCTTACGCCGCATCTGCTTGAACTTCTTGAACATGTGCCCGACCGCGCGCTGCACGGTCACGGCGTCCGGATGCTCGGCGTGGAGTTCGGCGGCCTGGTCGAGAACTCTCAGGCAGATTTCGAGGTCGACGGGATCGATGCGATCGGTACCGAAGGTCTCGCTGGTCGAAGTCAGGGTGTCGCTTTGGGGGTTCATCTGCCTTTTCCGTGTGGTGCTGTACCAATAATGATATCGGGCGTGGTTGTCGCGCCCGATATCGCTATGCCACACCAGGAGGAACGATGAGCCGGACCGTGACGACACGGACGTCGAAGAAGACCAGGTTTGCCGAGATGCCTCCGTGGAAGCAGGCACTGGTTCTGACACTCGCGTCGGTGCAGTTGTCCTTGGCGGCGACGGCCTGGGCGGACCTCGCGACACGTCCGGCGGAGAAGGTCAACGGCAGCAAACTCAAGTGGGCGCTGGTGATCGCGGTGAACTTCTTCGGACCGATCCGCTACTTCCGCAAGGGACGCCGACCCTGAACGGTTGTCGCGGACGCCGACAGCACGGAGTGAGGCCCCGAACCGACATGGTTCGGGGCCTCACTCGTCCGATGATCCGACTCAGCGGCGACGGTCCCGGACCTGCGCCCCTTCGCGCCGATCGACGGGCGCTGTGCCGGGCGTCGGCTGCCAGGTGCCCCGCTTTTTGGCGAGGTCGATCGCTGATTGCCCTGCCTCGGTCATCAGACCCTGCGCGACCATCCGCTCGGCGCGTTCCCGGTTCAGCGCACTCCACGTGCTCCTCGGCCGCCGGGGGCTGAACCGGAGCCGCGAGCTGTGTGCGTCGTGTTTGCGGTGCAGACCGTCGATCCATCCGTAGCAGAGTGCGTGCTCGACCGCCTCGTGATATCGCAGGCTCGGCCTTCCGCTGCCTTTGTGCGCGATGATCAACCACACTTCGGTCTCGGACCGGCCGTGGGTGTCCAGCCATGCGCGCCATTCCTCGGCGTTGCTCGCCACGACATCCATGTCAGGAGCCCTTCGTCGACTCGACGACGTCGAGATAGTGCTGGTTGTACATCACGCCGAGCGCGTTGCCGAACGGATCGACGACCGACGCGGTGACGAACCCCGGTCCGCGCTCGGTCACTCCCTCATGCGGCGTGGCCCCCATCGACAGCAAGCGTTCGTATGCCGCCTCGACGTCGTCGACGGCCCAGTAGGTCAGCGCCGAACCGAGTTCCGCGCTGCCCCGGCCCGGAGGGGTGAACCGCCGATCGACGAATCCGAGTTCGTGCTGGAAGTCGCCGATGCGGAATTCTGCGTACGCCGTCGTCCCCTCTGCTTCACGGACGAAGTAGGGCTCGATGCCCAGCAGTTCGCTGTACCAGCTCACGGCAGAGTCGAGGTCGTCGACGACGAAATTGGTGGTGGTCAGTCCTCGCAGCATGGCAGCAGTTCCTTTCTCGTTTCTTTCCGGTGAGATCCACTCTTCTCCTCGAAGTGCTCATCAACTGAGCACTTTTACGGGGATAGTTGGGGCCATGCGCGCAGACCGGCTCGTCGCGGCCCTGCTGTTTCTCCAGCAGCGGGGGCGGGTGACCGCCGGGCAGCTCGCCGACGAACTCGAGGTGTCGGTGGCGACGGCCCGACGTGACCTCGAAGCGCTGTCGATCGCCGGGATTCCGGTCTACCCGCAACCCGGGCGTGGTGGTGGCTGGGCACTGGTCGGCGGCGCCCGCACGGACCTGAGTGGCTTGTCGGCCACAGAGACGCAGGCGCTGTTTCTGCTGGTCGGTCCGTCGGCCGCGATCTCGGGGGAGGCCAGGACCGCTCTGCGCAAGCTCGTCCGCGCCCTTCCTCAGACCTTTCGGGCCGACGCGGAAGCGGCTGCCGGTGCCGTGATGAGTGACCGCACGGGGTGGAGCCGGCTCGACCGGCCGCGGCCGCACACCGTCGACGTCTTGCAGAATGCCGTGGTGCGTCGCCGGAAGGTGCGACTCACCTACACCAACGCGCTGGGGGACCGCTCGGTGCGCTCGGTCGCTCCGTGGGGCCTCGTCGACAAGGACGAGACCTGGTACCTGATCGCGGGCACCGAGCGTGGGCAGCGCACCTTTCGCGTCGATCGGATCGCCGAGGTCGAAGCAACCGAGGAGATCGCAGAACGTCCCGACGACTTCGCGCTCGACCGGGCGTGGAACGAGGTGGTAGGCGAGGTCGAGCAGAAGCGTTCCGGGACTTGGGCGACCGTCCTCATCGAGACCCGCTACGTCCCGATCCTGCGTGACCACTTCGGTCGCCACTGCCACGTCGACGCCGAGTGCGACGACGGGCGCAGCCGGGTCCGGATCGCTGCACCCAGCCCGCGTGACATCGCTCGCAATCTGGCCGGTTGGGGTGGGGCGGTCGAGGTGCTCGCTCCTGACACCGTGCAGCGTGAGCTCGCGCGGATCGGGGCCGAACTCACGCAGCGGTACGGCGGCTGATGTTCTCGGCCGCCGTACTCGTCTCCGTCCTACTGTCCGGTGGTGAGTGTGCGCTGCCGGTTGGCTGCGTGCCGAAGCTGCAGGATCCGCAGGCCCCCGGTGAGTCCGACGATCACCGCTCCGGCGATCGCGGCGAACAGTAGTGCCACACCCAGCGGCAGCGAGAAGTCCCACCCGAACAGTTCGAGCGTGATGCTGTCGAGGTTCTGCAGGATGAACACCAACAGCAACAGCAAGATCAGGATGCCGGCCAGCAGTGCACTCCAGAGAGCACCGGTCCGGGTGTGCCTGATGCCTTTACGCCGTTCGAGGTCGGGGTGCAGATCACCAGGGGAGTCGGGGTCCGGCGTTGTGCCCGACGAAGGGATAGAGGCGCCGCTGCGCTGCGGGGAGGGGGAGTAGTCGGGATTCGACTCGCCTGGGCCTCGAGAGCTGGTTGACATGCCGTCGGGTACCCCTGCACCGCTCCGATTACTCCGATTCCGGGCGGGCATGTGCCCTTGACGTCGACTTCCGACCGAACTCGGCAACCGGCAGAGCGAGAAATGAAATACCGCACCATACGGAAACCCTGGAAATGCAGAATCCAAACCCCAAAACCCCCTCACGGAGCGGGCCGGGATTCCGGCGGTCTCGCCGGCGCTCGGCGATCCGGCCGGAAACGGATGCGCTCCCGAGCTCGCCGAACGGTGCTCACGCCCAGACTGGGAGCGTGTCCGGCTGTCAGCTGTGCGTGGGGGTACCGAGCCGGACGATCGCTGCGCAGTCAGAGGAGTGAAGGACGATGAAGGCGACGACATGCGGTCGGATTCGTGCGAGGCATTCGGGTGCGGACGTACGAAAAACGAGGCCACAATCTCTTTCGAGTTCGTGACCTCGTGTGGTTGCAGTTCGTGGAACTGCCGGGAGTGTCCGAGGGGGGACTTGAACCCCCACGTCCGTTAATAGGACACTAGCACCTCAAGCTAGCGCGTCTGCCATTCCGCCACTCGGACCGACGTCCACGAGGGACATGCCGGTAGCACCCGCTCCCGCGGGCGCTGAAGAAACAGTAGCGCATGCCGGGGCCGATTCCCAAAACGCCTCGACATCGCGGAGGAACGGCCGTCGGGGCCGATCGGGAGCCACGAACCGGGAGCTGCCGGCCCCACGACAAAGGCCCCGAACCTTGCGGTTCGGGGCCTTCATCGTCTGTCTCAACGCAGAGTGTCCGAGGGGGGACTTGAACCCCCACGTCCGTTAATAGGACACTAGCACCTCAAGCTAGCGCGTCTGCCATTCCGCCACTCGGACTCATGCTTGCGCCCGCTCCGGCGGGTGCTGTGAAAGACTATCCCACCGAGGCGCCCGCCCCAAATCGGCACCCTCACCTGCACTGATCCAGGACCGGGGCAATGGTAGACATGCATGCATGGCCACACATCCGAGTGCTCACCGTCCTTCCCGGGCAGAGTCGGAGGTCGTCGACCTCGTCTCCCGGTTGATCCGTTTCGACACGTCCAACACCGGCGATCCCGCGACCACCCGCGGCGAGCGCGAGTGTGCCGAATGGGTGGCCTCGCTGCTCGAAGAGGTGGGGTACGAGACCGTCTACGTCGAGTCCGGTGCGCCGGGTCGCGGCAACGTCTTCGCTCGTCTCGCGGGCGCCGACCCTGCCCGCGGTGCGCTGCTGCTGCACGGGCACCTCGACGTCGTGCCGGCCGAACCCGCCGACTGGAGCGTGCACCCGTTCTCCGGTGCCGTGGAGAACGGCTACGTCTGGGGGCGCGGCGCGGTCGACATGAAAGACATGGTCGGCATGATGATCGCGGTCGCGCGGTACTTCAAAGCCGAGAACATCGTTCCTCCCCGCGATCTCGTGTTCGCCTTCCTCGCCGACGAGGAGGCCGGCGGCAAGTACGGGTCGCAGTGGCTCGTCGAACACCGGCCCGACCTGTTCGACGGCGTCACCGAGGCCGTCGGGGAAGTGGGCGGCTTCTCGCTCACCGTCCCGCGCCCCGACGGCAGCGAACGCCGCCTCTACATGGTCGAGACGGCAGAGAAGGGAATGGGCTGGCTGCGGCTGACCGCAACCGGTGTCGCGGGCCACGGTTCGTTCCTCCACGAGGACAACGCCGTCACCGTCCTCTCGCAAGCCGTCGCCCGACTGGGATCCCACACGTTCCCGCTCGTCGTCAACGATTCGGTCGCGGAGTTCCTGGCTGTGGTGGGGGAGGAGACCGGACTCGACCTCGATCCGTCGTCCCCGGACCTCGACGGCACCCTCGCGAAGCTCGGGTCGATCGCCCGGATCGTCGGCGCGACCCTGCGCGACACGGCGAACCCGACCATGCTGGACGCGGGTTACAAGGCCAACGTGATCCCCCGGACCGCGCATGCGATGGTCGACTGCCGAATTCTTCCCGGTCGCCTCGCCGAATTCGAACGCACCGTGGACGAATTGATCGGGCCGAATGTCACGCGTGAATGGATCACGAGCCTCGAGTCGTACGAAACCACCTTCGACGGCGATCTCGTGGACGCGATGAACGCTGCGATCCTCGCGCACGACCCCATCGGGCGCACCGTGCCGTACATGCTCTCCGCCGGGACCGACGCGAAGGCGTTCGCGCGACTGGGTATCCGGTGCTTCGGCTTCGCGCCTCTGCAGTTGCCGCCCGACCTGGACTTCGCTGCTCTGTTCCACGGGGTGGACGAGCGTGTCCCCGTCGACGCACTGCACTTCGGCACCCGCGTCATGGAACACTTCCTCATGCACGCCTGACCCAGTTGTATCCCGATCACGAAAGGACCGGTATGGCCTTCGATTACGACCCGTACAAGTTCCTGCCCGCGTTGCCGACGTTCGAGGTCACCAGCGAAGACTTCGCCGAGGGTGAGGAATGGAAACTTCCTCAGGCGAGCGGAGCGTTCGGGATCCCCGGCGGCGGCGACGTCTCGCCGCAGCTGTCCTGGTCCGGGTTTCCGGCGGAGACCAAGAGTTTCGTCGTCACGGTGCTCGACCCGGATGCACCCACCGGTTCGGGATTCTGGCATTGGGCCGTCGCGAACATTCCGGCCACTGTCACCGAGTTGCCCACGGGCGCCGGGACTCCCGGAGCGCCGGGCTTGCCCGAGTCCGCCGTGACGCTCCGTCACGACGGCGGCGCGCACGGATTCATCGGCGCTGCGCCCCCGGCCGGTCACGGCTACCACCGCTACATCGTCGCGGTGCACGCACTCGACGTCGACGTTCTCGATGGTGTCACGGCCGATTCGAGCCCGGCGTTCCTCGGCTTCAACGTCTTCGGCCACGCCATCGCGCGCGGACTTCTCACCGGGACCTACGAGGTCGCCTAGATCTACAACGGCGGGTGACGTCGAGGCACGTGATGTGCTGCGATGTCACCCGCCGTGACGGTTCCGCCGGGGGCTACACCCGGGCTCCGGCGCCGACGGCATCGGCGATCGACCGGTAGCCGTGGGCACGCAGTTTGCGCGCGATGCCTTTGTTGATGCGGCGTGCCCACAGGCCGCCGCCGTAGATGAACCCGGTGTAGCCCTGCACCAGTGAGGCTCCCGCGAGGATGCGTTCCCACGCCTGCTCCGCGGTTTCGATGCCGCCGACGGACACGATCACGAGACGGTCACCGACGCGATGGTGGAGCCGTTGCAGAACCTCGAGCGAGCGAGCCGCCACCGGGGGGCCCGACAGACCGCCGGCGCCGATCTCGTCGATGCGCGCCCGGTCGGTGCGGAGACCGTCGCGGCGGATGGTGGTATTGGTGGCGACGATGCCGGCAAGTCCCAGTTCGAGCGCGAGATCGGCGACGGCGTCGATGTCGTCGTCCGACAGGTCCGGCGCGATCTTCACGAACACCGGCACCGTCACGGTCTCGAGGACGGCAGCGAGCAGTGGGCGCAGGGACGCGACGGCCTGCAGGTCGCGAAGTCCGGGAGTGTTCGGGGACGAGACGTTGACGACGAGGAAGTCGGCGAGTGGCCCGAGCAGGCGCGCGCTCTCGGTGTAGTCGGCGGTCGCGTCCTCTGCGGGCACGACCTTCGTCTTGCCGATGTTTGCGCCGATCGGGACGGTGCGGCGGCGCTGCCGGAGCCGGTTGGCGGCCTCACCTGCGCCGTGGTTGTTGAAGCCCATTCGGTTGACCAGCGCACGATCCGCGGGGAGCCGGAAGAGCCGGGGCACCGGATTGCCGGGTTGTGCCTGCGCGGTGACAGTGCCGATTTCAGCGAATCCGAAGCCCAGCGGACCCCATACGTCCACACCCGTGGCGTCCTTGTCGAAACCGGCAGCGAGCCCGAGCGGCGCCGGGAAGTCCACCCCTGCGACGGTGTTGCGCAGGATCGGGTCGTCGGTGACGAGAACCTTCGAGACGAGTGCCCGGGTGGGCGCGAACCGCGTCACCAGACGCATCGCGAAGAACGCGAGGTGGTGCGCACGTTCCGGGGGGAGAAGGAACATCAGCCGAAGAAGCAAGCGGTACACGGACAACTCCCTGCGGGCCCGGCGGCGGCCGGGGTTCGGATCAGCGGACAGTGGGGTGGGGAACAGGTTGGCCGGTCTTGCGGCGACGCAGCAACACCCGGCGACTGCCGTCGGGATAGAGCCGCAGGCGCGTCAACTCCCAGCCGTGGAACTCGGCGGAGATCGCCAGGCGAAGCGACGCACTCACCCGCGACACGTCGCGCGGGAGCCGCAGCGGTGCGTATTCGTATTCGTCGTTACTGGTGTCCCAGTCGACGGGGAGTCGGGTGAACCGGCTGAATCGCTCGTTTGCCATCTCTACCCTTCGATCGGGATCCTCTGCAGTCCGTCGCCGGTCGCCGAGGCGATCACCAGCGTCCCATCAGCCGGGTCGACGGCAACCGAATTCGGCTGTCGCACGGTCGCGAAACGATGGCGTTCCTCCGCGGTCCCGGTCGACAGATCGTAGCCCACCACCTCGTTGCTTCCGGTCAACGTCACCCATACCAGATCACGCTGTTCGTCGTAGGTAACAGCGTACGGAGCGGGGCCGACGGGGTAGCGCTGCCGCAGGATGAGCGAGTCGATGGTGTAGACGAGCAGTTCCTCGCCGGTCGTATCGGTGACGAGCACGCGCCCGTACGGATCGGTGGCCAGCTGGGTCGCGCCGCGTCCGGCCCGCAATGCCGCACCCAGATGCGCGTCCTCGATATCGACCGAGGTGAGCGAGGTCTGCCTGCGGTCGAGAGCGGCGACCGAGTCGCCGCTGACGGCGATCAGGTCGGTCGAGGCGAGTCCCGAGATGGTCTCTTCGACCTCGCCGGTGCCCGGCGCGACGACCAGGACCCGGCCGTCGGCCGTGCCCACCGCCCACCGCCCGTCGGTCAGGACCGCAGCCGAGAGAGCGTCCGCGTCGACGGAAACTTCGGTGACCGCACCGTCGGTGGTGTCGACCTGCGCCACGACGCCGGACCCGGGTGCGAGCACGGTGCCGTCACGTCCGGCGACCACGGTGGCCGCCTCGGCCGGAAGGTCCACGACGCGGGGTTCGGCGGCGCCGTCGTCGAGGAGAAGCAGACGGGTTCCGTCGTCGGCGAGGGCGACCAGCGTGCCGGTGTCGGGCTGGACGGTCAGGGCATCGACCCGGTAGTCGAACGGGCGAACGTTGCCGGCGGCCTCGGGTGCCACGCTGGGGGCGGACGCGGGGGTGGCGGGTTCGATGGTCTGGAGAGTGTCGGACGCGTTCTCCGACGAGCAGCCGGCGAGTACCGCCACCGCGACTCCCCACACCAGCGCGGTCCCACGGATACCCGGTCTGCCCATCGTTCTCGCTCCTCGTCGTCGCGTCGCTTCACGCGCCGACCCGTTCCGCGGCGGCGCGTAGCTTCCAGTGTTCCTGATCGCCGTTGCCTCGCCGCACCCGGCTCGGGGCGATCGCGGTGCCTGTGACGCCCGGCTCACATCGTGGAGGATGTGCTGCCGCGCCGCGGGAGCACGAGCGGAGTCCCGGTTTCCGGGTGCTGCGTCACGCGCACCTGATAGTTGTAGACCCTGGCCAGGAGGTCTTCGGTCAGGACCGCGGCGGGTGGGCCGTCGGCCGCGATCCGGCCGTTCTCGAGCACGCAGATCCGGTCTGCGTAGGCGGCCGCCAGGCCGAGGTCGTGCAGGACTACGACGACAGCGTGGCCTCGGTCGGCGCGATCCCGAACGACCTGCATCACCGATTCCTGATGGCCGATGTCGAGGGCTGCGGTGGGTTCGTCGAGCAACAGCGTTTCGGTGTCCTGCGCGAGTACCCGCGCGAGCGCGACCCGGGCCCGTTCGCCGCCCGAGAGCGCAGGAAAGGGCCGGTCGGCGAGGTGCGTGACGTCGCAGGTGGCGAAGGCGTCCGCGACGATCCGGTCGTCGTCGTCCTGCCGCGGGGTGCGCGACCATGCCGCACGTCCCATGCGCACCACCTGCCGGGCGGTGAACGGGAAACCGACGGCGTGGTGCTGCGGCAGCACCGCGCGCCTGCGGGCAAGCGCCAGGGGAGACCAGTCGGCGAGCGGTCGTCCGTCGACCTCGATGCGTCCGCCACTGATCGGGAGGTCACCGGTCAGTGCGGCGAGCAGGGTGGATTTGCCGGCACCGTTGGGGCCGACGAGCGCGAGCACCTCACCGACCCGCACCTCGAGGTCGACGCCGCGGAGGATCTCCCGGGTGCCCCGGCTCAGCCGTACCCCGGTGGCGCGCACGGTGGTGGTGCCGGGCCCGGATCGTGCCGGTACCGCGCGGTCCTCCCGTCGGTGCAGCAGCCGGCTCATGCCCAGCCCCCCTGTTCGGCGCGGGTGCGGCGCAACATCCAGAAGAAGGCCGGACCGCCGATCAGCGCCGTGATCATCCCGAGTGGCAGGTCGGCGTTCTCGACGAGGGTGCGCGCGCCCAGATCGGCTGCGAGTAGAACGACGGCGCCCGCCAGAACGCTCGCGCAGACGAGCACGCGATGCGCCGGGCCGAGGAGCATGCGCATCAGGTGGGGGACCACCAGACCCACGAACATGATGATTCCCGTGAAGGCGACTGCGGCGCTGACCAGCACCGCCACCACGACGATCGAGATCTGGCGGACCCGTTCGACCTCGACGCCGAGATGCCGGGCCACGTTTTCGCCGAGCGCGAGGAGGTCGAGTTTGGGAGCCAGCACGACGGCGGCCGCGACGCCCACGAGGGTCAGGGGCGCCACCACGGAGACGGTGTCCCAGGTGGCCCCGCCGAGGCTGCCGAGTTGCCAGAAGACGATCTGGTCGCGGGCGGCGGGATCGGCGACGAAGGTGAAGAAGGCGATGAGACCTCCGGCGACGGCGTTGACTGCGACCCCGGTGAGGATGACGGTGACGACCTCGGTACGTCCGTCGGAACGCGACAGCATGTAGACGAGCGCGGTGGTGACCAGACCGGAGAGCAGTGCCGCCCACGCGAGTGACCATCCGGAGGTGAACGCGCCGCCGAGCACGATGACCGCGGACGCGCCTACCGCGGCTCCGGAGGACACCCCGATCACGCCGGGTTCGGCGAGGGGATTGGCGAAGATGCCCTGCAGAAGCGCCCCGGAGCAGCCGAGCGCCGCCCCGACCAGCATGGCGAGCGCCACGCGCGGGAACCGCACCTCCCACAGCGTCACTTCGCCGGCGGGATGCGCGGGCATCGACCCGAGGTCCAGACCGATGCGGTGCAGCAGGCTTCCGACCACTTCCGCGGGACTTGTGGGCACCTGCCCGAGACATGCGGACACGACAGCGAGGATCAGCAGTGCTGCGCCGAGGCCCACGAAGACCATCGTGGTGCGTCCGATGCCTGCTTTCTCGACCGTCCCGCCGGGGGCCACCGGATCGTCGGCGGTGCCGCTGAGGGGGCCGCCGGGGCGACCCGCGGTCATGCGGTATCCGTCCGGTACAGCGCTTCGACGAGTGCCCCGAGCACTTTTCCGGTGTCGGGTCCGAAACTGAGCAACACCGAATCGTCCATGTCGACGATGTTCTGCGTCTTACCGGCGGGCGTTTGCGCCACGCCCGGAAGGGCTGCGAGACCGTCGGGGCCACCGACGGATTCGAGACTGTGCGTCATGATCAGGATGACATCGGGTGAGGACGCGATCATCGCCTCACTGGTGATGGGCACGAACTGGGATTCGAGGCCGGCGAGGATGCCGGCGTCGCGTGCGCCCGCGGCGGCGACCAGGGCATCTGCGCCCGATCCCGGTCCGCCGAGCATTTTGATCGCCGAACCCCGCAGGTACAGGAACGCGACGGTGAGATCGGGATGGTCGGACGGGACGGAGTCGCGTGCCGCGGTGATCTCGTCGAGAGTGCGCCGGGTCAGCGCCGCGCCGGCTTCGGGCACGCCGAGGGCTGCGGCGACCATCTCGATGCCGGGGGCGACGGTGTCGAGGTTGCGCTCGGGGTCGACGAACACCACCGGCACTCCGGTTGCGCGGATCTGTTCCTGCACCGCGAGCGGGCCGATGGAGTTGTCGGTGAGCACGACCGTCGGGCTCAGCGCGAGGACGGCTTCCGCGTTGAGGCTGTGGCCGCCCGGCGTCACGTTGGGAATGTGTTCGCCGGCAGGGAAAATCGCGGTCGACCGCCCGACGATGTTGCCGCCGAGACCCAGTGAGTGCACGGTCTGGGCGAGGGTTCCGGAGCGGTCCGCGACGACGATCCGGGAGACGTCGGTGACGGTGACATCCACGCCGTCGGCGCCGCGCACGGTGGCGGGCAGGGTCGGCGACGGGGTTGCTCCGATCGGACGGGGGTTGCGGTCGTCGACCACGGCGGTGCGGTGACCTGTCGCAACGGAACTGGACGGGCCGTCTCCGGCGGGTGAACTACACGCACCGGCGAACGCGGTGGCGACTACGAGCAGCAGCACGGTCAGCGTCGTGCGGGGCGAGACGAGCATCGTCAGGCCCGAACCCGGTAGCGGTCGATGCGTGCAGCAAGGTCCTCGAACAGCGCACGGTTGAGGCCGTAGGCGAGGATTGTCTCGTCGATCACTGCCTGCTGCTGGTCGCTGTCGAGCGGGGCGGCATCCAGGGTGGCGCGGTAGGCGTCCTTGAACGGCTTGGGCTTGGGGATGGCGTCGAAGATGTAGAACCGCAGACCGTCCCGTTCGTAGCCGTAGGCACGCTCGAGCATCCGGCGGATGATCTGTCCGCCGGACAGGTCACCGAGGTAGCGCAGGTAATGGTGGGCGACGAACGCTTCCGGCGAGGACGCCGCTACCTGCTCGAGACGCTGGACGTACGCGGTGGTCGCGGGGAGGGGAGTGATCCGGCTGCGCCAGTCGTGGCCGATCAGGAAGTCGAGGTCGGCTTCGAGGGCAGGGATACGAAGCAGGTCGTCCGAGAGCAGCGGCCCGACGATCGGATCGGCGGTGTAGGTGCGGCCGATGCGTTCGAGCGCGTCGTAGAGGAACCACGACTGCGCGATCAATTCGGCGTGGGCTTCGGCGGTGAGCGTGCCGGCGAGCAGTTCGGAGACGAACACGGAGTTCTCGGTGTCCCGGTGCGCCTGCTGTGTATCGATCTTGATGCGCTCGGCGAATCCGGCGACCTCGATTGCGGCCATCGGCCGACCTCCCTGCATTCCGAATGATCCTACCTACGGAGAGGGTAGCCTAACCTTTGCTGATTCGGCGAGGGCGATGCAGCCGGTTATGCGCTCACATCGTCGAGCGCGGCAGCGATTGCCGGCGGCAGCGCGAGCTCTTCGGCCACGAGCACCCCGGTGAGCTGTGCCAGGTCGCGCGCACCCACCAGAGTGGATGCCACCTGCGGCCGGTCCCGGACCCACGCCAGCGCCACCGCGAGCGGCGACGTTCCCAGCCCGTCCGCTGCCGTTGCCACCGCATCGACCACGCGTACCGCGGATTCGGTGAGGTAGCGACGCACTTCCTCGGCGTGCACCTCGTCCGCGCCGCGCGAATCCGCCGGCATTCCCGATCGATACTTGCCGGTCAGCACGCCGCCGGCCAGGGGCACCGCCGCGAACACTCCGACACCGTGATGGGCCGCGGCCGGGACCAGTTCCTCCTCGACGCCGCGCGCGAGCAACGAATACTCGACCTGCGTACACACCATCGGGGCCGGTCGCCGTGCCGCCGCAGCGGCGGTCGCCAGTTGCCATCCGAGGTAACCGCGCACCCCGACATACCGGACGCGACCGCTCGCGACCGCGAACTCGAGTGCGGAGGCGACTTCTTCGATCGGAGTGTGCGGATCCCACGTCGCGACCTGCCACACATCGAGGTGGTCGGTTCCGAGTTCCCGCAGCGTCGTATCGAGCTGGGTGAGCAACCCGCCGCGCGAACAGTCGACGCGCCCGGACCCGATCTTGGTCGTGTCGATGCCCGAGCTACCGGACAATACGAGTTCGTCCCGGGGGACGACGTCGTCGAGCAGTTCCGCGAGGATGCGCTGCGACACCCCGTCGCCGTAGGCCGGAGACGTATCGACGAGCGTGCCCCCGGCGTCGACGAAAGCCGACAGCTGCGCCGCCGCCTCGTCCCCATCGGTGCCGCGACCCCACGTCAAAGTGCCCAAGCCGAGCCGCGACACGCGCAACCCGCTCGAACCGACAGTCCTGTATTCCATAGCGACCGCACTACCTCCCCGGCATCGGGATCGTGCGGTACCGCACCGCGCTCCCCGGGTGGCAAGCCTAGTGCCGAGGCGTACCGAGGGTGTTCCGGCGCGCCGAGAGCACCGTTGCCACGTAGCCTTCCGCGAGTGAGGAACCAGCGCCGCGCCCTCTCCTGCTCGGCCGGGCACACGGAGGTCTCCGCATGATCGGCGAATCGATGACCTGGCTACAGACGATCGTGCTCGGAATCGTCCAGGGGCTGACCGAGTTTCTTCCCGTGTCGTCGTCCGGTCACATGCGCATCGTCTCCGAGGTCTTCTTCGGGGAGGACGCCGGAGCATCGTTCACCGCGGTGACCCAGCTCGGCACCGAAGCCGCGGTGTTCGTGTACTTCGCCCGCGACATCTGGCGCATCATCCGGGCCTGGTTCCGCGGGCTCGTGAACCGCGAGCGGCGCGCCGACCACGATTACAAGATGGGTTGGTACGTCATTCTCGGCACCATCCCCATCGGCATCCTCGGCATCGTCTTCAAGGACGACATCCGCACGGTTGCCCGCAACCTCTGGCTCGTCGCGACGATGCTCATCGTCTTCTCGATCGTGATCGCGGCAGCCGAGTACTTCGGCAAGCAGCGTCGCGGCGTCGAGCAGCTCACCCTCAAGGACGGTCTGATCATGGGGTCGGCGCAGGCGCTGGCGCTGATTCCCGGCGTCTCGCGCTCCGGCGGCACCATTTCGGCGGGCCTGTTCCTCGGCCTCACCCGAGAAGCCGCGGCCCGGTATTCGTTCCTGCTCGCGATTCCCGCGGTCGTCGCGTCGGGTCTGTTCAGCCTGCCCGACGCATTCGAGCCGGTCGGAGAGGGACTCAACGCATCCGGACCGCAGTTGCTCGTCGCTACCCTCATCGCGTTCGCTGTCGGTTACGCGGCCATCGCCTGGCTGCTCAGGTTCCTCGTCAACCACTCGATGTACTGGTTCGTCGGTTACCGCGTCGCGCTCGGCGTCGTGGTGCTCGCGCTACTCGGCACCGGCGTGATCTCTGCGACGTGATCGGCCGGTGACCCGCCGACTGTCTGCGGCGACGCCGCGTGGCGCGGCCTCTAGGCTGGATCCATGACGGTAATCCTGCTGCGCCACGGACGATCGACGGCCAACACCTCGCATGTTCTGGCCGGCCGTACCCCGGGTGTCGAACTCGACGAGGTCGGCCACATCCAGGCGAAGAATCTCGTCACCAGGCTGTCCGGGCTCGAGATCACCGAGATCGTGCGGTCGCCGCTGCTCCGGTGCCGGCAGACCGTGGAGCCGTTGAGCCACGACCGCGGACTGACCCCGGTGGTCGAGGATCGGCTCGCGGAGGTGGACTACGGCGGATGGACCGGCCGGGCCCTGAAGGATCTGCTGCAGGAGCCGCTGTGGAAAGTAGTTCAGCAGCACGCGTCGGCGGCGGTGTTCCCCGACGGTGAGGGCCTGGCCCAGGTGCAAGCCCGCGCGGTCGCGGCGATCCGCGAACACGACCGGCGCCTCGCCGACGCGCACGGCAAAGACGTCGTCTGGGTGGCCTGCACGCACGGCGACGTGATCAAGTCGATCCTCGCCGATGCGCTCGCCACCCACCTCGACGGATTCCAGCGGATCGTCGCGGAACCCGCGTCGATCTCCGTCGTCCGGTACACGGATACGCGACCGTTCGTGCTGCGCATCAACGACACCGGTTCGGACCTGTCCGGGCTCGCCGGGCCGGCCGCTCCCAAGTCGGTACCCGGCGGCGAGGTACCCGGCGGTGCTGCCGACGGCGACGAATCCGCAGGTGGAGAACCCGAAGGGAATACGGGCGGATAATGAGAATGTCCGGCATGGCAGAGTGGGTTGACTCGAGGAGGTGCGATGGCTCGCGCGATACACGTGTTTCGTACTCCGGACCGGTTCATCGCCGGCACCGTCGGTGAACCGGGGGACCGGGTGTTCTATCTGCAGGCCGTGCACGAGTCCCGGATTGTGAGCGTCCTGCTGGAAAAGCAGCAGGTGCAGATCCTGGCCGACAGGATGGGCCTGTTGCTCGAAGAGGTGCACCGCAGGTTCGGCACGGCGGTACCGGATGAACTGCCCGTCGACATCGATCCGCTGGTGACACCCATCGAAGCGGAATTCCGCGTGGGCACCATGGGCCTCGGCTGGGACTCCGACTCCGGGGCCGTGGTCGTGGAGTTGCTTGCCGTCACCGACACCGAACTCGACGAGTCCGTTGTCCTCGACGACACCGAGGAAGGCCCCGACGCCGTTCGGGTGTTCCTCACCCCGGTGCAGGCCCGCGAATTCGCCGCGCGCTCGGACATGGTGATCGCGGCAGGCCGCGCGCCGTGCCCGCTGTGTGGTGAGCCCATCGGCGGCGACGGCCACATCTGCATTCGCACCAACGGGTACCTGCGTACTCCCGGCTTCGATCCGGCGTCCTGGTTCGGCGAGGAGAGCTGACGGTGACCCCCGTCGCCGACCTGCGCACCGTTCTGACCGAAGGTGAACTCACCGTCATCGGTCAGATCGCCCACGCCAGCAACGCGACGCTGGTGTGCGATGCGAGCTACGGCGGCACCGTCGTCCGCTGCGTCTACAAGCCCGTGCGCGGCGAACGGCCACTGTGGGATTTCCCGGACGGCACCCTCGCCGGCAGGGAGGTCGCGTCGTACCTGATCTGTGAAGCGCTCGGCTGGGGCGTCATCCCGCTCACGGTGCTCCGCGACGGTCCGTTCGGCCCGGGGATGGTGCAACGCTGGATCGACACCCGCGATCCATCCGACGGCCCGGCCGACCGGCTGGACGTGGTCGATCTCTACCCGGCCGGAGCTGTGCCCGAGGGATGGCTGCCGATCCTCCGGGCCCGCGACCTCGACGGTGACGACGTCCTGCTCATCCATGCCGACGACCCGCGCCTGCACCGGATGGCGGTGCTCGATCTCGTGCTCAACAATGCCGACCGCAAGGGCGGGCACGCCCTCGAAGGTGTCGACGGCAACGTCTACGGGATCGACCACGGCATCTGCCTGCACCGCGACGACAAGCTCCGGACGGTGCTGTGGGGGTGGGCCGGCGACCCCATCGACCCCGCACTGCTCACCGACCTCGACAAACTCGCGCGCCGCCTCGAAGGTGAATTCGCCGACGTGCTGCGCGAGTACATCACCGCCGACGAGGTCGAGGCGCTGCGCCGGCGAATCGAGGCCCTCCTCGAGCATCCCGTCATGCCCCGGCCGCTCGGCGAGCGCCGGATTCCGTGGCCCGCCTTCTGAGATCCTGACCGCCGGGTGCCCCGGCAGGGGCGTCGCGCCGCTCCACTACTCTCGTATCCATGCAGTCTTGGTCCGACGTCGCGATCCCGTCCGTCCCCGGTGAGGGGCCCCCGTTGCGGTTGTTCGACACCGCGGATCGCGCGGTGCGCCCCGTCACACCCGGCGCGACCGCGACGATGTACGTCTGCGGCATCACCCCGTACGACGCCACCCACCTCGGGCACGCAGCCACCTACCTGGCCTTCGACCTCGTCAATCGCATCTGGCGCGACGCCGGACACGACGTGCATTACGTGCAGAACGTCACCGACGTCGACGATCCGCTGTTCGAACGCGCGGAGCGCGACGGCGAGGACTGGATGGTCCTCGGAATGCGCGAGACCGCGCTCTTCCGCGAAGACATGGAAGCGCTCCGGGTGCTGCCGCCCCGCGACTACATCGGCGCCGTCGAATCGGTGAACGAGGTCGTCGAACTCGTCGAGAAGCTCGTCGCATCGGGCGCCGCCTACACGGTCGACGATCCCGAGTACCCCGACGTGTACTTCCGGGTGGACGCCACCGAGCAGTTCGGCTACGAATCCGGGTACGACCACGACACGATGATGCGGTTCTTCGCCGAGCGCGGCGGCGATCCCGACCGTGCGGGCAAGCGCAATCCGCTCGACGCGCTGCTGTGGCGCGCGCAGCGGCCGGGAGAGCCGGCGTGGCCGTCACCGTTCGGTGACGGCCGCCCGGGCTGGCACATCGAGTGCGCGGCGATCGCCCTCAACCGCATCGGCAGCGGTTTCGACGTGCAGGGTGGCGGCAGCGACCTGATCTTCCCGCACCACGAGTTCTCCTCCGCACACGCCGAAGCCGTCACCGGTGATCGGCGTTTCGCGCGGCACTACGTCCACACCGGCATGATCGGTCTCGACGGCGAGAAGATGTCCAAGTCGCGCGGCAACCTCGTGTTCGTCTCCAAGCTGCGGGCGCAGGGCGTCGACCCCTCCGCGATCCGCCTCGGGCTGCTCTCCGGGCACTACCGCACCGATCGGGCCTGGACCGACGAGGTGCTTTCCGACGCGCACACCCGGCTCGCGCTGTGGCGCGAGGCGGCGGCACTGAAGTCGGCGCAGTCCGCCGACGACACCGTTGCGCGCCTGCGCCAGCACCTCGCCGACGATCTCGACACCCCGAAGGCTCTTGCGGCCCTTGATGGTTGGGCTCGGTTCGCGGTCGAGCAGGGTGGCGACGATGCGTCGGCGCCCGGCCTGTTCGCGGACGCGGTCGATGCGCTGCTGGGTGTTCCTCTGCGGTAGTACCGGCATGGCCGAGCAGGGCGCGGCACACTGGGCCGATGAGGTTGTTGCTGCTGGCCGACACCCACGTCCCCGCGCGGGCACGCGGGCTCCCCGCGGTCGTGTGGGACGAGGTGGACCGCGCCGACATCGTCGTCCACGCGGGTGACTGGATCGGCGTCGGACTGCTCGATGCCCTCGAAGAACGTGCACGGCGCCTGGTCGCATGCTGGGGGAACAACGACGGACCCGCCCTGCGGGAGCGGCTTCCGGAGGTCGCGCGGGTGACGCTCGACGGGCTTCGTCTCGCGGTGGTGCACGAGACCGGCGCCTCGGCGGGCCGGGACAAGCGCATGGAGGTGGCGTATCCCGACACGGACGTGCTGGTGTTCGGTCACTCCCACATCCCATGGGACACCACAGCTCCCGGCGGTCTGCGCCTGCTCAATCCGGGCTCGCCCACGGATCGGCGCAGACAGCCGCACTGCACGTACATGACCGCGACGGTCGACGGCGGTGCGCTGGGCGACGTCGAGTTGCACCGTCTCCCGGCGAAATCGAGCGGACCGGCGGGTCGCTGATCAGTCGCGTCCGTCGGTCATGCGTCGCACGACTTCGAGGAGTTCGTCCACGTCCTCGGGCGGTGTCTCGCTTGTTTCTCCCGACATCGCAGCGTTGTAGTACAGGCCGTCGCCGATCAGCATCACCGCTCGCGCGACGGCGGGGTCCTCGAGTGCGTCGGTGAGAACGTCCAGCCAGCCCTGCCGGATGCGGTGCAGCGCCTGCCGGGCGCGTTCGTTCGCGCCCTGGCTCAGGCGGGTGGTCGCGATGATGGCTCGGTCGATGGGGGTGTCGGCGTACACCGAAGTGTGAATGTAGTACGCGGCAGGACCTTCCGGGGCTGTGCGCATGAGTTCGGCGTCGTCGGCGGCGAGCTGTTCGACATGTTCGGCAAGACCCTCGATCAGGGCCGCTTTCGACGGGAAGTGATAGAGGAGCCCGCCTTTGGAGACGCCGGCGGCGGCCGCCACCGCGTCGAGGGTGGCGGCGCGCTCACCGTGTTCGAGGAGGACCGACACGAATGCGTCCACAAGTTTGGTGCGGGCGGCAGGTGGGGGTGGCACCAGGCGATCCTACGACCTTCGTTACTATACCGTCCAGCTGGTACAGTAACGAACGTTCCGGCCTTGACTTCGAAAGCACGAGATCCATGTCCACCACCCCTGTTTCCCCGCCCGACCTCTCACCGAGCGCCAAGGCAGGTCCTCGTGAATGGGCCGCGCTCGCGGTGCTCATGCTTCCGGTGCTGCTCGTCTCCGTGGACAACACCGTCCTGGCCTTCGCGTTGCCCGAAATCTCGTCGGCACTGCAGCCCACCGGAGCGCAGCAGTTGTGGATCATCGATATCTACCCGCTGGTGCTTGCCGGTCTGCTCGTCGCGATGGGCAGCCTCGGTGACCGGATCGGGCGCCGACGCCTGTTGCTCATCGGCTCGACGGGATTCGCCGCCGTCTCCGTTGCGGCCGCCTATGCACCGTCCGCCGAACTGCTGATCGTCGCCCGCGGTGCGCTCGGTTTCTTCGGCGCGATGCTCATGCCGTCCACGCTGTCGTTGTTGCGCAACATCTTCCTCGACGGCGACCAGCGACGTTTCGCCATCGCGATCTGGGCGTCGTGCTTCGCAGCCGGCGCCGCACTGGGCCCGATCGTGGGCGGATTCCTGCTCGAGCACGCGTGGTGGGGCTCGGTGTTCCTGCTCGCCGTGCCCGTCTTGATCCCGCTGCTCGTGCTCGCACCGATGTTCGTTCCCGAGTCGAAGGACCCGAATCCCGGCCGGGTCGACGTGGTGAGCATCGGACTGTCCATGCTCGCGCTGGCACCGCTGGTCTATGCGATCAAGCGCCTCGCCGGCGACGGGATGGGTCTCGCCGCGCTCGTTCCCGCAGCAGTGGGGGTGCTCGCGCTGGTGCTCTTCGTTCGGCGGCAACTGCACCGGAGCGACCCGATGCTCGACGTCCGGCTGTTTCGGGTACCGGCCTTCTCGGGCGCCGTCATCGTCAACCTGCTGTCGGTGTTCTCGCTGGTGGGTTTCCTGTTCTTCGTCTCGCAGCACCTGCAGCTCGTCATCGGGCACAGCCCGATGCAAGCCGGGATCGCTCTCGTTCCGGGACTGGCCGTCATGGTCGTCGCCGGGATGGCGGTGGTGCTGCTGGTGCGGTGGATCCGGCCGTCGACGATCATCGTTGCGGCCCTTCTGCTGTCCGCAATCGGTTACGGGCTCGTGTTCCTGACGGCCTCGCCGTCTGCCGTCACACCGATCATCGTCGCGTTCGCCGTGCTCGGTGCGGGCATCGGTGCGGCGGAGACGCTTTCGAACGACCTGATCGTCTCGAGCGTGCCTCCGACGAAGGCCGGCGCGGCCTCGGCGGTGTCGGAAACCGCGTACGAGATGGGTGCCGTGCTCGGAACCGCCGTACTCGGCTCGATTCTCACGGCGTCGTACACGTCCCACTTCACCGTCCCGGCCGGGATCGATGCGGCGCAGGCGGCGGCCGCGCAACAGACGCTCGGCGGCGCGCACGCAGTGGCCGAGACACTGCCCGCGGTGCAGGCCGACGCCCTCCTGGCCGCCGCCGGATCCGCGTTCGACAGTGGGGTGACGATTACGTCGGCGATCGGAGCCGCGCTGATGGTCGTGTCCGCGCTCGTCGCCTGGCGCATGCTGCGTCCGCGGCAGGACGGGCACGTCCCGGGACCGGCTTCCCACGTATGAACCCGTAGGCGCCGAACGCTCGAGGTTACTTATTACTCCGCGTCACGTTAATCTGGGCGCCATGCGTACTTCCAGTGCTGCGCGACATCGGGGGAGAACATGAACAGTCGTGTCGTCACCAACGGACCGACCCGGCTTCACGTCGTGGAGGAAGGCAACCCGGACGGGCCGACTCTCGTCCTCGTCCACGGCTGGCCCGATACGCACGCTCTATGGGATCGGGTGACGCCGCTGCTCGCCGACACCTTCCGGATCGTGCGCTTCGACAATCGCGGCGCCGGGAAGTCCACCGTCCCCGATGCGGTGGAGGACTACCGGCTCGAGCACCTCGCCGCCGACCTGTTCGCGGTGATCGACGCGGTCAGCCCGGACGAACCGGTCCACCTGCTCGGTCACGACTGGGGTGCGGTCCTGTGCTGGGAAGCCGTGTGCGAGCCGATCGCCACCGGACGGATCGCGTCGTACACCTCGGTATCGGGGCCGAACCTGGACCATCTGGGCCTGTGGATGCGCCGGCGGGCAGGGGAGTTGCGGCTCCTCGGACCCGGCGAGCAGGCGCTGGCCTCGTCCTACACCCTGTTGTTCCAGATCCCCGGAGTGCCGGCGCTCGTGCTGCGGGCAGGGTTCGCCCGGCGCTGGCCTGCCTTCGTCGGATTCTTCGACCGGACGGACCCGGCGGCGATCGGGCCGGTCGCGCCGACCCTGCCCGACGACATGGCGCACGGACTGAAGTTGTATCGCGCCAATCTGCGCCGGCGGCTCGCCGGTCCGCGTGAGCGACGGACCGAGGTTCCCGTCCAGCTGGTCCTGAATCTGCGGGACCGGGCGGTGCGGCCGGTCGGGTACGAAGACACCGACAGATGGGTGACCGATCTGCGCGTGCACCCGCTGGATGCGGGCCACTGGTCACCTCGTTCGCATCCCGCGGAACTCGCCGACGCGACCACCCGGTTCGTGCGGGACGTCGAGGCCGCTGTCTGTCCGTAGCGGCCAGGACCCGGACGCTCAGGGGCCGACGGGATAACCGCTGGTGATCGCCACCCGGTTCCACGCGTTCATCACGACCGCGAGCCAGCCGACTGCGGACGCCTGCGCGGGCGTGAGCGACCCGTCGTCCCAGGTGTGTGCGTCCGGCACCGGCAACCGCGTGACCTGCTCGGCCAGCGCGAGGGCCGCGCGCTCCTGGGATGTGAAGTACTGCGACTCCCACCACGCGGCCACCACCGCCAGCCGGTCGCCGGTCTCGCCCTTCTCGACGGCGTCACGGGTGTGCATGCGCAGGCAGAACGCGCACCCGTTGATCTGTGAGATCCGGATCTTGACCAGTTCTGCGAGCAACGGGTCCAGCTCCGCCTGCCGGACTGCTTCTTCGGCCTGCTCGTTGAGACTCACCAGTTGCTTGTATGCGGCGGGGTGTTGCTTCCCGAGGTTGACGACGCTCATCCGGCTTCCCTTCGAAGGTTGGAGGCAGAACAAGTCTGTCAACGACGGTCGCGTTCCGATCAGGGATCGGCGCGTTCCGGTGCTCGTCGTTTTCACGCCGGTCCGTGCGAGCGCAGTGTCGGGGTCTCACCCAGTGTCGGGGTCGCGCGCCGCGTCGGGGTACGTCACGACACCGTCGGCACCGACCTTCGGTACAGCCCCCCACCCGCCGAGGACGTGGTGCCTCGGTGCCGCGCCGGTCATCAGGTGCACCACCGTCCATCCCCGCGCGGTCAAGGTGTTGGCGATCAGAAGGCGGTGGCAACGCCACGGCATGGGCTCGGCGCACATGATCGCGACGCGGTGGTCGTGGGCGAGGTCGCTCAGATGCGCCAGCCCCGTCTCGAACGCGGGGGTGAGCGTGTAGTCGGCGTAGTTCTTGAAACTCGTGTTTCTCCACCCGGCGTTGATCTGCGGGTCGATGTCCTTCTGCTTCGGTCGCCGGCCACCGAGTTCGGTCAGGTGCAGGTATCCGATCTCGGCATCGCCGAGCCATGACGTCATCGCGTCGGCGTCGACGTGCGGACTGCGGCGTGAACCGGGCATCTTGCGTACGTCGACCACCAGGTCGATGTCCGCGGTCGCAAGCGTGTCGAGCAGGATGGCGGGTGGGCATGTCCGGTGCCCGATCGTCCACAGGGTGCCGGGTTCGCCGCTCATAGCCGGTTCCCTAGGCCTGGTGTGAACCCGGGGCCAGGAGTTCGGCGAGACTCAGCGGCGCAGCGCCGGTCAGTTGCTCGACCGCGTCGGTCACCGCGGCGAGCTCACCGGCGGCGATCGCGGTGTACGTCGAGACCCACGCGTCGAGTTGCCACGCGGGGGCCTTGTACTTGCGACGCGAGGCGTACGCCTGCTCGACCGTTTCCTCCTCGTACGTGGTCGCCCGCCCCGTCACATCGGTGATCGTGCGCGCGACCTCGCTCAGCGTCATCGCTTCCGGACCGGTCAGGTCATAGGTCAGGCCGGCATGAGCATCGACCCCCGCGAGCACGGCGGCGGCGCTGCGCGCGATGTCCGCTCGTGCCACTGCGCCCACCCGCCCGTCCCCGGCCGGGCCGCGAATCACTCCGTCCTCGTCTGCGAGCGTGGGGAGGAAGTCGAGGTAGAGGGAGTCCCGCAGAAATGTCCATGCCATCCCGGACTCGCGCAGGTACTGCTCGGTGGCCCAATGGTCGCGGGCGAGCGTGAAGGTCGCGTCGGGGGCGGCCCCGAGATACGACGTGTAGACCACGTGCCGCACCCCGGCGGCAGCCGCGGCGTCGACGAAGGTGCGGTGCTGTGTGAGACGGTCCGCGCTCTCGGATGCCGAGACCATGAACAGCACCTCCGCCCCGCGTAACGCGGCGGTCGCGGCCTCGAGGTCGCCGTAGGACGCCTGCACGACGTCGGGGGCTCCGGTCGGCGCGCGCGCAGGATCGCGTACCACCAGACGCATGCGGGTCCCGGTCTCGTCGAGGTGGGCGGCGACAGCGCGGCCGATGTTGCCGGTGGATCCGGTAACCGCGATACGGGTGCTGGCCATGGCAGTGTCCTCTCGCGCCGCAGTCCTCTCGCGCCGCAGTCCTCTCGCGCCGTATTGTCCGAGACAGGGGCCGGGGCGTGGCCTTCGGCGGGTGAGCCGGCGATCTCTCCCGCAACCGTCACACACTGCGAGCCGGCAGGAGGTGCTTACGGAGAGCGAATGCTCATCCTTCGGCCCGGGACGGTGTTAGCTTGACGGCATGTCGTTGCCCGAACCGCGGTCGCAGGGGGGCGAGCCGGGAGGCCACAAGGGCGCAGAACCCCACGGCGGCTCCTTGGCGGGCAAACTCAACTGGCTGCGCGCAGGTGTACTGGGCGCGAACGACGGCATCGTGTCGACCGCAGGCCTGGTCGTCGGCGTCGCGGCAGCTACGACGACGGAACAGACCATTCTGACCGCCGGTGTCGCCGGTCTCGCGGCGGGAGCCGTGTCGATGGCACTCGGTGAATACGTCTCGGTGAGCACTCAGCGCGACACCGAACAGGCCGCATTGGTCGCGGAACGGCGCGAGCTCGAGGTGATGCCGGAAGCCGAACTGGCCGAGCTGGAGGATCTGCTCGAGAGTTGGGGGCTCTCGGAGAGCACGGCCCGGACCGCGGCCGAGGAGATGACCGCCCGGGATCCGCTCGCTGCGCACGCGCAGGTGGAACTGAGGATCGACCCGGCCGAGCTGGCCAATCCGTGGCTCGCCGCGCTGTCGTCGGCGGTGTCGTTCACGCTCGGGGCGCTCGTGCCGCTGCTGGTCATCGTGTTCGCGCCGGACGGGGTGCGGATTCCGGTGACGTTCGCGTCCGTGCTCGTCGCGCTGGCGATCACCGGGACGACGAGTGCGTGGCTCGGGGGAGCCCGGCGCGGACGAGCCGTGGTGCGCGTCGTGCTCGGGGGCGCACTGGCAATGGTGGTGACGTACGCAATCGGGCAGATCTTCGACGTAGCGGTCTAGGCCCGACGAAAACGATCCGGCCCGCCCTGCAAAAGGGCGGGCCGGATCGGCCGGGTGGTCCAGGACCGGGAGTCCTGTGAGGTTACGGCTGCAGCAGCACGTTCAGGCCGCGCTCGAAGTCGGCGATCCGCCGATCCAGGGCGTGGTGCCCACCGTTGACGAGTTCGGAGACCCGAACGATTCCGGCCGTGTCCGCGACCTCGTTGAGGTTGCGCGAGGTCCAGTACCAGGCAGCGGTGGTGAAAGCGTTTTCCCCGGTAGCCAGCAGCTCGGGGTGCGAAACGAAGTCCACACCGGTGTGCTCACTCAACTTCTGGTAGTTGTGGCGACCCGTGACCTGGATGGCGCCGCGACCCTTGTACCGCTCGCCGTCTCCCGGCTGGGTATTGCCGAGGTCGGCGCGGCCCTCGTAGGCGCGACCGGATGCGTACTCCTCGAACGTGCGGAACGAATCGGACTCGACGGCGAGCTGTGCGATGAACGCCGCCTGACGAACCGGGTTGTCGATACCGTGGCGAATCATCGCGTCGTTCAGCGGGGCGATGACTTCGTTGATCTTCTCGGGGGGGATGCCCGGCACGATGCGTGCCAGCTCGTCGGGTGTGACCACAGGCGGCGGAGGCGCCGGGGCGGGCTCGGCCACAGGCTCGACGGCTTGCTCGGTTTCCCCGGAGGATTCCTCGGGTTCGACGGTTGTATTGTCCACCTTCGACCATCCAGAGCCGGTGAGCGCGTCGATGTCGAGCGCCTTGAGCAGGTTGCCGGGCTCCTGGTAGCGGGTGGCCGCAGAGGTGACCGGATTGGCGTTGGCGGTGGCGGTACCGAATGCGACACCGGAGGTGATGACGGCAGTGGCGGCGATGGCGCACTTGATACGGCGCGAGGGTGAAACAGGCATGAGTCGTGCTCCAAGATTCGGCCGAAAGCTGGGGCTCGGCCCTTTCAAAACGGGACCGCTGGCGTTACCGAAAGGAGATGTTTAATTCCCGTTCCAGCGGTTTTTATGTCACAACCAGGTAACGCCGCAGCTAGGGGGCGTTTCAAGGCATCGTGCCGAAGGCCATTGCAGACCCGGGGACGTGACAGCCGTCGCAGCCGACCGCGATTCGTCGCCACCGGAACCGCCCGGAGCGGCCGCCCGAGGTTGCCGCCGCAACGCCGAACCCGCCGTGTTCGGCACGCCCGGGCAACCTGCGCCCTCGATCCGAAGTTGTTCTGCTGCACTGTAATTCGTCTGGAGTCCATCGAAATCCGAGCGCCGGGTTCGGTTCGTTCGCAGACTGGGCCTCGATGCGCTTCGTGCTGTCGTCCCGCCCCGCCCGAAATCGGGTGCGAAAGCCGCTTTTCGGGGGGCGGTCGTGACCTTTTCGTGCCCGAGGACACAGCGGCGTGAAGGGGGCCGTGACCTGCGGTTGATCTTCGCAGGTGCGTTGCCGGACGCATTCGACGCACCCGTGCGGGTTCATTGGTCCGGTGTTTTCCGGGGACCGGCCAGGACGGTGGCGGCGCCGTCTTGTTGCCGGACTACCGTCCGGTAGGTAGGCTGATGTGCATGCGCAGTTCCCTTGCACTCGAAATAACCGACCTGACCAAGTCCTACGGCGCTCGGAGGAACCGATGACCGACGGAACCGACACCCGCACGCAGATCATGGCCGCTTTCGCCGACCAGCTCGCCGGCACCGGCTACGCCGGGATCTCCCTCGTCGGCGTGGCCGGCACCGTCGGAATCAGGAAGCCGTCGATCTACCATCACTTCCCCGGTGGGAAGGAAGACCTGTATCGGGCGGTCGCCCGCGAATTCATCGGCAACCTGCACCTCCGTATCCGGAAGGCAGTCGACACCGAGGGATCTCTGGACGACCGTCTGACCGCACTCGCGGTCGCCTGTTCGGAAGACCACGGGTCCTCCATCTCGTTCGAACAGCGCATCTACGATGCCCTCGACCAGGTGGGCGACACGACTCGCGACGAGATCTCCGCGCTCTACGTCCGCGAGGTGCTCAGTCCCGTGGTCGTACTGTTCGAGGGGGCCGTGACCGGAGACGAACTCACCGGCGACCCGCAGTTCCTGATGAATGCGTTCCTCCATCTGGCCCGCGCGACGGACTTGGCCGGAGGAGCCGACAATGCACGCCGGATCACGCAGTTGTTCCTGAACGGCGCGCGACCCCGCGCCCGCCCCATGTAAGAGCCCTGTCGGTGTGCGCGCGAGGTGGCTGCGCACGGGGAGCCGAACGCGGAGGTGGAGCGGACACGTCGTTCGGACGGCCCGGTCGTCCCCTGACGGTTCGTCGGTGAGTGGACCGAGAGCTGGGAGGAAGTATCAGGAGATCGGTGCGGGACACTGGCCCGTCTGCTCGCCGATCGAGTTGATTTCGGCGTTGGAACGAGGATCGCCCGCATAGTTGATCTGATTCGTGCAGCGGTCGTCGGGCACAGCGTTGGGGTCGGGTGCGATCTCACCCGACGGGTATCGGCACACGATTCCGTCGCAGACCGGCGCATTCGCGGCGCGTTCACCTTCGAGCCCACGGTCGTGTACCGACTGGCAGTAGTCGGTGTATCCGGTGACGGTGCCGTCCGACCAATAGGTTTCGATCGGGCCGAGACCGGTCTGACAATCGACGATGTAGGCCTCCGTGTCGGACACCGGTGGTTCCGATGCGGGCGCCGGCACCTGCGTCGACGGTTCGGCCGTGTCCCACACCGGAGTGGAGGTGGCCGGCGGGGCCGACGGCAGCGGGGGATCGACCGTTGTGGCGACGTCGACGCTCGTGGTGCGCGAAGTGGTCGGTTGCGGCGGATTCGAGGCGTCGTCGGCACCGCAACCCGCAAGCACGGCACAAACGCAGGCGATCCCGGCCAGACGCGCAGTGTTCGACATACCACCTACGTCGCCCCGGCCGAAAGAGCCGTTACCACGTTGGCTCGGCGGTCATCCCACCGAGCTGCTTCGGACACGACCCCAGAGGCAGCATCGCGATGAAAAGGCGTCTCCCTCTCCATGAGCCCGGGATTCGGGGACGCAGCAGCGTCCCGGCGACGCGGCAGCCGAGAACGTATCTGCTGAGTGCGCGCAGCTACCCGAACCGACCCTCCCGGTTGGCTCGTCGAGTAATGGTTACTCTCGGAAGATGGCTGCGAACCCGGATTTCACCCTCAGCGGCGCGAGCACGGCGGTGCCCGGTCTCGAGAGCACCTTCGCCGACGAGTTCGGCGACCTCACGGTCCCATGGAAGGGTGCACAAGCTCCTGACCCCGCACTGCTTGTGCTCAACGAGCAACTGGCAGCCGAACTTCGGCTCGACGCCGCGGTGCTGCGCAGCGAAGAGGGCGTCGGTGTGCTGTCCGGATCGGCTGTTCCCGACAGAGCCGCGCCGGTGGCGATGGCCTACGCGGGTCACCAGTTCGGCGGTTATGCCCCGCTCCTCGGAGATGGACGCGCCCTGCTGCTCGGTGAACTCGCCGACCAAGGCGGGCGGCGAGTCGATCTGCATCTCAAGGGCTCGGGGCCGACTCCGTTCTCCCGCGGCGGTGACGGGTTCGCCGTCGTCGGCCCGATGCTGCGCGAATACCTGGTCAGCGAGGCGATGTACGCGCTCGGCATTCCCACGACGCGTGCTCTCTCAGTAGTGGCCACCGGCGCACACGTACCCCGAAACGGACTCGAGCCCGGGGCCGTGCTCGCCCGGATCGCCGCGAGCCACCTCAGGGTCGGGACCTTCGAATTCGCCGTGCGACGGGGCGAGGTGCTGCCGCGCCTTGCCGAGTACGCGATCGGCCGCCATTATCCGGAGCTCACCGAACTGCCGGCGACGGGTGACGGCAACCGCTATCTGCGGTTTTTCGAGGCTGTGGTCGAGGCGCAGGCGTCACTGGTGGCGAAGTGGATGCTCACCGGTTTCGTGCACGGAGTGATGAACACCGACAACACGACCATCTCCGGGGAGACCATCGATTACGGTCCGTGCGCTTTTCTCGACGCGTTCGACCCGGCCGCGGTGTTCAGTTCGATCGATCATGGGGGCCGCTACGCGTTCGGTAACCAGCCCGCAGTCCTGAAATGGAATCTGGCGAGGTTCGCCGAAACGCTGCTGCCCTTGATGGCGCCCACCCCGGACGATGCGATTACCGCCGCGACGGGCGTGCTCGACACCTTCGACGAGCGTTACGACGCCCACTACACGACGGGAATCGCCGCGAAAATCGGCGTCGCCGGCACCCACATCGACCGAGCGCTGGTCGACGATCTGCTGTCGTTGATGGAAGAATCGGGCGCCGACTGGACGGGGACCTTCCGTGCTCTCGCCGAGGAACTGCGCGGGCACTCCGCCTCTCTCGACGGCCTCCTGCCCCGGACGGCTATCGGCCCCTGGCTGGAACGCTGGAACGAGGTCCTGGCGCAACAGGGCAGGGGACCGGCGGCGACCGCGGACGCGATGGACGAGGTCAATCCGCTCTACATACCCCGAAATCACCAGGTCGATGCTGCTCTCCGCGCCGCCACCGACGGAGACCTCTCGCCCTTCACGACGTTGCTCGAGGTCGTGACGCATCCGTTCGGCCGGCGCGACGAATGGTCGGACTACGCCGGTCCCGCGCCACGGCAGTTCACCGAGTCTTTTCAGACCTTCTGCGGGACCTGATACGGCAGCTTTCGGGGCTCACGGCGGTCAGCTTTCGACGACGGTGCCGCAGATCCCGCATTCCTCGAACTCCCGGCGATTCCACCGCGCGACCGGGATGAAGAACAGTGTGAACTGCTTGTACACGCGCAGCCTTCGCCACTGGGTTGTGTTGTGGCAGCGCGGGCACGTGCGAGTGTGCCCCTCGCCGAGGTACTGCCGTTTGGTGCCGTAGCCGAAGAGAAAGAACATCGCGTCAGCATAGGCCGATACACTCCCTCTGTGACCGAGGCGACGACCTACAAGTCCGACCTGATCTACCAACTCCAGAGCCTCCGTGAATCGGTTCTGTGGAAACTGGAAGGCCTGTCGGAGTACGACCTCCGCCGTCCGCTGACGCCGACGGGCACGAACCTGCTTGGACTGGTAAAGCATTTGGCGAGTTGCGAATTCGGCTATTTCGGTGAGGCATTCGCACGACGGCCTCCCGTGGACTTTCCGTGGTTACATCCCGACGCTCCGGAGAACGCCGACATGTGGGCGACGCCCGCCGAGTCGAAGCAGTTCATCGTCGACGACCTCTACCGTCGCTCCTGGGAACACGCCGCGCAGACTTTCGACGAATGCGACCTGGATTCGACCGGGCGCGTCCCATGGTGGAGGGATGCACGTATCACCTTGCACCAGGCTCTGATGCGCATGATCATCGAGACTGCGCGGCATGCCGGACATGCCGACATCGTCAGGGAGACCATCGACGGATCCGCGGGATTGTCGGAACGTGTCGACAGCCTCCCTTACACGAACGGCGCCCGATGGCGCGCACACGTCGCACAGGTTCAGGCCGCGGCCGACGCGTTCCGCTGAGTTGGCGGGCACCCGGAATACCGTCGCCCGAGATGCCGTGTCAGCGGGGTTTCGCGATGACGCGGTTCAGGGCGGTGGTCACCGGCTTCGGTGTCACGGTAGTGAGTGCTGCGAGCGACTTTGTCAGCAGCGATCCCGCGACCACACTGCGGTCGCCTCTCATCAGCGCCTCGTACCCGTCTTTCGCGACGACGGAGGGGTCGTCCTTGGGAGCCTTGCCCATCACGGTGTCGAGCAGACCCGCGCGGGCGAAGAACTGGGTGTCGGTGGCTCCGGGCAGCATCGCCGTGACGGTCACACCGCTGTCGCGCAGTTCGTTGCGCACTCCCTCCGCGAAGGACTGCACGAATGCTTTCGACGCGTTGTACACCGCCTGGTACGGACCGGGCATCTTCGACACCAGCGACGAGGTGATCAGAACACGACCCTCCCCGGCGCGCACCATGTCGGCCAGCACCAGACGCGCGAGATGCACTGTCGAGCGCACGTCCAGGTCGACCACCGACAGCAGATCCTCGAGGTCCGCGTCCACGAATGCGCCCCCCACCCCGGCCCCCGCGTTGAGTGCTGCGGCCGACAGCGGCCGCCCGTCGGCGGAGACCGCTTCGTAGAGCGCGCGCACTCCGTCCTCGGTGCGCAGATCGACCTGGACCGGGTTCACCGAGACGCCCCGCCTCCGCAATTCGCCGGCGGCGTCGTGGATCGCTTCCGACGAGGCGGCGACCGTCAGGTCGTAACCGTTCTCGGCAAACAGATTCGCCAGCTCGAATCCGATACCTCGCGAGGCGCCGGTCACCAGCGCCAACGGACGAGTTCCAGCCATGACTTCCTCCTCGAATCGTGACGTGCTGTGCACATGTGATGCGGTCGGGTACCCCTGAACCGCGTCCTCGAACGACTGGGATTCTCCGAAGACGGCCGTTTGCGCCGGGGCGCTCGGGGTAGGCCGGGTTTACCCCATCCCGTGGACAGCCCCCACCCCGCAGACAGGAGCCCTCGTGTCCGTGAACTCCTCTTCGACGAGCGCTCCCCGCGACAGGCTGGAGGACGCCGCCCGGCGCGTGTTCGGATGGGAGACACTGCACCCCGAACAACTCGATGCGATGGCGCCGCTCCTCGACGGTCGTGACGTTCTCGCGGTGTTGGCCACGGGTTACGGCAAGTCCGCGATCTACCAGATCCCGTCGTTGCTGCTTCCGGGGGTGACCGTGATCGTGTCTCCGCTGATCGCGTTGCAGAACGATCAGATCGCCTTCCTGGACTCCACGAGCGCCCCGAAGGCGGTGGCGATCAATTCCAAGCAACGTGCGGCGGAGAACGAGGCCCACTGGCAGGCGGTGAGCCGGCACGAAGCGGGCTACGTCTTCCTCTCGCCCGAGCAACTCGCGAAGGACGAGGTGATCGAGCGTCTCGGCGACGTGCGCGTCGCACTGATGGTGGTCGACGAAGCGCACTGTGTCTCCGTGTGGGGCAGCGACTTCCGGCCGGACTATCTGCGGCTCGCCGATGCGCTCGAGCGTCTCGGACGACCGCCCGTGGCGGCCCTCACCGCCACGGCCTCGCCCCCGGTCCGCGACGACATCGTCGGTGCGCTGCGCTTGCGCGACCCGGTCGTGGTGGCCGGCGGATTCGACAGACCGAACCTCGATATCGCGGTGCACCGCCACATCGAGGACGCGGAGAAACGTCGCGCGGTCATCGACGAGGTGGTGTCCCTCGAGGGGCCCGGCATCGTGTACGCGGCTACGCGCAAGGACACCGAGCGCTACGCGGAGAGTCTCGCCGAACGCGGCATCCGCGCCTGTGCCTATCACGCCGGCATGCCCGCACAGCAGCGCCATGACGTGCACGAAGGATTCCTCGACGGCACTTGCGAGGTGGTGGTGGCGACCTCTGCGTTCGGCATGGGGATCGACAAGCCCGACGTTCGGTTCGTCGTCCACGCGTCCGTGCCCGACTCGATCGACTCCTACTACCAGCAGATCGGACGTGCGGGCCGGGACGGGGAGCGAGCGACCGTCTCGATGTTCTACCGGACGGAGGATCTTTCCCTCGCCACCTTCTTCACCACGCACTCGCCGGACGACGACTTGATCTCGCGGGTGTTCGCCGTGGTTCGCGCATCGGGCCCTGTGCGGCTCGGACGGATACGCGAGGAACTCGGTGACCGAGGGCGGCGGCTCGCGAACGCGGCGAACCTCCTGGAGCGGGCCGGTGTGATCGTCGGAGGTCGCCGTGGGTTCATCGCTGCCGATCTCACTGCGCGCCGGGCACTCGAGCGTGCGAGGGACGCCGCGGAAGCCGGCGAACGCTTCGACCGGTCACGTGTCGAGATGATGCGTGGCTACGCGGAGACACGTGGTTGCCGTCGGCAATTCCTGCTGGGCTACTTCGGCGAGACAATCCCCGACCCCTGCGGTACGTGTGACAACTGCGTGGCCGGGGTCGTGCCGGATCCTGCACCGGACGCCGGATCGACCATCGCCGGCGAACCGCTCTCGCCGGAGACACCCGTCGTCCATGAGCACTTAGGCCGGGGCGTGGTGCTGAGTACCCAGCACGACCGCGTCACCGTTCTGTTCGACACCGAGGGATACCGCACGTTGTCGCTGGATGTGGTGGACGAATCCGGAGTGCTGACGGTCGCCGAACCGTGAGCACCCCGAAACTCACGGGCCGGGGCGCGTACGGGTGTCAGGCTCCGGGCTCCACCCCGCGATCGGGTGCGCTCATGTCGCCGGTTTCCGGTGTGCCGTCGCCGAGTTCGTAGCGCAGATAGACGGTGCCCTTCGGATCGGCGACCGGTGGCGCGAGGAGGGTGAGGTTGGTGGGCACCCCGCCGCCGTCGAACAGTTTCTTCCCGACCCCCAGCACGATCGGGTGCACCCAGAGGTCGAGGCGGTCGTAAAGTTTCTCGCGCAGGAGGGTCTGCACCAGATTCAGGCTTCCGACGACCTTGATGTGCTCGTGCCGGTCGCGGACCTCGCGCACCGCAGCGACCAGATCCGGTCCGAGTGTCGTGGACCCCGCCCACGAGAGGTCGGGGTTGCCGCGGGAAGCCACATACTTCGGAACCGAATTGAACAAGGTGGCGATCTCGCTGTCCTCACCGCCTTTCTGGTGGGGCCAGTATGCGGCGAACACGTCATAGGTTCGACGACCGAGAAGCAGTGCGTCCGTGCCCTCGTACGCGGCACCGATCTGCGCTCCGGTGACCGCGTCGAGCAGCGGTGCCTGCCAGCCGCCGAACGGGAATCCTTCCGGGTCCTCATCGGGGCCGCCGGGCGCTTGCCCGACGAGGTCGAGCGTGGTGAACAGTTCGATCTCGATGAGGCCCATGCCCCACCTCCTCGTCGTGGGTTCCTCGGTCGAAGAAGTAGACCGCGGCGGGTAGGCATACTCATCGCACACTCGGCATCTTCTTGTATCGGTGCAGCCGAAGCGCTCGAACGGAACTTGCTCCTCACGTATTCTCGGCCGATGGGACGACTCCGGTACTCCATCAACATCACTCTGGACGGATGCTGCGATCATCGCGCGGTGCCTGCGGAGGAAGAGTTGCAGGGGTTGCACCGCCACCACACCGCGAACCTCGAGCGGGCCGACGCGCTGCTCTTCGGCCGCGTGACGTACGAACTCATGGAGTCGGCGTGGCGATTGTCGCCGTCGTCGGCAGAGAATCCCGAATGGACGGACCCGTTCGCCCGGACGATCGACGCAGCGAAGAAGTACGTCGTGTCGAGCACGCTCCCGAGTGTCGACTGGAACGCGGAACTCGTCCAGGGGGACCTGGCCGAGGCGGTGCGGAAACTCAAGCAGGAAGCGCCCAACGGTCTGTTCGTCGGAGGCGTGCGACTCCCCCTCGCGTTGGCCGAACTGGGGCTGATCGACGAGTACGAGTTCGTGGTGCAGCCCAGGGTCGCCGGCCACGGGCCGACGTTGTTCGCGGGGTTGTCGAAGCCCCTCGAATTGCGCTTCCTGGACCGGCACGAATTCGGTGCGGGCACCGTGGCAATGCGGTACGAACCGCGCCGGTGAGCCTCGACGGGTGCATTGCTCGACACAACCTGCGATCCTGTGCCGTGACCCGTTCGAGTTGCTCGGGTCGTCCGGCGAACAACCCTGATTGCGGTGAACGATGGCGAACGATCATGACGACACGGCCCGGGCAGCGCGAGGGCGTGCCGCCGCGATCGCGATCTGGCTGGCGACATTCGGAGCGGTGCTCGCGATAGGTGGCGTGGTCGTCGCTTTCCATCCGGACATTCCCGCGACTGCAGGCGGCTCGATGATCGCTGCAGGACTGGTCTCGGTTGTGTTCTTCGGTTATCGCGCCCGGCTGAACAACTCGTAGGACGCGTCGGGTCGCTGCGCACCGGCGAGGTCATGTCGGCGCTACTCGGCCTTCTTCCGCTTCTTCTTTCGCTGCTTGCGGGAGCGCGCCCGTGACGGGCGCCGGGCGGATGTGTTCGGCTTCTCGAGCTTGTCGGTGGCGCCGTCCGGCGCGGTGTTCGATTGTTCTTCGAGAAGCGAACGCGCCATCTCGTTGCGGAGACTGTCCATGAGTTCGGGTGAGCGGAGGAGAAACGTGGCCTCCTGCAGCGCGAGATATCGCTTCTTCGAGATCAGCACTGCCTCATGGTGTTTCCCGGCGATCTCGACCGCGACGGTGTCGTCGTTGACTTCGCGCACCAGCGCACCCAACCGCTCGCGAGCGAACTTGACCGTGGTTGCGCGCACTCCCGCCGACTCCATTCCCCTGCTCGACCGACCCCCGGCACCTTCGTGCACCGGACCGGAAACAGTCCGGGGACACGACGCGGCGCATCACACCGTTGCAGGGGCCACTGTATAGACCCGGGGCGAATGCGCGGACCGGACGTGCTCAGGGCGCCGGGGAGAATCAGGGAGCGACGAACCCTCCGATACCGGGGAGCGACGGTTGTCCGGCATTGGGGTAGCCCTCGGCCCCGACGATGGCGACGGTGATGGCGACGGGTCCCGATCCGGTGTCGACCGTGGGCGCATCGGGCAGTGAACCGTATGGCGTGCAGGGCCGCAGGCTCGTGGAGCCGCTGGTGCCGTTCGCCAGATTCACATAGTTGATGCGGACGAGCGTGAGCGCAGCGCTGGTCCAGCACGGCGCGTCGCTCACGGGCAGGGTGAAGGTCGTCCGGCCCTTTCCGGGAGACGAGGCGTTCACAGAGGAGAAGAGCAGATCCGGAAGTCCGAGTCCGGTGATCTGCACGCCGACAGCGGGAATTTGATAGACGGAGATCGGAGTAGAGGTCAGCGTGGGGCCGACGGGGTCGGCTGCGGCGGCGGGCGCTCCCGCAACCGCCACTCCGGCGGCGGTGAGCGCCGTACCGGTCAGAATCGAAAGCCGTGTGGAGACGCGCATGGTGTTTCCTTTCGGTTCGGTGAGATTCGATCCGGAATAGGAGAGCGGGTGTTCGGTGATGCCCCGACGAGGCCGGTGGGTATTGCGGAGACCGATCCGTGCGGGTGCGTCATGCCCCGATCATCGTGGGAAATTCGACGTTCATTACACAATCGGCGAAAATAGCCGGGGTTTTCTTTGGCCGGCACGGAGTTTCGGTAATGAGCCGGCTTCGGTAGTGAATCGTGGAATCCGAGCCGGGACATTTGCGATGTTCGCGAAACTAATTGCATATCTACTTCGGTCGTCGAATCGCACTCGCCGTCTGCGCGTGGCTAGACGAATTCGAGTGACCCCTCCACCGACTGCGCCACCTTCCGGGTACCGGGGGATCCCAACGCAATTGCGAGGTCCGAGCCGTCGTGCTCGGCCAGCAGTTCCCCGCCCGACCACACCAGCAGCGTCGCGGCAACGGTGTGCTCGGCGACCGAATGCGACAGGTCGTAGTGCGCGCAACCGGGAACACCGGCGTACGTGATCCACAGGTCGAATCCGGTCATGAACAAGTCCAGGTCGAACTGCACACACAGACTGAGCAACTCGCTTCGCCCCGTGTCGTCGACGCCCGCGAACGCTTCGTCCAACGCCAGCAACCGCGGCGCATGCGGATCCGCGGAATCGAGCATCACGTGCGCCGCCGCGAACAACGGCAGATGCAGCGACACCGACTGCTCACCGCCCGACAACGCCGAATGCCGCGCAGGTGTGAGTTTGTCGTCGCTCCCGTCCGCGCCGATGAGACTGAACGAGAACACCCGCCAACGGCGGTAATCGAGGGTCGTGGCAAGGATTTCCGGGTAGGAGCGCTCCGGATGCGCGGCTCGTTCCGCACGGATCCGGGATGCGAAGTGCGCCCGGATGCCGGCGAGGTCGTCCGCCGACAGCGCCGCAGCGTCGCGGTCGAGCAGTTTGCAGACCGCGCGCGCCGGGTCGTCCAGATCGTCCGCGAGCACCCAGTGCACGCCGATCGTGTTGCCCGAGGACATGTGCCGCTGCCGCATCTCGGCACCCATGCGTGCGATCAGGTCTCGTGCGTCGACGGTGCGTTCGTGGATCTGCTGGGACAGAGCCGCCAGCAGGGCATCTTCGAGGATGCGGCGCTCGGAGTCGGTCAGCAGCAACTCCTGCTCGCGACGAGCGTGCGCGATACGCACCGCGAACTGCCCGACCGACGAGTACCCCTGTTCGTCCTGCACCTGCACCACGGTCAGCCCGTCGGGCGCATCCCACTGCAACCGGTAGTCCTGACTACGCGCGAGTTCCGTATCGAACTCCTGCACGGCAGCGGCGAGCGCGGTGCGCGTGGACTTGCGAGCCGATTCACTGGCGGTGACCGTTGCCGTCGCCGCTGCCAGCGAACGGAAGAGCGCCTGCACCTCGGACGGGAAGACCGGAACGTCGGCGTCGGGTTCCGCATGCTGAATCCGGTACAGCAGTTGGTCGGTGTCCAGCCACGCCGCGGTGCTCGCCGGCCACGCGTGCGGGTGCTCGATCCCGAGGAGCGCCAGCATGTCCGGCCGCGCGAAAGGCGCCAGCCGCTCGGCGTCGGCGCGGGATTCTGCCAGCGCCGAACGCAGGGTGTCCTCGGCGGCGGTATGCGCGGCCTCCGACTTGCCGATCCGCTCGATGGCCGCTTCATACGCTTTGCGCGCGGCACGCTGGGAGGTCTTCGCAGACTCGATCCGGGCCCGAGCCTGTTCGAGTTGCACGTCGATCCGGTCGGCGCCGGCACCGAGCGCGTCGCGCAGTGTTTCGAGTTTCTGTCGCTGGGCGGTGAACGACTCTTCGGAGATGGCCGATTGTTCGGCGGCTTCGTCGGCGACGCGGCGTGCCTCGTCGAGCCGCACCCGCGCTTCTCGTACCCGCTCGCCGGTGGCGGCGTGCTCTCGCAACGCCCGCAGCAGGGCCTGTCCCTGCGAGCGGAAGTGCCGCACCGCAGCGTCCAGGCTGTCGAGTTCCTGCGGGAGGTGGGGCGCGCGATGTCGTGCGGCGATCGAGCGCAGGTGCTGCTGCCGGGTAGCGAATTCCGCCAGCGCCTGATCGAGATCGCGGTCGGCGGCCGCAGCCGCCTCGGTGGACGTCCGCAGTGCACCCGCGCACTCGGTGACCTTCCGCAAAGCGGCAAGCACCGACCCGGTGCGGGGCACCGCGGCGGCGGCTTCGTCGAGCCCGGTCAGCCGGTCCCCGAGGAGGCGATGCTGCTCGCGCAACGACTCCGCCGTCGAACGTGCTTCGGCGACCGCACGTTCGAGTTCCGTGACTCGTCGTTGTCGCCGGCGTGCGCGGGCCGTCGCCCCGATGAACTCGGCGTGTGTCTTGACGTGCCGGCCCACCTGAGTGCCCTGCCGGAAACCGCCCGTGACGTCCACCGACACTGCGACCCCGCCGGCCGGTGTGGACGTCAGCGCGATCGACTCGAGCACGGCGGCGACATCGCGCTCGGGAACCTCCGTATCGGGTTCGGGCACCAGCACATCGGCCAGCGTCGGCCCCGACGGCCGATGCGGCGCCGGCACCGCGACGAGGAACTGTTCCGACTCGGTGGCAGGCAACTCCCCGGTACCCGCCCAGATCCACCCGTCGAGCACGTTCGCGGCCTGCAGGGCCGCCTCGATTCCGGCTGCGTCCGCTGCGGTGACGTCGTCGCGGAATCGCACCAGACGCCACAACGGAGCGCCCGGCAGCGACTCCCGGCTTCCCGTCCGCGCCGGGAACGGCGGGGGAGCGTCGTCGTGTTCGGCGTCCACTTCGGTCCGCTCAATGTCGTACTCCGCGATCCGCACCCCGAGCGCGTCGATCTCCGACGTGAGCGTGCGTCGCCGGAACCGGAGTTCCTCGAGCGCGGGGGCCGTGTGGATGCCGAGCACGGAGGCGGGTGTCGCGGCGTCGTCCTGCCCGGCGGCCGCGATCGCGGAGTCCAATGCGTCGAGCAGATCCGGCGAAATACCCTCTACCGCATAGCGTTCCGCATGTTCTGTCCACCATGTTCGCAGGTCGGCCGCCGTCTCCGCTCGCGTCAGTGCAACCACTGTTTCCGCCGCGTCCACCGCAGCGGCGGCCGACTCGCGTTGCGCGCGACTGCGCGTCGCCGCGGCCTCCGCACGCGTGCGCGCTGCCGCAGCGGCGTCCACGCTTCCGGTGGCCGCCCGCACCGCCCGCACGTCGGCGTCGCGTTCCTCCGCGTGTGCGTCGAGCGCGGCGACGAGCCGATCGGTTCGATCGAGATGTTCGGCACCGTGCCAGTCGATGCCCGCGTCTTCGGCGGTCTCGTGAAGTGCATCCTCGCAGCGGGTCCGCGTCGACAGTGCTGCGGCGAGGGCGGACTCGGCCCGCTCGAGTTCGTCGGCACGCTGCGCGACCGCGCTCTGAGCCCGCTCTGCCTGCTCGGCCTGCACCGCGGTGGTGCGTTCGAGGTTCGCGACCGCCTGCGCAAGGTCGTCGAGTTGTTGTTTGCCCTCGTATGCGCCGGAGCGTTGCAGGGCGTCGAGATTGGCGCGGGCCTGTTCGAGGTCGCGCTCGGTCACGGCGAGGGTTTCCTCGGCCTGTGCGCGGGCGGCGGCGGCCCCTTCTCTGTCGGCGACGGCAGAGCGCAACGACTCGACGGCGGCCCGGACCGTCGCGAGGCGCATCCCCACCTGGTCGACCTCCGAGCGTGCCTGCTGCCGCAGGTAGTTCGAGTACACGGCGACGAAACTCTGCGCCGCGTCGTCGGCGGCGGCCAGCGATTCGAGCGTCCGCGCCACCTCCTCCATGTCGGAGAACGACCGGGCAGCCTCGACCAGCAGTTGGTCGTCGAGCGGGCGGAGACCGTCGGTCAGCGCCTGGGACAACCCCTTGGGATCGAGGTTCTTCGCCAGCTGCGGGCGTCGCAACGTGAGGATCAGGTTGATCAATTGGTCGTATCGCTGCGCCCCCAACCCGAACATGCGCGCATCGATGGCCGCCCGGTACTCCACCGGCCGGTCGGTGACCGCGTCGGCGCCGACTTCCTCGATCAGCTGCTTCCGGGTCAGCGGCCGGTCTTCGGTGTCGAGCAACGAGAAGTCGACACCCACGCGCCCGTCGACGACGAAATACCAGCGCGTGACCTTGTCGTTTCCCCGCGTGGCGCGCATGCCGACCCCGACCGTGACGGCCTCCGGGTCCTCGACCCGGCCGCGGCAGAACTCCATCCACACATAGGAATAAGCGCTGTCCTGCCCCTGGTACAGCAGGTTCGAGCGCATGGTGCGCTCTTCGCCCGCGAACGGGTTGAGCCGGCGCGGTTCGATGCGCCCGTCGAACACGAACGGGAACAGCACCTCGAGGGCCTTGGTCTTACCCGACCCGTTGGGGCCACGGAGCACCAGGCGCCCGTCCGCGAACGAGAACTCCTGATCCCGGTAGTCCCACAGATTGATGATTCCGGCGCGGGTGGGCCGGAAACGGGCACTACTCATGACTCTCCGTCTCGCTTGTCTCGTCCGGGAACAGGTCGATCTGCGGATCTCGTTTACGCACACTGACGGTCGCGCCCCGGAACCGCGCCGCTGCGGGCAGCGCGAGCACGCCACCGGGCACCCGGGCGACGAGTTCCAGCTTCGCGAGCAGAGCCACCGCCGCGTCCGTGAGGCCCACCGGATCCGCCTGCCACTGCGCCGCGAAGGTGCGGCCGTAGGTGTCGACGAGCCCGCGGATGGTGCTCGCCAGCCACGCATCGTCGACCATCGGGTGCTCGGGCCGGACGCGCTCTCCGGCGAGATCGTCTCCGTGCACGCGGTCGGGTGGGCCGGTCACCGCCAACGCGGTGAACACTCCCGGGCGCGGAATCGCTGCGTCCACCGCCGCGACGAGGTCGTCGTGCTTGTCGGCGGGGAGGGGAAGCCGCGCCGGTGCAGGCAGATCCGGGTCGAGCACTCGGTCGCAGATCTCTCCGGCCAGCAGCAGTGCCACCTGCGCGACGGTGCCGGTGCCGGGGAACCGCACGTCCGACAGGCGACCGGAGGTGTCCACCAGGGCCACGCCCTCCGCACGCCGCTCCGCCACCAGTCCGGTGAGCACTTCCAGGTCGGCGGTGGTGCGCGGCAGCGCGAGCTGCACTGCCTCGGCGTCGTCGAGTCCCTCGGCGTAGACGACGGGACGCTGGATCAGGGCGCGACGAACCCGTCGCGTCGCCTCGGCGGAACGCCGCCCGTCGGACACGTGGGCGCCGCCCGCCGGGTTCGCGAGCAGACCGCGCACCGAGTTCAGGTGCTGCAGCGCCAGCGGCGGACGGAACAACGCCGCCACGACCGACCGGTCGATGTCGTAGAGGGCTTCGCCGCTGTCGGGATCGCTCGCCCATCCGCCCGCATCGCCGTCGGCGAGGGAGATCGCCCCGCGCGCCGCGAGCCACGCCACCGCGTCCACGAAGGCGTCGCGGTCCGTCGCCCTGTCGGTGGCCAGATCCACTCCGTCGATCCGGGAGGCATCGGCGGCTACGTGGTCGGCCAGTTCGGACAGGCTGATCTGTCCACCTGCGCGGCCGAGCGCCGCAACGGCCAGTGCGAGATAGGCATACCGTCGCCGGTCGAAGGGCCGGTCGGTGTGGGTGGCGGTACCAGCCCCCGGGTCGAGCCGGTCCAGCACGGTGAACAACCTGGCGGTCGTTTCGGTGACCTCGAGCCGGTAGCCGAGTGTGTCGAGCAGGTCGTCACGCAATTCGGTGGCCCACCGCCGCAGCAACGGCAGGGCGGTGCGGTCGGGGAACGTCGAGGTCACCAGGTGGTGGGTGAGGATCAGGCGCGCCGCGCGCTGGTACGAATCGAGGTCGAGCGGCGCGATGGTGCGTGCTCTCACTGCACCTCCACGGTCATAGCGTCCAGATACAACCGTCCGCGTGCGGTGCGCACCACCGTCGATTCGGTGCTGGGCCGCAACGTGAGTTTCACGCCGTTCTGCGTGCCGGACGTTCCGTCGCCGCGGACGCGTCCGCTCACCGGTACCCGCGCCGACAGCGCCGCGTCGATGAGGCTGAGCAGCACCTCGGTCTCCGGTTCGGTGAGTTCACGGTCCCGCACGCCGCCGGAGGCGAGGGACCGCGCCGCGTCGGCACGGCGTCGCTGGTTCTCCCACTGCACTTCACGCAACCGCCGCACGGCTGCGTCGTTGCGGTGCACTCGGCCGGGCGCACCGGCAGAAGGTGTCCGGCCCGTTTCGGCCAGCGTGCGCGAGATCTCGACCGGCGGTGCGTCCCACCACGACCGGTTGGCGGGCACCACGTCGGCGTCGGAATGCGGCACCGAGAAATGCCGGGGACGGCCGAGGTCGAACACCGCCCCGAACAGTGCGTGCGCGGCGTCCTCGCTGGGCGCGGCGGCGAACCATCCCGCCAGGTGCCGCAACTGCGATTCCCGGCTCACCCCGCCTCGGCGGGTCTCGGTGAGGCGGCGCAGCAGCGCCAGCACCGCCGCGATCGCACTCATCGTGCCCTCCCGCAACCGCTCGGATTCGCTCGGCGCCGACCCCATGCCCGCGAACCAGTGTTCGAGCCCGCGCCAGCGCTGGCGCCAGTCGGCTTCGCGTTCCTCGTAGGAGAGCAGGACCCTCTCGTCGTGAGCCGCCGCGAGGGCAGGTAGCCGCGCGGCGCCGGTGGCCTGGACCCGCGCAAGGGCGGCGGTGAGCTTCGGCGCATACCGGGCGAGGTCGGAACTGAACTCCCGCATGTGCGACAGCAGTGCGTCTTTGTGGGTGAGAAACACTTCGGGGGTGATCTCGGTGGTGCGCACCAGGTCACCCAGGACGAGGTAGAACCGCGCGGCCCGCTCCGCCATGTCCGACAGGGTCGCATCGAGGCGGTTGAGTTTCCGGTACACGAGTTCGCCGTCCCCGGCGTCGTTGGCATCGGCGAGTTCGGTCAGATCGGCGAGGAGATCGGCCAGCGCCAACCGGGACAACGCGACATCGTGCCCGCGACCGGTCAGGACGTCGTCGACGGCACGGAAGGCATAGAACCCTTCCTGCCCGAACTGGTAGACGAAGTGCCGGTTGCGGTACTCGGCGAGGGTGGCTGCGCGGGTTCCGTCGTAGCTGCGTTCGAGCACGCCCCACGCGTGCAACTGCTCGAGCAGGGGAGCGATCTCCGACGAGGTCAGCGCTGCCGCCGGATCGTCACCGCTGATGCGGCCGAGCACCGCTTCGACGTCGGCTGCGTGCAGCAGCACGACGTAGTTGGCGCGGGCATGATCGAACGCCCGGAGTACCCACAGATATTCGGTGCGTTTCTCGGCGGTCGCGAAGGAGAACAGCCGGAGCCGGCCGTCCCGCACCGTCGGGTCCTCGACCGTCCGGGTGCCGGATCGACCTGTTTCGTTCACCGTGACAGGGTAGGCGGACGGGCGCCCGGAGCCCGCATCACCCGACGCCCGTGTCGGCGCGTTTCCTTATTCTGGTCGTGCGACAACGTGCGACCGTAGGAGGGGAGATGCCGGATCCCGGGGCCGGTTCGGGTGCCACGACGTGGGACGACATGGCGCAATGGCTCGTCGCGTCGCTCACCGGCAGGCCGGCCGGATTCGTCCTCGAGATCGGCCCGCGCGACTATGTGCCGTCCGAGGACGACCCCGAGGTCGTGTGCGCGCAGATCCATGTGCTCGCCGACGGTGTGCTCATGCTCCGCCGCTCACGTATCGAGCTGTCGCACCTGCTGCTCGGAGACCACACCCCGAACGGGCTGGTCCTGGACCTGTGGCACTTCGACGGCCACTTCGAGGACTGCACCGACGGCTATCTGTTCTCCCGCGACGTCCGCCTCGTCGCCGACACCTGTGTCGCCTGGTTCCGGGACGGCTGGAGCACCGCGTCCGCCGACGAACTGGGATGCAGCCTCCGGTTCCCCGACGAACTGCCCCGTACCGATACGACGATGCCGTAGCCCGCTGCGGGACACACCCGCCCGCACGCACCGTGAACGGCGATCGATACCGAAGTGGTGCCTCGTTCCTCCCACGAGGAACGCCGTCGCCCTGTTGACTCTGCACTCAGCGGCCCTGACTCCCAGCACCGACACCGCATCGGCGCAGAGGCGGTTCCCTCATGACGAGTTCACCGACATCGCCACCGGTCTCGGACGGAGGTTTCTCCGTCACGGACCCGCAGGAGTCGCTCGACCGCCTCTTGCGGGATCTGCGTACCCGCACCGAGGGCCTCTCGGCCAGAGAGGCCGAACGGCGTTTGGCCCAGGTGGGCGCGAACGACCTGGTCCGGCAGAAAGGCGAGCCGGCCTGGCGCGAGCTGCTGCGCCAGCTCGTCCATCCGCTGGCGTTGTTGCTGTGGGTGGCGGCTCTCCTCGCCTGGGTCTCCGGTTCGGGGCCGCTGGCCGTCGCGATCGTCGTCGTCATCTGCCTCAACGCAGGATTTGCCTTCGTGCAGGAGCGTCACGCCGAACAAGCCGTGGAAGCATTGTCGGCCTACCTGCCACCGCATGCGCGGGTGCTGCGAGACGGACAGGAGACTCAGGTCGAAGCGCACCTGCTGGTGCCGGGTGATGTCGTTGTCGTCTCCGAGGGCGACCGCATCTCCGCGGATGCTCGGCTGTTGTCCGGGGCGGTGGACATCGATACGTCGACACTGACCGGTGAATCCGCGCCGGTCGAGGTACGCGTCGACGCCGGCAGCACCGATGTGCCCCTCATCAGGGCACGAGACGTGGTGTTCAGTGGAACCTCCTGCACGGCGGGCGAGGCCACCGCAGTGGTGTTCGCGACGGGCATGCGCACCGAACTCGGCCGGATCGCCGCCCTGTCGCAGCGAGTGGGGCACGAGGAGAGCCCGCTCGAGAAGCAGGTCAAGCGGGTGGCGCAGCTCATCGCGCTGGTGGCGGTCGGGATGGGGATCGCCTTCATTCCGCTGGGCACCATCTTCGCGGGCCTGTCGCTCTCACAAGCCGCCGATTTCGCGATCGGGTTGCTCGTCGCGAACGTCCCCGAGGGACTGTTGCCGACGATCACGCTCGCCCTGGCGGTCGGGGTGCGGATCCTCGCCCGGCGGGGCGCCCTGGTCAAACGGATCTCCGCGGTGGAAACACTCGGTTCGACGAGCGTGATCTGCACGGACAAGACCGGCACGCTCACGCTCAACGAGATGAGCGTGGTGGAAATGTGGACTGCTGCCGGCGTCCTCGACTTCGACGGGTCGCCGGAGCGCCCGGCACCCGACACGCCGCCTGCTCGCCTCGCCTGGGCTGCGGTGTGCTGCAGCAATGCGACGATCCGCCGCAAGGACACATCCGGTGACGATCAAGGCACCGGGGACCAGACCGAATTGGCGCTGCTCCGTGCGGCCGAGGCGATGGGTGTCGACGTACCCGCCGAGCATTCCGGTCGCCTGGCGCTCTACTCGTTCGACTCCGTGCTGCGCCGCATGTCCACGGTCGATGACGGTCCCGGCGGTGCCTGGGTGCACACCAAAGGTGCGCCGGAGGTCGTGCTCGCCCGCTGTACACGGATCGCGGTCGGCGTGGGCGGCGACCGCGAACTGACGGACGCCGATCGCCTCGAGGTCGAGGGTGTCGTCGATTCGTGGGCACGACAGGGACGACGCGTCCTCGCGCTTGCCGAACGCCGTCTCGATCCCGAAGCGGGGTCGCTGCCCGAACGCGACGACGCCGAACACGACCTGGTGTTGCTCGGTGTCGCCGCCATGATCGATCCGCCCCGCGCAGAGGTGCCCGACGCGGTCGCGCGATGCCACGACGCCGGGATACGCCTGATCGTGGTCACCGGCGATCACGCGCTGACCGCCCGAGGTGTCGGCGAGAGCGTCGGTATCGGGCGGGGCGGACTGACCGTGCTCGGGGGTGACGAGGTCGACCGCATGTCCGACCGCGAACTCGACGCGGTCCTCGCGACTCCTGGCGAATTGATCTTCGCGCGCAGTTCGCCGGAGTCCAAGCTGCGGATCACCGACGCGTTGCAGGGTGCCGGCTACATCGTGGCCATGACCGGCGACGGCGTGAACGACGCTCCGGCGTTGCGCCGCGCCGATATCGGTATCGCGATGGGCAAGTCGGGTACCGATGTGGCGCGCGAAGCGGCCACGATGGTTCTCACGGACGACAACTTCGCGACCATCGTGACTGCGGTCGAGGCCGGCCGCAGGGTCTACGACAACGTCCGCAAGTTCATCGTCTACATCTTCGCGCACACCACCCCGGAGGTCGTGCCGTTCCTGCTGTACGCGTTGAGTGGCGGGGCCATACCTCTGCCGTTGACCGTGATGCAGATTCTGGCGATCGACCTCGGGACGGAGACGGTGCCTGCGCTGGCGCTGGGACGTGAACGCGCAGAGCCGGGACTCATGGAACGCGCACCCAGGACGCGGGCCCAGTCGGTCATCGACCGATCCATGATGGTCCGTGCCTGGCTGGTGCTCGGCGGTGTCTCGACGGTGCTGGTGCTGGCGCTGTTCCTCGGCACGCTGGTGGCCGGGGGATGGTCGCTCGGCGCCGACGTCGGCTCCGGTCCGCTGCACCACACCTGGCAGCAGGCGACCACCATGACGTTCCTGGCGATCGTCGCGTGCCAGATAGGCACCGCCACCGCGGCCCGCACGCAGCGTGCATCACTCGCCGACATCGGGTTGTTCACCAACCCGTTGTTGCTGTGGGGCATCGTATTCGAGGTGTGCTTCGCGGCAGTGATCGTGACGGTGCCGGTACTCCGGGAAGTGTTCGGTACTGCGGTGCCCGAGTGGTGGCAGCTCGCGCTGTTGCTGCCGCTTCCGGTCGTGGTGTGGGGATGCGACGAACTCCTGCGCAGAAGAGCCCGCCGCCACGCCCGATGAGCGGCCCCGCGAGGGTTCGCGCCCCGTCAGCTCAGCGCAACGGTGCATCCGGGCTGCAAAGTGGCTGTCCGGTCGCGGCACATCACCTCGATCGGGCGGTGGTCTCCGGGCCCGGCGGTGACCTCCACCTTCCGCCCGTGGACCGATACCTGGAGGTTGTGTCCGCGGTAGCGCATCGGGAACTCCAGCGCACCGAGGCTTTCCGGCCACTGCGGGTTCAAGATGAGGTGGTCGCCTCGTGTCTCGAGTCCGGTGAAGCACCGCTGCAGCAGGTCGATGCTTCCCGCCATCGCCGCAAGATGGATGCCCTCGCGGGTGGTGCCACCCTGGATATCGGTGACATCCGAGACGAGAACTCTCTCGAAGTACTCCACGGCCTCGTCGCGATGACCGCGTGCGAGGACCCACGAGTGCACCACGGCGCTCAGGGTCGATCCGTGGGACGTGCGCGCGAGGTAGTAGTCGATGGTGCGGGGGATCGCGGCCGGTTCGAACCGGTAACCCGCGCGTCCGAGCAGATCTCGCAGTTCGTCGGCCGAGAGCACGTAGAACAGCATCACCACGTCGGCTTGTTTCGAGGCGCGGTACCGGTTCACATCGTCGCCTTCCGCCTCGAGGATCCGGTCCAGCCGCTGAATGTTTCCGTACCGCTCGCGATAACCGTCCCAGTCGAGTTCGGCCAGATCGGCGTATCCCTCGAACTGGCTCAATACCCCGTCGTGGAACGGAACGAACATCCGCCGGGTGACGTCGGTCCACCGGGCGAGTTCGTCCGCGTCGAGGTGCAGACTGTGCATCAGGTCGGTCCGGTCCGGATCAGGAAGTGTGGCAAGCGCTTCCATCGCACGAAGAATGACCCATATCGCCATCACGTTGGTGTAGGCGTTGTTGTCGATGCCGTCGTACGGAGCGTCGGGGTACCCGGAGTGGAACTCGTCCGGTCCCACGACCCCGCGGATCACGTATCGGGACCGGGTGCTGTCGTAGGTGGCGAGACTCGCGAAGAACCGTGCGATCTCGACCAGCATCTCGGCGCCGTACTCACCGAGGAACGCGGGATCTCCGGTGACCTGGTAGTACTGCCACACGTTGAAGGCCACGGCAATGCCGATGTGATGCTGCCGCGCACTGGGGTCCGGCAGCCACCGCCCGGACCGCGGGTTGAGGTGCCACTGCTGGCTCTCCTCCCGTCCGTCGCTTCCGGATTGCCACGGGAACATCGCGCCCCGGTAACCGGCGGCACGGGCCGCGCGGCGTGCCTCCGGCAGTCTGCGGTACCGGTACATCAGCAGGGACCGGGTCAGCGACGGTTTCCTGAGGTTGAGCACGGGGAAGACGAACAACTCGTCCCAGAAGATGTGTCCGCGGTAGGCCTCGCCGTGCAGGCCCCGGGCCGGGACACCGGCATCGAGATCGGCGGTGTTCCGCGACAGGGTCTGGAGGAGATGCAGCATATGCAGTCGCAGAATCCGGGACGCATCCGGCCGATCGCGGAGAGTGATCCGGGTCCGGTCCCACAGGAGTTCCCACGCCCGCACGTGACCGTCGAGGATCTCGTCGAACGTGCCCGACGCCGACAACAGCCGGGTGGCCGCGTCGGCAGGATCGGACACCGCACGGTCGCGACCGGTGAACACGGTGGCCAGTTTGTCCACCGTGACGGTTCGCCCCTCGTCGACGCGGACAGCGACGATATGACCGATGCTGCCGTCACTTTCGAAGAACTGACAGGTGCTGTCGTGCCGTTCGCCGTTGGACCGGACGGTGGTGCGTGCTGCCGTTGCCACCGGGACATGCGACTGGTTCGTCCGCATGCTCAGCATCACCGAGTCGGGCGACACCTCGCACGCGTCCATCGGGACGAGATGTCGATCGGCCAGGTCACGGTATCGGTCGACGAGCGCGTTGCGGACCGAACCGTCGAGCGACGACCTGAACTCCACGAGGCCCGACCAATCGTGCGCCACCACCGTCGTCTGGAGCGCGCCGACATGCGCCAGATGCATCGCGACGAACCGTCGCTGTACCACTGTCGTCGTCCGCCCGGCGTCGTCGCGATACTGCACCCGGCGGGTGAGCACCGCCCGGCGCAGGTCGAGGTACTGGCGATAATCGAGCAGTTCGACCGCGTCCACGTCGAACCACGGTCCACCGTCGATCCGGAACGTCAGCGGCAGCCAGTTGGGCGTGTTCACCAGGCTTTCGTTCACGAGCGTCATGCCCGGACGGTCGTCCTGCAACCGGTTGAACAGGCCGGCGACGTACGTGCCCGGATAGTGGGTCGGACCGGCGACTGCTTCGGGCGCACACCCGCGCGTGGCGAAGAACCCGTTTCCCACGGTGCACAGCGATTCTCGGAGTTTCTCGGAATCAGGGTCGTAGTCGTCGTAGAACAGCGTCCACGCACCGGCCCGGGACGCATCCGGCGGGTTGCGCTCGAGCATGTCGCCGACCAGATCCAGCAGCTCCTGCACCCCGGCCGCGCCGTTCACCGCGAACCGGGCGGCGCTCCGCCGATCCTCGCCGGCCTCGTGCCGGACCACGACCCCGATCCCGCCACGGGGCAGCGCGTCGAACGCGTCCTCGTCGGTGCGATCGCCTCCGACGTACACGGGCAGCACGGACTTTCCCCGGGCGATGTGTTCGAGCACCCAGTGCAGTGCTGTGCCCCTGTCCCGCCCAGGTGCGGGACCGATTTTCCCGCCATCCGCGTGACCGGGCGCTCGGTCGGCACCGGGCGCCGCGGCGAGTACGGCAGGGTGTTCGTACTCCTCGCCGCCCGGTCCGGCGAGTTCGAACCCGTGTCGGCCTGCGTACCACAGGCCGGGTATCCCGAGCCGGTCCTGCAGGCCCGTCAGGTCTCGTTCGCTCAGCACCACGACGATGCATGTTTCCGCCAGCCTCGCCAGAGTGCTCCGAAGGTTTTCGGTCGGCTCGGTATCCGCCGTGGCGGTGTCGAGGTCGAGTAGCAGGACCGGTTCGTGGACCCGCAGGAACGCCGCCAGTTCCGCATCGGACGCGGCGGCGTCGGGGATGTCCGAGAGGGGGCGATCATCTGCCCGCAGTCCGATCTCGCCGAGGTCCCGAACCACCACGTCTGCGCCCGCGACGATCGGATCCCGCTCGCGTCCCTCCCCGTCGACTTCGATGACCAGGGCGAACCCGGCACGATGCCCGGGGTGCACCCCGTGCTCGCCGCGGGCTGTGACGAGCACGGCGGACGACGGCCTGGCACCCAGGCGTGCCGCGGCCCCCTCGGGTGTCGTCTCGTTCACCGCGACGGACAGCGGGCCGCTGAGGCCCGCGGTCTCCAACGCTTCCTTCGCATGTCCGCTGGGGGAGAACACCGCCATCCCCACACCGGCACTGTCCAGTCGGCGCAGCAGTGCCGTCACCGGGTCTGCTCGTCCCTCGGTTTCGTCGGGACGGGACGTTCCGGTGCCCTCGGCACCGGAAACCGACGCGAAATCCGGAACGACCCCGAGATCGACGACGACCGCGCTGTGATGCCGCAGGTCGATGAGCGGCCGGTCAGCGGTGTCACCCTCGTCGTTCTGCACAGTGCCTCCCGGACGGAACGAGAACAGCCTTCCCACCTTCCACTCCGGACAGTAGCCCGGTGGTGTGGGCGCGAGTTCGAAAAGGACGAGACCTGTCGATACTGCGGAATCGAGCGTCCGGCACCCGGGAGAGGACACGGCGCGGTATCGGAGTTGCGTCGGGTGGGTCTCGACTTCCGGAATCGTTAACGCCCGTGGGCGTCCCTGCGACATGTCATACGTCGGGGTACCCACCTATTCGGTCATCGAATTGAGGCACCCACCATGCGAAAAGCATCTCCATTCCTCGCCGCGCTGTTCGGAACGACACTGCTCGTGGCTGTGGCCGGCGGAGCCGGCGCTCAGATCCCGGGCGATACCGGAGAGTCCGCGCCGACGGCGGCAACGGCCCAAACGACACCGCCGCCGACACCGCCGCCTACGACGACTCCACCACCGACGACCACACCACCGCCTACGACGACTCCACCACCGACGACGAAACCACCGACGACGACACCGCCGCCCACGAAACCACCGACGACCACACCACCGCCCACGAAACCACCGACGACCACACCACCGCCCACGAAACCGCCGTCATCGACGACGCCGCAACCGACGCACCCGCACAGCACCGTGCCGCCGCATGCCCCGGTTCCGGATAGTCCGAGTACGCCGCCGGTCCATCGCGATCCCGATGCGCGGGTGCCGGTGCAATCCATCCCTGCCGGATCGATTTACGGTCGTTGACATGCGGGCACGACCGAGCATCACCGTTGTGTGCGCAGCCGCCCTTGTATTTCTGGGCGGCTGCGCCACCACCTCCGATCCGGATACCGCCTCCGTCCCGGCGTCGGTGACGGAGGGCAAGAAGGACATGCCGCCACCGGTCGCGGCGATCGCCGACGACCCGGCAGCACCGGTGTCCCTGACGCTCGACGGCGTCACCGCGCCGACCGACCCGGTCGCCACCGACGCGAGCGGCACATTGCTTCCCCCGCAAGATGTTTCACGACTCGGCTGGTGGGTGGACTCTGCGATGCCCGGCGGGGGGAGCGGTGCGATCGTGGTGACCGGACACGTCGACGACGTCGATCAAGGAGACGGGTTCGCCGCGCGATTCGCCGACGTGCGCGAAGGTGACGAATTGACCGTGTCGACCGGTGACGGGCGCGCACGCGAGTACCGCGTGGACCGGTTGCTGAGCGTGGGCAAGGAGGGAAACCTCCCGCTCGACGAAATCAACCGGCTCGATGGTCCTGAAACGCTGCTGCTTGTCACGTGCGGCGGGGAATTCGTCGGACCGCCGCTCGGCTACGCGAACAACGACTTCGTGTTCGCGGTGCCGACCGGTCCCGTCGCCGAGGTACCTGCCCCGTAGCCGGCGGGAGCAACGGCTCAGCGGCCGAAAGGAATACGGAGCCCCGTCCGCAACGGCCGGCCGTTACTTCTGTGGATCGACGCGTGCCGAATCGTCGCGCGGATGCTTCACCGAATCCGCCGTCATTCGTGCTCGCACGAGTTCCGTGCGCGCGGCATCGAGTTCTGCCCGGCACCGGGCGACTTCGGTGCGCAGATCGCTCAACTCGGCCCGCAGCTCGTCGCTGCGCTCGCGGGAGGCCGTCTCCGCGGCGCGGGAGGTGGCGGCCGAGACCCGGGCCTGCTCGAGGTGATCCCGAAGCTCGGCGTTCCGGTCGCGTTCGGCGCCGAACTCGGACTCGAGGCGGGCGACGGTTGCAGACTCGCGTTCGAGCGCGGCCCGAACCCGACCGAGTTCGTCGCGTGTCTCGGAGAGTTCGGTGCGGATGCGATCTCGTTCGGCGGCGGTGTCGTCGAGCGCGCGACGGCACCCGGTGAGGCTGGCCTCGAGTTCCTCGATGGTCTCCCGATATTCGGCGGCGACCCGGTTGTGCTCGGACTCGGCATCGGCGAGCCGGCCCTGAAGATGTTGCAGCGTGTCGGCATGGTCGTCACTCGCCCGGGTGAGTTCTTCCTCATGGGACTGCTGGAGCCGACGGACCTGTTCGGCGTGGGCGGCCCGCGCGTCCGCGAGTTCGGCGTCGACAGCGACGACCGCCGCATCGGCGTTCTCGCGATCCTCGGTGGCCTGCGCGAGCTGTTCGCGCAGTCGCGCGATCTTGGCGTCGGCGTCGGCGCGGACCTTGGCCAGTTCGGTCGCAGCTCTGGTCATCTGCGCTTCGACGGCCTCTGCGTCGGTCAGCTTGTCGACCGCTTCGGTGATACGGGTCGCGATTGCTGCGTACTGCTCGAGTGTCGTCGCGGTGAGAGTCCGCAACGCCGTCGTGGTCGTGGCCAGGGTGGAAATCGCGTCGTCGGGTGTGGATGCCTGCGCGGCGGCGGGGGAGAGCGCCGCTTGTTTTTTGGCACGTTCGCGTTCGCGGTGGGCACGTACCCGGTCGGCGGCCGACGCGTACTTGCGGGGCCGGCCCACGCGCGCGGGTGCACCTTCAGGTTGCCCGGACGGATCCCCGCCGTGGTCGTTTTCCGGGCGGGAGGTATCGGGGGAAGGGGTGCTCATGGGGGTCCTCGTGTCTGGGATGCGCGTCCGACGCCGCTTATCGGGCTATGCACGACTCTAATCTACGTTTTGTATCCGTACAAGAACGAAATGAATTACGAAACGAAATGAAATGAAACGGACTGAACTGGGAAAACTAGCGGTGCAAACTGATACGAAACGAATAAGTAACAAGGCCTCTCCATCACAGAGACCGTGGGAGTCGTTCAAAACGCGCCCGCAGCCGTCTACGTCCTGATCGTCATAATTCCCTCTTATGGTGAGTTACTCGCCGAGGGGTGCGAAAAACTGTGCACCCCCTTCCTGGCGCCTACGAGGCCCCGCGGACGGCGAGTCTCGGGGGGAAAAAAGTGGGCAGCCGTGCCGGGTGGGAGTGTCGACGTACCTCGACCTGCGCGGGAGTTGCCGCGAACCCGGAACCGACGCTCAGTGATCCGAACGAGTGTGCGTGTCCTCGCCGAACAACTCGCGCACCATCCCCGCAGCTTCCGGTGGTGCCTCGACCTCGAGAACCACCCGGCTGCCACTCAGATGCAGGGTGAAGTCGTAGAACGGGCAGCACTGCTGCTCTGCTGCGGCGAGTTCGGCGAGAGCACCTGCTCGGTCGACGGGCAGCCGCAACCGGACCCCTGCCGTGCTCGGTTCGCGGACGGCGCCGGCGAGCAGCCGGCGCCACTGGTGCGCGCGGGTGCGATGGTCGGCGCCGCCGAGCGAGCAGGCGATCGGGGTCGCGGACCCGCCGGTGTCCGCGACGCGGGATGGGGTGAGAGGCAGATGGTGTGCCCGAGTGCGAGTGTCCGGTGCATGCACGACGCAGGTGGCATCGCACGGCTCGGCGCGTTCGGGCATGTCGTCGAGCCAGCTAAGTGCCCGTCGAAGTGTGTCGGCGAATGCGATGAGCTCCGCAGTCCGCGCATCGGTGTCGTCCAGGCGTGCAGCCGTCTTCGGCCGTAGCCGAGCACGCACCGCGGCGCAGGAACCGTGCTCCCACACCGCGAGCAATTCACGGATCTCACCGAGGCTGAGTCCTAGATGTTTGGCTGCCTGAATGAACCCGACGCGGTCGAGATCACGCTGCCGGTAGATGCGATATCCGCTGTCGGTTCGGCCGGCCGGGACCAGCCCTGCGGATTCGTAGTACCGCAGGGTGGTCGCTGGGACGCCGGTGTGTTCGGCGAACTGGGAAATCAGCATCGTGCCCACACGTCGACGGTAAACCTTCGACTCGACTCGAAGGTCAAGCTCCGAACCCCGATCCCTTATCCGCGGTAGTCCATCTGCCGGGCCACGCGCCGCGCGAGATCGTCGTCGACGAGGGACACCAGGTGCAGGGCGAGGTCGATGCCTGCCGAGATACCGGCGGAGGTGTAGATGCCGCGATCGTGCACCCAGCGTGGCCCGTCCAGCACCGTCAACTCGGGAAAGCGGCGCGCGAGTTCGGCGAGGTCGTCCCAGTGCGTGGTGACGCGGTGGTCGGTCAGCACACCCGCGACGGCGAGTAGGAACGCTCCGGTACACACCGAGGCGACGATCGGTGTCGACGATCGCGCAGCGATCCAGGCACGCAGGTCCGGATCGCTCTCGGCGACCTGCGTGACACCGCCCGGCACGAGCAGCACATCGAATTCCGGTGCGGTGGCAATCGATACGTCGGTACACACCCGCAGACCGCCGCGGGCGGTGACGATCGACCGATCCGGATATGCAGACACGAGTGTCGCACCGGCGCTTCCACGGGGACTACCTGCCGAAAGGCGCGCGGCCACCGAAAACACCTCGAACGGCCCGAACGCGTCGAGCACCTCGACATCGTCGTAGACGAGGATGCCGTACCGAGTCGCTGCCACGGCGCGATCGTATCGTCGCTGCCGCGCGGTGAGTGCGCGCGGCCGGCGGGGAGCTTCAGCGGGCGGGGGCGCCGAACCACCGTGTGAGGCGACTTTCCGCATCCCGCTGGTCCTCGCCTACCCATGCCACGTGGCCGTCCGGGCGCAGCAACAGCGCTGGTACGTCCAGTTCTTCGCAGGGATCGACGATGTGGTCGACGCGGTCGGCCCAGCCCGCCACCGACAGGCGGCCGGTGCGGTCGAGCAACAGTCCTCGACCGGCGTGCAGCTGCTCGTAGAGCCGCCCGCGTTCCAGGCGTACATCCCGCATGTGCCTGCCGACCAGGTCGTGCGGGTCGCCGAGGTCGTAGCGGACTCCGATCGCGGTGACCTTCTCGACCAGGTAGCGGTTCACCACGTCGAAATCCATCAGTTGCGTCATCAGGCGGCGCACAGACTGTGGGCCCGGTTCGACGGACATCAACTCCATCATCGCGCGGGTGGTGTCGAGTACGTCGGCGGCGACCGGGTGCCGCTCGTCGTGGTAGCTGTCCAGCAGTGCCTCCGGCGCCCACCCGCACACGGCGCCGGCCAGCTTCCAGCCGAGATTGAACGCGTCCTGGACACCGAGATTGAGCCCTTGCCCACCGGTCGGTGGATGAATGTGCGCGGCATCGCCGGCCAGTAGCACCCGGCCGACGCGGTAACGCTCTGCCAACCGGGTGCCGTTGCCGAACCGGGACAACCAACGCGGGGAATGTGCGCCGAAGTCCGTACCAGACACACTCCGCATCTGGTTCCGCAGTTCGTCGAGGGTCGGTGGGACCCTGCGGTCTTCGGCCACCCCGGCAGCGGGCACGATGACCCGATAGCGCCGCCCCTCACCCACAGGCATCGCGCCGAACCGCAGCTGCGTCTTCCGGACTTCGGCACTCACGGCGGCGATCGTCTCCGGCGTCGCGGTCAGTTCCACCTCGCCCAGCAACGTGTCCACCGTGGACGGTTCGCCGGGGAACGCAACCCCGAGCAGCGTGCGCACCGTGCTGCGACCACCGTCGCAGCCCACCAGATATCGGGAGCGCAGCCGCGTTCCGTCCGTCAGCACCGCGGTGACACCGTCGTCGTCCTGCTCGAGTCCGACGACCGTGCAACCGCGCCGGATCGACGCGCCCAGTTCGGATGCGCGTTCGGTCAGCAGGCGATCGGTGACGGGCTGGGGGATGCCCAGGACGTACGGATGTGCGGTGTCCAGACCCTCCGGGGCCGGTGCGGGAATGCCCGCGAAGAAACCGCCCACCGGGTGCTTCTTTCCGTGCGAGAGGAACCGCTCGAGCAGGCCGCGCTGGTCCATCACCTCGAGGCTGCGCGCGTGCAACCCGAGCGAGCGCACGACCGGGGTCGGCTCCGTGTCCTGTTCCGGTACGACCACCTGCAATCCGTGCAGCCGAAGTTCGGCGGCCAACATCATGCCGGTCGGCCCGCCCCCGACCACGATGACGTCGATCATGAGAACCCCCGTTCGTCCGAAGTGGATCCGGTGCGCCGGCCAGGCGGCGATGTGGCGTGGATGCCGCGTAACCCTGCATGTGTGCAGGTCCTGGCCTCGAACGGCGATTGTGCAGGACACCGGGGGTCTTGCCGCAAGACCGGGGGTGAGCTATATCTTGAAAGGGGCAGGGAGCACACGACTCCTTGCCTTCGTCGTTTCCGACGTCCCTCCCGTAGTGCGATCCGACCGGCCCACCCGTCGATCCGCATGTGGTCGCGCGCGGGCAGTCGCCACAGTCCCCGAATGGGTGACATCCGGCATCTGCGTCGAGTTGTGGTTACCGTTGTGAGGGTGATCACATGCTGACCCGTCTGATCGTCGCGTACCTGTCGCGTTATCGCGCGTACGTCGTTGCGGTGGTAGCACTGCAGTCGGTCGCGACGGCTGCGATGCTCTACCTGCCGACACTCAACGCCGACATCATCGACAACGGCGTTGCGAAGGGCGACACCGGATACATCATGCGCATCGGCGGGTGGATGCTCGTGGTGGTGCTGCTGCAGGTGATCTGCACCGTCTCCGGTCAGTACTTCGGTGCCCGCGGCGCGCTCGCCGCCGGCCGCGACATCCGGCACGATCTCCTGCACCGGGTGAACACCTTCTCCGCGCGGGAAGTCGGCACGTTCGGCGCTCCGTCGTTGATCACCAGGAACACCAACGACGTTCAGCAGATCCAGCTTCTCCTGGTGATGAGTTCGTTCGTTCTCGTCACCGCGCCGATCATGTGCATCGGCGGCATCGTCCTGGGCATGCGCGTCGCGCCGGGGCTGGCGTGGCTGCTGGTGGTGGCGGTGCCCGTCCTCGGTCTGACGATGAGCCTGATCATCCGGGTGACGATCCCCGGGTTCCGCTCCATGCAGGCGTTTCTCGACAGCGTGAATCGCGTCCTGCGCGAACAGATCACGGGCATCCGGGTCGTGCGCGCCTTCGTGCGGGAACACCACGAGATGGAACGCTTCGGGGTCGCCAACGACAAACTCGCCGACGCGACCCTGCGGGTCGGGCGAATGATGGCACTGATGTTTCCGGCGGTCATGTTCATCACCAACGTGACGACCGTGGGGATCATCTGGTTCGGTGGTCACGCCGTGTCGGACGGGAGCGTCGAGATCGGCGCGCTGAGCGCGATGATCACCTACGTCGTGCAGATCATGATCTCGGTGATGATGGCGTCGTTCCTGGCGATGATGGCCCCGAGGGCGGCCGTCTGCGCGGACCGGATCGGGGATGTTCTCGCCACCGAAACGTCGGTGGTGCGGCCGGCCGACCCGGCCGGGTTCGCCGCGGATCCGGCAACCGTCGAATTTCGCGCCGCCGAGTTCCGATACCCGGGTGCCGATCAGCCGGTACTGCACGACCTCACCTTCCTCGTCGCGCCCGGCACGACCACGGCCGTCGTAGGGTCGACCGGCTCGGGCAAGACCACTCTGGTGGGACTGGTGCCGCGCCTGATCGATGCGACCGCCGGGTCGGTGCTCGTCGGCGGTACCGACGTCAGGCAACTCGATCCCGACACGCTGCGATCGGTGATCGGATTGGTCCCGCAACGGGCGTACCTGTTCTCCGGGACCGTCGCCTCGAATGTGCGGCACGGGAAACGTGATGCGACGGACGAGGAGATCTGGGAGGCGCTACGTATCGCGCAGGCCGACGAGTTCGTCCGTGCGATGCCGCTGGGCCTCGACACTCCCGTCGCTCAGGGCGGCACCACGGTCTCGGGTGGGCAGCGCCAGCGTCTGGCCATCGCCCGGGCGCTCGTCCGAAGACCCGCCGTCTACGTGTTCGACGACGCGTTCTCCGCGCTCGACCTGTCGACCGACGCGCGCCTGCGGTCCGCGCTGCGGCCGGTCACCATGTCCGCTGCGGTGATCATCGTTGCCCAGCGCGTATCGACCATCATCGACGCCGACCAGATCGTGGTACTCGATCGCGGACGGATCGTCGGACTGGGCCGGCACGACGAGCTGGTGGAGACCTGTCCGACCTACGCGGAGATCGTCGGTTCGCAGCTCGCGGTCGAGGAGCAGGTGTGACGGGCCCCGCCGCACGGCACGCGGCCATCGCACCGATCCAGAAGCCCCGGTCCTTCGGACCGTCGGTGAAACGGTTGATGCACCGGCTGGTGTCCTACCGCGGTTTCGTGGTCACGGTGCTGCTGGCCACCGTCGGATCGGTGATCCTGTCCGCGATCGCGCCCCGGGTTCTCGGGCACGCCACCGACCTGATCTTCAACGGCGTGGTCGGGCGGATGCTTCCGGCCGGTGCCACGAAGGACGAGGCCGTCGACGGACTTCGCGCGGAGGGGCAGGACACCTTCGCGGACATGGTGGCGTCGATGGACCTCACCCCCGGTGTGGGCGTCGACTTTTCGGCCGTCGGTCGGGTGCTGATGATCGTGCTCGGGCTGTATCTAGGCACCGCGCTGCTGTCGTGGATCGGCGCCTATCTGCTCAACATCGTCGTCGTCGGCACGATCCGGCGGTTGCGCTCGGATGTGGAAGCGAAGCTGCACCGGTTGCCGTTGCGCTATTACGACACCATGCCGCGCGGCGATCTGCTCAGTCGCGTCACCAACGACCTCGACAATCTGTCCCAGAGCCTGCAACAGACCATCTCGCAGGCACTCAACTCGGTCCTCACCGTCGTCGCGATCCTGTTCATGATGTTCTGGATCTCGCCGCTGCTCGCACTCATCGCGCTCGTGACCGTCCCGTTGGCGCTCGGAGCAACGGCCCTGATCGCCCGCAGGTCCAAACCGCATTTTTCCGCGCAGTGGTCCTCGACGGGAAAACTCAACGCCCAGGTGGAGGAAGCCTTCACCGGTCACGACATCGTGCAGGTGTTCGGACTGCAGGCCGAGGTCGAGCAGGAGTTCGACACCCGCAACGACAAGCTCTACAACTCGAGCTGGCGGGCCCAGTTCATCTCGGGCCTGGTGCAACCGGCCATCATGTTCATGGGCAACCTGAATTTCGTGGCGGTCGCCGTCGTCGGCGGACTACAGGTCGCCTCGGGGTCACTGAGCTTGGGGTCGGTGCAGGCCTTCATCCAGTACTCCCGCCAGTTCACTCAGCCGCTCACCCAGATCGGTGCGATGTTCAACCTCCTCCAGAGCGGAGTCGCCTCCGCCGAACGCATCTTCGACATCCTCGACGCCGACGAGCAGACCCCCGATCCCGCCCGGCCGCAGAGCCCGTCGACCGACAACGGGCGTATCGAATTCGAGGACGTGTCGTTCCGGTATGTGCCGGACAAGCCGCTCATCGAGAACTTGTCGCTGGTGGCCGAGCCCGGCCACATGGTGGCCATCGTCGGCCCCACCGGTGCGGGCAAGACGACCCTGGTCAACCTCATCATGCGGTTCTACGACGTCGACTCGGGAACGATCCGCGTCGACGGTGTGGATTCGACCGCCATGACCCGTGACGACCTGCGGGAACGCACCGGGATGGTCCTGCAGGACTCCTGGCTCTTCGGTGGCACCATCTACGACAACATCGCATACGGCGACCCGTCCGCGTCCCCGGAGCAAGTGCGCGAAGCAGCCGAGCTGAGCCACGTCGACCATTTCGTGCGTTCCCTGCCCGCCGGGTACGACACGCTGCTGGACGAGGAAGGCGGCGGGGTCAGCGCCGGTGAACGGCAGCTGATCACCATCGCGCGCGCATTCCTCGCGAAGCCGGTCGTCCTCATCCTCGACGAGGCGACGAGTTCCGTGGACACCCGCACCGAGCTGCTGATCCAGCAGGCGATGGCGACTCTGCGCACGGATCGCACGAGTTTCGTGATCGCGCACCGGTTGTCGACGATCCGCGACGCCGACGTCATCGTGGTCATGGAGGACGGGCGCATCGTCGAGCAGGGCAACCACGAGGAGTTGCTCGCCGCCCGCGGCGCGTACTACGAGCTGTACCTCAGCCAGTTCACCGGCCCGGCGGACTCGGCGGTGGGCGCCGGTCCGGCGTCGACCGTCGAGCATGCGTGACGACCGCACCCCGGCAACGCCGACGAGCGGCCCGACGCCACGAATTCGGCGTCACAGTGGCAGGATCGAGCCCGTGAGTTCCGCGAACCTGACCCGATCCGAAACCGCTGCACGCGCCCGCGCCGTCGACGTGCACTCGTACGAAGTCGAACTCGACCTGCGCGGCGCGGTGGACGCGCAACGCACGAACTTCCCGGTGGTGACGACGATCGAGTTCACGTCCTCGACCGACGAGACCTGGATCGATTTCCTCGGCGACTCGGTCGAGTCCGTCACCGTCAACGGCGAATCCGTCCCCGTGGTGTACGACGGAGCGCGCATCACCATCGGCGGTCTGCGCGAAATCAACGTGGTGAGTGTCGCGGCGACCGGACGATACAGCCGCTCGGGGGAGGGCCTGCACCGGTTCGTCGACCCCGTCGACGGGGAAACCTACCTCTACACCCAGTACGAACCGGCCGACGCCCGCCGGGTGTTCGCGTGCTTCGAACAGCCGGATCTCAAGGCACCGTTCACGTTTGTGGTGGCCGCCCCCGAACACTGGCAGGTGCTCTCCAATCAGGTCGCCGAGCGACAGCGGTCCACCGTGGGCGCACAGACGGTCACCTTCGCGCCCACGCTGCCGATCTCGACGTACATCACCGCGATCGTCGCCGGTCCCTACCATCGCGTCGACGCGATCTGGACCCGGGGCGACCTCGAGGTGCCGCTCGGTGTGTTGTGCCGCGCCTCCTTCGCCGAGTATCTCGACGCCGACGAGATCCTCGAGATCACCGCGCAGGGGATGGACTACTACGCCGATCACTTCGAGTTCCCGTATCCCTTCACCAAGTACGACCAGGTGTTCGTCCCCGAGTACAACCTCGGCGCGATGGAGAACCCGGGATGTGTCACCTTCACCGAGGCCTATGTGTTCCGCGGGGTGGCCACCGACGCGCAACGCCAAGGTCGGGCCAACACGATCCTGCACGAGATGGCGCACATGTGGTTCGGCGATCTCGTCACGATGAAATGGTGGGACGATCTGTGGCTCAAGGAGTCCTTCGCCGATTACATGGGAGCGCTGGTCAGCGCCGAAGCGACCGAGTTCCGTGACGCCTGGGTCTCGTTCGCGAACCGGCGTAAAGCGTGGGCGTACCTGCAGGACCAACTGCCCACCACCCATCCGATCGTCGCCGACATCGTCGATCTCGAGGCCGCCAAACTCAACTTCGACGGCATCACCTACGCGAAGGGCGCCAGCGTCCTGAAGCAGCTGGTCGCGTACGTCGGCCGCGACGCGTTCTTCGACGGCATCCGCCGCTACTTCCGCGCACACGCGTTCGGCAACACCACCCTCGGCGACCTGCTGTCCGAACTGTCCGCGGCGTCCGGACGCGACCTGGCCGAATGGGCCCGGCACTGGCTGCAGACCACCGGCGTGACCACACTGAGCCTGGAACGGGCCGGCGACCGCTGCGAGATCGTGCAGTCCACACCCCGCCCGCACCGTCTCGCGGTCGGTATCTACGACTTCGACGATGCCGGCGACCTCGTCCGTACCGAGCGCCGGGAACTCGATGTCGCCGAGAGCCGCACCCGCCTCGATCTGCCCGACGCACCGCTGACACTGCTCAACGACGACGACCTCACCTACGCGAAGATCCGGCTCGACGAGCACTCGCTCGCCACCGTCGACGAGTCCCTCGACCGGGTCCGTGACCCGCTCGCACGCGGGCTGGTGTGGTCGGCACTGTGGAACGCCACCCGCGACGGAGAACTCGCCGCGGCGCGGTACGTGTCGATGGCACAACGCTTCTCGCCGAGCGAGGAGAACCTGGCACTGCTCGCATCGGTCCTGGCGAACGCACCGGCCGCCATCGAGCACTATCTTCCGGCCGCCGAGCGGCCGTCGGCGCGCGCCGACTGGCTCGAGGCTGTGTGGGCGGGCCTTTTCGCTGCGGAACCGGGGAGCGGGGCGCAGCTGTCCTTCGCGCGGGCGGTGGCCGCGGCGGCCGAGACAGCGGATCATCGCGCCGCCGATATCCGCGGCATCCTCGAGGGCAGCGGGGCGCCTACCGGGCTGGCGCTCGACCCCGATCTGCGCTGGGCACTGTGGACGGCGCTGAGCGCGACCGGGAACGCCGACGAAAGCGACCTCGCCGAGGAGTTGCGCCTCGACGACACCGCAACCGGACGCACCGCCTACCTGCAGGCCCAGGCCGCGCGACCCCGCGCCGATGTGAAGGCCCACGCCTGGGCGTCGGTCCTCGCGGACCGTACTCTCACCAACGATCACCTCGACGCCGTCATCGGGGGTTTCCGGGCGGGTGCGCGGCGCGACCTCACGGCCCCGTACGACGCCGACTACTTCGCGGTGCTCCGCGACACCTGGGCCGACCGGAGCATAGAAATCGCCCGCCGGATCGTCGTCGGGCTCTTCCCGCCCGCCGATACCCTCGACCCGGTGGACGCCTGGCTGGCCGCCAATTCCGAAGCGCCGGCGGCGTTGCGGCGTCTGGTCGTCGAGCAGCGCGACCACCTGGCCCGGGACCTGCGCGTCCAGAAACTCAACACGCCGTGACCGGACTCGATCCGCGGGCCGTCCCGGACGTCGTCTCGGGTGACCTTTCTGCGTCGTCGGCTCCGGCCGTGCCGGACACGGTCGCGGACGCGATGCGTCGTCTGCGAGACAAGGCGGCGTCCGGCAACACCCGCGCGGCGCACCTGAGCGATTGGGCGATCTTCACGCGCTGGTGTGAGAGCACCGGGCACGCACCTCTGCCCGCCACGCCCGAACAAGTGGGATGGTTTCTCACCGAGAAAGCCGCAGAACTCCGGCCCGACGGCCGCTGGGCGTACGCACCGTCGACCCTGTCCCGCTGGGTGTCGACGATCAACAAACTCCACGCCCTCGCCGGTCACCCGCGACCCGGGCAACACGAAAGTGTGCGGGATCTGTTGCGCGGCATCCGCCGTGAGCGCGCCACCCCGCCTGCCCGGCGGACACCGCTGCTCACCGACGACATCCGCAGCATCCTCGCCGACATGCGGACCACCGCGCGCGAGGGCGGATGGCCGGATCGTGCCGCCGAGCGGCGCGATTCGGCGCTGCTGCTCATCGGCCTCGCCGGTGCGCTGCGCCGCAGCGAACTGTCCGCACTGGCCGTCTCGGACGTGGTGCCACACCGTGCCGACGGGCTGTACGTGACGGTGCGCCGCTCCAAGACGGACCGCGAAGCCCGGGGCCGCACGGTGACCGTGCCGTACGGGTCCGATCCGCACACGTGCCCGGTGTGCGCGTACCGGCGCTGGCGCGAGGTTCTCGACGCGTGGGACGACGGGGGCCGCGCCGCGGTCGCCGAACTCCTCGCCGCCGACGGCACGCCCGTCGACAACCACTGCTGCCGCGGCTTTTCCGTCGACACGACGGACGCGGACCGGCCGTTGTTCCGGCCCGTCCACCGCTCCGGGTCGCTCGGCGGGGGAGCACTGACCGGGCAGTCGGTGCACTCGATGATCCAGCGCCGCGCGCTCCGGGCGGGGTTCAGCCCCGATCTGGTCGCGACCCTCGGCGGGCACAGTCTCCGCGCCGGGTTCGTCACCCAGGCGGTCCGCAACGGGGCGACAACTCAGACGATCATGACGCAAACCGGTCACGCCGACGAACGCATGGTCGCGCTCTACAGCCGGCACCACGCCGGACTGGTGGGCAACGCGGTCACGCACCTCGGACTCTGACGGATCCGCTCTCTGCGCAACCGAGCCGCCGCACACTCCGGTGGACTAGCGACCCGCCAGCACGTCGCCGAGGACCCGGGCGGCGTCGGGGAACGATCCGGGGTTCGCTCCGGAATAGTTGAGCCGCAGGTGCGGAGCGGTGGGCTCGGCAGGAAACCACTCGTCGCCCGGCGCCACGACGACACCCCTGGCTTCGCAGTCGCGGACGAGCGCGGGCAGGTCGGTACCGTCAGGAAGCCGTGCCCACAGGTGGAGGCCACCGGGCGGCACCGCCTCGATGTGCGCGGACGGTGCGTGCTCCCGCACCGCCGTGACGAGAAGGTCCCTGCGCGACGCGAGTTGGTGCCGGACCCCGCGAAGATGGGTACGCCAGGCCGGTTGTGAGACGACATCCCAGGCGACCGCCTGAAGCATCCCGCTGACGTACATCGACTGAGCCTGCACCTCGGCGAGGATGCGGTCGCGGGCCGGTCCGCGGGCAACGACGGCAGCGACACGCACGGACGGCGACACACTCTTGGTCAGGGACCGGAGGTAGACGACATGCCCGCTGTCGTCGAGGGCGGCGACCGGGTGCGCGTCGGTGGTGATCCCGAAGTCGTGCGCCCAGTCGTCTTCGATGAGGAAGGCGCCCGCGTCCCGGACCAGGTCGAGTACGCGCTCGGTCAGCGCTGGCGACCATTGCGCGCCGCTCGGGTTCGCGAAATTGGGCTGGGCATAGAACGCCCGGGCGCCGGTCCGCTCGAACGCCCGGGCGAGTTCGTCGGGATCGGGACCGGCGGGGCCACCGGCAACGGGTACGAGGCGGACCCCGGCGCGGGCCGCCGCGAGCATCGCGCCCCAATACGTGGGGGACTCCACCAGCAGCGGGTTCCCGGTTCCGACGAGGGCATGGAACGCGGCGCCGAGGCCACCCTGACTTCCCGGAGTGATGATGACGTCGCTCGCGGACGGGGCAGCCACCCCGAGCGGAGTCGCCGCGCCGAGCTCGCCGGCGAACCACGCCTGAAGCTCCGGAATCCCCGCTGCGGGTGGGCGGGCGATGGCGGCGTCGCTGCGTGCGGCACGCCCGAACGCACCCCGAACGAGTCGCTCCGGGAGCAGTTCTCGATCCGGGTAGCCCGAGTGCAGGGCGATCACGTCGTTCGGGACGCTGCGCAGGGCCGAGGAGAAGCGAGGGATGCGGTGCTGGGGCGTGCCCAAGGCCGCGGTCTGCCAGCCGAAGTCGGTGGAATGCGCGAGGCGGGCGGCGCGCACGAAGGTGCCGACACCCGGACGGCTCTCCACCGCGCCCGTGGCCTGCAGCGCGCGGAGGGCTTTCTGCACGGTCACCGGACTCACGCCGTACTGCTCGACGAGTGCCCGCGTCGACGGCAGTTGCGCGCCGGGCGACGCCGAGGCGATCCAGCGCTGGAGTCCGGCGACGATCCGCGCACTGCTACTATCATTCATGAGACACAAGAGTAGCGCTATCGTTCCCAGTAGGCTTGCGTTATCGTCGCTCGAGCACGGACTCCGGTGGGGGCTGCTCGGAGTGGTCGCATTCTCCTTCACGCTCCCGATGACCCGCTTCGTGGTCGAGAAGGGTGCGATGACACCGTTGTTCGTCGGCGCCGGCCGTGCGGTGGTCGCCGGACTGCTGGCCGCGATCGCCTTGCTGCTCACCCGTCAGGTGCGCCCCCGCGGCTCCCAATGGATACGGCTGACTGCCGTCGCGGGCGGGGTGGTGATCGGCTTCCCCTTCCTGACGTCGTACGCCCTGACGACCGTGCCGGCGAGCCACGGCGCCGTGGTGGTGGCGATCCTGCCCGCCGCGACCGCCGTGGCAGCAGTTCTGCGCGGACGGGAGCGGCCGCCCGCCGCGTTCTGGATCACCGCGGGTATCGGGACGGCTGCCGCGCTCGTGTTCGCGAGCCTGCAGACCGGCGGATTCGCCGGTCTCGAGGGAGCCGACGTACTGCTCTTCGGCGCCGTGATCGCGGCTGCCGTCGGCTACGCCGAAGGCGGATTGCTCTCCCGTGAACTCGGTGCGTGGCAGACCATTTCCTGGGCGCTCGTGCTGAGTACACCGTTCACCGTTGCGCTCACCGGGCTGTCGATGGCAGATCGGATGCCCACCGGCACACTCCCCGAATGGGGCGCTTTCGCGTATCTGGGAATCGTGAGCATGTTCCTGGGTTTCTTCGCGTGGTACCGGGGACTGGCGATCGGCCCCATGGCGCAGGTCAGCCAGATCCAGCTCACCCAGCCCGTCATGACCATCTGCTGGGCCGCGCTGATCCTGCACGAACACCTCACCTGGCCGGTCGTCGGCGGAGGACTCGTCGTGATCCTGTGTGCCGCGACCGCCGTACGCACACGCGCCGCGACCACGTCGCGCTCCCGTCCCGAAGAAAGTTCGCGCCGCGATGTCGAGAATCCGTCACCTGCTCCGTCTCCGTAGTGAGTGCGACCACAATGGGTCACACCGGACACGAGGAGAAGACGATGGCCAAGTACCTCTTGCTCAAGCACTACCGCGGCGCTCCGGCGGCCGTCAACGACGTACCGATGGATCAGTGGACACCGGACGAAGTGTCCGACCACATCCGGTATATGAACGACTTCGCCGCACGACTCGAACAGACCGGCGAGTTCGTCGACGGACAGGCGCTCGCCCCGGAGGGCACCTTCGTCCGGTACGACGGGGAGGGCCGCCCACCCGTCACGGACGGACCGTTCGCCGAGACCAAGGACCTCATCGCCGGCTGGATGGTGATCGATGTGGACAGCTACGAGCGGGCTCTCGCTCTGGCCGGGGACCTTTCCGCCGCCCCCGGCGCCGGAGGAAAGCCGATTCACGAATGGCTCGAAGTACGTCCGTTCCTGACGGCGCCACCCACCGTCACCGAGTGACCCCGCAGTAGACGAAAACGAAGTGAACGACACCGAACTCCGTCACCTCACTCCGGTGGTGCTCGGCATCATCGTCCGCCGCGGAGCAGAATTCGCGGCGGCCGAGGATGCCGTCCAGGACGCACTGATCGAAGCCCTCAGGGTGTGGCCGGACGATCCGCCCGACGACCCCAAGGGGTGGCTCGTCGCAGTCGCCTGGCGGCGGTTCCTCGACGCGACCCGTGCAGACGTGGCACGTCGGCGGCGTGAAGCGCTCGTCGCCCAGGACCTCGAGAGGGCCGAACGCGGTTCCGGTGGTGGAGCATCGGACGCGCGCAGCGCTGCGCCACCGGCTGGGGTGGACGACACCCTCGCGCTCTACTTCCTGTGCGCTCACCCGGTGCTGACTCCGTCGTCGGCGGTCGCACTGACCTTGCGCGCGGTGGGCGGTCTGACCACGCGGCAGATCGCGCAGGCGTATCTGGTGCCCGAGGCGACGATGGCACAGCGCATCAGCAGGGCGAAACGCACAGTCTCCGGCGTGCGTTTCGACCGGCCCGGCGATGTCGCCACCGTGCTTCGGGTGCTCTACCTGGTGTTCAACGAGGGATACTCGGGGGACGTCGATCTCGCCGGCGAAGCGATCCGGCTCGGGCGGCCACTGGCAGCGGTGATCGATCATCCCGAAGTGCAGGGTTTGCTCGCCTTGATGCTGCTGCATCACGCGCGGCGCAATGCCCGGCTCTCGGCGGAGGGCAGCCTGATCCCGCTTGCGGAGCAGGACCGCACCCGGTGGGACACCACGTTGATCGCCGAGGGGATCGACATCCTGCAGGCGGCACTCGCCCGCGACCGGCTCGGCGAGTATCAGGCCCAGGCGGCTATCGCGGCTCTCCATGCCGACGCTCCCACCGCCGAGGAAACCGACTGGGTGCAGATCGTCGAGTGGTACAACGAACTCACGCGGTTGACCGGCAATCCTGTCGTCCGGCTCAACCGGGCGGTGGCGGTCGGGGAGGCGGACGGACCGCGTGCCGGGCTGGCGGCGCTCGCCGAACTGGACGACTCGCTGCCCCGGTACCGGGCGGTCGCGGCGTATCTCCACGAACGTGACGGCGACCCGGCAACGGCGGCCCGGATGTATGCCGAGGCCGCCCGCGCCGCGCCCAACCTGGCCGAGCGCGAGCATCTCGTGCGACAGGCCGCGCGGCTCAACACCGGCCTGTCGCGCTGACCGGGGAACAAAATCGACACCGCGGTGTTGAGGTGGGCAAGGTAGTTGAGAAATCAATTATTTCCGCATCGAGGGAGAAACCACATGCCCGCCGTGACCGTAGACAACATCCTTGCCCTTCCGCGCATCACCGATCCGGTGCCCGCCGCGCAGCCTCGGCCGGTGCTGTCGGTGACCACCGCTCCTCGCGGCTTCGAGGGCGACGGGTTTCCCGTCCACCGCGCCTTCGCCAGCATCGAGATGCGGCACCTCGACCCCTTCATCCACATGGACCAGATGGGGGAGGTGCACTACGCACCCGGCGAACCGAAAGGCACCCCGTGGCATCCGCACCGCGGCTTCGAAACCGTGACCTACATGATCGACGGAACCATGGAGCACCAGGACTCGCACGGGGGAGGAGGCACCATCGCGAACGGTGACACCCAATGGATGACGGCCGGTGGCGGCATCCTGCACATCGAAACGCCGCCGGAGCGCCTGGTGACCAGCGGCGGCCTGTTCCACGGCGTGCAGCTGTGGGTGAATCTGCCCCGTGAAGACAAACTGGTTGCGCCTCGCTACCAGGACATCTCCCGTGACCGCGTCGCCTTGCTGTCCTCCCCGGACGGTGGAGCGCTCATCCGGGTGATCGCCGGCGACCTCGACGGGCACCGCGGACCGGGCTCCACCCACACCCCGATCACCCTGCTGCACGTGAGCCTGGCGCGCGGTGCGCGCGTGACGGTGCCGTGGAATGCGGAGTTCAATGCCCTGGCGTACGTGCTGGCGGGAGACGGCTCCGCCGGTGCCGACCGCCGTCCGATCCACTCCGGGCAGACGGTGGTCTTCGGGCGCGGCGACACCCTGACGATCGACGCGGCCGACGAGCAGGACTCGCGTACCGACACGCTCGAGGTGTTCGTTCTGGGCGGCAAGCCGATTCGTGAACCCGTGGCGATGGCGGGGCCCTTCGTGATGAATACGAAGGCGGAGGTGATCGCCGCGTTCGAGGATTTCCAGGCGGGACGCTTCGGCTCCGTCCCCGCGACCGGCGGACTCCCAGGGCCGGCGCAGTAACTCGGTGCACGCCGTCGCGGTGGCGCGTCGCACCCATGCGTGAGGCGCGCACCCGGCGGGTACCCGGTCCGGGCACGGACCGATCTGCCGCCGGGCGACCGAGGAGAGCAATGGAGTCACGTACAGCGGAGTCACCACGAACAGCGACGGGCAGCGAGGCGGCAGTTCCGGTCGACTCCGAGTTCCACGACCTCGACGCATGGTGGCGCGCAGCGAATTATCTGTCGGTAGGTCAGATCTACCTCATGGACAATCCGCTTCTGCGGGAACCACTCCGGCCCGATCACATCAAACCCCGTCTGCTGGGGCACTGGGGGACCACCCCCGGACTCAACTTCATCTATGCGCACCTCAATCGGGTCATCACCGCCCGCGATCTCGACATGATCTACGTGATGGGCCCCGGCCACGGTGGCCCGGGCCCGGTCGCGGCGGGGTGGCTCGAAGGCACCTACAGCGAGCGTTATCCGGAGGTCTCACAGGACGAGGCCGGGATGGCTCGCCTGTTCACGCAGTTCTCCTTCCCCGGAGGCATTCCGAGCCACGTCGCCCCCGAAACGCCGGGTTCCATTCACGAGGGCGGCGAACTGGGGTACTCGCTCGCCCACGCTTACGGGGCTGCGTTCGACAATCCCGATCTGGTCGTCGCTGCGGTGATCGGCGACGGCGAGGCCGAAACAGGTCCGCTCGCCGCGAGTTGGCACTCGACCAAGTTCGTCGACCCGCGCCGGGACGGCGCCGTCCTCCCGATCCTGCATCTCAACGGTTACAAGATCGCCAACCCCACGGTGCTTGCGCGCATCGACCCCGGGGAACTCGACTCTCTGCTGCGCGGCTACGGCCACGACCCGATCGTGGTGGCCGGCTCCGACCCGGCCGAGATGCACCGGGCCTTCGCGTCGGCACTCGACCGGGCACTGAACCGTATCGACGAGATCCAGGAGCGCGCGCGCCGGACCGGCGATACCGAGCGTCCGGCATGGCCGATGATCGTGCTGCAGTCGCCCAAGGGGTGGACGGGTCCCGCCGAGGTCGACGGCACTCCGATCGAAGGCAGCTGGCGCGCGCACCAGGTGCCGTTCGGCAACGCCCGCAACGACGCCGGGCACCGCATGATCCTCGAAGAGTGGATGCGGAGCTATCGACCGGGAGAACTGTTCGACGACAACGGGGCTCCCGTCCCGCAGATCCGTGACCTGCATCCTTCGGGCGCACGGCGGATGAGCGCCAACCCCCACACCAACGGCGGCGCGATCCTGCGGGATCTCGCGTGCCCCGATTTCCGCGACTACGCCGTCCGCATCGGCACACCCGGAAACGAGACCGCCGAAGCGACCCGGGTGCTCGGCGACTTCCTCCGCGACGTGATGGTGCGCAATCCGAGCACCTTCCGGATGTTCGCGCCGGACGAGAACAATTCGAACCGGCTCAACGCCGTTCTCGAGGCCACCGACCGGACCTGGAATGCCCGGACGGTGCCGGGAGACGACCATCTCGCGCCCGACGGACGCGTAATGGAAGTGCTCTCCGAACACATGTGCCAGGGCTGGCTCGAGGGCTACCTGCTCACCGGACGGCACGGGCTCTTCTCCTGCTACGAGGCATTCGTCCACGTCGTGGATTCGATGTTCAACCAGCACGCGAAGTGGCTGCGCACCACCAACCGCATCGAGTGGCGCAAACCGATCCCGTCGCTCAATTACCTGCTGACCTCACACGTGTGGCGGCAGGACCACAACGGCTTCTCCCATCAGGACCCCGGCTTCATCGACCACGTCGTCAACAAGAAAGCCGAAGTCATCAGGGTCTATCTGCCGCCGGACGCCAACACCCTGCTGTCCGTCGCCGATCATTGCCTCCGAAGCCGCCAGTACGTCAACGTGATCGTCGCGGGCAAGCAACCGGAATTGCAGTACCTCGACATGGATGCGGCCGTCACCCACTGCACCAAGGGAATCGGCATCTGGGAGTGGGCTTCGACCGACGACGGCGCGGAACCGGATGTGGTTCTCGGATGCGCCGGAGACGTACCCACGAAGGAAACGCTCGCGGCGGTCGACATTCTTCTCGGATACTTCCCGGACCTGAAGATCCGCGTCGTCAACGTCGTCGATCTCATGAGATTGCAAGACGACCGGGAACATCCCCACGGTCTGCCCGGCGCCGACTTCGATGCCCTGTTCACCACCGACAAGCCGGTCATCTTCGCCTACCACGGATACCCGTGGCTGATTCACCGCCTCACCTACCGCCGCGCCAACCACGACAACATCCACGTGCGCGGTTATATCGAGGAAGGCACCACCACGACACCGTTCGACATGTGCGTCCTCAACCGGATCGACCGATTCCATCTCGCGAAGGACGTCATCGACCGGGTGGACCGCATCCGTCCCATCGCCGGTCACGCCCGCGAACACCTGCTGAACACGCTGGCCGAGCATCACCGCTACATCCGCACCCACGGTGAAGACATGCCGGAGGTCACCCAGTGGACATGGCGCGGGACGGACGCCGCACGATTCTCGTCGTGAGCCGCAGTCCCGCGGGCCCCGTTCAGGCGAGATCTGTTTCCGGACGCCGCAAGACGGGCTCACCGCGGACGAGACGGGCGATGTCGACCTGGTCGAGCGAGGTGACCACGAGGTCGGCACCGGCCTCGGCGAGGCCGACCTCGTCGTCCGCGCGCGCGACCCCGATCGAGAGCATGTGTCCGGCTTCGGCGGCTTCGATTCCGCTCACCGCGTCTTCGACGACCACACATGCTTCCGCCGGGACACCGAGTTCGGCGGCCGCAGTGACAAATATTTCGGGATCGGGCTTCCCGCGGGCGAAATCGCGACCGGAGAGGTCTGCGTCGAACATGTCGCTCAGCGTGGCGCCTTCGTCGATCGAGGCGATGTCGAGGCCCTCGTCCCGCGCGAACACGTCCATCCGGACGGCCCGCAGGAACCGGAACGCGTTTTTCGACGACGACGCCGCGGCGAGGGGGACCCCAGCGGCCCGCATCGCGAGCACGAACCGCAAGGCATCCGGGTACGCCCGGAACCTGCCGTCGTCGATCAAGCGGATCAACAGATCCTGCTTGCGATCCGCATAGGTGCGGAGGTGTTCGTCGTCATCCGGGATCCCGAAGTACCGCAACGCGGCACCGGCGCCCTCCATGCGCGGCCGGCCCGACATCACCTCCTGGTACACCAGGGGAGTGAACGCGTCTTCCGACCACGAACTGCGGTCCCGGATCGGAGCCCATTCGCCGAGCATCAGGTCGCGGAGGCTCTCCCGCCACGCGTGCTCGTGGGGTGAATCGACGAGCACCCCGTCGACATCGAAGATCGCGCCGCGCAGTCCGTGCTCCCTCATCGTCGCTCCCGTCGTCCGGTCAGGCCGGTAGCTCGTGGCGATCCGGTGCCGCCGGCACCGGCGGAATATGGAACACGTGCGACGCGCCCGCCCCGAGTTCGACGATGTTGTCGGCGACGCCCACCCGCACCGGCACCCGGAAACCTTCGACCTCCGCGAGGACGGTCAACTTGTCGCCGACGATGCGCACGCGCAGGGGAGTGCCGCGATACCGCATCGAGAACGACACCCCGTCGAGCCGGTCCATCAGGCGAGGGCGGAACATCAGCGCGCCGCCGTAGATACGGGCGCCGACGTAGTAGCGCTGCACCAGGTCCAGCGTTCCGGCCATCACCCCCATGTGGATGCCTTCTTTGGTGGTGCCGCCCTGCAGGTCGCTCACATCGCTCTCGAGCGCCACCATGAACCGCTCCCACGACGACTCCGGATCGAACGCCGCCAGCACGCCGGCGTAGGTGAGAAAACTCAGCGTCGACCCGTGTGAAGTCCGCTGGTCGTAGTACTCGACCGTCCGCACAGCGAGTGCGCGGTCGACGTCGTAGCCGAGTCGCGCGAACAACGGTTGCAACTCGTTGAAGTCGAACAGGAAGAACAACATCACCGCGTCGGCCTGCTTGGAAACCTTGTACCGGTTCGGGTCCTTGCCCTCCGCCCGCAGGATGCGGTCCATCCGCTGGATGTTGCCGTACTTCTGCCGGTAGTGGTCCCAGTCGAGTTCCTCGAGGTCTTCGTATCCCTCGAACTGGCTGATCACCCCGTCGTGGAACGGCACGTACATCTTGGTGGTCATCTCCGACCACGTCTCCAGCTCCTCGTCGGTCACGCGCAAGCGGGCGCGCAGCGCGGTCTGGCGACTCGCGGACAGGCGTTCGAGCACGTCGAGTGCTTTTCCGGCGATCCACGCGACCATGACGTTGGTGTAGGCGTTGTTGTTCAGTCCCGCTGCCTCGACGTCCGGGTATCGCTCGTGAAATTCGTCGGGCCCCATCACGCCGTGGATTTCGTAGCGGTCCCGTTCGGGGTTGTACCGGGCGATGGACGACCAGAACCGTGCGATCTCGAGCATCAACTCGGCGCCGAAATCGGCGAGGAAATCGAAGTCGTCGGTCGCCTGGTAGTACCGCCACACGTTGTAGAAAATCGCTGCGCTCACATGGCGCTGGTTGCGGCTCAGGTCCGGATCCCACTGTCCCGACAGGGGATTGAGGTGAACGGTCTGGGTTTCCTCGGTGCCGTCGCTACCGCTCTGCCAGGGGAACATCGCACCGTCGTACCCGGCGTCCCGCGCCGCGGCCTGGGCCTCACCCAACCGGCGGTACCGGTAGCCGATCAGGCCTCGTGTCACGTCGGGCATGCGCAGGTCGAGGAACGGATAGACGTACAACTCGTCCCAGAACACATGCCCGCGATACGCCTCGCCGTTGAGCCCGCGCGCCGGCACGCCGGCATCGTGCCGCGCCGTGTGCCGCGAACAGACCTGCAGCACGTGCGCGACGTGCAACCGCAGCAACATCTGGACGCGGGGTTCACGGGGCACCCGGATATCGCAGATGTCCCACAGTTCGTCCCATGCGGCCTCGTGCTCGGCGTAGGCCTCGTCGAAGCCCGGATACCGCACCACGTGGCGTCCGGCCGCGGCGAGGGGCTCGGTGATCGCGTCGTCGCGGGCGGTGAACATCGCCACGAGTTTCTCGACCCGCACGGGCGTGCCCTGGGTGACATCGAACGCCAGCACCTGCTGGATGTAGTCCTCCATCTGGTACAGGTCGCGCTCGACGTCGAGGCAGTCCTGCTCGCCTTCGTAGAAGACCTGCGTGCGGGCAGCCTGCGCGATGTAGATGTCGGATTGCCGTGTCTGCACCTTCAGGGCGATCGTGTCGGCGCTGAAGGTTCGGGGGGAGACCGGATCGAGGTGGCGACCCTCGAGTTCGCGGTAGCGCGCGACCGCTCGGTTGGTCATGCGTCCGTCGAGCGCCGACACCAATTCGATGCGGCCGGACCAGTTCTCGGGGGTGATGGTCCAGGACAGGCCGCTCTGGTGCCGGTGCGCCATACTCACGAAGCGCCGGCTGTGCAGGGTGGTTTCACGGCCCTTCCGGTCCCGGAACCGGATCTTGCGCATCACGGTGGCGGTTCGGATGTCGTAGATGTGCCGGTACGACAGGATTTCGACGTTCGACAGCCGGATCGCGTCTTCGCCCTCGATGCGCATTTTCAGCACCAGCCAGTTGGGGAGGTTGACCAGATCCTCGTTGAGGACGGGGCGACCCCCCATGATGGTGGTCTCACGGTTGTAGCAGCCGTGGGAGTACGTGCCGGGATAGTGGACTTCGCCCATGTCCTCCCACTCCGCCGTGCCCCGCGTGCAGAAGTATCCGTTGCCGGTGGACGTCATCGCCTCGCGGAGTCCTTCTTCGTCCGCATCGAAGGTGGTGTATTCGAGAGTGAACTCCGGGTCGGACACGCTTACCTCCAGGGCGAGTAGCGGTGGGCGACGGATCAGCGGGCCAGGCCGGTCAGGAACTTCTCGACGTCCTGCACCGAGTCGAGCACGAAATCGGCGGCCGTGGTGCGGCCCGCCATCTCCGGGTCGTCGGGACGGCCTACGAGGATGCCGATACCCCGGCCGCGCAGGGCCCGGAACGCGCTTTCGTCGGTGATGTCGTCGCCGAGATAGAGCGGAACGATGTCGTCGGAGTCGAGCCCGAGAACGTCGATGAGGTGCAGGACGGCTTTGCCCTTGTTCCAGTCGATCGCCGGGGTGAACTCGTAGACCATCTTCCCCGGGACCAGAGTCAGACGATCGCTGTTCCGGTCGCGCAATTCGTGGATGATCTCGTCGACGCGGGCGCGGGTATCCGGTGCGGCCTGCCGGTAGTGCACGGCGACCGACGCGTGTTTGGCTTCGATGGTGACACCGTCGAGACCGTGGAGCCTCTCACGCAGGGTGGCGGTCGTTTCCGCGATCAGGTCCGTGAAGTCGGTGAGCGCCTCGTGCACCACCGGCCCCTGCTCGGGACTCCAGATGTCGAACCCGTGGCTTCCGGCGACGATCAGGTCGTCGACGCCCATCAGTTGCTGCACGACCTGGCGGTCGCGCCCGGTGACGATGCACACCGAGCACCGGTCCGCCAGATCGAGCACGGTCCGGCGCATGCTGTCGGACCAGACCGCGTCCTCGGGGCGGGAAACGATGGGTGTGAGTACGCCGTCGTAATCCAGGAACACTGCCGGCCGGCGGCCCTCCAAACGCTGCCGCAATGCTTCAGAGCCGAGGGCCGGGGGCAGATCTCCCACGGTCGACACCGTTTCCATGTCGTCCGTACCTCCTGCAGTCGGGGTCGTCGTCAACGGGTTCACGGCTCCGGGCGGTACCTGTCCGCCGGGGCCCGCCCTCCCCGAACCGTACACCTCACGGACTTGCGTCCGGAGGCATTGGAAGGGGCGCGATCCGCCGTCAGCGGATCGGGCGCCGCCACCGGGCGTCGTCGGCGGTCAGTTGCGTGACCAGGTGCTCCGACGCGTCGGCATTGCGGAACGGGCCGGCGAGCAGATCGGCGTAGACGTGGGACGGTGCGACGTACCGCAATCCTCCGCGACGGTCCATGCGATCGAACACGACGGGCGACCAGGGGATCGCGACGACGACGTCGCCTCCCCGGTCCACCGGGCGCAGACCGAGGACGGCCGCGAACTCGTCCGGATCGTCGGCGTAGACCTCGAGGAGCGCCGGTTCGGCGTAGTCGGTCGCTCCTACTCCGGTGAGCGCGTAGGGGATATCGACGTGCTCGGCGAGCCGGTTGCGGATTGCTGCCACGCCGTCCGGCGCCGCGAAACGGCGGATCGGGCAGACCTTCCGGTCGTCGGCCCACGCACGCAGCATCGGCTCCCACCGCACTTCGGTGATGGCACCGCGGGGAATGCGGCGGATGAGTTCGCGTTCGACCAGGACCTCGACGACGCGGTAGGTGGCGCCGGTCGACGCTCCCGACAGCTTGATCAGCTCGGGAACGGTGATCTCGCCCTCGTGGTCCGCCAGCGCGCGGACCACCCGATCGGACGGTTCACCGGTGAGGACTCCGGAGGGTCTGCCCGGGCCACGCCACGGATCGGCGTCGGCGCCGCGGTTACGCACCCAGATGGCCGGGCGTGCCGCCACGAGGGCGAGGTTGCCGGTGGCGTCGGCATAGGAGATGCCGTGCTGGTCGAGCTGGCGACGGACCGGATCGGACAAATAGTGGGCACAGACGAATCCCCGGTCGGATTCGGTCAATTCGGCCGTGATGCGCGCGACGTCACCGCTGAGCACTCCGCGCGAAGGTATGACCGCGAAGGACACCGACTCGCCGTCCGGTGCGGTGACGAGGAGCCGGCGGGGCGCCTCGGGGGAGCGGGACCGGTCGGCGCTCAGACTCCATCCGAGCGGCAGGCAGGCTTCGAGACCCGCGGCGGCGCGCCGGTAGATGTCGATGTGGCGTTCGGGGCGCGGCCCGGCCGGATTCTCGACGGTGGCCAGGGAGTCCAGTTGTGTCACATCCACCACAGTAGTCACTCTGTGCACGACGGAAAAGGCTTTTTCTCGAATTTCCGATGCGGCGGTCCACCCGGTGCCCTCGACGAAGACGAACAATCCATGCGCTAGCGTCTTTCGCATGACTGACAGCGCCGGCCGGATCGCATTCATCCAGGCCACATGGCATCGCAACATCGTCGACCAGGCCAAGGCCGGGTTCACCGACGAGATCGTCTCGCTCGGATGGTCCGCCGAGAACATCGACTACTTCGAGGTCCCCGGGGCGTTCGAGATCCCCCTGCACGCCGCACGTCTGGCGCGCACCGGCCGGTACGCCGGCATCGTCGCCGCGGGACTGGTCGTCGACGGCGGGATCTACCGCCACGACTTCGTGGCCACCGCCGTCATCGACGGCTTGATGCGCGTGCAGCTCGACACCGATGTACCGGTGTTCTCCGTCGTGCTCACTCCGCATCACTTCCACGAGCACGACGAGCACGTCTCGTACTACACCCGCCACTTCGTGACGAAGGGCGCCGAAGCGGCTCGCGCACTAGATGCCACCGTCACGTCGCTGCGCGCGTTGCCGACCGCGGACTGATCCGCGGCCGGCAACGCGTCGGGCATTTACCGCACCGGTCGCTGCGTCTCACTCTCGATGACGGGACTGTCGGCGACGGGAGAGACAGCGGGGGTGGACTCGGTGCGATTCCGGTAGGCGGCCCGGGCGTTCTCGTCCGATTCGAGAACGACGGACTGCAGTCCGAACGCGCCGGAGATCCGGTGCCGGGCCGCCTCCGGCATCAAACGCAGGACGGCGAGGATGGCGCCCGCGGTCCGGGGCACGTAACGCAGACCCGGACGTCCCGAGCCGATCACCGCGGTGATCGCCTGGGCGACATCCTCGGGACCCACCATCGCGACGCGCTGGATCAACGCGTTGGGCTTGATGCCCGCGATCAGTTCGGTGCGTACGAATCCCGGCGCGATCGTCGAGACCGTGACGCCGGAACCGGCGAGTTCCTGCCGCAGCACGGAGCCCAGACCGATCACCGCATGCTTGGTGGCCGAGTACACGGCGATCCCCGGTGCGCCCTCGATGCCGACGATGGACCCGAGGTTGACGATGTGACCGTGCCCCTGCTCGGTGAAGCGCGCGGCCGCGAGTTTGCAGCCGATGATCACGCCCCGCACGTTGATGTCGATCTGGCGGTCGGACACCGCGTCGGACTCGTCGAGGAACCGTCCGGTCGGCATGATGCCGGCGTTGTTGACCACGACGTCGAGTCCGCCGAGTTCGATTGCGGCGAGATCGAGAAACTGCTCGAACGAGCCGCGGTCGGTGACGTCGAGTGGCAACCCTAGGACGGTCGAACCGAACCGTGCGGTCAGCGCGGCAGCCGTTTCGTCCACCAGGGCCGTATCGATGTCGCCGATGACGACCTGTGCTCCGGCGCGGAGAAGGGCCTCCGCGGTCGATCGTCCGATACCGCGTGCGCCGCCGGTGATCGCGACGCGCTTGCCCTGTGCACCTCGGGTCATGTGTTGCCGTCCTTAACTCTCGAGCGGGTATTGCCGTGTGCTCACGCTAGAAAGCGGATCGCCGCAGATCCATGCCGAAAGCGGCTGTTTCTTGTGAATTTCGGCCACGTGGCCGATGATGGCACGTCGTGACGACCTTGGTCCCTCGCCGTGCCGCGACCAGCGCACGGCTTCTCGTGGACTTCGCCCGGGAACGCGGTATCGACACCCATCTGGTTCTCCGCGGCACCGGACTACCGGCCGAGGGACTCTCGGATCCCACGAGCGAGATCACGGACGAACAGGAACTTGCGCTGATCCGGAATCTGGTGGCGGAACTCGACGATGCTCCAGGGTGCGGGTTCACGCTCGGTGCGTCGTATCAGGCCGCCGTGCACGGCATCTACGGGTACGCGTTGATGAGTTGTGCGACCGTCCGAGAGGGGATCGAGGTGGGAACGCGCTACTTCGACCTCTCGTACGCGTTCTCGCGGGCAACGTTGGCGTACGCCGACGGTGAGGTGCGGTTCTCGCTCGACGATCGTGAGGTGCCGCGCGATGTACGGGGATTCCTTCTCGAACGCGACCTGTCCGGAATCCTGGCGCACTGGACGGCGTTGTGGGGCAACCCGGTCGAGGTGCGGCGGATCGAAGTGAACGAGTCGCTGTTCGGTCGCATCGCACCGATGGTGCGTGAACACGGCTACGAGGTGGTGTCTGTATCCGGGCCGCACACGGTCGTGGTGGACGCGGCGGCGGTGGAACGTCCGATGCCCACCGCCAGCGCGGCCGCGTCGTCGGTGCTGCTCGAAGAGTGCGCAGAACTCCTTCAGCGGCGGCGATTCCGCAGTGGAACCGCATTCCGGGTCCGTGAGATCCTGCTTCGTGCCGCGTCGTCGGGTGCGACGCAACAGCGTGTCGCGGGGGAGTTGGGGCTCAGCGTGCGGACGCTGCGGAGGAGGCTCGAGGAGGAAGGAACGTCGTACCGGGAGGTCGTGGCGGAGACGTACAGCGCGGTGGCCGAAGAACTTCTCGGTGCGGGGCTGTCGGTCGAGCGGGTGGCGCACCGCCTGGGGTATTCCGACGCGTCGAGCTTCACGGTAGCTTTCACGAGGTGGACGGGAACGACTCCGGGCCGGCGGGCCAGGGGAGTGCGTGGATGAAGGATAGGCAGCTTGATCCTTTTCAGGGGGAACGGTATTCGCGGCGGGGAAGGACGACGACATGGGAGTAGGGCGCACCCGACATGCGGGTTCGGCGGAGGACGCGACCCTGGATATTCTGGATCGGACGGAATAAACAAATAACAGAAATATCCGCCATTTCCACCACCAACTCGTCTCGATCCCGCCACTCACCAACACTTCACGTCACTCGCAACCTACGCCGGAGGTCTGTCGAAGTAGCGGGCGAGCCTGCGATGCCGGTGAGCGAACAGTCCCGCGATCACGCGGTGCGCCACGGAATCGACGATCGGTACACCCGACAAGGGCGCGCGCAACTCGAAGGTGAGGCGATCGTGGACACGGGTTCCGCCGGACGGCAGCGGTTGTAGTTCGCGTTCGTGCTCCCAGCGGCGCAGGAGCACCATGCTGGACTTCTCGTGGAACCGGCGACCGGGTTCGACGGCAGCGACGGTGAGGTCATCGAATTCGACCGGCAGTACCCCGAAGAGCAGGAGCGGTGCACGGCCCAGGCGCACGCCGACCGGCACCTCGTCGATGGACAGGCCCCGGACCGCACGCGGCATGCGCATCGACAGCACGGGAGCGAGTTCGTCGTTGATACCGCCGGGATCTGTGATGCGGGCCCAGACCGCGGGGATCGTGGCGGGAAGGACCGACTCGTGTTCGACGACGACACATCCCACTGTGGGCACCCTTCCCTCGGGGGAAGGACGATAGCAGGAGTGTTACTGCGATCCCGAGAAGGACGAGGACAGCAGGATTCGGCCTTCGCTCACCTGCACCGCGTAGGTGCGTACCGATCCGATCCCGTGCGCGGCGCACGCACCCGTGTCGAACGAGAACGCGTACTGATGCAGCGGGCACACCACACCGGTGTGGTCGATCTGCCCGTCGGCCAACGGCCCTCCCTTGTGCGGGCACACGGCGTCGGTCGCGCGGACCGAACCGTCGGACAACAGGAACACGGCGATCTGCCGCCCGTCGACCGTATAGGTGCGCCCCTCGCCGCGGGTGAGACCCGAGACCGGTCCGAGGTCGACGACAGCACTGTCGTCCACGGCGGTCATCGAACGGGGACCTGGGGGAGAGGCAGCAACGGCAGCGACGGCGCAAACTGCGCGGGAGACTTCGGGTCCGAACGGTCGAGCCAGGGATCACGGTAGCCGGCGACGGCGATCTCGACGCGTTCGTCCAGTCCGGACACCAGGTTCTCCTCGTCTCGAATCAGCAGGTCCTGTAGTCGGTCCAGACCGATGCGCGGCACGAAGGCGTAGGTCCGCTCGAGCCACTGCGCGTTCTCGCGGTAGTACTGGATGAACCGTCCCGCCACGGAAAGCACCTCGTCGGCGGAGTCCACGGTCGCGAGAAGGTCACCTTTGCGGACGTGTGCACCGGCGGCGCCGCCGACGTAGATATCCCACCGCCCGTCGCCGACGGCGACCACCCCGAGGTCCTTGCACAGCGCCTCGGAACAGTTGCGGGGACACCCCGCCACCGCCAGTTTGAGCTTGGCCGGTGTCTCGAGCCCCTGGAAGCGTTCCTCGAGTGCGATACCCAGATTCGTGGAGTCGCCCAGACCGAACCGGCAGAAGTCGCTGCCCACGCAGGTTTTCACAGTGCGGAAACTCTTGCCGTAGGCGAAGCCCGACGGCATATCGAGATCGGCCCAGACCTTCGGCAGGTCCTCCTTCTTGATGCCGAGGAGATCGATCCGCTGACCACCGGTGACCTTCACCATGGGCACCCGGTACTTGTCGGCGACATCGGCGATCCGGCGCAACTGATCCGGTGTGGTCACCCCGCCCTTCATCTGAGGCACCACCGAAAATGTGCCGTCCCGCTGGATATTGGCGTGCACACGGTCGTTGATATAGAGCGCGCCACGCTCGTCGACCCAGTCGGGGCCCCACAGTGTGCGCAACAGCGACGCCAGCGGCATCTTCGCGGAGGCATCCTCCCTGCCCCCGGTCGCGAGTTTCGCGAACACCTGCGACACCGCGCGCAGGTCGTGCTCGCGGATAGCGGCGATCAGGTCGGGTTTGGTCAGCGGGATGCACGGCACATACCAGTTCGCGGCGGGGTCCTCGGCGAGTGCGCCGCCGGCCGCGCACGCGACGATGTCACCCACGAGCGCCTTGCACGACCCGCAGCCCTTGCCCGCCCGGGTGGTGGCGCAGACGTCCGCGAGGCTGGCCGCTCCGCCGCGGACACAGGCGACGATGTCGCCCTTGGTGACGCCGTTGCAGTTGCACACCTGGGTGCTGTCGGGCAGATCTGCCGCCACGTCGGCGCCCTGGGGCTCTCCGATATCGAACAGCAGTGCCGCGCGATCCTGGGGGACCTCGATCATTCCGTCGAAGGCCTGTCCGAGCATCGACGCCCGGCCGATGTCGCCGAGCAGCATCGCGCCGATCAGTTGGTCGTCACGCACGACGACGGCCTTGTACACACCGCTGCGCGGGTCGTAGAACTGCACGAACTCGTCGTCTTCACGTTCGGGTCCCTTCACGCCCATCGCGGCGACGTCGATACCGGCGACCTTGAGCTTGGTGGTGGTCCGCGAGCCCTCGTACGCGGCGTGCGGGTCGGTGCCGGTGAGATGCTCGGCGAGCACGACGGCCTGCTCCCACACGGGTGCGACGAGTCCGTACACCTCGCCGCGGTGCTGCACGCATTCCCCGACGGCGTACACGCTCGATTCGCCGTCGCAGCGCAACTGATCGTCGACGACCAGGCCGCGTTCGACGAGAAGACCGCCGGTGCGCGCGAATTCGGTGTTGGGGCGGATACCTGCCGCGACGACCACCATGTCCGCCGGGACGACGGTGTCGTCGGCGAATCGGACCCCGACCACCTCGCCGTGGCCGTCGCGCTCGATGCCGATCGTGCGTGTACCCGTGTGCACGGTGATCCCGAGTTTCTCGATCTCGGTGCGCAGGACGCGGCCGCCGCGCTCGTCGAGTTGCTGGTTCATCAGGTGCCCGGGCGAATGCACGACCGTCACCTCGAGTCCCTGGGTGCGCAACCCGTACGCGGCCTCGAGGCCGAGCAGGCCGCCGCCGACGACCACTGCCGACACGTCGTCGCGGGACTCCGCCATCTGGAGCATGCCGTTGGTATCGGCGAGGGTGCGGAAACCGAACACGCCGCGCCCGAGGCGGCCGTCCGCTTCGCGCAGGCCGTCCATGTTGGGGAAGAAGGTCGACGATCCGGTGGCGACGACAAGCACGTCGTAGCCCACCACCCGGCCGGATTCACAGGTGACCGTCTTGGCGAACCGGTCGAGGCGGACCGCGCGGTCGCCCGCGAAGAGGGTGATGCCGTGCTCGCGGTACCAGCTCATCGGATTGAGCACGAGATCGTCGTCGTCGGCGGTCGCTTCGCCGGACAGGACGTGCGAGAGCATGATCCGGTTGTAGTTGCCGTACGGCTCGTCGCCGATCATGGTGATGTCGAAGAGGTCTCGACCACCTCGCGCGAGGATCTCTTCGACGGTGCGAGCACCTGCCATGCCGTTGCCCACGACGAGGAGCCGCCGACGCGGTGTCTCCGGTTGGGGCTGGGTCGATGTCATACTTCGAGGGTCGGCCGCGTCGGTGACGGATCGGCTGCCGGCGCGTTACATGCCGATCAGGAAGACCTCACCCCGTCCTTGCCGGAACTGTCAGGTCGCGGCGACGCAGGCATCGCGAGCGGGGTGACGACGGCGAGCAGCACCGCGGGCACGAGGAACGCAGCGGTCGGATCCGCCGAGTACACGGGCGTGAGCGCCAGCGGAGCGAACGCGCCACCGCCGAACCGGAAGGCCTGCACCACCGACACCGCGCCGCCGCGGTTGGCTCCGGGATCGCCCAGGACGGCGGCATTGACGCCGACGAGCACGCATTGCGAGGCGACGCCCGCGAGGAACCAGGCGACGGCGACGACCATGAGATTCGTCACCGTACCGACGGTGACCACCAGCACTGCGCCGGCGAAGGCACCGATGAGGACGGTGCGCCGCGCGCCGATCCGGTCGACGAGGATCCCGACGCGCCGGGCGGTGAGGATGCCGGCGAAACCGAGGACGGTGAGCAGCGCGCCGCGCTCGGACGGGGTGAGAGCGAACACGTCCTCGGCACGGAAGGCGAGGAGGAAGTTGAGTCCGCCGATCGCACCCCAGCCGAGCAGCGCCACGATGCCGATGCGGACGATGCGGGGACGCAGCGCGTCGCGAAGCCGGGCGGGTTCGCCGGCGGTGTCCTCGTCGACGGTGCCCGGTAGTCCGATGCACGCGAGCGCCAGTGCGGCGGCGGCGAGCACCACGAAGGCCCATCGCCAGTCGATCTCGGCGGCGAGCCCGCCGACGAGCGGCGCGAAGGTCAGCCCGGCGGCTTGCAGGGCACCGAAGAGACCCAGTGCGCGACCGAGCCGATTCTGCGGTGTCAGGGACGCGAGGGCCGCGAGCAGCAGCGGTGTGGTGAAGGCGTTGGCCGCGCCCTGGAGCATGCGGGCACCGAGCAGCACGGTCAGAGTGGGGGCGAGCGCGGCGGCGACGGACACCACCGCGTAGGCGAGGTAGGCGAGGCGGACCGTGCGGGCCCGGCCCCAGCGGGCACCGAGGGTGCCGGAGAACAGCATGGCGGCGGCGAAGACGCCGAGGTAGGCGGTCACGGAGGTGGCCGCGGTGGCGGCCGTGACGCCCAGGTCGGCGCCCATCTCGGGAAGCATCGAGACGACGACGCTGCCGCCGAACGGGCCGAGGAAGCCGCCTGTGTAGAGCGCCGCGCGCGGGAGTGCCGCGCGCAGGGCGCTCACTGGGCGAGTCCGCCGGGACCGCGTCGACGCAGGTAGCGCTCGAATTCGGCGGCGATGGCGTCGCCGTCGATGTTGGAGATGTCGTCGGTGATGTCGGATTCGGCTTCGGCGTCGCCGCGTTCTTCGAGTCCGCGGACGTAGTCGGCGACGTCTTCGTCGTCGTCGGTCATCTCGGTGACGGCCTCTTCCCATTCTTCGGCGAGGACGGGCAGTTCGCCGAGGGGAACTTCGACGTCGAGGATGTCTTCGAGCCGGCGGAGGAGTTCGACGGTGGCTTTGGGGTTGGGCGGGTGCGAGACGTAGTGGGGGACCGCTGCCCAGAAGGACACGGCGGGGATGCCGGCGCGGACGCAGGCGTCCTGGAGGACGCCGGTGATCCCGGTAGGTCCTTCGTAGCGCGATTTTTCGAGGTTGAAGCGTTTGGCGGCTTCGGCGCTGTACGCGGTGCCGGTCACCGGGACGGGCCGGGTGTGGGGGGTGTCGGCGAGCAGGGCGCCGAGAAGGATGACGGTGTGGACGCCGATGTCGTCGATGAGTTCGATGATGGCGTCGCAGAAGCTGCGCCAGCGCATGTTGGGTTCGATGCCGCGCAGCAGCACGATGTCGCGGTCGCTGCCGGGCAGTGCGCAGACCGACAGCCGGGTGGCGGGCCAGTCGAGTTCGCGGCTGACGCCGTCGACGAGCCGGACCTGGGGACGGTTGACCTGGTAGTCGTAGTAGTCCTCGGAGTCCAGTTCGGCGAAGGGTTCGGCGTCCCAGATCAGTTCGAGGTGTTCGACGGCTCCGCTGGCGGCGTCGCCTGCGTCGTTCCATCCTTCGAACGCGGCAACGAGCACCGGATCACGGAGGACGGGTACGTCCTGGTCCGGGGTGTCGGAGTTCTCGCGTGCATTCACTCGTCCAGCCTACGACCCGGGCCGGTTCGTCCGCCCACTAGTCTGGTGGGCATGTCCACCCCATTGCACTCTGTCTTGCTCGATGCGTTGAAGCGGCGCGTTGTCATCGGAGACGGGGCGATGGGCACGATGTTGCAGGCCGCGGATCTTTCGCTCGACGATTTCCGCGGTTTGGAGGGGTGCAACGAGATTCTCAACGAGTCTCGGCCCGATGTGATCCGGGGGATCCATCGGGCGTATTTCGAGGCCGGCGCAGATGTGGTCTCGACGAACACCTTCGGTTGCAACCTGCCCAATCTCGCCGACTACGACATCGCCGACCGCATCCGTGACCTGTCCGAACGGGGCACCCGTCTGGCCCGTGAGGTGGCCGACGAGATGGGCCCGAGCGACGACGGGATGCCCCGGATGGTGATCGGCTCGATGGGGCCGGGCACCAAGCTGCCCAGCTTGGGGCACGCGCCCTACGCGGTGTTGCGGGATGCCTACGCGGAGGCCGCTCTGGGCATGATCGACGGCGGCGCCGATGCGATCCTGGTGGAAACCTGCCAGGACCTGTTGCAGGCGAAGGCCGCGATCGTGGGTAGCCGCCTGGCGATGGAGCAGGCGGGCCGGCGACTGCCGATCGTCACCCATGTCACGGTGGAGACCACGGGCACGATGCTGCTCGGTTCGGAGATCGGTGCGGCGCTGACGGCGCTCGAGCCGCTGGGCATCGACCTGATCGGGCTGAACTGCGCGACCGGCCCGGCGGAGATGAGCGAACACCTGCGGTACCTGACGCAGCACGCACGGATCCCGGTGTCGGTGATGCCGAACGCGGGGCTGCCGGTGCTGGGGCCCAACGGCGCCGAATACCCGCTGGGTCCGGAGGAACTGGCGTCGGCGTTGGCCGGGTTCGTCGCCGACTACGGGCTCGCGTTCGTCGGCGGGTGCTGCGGCACGACTCCCGAGCATGTCCGGCAGGTGGCCGCGGCGGTACGTGAGGTGACGCCCGCCCCGCGCACGCCGGTGCCGGAGCCGGGTGTGTCGTCGCTCTACACGGCGGTGCCGTTCGAGCAGGACGCGTCGATCCTGATGGTCGGCGAGCGCACGAACACCAACGGGTCGAAGGCGTTCCGGGAGGCGATGCTCGCCGCGGACTGGCAGAAGTGCCTCGATATCGCGAAGGACCAGATTCGCGACGGCGCGCACATGCTGGACCTGAACGTCGACTATGTGGGACGCGACGGTGCCGCCGACATGGCAGAACTGGCGTCCCGGTTCGCGACGGCCTCGACGTTGCCCATCATGATCGACTCGACGGAGCCGGACGTGATCCAGGCCGGTCTCGAGCACCTCGGTGGCCGGTGCGCGGTGAACTCGGTGAACTACGAGGACGGCGACGGCCCCGGCTCGCGGTTCCAGCGGATCATGCAGCTCGTCGTCACGCACGGCGCGGCCGTGGTCGCGCTGACGATCGACGAGGAGGGTCAGGCCCGTACCGCCGAACACAAGGTGCGGATCGCGGAGCGCCTGATCACCGATCTGACGGAGAACTGGGGGCTCGCGCCGGAAGACATCATCGTCGACGCGTTGACCTTCCCGATCTCGACGGGGCAGGAGGAAGTCCGCCGCGACGCGATCGAGACGATCAGCGCGATCCGCGAACTGCACCGGCGACATCCCGAAATCCACTTCACGCTCGGCATCTCGAATGTGTCGTTCGGTTTGAATCCGGCGGCCCGGCAGGTGCTCAACTCGGTGTTCCTGAACGAGTGCACCGAAGCGGGGCTGGATACGGCGATCGTGCATGCGTCGAAGATCCTGCCGATGGCCCGCATCCCGGAGGAGCAGCGGCAGGTCGCGCTGGACCTGGTGTACGACCGTCGCCGCGAGGGATACGACCCCCTGCAGAAGCTGATGGAACTGTTCGAGGGTGTGTCGGCGGCGTCGGCGCGGGAGTCGCGCGCGCAGGAACTGGCGGCGCTGCCGCTGTTCGAACGGCTCGAGCGGCGCATCGTCGACGGCGAGCGCAACGGCCTCGAGGACGATCTGACGGAGGCGATGACGACGACACCGCCGCTGACGATCATCAACGACACGTTGCTGTCGGGGATGAAGACGGTCGGTGAGCTGTTCGGGTCGGGGCAGATGCAGTTGCCGTTCGTGCTGCAGTCCGCCGAGGTGATGAAGACGGCGGTGGCGTTCCTCGAACCCCACATGGAGTCCACCGGCGCCGACGGTAAGGGCCGGATCGTGCTGGCGACCGTCAAGGGCGATGTGCACGACATCGGCAAGAACCTGGTCGACATCATCTTGTCGAACAACGGCTACGAGGTGGTCAACCTCGGGATCAAGCAGCCCATCGCCACGATTCTCGACGCGGCCGTCGACAAGAGAGCCGACGTGATCGGGATGTCCGGTCTGCTGGTGAAGTCGACCGTGGTGATGAAGGAGAACCTCCAGGAACTCAATGCCCGCGGGGTGGCCGAGCAGTTCCCGGTGATGCTCGGCGGCGCGGCACTGACCCGCAGCTATGTGGAGAACGATCTCGCGGAGGTCTACGAGGGTCAGGTGTCGTACGCCCGCGATGCGTTCGAGGGCTTGTCGTTGATGGACAAGGTGATGGCCGTCAAGCGCGGTGAGGCTCCGGCGCCCGACAGCCCGGAGGCGCTGGAAGCTGCCCGGAAGGCCGCCGAGCGCAAGGAGCGGCACGAGCGCAGCAAGCGGATCGCGGAGAAGCGCAAGGCGGCGGAGGCACCGGTGGTGGTGCCTGCGCGCAGCGATGTCGCAGCGAATCTTCCGGTGCCGACCCCGCCGTTCTGGGGTACCCGAGTGGTCAAGGGCATCCCGTTGGCCGACTATGCGTCGCTGATCGACGAGCGCGCGCTGTTCCTCGGACAGTGGGGTCTGCGCGGGCAACGGGGCGGCGACGGCCCGACCTACGAAGAGTTGGTGGAGACCGAAGGCCGGCCGCGGTTGCGGTACTGGCTGGACCGGTTGGCGACCGAGGGGATCTTGCAGCACGCCGCCGTGGTGTACGGCTACTTCCCGGCGGTGTCCGAGGGTGACGACGTGGTGGTACTCACCGAGCCCCGCCCGGACGCGCCGGAGCGGTTCCGGTTCACGTTCCCGCGGCAACAGCGGTCCCGGTTCCTGTGCATCGCCGACTTCGTGCGGTCCCGGGAGGATGCGCTCGCGTCGGGGCAGGTCGATGTGTGGCCGTTCCAGCTGGTGACGATGGGGCAGCCGATCGCCGACTTCGCGAACGAGTTGTTCGCCGCGGACGCGTACCGCGACTATCTGGAGGTGCACGGTATCGGCGTGCAGCTCACCGAGGCGTTGGCGGAGTACTGGCATCGCCGGATCCGGCAGGAACTCGCGTTCGCCGGGGGCGGCACCGCCGCCGACGAGGATCCCGACGAGATCGCCGAGTACTTCAAGCTCGCCTATCGCGGGGCCCGGTTCGCGTTCGGGTACGGCGCGTGCCCGAATCTCGAGGATCGCATCAAGCTCGTCGAGTTGCTCGAGCCCGAACGTATCGGCGTGGAACTGTCGGAGGAATTGCAGTTGCATCCCGAGCAGTCCACCGACGCGTTCGTGCTGCACCACCCGGAGGCCAAGTATTTCAATGTCTGATCAGCTCGAATCCGGTTGCGCTGCACCGTCGATCGGGGCCACCCGACTGCAAGCGGTGCTGTGGGACATGGACGGCACGTTGCTCGAGTCCGAGCAGTTGTGGGACATCGGGATGCGGGAGTTGTCGCTGCATCTCGGTGGCCCGATGAGTGAGGAGACCCGGCGCGCGACGATCGGCGGACCGCTCGACCTGTCGGTGTGGCGAGCGTTCGCCGGTCTCGGTCTCGAACCGACCCCCGACGAGCAGACCGCCGCCGAGGACTGGCTCAACGCGTACATGGCCGGGTTGTTCGCCCAGGGTCTGCGGTGGCGGCCCGGCGCGCAGGCGGCACTCGATGCGGTACGTGCGGCGGGACTGGGCCAGGTGCTGGTGACCAACACCGGCCGCCGGTTGTGCGACGTCGCGCTCGAGACGCTCGGCCGGGACCGCTTCGACCACACGGTGTGCGGTGACGAGGTGCCGGCGGGCAAGCCCGACCCGGCGCCGTACCGGCGGGCCGCGGAGTTGCTCGGGCTCGATCCGGCGCAGTGCCTGGCGATCGAGGATTCCCCGACCGGCGCGACGTCCGCCGAGGCCGCGGGCTGCGCGGTACTGGTGGTGCCGTCGCTGGTGGAGGTGCCCGGCTCGCCGCGCCGGGTGTTCCGGTCGACGCTCGAGGGGCTGACCGTGGCGGACCTGCGCGAGTTGCACGGATCGGGATCGCGCTGACATGGCGATTCCCAAGATCGTGTTGTTCTACGCGTTCACGCCGCTGCCCGACCCGGAGGCGATCCGGTTGTGGCAGCACACCCTCGCGTCGTCGCTGGGGCTGACGGGCCGGATCCTGATCTCCGAGCACGGCATCAACGGCACCGTCGGTGGGGACATCGCCGCGGTGAAGCGCTACGTGCGCGGACTGCGCGGCTATCCGGCGTTCAAGGACACCGACGTCAAGTGGTCCGACGGCACCGGCGACGACTTCCCGCGCCTGTCGGTCAAGGTGCGCCCGGAGATCGTGACGTTCGGGGTGCCCCACGAGGTGAAGGTCGACGACCACGGTGTGGTGGGCGGCGGCACCCCGCTCTCGCCACGCGCCGTGCACGAACTGGTGTCCGAGCGCGGCGACGAGGTGGTGTTCTTCGACGGCCGCAACCGGTTCGAGGCGGAGATCGGCCGGTTCCGGAATGCGGTGGTGCCCGAGGTGGAGACCACCCGCGATTTCGTCGCCGAACTCGACAGCGGCCGTTACGACCATCTCAAGTCCCGTCCGGTGGTGACCTATTGCACCGGCGGGGTGCGGTGCGAGGTGTTGTCGGCGTTGATGCGCAACCGCGGTTTCGAAGAGGTGTATCAGCTCGACGGCGGAATCGTGCGCTACGGCGAGACTTTCGGCGACGACGGGCTGTGGGAAGGTTCGCTGTACGTCTTCGACGGCCGCATGAACGTCGAATTCAGCCCGGCCGCAACAGTGTTGGGCCGGTGCACCGAGTGCGGAACGCCGACGTCGCGGTACCGCAACCATCCCGATCGCGACGGCCGCGACCTGACGCTGGTCTGCGCGGGGTGCGTACCGGACCCCGTCGAGGCCTGAGGTGCGCGGAGCCCCGCTGCCGGTGCGGGACGGTCTCGGCCCGGACCGGCTGCGTATGCCCGCCGAGACGGACGCGGCCACCATCGTCGAATTTCTGCAGTCCCGTCACCCGGCGGAGGACTGGCAGGCCCGCGTGAGCGCCGGTGAACTCGTCGACGAGCACGGCCGACCGGTGGACGCCGGCACCCGCTATCAGCCGACCCGGTTCGTGTACTTCTACCGCGACCCGCCGCCGGAGGTGCCGGTGCCGTTTCCGGTGGAGGTGCTGCACCGCGACGACCGACTGGTGGTGGTGGACAAACCGCACTTCCTGGCGACCATCCCGCGGGGCACCCACATCCGGGAAACGGTGGTCGTGCGGCTGCGCCGGGAACTGGACCTGCCGCATCTGGTGCCGGTGCACCGGCTCGACCGGATGACCGCCGGTGTGCTGCTGTGCACCACCGACCCGCGCTGGCGGCGGCCCTACCAGGAACTGTTCGAGCGGCACCTGGTGGTCAAAGAGTACGAGGCGGTCGCCGGGTTCCGGCCGGAGCTCGCATTCCCGCAGGTCGTGCGCACCCGCATCGACAAGCAGCACGGTGAGCTGACCGCCGTGCAGAGCTTCACCGACCCGAACTCCGAGACCCGCATCGAACTGCTGGAGCGACACGGAGATCGGGCCCGGTACCGGCTGCACCCCCGCACCGGGCGCACGCACCAGTTGCGTCTGCACCTGACGGCGCTGGGGATCCCGATCGTGGGGGACAACTTCTATCCGGTGTTCCGGCGCCGCGACCCGGACGACTTCACCGATCCGCTGCGGTTGCTGGCACGTGCGCTCGAGTTCCCCGATCCGATCAGCGGGGCGACGCGGCGGTTCGTCAGCGCCCGGAACCTCGGGTGGTGAGCCGCGCGCCGGGCGCGGTGGTGTCCTGAATTCGGGGGGAGCGGCGCGGCATGAAACAATCAACCCCTGTGAAGACCTTCGATTCCCTGTTCGCCGAGCTGTCCGAACGTGCTGTGACCCGTCCTGAGGGGTCCGGCACCGTCGCCGCGTTGGACGCCGGTGTCCACGCGCAGGGCAAGAAGGTGATCGAGGAGGCCGGCGAGGTATGGATCGCCGCCGAGTACCAGTCCGATGAGGAGCTCTCCGAGGAGATCTCGCAGTTGCTGTACTGGGTGCAGGTTCTGATGGTGGGGCGCGGTCTGAAGCTCGAGGACGTCTACAAGCATCTGTGACGGCCGGCGCCGCCGCTTCGAGGTGGCTGCCGTCCGTGCCCGTGGACCTCGTCGATTCTTCCCTCCCTTTCCGAAAGGACGTTCGTCATGCTGCGCGTCGCAGTTCCCAACAAGGGCTCGTTGTCCGAGTCTGCCGCCGAGATTCTGCAGGAGGCCGGGTACCGGCGCCGCACCGATTCGCGGGATCTGACAGTCATCGATCCCGTCAACGACGTCGAATTCTTCTTCCTGCGCCCGAAGGACATCGCGATCTATGTCGGGTCCGGTGAGCTGGACCTGGGGATCACCGGCCGTGACCTGGCCCTCGATTCGGGTGCGCCCGTCGCGGAGCGGCTCTCGCTCGGGTTCGGGCGGTCCTCGTTCCGGTACGCCGGCCCCAAGGGACGCGACTGGACGGTCGAGGACCTGCACGGGCTGCGGATCGCCACGTCGTACCCGAATCTGGTGCGCCGGGACCTCGAGTCCCGCGGTCTCGACGCGACCGTGATCCGGCTCGACGGGGCGGTGGAGATCTCCATCCAGCTCGGGGTGGCCGACGCGATCGCCGACGTGGTCGGGTCGGGTCGCACGCTGCGGCAGCACGATCTCGTGGCGTTCGGTGACTCGCTGTGCGATTCGGAAGGTGTGCTCATCGAGCGGGAAGGCTCCGATCGTGCCGATCGGGCCCGCAATCAGCTCATCGCCCGGCTCGAAGGCGTGGTCTTCGCGCAGCAGTACGTGATGCTCGACTACGACTGCCCGAAGCACCTGCTCGAGCAGGCGGTGCAGGTCACGCCGGGACTCGAGTCCCCGACGATCTCCCCGCTGGCGAACGACTCGTCGGTCGCGGTGCGGGCCATGGTGCCCCGCAAGGGCCACAACGCGGTGATGGATCGTCTCGCCGAGATCGGGGCGCACGCCATCCTCGCGTCGAACATCCGGTCGTGCCGCGCGATGCGCGCCGCCGAATAGCTCTCCGGAGAAGAACTACCGGCGGGCACATCCCGTCTCTCACCTCAGGTGCGGTCTCGCGATCAGCGGGACCGCACCTGCACGTTCTGGGCGATGCGGCCGAGTGCACCGGCCTCGTCGTAGAGCACCCCGGCGGTCATACCGACGCCGTCAGGACCCACGGACGTCTCGGCGGAAATCCCGACCCAGGTGGGGTCGGGAGCGCGGAACAGGTGCACGGTCAGTTCGGTGTTGAGGAACAGCCAGCGGGTGGGGTCGAGCTTGGAGCCGACACCGTTGGCGACGTCGGCGACGGTCATCAGCCGGTCCAGCCCGGTGGGGGTTTCGCCGTCCACCAGCGGCAGCGGGGCACACACCCACGCCGCGGAGGGGCCCGGCACCCCGAACTCGGTGACGACCCGCCACTCGAGGGTAGAGATGTACCCGCCCGACCACGCCGGGTGACCGACCGAGCCCGCGGGAACGGTGTCGACCGGCGGCAGCGGCGGCTCCGAGGTGCGAGCGACGTCGGGCAGGTCGACGGTCTCGAGCCGCCAGCCGGTGCCCCGCGCGACCGCCCGGGCGGTGCCGTCGGGGGCGGTGGCCCACAGTTCGGCGACGACCAGTTCGATCTTGCGGCCCGGCCGGTCGATCCGGGTGCGCACCTCGAGGTCGGAGAGCGGAACCGGACCGAGCAGGTCGACGGTGATGCGGGTCAGCCGGGTGCCCGGGCGCGGCCGGTGCCGTTCGAGCGCGCGGGCGAGCAACGCGGACGGCGGCGCGCCGTGCTGCAGGTCGGGTCCCCAGGTGCTCACGGTGTGCTCGGTGGGCCGGAAACGTTCGATGCTCACGTCGGGGTCGGCCCCGGGATCGGCGGGGACGGGGACGGGCACGTAGTACGCGGCGGCGCTCACTGCAGGAACTCCTTGTGGGGATGGGACGGCACGGCGCCCGGTGGGAACCGGGCGCCGGATCCGATGATGGCAGTCGCGGCGCCGTGCGGCGCACACCGGGTGCGCCGCCGCCGGTGAGGGCGTGGTCGGTGGGGGGCGTGGTCGGCCGCCGGGCGCGACCTGGCACGCTAGAGACCCGGGACCGGCACCATGCGGGGTCCCGCGCGCCGAGGTCGGCGCGGTGATCGGACGAAGGTGGACACGGTGATGGCAGAAGGCGGACTCGGGCGCAGCGGACCCTTCCAGGTCGGGGACCGGGTGCAGTTGACCGACGCCAAGGGCCGCAAATACACCGTGGTGCTCGAGGCGGGCAAGGAGTTCCACACCCATCGCGGCGGAATCGTGCACGACGCGCTGATCGGCGCGGACGAGGGCTCGGTGGTGACCTCCACGAACGGCACCCCGTATCTGGCGTTGCGACCGCTGCTGGTCGACTACGTGCTCTCGATGCCGCGGGGCGCGCAGGTGATCTATCCGAAGGACGCAGCGCAGATCGTGCACGAGGGTGATGTGTTCCCCGGTGCGCGGGTGCTCGAGGCGGGCGCCGGATCGGGCGCACTGACGTGCTCGCTGCTGCGGGCCGTCGGCCCGGAGGGCACCGTCATCTCGTACGAGGTGCGCGACGACCACGCGGTCCACGCGGTGCGCAATGTGGAGACGTTCTTCGGGGAGCGGCCCGCCAACTGGAAGCTGACGCTCGGGGATGTCGCCGACTACGACCTCGAGGCGCACGGACACGTCGACCGGGCGGTGCTGGACATGCTCGCGCCGTGGGATGCGCTGCCGGCGGTGGCCGACGCGCTGGTACCGGGCGGGGTGCTGATCGTGTACGTGGCGACGGTGACGCAGTTGTCGAAGGTGGTCGAGGCGATGCGGGAGCAGGCGTGCTGGACCGAGCCGCGCTCGTGGGAGTCGATCGTGCGGGGCTGGCACGTGGTGGGGTTGGCCGTGCGGCCGGAGCATCGGATGCAGGGGCACACGGCGTTCCTGGTGTCGGCGCGCAAACTCGCCGAGGGCACCGTCACCCCGAAGCCGCAGCGCCGGGCCGGTAAGGGCTGACCCAGCGGCTGCGAGTCCGTCGGGCCGGGAGTCCGAGGGGCCGGGGGGCCGGGGGGCCGGGGGGCCGGGGGGCCGGGGGGCGATTATGCGCAGGTGATCCGGCCCATTTCGAGGATCGAGCAGGCGGCGTCGTCGTCGAGGACCCAGCGCCCGTCGTCGGTGCGGCTGAATTGCAGAGGCATCGGGGCGCCGCCGTGCGGCCCGGCGACCTCGGTGGTCGCGGTGACGGTGTCGTCGTCGACGACGGTGACCTCGCCGACGGTGCCGGTGAGCGGGTAGCCGGCGAGCACGCCCGTGAACTGGTCGAGTTCGGCGCGGTGCTCGTCGCCGTCCTCGACGACGGCGACGCGGTCGTCGGTGGTCGCGGCGGGGTCGAAGAACACGTCCACCGGCTGCTGCAGGACCGCCGCGTCGACCGGGGCCGCCGCGGTGGCAGTCGTCGTGGTGGCGGTGGTGGTCGCGCTCGTCGCTGTGCTGTCGGTGGTGGTGGTGTCCGACGACGAGTCGGAGCAGGCGGGCAGCAGTGCCACGGCGGCCACCGCGGCGGCGGCCAACAGGGTTCGGGTGGTCACGGAGTGGGTCCTTTCGGGACAAGGGACGAAACAGATAGTTAGGTTAGCCTAACAGCGCTGACCGGGTGCCGGGGAGGTGCCGGTCGAGCACACCGACACCTGTTCGGTACCCGACGATTTCGTGTCGTCGTACACATTCGGCCAACGCCCGGTAGCGTGGAATAACCACATGGAGGGAGTCGCTCATGAACTCACAGAATCCGGATGCGGTTGCGGCGGCACGGGAGATCGAAGAGATGCGCGCGGAGGTTGCCACGCTGCGCCGCATGCTCGCCGAACCGTCCGATCGGGTACGCGACCTCGAAGCCCGCCTCGAGTCCCTCACCGTGCGCAACGGCAAGCTGCTCGAGACCCTCAAGGACGCCCGCCAGCAGTTGATCACGCTGCGGGAGGAAGTCGACCGGCTCGGACAGCCGCCCAGCGGCTACGGAGTGATGCTCGAGACCTACGACGACCACACCGTCGACGTGTTCACCTCGGGCCGCAAGATGCGGGTGGCGGTGTCGCCGAATCTCGAACTCGAGGACTTCCGTCCCGGGCAGACCGTACGGCTCAACGAAGCTCTGACCATCGTCGAAGCAGGCGAGTTCGAGCGCGTCGGCGAGATCACCACCTTGCGCGAACTGCTCGACGACGGGCGCCGCGCGCTGGTGGTCGGGCACGCCGACGAGGAACGCGTCGTGTGGCTGGCCGCGCCCCTGGCCGCCGCGGCGGCCCGCACCCTCGACCCGGCGAGCACCTCGAACACCGACGAGACCGACGGACCGGACAACTTCAAGCTGCGGCCGGGCGACTCCCTGCTGGTCGACAGCAAGGCCGGGTACGCCTTCGAACGCGTACCGAAGGCCGAGGTAGAAGACCTGGTGCTCGAGGAGGTCCCGGACGTCGATTACGGCGACATCGGTGGCCTGGGCCGGCAGATCGAGCAGATCCGCGACGCGGTGGAACTGCCGTTCCTGCACAAGGACCTGTTCCACGAGTACGCGCTGCGGCCCCCGAAGGGCGTGCTGCTGTACGGGCCGCCCGGCTGCGGAAAGACGCTGATCGCCAAGGCGGTCGCGAACTCTCTCGCGAAGAAGATCGCCGAGGCCCGCGGCGAGGATTCCAAGGACGCCAAGTCCTTCTTCCTCAACATCAAGGGCCCCGAACTGCTCAACAAGTTCGTCGGTGAAACCGAGCGACACATCCGGATGATCTTCCAGCGGGCGCGGGAAAAGGCGTCCGAGGGCACTCCGGTGATCGTGTTCTTCGACGAGATGGATTCGATCTTCCGTACCCGCGGCTCGGGGGTGTCCTCCGATGTGGAGACCACCGTCGTGCCGCAGTTGCTCAGCGAGATCGACGGCGTCGAAGGACTCGAGAACGTCATCGTCATCGGCGCGTCCAACCGCGAGGACATGATCGACCCGGCGATCCTGCGGCCCGGCCGGCTGGACGTGAAGATCAAGATCGAGCGGCCCGACGCGGAAGCGGCACTCGACATCTTCTCCAAGTACCTCACCGAGACCCTGCCGGTGCACGCCGACGACATCGCCGAATTCGGCGGCGATCGCGCCGCGTGCATCCGGGCGATGATCGAACGGGTCGTCGACCGCATGTACGCCGAGTCGGAGGAGAACCGCTTCCTCGAGGTCACCTACGCCAACGGCGACAAGGAAGTCCTGTACTTCAAGGACTTCAACTCCGGCGCGATGATCCAGAACATCGTCGACCGCGGCAAGAAATACGCGATCAAGTCGGTGCTCGAGACCGGCGCGCCGGGTCTGCGGGTGCAGCATCTGCTCGACTCGATCGTCGACGAGTTCGCGGAGAACGAGGACCTGCCCAACACCACCAACCCGGACGACTGGGCCCGGATCTCGGGCAAGAAGGGCGAACGCATCGTCTACATCCGCACGCTGGTCACCGGCAAGAACGCCAGCGCCAGCCGGGCGATCGACACCGAGTCGAACACCGGTCAGTACCTGTAGGAACACCGAGAGTTCCGATCGGCACCGAGGGCCGGTGCCCGCCACGCGCGGGCACCGGCCCTCGGCCCATCGGATCGGCGTCCCGACGCCGCGCGCACCCGCATCGCCTAGGCTCGACGCTATGCAGCGGATCATCGGTATCGAGGTCGAATACGGGATCTCTTCGCCTCACGACCCCACAGCGAACCCGATTCTCACCTCCACCCAGGCGGTGCTCGCCTATGCCGCCGCCGAAGGGGTGCCACGCGCCAAGCGCACCCGCTGGGACTACGAGGTGGAATCCCCCCTCCGCGACGCCCGCGGCTTCGATCTGGGCCGGTTCAACGGTCCCGCCCCGGTGATCGACGCCGACGAGGTCGGTGCCGCGAACATGATCCTCACCAACGGGGCCCGGCTGTATGTCGACCACGCCCACCCCGAATATTCCGCGCCCGAAGTGGCCGACCCGCTCGACGCGGTGATCTGGGACAAGGCCGGCGAGCGGGTGATGGAAGCCGCCGCCCGGCACGCGTCGAGCGTGCCCGGCGCACCGCGACTGCAGCTGTACAAGAACAACGTCGACGGCAAGGGCGCCTCGTACGGCACCCACGAGAACTACCTGATGGCACGCCAGACCCCGTTTTCGTCGATCGTGGCGGGCCTGACCCCGTTCTTCGCCTCCCGCCAGGTGATCTGCGGGTCGGGCCGGGTCGGGATCGGCCAGAACGGCGACGAGGCCGGGTTCCAGCTGTCGCAGCGCTCCGATTACATCGAGGTCGAAGTGGGTCTGGAGACGACCCTCAAGCGCGGGATCATCAACACCCGCGACGAACCGCACGCCGACGCCGACAAGTACCGGCGTCTGCACGTGATCCTCGGCGACGCCAACCTCGCGGAGATGTCGACATACCTCAAGGTGGGCACCACGGCGCTGGTGCTCGACCTGATCGAAGCGGGCGTGGACCTGAGCGACCTGCAGCTCGCTCGCCCGGTGACCGCCGTGCACCACATCAGCCACGATCCGACACTGCGCAAGACCGTCGCGCTCACGGACGGCCGGGAACTGACCGGGCTGGCACTGCAACGGATCTACCACGAGCGGGCCGCGCGGTTCCACGACGGCACCGACGACAAGCGCATTCTCGACATTCTCGAGAAGTGGGCGATGGTGCTGGACCTGCTCGAACGCGACCCGATGGAGTGCGCGGATCTGCTGGACTGGCCGGCGAAGCTGCGGTTGCTCGAGGGATTCCGGCAGCGCGAGAACCTGGCGTGGTCGGCGCCGCGACTGCACATGGTGGACCTGCAGTACTCCGACGTGCGACTCGACAAGGGGCTCTACAACCGGCTCGTCGCGCGGGGCTCGATGCAGCGGCTCGTCACCGAACAGCAGGTGCTCGACGCGGTGCACACCCCGCCGTCGGACACCCGGGCCTACTTCCGCGGCGAGTGCCTGCGCCGGTTCGGCGCCGACATCGCCGCCGCGAGCTGGGATTCGGTCATCTTCGATCTCGGTGGGGAATCGCTGGTCCGCATCCCCACCCTCGAACCGTTGCGGGGCAGCCGCGCCCACGTCGGGGAACTGCTCGACAATGCGCAGTCGGCCGCCGAACTGGTCGATCAGCTCACGCACTGACCGCGACCCACCGGGACGGTAAGCACGCGAGCCTCGTCGTGTCGTCGCCCCGGAGGGGTGCGGCTCGGTAGGGTGGGGGTCTGAAGTAGCGGTGGCCTCACCGATCGTCGACCGGTGACGGGAATCGCACGGATACAGGAGGAGGTCGGCGGCTATGGCGCAAGAGCAGACCACACGCGGTGGCGGCGGAGACGACGACGAGGGCGTCGGCGACGGCGGTGCCGGTCAGGAACGTCGCGAGAAGCTCGCTTCGGAAACCGACGATCTTCTCGACGAGATCGACGACGTGCTCGAGGAGAACGCCGAGGACTTCGTGCGGGCATACGTACAGAAGGGTGGCCAGTGACAGCGGACCGGTCGTCGTTTTCTTCTCGCGAGGTGCAGCCCCGGCTGCACCTCGCGTCACCTCTGTCCTCGTTTTCCGATCACCTGCGGATCCACGCTCCGGAGCTGCTGCCGGAGAACCGGTTCCGGTTCGAAGCGGCTGACCGGGTGGACATGGCTCCGCACGGCACCACGATCGTCGCGCTCACCTTCGCCGGTGGTGTGCTGATCGCCGGGGACCGGCGGGCCACCATGGGCAGCATGATCGCCTCCCGCGACGTGCAGAAGGTGTTCGTCACCGACTCGTACTCGGCGGCGGGTATCGCCGGTACCGCCGGGCTGGCGGTCGAATTGGTGCGGTTGTTCGCGGTCGAACTCGAGCATTACGAGAAGATCGAGGGCGTACCGCTGACCTTCGACGGCAAGGCCAACCGCCTCTCGTCGATGGTGCGCGGCAACCTCGGTGCGGCCATGCAGGGCCTGGCCGTGGTGCCGCTGCTCGTCGGATTCGATCTGGACGCGACCGACGCGATGCGCGCCGGCCGGATCGTGTCGTACGACGTGGTCGGCGGCCGGTACGAGGAACGTGCCGGGTACCACGCGGTGGGGTCCGGATCGTTGTTCGCCCGGTCTTCGCTCAAGAAGTTGTACCGGGCGGAGGCAGACGAGCCGGCGGCGTTGCGCAACGCGGTGGAGGCGTTGTACGACGCGGCCGACGACGACACCGGTACCGGGGGGCCGGACACCACCCGCGGGATCTATCCGACCGCGGTGGTGATCACCGCGGCAGGCGCCGTGGAGGTGCCCGAGGAAACGTTGTCCGCGCTGGCCCGGGAGATCGTGGCCGAACGTACCGCTGGAGGTGACCTGTGACGCTTCCCTACTATGCGTCCGCCGAGCAGATCATGCGCGATCGCTCGGAGCTCGCGCGCAAGGGCATCGCCCGGGGACGCAGCGTGATCGCGCTGATCTACTCCGAGGGCGTGCTGTTCGTCGCGGAGAACCCGTCGAAGGCGCTGCACAAGATCAGCGAGCTGTACGACCGGCTGGGATTCGCCGCGGTGGGCAAGTACAACGAGTTCGAAAGCCTGCGCCGGTCCGGCATCATGCACGCCGACATGCGCGGCTATTCGTACGACCGGCGGGACGTGACGGGGCGGGCACTCGCGAACGCCTACGCGCAGACCCTCGGGTCGATCTTCACCGATCAGCCCAAGCCGTTCGAGGTGGAGATCTGTGTGGCGGAGGTGGCTCGCGCCGAGGGGGACGAGGTGTCGCAGCTGTACCGGATCACCTACGACGGGTCGATCGTCGACGAGCCGCAGTTCGTGGTGATGGGGGGCAACACCGAACCGATCCTCACGGCGTTGCGGTCGTCGTATCGTCCCGGGATGTCGCTCGAAGACGCCGTGGGTGTGGCGGTGCGGGCCCTGCAGCAACCGGTCGGCAACGACGCGACGCCGCGGGCTCTGGGCCGCGGCGAACTCGAGGTCGCGGTGCTCGAGAGGGCGCGGCCACGCCGGGCGTTCCGCCGGATCTCCGGGGCCGCGCTCGAGGCACTGCTGCCGGCCGGTACCGAATCCGGCACCGACGAATCCGGGGCGGGGGAGTCCGGGGCGGGGGAGTCCGACTCCGGCCCGGACAGCACGTCGAGTCAGAGCGCGGACTGATCGGCCGGCGGCCGGTACACCCGCAACGCGGACGGTAGCGCCCGGAAACCGAAGACGGTGCCGTCGCCGGGCGCTTCTCCGTCGGTGGCCAATGCCACGGCGGGTCCCTCGACGCGCACCGTCAGGGTGGCGGTGTCGTACTGCCGGTACACCGGGGACGCCCCGAGTGTGCCGGTGGCCGCGGCGTAGATCAGCCGCACCCGCGACCAGCGGCGATCCGCGCTCAGATACCGGACATCGAGGGTGCCCGTGTCGAGCGCCGTCCGCGACATCGGCACCTGGTCACGGGGCGTGTACCGGCCGTTTCCTGCGAACAGCAGCCACCAGGCCGCCGGGGCGCCGTCGAGCCGGCCCCGCATCGGTTTCGCGGTCCGCAACACGTCGATCATCGCCAGTGCCGCCGCCGGCCACTTGCCGATGCGCGGTTCCCACCGTTCCCGCAGCCGCACGGTGTCGGGATAACCACCGATGCCGGCGGTGTTGACAAACACGCGGGTGCTGGTGCCGGCCGCGCCCGTGACCGTGACCTCGCCGAGTCCGACCGCGATGGCGTGCCCGCCGGTCACCGCCCGCATCGTGGCGGCGTGATCGTCGGAGCCGAGATCCCGGGCGAAATGATTCAGGGTGCCCCCGGCGAACACCGCCAACGGCAGGTCGTGTGCCCGTGCCGCAGCCGCGACCGCGGCGACGGTGCCGTCGCCGCCGCACACTCCCAGGGCCCGGGGCCGGTGGGTGGCGACGAGTGTGTCGAGTTGACCGGCCGGGTCGGTGTCGGTGTCGAGCGCGATCTGCTCGGCGCGCGGAAGTCCCTGCCGCAACAACTCCGCGGTCTCGTCGCTGCTCCCGGCACCCGGATTGACCACCAGCAGTAAGCCGTCGCCGCCGTCGAGGGCGGGCGCGGCGACCACGGTGCGGACCGCGGCGGGCTCGTCGTCGCGCACCGCCCACCAGCGGCGCGTCGACAACGCCACGGCCGCACCGACCGCGGCGCCGACCACCACGTCGCTGGGCCAGTGCACCCCCGTGTGCACGCGGGAGTAGGCGACCGCCGCCGCGACCGGGGCGAGCACCGCACCCGCGACCGGCGATTCCAGGGCGACCCCGGTCGCGAACGCCGCGGCAGAGGCCGCGTGCCCGGACGGGAACGACGAGGACCGCGGGGTCGGCACGATCCGGCGGGCGAACTTCGGGTCCGTGCGCGCCGGGGGACGCCGCCGCGGCAACAGCGGTTTGAGGACGCCGTTGGCGAGGCCGCTGGCCGCGGCGACCGACAACAGTCCCCGGACGGCGCCGCGGCGGGCCCGGCCACCGGCGGCCGCGCACACCGCGGCGCACCCCACCCACAGCACGCTGTGGTTCGCGGCGCGCCCCAGGTCGCGGAAGAACGGATCCGCGGGGGAGGCGCGCAGCGCTCCGCTGCGGTGGAACAGGGCCCGGTCGGCGGACCGGCGGCGCTCGCGAAGGGTCACACGTTGAACCGTAGATGTCGTTGCGACCCATGGTGGTCGGACCCGCGCGGTACTGTCGAAGTGTGCAGCGACGAATCATGGGTATCGAGACGGAGTTCGGCGTCACGTGTACCTTTCACGGGCACCGCAGGCTCAGTCCGGACGAGGTGGCCCGCTACCTGTTCCGGCGGGTCGTGTCCTGGGGGCGCAGCTCCAACGTGTTCCTGCGCAACGGTGCGCGGCTGTACCTCGATGTCGGGTCGCATCCGGAGTACGCCACCGCCGAGTGCGACAACCTGCTCCAGCTCGTCGAACACGACCATGCCGGGGAGCGGGTGCTCGAAGAGTTGCTCGTCGACGCCGAGCAGCGGCTCGCCGAAGAGGGCATCGGCGGCGACATCTACCTGTTCAAGAACAACACCGACTCCGCGGGCAACTCCTACGGCTGTCACGAAAACTTCCTGGTCGCGAGGGTGGGGGAGTTCTCCCGCATCTCCGACGTGCTGCTGCCCTTCCTGGTGACCCGGCAGCTGATCTGCGGAGCCGGGAAGGTGCTGCAGACCCCGAAGGCAGCCACGTTCTGCCTGTCGCAGCGCGCCGAGCACATCTGGGAAGGGGTGTCGTCGGCGACGACCCGGTCCCGCCCCATCATCAACACCCGCGACGAGCCGCACGCGGACGCCGAGAAGTACCGCCGCCTGCACGTGATCGTGGGCGATTCGAACATGTCCGAAACCACCACGATGCTCAAGGTGGGGTCCGCGGCGCTGGTGCTGGAGATGATCGAAGCGGGGGTGCAGTTCCGCGATTTCGCGCTGGACAACCCGATCCGCGCGATCCGCGAGGTCAGCCACGACCTGACGGGCCGGCGACCGGTCCGGCTGGCCGGTGGCCGGCAGGCCAGCGCCCTCGACATCCAGCGGGAATACCACGCGCGTGCGGTGGAGTACCTCGACACCCGCACACCGGATCGGTACGTCTCGCAGGTCGTCGACCTGTGGGGACGGGTGCTCGACGCCGTCGAAACGCAGGATTTCGCGAAGGTCGACACCGAGGTCGACTGGGTGATCAAGCGCAAACTGTTCCAGCGCTACCAGGACCGGTACAGCATGGAGTTGTCCGATCCCAAGATCGCGCAACTGGACCTGGCGTATCACGACATCAAACGCGGCCGCGGAGTCTTCGACCTGCTGCAACGCAAGGGCCTGGCGGCACGCGCCACCGACGACGAGGCGGTCGAGGCGGCGGTCAACACCCCGCCGCAGACCACCCGGGCCAAACTGCGCGGCGATTTCATCGCCGCGGCGCAGGCCGCCGGCCGCGACTTCACCGTCGACTGGGTGCATCTCAAGCTCAACGATCAGGCGCAGCGCACCGTGTTGTGCAAAGACCCGTTCCGGTCCGTGGACGAGCGGGTCGAGCGGCTCATCGCGTCGATGTGACGGTTCTGCGCGCTCCGGTGAGAGATTCCGGGGCGGCGCCGGGGCGACGGGGCATTAGGGTTGGGCCGTGGCGATCTCGAAAGTCGAACGGCTGGTCAATCTGGTCATCGCGTTGCTGTCCACCCGGCAATTCCTGACGGCGGAGAAGATCCGCACGTCGGTGGCCGGATACTCGGAGTGCGCGAGCGACGAGGCGTTCAGCCGGATGTTCGAGCGCGACAAGAACGAACTGCGCGATCTCGGGGTGCCCCTGGAAACGGGGATGCCGTCCCGGTTCTCCACCGTCGAGGGCTACCGCATCAACCGCGACGCGTACGAATTGCCCGAAATCGACTTGACCCGTGAGGAAACGGCCGCGGTCGCGGTGGCATCCGCGTTGTGGGAGTCGCCCGAACTGACCTCGGCGGCGCAAGGCGCGTTGCTGAAACTGCGGGCCGCCGGGGTGCAGGTCGACGTGGATCCGGGGACGGTCGCCCCGATCCCGGCGCGGGCCCGCGGCTCGGAACCGGCACTGCAGGAACTGCTCGCCGCGATCGATGCGCGGCGCGCGGTGCGGTTCTCGCACCGCAGCTCGCCCACCGAACCGTGGACCACCCGCACCGTCGACCCGTGGGGAGTGGTCACGGTGCACGGCCGGTGGTATCTGGTGGGCCACGACCGCGATCGGGATGCGCCGCGCACGTTCCGGCTCTCCCGCATCGGCGACGACGTCACCGCGATCGGTCCGGCCGGAGCGGTACAGATCCCCGCGGGGATCGACCTGCGGGCCCGGGTCCTCGCCACCACCAGCCAGGGGGAGATCTCCGGCTCCGCGCGGGTGTGGGTGGCAGCCGGGAAGGCCTACGAGTTACGCCGCCTCGGAGACGAGATCGAGCAGCGGCAGATCGGTGGCCACGACGGCAGTGCCCCCCGCGACGGCACGGTCCTCGAGGTGCCGGTGCGGTCCTGGGAATGGATCGGGCGGATCATCGCCGGGCAGGGCGCCGACGCGCTGGTGCTCGAACCGGCGGAATTGCGGGCCGAAGTGCAACGCATCCTGGCACGGGTGGTCGGCGACGGGGCCGCCGCCGAGAGGGACGAGACAGCGGGGGACGACACGGAGGGGGACCACGCGCCATGAGTGCACGACTGTCCGGGCGGTTGGCCCGGCTGCTGAACCTGGTGCCCTACTTTCAGGCGCACCCGGGGATCAGTGCGGCCGAAGCCGCCCGCGACCTGGGAGTCACCCCCAAACAGATCATGGACGACCTCAACCAGCTGTGGGTGTGCGGGCTGCCCGGGTACGGACCCGGCGACCTGATCGACCTGTCGTTCTCCGAAGACAGCATCGTCGTCACGTTCACCGCCGGCATCGACCGGCCGCTGCGGTTGACCTCCACCGAGGCGACCGCGCTGCTCGTCGCGCTGCGGTCGCTGCTGGAGATGCCCGGTGTGGTGGAACCCGCGGCGGCGCAATCGGCGATCGCGAAGATCGAAGCGGCCGCCGGCACCGCCGCGACCGCGCACACCCCGGACGGCGCCGGTGCCGCGGTCACGGAGAATCCCGTGGCGGGACGGGTGCGCGATGCGGTGCGCCGCGGCCGGGCACTGCACCTGACCTACTATTCAGCCTCCCGCGACACCGTGTCCGAACGTGTCGTCGACCCCATCCGCATCGTGCTGATCGACGAGCACACGTATCTGCAGGCCTGGTGCCGCACCGCCGAGGGAGTGCGGCTGTTCCGCTTCGACCGCATCGACGAGGCGACGGTGCTCGACGAGGCGGCGCAGCCGCCGCAGCAGGCGCTGAGCGGCGACGAGCACCTGGAATTGTTCGAGGGCGACCCCGCACTGCCCGCCGCCCGGCTGCGTCTCGAACCGGGCTACACGTGGCTGCTGGACTATTACCCGCTCACCGACGTGGAGGTGTTCCCGGACGGTAGCTGCGAGGCGGTACTGCGATATGCGTCGCGGGACTGGATGGTGCGACTGCTGGTGGGCCTGGGCAGCGGCGTGACGGTCCTCGCGCCCGCCGAGTTGGTGTCCGCGGTGCGGACCCGCGCCGGTGAGGCCCTCGAGGCGTATGCGGCGCTCGACGACGCGGGACGGCCCGCGTGAACGCGCCGGCAGGAAACGTTCGTGTGAACCTTGCGCAAACTCCCTGCGGATTCGGTTCACCCGCGAAAACGGGCCGTACGGGTCCGGTAGCATCGACACCAGCCGATTTGTGGAGGTTGTAAATGGGTGCAATGAGCCCGTGGCACTGGGCCATCGTCGCGTTGGTCGTGGTGATCCTGTTCGGTTCGAAGAAGCTGCCCGACGCCGCACGCGGTCTGGGTCGTTCGCTGCGAATCTTCAAGAGCGAAGTCAAGGAAATGCAGAACGACGACGCGCGTTCCGCCGCGCCGCAGCAGCCGCAGGTCCAGCAGCCCCTGCCGCCGGTGCAGCAGCAGCCGCAGCCGGTGGAGCCCACCGTCGTTCCGCCGCAGCAGCAGAACGCGCCTCACAGCGAACCGCGGTCCTACTGACCGTGCTCTCCCCTCCGGGGCACCCACACGGGTGTCCCGGTTCCGCTGGTCCCGAGGGGCCCGGATTTCGAACCCCGGCGGCCATTATCAGGAGCTGAGAACCGCACCGTGCGCATCCCGTTCGATCCCCGCCGCAGTCGGCGCAAGACCAACCCCGACGGCACGATGTCGCTGGTCGAGCACCTGTACGAACTGCGCACGCGGCTGCTCATCGCGGTCGCCGCGGTGCTCCTCACCAGCATCCTCGGGTTCCTCTGGTACAGCCGCGGCGTGTTCGGCTTCGACAGCCTCGGTGAGATCCTGCGCGGACCGTACTGTGCGCTGCCGCCGTCGTCGCGCGCGGATCTGAGCACCGACGGGGCCTGCCGGTTGCTCGCGACCGGCCCGTTCGAACAGTTCATGTTGCGGTTGAAGGTCGCGATGACCGCGGGCATCGTGATGGCCTGCCCGGTCTGGCTCTATCAGCTGTGGGCGTTCGTCACCCCCGGCCTCTACAGCAAGGAGCGGCGGTACGCGATCGGGTTCGTCGTCTCCGGGGCGGTGCTGTTCGTCGCCGGCGCCGTGCTCGCGTACCTGGTGGTCTCGCACGCCTTGTCGTTCCTGCTCACCGTCGGTAACGACGTGCAGGTCACGGCCCTGTCCGGTTCCGAATACTTCGGTTTCATCATCAATCTGCTGGTGATCTTCGGGGTGTCCTTCGAGATTCCCCTGGTGATCGTCGCCCTCAACGCGGTGGGCGTGCTGCCGTACGAGAAGCTCAAGGCGTGGCGCCGCGGCCTGATCATGGCGATGTTCGTGTTCGCCGCGATCGCCACCCCCGGCCAGGATCCGTTCTCGATGATCGCCTTGGCGATGGCGTTGACGTTGCTGCTCGAAGTGGCCATCCAGATCTCCCGGATCACCGACCGGCGGCGTGCGCGCCGTCGCCGCGCGGAAGGCTGGGGTGAACTCGACGACGACGAGAGTTCCACCATCCCGGCACCGGCACCGGTCGAACCGTCCGGCCCGACCCGGACCGACTTCTCGGACACTCTGTGAGCGAGCACCCGCACGTGGAACCGGCCGTCCCGCAGAGCCCCGGACCCCGGCTCACCGATTTCGCCGCGTCCCTCGACTTCCCCCTCGACCCGTTCCAGCAGGACGCGTGCCGCGCACTCGAGGACAGCCATTCGGTGCTGGTGTGCGCGCCGACCGGCGCGGGGAAGACCGTGGTCGGCGAGTTCGCGGTGTACCTGGCGTTGCAGGCCGGCAGCAAATGCTTCTACACGACTCCGATCAAGGCGCTGAGCAACCAGAAGTACGCCGATCTGTGTGCCCGGCACGGCAGGGACGCAGTGGGATTGCTCACCGGCGACCAGTCCATCAACGCGGATGCTCCGGTGGTGGTGATGACCACCGAGGTGCTGCGCAACATGATCTACGCATCGTCGACCTCGCTGATCGGTTTGACGCATGTGGTGATGGACGAGGTGCACTTCCTCGCCGACCGGTTCCGCGGTGCGGTGTGGGAGGAAGTGATCCTGCACCTGCCCGAGGACGTGCGGCTCGCGAGCCTGTCCGCGACGGTCTCGAACGCCGAGGAATTCGGCGACTGGATGACCACCGTGCGCGGCGACACCACCGTCGTCGTCGACGAGGTGCGGCCCATCCCGCTGCATCAGCACATGATGGTCGGACCCCGGATCTACGACCTGTTCGACACCAGCGCCGAACCCGCCGACCTGCCGAGGCGTGAACGTCGCCGCGGCATCGTCGTCAATCCCGAACTGCTCGCCGCGGTGCGCCGCCGGCTGAGCGCAGACGGCGCGGATCGGTGGCAGGGTCGGGGAGGCCGCGGCTTCGGGTCACGCAACTTCCGTCCGCTGCCGCGCCCCGACGTCATCACCCGGCTGGACCGGGACGGGTTGCTGCCGGCGATCACGTTCGTGTTCAGCCGCGCCGGGTGCGACGCCGCCGTGCTGCAATGCCTGCGGTCCGGGTTGCATCTGACCACCGACGAGGAAGCCGCCGAGATCGGCCGGATCGTCGACGAGCACACCCGCGAATTGCCCGCCGCCGATCTCGAAGTCCTGGGCTACAGCACGTGGCGCACCGCCCTCGAACGCGGTATCGCCGCGCACCACGCGGGCATGCTGCCCGCGTTCCGGCACACCGTCGAAGAGTTGTTCGTCCGGGGCCTGGTGCGCGCGGTGTTCGCCACCGAAACCCTCGCGCTGGGCATCAACATGCCGGCCCGCAGCGTGGTGCTCGAAAAACTCGTCAAGTTCAACGGTGAAACCCATGCCGAACTGACCCCTGGTGAATACACCCAGCTCACCGGCCGTGCCGGGCGCCGCGGCATCGACATCGAGGGGCACGCCGTGGTGTTGTGGCAGCCCGGTGTCGAGCCGACGACGGTCGCCGGTCTCGCCTCCACCCGCACCTTCCCGCTGCGCAGTTCGTTCAAGCCGTCCTACAACATGGCGGTCAATCTCATCGACGCGGTCGGCGTGGACCGGTCCCGGGCACTGCTCGAGATGTCGTTTGCGCAGTTCCAGGCGGACAAATCGGTGGTGGGCCTGACCCGCAGCATCGAACGCAACGAGGCGACGCTGGCGAAGCTGCGCGAAGAACTCGGCGGCGCCGACAGCGAGATCCTCGACTACCTGACCTTGCGCGCGGATCTGACCGCCGCGGAGCGCGAGCACGAACGACGCAGCCGGCAGGACCGCCGGCAGGCGGCGGTAGCCTCGCTCGTCGGGTTGCGCGCGGGCGACATCATCACCGTGCCGGCCGGGAAACGCACCGGGCTCGCCGTCGTCGTCATCCCCGATCAGGACGTCACCGACCCGCGTCCGACGGTGGTCACCACCGACGGGTGGTCCGGACGGTTGTCGGCGGGCGATTTCCCGTCACCGGCGGAAGTGCTCGGACGGCTCCGGCTGCCGCGGCACATCGACCATCGCACCGGCCGCGGTCGCCGCGACATCGCGTCGGCGCTGCGGTCCAAGGGGTTGTCGGCACCGCGCCGCCCGAAGCGCGGCAAATCCAAGGGACACAACCGGGAGATCGACGCGTTGCGGCGCCGGTTGCGCAGCCACCCGGCGCGCGACGAACCCGACCTCGAGTCGCTGGCGCGGCTCGGTGAGCGGTACCACCGGTTGCTGCGAGAAACCGAGCAGCAGCGGCGCCGCGCCGAGGCGACCACCGATTCGCTGGCGCGCACGTTCGAACGGATTGTCGCGCTCCTGACCGAGCGCGGCTACCTCACCGGCGGCGACGACCCGGAGACCACCGATGCCGGCGACCGGCTCGCCCGGGTGTACGCCGAGGCCGATCTGCTGGTCGCGGAATGCCTGCGGCAACGCATCTGGGCGGGGCTGTCCCCGGCCGAGCTGGCGGCGGTGGCGTCGTCGGTGATCTACGAGTCGCGCACCGACGACGTGGTCACCGTGCGTGGCCCGACCGGGCCGATCCGCACTGCGCTCGTGGAGACCATCCGGATGTGCGACACGTTGCGGGCCGACGAGGTGCGGCACCGGTTGCCGCCCACCCGCGAACCCGACCTGGGGTTCGTCACCGCCGCATACACCTGGGCGAACTCCGGTTCGCTCGCCGAGGCGCTGATCGCGGCCGACGTCGCAGGCCGGGAGTTGTCCCCGGGCGATTTCGTGCGGTGGTGCCGGCAGTTGATCGATATTCTCGACCAGGTCCGGACGTGCGCCGACGACCCGGAACTGGTGCGGACCGCGGGCCGGGCGGTCGGGGCGATCCGGCGTGGCGTGGTCGCCATCGATCCGGCCTCGGCGTGAGCGTCGGCGCCGCGACCCTCCGGGGCGCGACCGGTCCGGCTGGTGTGATTTGATACGCGCTGCCGTACCGGTGCCATGTGGTCCGGTGGCGCTACGGTGAGACAACACGTGAAGGGCAGCTGGAGGCGACGATGACCGGGCCGAACGAACCGCAGGACCCGGACGGACAGCAACCGTCCCGACCGTCCGATCCGTGGGCGAACCCGGCTTCCGGCCGGGCGTGGGACGCCGCTCCCGGCGGACAGTCCTGGGCACCGCCGCCCCCGCCCGGTAGCTGGGGACAGCAGCACCCCGCCCAGCCGAATCCCGGCCCGTCACCGTGGCAGCAGGGTGGCGCCCAGCCCGGCTCTTCCGCCGGGCAGTGGGGACAGCCCGGTGGTCCGCCGCAGCAGCCCTGGGGACCGGCGCCCCAGCAACAGTCTCCGCAGCAACCCGGCCCGCAGGGCTGGGGACCGCAGCCGGGACAACCGGGGTGGGGCGCACCGCAGCCCGGACCGGCCGCGACACCCGGCTGGGGCCCACTGCCCGGCGGGGCGCAGCAGTGGGGCCAGCAGCCCCCGCCGCCGCAGCCCGGACAGCAGTGGGGACCGCCGCCCGCCGGCGCGCAGCAGTGGGGCCAGCCCACCCCGCCGCCGAAGAAATCGAAACTGCCGCTGATCATCGGCGGCGTCGTCGCGCTCGTCCTCGTCATCGGCGCGGTGATCGCCGTCGCGACCCTCGGCGCCAAGACCACCCTCGATGCGGCAGCCGCCGAAGCGGGCGTGGCGAAGGTGCTCACCGAGTCGTACGGTGCCACCGAGGTCGGCGACGTGTCCTGCCCGACCGGCCAGGAAGTCGAGGCGGGCAACAGTTTCGCGTGCACCGTCACCGTCGACGGCCAGTACCGCTCGGTGACCTTGACCTTCACCGACGACGCGGGCACCTACGAGGTCAGCCGCCCCAACTGACCGGGCCGCCGCCGGTCACTGACCGGCGAGCGCCGCGACGAGCGAGGTCACCGGCCGTTCCACACCCCAGCGGCGCGCCAGTTCGTCGAGCCGGTCCGGGTGGGCGGGCACCGTCGGCAACACGTCGGGCCGCGACATCTGCACGTGCGCGTCGGTGGCGACCTGCACCACCGGCAACGCGGCGTCGAGGTAGTCGGCGGCTGCCGCGAGTTTCGCGCGCATGCCCTGCGAGAGCCGGGACGTCTCGTCGGTGACCGCCGTGCGGACCGCTGCGAGCGATCCGTACTGCATGAGCAATCCGGAGGCGGTCTTCTCGCCGACGCCCTTGACGCCGGGCAACCCGTCGGACGGGTCGCCGCGCAGCACCGCCAGTTCGGCGTAGGCGACGCCGGCGCGATCGGCGGGAACGCCGTAGCGCTCGGCGACCTCGGCGGGACCGAACAGTTCTGCCTTGGCCAGTCCGCGGCCCACGTACAGCACCCGCACCGGCACCGGTGTGTCGGTGACGACCTGCAGCAGGTCGCGGTCACCACTGACCACGATCACCGGGTCGGTGCGTTCCTGCGCGGCGAGCGTGCCGAGCACGTCGTCAGCCTCGAATCCGGCGGCGCCGCCGGTCGCGATTCCGGCGGCGGCGAGCAGGTCCAGGATCACCGGGACCTGCGGAAGCAGCGCGGGCGGGACCTCTTCGACGGTGCCGTCGGACCCGGCCGCGACCCGGTGCGCCTTGTAGCTCGGCACCGCGGCGACCCGGAACGCCGGGCGCCAATCCAGATCCAGGCACACCACCAGTCGGCTGGGCCGGTGCCGCCGGATCAGCGACGCGACCATGTCCACGAAACCCCGGACCGCGTTGACGGGCGTGCCGTCCGGCGCGGTCATCGACTCGGGCAACGCATGGAAGGCCCGGAACCACAGGCTGGCACCGTCGAGCAGCAGCACCACCGGTTGCGGGGCGGTCGGCGGCGGGGACGTCTCGGATGGGGTCACGGACCACATCCTGCCATCCGTGCGCGACCGATACGCTGGGGATCATGAGCACCGCCGACTCCCGATTTCCCGCCGCCCGCTACGGAACACGCCTGACTCGCGCCGCCGAGTTGGGGGCCGCCGCCGGGCTCGACGCGTTGCTGATCACCCCGGGACCGGACCTGCGGTACCTGGTGGGTTCACGCGCCGAGTCGTTCGAACGCCTGACCTGCCTGGTGATCCCCACCGACGGGTCGGCCGCCACCGTGGTGGTGCCGCGCCTCGAGTTGGCGTCCCTCAACGAGTCGGCCGTCGCCGAACTCGCGGTGCCGGTCCGCGACTGGGTCGACGGACAGGACCCGTATGCGCTGGTCGCCGAGTTGCTGCCGGGTGCGTCCGCGGTCGCGGTCGCCGAGGCGATGCCGGCGCTGCATCTGGTGCCGCTCGCCGCGCGCTTCGGCGGCACCCCGGTACTGGCCACCCCGGTGATCCGGCAGTTGCGGATGCTCAAGGACGCCGACGAGATCGACGCGTTGCGCCGCGCGGGTGCCGCCATCGACCGCGTGCATGCCCGCATGGGGGAGTGGTTGCGGGCCGGTCGCACCGAAGCGCAGGTCGCCGCCGATATCAGCGCCGCGATCCTCGAGGAGGGGCACACCGAGGCGGCCTTCGTGATCGTCGGGTCGGGCCCGCACGGCGCCGACCCGCACCACGAGGTGTCCGATCGGGTCATCGAACCCGGCGACATCGTGGTCATCGACATCGGCGGTCCCGTCGAGCCCGGCTACAACTCCGATTCGACCCGCACCTACAGCATCGGCGAACCCGACCCGGCGATCGCCGCCCGCATCGCGGTGCTGGAAGCGGCGCAGCAGGCCGCGGTCGACGCGGTGCGGCCCGGGGTCACCGCCGAAGCGGTCGACGCCGCCGCGCGCGATCTGCTCGCCGCCGAAGGGCTGGGGGAGGTGTTCGTGCACCGGACCGGGCACGGCATCGGCCTGTCGGTCCACGAAGAGCCGTACATCGTCGGCGGCAACACCGAGACGCTCGAGCCGGGCATGGCCTTCAGCATCGAACCGGGCATCTACTTCCGCGGGCAGTGGGGGGCACGCATCGAAGACATCGTGGTGGTCACCGCAGACGGCTGCGAGCCGGTGAACCTGCGGCCGCACGGCCTGACGGTGCTGCCCGCCTGAGACCGGGCGCGCCGGTCAGTCCAGCACCGAACCCATCACGCGGGCCACGGCGATCTCCACGACGACCCGGGTCGGGTTCTCCCGCGGCTGCCGGTACCGGCGGGCGTAGCGGGCGACCCCTTCGGCGACGGCGTCGGCGTCGTCGCGGACCCGCGCGGGACCTTCCAGGGTGAGCCAGCGGCCCCCGTCGACCTGCGACACCGCGCCGTAGCCGCCGCGGGCGGCGTTGCGGGCCTTCTGCGACCCGGCGTTGGTGATCACCCGCGCCACCTGCGCGTCGGGATCCCAGGTGAACCCGACAGCGACGACGTGCGGGGTGCCGTCGGACCGCAGCGTGGTGAGGGTGCCGAGGTGGTATTCGGACAGGAACTGCAGCGCACGGTCGCCGAGCGCGCCGGGGGTGTGAACCATGCCCGGAAGCCTAGAGGGCCGGGCGCCGCCGCCGCGGAACGAGGGACCCGGCGACACCTGCGCGAGCCGTTCCCGCGACACTGGCGGAATGAACAGCGCACAGGGAACCATCGTCGTGTTCGGGGGCCGCAGCGAGATCGGAGTGGAGGTGGCTCGCCGGCTCGCGCCGGGGCGCACCGTGATCCTCGCCGCGCGCCGCGCCGACGACCTGGCCGGACCCCGGGACTCGGTGCTGGCCGCCGGTGCCGACGCTGTGCACACCGCAGAATTCGACGCCGACGCGCTCGGCACCCACCAGCAGGTGCTCGACGACCTGGTCGCCGCACACGGACCGATCGATCTCGCGGTACTCGCGTTCGGGATTCTCGGCGACCAGGCCCGCGCCGAAACCGATGCCGCACACGCAGCGGCGATCGTGCACACCGATTACGTGGCGCAGGTCGCGTTGCTGACCCGGCTGGCGAACCTGCTGCGCGCGCAGGGATCGGGCCGGATGGTGGTGTTCTCGTCGGTGGCAGGTGTGCGGGTGCGCCGCGCGAACTATGTGTACGGATCGGCGAAGGCAGGCCTGGACGGGTTCGCCTCCGGGCTGGCGGACGCGCTGCACGGCAGCGGAGTGTCGTTGCTCCTGGTGCGTCCCGGATTCGTGATCGGCCGGATGACCGAGGGGATGAGTCCGGCACCGTTCTCGAGCACCCCACCGCAGGTCGCCGACGCGGTGGTGCGCGCCCTGGGCCGTGGTCGCGGTGAGGTGTGGGTGCCCGCCCTGCTGCGTCCGGTGTTCTTCGGGATGCGGCTGCTGCCCCGGGCGATCTGGCGGCGACTGCCGCGTTAGAGGGCGTGGATCCGGAAGACCGGGTACCGGTCGGCGACCGCGGCGAACTCGGCGGGTGCGGCGCGCCGGTCGATCGGGAAGTGTGGCCGCGCACCCGGGGCGAGGTCGAGGTAGCGGCGCAGAATGGGGGCCCGCTCGCTCGGGGCGATCTCCTCGAGTGCCGCGGTCCGGCGTCCGCGGCGGTGCAGCGCGGCACGCCCGTCCGCGGCCGCCGCTCGCGGGTGATTCGCGGCGGGGGATTCACAGCGGTAGCGTCCGGCCGGTGAATATCCGGCCCCGCCGCCCGGAAGACCTCGCACAGTGCGTCGAGGCGCTGTCCGAGGTTCACACAGTCGACGGCTACCCGCATCGGTCGCCCGACGACCCGGTCGGGTGGCTGAGCCCCGCGGACCTCGACAGCGCGTGGATCGCAGAGCGGGCGGGGCGGGTGGTCGGGCACCTCGCTCTGGTCGGGCGCGAGGACGCACTGTGGGTATCCCGGCTGTTCGTGCGACCGGACGCCAGGCGATCGCACGTCGGCGAACGTCTGCTGGACAAGGCGCGCGAGCGGGGCGTCCTGATGCTCGACGTCATCGAGCAGTCCACGTCGGCGATCGCACTGTACGAGCGCACCGGCTGGACACTGCTCGAGCGGCGGCCTGCGGACTGGACGTTGTCCGACGGCACCAGACCGATGGAGCGGCTCTACATTTCGCGGTGATCTCGGGACCGGCGCGTTGCGCTGGGCGGTGTTTGGCCTGGTGGTGTCGGCGGGCGATGTCTCCGGTCGTCGCGGGTCAGCTCCGATCAGGTTGAAAACTGCCCGCTATGCGGGCACTGATCCACCAAAGATGACCTCAATCGCGGACGAAGCGCGGAACCTCGGGTCGAACCGCGATGCTCACGGGCGGAACACCGACCGCAGGCAGTTGTCCTCCTTGTTCTTGAACATCTCGTAGCCGCGCACCGATTCGCTGAGCGGCAGGTCGTGGGTCATGAGCCAACTCGGATCGAGCCGGCCCTCCGTCACGTGCTCGAACAACTGCGGCATGTAGCGCTGGCCGTGCTGCTGCGACGTGCGGAGAGTGAGGCTCTTGTTGGTCAGTGCGGCCATCGGGAACTTGTCGGTCAGCCCGTAGATGCCGAGGACGGAGACCACACCGCCCTTGCGGCACGCCAGGATCGCCTCCCGCAGCGAAGTCGCGCGGTCGGACTCCATGCGCAGTGCCTGCTTCACCTTGTCGTAGACCTGGCCGACGCCGGTACCGTGCCCTTCCATGCCCACCGCGTCGATGCACGCATCCGGCCCGCGACCGCCGGTGCGCTCACGCAACGTTTCGTAGACGCTGTCGGCGACGGTGTAGTCGACCGTTTCGGCGCCGACCTTCTGCTCGGCGAGATCGAGGCGGTCGCGGAACCTGTCGAGCACGATCACGCGTTCGGCGCCCATGATCTTCGCGCTCGCGGCGGCCATGAGCCCGACCGCTCCCGCACCCCACACCGCGACGGTGTCGCCCGGCGAGATGTCGCAGAAGTCGGCGCCCATATAGCCGGTGGGCACCGCGTCGGACAGGAACAGGGCCTGTTCGTCGCTCACACCGTCGGGCACCGGAAAACAGTTCACGTCGCCGAAGGGCACTCGGATGTACTCGGCGTGGGAACCCTGGTAGCCGCCGAACGGATGGGTGTAGCCGTAAATCCCGCCGGTGGGGTAGCCGAGGACAGGTTGCTGCATCGCGGCGTTCGGGTTGGTGGTGTCGCACACCGCGTGCATCCCGTCCTCGCAGTACGGGCAACTGCCGCACCCGATGAACGACGGCACGACGACGCGGTCACCGACCCGCACCGACGTCACCTCGGGGCCGGTCTCGACGATCTCGCCCATGAACTCGTGGCCGATGACGTCGCCTTCCCGCATGCCGGGCAGGTACCCACCGAGGAAATGCAGGTCGGAACCGCAGGTGGTGGTCAGGCGCACCCGCACGATCACATCGTGCGGGTTGACCAACCCCGGGTCGTCGACTGTTTCGACGGACAGGTCGTTGACACCCATCCAGCACAGGGCCTTCATCATCGGTCTCCTTCCGTGCCGCGTGCGCTCGGACTTCCGTGGAGTGTGGGCATCTCCCCGGTCTGCATCAGTGCCCGGGCCCGGTACAGCGCGGTGAAGGTCAGCGCTCCCGTCACCAGGTCGGGTGCCGGGGTGTCGGCACGCAGGGTCATCTCGGTGCCGCGCCCACGAGGGGCATCGGCCACGGCCAGCACCAGACGCGGACCCGGCGCGTCGGCGTCGTCCTCACCGATGAAGGCGAGTCCTTCCTCGGTGACGTCGACGCGGGTGTCCCAGGTCACGGGATCTCCGCCGGTGTCCCAGTGCCACCGCAGGCGGTTCGCCTCCTCCGCTGTCTCCACCCGGACGCGGTCGCCGAACAGCCGGGTCAGATTGTCGGGATCCCGCCAGAACTGCATGACCTGCGCGCGGGGCGCAGCCACGGTGACGGTCTGCGGTCGTCCGGCGTCGACGGGCCGGTCGGCGGCGCGGCGGACCAGGCCGCTCACCGCCTGACCGGCGTTGCCGACGGCCCTGCTGATGTCGATCACGGTCGCCTCCTCACTCGAGGTGTCATGCAGGATTGCTGCGTGACGCTTCTCTGCCGGGACGTCTACCCGCGGACAGCGACGGTAAACGGCCCGGATGCGACGACCGGGCCGACACCTCAGCCCTTGCGAATATTGTTGCGATCGAGCGTGTTTCAGGCCCGGCGGGATTCGAGCAGCCGCAACCACACTTCGCTGACCGTCGGGTAGGACGGCACCGCATGCCAGAGCGTGTCGAGGGTGACGTGCCCGACGAGGGCGACGGTGGCGGCATGGACGAGTTCGCTCACGTCGGTGCCGACGAAGGTGGCCCCGACGAGGGTGTCGGTGGCACGGTCCACGACCAGCGCGGCGTGGCCGGTGAAGTCGTCGCGCGACAACGCGGCGCCGGCCACGTCGATGTCCGCTTCGAGCACCTCCACGTCGAAGCCGTCGGCGCGGGCCTGCTCGGCGGTGCGCCCCACCGCAGCGATCTCCGGGTCGGTGAAGATCACCTGGGGAACCTGGTGATGGTCGGCGCTCGCCCGGTAGCGGGGCCCACCGAGGGGGCGACCCTCGGCCCGGGCGGCGATCACGTCGCCGCACACCCGCGACTGATATTTGCCCATGTGGGTCAGTGCGGCACGACCGGCGACATCGCCCACGGCGTAGAGCCAGTCGCCGTCCACGCCCTCGACGGTGAGATGGTCGTCGACGGTGACGGCCGCGTCGGCGGACAGACCGACCGTGTCGAGCCCGAGCGCCGCCGTCGTGGCGCGACGGCCCGTCGCCACCACGATCTCGTCGACGTCGAGAGTGCTGCCGTCGTCGAGGTCGACGGTGACCGTGCCACCATGGATCCGGCCGATGCCGGTTTCCCGCACGTCGGGCCGGGTGACCTGCTTCACCGCCGCGTGATGACGCACCGTGACGCCGTGGGCCCGCAGCGCCTCTGAGACCATGTCGGCCGCGAACGGCTCGACGCGGGGCAGCAGGCGCGATCCGCGCACCACCATCGTCAACTCCTCGACGCCGAGTTGCCGCAACCAGGTGGCGGCTTCGCACGCGACGACGCCACCGCCGACCACAAGCACACGGCGGGGGATCTCCAGCAGATTGGTGGCGTCGCGCGAGGTCCACGGCAACGCCGCACGCAGGCCGGTCGTGTCGGGAATCGCGGCGACGGTGCCGGTAGCCAGCACCACCGCATGCCGGGCACGGAGGGTGCGGGGCTGATCGGGGTGGGCGTCGGTGACGGTGACGGTGCGTTCCCCCGCGAGGCAGCCGCGCCCGCGCACCACATCGATGCCCGCGGAGCGGGCCCACTCCACCTGCCCGCTGTCGTCCCGGTGACTGGTGAAGCCGTCGCGGCGGGCAAGGACGGCGGGCACATCGACGCCTTGTGCGCTGACCTTGTCGCCCACACCTGCCACGTGCCGCGCCGTCGCGAGCACCTGGGCGGGGCGCAGCAGCGCCTTGGAGGGCATACACGCCCAGTACGAGCATTCCCCACCGACGAGTTCGTGTTCGACAAGGGCGACGGTGCGGTCGCTTCCGGCGACGGCATACTGCGCGGCGTTCTCGCCGGCGGGCCCACCTCCGAGCACGATCACGTCGTAGGTGTCGTCATCGGGGTCGCGGGGCCCGGAAGGACTGTCGGCGCGGGTCACCCGTTTCACGGTAGGCGGCGAGGAGCGTCGGCGGACCGGTTCCGGAGGATCGACCGGGCAATTCCGGCGCGGTCAGTCCAGTTGCGGGGACCGGGCGTCGAACACCAGCCCCATCGGTGCGAGCACCCGCACCACCTGCTCGGCGGTCCACTCGTCCAGGTCGCACAGCAACACCGATCGCCACGGGGTGATCACGACCGGCCGTTCCACCGCGGCAAGGAACTCGGCGAGCCGCGCCGGCAGCACCCCGCCGGGGAGACCGCCGGCGAGCGTGACCGCGCCGTCGGTCTGGTCGAGCCACCCGATCGGAGCCGGCGGCGGCGACGGCAACGGTTCCGCCGCATCGGGTTCCCCGGAGGGCGGGGTCCCGGCGAGCAGGATCTCGGCGGCGGTGTCCGGGTCGATGCGCAGGCCGGTGTCGACGCCGTCGCGCACCAACGCCATTCGCCCGTCGGGTCGCGCGAGGACCGCGACGTGCGGGGCCAGCGCGACGATGTCGCCGGTGCCGTCGTCGATGCCGTAGATCCGGGCGGCGCGGTCGGGGGAAGCGTGCAGCCGCGCCGCGACCGCCCGGACGAGAGGACGGATGTCACGGTGCCCCTCGAGGCGGCCGCTCAGCGGTGAGGCGAGGACGCGGGGCCGGGTCGGCGCGTCGACGGTGAGCCCGATCGCGTCGAGCCGCGAGACGATCGGTTCGGCGTCACCGCGCAGCAGGATCTGTGCCCGCTCGGTCAGGTGTAGTTCGCCGCCGCCGTGCGACTCGGCGAGTTCCGCCAGCGCACGCAACTGCGCTGCGGTGACCACGCCACCGGACAGGTGGACTTCGACCTCGGCGTCGGGCATGTCACCAGGCTAGATCGTCGTGCGGTCACCGACCACATCTTCCGCTGCGTCCCGTCCGGTGTCGATGCACGTCCGGGCCGGGAAAAGACCGTAGGGTGTCGGCCATGTCCGACACTCGCTCCGAGCGCCCCTCGTTCGCAGAGCTCTCCGAGGCCAAGTACATCCTGCTCACCACCTTCCGGAAGGACGGGACCCCGGTGGGCACCGCGGTGTGGGCGGCACCCGACGGCGACCGGCTGCTGGTGTGGACGGCGGCGGATGCCTACAAGGTGCGCCGGCTGCGGCGCGATCCGCGCCTGACATTGGCGGTGTGCGACGCGCGCGGCAACGCGAAGTCCGCGGCGGTCCCCGGCACCGGCGTGATCCTCGACGCCGAGCAGACCGCCCATGCGCGTTCGGTGATCGCCCGCAAGTACGGACTGCTCGGCCGGATCACCGTGGGGGCCAGTGTGCTGCGCCGCGGCCGCACCGGGACGGTGGGGCTGGCGTGTTCCCTCGATCCCGACACCGGAACTACCGACACCGGAACTACCGACACGCAGTAACCGACGGCAACGGGGGACCGATGCGGCACACCTACTACTCCCAGGCGGTTGCCGTCGCGCTCGCGAACAGTCCGCTGGTCCCCGAGACCCGGCGCGGCCGATGGCTGCTCGCAGCCGGTGTCGAGGCCGCCGCACCGTGTGCGATCAGCCGGAACGTGGTCGTGCAGGGGTTGGGCCGGCTGTCTCTCGGTGCGGGGACCTTCGTCAACGTCGGGTGTTACTTCGACACGGTCGCCGACATCACCGTGGGGTGTCGGGTGTTCCTCGGCGATCATGTGCGGGTGCTGACGAGCAGCCACCTGACCGGGGGCTCCGAGCAGCGGGCCTCCACCCTGACCGGGGAAGCGGTGACCATCCGTGACGGCTCGTGGATCGGCTCGGGCACGGTGATCCTGCCGGGAGTGACCATCGGTCCCGGGGTCGTGGTGGGCGCCAATTCTCTCGTCACGCGCGACTGCGCCGCCGATTCGCTGTATATGGGCAGTCCGGCGCGGTTTCGCCGCACGCTGCCCTGACCGGGATACGGCAGCGACCGGGATCCCGCCGTGACATCGGACACAGCGGCGAGAGGATCAGGGTGTCGTAGCTTTGCTGTGACACCGATCTTGTTCGACCCCGATCTCTTGTTCGACACCGATCTTTCTTCCGCCCGCCCTGCTTTCCGACTCGCAGCATCACATCCGCCAGGAGACCGCATGACCGTGCACGACTTCACCGTTCGTACCGCCGAAGGAGACGCCGTCTCGCTCGGTGAGTACGCCGGTTCGTATCTGCTCATCGTCAATGTCGCCAGCAAGTGCGGTCTGACGCCGCAGTACGAAGGCCTCGAAGCGCTGCACCGCGCGACCGCCGGCAAGGGACTGCAGATCATCGGGTTCCCCTGCAACCAGTTCGGGGAGCAGGAACCGGGCACCGACGCGGAGATCCAGGAATTCTGCAGTCTGACCTACGACGTGACGTTCCCGGTCTACGGCAAGGTCGAGGTCAACGGCGACGACGCGGACCCGCTGTACCGGTACCTGCGCAGCGCAGCGCCCGGCGACTTCGGGCCCGATCACGGTTTCCTGTTCGAGCACGTCAGCCGGACGCGGCCCGAGGCCATCGGCACCGACGAGGTCAAGTGGAACTTCACCAAATTCCTCGTCGACCCCGCCGGTGCGGTCGTCACCCGGTTCGAACCGACCGTCGCCCCCGAGGCCATCGGCGCCCAGCTCGCCGAGCTGCTCTAGCTGTACCCGCCCCGCCGGTCCGGCACCGCCCCGGCGGGGCTCCGTACGCCCCGCCGGGTACCCGTGGTCAGCGCGCCGCGCTGACCGACGACATGTGGAAATCCGGGATCCGCATCGGCGGCATCGCGGTGCGGGTGAACCAGTCCTTCCATTCGCGGGGCAGCGTGCGCTCGGTGTGTCCGACCTCGGTCGCCCGGCCCAGCAGCGCCACCGGGGACTCGTTGAACCGGAAGTTGTCCACCGCGGCCCGCACCTGCCCGTCCTCGACCAGGTACACCCCGTCGCGGGTCAGTCCGGTCATCAGCAGGCTCGCCGGGTCGACCTCGCGCAGATACCAGAGCGTGGTGAGCAGCAACCCGCGTTCCGTCCCGGCGATCATCTCGTCGAGGGACGCGCCGGTACCGCCGGTGAGCAGCAGGTTGTGACCCGGTGCGGTGGGCTCGGCGGAAAACTCCGCGGCGGCGGCACGCGGATAGGCCAGCGCGTGCACCGAACCGTCCCGGATCCAGTCGACGCGGCCGGCGGGCAACCCGTTGTCGAACACCGACGCCGCATCTGTCGAGGTGGTCGCCGTGACGAACGGCGCGTACTGCAGGCCCGGAGCCGCCGGATCGGAGGTCAAGGTCAGCGGCAGGCCGGTGAGTGTGTCGCCCAGGCGGGTGCCGTGCGGACCCGACCACACCGTGCGACCCTCGTGCGCGCCGCGGCCCTCCATCGACCACATCAGGGAAATCATCAGGTCGGCCACCGCGGAGGGCGGCAACACCGTCTCGTAACGCCCCGCCGGCACCGACACCGACGTCGCGGCCCAGTCCAGTCGTCGGGACAGGTCCTCGAGCAACCGGTCCATCCGAACATCGGTGAAATCGGTGGTCCCCGCCCCGACCCACGCGCTGGCACCGTCGAGTCCGCCACGTTTGCCGGTGATCTCGAGGGACCCGTCGGGTTGCGTCCAGCGCCGCCGCAGCCCCGTCGAGGTCCCCAGCCAGGTGGTGCGCACCCGATGCTCCGCGAACCCGTACAGCGCATCGGATCCGTCGAAACCGTGTGCCAGAGCACCTATGACGGGATCGAACACGTCGATGCCGGTGCGTCCGGCCGGTGCGTCCCAGTCGGCGGGTGTCCCGTCGCCGGCGACGAGCGGCACGGCGTCGCCGGCCGGTGGGGCGGCGCGGGCCGCGGCGTCGGCGGCCTCGGTCACCGCGGTGACCTCACCGCGGTGCACCAGCGGCGCGGTGACGATGCCGCACCCGGTGCCGGATGTCGTGTGCCGCAGCGCGATCACCGTCGCGGTCCGCGCACGCGTCGATCCGTTGGTGGTCATCGAGTTGCCCGCCCACCGCAGCGCTGCTTCCTCGGTGTCGTCGACCAGAACGATCGTCTCGTCGGCCGTGGACGCGGCGAGCGCCACCTCCACGAGATCCGCTGCGGGGATCATCGGCTGCCTTCCTGCACGGTGTTGAGCACGTTGACGCCGCGCACCAGCACCGACGGGCACCCGTGGCTGACCGAGGCGACCTGGCCCGGTTGCGCCTTCCCGCAGTTCATGGCGCCGCCGAGTCGCCAGGTGGACGGCCCGCCGACCACCTCGAGAGCACCCCAGAACTCGGTGGTGGTCGCCTGATACGCCACGTCGCGGACCTGCCCGACGAGCCGGCCCCCGCGAATCCGGTGGAACTGCTGACCGGTGAACTGGAAGTTGTAGCGCTGCATGTCGATCGACCAGCTCCGGTCCCCGACGACGTACAGGCCGTCCTCGACACCGGCGATCAGGTCGGCGGTGCTGCGATCGACGACGGGGTCCGGTTGCAGCGAGACGTTCGCCATCCGCTGGATCGGCACGTGGTGGGCGGAGTCGGCGTAGGCGCAGCCGTTCGATCGCGCCGCCCCGAGTTTCGGCGCGAACGCCCGGTCGAGCTGATAGCCGACGAGCACCCCGTCGCGCACCAGATCCCACGACTGGGCGGCGACCCCGTCGTCGTCGAACCCGGTGGTGGCGAGGCCGTGCGCGGTGGTGCGGTCGGCGGTCACATGCATCGCGTCGCTGCCGTACCGCAACGTGCCCAGCCGGTCCGGGGTCGCGAACGACGTGCCGGCGTACGCGGCCTCGTAGCCGATCGCCCGGTCGTACTCGGTGGCGTGCCCGACCGATTCGTGGATGGTCAGCCACAGGTTGGTGGGGTCGATCACCAGGTCCGTCGGACCGGCCGTCACCGACGGTGCCTGCGCTTTCTCGGCCAGCAGGCCGGGGAGCCGGTCCAGTTCGTCCGTCCAGTCCCAGTGGGTGTCGGAACTCAGGTACTCCCAGCCGCGCCCGACCGGCGGCGCCAGGGTGCGCATCGACTCGAAGGTGCCCGCCCGGCGGTCCACGGTGACGGCCTCGAGTTGGGGGTGCACCCGCACCCGCTGCTGGGTGATCGACGATCCGGCCAGATCGGCGTAGAACGTCTGCTCCTTGACCTCCTCCACGCCGGCGGTGACGTGGTCGACGCCGGCCGCGTCGAGGAGGCGGCGGGAGAAATCGCCGAGCAGCGCCACCTTGTCGGCGGTGGGCACGGCGAACGGGTCGATCTCGTACGAGGAGGTCCACACCGCGTCCCGGTACACCGGCTCGTCCGCCCATTGCACCGGGTCCCGATTCAGCGGCCGCACCGCCCGGGCGACCGCCACCGCCCGCGCCGCCGCGTCCGCCGCCCCCGCCGGTCCCGGCACCGGGTGCGACGCGAACCCCCAGGTGCCGTCGAGGAGGACCCGCACCGCGAGCCCACAGTCGGTGCCGTCCACCGCGGCCTGCACCGCTCCGTCGCGCAGCGTCAGGGAGTGGGTGCGTACCCGCTGCACCCGCACGTCGGCATGCGTGGCCCCGGCGGCGCGAGCCACCGACAGTGCCGCATCGGCGGCGGCCCGCAGCGGCAGGGCCAGAAAATCGTCGTCCACACCGGTCACCGGCCTACCGTAGCGACTGTCTCACCCGAACTGCTGGAAGCCGAGCCGCACCGCCATCGCGACGACCACGACCAGCAGCACCACCCGCACGAACCCGGCACCGCGCTGCAACGCCATCCGGGAGCCGAGCATCGACCCGGCGACGTTGCACACCGCCATGGTCAGCCCGAGGGTCCACCACACGTGCCCGCCGATCGCGAAGACCGCCAGTGCGCCCACGTTCGAACCGAGGTTGATCACCTTCGCCATCGCGGCGGACTTGACGAACTCGCTGCCGAGCATCGCCGCGAAGATGAGGATCAGGAAGGTGCCGGTGCCCGGGCCGAGGATGCCGTCGTAGAACCCGATCACCGCGGCTGCGCCGACGATCACCGTCACGATGCGTGTCGCGCTCGGGCGGTGCTGCTCCGTTCCGGAGCCGAGCTTGGGCCGGGCCGCGACGAACACCGCCACCCCGACGAGCACCACGATCACGATGGGGATGAACACCTCGCGGTCGATCAGCGACACCGCGGCCGCGCCCGCCCCGGCGAAGACCGCCGCGACCAGCGCGGCCGGCGCCAGCACCGACCACCGCAACGGAATCCGGCGCGCGAAGGTCCACACCGCCGCGCCGGTCCCGAAGATCGCGGTGAGCTTGTTGGTGCCCAGCGCCGCCTGCGGCGCCAACTGCGGCGCGACCAGCAGCAGCGCCGGCAACAAGATCAGCCCGCCGCCGCCGACCACCGCATCGACCCATCCGGCGGCCGTCGCCGCGGCCAGCAGCACGGCCCAGTCGCCCACATCCATGCGCGCCATTCGATCATGGGGCGAGCACGCCGACCGGATCGGCTCCGCGTCTGTGCGCCGCGCCGGGAGCAAACTCGGCTTCTCGTACGTTGAACAGACGAGTCCCTCGCCCGAGAGACGTTCGCGCCGGACCCGGCGTACGGAAGGACCCCGCGTGTACCTGTTGCTGTTCGTCGTCTACGTCGCCGCGGAGATCGCTGTGCTGGCCTGGCTCGGCTCCACCGTCGGCGCCCTCGCCACCGTGCTGATCTTCCTGGCTGTCAACGTCGCCGGGTATCTGGTGCTCGGCGCCCAGGGCCGCCGCGCGCTGCGCGGACTCGGCCGGCTCCGCAGTGGCCCCCTCCCGCCCACCGGCTCACCCGACAAGATGCTCACCGACGGTGCGCTCATCGGCGCCGGAGCCGGCCTCGTGCTGCTTCCCGGCTTGATCACCACCGTCCTGGGCATCGTGCTGCTGCTGCCGAGCCGCGCACTGCTCCGCCCGGTGGTGCGCGCCGTGGCCGCCCGCACCGCCCGCACCCACGCCGCCACCTGGCGCGGACAACGCCTGGTGGTGGTCGACGGTCAGGTCGTCGAGAACACCGTCGTCGGGGCGGCGCCCCATCTGCCCGGTGGCCCCGGCCGCGGCCCCGTCGGCACGACCCGGCCGGACGTGGTGGACGGCGAAATCCTCGAAGGGGAGATCGTCGAGACCCCGCGGCAGCCCCGCCGCCCGTGACGGGGCAGACTGGGCAGTTGTGAGTCCAGCACCGCACACCCAGCTCTTCGTCGGCGGCCGCATCTACAGCGCGAGCGCACCCGACGCCACCGCGATGGCCGTCACGGACGGAACGATCGTGTGGGTCGGGCAGGACCGCACCGGACGCGTCCTGCACCCCGACGCCGAGATCGTCGACCTCGACGGCGCGTTCGTCGCACCGGGATTCGTCGACACCCACGTGCATGTCACCGCCCACGGGCTCGCCCTGACCGGACTGGACCTCACCGGCGCCGCGAACCGCGACGACGTGCTCCGCCGGGTAGGGGAGTACGCCGCCGGCCGCGACGACGCCGTGATCTGGGGGCACGGCTGGGACGAAACCCGCTGGCCCGATCCCACCCCGCCCACCACCGACGAACTCGACGCCGCCGCACCCGGCCGCCTGGTGTACCTGGGACGGATCGACGCACATTCGGCGGCGGCCTCCACGGCGCTGCGCGTGGCCGCCGGCGCGCTCGACATGCTCGGCGGCTACCACCCGCAGCGCCCGGTCACCGCCGCAGCCCACCACGCGGTGCGCGCCGCGGCCCGCACCGGGCTCACCGCAGCGCAACGGGCCGAGGCCCGCCACGCCGCGCTCGACGACTTCGCCGCGCACGGCATCGTCGCCGTCCACGAATGCGGCGGCCCCGACATCTCCGGCCGCGACGATTTCACCGAACTGCTCGCCACCGACCACCCGGTGGAGGTGCGCGGCTACTGGGGACAGGCGGTCCGCACCGCCGACGACGCCACCGCCCTGCTCGCCGCGACGGGTGCGCACGCACTCGGCGGTGACCTGTTCGTGGACGGCGCGTTCGGTTCGCACACCGCGTGGCTCGCCGCACCGTACGCAGACCGGCCGGACTGCCACGGCACCGCGTACCTGAGCACCGAGGAACTCGCCGACCACGTGCGGGCCTGCACCACCGCCGGCATCCAGGCCGGATTCCACGTCATCGGGGACGCCGCCGTCGCCGCCACCGTGGCGGCATTCGACGCGGTCGCCGCAGAACTGGGCGGACCGGCGGTCGGTGCACGCGGCCACCGTCTCGAGCATGTCGAGTCCATCACCGGCGCACAAGCCGAACAGCTCGCCCGGTACGGCGTGATCGCCAGCATGCAACCGATGTTCGACGCGTTGTGGGGCGGACCCGACGCGATGTACGCCCAGCGCCTGGGCACGGCGCGCGCCGCGACCCTCAACGCGTTCGCCGGTATCGCCTCGACCGGGATGTCCCTCGCGTTCGGTTCCGACGCGCCGGTGACTCCGCCCCGGCCCTGGCAGATGCTGCGCGCCGCAGTGCATCACCGCACCCCCGGAAGCGGCATCTCACCGCGAGCCGCATTCGCCGCCTCGACCCGCGGTGCGTGGCGCGCCGGTGGCGTGCGCGACGGGATGGCCGGAACTCTCGATCCGGGTGCCCCGGCGTCGTACGCGCTGTGGGAGGCGGGGGACCTGGTGATACGCGCCCCCAAGGACAGCGTGCAGCGCTGGTCGACCGACCCGCGCTCGCGGGTCGCGCCGCTGCCCGACCTCGCCGACGGCACCGACGATCCGGTACTGGTGCGCAGCGTGCACCGGGGCCACGTCGTGTACGCACGGTGACCGCACCGGCCGGCCCGACACGGAGGCGGACCGCCACCGTGGTGGGCCTGCGGATGGCCGCGGCGCTGCTCGCCGGAGTGCTGCTGTTCGCAAGCTTCCCGCCGCGACCGCTGTGGTTCCTCGCACCGGTCGGCATCGCCCTGCTCACCGCGGTACTCACGGTGCAACCGATGCGGCGACGCGCCGGTTTCGGATACGGCTACCTCGCCGGACTCGGGTTCCTGGTACCGCTGCTGCCCTGGGTAGGGGTCTATGTGGGGCCGCTGCCGTGGCTGGCGCTCGCCGCCGCGGAGGCGGTGTTCGTCGGCCTGTTCGGGGCACTGGCGGTGCATCTGCGCACCCTGCCCGCTGCGCCGTTGTGGATCGCGGCAGCGTGGAGCGCCACCGAATTCGCGCGCGCGTCGGTACCGTTCGGCGGATTCCCGTGGGGGCGGCTCGCGTTCGGGCAGCCCGACGGGGTGCTCGTGTCCCTCGCCGCGCTCGGCGGCGCCCCGCTCGTGTCGTTTGCCGTGGCGCTGACCGGCACCGGTCTCGCCGCGTTGGTCTCGGTCGTCGTGCGCAGCAACGGTGCCCGCCTCGACCGGCGGGGCGCCGTGCGGGCCGCAGCGTGGGCAGCGCTCGCGCCACTGGCCGCGCTGGCGGTATGGCCGCTGCTGCGCACCGACCCCGCCGACTCGCCGGTGGTGACGGTCGCGGCGATCCAGGGCAGCGTGCCGCGACTGGGCCTCGACTTCAACGCGCAACGCAAAGCGGTGCTCGACAACCATGTGGCGCGGACCCTGGAACTGGCCGCGGACGTGCGCGCCGGCGCGGTGCCGCAACCCGATGTGGTGATCTGGCCGGAGAACGCATCCGACATCGACCCGCTGCGCAACGCCGACGCCGCCCGCGACATCACGGCCGCGGCGGCAGCGGTACAGGCGCCGATCCTGGTCGGCACGGTGCTCCGCAACGACGACGGCACCACCAGCAACTCGGTGATCGTGTGGGACCCGGAAGCCGGACCCGGAGAGCAGCACGACAAACGGATCATCCAGCCGTTCGGGGAGTATCTGCCCTACCGCTCGTTCTTCCGTCTGTTCTCCGAGTACGCCGACCGGGCGGGCAACTTCGTACCCGGCGACGGGGACGGGGCGGTCACCGCGGACGGCATCACCATCGGGGTCGCGACCTGCTACGAAGTCGCCTTCGACCGGGCGTTCTCCGACTCGGTGGACGCGGGTGCGCAACTGCTCGCGGTGCCCACCAACAACGCGACCTTCGGCGACACCGAGATGACGTATCAGCAGCTGGCGATGTCACGGGTGCGGGCGGTCGAACACGGCCGCACCGTTGTGGTCGCCGCCACCAGCGGGGTCAGCGCCATCGTCGATCCGGACGGGTCGGTGCAGCAACGCACCCCGCTGTTCGAGCCCGCAGCCCTGGTGGCGCAGGTGCCGTTGCGGGCAGACGTTACGCTGGCAAGTCGGCTCGGACCGATCCCGGAGCTCGTGCTCTGTGTCGGTGCCGTGGTCGCCGCCGGTCTCGCCCTCGTGCGTAGCCGACGTCAGAACGCCGGTCCGGGAGCACACCCCGCGTCCGGCACCGCAGGAGCACCGGCCCCCGGCCGGTTCGACAGGGAGGACCTTTGATGGCATCGGCGACGCCGGCCGGGAACGACAGCGCACCCAGCGCCCGCACCCTGGTGATCATTCCGACGTACAACGAGCGCGACAACATCGGTCGGATCGTCGAGCGGCTGCACGCCGCCCTGCCCGGCACCGACGTGCTGATCGTCGACGACGGCAGCCCCGACGGCACCGGTGCGATCGCCGACGGCCTCGCCGCCGCGGACGACCGCATCCACGTGATGCACCGCACCGAGAAGAACGGGCTCGGCGCCGCCTACATCGCCGGGTTCCGATGGGGACTGGACCGCGACTACACCGTGCTGGTGGAGATGGACGCCGACGGCAGCCACGCCCCCGAACAGCTGCATCTGCTGCTCGAGCGCGTCGACGCGGGCGCCGATCTGGTGCTCGGCTCCCGGTACGTGCCGGGTGGCACCGTGGTGAACTGGCCGTGGCACCGCGAGGTGCTCTCGCGCGGCGGCAACATCTATTCGCGTCTCGCGCTCGGGGTGAAGGTCAGCGACATCACCGGGGGATACCGCGCCTACCGCCGCGAGGTGCTCGAAACCCTCGATCTCGACGCGATCGCCTCCCACGGCTACTGCTTCCAGGTGGATCTGGCGTGGCGGACGCTGCAGGCGGGGTTCACCGTCGCCGAGGTGCCGATCACGTTCACCGAACGGGAGATCGGCGAGTCGAAGATGAGCGGGAACATCGTGCAGGAGGCATTGCTGCGGGTGACGCTGTGGGGGCTGCGCAGCCGCTACGAGCGGGTGCGGGCGCTGCTGCAGCGCAACTGACCGCCGGACCGGCCGCGGCCCGGACGGAACCGGCCGCGCACGGTCAGGACCGGCCTCGCCGGGCACGGTGCGCGTCGAACGTGTCGCCGGCGCCGACGGACGCACACAGGCGGCGGATCGCGCTGCAGTCCTGTACCACCGGTTGGTGCGCGGTCGCCGCGGCGGTGTCCGCGATCAGTTCCCGGCCGCCGGGGACCTGTTCGTGCGCGACGATCGCCGCCCAGGTGGTCATGTCGCCGCCGGTGAAGGCATCGACCCCGGCGGCGAGCGCGTCGAACAACAACTCACGGTCTGCGGCGTCCAGTTCGGCGAACACCGTGGTGAACAATTCCCCGGTGAGGGTGGCGTGGCACAGTTCGTCGCGCCGGTGGACCGCGACGGTGGCCCGGTTGACCGGTTGCACGGTCTCGTCGCCGGTGAACAGCGCGAGATACGCGCTGATCGACGTCTCGGCGACCGTGGTGAACGCCAGTTGCACCAGCGCCGCGTGCCGCGGATCGACGGCGCGCTGCAACTCCGCGCGGTGTGCGCGCAGGGTGCGGCACGCGGGGAGCACCGCGTCGGGCAATGCCCAGCCACGCCCGCGGCGGGTGAGCGCATTGGCGTTCTGGTGCATGAGGGTGTGGTACTGCTCGTCGACCATCGCCTGCATCACCCCGACGACCACGGTGTCCGGCGGAGCGAGACCGAACACGTCGGAGGTGATCAGCCCGAAACCGGGATTGACCACGTACTGCTCGATGTCGATGACGTTCTTGTTGTAGGCGATCCACCCCCACGCCCGCAGCCGCGCGCGGGCGGGCTCGTCGAGTGCGAGGTACCGGGGATGGGTGTGGAACGGCAGCAGGGTGTCGGGGAAATCGTCGCGCGCGGGTTCGAACAGCGCATCCAGGTCGGGTTCGGATTTCTTCACCGCAGCGCGCCGCGGCCACGACCGGGTCAGGCCGCGAATCACCGCGGCGGCGACCGGGTCGCCGGTGTCGTTGCCGGGAAGCTCCGGGGGCCGCAGCCGGGCCCGCAGCTTCGCTGCCTCGCGATCGGTCACGGCGACACCCCGTTTCGCACGGCGTCCGGTTCGTGCAGGTCCGACGGGAGCAGGCCGAACAGTTCCCCGCACAGTGCCCGGTACTGCTCGCGGTCGTCGCCGAGGGCGCGGTAGCCGCGTGCGGTCAGCGCCGCGAACCGGTCCGGGTCCTCGGCCGCGTCGAGGTCGTCCAGGGCGGCGCGCAGGGCGCGGCGGGCGTCCACGGCGTACGGATTGGCCACCTGGATCTCGTGATACACCGCCGGTGTGCCGGACGCGATCCGGGCGAGCAGTGCCCGCAGCAGCACGTGCGGCGGGGGAGCGGCGGTCGCGGCCGTCGGTGGTCCCAGCCGGTCGAGGGCGCCGCCGAAGGCGAGAACCACCGCGTGGGTCAGCGCCTGAGTGGTCGCCGTCGCGCGGTCGTGCTCGGCGGCGCCGACCTCCACGACCCGCGCACCCCAGCGGTCGACCGCGTCGACGAACACCCCGACTGCGGGACCGTCCCGGTGCCGCACCGCGAGCACGGGGCGCCCGGCCCAGCCGAGCGCCGGAGCGAACATCGGATTGATACCGAGCGCCTCCCGGTCCGGGAGGCAGGTCGCAAGCGCCGCAGCGAACGGGGTTTTCACCGACAACGTCTCCACCAGCAGCGCCTCGGGGTGCAGCAACCCGGCCAGGGCGGGCAGCGCGGCCACGGCGACGGCGTCGGGGACGGCGAGGATCACCGTCGGCGCCGCGCGCACCGCCGCCGCGACGTCCGGGGTGGGCGCGGCGATGTCACCGGGCAGCACCGCGGCGCCGGCTGTGCTGGTCGTCGGGGCCGGAGCGCCGGGGTCGATCGCCAGCACGCGGTGGCCGTCGCCGGACAGGGCCGCGGTGAGCATCGCGCCGACCGCACCGCAGCCCCCCGCCACGACGACGCGGCCTGGTCCGCCGGCGGTCACGGCGCGGTGCCGTCGGGTCGGGCGCGGAGTGCGGCGTTGCCGTCGGCGGGATCGGCGTCGGTCTCGGCCAGGCAGCGCCGCATCACCAGCGATTTGACGAGCGTTTCCTCGAGTTCGTCGTCCGGGTCCGACAGCGCGACGATCGCGCCGCCGATACCGAAGGTGACCTGATGGTCGGTGGCGACCATCGTGCGGATCACGATCGACAGGTCGGCGGTGCCGGTGGGGGACAGGTAGCCGATCGCCCCGGAATACACCCCGCGCGGACCGTCCTCGAATTTGTCGATGATCTCCATGGTGCGCAGTTTCGGTGCGCCGGTCATGGACCCGCCGGGGAATGCGGCGCGCACACAGTCCACGGCGGTAACGTCGGGGCGCAGGGTCCCGCGCACGGTGGAGACGAGTTGGTGTACGGCGGAATAGGTTTCGATGTCGAAGAGTTTCGGCACGTGCACCGAACCCGGTTGGCACACCCGGGAGAGGTCGTTGCGCACCAGGTCGACGATCATCAGGTTCTCGGAGCGGTCCTTCTCGCTGACGAGCAGACCGTCGCGCAGTGCGGCGTCCTCGGCTGCGCTGCGGCCCCGGGGCCGGGTGCCCTTGATCGGTTTCGACTCCACGATGCCGTCGGTGCCGATCCGCAGGAACCGTTCCGGGGAGGCGCTGAGTACCGCCACCTCCGGGAAGTCCAGCAGCGCACTGTACGGGGTGGGGCTGATCTCCCGCAGAGTGCGGTAGGTGCGCAGCGGGTCGATGGTCCGGTCGACGGTCGCGGTGTTGGTCAGGCACACCTCGTACGTCTCGCCGCTGCGGATCTCGCTCTGGCACTGCTCGATCATCTCCAGGTAGTGCGCCGGTGTGTGCCGCAACCGGATCTGCAGATCGTCTTCGTCACGCAGCAGCGGCACCGCCGTCGGGGCGAGAACATCGGTGTCGGCGAGCGCGGCAAGCGCCGCGGCGGTGGCGTCGAACCACGCGACGGAAGCGGGATCGTCGGGTTCGTCGGACAACGCCAGGAGATAACAGCGGCCCGCCTCGTGGTCGAGGACGACCGCGCGGTCCGCGAACACCATCGAGGCGTCGGCGATCGGGGAGGTGTGGACCAGTTGCCCGCCGGCGTCGGCCTTGAGTTCGTAACCGAGGTAGCCGACGTATCCGAGTGCGAACGCGAACGGCAGATCGTCGCGGGGGGTGATGCGCCGTTCGGCGAGCCGCGCATCGAGGTGGTCGAAGAAGGTGCGGTGGTATTCGGCGACGGGAGCACCGGCACGGTGTTCGCGCACCAGGGTCTCGGCGACGCTGTAGGTGACGAACTCGGCGCGGGGGCCGGACCCGTCGCCCATCACCGTGAACCGGGAGCCGGGTTCGGTGGTGACGGAGCCGTCGAGCCAGAAGCTGTGCGGGCCGTCGGCGAAGAGCGTTTCGTAGACGGCGTGCGGCGCCGGGTGGAAGTCGAGGACCCGGGTGTCGAGCACATATCGGGGTGGGGCGGGTTCCGGTGGCGGCGGGGCGCTGACGGTGATCGGTGTCCGGGCCGGGGTGGCGGCCCGGAAGTTGCCGAGCAGTTCGGTGCCGTAGCAGGTGCAGATCGATTCGGGATGGAATTGCACTCCCCACAGCGGCCGGTTCCGGTGCTCGACCGCCATCAGCAGCCCGTCGTCGGTGTAGGCCGTGGCGACGAGCTGGTCGGGGACGTGCTCGGCGATCAGCGAGTGGTAGCGGACCGCGTCGAACGGGGACGGGATCCCGGCGAACAGACCGGTCCCGTCGTGCACGATCCGGCTGATCCGGCCGTGCACCGGCTCGGGTGCGGGCACCACGGCACTGCCGAACAGGTGGCACAACCCCTGGTGGCCGAGGCACACGCCCAGGACCGGGAGCCCGGAGTCGGCGAGGATGCGGTCGCTGATCCCGAAGTCGCGGGGCCGGTCGGGGCGTCCCGGGCCGGGGGAGACGACGATGTTGTCGAACCGGTGCAGCCCCAGTTCGTCCCACACGGTGTCGTTGGTGACCACGACCGGGGGAACTCCGTTGACGCGGGAGAGCACGCTGTAGAGGTTGTAGGTGAACGAGTCGTAGTTGTCGACCAGCAGGGTTCGGGTCGGTGGCGGCGCAGACATGGCGGCCTCAGATCTGGGGGTCCCCGGAGAGCGCCGGGCGCGGACCGGCGTCGGCGCCCGCGGCGGCGACGATGTCGTCTTCGAGCCGGCAGGCTTCTCCGATGAGCAGGGTGTAGAGCGCTTCCACGAAGTCACCGGACAGTCCGTTACGGTGCGCGTAGTCCTGGGCGCGGCGATGCACAGTCTGCATCCGGTCGGGTTGGAGCACCGCGATGTTGTGGCGCCGTTTGAGTTCCGCCACGCGGGCGCACAGCGCCAGCCGGTCGCGGACGTCGTCGAGCAGTGCGCGGTCGACTCGGTCGAGTTCGGTGCGCAGAGCATCGAGTTCGGTTTCCGGTGTCGGTGCGGTCGTCGTGTCCGCCGCGGTTTGCCTGTCGTTCACGTGCGCTCACCCCTGTGCAGCCCCCGGGGTGGGGGTCGGATCGTGAAGTGTTCGACGGTGCCCGACTCGTCGGTTGGTATTCGCTCATGATTGCACGCAGCCGAACGGGGTGCCGACAATTGATGGATTTGTGCCACTCCGCAATGCAATTGCGTCCGGGACTGAAAATCGTGCCGGGCGATACCGCAGACAGAAAGGCCAATGCCGTTGCGGGAACAAGTCCCGCAACGGCATTCGGAGGTGGTGCCGGCGGCCTGTCAGGCGCCGCGGCGCTTCGCCTTGATCAGATCGAGGCGTTCCTGCAGCAGGACCTCGAGTTCTTCGACGGAGCGGCGTTCGAGCAGCATGTCCCAGTGCGTGCGCGGCGGCTTGACCTTCTTCGGCTCGGGTGCCGCGCCCTCGACGAGGGTGCCTTCCAGCCCGTTCTTGCACATCCAGGTGCCGGGGATCTCGGCTTCGTCGGCGAACGGAACATCGAACTCTTCGCCGTTGTCGCAGCGATAGCGCGCGATCCGCCGCGGCGCCAGATCGTGGTCACGGTCGGTTTCGTAGCTCACCGCGCCGAGCCGGCTGCCTCGCAGTACACGATCTGCCATGGTGGTGTCCTCTCTTGTGTGCTCCACCCGCTGGTGGGTCCGCCTTGCAGGCGGGCGCCCACGCGGGATCAACGTTCACCTCATGTCAACGTCGACGGGGCCGATTCCGTTCCCGCGGCCCGCCTCGAGGCCGGATACACCACATTACCGGCCGCCTCCTCAGCGTCGGTAAAGTGTCCGGACATGACCGACCGCACCCGTCCGCCGGGCAGCTGCCTGTGGTGCGGACGTCCGGTCCCGGAGATCGGGACGGGCCGGCGCCGCCGGTACTGCCGGCAGTCGTGCCGGCAACGCGCGTACGAGCAACGCAACACCACCCGCGAGGCGGGGCTGCCCGAGGACGCGGTGGTACTCACCGCCGCCGAGGTGGAATCGCTGGCGGACCGCGCCTATCTGGTGCGTTGCGCCGCCGAAGATGTCGCCACTGCGGTTGCCGAGGGCGCCGATGCGGTGGAACTGGGCCGGTTGTGTACCGATCTGGTGTCCCTCGCCCGGGACGCCGAGCGGATCCGCTGACCGAACCCGCCCGGCCGGGCGTCAGGCGAAGAACCCGCCCATCGTGAACACCACCTGGCAGAACGCACCATTGGTGTAGTTGATCGAACCGAACAGCGCCGCCAGCACGGGGCCGGTGCCGGTGTTGACCGTCTTCGACAGTTGCGGCACCCCGCCGGCCTTGTCGTCGAGGGTCTCGATGCCGCCGCGGAAGGTCTCCATGTTGAGCCAGACGAATTTGAGGTCGGCGGCCGCAGGGGTGACGGGGATGGTCGGTGCGACGAAGATCTTCAGCTGCCCGATCTGCACGTCCGGGTTCACGTTGGGGCCCGGTTGCACCCATCCGGTGGTCATGGCGTACGGCACGATGCCGCCACCGCAGCCGGGTCCGAGGGTGGGGGCGGGCTGCATGAACGGCTGCGGAGTGTTGCGCGGCGGGGGCGCGAACAGCGCCGACCCCGTTCCGGCGCCCAGCATGTCGTCCACGGCGCGAAGGGCGTCCGGGTCGGGTGCGGCAGCGGCCCGCAGTTGGTCGAGGGGCAGGCCCGGCGGGGCGGGCTCGGCGGCGGCCTGCGCGGGCAGGGCGACGGCCAGTGCGGTGGCGAACAGGGCGCCGAGAATACGAACGGTCCGGCGACGCGGCATCTGAGGCTCCTTCGGGTCGGCTGTGAGAAGTCGTGCGGGAAGGCGGCGAGCAGCGTGATCCGCGGGCGACGGGGCCCGGGCACACGGTGAGGCGGGAGTGCGTGACGCGGACGTGCGCGGCAGCGGGAAACCTTCTGACGCGTACGGGGGTACCAAAACCTGAGGATAGGGATTCACCCCTCCGCTCCGGGGGATTTCGCTGATATCTCCGAGCATTCGGGACATTTACCCCACACCGGAAGATCAGGTGCGCCGCCGGCACGCTTCCGGGACATTTCGCGTAATTGTTGTGACAGGGTCGAGGAAATGTTCGGTAAAGAATTCCGCGCACATCCAAGATCGAATTTCGATATCCGATGTATTTCCGGCTACCTCTGACCGAATGCGGGCAATCCCGCGCCATTCTGGTCTAACTTGGGGGAGTGCTCCCGGTTACACCCGGGAACACGACACGGGGGCCGGTCTCGGCGAGAGAAGTTCGACGAGCATCGGCCCCGACGCGATGTCGGGGGCGCGCCGTTTACGCCAACATCGCTCTCGGAGGGGACATGTCGTTGCGACAGCGTCGTCTGCAGCTACCACTCGATGCTTTTCCGCTTTCGTCCGCACAACGCTCGATCTGGTTTGCGCAGCAACTCGCACCCGAGGTGCCGATCTGCATCGCCCAGTACGTCGATCTGCCCGGAGAACTCGACATCGACCGGGTACGGCAGGCCGGGTACGTCGCGGGGGGCGAGTTCCAGTCCGCCTACCTCCGGGTCGTGGAGGTCGACGGCGAGCCGTACCAGTACGTCGACCCGGCCTTGGCAGCGAAACCGATCGATCTGGTCGATTTCCGTGCCGACCCGGACCCGCTCGACGCCGCGCACCGGTGGATGACGGCGGACTACTCCCGTCCGGTCGACCTCGCGCACGACCCGCTGGTGAACATGACGCTGCTGCGGGTCGGCGATGCCCGCTATCTCTGGTACGGCCGGATCCATCACGTCGCACTCGACGGCTACGCGGCGATGACCATGGTCAACCGCATCGCCGCGCTCTACACCGCGGCCGTCGAGGGACGCGATCCCGAACCGTCGCGCGCCGCCGACCTGCGCACCCTCTACGACTGGGACCGCGACTACCGGGCTTCCTCCCGGTACGCCTCCGACCGGGACTACTGGATGGAGCGCGTCGCCGGCCTCGAGGACGGCTCGTCGCTGGCCACCCGCACCGGCCCGCTCGCCCCGGTGTCGTTGTTGTCGAGCATCCCGTTGCCCGGCGACCTGGTGGCTGCCCTGACCGCCGTCGACGAGGACGCCGGATCGTCGTCCACCGCCGCGGTGGTCGCCGCGTTCGGGTGCTACCTGGCGCGGATGTCCGGCACCGACGATGTGGTGGTGAACCTGCCGGTCTCCGCCCGCACCACCGCCTCGGCCCGCCGGTCGGGCGGCATGCTCGTCAACACCGCACCGCTGCACCTGCACATCGACCCGGACGACACCCGCACCGCGCTGGTGCGGCGCGTGCAGCTGGAACTGACCGGGGCGCTGCGGCACCAGCGGTGCAGCATCGAGGACATCCGCCGGGAATCCGGCACCACCGCCCCGCATGCGTACGCCGGTCCCACCATCAACGTGATGCTCTTCCGGCAGGAGATCCTGCTCGGCGACCTGCGCGGCGAATTCCACATCATGACGTCCGGACCGGTCGAGGACCTGCTCGTCAACATCTACCAAAGTGGCACCCCAGCTACGACTTTCATCGATTTCCGAGGTAATCCGCACCGGTACGACGACCCGGAGTTGCGCGCGCACCATCGCCGGTTCGTGGGACTGCTCACCGCATTCCTGCAGGCCGACGGCGACGCTCCCGTCGCCGGGATCGACCCGGAGACTGCAGCGATCGGTGTCCAGCGTGCGCGCGCCGCCGAGGCCGCCACCTATTGGCAGGCCGTCCTCGCCGACGCTCCCGACCACCTCGCCTTGCCGCGGCCCGCAGCCGCCGGCCCGGACTCCGCCGCTGCCGAGACGGGGCTTGCCGAGTTCGACACCGACCTGCCCGTCGCGCCCGGCACCGCACAGTTGCTCCGGGACCACGCCGCCGACCCGGAGTCCGTGCTGGTCGCCGCGACGTCGGTGGTCACCTCGGTCCTCACCGGCAGCCGGGACACCCTCGTCGGCGCCCCGTCCGGCACCGCCGTGTTGCCCTTGCGCAGCGACGTCGACCCCACCGTGCCGTTCGAGCAGTACCTGAACCGGATGCGCGGGCTCGCCCGCGACGCCGCCACCCACGCCGACGTCGACCCCGCGGTGCTCACCGGCGTGGCCGTCCCCGTGGCCGTCGGCCTCACCGACTCGTCCGCAGCACTCCCGCAGCGCGACACCACCGCGCTGATGTTGCGCCTCACCGCCGGCGGCGACGGGGTGCACATCCACGGCCGGTACCGGCCCGACGCAGTGGACGAAGACACCGCGCGAGGGTTCGTCACCCGCCTGGCCCGCGTCCTCGATACCGCCGTCACCACCCCCGCGACCCCGCTCGGTGATCTTCCTGTCGTCGGCGCCGACGAACTCGACGGCTTCCTGCCCGCACGTGGCCGTCCCGCGACCTCCCCGCAGACGCTGCCGGAGATCCTGACCGGCGTCGCGGCGATCGTGCCCGACTCGGTGGCGCTGGCCTGCGGAGACGACACGCTGACCTACCGGGAACTCGACGAGTGGTCCAACCGGGTCGCGAGAATGCTCGTCACGGCCGGTGCCGGCCCCGAGCGATACGTCGCGCTGGGAATCGGCCGATCCCTCGAATCCGTCGCCGCGATCTGGGCGGTCGCGAAATCCGGTGCCGCGTTCGTGCCGATCGACCCTGCCTATCCCCGCGACCGGATCGAATACATGCTCGGCGATTCCGGCTCCACCCTCGGGTTGACGACACGGGCACACCGCGACGCGCTGCCCGACGACGTGGACTGGCTCGTCCTCGACGACCCGGCGGTGCGCACCCGCATCGCCGGCACCGACGCGCCCGCACTGACCGACATCGACCGCCGGGCGCCTCTGCGCACCGGCCATCCCGCCTACCTGATCTACACCTCCGGCTCCACCGGCCGCCCCAAAGGGGTCGTGGTTCCGCACCACGGCCTGGCGAATCTGTCGATGACACTGCACTCGCGGCTCGCCCCCGAGCCCACGGCCCGCGTCTCGCACTTCTCGTCGCCGAGCTTCGACGCCTCGATCTTCGAATACATGACCGCGTTCGGCATCGGCGCGACCCTGGTGGTGATCCCCGCCCACGTGTACGGCGGCGACGAACTCGCCCGGTTGCTGCGCGACGAGCGGATCACCCACGCCTTCTCCACGCCCGCCGCACTAGCCTCCGTCGACCCGAGCGGGATCGACTGCCAGGCGATCACCGTGGCGGGCGAGGCCTGCCCCCCGGAACTGGTGACCCGGTGGGCTCCCGGCAGGCGCATGTTCAACGGCTACGGCCCCACCGAAACCACCATCGTCGTCAACATCACCGACCCGCTCGTCCCCGGCGAACCGATCACCATCGGCACGCCCGTGTGCGGCGTCGACGAGGTGATCCTCGACGCGCGGCTGCGCCCGGTCCCCACCGGGGTGACCGGCGAACTCTACGTCGGCGGACCCGGCGTGACCCGCGGCTACCACCGCAACCCGGGACTGACCGCAACCCGGTTCGTCGCCGACCCGCACGGCCCCGCAGGCAGCCGCATGTACCGCACCGGCGACGTGGTGCGATGGCGGCCCACCCCCGACGGCGCCGCCACCGCCGAATACCTGGGCCGCTCCGACTTCCAGGTCAAGATCCGCGGGTTCCGCATCGAACTCGGCGAGATCGACACCGCCCTCACCGACCATCCCGACATCGCGTTCGCCGTCACCCTCGGCCACACGGCACCGTCCGGCGACACCGTCCTGGTGTCCTACGCGCTGCCCGAACCCGGCCGCACCGTCGACCACGACACACTCCTCGAGCACCTGGCGCGCCGCCTGCCCGCCCACATGGTGCCGGCCGCGCTCGTCGAACTCGACGAGATCCCGCTCACCGCGGTCGGCAAACTCGACCGCCGCGCCCTACCGGAACCGGTGTTCGGAACCGCCGGCCCGGCCGGCACGGCACCGGCGACGGCCACCGAGGAGACCATCACGCAGGTGTTCGCCGACCAACTCGGCGTCCCCGGCATCGGCATCCACGACAGCTTCTTCGACCTCGGCGGCAACTCGCTGATCGCCACCCGGGTGATCTCACGGCTCAACGATGCGCTCGGCGCCGACCTGGGAGTGCGGACACTGTTCGAGGCGCCCACCGCGCACACCCTGGCCGCACAGCTCGGCGAGGCCCCCACCGACCGCATCCCACTGATCGCCGGGCCGCGCCCGGACCGGATCCCGGTATCGGCCGCGCAGCAGCGGCTGTGGTTCGTCAACCAACTCGACCCCGGCTCCGCGGCCTACAACATCCCGGTGGCACTGCACCTGGCCGGCCCCCTCGACACCGCGGCGCTCACCGCGGCCGTCACCGACCTGCTCGACCGGCACGAAACGCTGCGCACGGTCTTTCCCGCCACCCCCGACGGACCGATCCAGCGGGTCGTGCCCACCGGCGACCTCGAGCCGGACCTGACCGCCGTCCCGATCGACGCCGCCGACCTCGACGCCGCCGTCGCCGAATTCACCACCGCCGGTTTCGATGTCACCACCGACCTGCCGGTGCGGATCCGCCTGTTCACTACCGCCGACGACGACCATGTGCTGGCGGTGGTGGTGCACCACATCGCCGCGGACGGCGCGTCGATGGCGCCGCTGGCTCGTGATCTGGTCTCCGCCTACGCCGCCCGCATCGACGGCGACGCCCCGGCGTGGACACCGCTGCCCGTCCAGTACGCCGACTACACCCTGTGGTTCGATCGGCTGCTCGGCGACCCCGCCGATCCGCAGTCACGGGCCGCGACGCAACTCGACTACTGGCGCGACCGGCTCGCCGGTGCCCCGGACCTGACGACCCTGCCCACCGACCGGCCCCGCCCACCGCGGCAATCCTTCCGCGGCGACACCGTCCGCTTCGACCTCGACCCGCAGCTCTACCGTGCGGTCGACACGCTCGCCCGCACCGCCGGCGCCACCCCGTTCATGGTCGTGCACGCCGCCCTCGCGGTGCTGGTGGCACGCCTGTCGGGCAGCGACGACATCACCATCGGCACCCCGGTCTCCGGTCGCGGGGACCCCGCGCTCGACCACCTGGTGGGCATGTTCGTCAACACCGTCGCCCTGCGCAGCACCATCCGCGGCGACCGGGCATTCAGCGACCTGCTCACCGCCGTCCGCGACGACGACCTCGACGCGTTCGCGCACGCCGACCTGCCGTTCGACCGGCTCGCCGACACCCTCGCCGGCGCCCGCTCGGAGGCGTACTCACCACTGGTCCAGGTGATGCTGGCATTCCAGAACAACGAGACCGCACACCTCGCCTTGCGCGACCTGACCATCGACATCGCCGAAATCGACACCGCCACCACCAAATACGATCTGCATCTGCTCCTGAGCGATGTTCCCGGCGACGACGGCACCCCCGTCACCCTCGCCGGAGCCCTGTCGTACGCGACCGATCTGTTCGACCGTGACACCGCCGTCGCCTTCGGCGACAGCTTCGTGCGGTTGCTCGCCGCGCTCGTCGCCGCACCCGCCACCCCCGTCGGCGACGTCGATCTGCTCACCCCCACCGAGCGCACCCGCATCCTCCACGACTGGAACACCACCACCGCGCCGCGCAGCGACGCGACACTCGGGGAACTGTTCGCCGCACAAGTCGCCGCGACCCCGCACGCCCCGGCCGTCACAGCGGACGGCCGCACCCTCGACTACGCCGACTTCGACGCGGCCGCCAACCGCCTCGCCCATGTGCTTGTCGACGCCGGCGCCGGACCCGAACAGGTGGTCGCGCTCGCCGTACCCCGCTCCCTCGACCTGCTCGTCGGCATGTACGCCATCGTCAAGACCGGTGCCGCCTACCTGCCGCTCGACCCCGAGCATCCACCCGAGCGACTGCGCTACGTCCTCGACACCGCGCACCCGGTGACGGTGCTGACCCGCGACCGCGACCACCTCACCCTGCCGCCCGGCACCCCCGTCCTGGACCTGGACAGCCTCGACACCGCGACCACACCCGCGACCGCCCCCACGGTCGAGCACCGGCCCGACCCGACCGGCGACACCCTCGCCTACGTGCTGTTCACCTCCGGTTCGACCGGCCGGCCCAAAGGTGTCGCGGTCGCACACGACGCCATCGTCAACCGGCTGCGCTGGATGCAGCACACGTACCCGCTGACCGCCGCCGACACCGTAGTCCAGAAAACCCCCGCCACGTTCGACGTGTCGGTGTGGGAGTTCTTCTGGCCGCTGCAGGTCGGGGCGCATCTCGTCCTCGCCGACCCCGGCGGCCACCGCGACCCCGCCTACCTGCTGCAACTGATCGACGAACAACACGTCACCGTCGCGCATTTCGTCCCGTCGATGCTCGAAGTGTTCGTCGACGCCGTCACCGCCGGACGCGGCCGGTCGCTGCGGCTGCTGTTCGCCTCCGGCGAAGCGCTGCCCGCGACCACCGCCGCCGCCACCCGCGCGGCGCTACCCGGCGCCGCGCTGCACAACCTGTACGGGCCGACCGAAGCCGCCGTGGACGTCACCGCGTGGCCCACCGGCCCTGCCGACACCGGTGCGGTACCCATCGGCACCCCGGTGTGGAACACCCGCACCTACGTACTCGACGCGCGCCTGCATCCCGTGCCCCCGGGTGCGGCCGGCGAACTGTATCTCGCCGGTATCCAGCTCGCCCGCGGTTACCTCGACCGTCCCGCACCCACCGCGGAACGGTTCGTCCCCGACCCGTACGGACCCGCCGGCAGCCGCATGTACCGCACCGGCGACCTCGCCACCTGGCGCCGCGACGGCGCCCTGATGTACCTGGGCCGCACCGACTTCCAGGTCAAGGTGCGCGGCCTGCGCATCGAACTCGGTGAAGTCGAACAGGTGCTGCGCAGCCACCCCGATGTCGCGCAGGCCGTCGTGGTCGTCTACCGGCGCGAGGACGACCAACTCGCCGCATACGTCGTGCCGCGACCCGACCGCGCCGTCGACACCGCGGACCTGACCGCGTTCGCCGCCGCCCGCCTGCCGGGCTACATGGTGCCCGCCGCGCTGACGGTGCTCGACCGGCTCCCCGTCGGCCCCAACGGCAAACTCGACCGCCGCGCGCTACCCGAACCGGCACGCACCGGAGCCACCGCCCCCTACCGGCCCCCGCGCACCCCGCACGAAGAACTCGTCGCCGCGGCGTTCGCGGACCTGCTCGGCAGCCCGACCGTCGGCGCGGACGACAACTTCCTCGACCTGGGCGGCACCTCGCTGCTCGCGATGCGCCTGGCCGCCCGGCTCGCCGCGACCCTCGACACCGACGTCGGGATCCGGGACCTGTTCGACCATCCCACCGTCGCCGACCTCGCCGCGCACCTGAGCGCCCCCGACCGCGCCGCCGCCACCCGGCCCGCACCGGTCGCCGGCCCCCGGCCCGACCCGATCCCGCTCTCCCCGGCGCAGCAGCGCATCTGGTTCATCAACCAGTTCGACACCAGCTCACCGGCCTACAACATCGCCGTCGCCCTCCGGTTGTCCGGGGACCTCGACCTCACCGCGCTGCGGCACGCCGTGAGTGACGTCGTCGCCCGGCACGAATCCCTGCGCACCCGCTACCCGTTCACCGACGCCGGTCCCGTGCAGGTGGTGGTGCCCGCCGCCGCGGCCCCGCCCGAATTCGCGGTGGTGCCGCTCGACGGCACCCCCGACGCCGCGGACCCCGACGCGCAGATCGCCCGCATCGTGGGCGCCGGATTCGACGTGGCCACCGAAATCCCCACCCGCATCCGGGTACTGGCCGTCTCCGAAACCGAACACATCCTGGTGCTGGTGGTACACCACGTCACCGCGGACGGGTTCTCGATGGGCCCCCTGGCCCGCGACATCATGGCCGCGTACACCGCCCGCCGCGCCGGGCAGCCACCGCAGTGGGCCCCGCTGCCCGTGCACTACGCCGACTACACCCTGTGGCAGCACCGCATCCTCGGCGACGAGAACGACCCCACCTCGGTCGCCGCCCGGCAACTCCAGTTCTGGCGCACCACCCTCGACGACACCCCGGAACTGCTCGAACTGCCCCTCGACCGGCCACGCCCCGTGCAGCAGAGCCTGCGCGGCGCCCAGGTGCCGTTCACCGTCGACGCGGCCACCCACCGGCAGCTGGTGGCGGTGGCCCGCCGCCACGACGCCTCGGTGTTCATGGTCGTGCACGCCGCGCTCACGGTGCTGCTCGCGCGGCTCGCCGCCACCACCGACGTCGTCGTCGGCACCCCCGTCGCCGGACGTGGCCACCGCAACCTCGACGACCTCGTCGGGATGTTCGTCAACACCGTCGTGCTGCGCAGCCACGTCGACGAAACCGACACGTTCGCCGACCTGCTCGGCCATCTCCGGGACGCCGACCTCGCCGCCTTCGGGCACGCGGACGTCCCGTTCGAGCGCCTCGTCGAAGTCCTCGACCCACCCCGGTCCACGGCGTATTCACCGCTGTTCCAGGTGCTGCTCGAGTTCCAGGACACCGAGCGGCCCGACGTCCGGTTGCCGGGGCTGACCGCCTCGGTGCTGGACCTGCAACCGGGACTGTCGCACTTCGACCTGCAGTTGTCGATCGCCGAAACCGCCGACGAGAACGGACCCGCCGGGATCCGCGCCGCGTTCACCTACGCCACCGACCTGTTCGACGAGACCACCGTGGCGTCGTTCGCCGACCGGTTCGTGCGGATCGTCGAGACCATCGGCACCACTCCCACCGTGCCGGTCGGCAACATCGACATCGTCACCGGACGTGAACTCGCCGCGCTGGCACCCGCCCGCGGCCTGCCGCCGGTCTCCCCCCAGTCGTGGCCGGAACTGCTGTCGTCGATCGCGGCCATCGTGCCGGACGCGGTCGCCCTGTCGTTCCGGGGCCGCGAGGTGAGCTACGGCGAACTCGACGAGTGGTCCACGCGCGTCGCGCGGCTGCTCATCGACTCCGGCATCGGACCGGAATCGGTGGTGGCCCTCGGGTTGTCGCGTTCGGTCGAGTCGGCGGCCGTGGTGTGGGCGGTGACCAAGACCGGTGCGGCGTTCGTCCCCGTCGACCCCGCGTACCCACCCGACCGCATCGCCTACATGCTCGCGGACTGTTCCGCTGCCATCGGCATCACCACCACCGACCATGCCGCCGCGCTGCCCGACACGGTGCCGTGGCTGATCCTCGACGATCCGGGCGTGCGCCGCCGCATCGAGGAGACCTCCGATGCGCCCGTGACCGACCTCGACCGCACCGCGCCGCTGCATCTCGACCACCCGGCCTATCTGATCTACACCTCCGGATCGACCGGCCGGCCCAAGGGCGTGGTGGTCACCCACAGGGGCATGGCCAACCTGCACGCCGAGGTGCGCAGCCACTTCACGCTCACCCACACCGCCCGTGTCTCGCACCTGGCGTCCCCGAGCTTCGACGCCTCGATCTTCGAGTTCACCAAGGCGTTCTGCGCCGGCGCCACCTTGGTGATCGTGCCGCCGGACGTGTACGGCGGCGACGAACTGGCCCGGTTGCTGCGCGAGGAACGGGTCACCCACGCCTTCGTCACACCCACCGCCCTCGCCTCGCTCGACCCGGCGGGCCTGGACACCTTGCAGGTGCTCGTCGTCGCGGGGGAGGCGTGCCCCCCGGACCTCGTGACCCGGTGGGCGCCGGGCCGGCAGATGTTCAACGGGTACGGTCCGTCCGAAGCGACCATCGAAACCAGCGTCAGCGCGCCCCTGCAACCCGGGTACACCGTCACCGTCGGCGGCCCCGCCATCGGCTTCCACCAGGTGGTGCTCGACGACCGGCTGCGGCCCGTCCCGACCGGGGTGGCCGGCGAACTGTACATCGCGGGTGCCGGTGTGGCGCGCGGCTACCATCACCGCCCCGACCTGACCGCCGCCCGGTTCGTCGCCGACCCGTACGGCGCGCCGGGGGAGCGGATGTACCGCACCGGCGACATCGTGCGCTGGCGCTCCGACGGCACCGTCGAATATCTCGGCCGCTCCGACTTCCAGGTCAAGGTGCGCGGGTTCCGCATCGAACTCGGCGAGATCGACGCGGCACTGACCGCCCACCCCGAGGTGGTGTTCGCCCACACCCTCGGGCACACCGCACCGAGCGGCGACACCGTACTGGTGTCCTATGTGCTGCCCGAACCGGCCGCCGACCCGGACCCGCACACCCTGCGCACCCATCTCGCCGCGTCCCTCCCGGCGCACATGGTGCCCGCCACCGTCGTGGTGCTCGACGAGATTCCGCTGACCCCGGTCGGGAAGCTCGATCGGCGCGCCCTGCCCGTCCCCGACCTCGCCGCCACCGGCGGCGACTACCGGGCGCCCACCTCCGACGTCGAACGGGTCCTCGCCGGGATCGTCGCCGAGGTCCTCGGCCACCCGCGCGTCTCCGTCGACGACAACTTCTTCGATCTCGGCGGCAACTCGTTGATCGCGACGCGTGTCGTGGCCCGCATCAACACCGCGCTCGGTACCGACGCCGGGGTGCGCGCGCTGTTCGAGGCACCCACGGTGCGGGCGCTGGCGGTGCGTGTCCTCGACGACCACGGGGGCCACGGGCGGGTGCCGCTCACCGCCGGGCCGCGTCCGGAGCGCCTTCCGCTGTCCCCGGCGCAGCAACGGATGTGGTTCGTCAACCAGTTCGACACCGACTCCGCCGCGTACAACATTCCGCTCGCGATCCGGTTGACCGGCCGCCTGGATCTGCCCGCCCTGATCGCCGCCGTGGGCGACGTCCTGGACCGGCACGAGATCCTGCGCACCTGGTATCCGGAAGACGAGCACGGCCCCCATCAGGTGGTCACCGACACCGGCCGGGTTCTCGCCGACCCCACCCCGGTGCCGATCACCGCCGCCGATCTGCCCGGCGCGCTGCTCGAGTTCGTCTCCGCCGGCTTCGATGTCGCCTCGGCCGTGCCGGTGCGGGTGCGACTGCTGCGCGTGCTCCCCGACGAGCCGGACACCGATTCCGGCACCGAACACCCCGGCACCGACCACTCCGACGTGCACGTCCTCGCCGTGGTGGTGCACCACATCGCCGCGGACGGGGCATCGATGGCGCCGCTGGCCCGTGACCTGATGGGGGCCTACCTGGACCGGACCCGCGGCTCCGCGCCGTCCGCCGCGCCGCTGACCGTGCAGTACGCCGACTATGCGCTCTGGCAGCAGGCACTGCTCGGCGACCCCACCGACCCCGAGTCCCTGGCCGCCACCCAACTCCGGTACTGGCGCGAGACGCTCGCCGACCTCCCCGAACTGCTGCCCCTGCCCACCGACCGGCCCCGACCGGCGCACCGCACCTTCCGCGGCGACATCGTGCGATTCACGCTCGACGCCGACCTGCACCGCCGGATCTCCGCGCTCGCCGCCGCGCACAGCGCCACCGTGTTCATGACCGTGCACGCCGCGCTCGCGGTGTTGCTGGCCCGGTTGTCGGGCACCGACGACATCGCCGTCGGCACCCCCGTCGCCGGCCGCGGACACCGCGCCCTCGACGACCTCGTCGGCATGTTCGTCGACACCGTGGTGCTGCGCACCCCCGTCTCCGGGGGACTGTCGTTCGCCGATCACCTCGACCGCACCCGGGAAATCGACCTGTCCGCGTTCGGGCACACCGAACTGCCCTTCGAAAAACTCGTCGACGCGCTCGCCCCCACCCGCGCCACCGACCATTCCCCTCTGTTCCAGGTGGTCCTCGAATTCCAGAACAACGAGCGCGCCCACCTCGACCTGCCCGAACTGACCGTCGACGCACTCGACACCGACCTGCCCGTCGCCAAGTTCGACCTGCAACTGTCCCTGCAGGAAGAGCCGGACGCGTCCGGAATGACCGGCGGATTCACCTACGCCACCGACCTGTTCGACGCCGACACCGTCGCCGGCTTCGCGGACCGGTTCGTGCGCCTGCTCGACGCGGTCACCACCGACCCGCAACGACCCGTCGGCGACGTGGACCTGCTCGCCCCCGGCGAACATCCCCGCCGCGCCGACGCACTACGCGTCCCCGGCACCGACACCCTGCTCGACCTGTTCCGCCGCGGCGCCGACCGTGATCCCGACGCCGTCGCCGTCACCGCCGCGGACGGCGGCCTCACCTACCGGGACCTCGACGCGCGGGTGCACCGGCTGGCGCGGCTGCTGCTCGGCCACGGCGCCGGGCCGGGCACCCTCGTCGCCGTCGCGCTGCCCCGCACCTCCGACCTCGTCGTCGCGCTCCTCGCGGTGCTGGAGACCGGGGCCGGCTACCTGCCCGTCGACGTCAGCTTCCCGGCCGAGCGGCTCGCCCACATCTACCGCGACGCGCAACCGGTGTGCACCGTCACCACGGACGATCACGCCGGGTCGCTGCCGGACACGCCCGCACCGGCGATCCACCTCGACAGCCCGGAGGTGCACGCGGAACTCGCCGTGCTGCCCGGTACCGCCCTGACCGACGCCGACCGGCACGGCCCGCTGCACCCCGAATCCACCGCGTACGTCATCTACACCTCCGGCTCGACCGGCCGGCCCAAAGGCGTTGTCGTGCCGCACCGCACCGTCGTCACGCTGCTCGACGACACGCGGGAGATGTTCGGATTCGATCACCGCGACGTGTGGACGATGTTCCACTCCTACGCCTTCGACTTCTCGGTCTGGGAACTGTGGGGCGCCCTGGCCCACGGCGGCCGGCTCGTCGTGGTCGACTACCACACCGCCCGCGCCCCCCAGGACTTCCTGGAATTGCTGCGCCGCGAGCAGGTCACCGTCCTCAACCAGACCCCCACGGCGTTCTATCAGCTCATCGAAGCCGACCGCGCCGCCGGCGGTGCGCCCCTGCCGCTGCGCCGGGTGATCTTCGGTGGCGAGGCCCTCGACCTGGCGCAACTCGAACGGTGGTACCGCCGATACGACGACACCGCCCCGACGCTGGTGAACATGTACGGCATCACCGAAACCACCGTGCACGTCACCGCACTGGCTCTGGACCGGCACCGCGCCGCCACCGCCACCGCCAGCCTCATCGGCGATCCGCTGCCCGCACTGCGGTTGCATCTGCTCGACGCCCGGCTGCACCCGGTACCGCCCGGCGTGGCGGGAGAACTGTACGTGTCGGGGGAGCAGTTGAGCCACGGCTACCTCGGGCGTCCCGACCTGACAGCGACCCGGTTCGTCGCCGACCCGTACGGTCCGCCCGGGGCGCGGCTGTACCGCACCGGCGACCGCGCCCGCCGTACCCGCGACGGTGACCTCGAGTACTTGGGGCGCAGCGACTTCCAGGTGCAACTGCGCGGGTTCCGCATCGAACTCGGCGAGATCGAAACGGTGCTGCTGCGCTGCCCCGGTGTCGCCCGCGCCATCGCCGTCGTGCACACCGACGACCGGTCCGGCACCGACCGGATCGTCGGCTACGTCGTCCCCGAAACAGGCACCGACCTCGACGTAACCGCCACCCTCGACCGCGCCGCGGCCGATCTGGCCGCCTACATGCTGCCCGCCACCCTCGTCGTCCTCGACTCGCTGCCGGTCACCGCCACCGGAAAACTCGACCGGCGGGCGCTGCCCGCGCCCGACTTCGCGGACCGCACCAGTTCCGGCCGCGCACCCACCGACGGCGTCGAACGGACCCTCGTCGATCTGTTCGCGCAGGTCCTCGGACTCGACACCGTCGGGGTGGACGATTCGTTCTTCGCCCTCGGCGGCGACTCGATCATGTCCATCCAACTGGTCTCCCGCGCCAAAGCTCTCGGCCTCGACCTGACTCCGCGCGCCGTGTTCGAGCACAAGAGCCCCGCCGGTCTCGCCGCGGTCGCCGGCACCACCGACGCCCCCGCGGTGCTCCCCGAACTGCCCGGCGGGGGAGTCGGCGCGCTGCCGCTGCCCCCGATCGTGCACTGGATGCTCGACCGCGGCGGCCACTTCGACCGGTACTCCCAGGCGGTGCTGTTGCGCCTGCCCACCGAACTCGACGACGCCACCCTCACCGCGGTCGTCGACGCCGTGCTCGACCGGCACGACATGCTACGGGCCCGCCTGGTCCCCGACCCGGCCTCACCCGCCGGATACGGCCTGCACGTCGACCCACCCGGCACCGTCACCGCCGGCACCGTCGTCCACCGGGTCCCGGTGACCAGCGCCGCCGACACCGACGACTTCTTCGCCCTCGCCGCCACCGAACTCGACGCCGCCGCCGACCGTCTCGACCCGACCGCCGGGCACGTGCTGCAGATCGTGTGGTTCGACGCCACCAGCGGCGCCGGACGGCTGCTCATCGTCGTCCACCACCTCGCCGTCGACGGCGTGTCGTGGCGCATCCTCGTACCCGACCTCGCCGCCGCCTGGGGTGTCGCCGCCCACGACGACCCCGCCGGGCCGCTGCTGCCACCCCCGGCCGGGACTTCGGTGCGGCGCTGGGCACACGCCCTCGTCGACGCCGCCCACGATCCGGCGTGCCGCGCCGAAGCCGACTACTGGCGCGACATGCTCACCGGCGACGACCCGCCGCTCGGCCACCGGCCGTTCGACCCGGCCCGCGACACCAACGACACCGTCACCACCGTCGTCGCGGATCTGCCCACCGCCGTCACCGACGCGATGCTCACCACCGTGCCCGCCGCCTTCCACGGCAGCGTCGACCACGGCCTGCTCACCGCCGTCGCCCTCGCCGTGACCGGATGGCGACGCGACCGCGGTGAGGACACCACCAGCGTGCTGCTCAACCTGGAAGGGCACGGACGCGATACCGCCGCCGCCCCGGGCGCCGACCTGTCGGGCACCGTCGGCTGGTTCACCACCATCCACCCGCTGCGTCTGGACCTGTCCGGCATCGACCTCGACGACGCGCTGGCCGCCGGTCGCGCCGCCGGCCGCGCCGTCAAAACCGTCAAGGAACACCTCGCGGCCGTCCCCGACCACGGCATCGGCTACGGGCTGCTGCGCTACCTCGACGCCGACACCGGCCACCAGCTCGCCGCCCACCCTGCACCCCAGATCAGCTTCAACTACCTCGGACGTCCCACCGCCGGCACCGGCGGCGGCACCGACATCCCGTGGCTGCCCGTCGCCGGGTTCCCGCACGGCGGCACCCAGGACCCCGACATGCCGGCCGCCGCCGTCGTCGACATCAACGCCGTCACCGTCGACACCCCCGACGGACCGGTCCTGCGCGCGCACTGGTCCGCCCCCGCCGGTCTGCTCGACACCGCCGACCTCACCGAACTGAGCGACCGGTTCACCGCCGCGGCCACCGCGCTGACCCGGCACACCCGCAACCCGCATACCGGGGGACTGACCCCGTCCGACCTGCCACTGGTGCGGCTCCCGCAGGACACCATCGAAGATCTCGAACAGCGCTACGGGCCTCTCGACACGGTGTGGCCCACCGCGCCGCTGCACACCGGGCTGCTGTTCCACGCGCTGCTCGCCGGGGACGACCCCGACGCCTACATCGTGCAACTCGTCCTCGACCTGCGCGGCCCCCTCGACCCCGCCCGGTGGCGGCGCGCCCTCGAGATGCTGCTCGACCGGCACCCCAACCTGCGGGCCGCGTTCACCACCGGCCCCGACGGCCACCTGCAGGTCGTCCCCACCCACGTCGACGTCCCGTTCACGGTCGTCGACACCACCGACGACCCCGATCCCGACGCCGCCGCGACGGAACTGCTCGACACCGACCGGCACACCCGCTTCGACACCACGCACCCACCGCTGCTGCGCGCCACCGTCATCCGCACCCACCCCGACCGGCACCTGGTCGCCCTGACCAACCATCACCTGCTGCTCGACGGCTGGTCCACCCCCGTCCTGATCCGCGAACTGCTGGTGCTCTACGCCACCGACGGCGACCCCGCCGTCCTGGACCGTCCGCACAGCTACGGCACGTACCTGCAGTGGCTTGCCGACCGTGACCCGGCCGCATCGATCGACGCCTACCGACATGCCCTCGACGGTCTCGACGAACCGACCCTGCTCGCCCCGCAGCACCGGTCCGCGCACGGCGCCGGCATCTCCGAAGACCTCGACATCGACCTCGACCCGACGCTGTCCGCGCGCCTCGACGAGATCGCCGTGGCACGCGGCGTCACCGTCAACACCCTCGTCCAGACCGCGTGGGGGCTCGTCCTCGGAGCGCTCACCGGCCGCACCGACGTGGTGTTCGGCGCCACCGTCTCCGGTCGTCCACCGCAGGTCGCCGGCATCGAATCGATGGTGGGCCTGTTCATCAACACCGTGCCGGTCCGGGTCGCGGTCCGCCCCGGCGACACCGTCGGCGGGCTCGTCGACCGGGTCCGGTCGGAACAGACCGCGCTGCTCGACCACCACCACATCGATCTGAGCACCCTCGACCGGCACGTCGGTGCCGCCGCCCGCTTCGACACCCTCACCGTCTTCGAGTCGTATCCGGTCGAACGCGCCGGCCTCGACCGCGACACCGACATCGGCGGCATCCGGGTCGCCGACATCACCGGCCGCGACGCCGCGCACTACCCGCTCAGCGTCGTGGTGCACACCGACGACGCGGTACACCTGCGGATGAAGTACCTCCCGGAGGTGTTCGACCGCACCGAGGTCACCACCATCGCCGACCGCATCGCCCGCACCCTCGACGCGCTCGCCGGCGACCCGACCGCACCCGCCGCCGGCATCGACGTACTCACCACCACCGAACGGCGCACCCTCACCCCGGTCCACGGACCGGTCGGCGGTAGCGTCGCCACCCTGCCCGACCTGCTCACCGCCACGGCCGCCGCGCATCCCGACACCGTCGCGGTGCTCGACCCCGCCCCCGGCGGCACCGACCGCACCGTCACCTACCGCGACCTCGACGAGCGCTCCACCCGGCTGGCCCGGGTCCTGCTCGACGAGGGCATCGGGCCGGAAACCTTCGTCGCGCTCGGCATCGCCCGCTCCGTCGAATCCCTCGTCGCACTGTGTGCGATCACCAAGACCGGTGCGGCGTTCGTCCCGGCCGATCCCCGCTACCCGGCCGAGCGGATCGCGTTCATGCTCGACGACTGCGGTGCCACCGTCGGCCTGACCACCACCGCGCACGTCGCCGACCTGCCCGGCACGGTCCGCTGGCTCGTCCTCGACGACCCCGCCCTGACCGGGCCGCTCGCCGCCACCGATCCGGCACCGATCACCGACCGGGACCGCATCGTGCCGCTGCGCCTCGACCACGCCGCCTACGTGATCTACACCTCCGGCTCGACCGGCCGCCCCAAAGGGGTGCTCACCACCCACCGCAGTCTCGACAACTTCGCGCGCGAGCAGCAGGACCGGTTCCGCGCCGGACCCGGCGCCCGCGTCCTGCACTTCTCGTCCCCGAGTTTCGACGCGTCGATCTTCGAATACCTGCTCGCGTTCGGGTCCGGTGCCACCCTCGTCGTGATTCCTCCGCACGTGTACGGCGGCGCCGAACTCGGTCGCCTGCTCCGCGAGACCGGCGTGACCCACGGGTTCCTCACCCCGGCCGCGCTCGCGTCCCTCGACCCGGCCGACCTGACCGCGTTCGTCGACCTCGCCGTCGGCGGCGAAGCGTGGCCCCCCGAACTGCGCGACACCTGGGCGCCACACCGCCGCCTCGTCAACGGGTACGGCCCCACCGAGACAACGGTCATGGCCGCGATCAGCGACCCGCTCGGTCCCCACGACCCGCTCACCCTCGGCGGTCCGCTGCGCGGAGTGCACGCCGTGGTGCTCGATCCCGCGCTGCGCCCGGTCCCGCACGGCGTCGCGGGGGAGTTGTACCTGGCGGGATTCGGGCTCGCCCGCGGCTACCATGCCCGGCCGGCGCTGACCGCCTCCCGGTTCGTCGCCGACCCGTACGGCACGCCGGGGGAGCGCATGTACCGCACCGGAGACATTGTGCGGTGGACCGGCGATCCGGACGACGGTCCCGGTCTCGAATACCTCGGCCGCGCCGACTTCCAGGTCAAGATCCGCGGGTTCCGCGTCGAACTCGGCGAGATCGACGCGGCCCTGACCGCCCATCCTGCGGTGTCGTTCGCGGTGACCGTCGCACACACCGCACCGAGCGGCGACACCGTGCTCGTCGGGCACGTCCACCCCGCAGCCGGCAGCGCCATCGACCCCGACGACATCAAAGACCATCTGGCACAGCTCCTTCCGGAGCACATGGTGCCGACCGCCGTCACCGTCCTCGACACGATCCCACTCACCCCGGTCGGCAAACTCGACCGCCGTGCCCTGCCCGTCCCGGACCTGGCCGCCACCGGCGCCTACGAGCCACCCGACGGCGACCTGGAAACCGCGGTCGCCGACGACTTCGCCGACGTTCTCGGCCTCGAGCGCATCTCCGTGACCGACAACTTCTTCGACATCGGTGGCAACTCCCTGATCGCGACCCGCGCCGTGGCCCGCCTCGGCGACCGGCTCGGCCGCGACATCGCCGTCCGCACCCTGTTCGAAGCCCCCACCGTGCGGATGCTCGCCACCCGGCTCGATACCGACACCGCCCCCGGCCGCGACACCGCCGGCCCGGTTCCGCGGCCCCGCCCCGACCACATCCCGCTGTCCCCGGCGCAGCAACGCCTGTGGTTCCTCAACCAGTTCGACCCCGCTAGCGCCTCCTACAACATTCCACTCGCCATCCGGCTCAGCGGCCACCTGTCCGCGGCCGCGCTCGGCACCGCGCTGCACGACGTCATCGCACGGCACGAGAGTCTGCGCACCGTCTACCCGGCCTCCGCCGCCGGGCCGCGGCAACGCATCCTCGACGCCGACGACGTCCCGCTGACCGTCGACGTGGTGCCGGCCGACGCCGACGGCGTGTACAGCGCCGTCGCCGACTTCCTCGCCACCGGATTCGACGTCACCGTCGACATCCCGTTCCGGGCCCGGGTGTTCGCCCTCGACCGCGACGAGCACCTCGCCGTGCTCGTGGTGCACCACATCGCCGCCGACGGTGCTTCCACCGTCCCGCTCGCCCGCGACCTGCTCGGCGCCTACCAGGCCCGCAGCCGCAACGAAGCCCCCACCTGGACACCGCTGCCCGTCCAATACCCCGACTACACGCTGTGGCAACTCGACCGGCTCGGCGAACCCACCGACCCGCAGTCCCTCGCCGCCGCGCAGGCCGAGTACTGGCGCACCACCCTCGACGGCCTGCCCGACGTGCTGACCCTGCCCACCGACCGGCCGCGGCCGGCCCAGCAGTCGTTCCGCGGCGACATCGTGCGGTTCCCGATCGATCCCGCGCTGCACAGCCGGCTCACCCGGCTGGCCTCCGCGCACGGCACCACCTTGTTCATGACCGTGCACACCGCGCTCGCCGTGCTGCTGGCCCGCCTGTCCGGCAGCGACGACATCGCTATCGGGTCCCCGATCGCCGGGCGCGGGCACCGCGCACTCGACGACCTGATCGGCATGTTCGTCAACACCGTCGTGCTGCGCACCCGGGTCCCCGGCGCCGCACCGTTCACCACCCTGCTCGACACCGTCACCCACGACGACCTCGACGCGTTCGCCCACACCGACCTGCCGTTCGAACGGGTCGTCGAGGCGGTCGAACCGGCCCGCTCGACCGCGCATTCCCCGCTCTTCCAGGTCTCGCTCGAATTCCACAACACCGAACGGCCTGCCCTCGAACTGCCGCACCTGACCGTCGAGGGAGTCCAGCTCGACCCGCAGTCGTGCAACTTCGACCTCGAACTGCTCCTCGGCGAATCCACCGACCCGGCCGGCGGCATGGACGCCGCGTTCGTCTACGCCACCGACCTGTTCGATCAGGACACCGTCGCCCGATTCGCGGACCGCTTCCTCCGGCTCCTCGACGCCGTCACCACCGATCCCGGCGTCCCCGTCGGCGATCTGGACCTGCTCACCGACTCCGAACGGGCGGCGCTGGTGCCCGCCACCGGTCCGGCGGACGAACCGACACGGTTGTGGCCGGACCTGCTCGACGACGCCGTCGCGGCGAACCCCACCGGGACCGCGCTCGTCGACGGCGACACCGTGTTGAGCTACCGGGATGTCGAGGCGCGCTCCGCTGCGCTGGCCCGGTTGCTGCTCGACCGGGGAGCTGCCCCGGACACGGTGGTCGCGCTCGCGTTGCCGCGTTCGGCAGAGGAGATCACCGCGGTGTGGGCCACCACCCGCACCGGCGCCGCGTTCGTCCCGGTCGACCCGACGTACCCGGCGGACCGCATCGCCTACATGCTCGACGACAGCGCCGCGACACTCGGTGTCACCGTCGCCGCCCACCTCGAACACCTGCCCCGCACGGTGCAGTGGCTCGTCCTCGACGACGACGAGATCCGCGACGACCTGGCACACCGCAGTACCGGCCCGGTCACCGACGCGGACCGCGCCGCACCGCTGGGCCCTGACCATCCCGCCTACCTCATCTACACCTCCGGGTCGACGGGCCGGCCCAAGGGAGTGACCGTCACCCACCGCGGTCTCGGCAACCTCGCCGCGGACGAACGGCACCATTTGCGGGTCGCGCAGGACAGCCGCGTCTCGCACCTGGCCTCACCGAGCTTCGACGCGTCGATCTTCGAACAGATGATGGCGCTGTGCGCGGGCGCCACCCTGGTGCTCGTGCCCTCCGAGGTGTACGGCGGGGAAGACCTCGCCGCTGTGCTGCGGCACCACCGCGTCTCGCACGCGTTCGTCACGCCCACCACGCTGGCGTCCCTCGACCCCGCCCAGGTCCCGGACCTGCAGGTGCTGCTCGTCGCGGGGGAGGCGTGCCCACCGGAACTGGTGACGCGCTGGGCCGACGGGCATCGCATGATCGACGCGTACGGCCCCACCGAGGCGACGATCATGACCTCGCTCGGGGAGCCGCTGAATGCCGGCGACCACGTCACCATCGGCCGTCCCACCCGCGGCGCCACCGCCGCCGTCCTCGACGCCCGGCTCGGGCCCGTGCCGGTGGGGGTGGCCGGGGAACTCTACGTCGCCGGCGCAGGACTGGCCCGCGGCTACCACCACCGGCCCGGCCTGACCGCCACCCGGTTCGTCGCCGATCCGTACAGCGACCGTCCCGGCGCCCGCATGTACCGCACCGGCGACGTCGTGCGCTGGACCGGCGACCACCGGCTCGATTACGTGGGCCGTTCCGACTTCCAGATCAAGGTGCGCGGGTTCCGCATCGAACCGGGGGAGATCGACACCGTCCTGACCGCCCACGACGACCTCGACTTCGCCCACACCCTCGGCTACACCGCACCGTCCGGCGAAACCGTGCTGGTCAGCTACGTGCGGGCCACCACCGTCCCCGCACCCGACCCGTCCGCGCTCCGGGACTTCGCCGCCGCCCGCCTCCCGGCGCACATGGTGCCCACCGCCGTGGTCGCGCTCGACGAGATCCCCCTCACGCCCGCCGGCAAACTCGATCGGGGTGCGCTCCCGGTCCCCGAGTTCGCCGGCATCTCCGGGGCACACCGCGCCCCGGCCGACGAACTGGAACGCACCGTCGCGGACGTCTTCGCCGACCACCTCGGGCTCGACACGGTGTCGGTCGACGACAGCTTCTTCGCCCTCGGCGGCAGTTCACTGCTCGCGACCCGGCTGGTACCGGACCTGTCCCGCCGCCTGGACCGGCGGATCCCGCTACAGGTGCTGTTCGCCCATCCCACCGTCGCCGACCTCGCCGCCCATCTGCGCGCACCGGGGGAGCAGGACACCATCGACGACGCGCTGCGGATCCTGGTCCCGCTCCGCACCGGCACCGGACCGGCGCTGTTCTGCGTCCACCCGGCCGCAGGCCTGGCCTGGGCGTACACCGGGCTGACCGAACGGCTCGGCGGGCGCGGCGTCTACGGCCTGCAACTACCGGCGCTGAGCACGGGAGAGATCGTCGAATCGATCCCGGCGCTGGCCCGCCGCTACGCCGACGAGATCCGCCGCGCGCAGCCGGACGGTCCCTACCACCTGCTGGGCTGGTCCCTCGGCGGGGTCGTCGCACACGCCGTCGCCGTCGAACTGCAACGCGGCGGAGCCCCCGTCGACACCCTCGCGCTGATCGACAGCCATCTCGGTGTTCCCGGCGGTTCGGCGCCGGTCGAGGTCAAGGACATGCTCCGCGATCTCGGGGTCGCCACCAACGGCGGGCCGGACCCCAGCTACGACGATGCGCTGGACCTGCTCGAGGACACGCTCGGCGGTCCCACCGGACTGACACCGCGCCATCTCGAACGGTTGCACCTCGGGTCGGCCGCGGCCACCCGCGCGGTGCGGCGTCATTCGCCGGACACCTTTCTCGGCGACGCGCTGTTCTTCACCGCCCTGCGGTCGTCGACCTCGGTGCCGGCGGTCACCGCGTGGCACGACCTCGTCGACGGGATGCTGCACCAGTACCGTCTCGACGTCGAACACCACGAGATGGTGGCGGCGCCGGCGGTGGACACCATCGCCGCGGTGCTCCGCGCCCGGCTCGAGGAGAGCGATTCGCACCTGCGGCGAGGGCGGCGGTACCCGCGCATCGGTACCGGATCGCGGCGGTGAACCGCGCCCGGCACGTCGGGCCGGGTCGCCGTCAGGTCTGCGCGGTCGGTGCGGTCGGCGCTCCCGTCAGCGCGGTCGGCGCCCACGACGGCCACGCCACCTCCCCGACCGGGTCGCCGTCGACGAAACGCGCGGCGATGCGGGTGACGTCCGCGGCGGTGTTGTCGTAGACGGTCGCGTGGTCGGCCCGCTCGATCGCGTCCGCCACCAGCGGCCACACCCGCTGGAAGCGGGAACGGATCTTCTCTTCGGGGACCCGATGGCCCCCTTCGACCACGCGTTCGGCGACACGGGCGACGGACAGTTCGACGGGCACCAGCACCACGTGCAGCACCACCACATAGCCGGCGCGGTGCGCCCGGTCGATCAGGTCGAGTTTCGACGGGTGCGAGAACACCGTCTCGGCGATGAACGATTCACCCTGGTCGATGAGGGTGTCGCGGATGGTCGAGGCGATCTGCGCGGCCTCGTAGGAGTGTTCCTCGGGGCTGTCCGGCCATCGCTGCTTGGCGATCACATCGGCGTTGACGAACACGCTGCCGGGCAGCAGGGGAGCGAGACGCTGCTCGACGAACGTCGTTTTTCCGGATCCGTTGGGTCCGACGACGAGATCGAGTCGCCTCACAGAACGATCTGGGTGCCGTCAGGCAGATGCTTGACGACGCGGCCCTGGTCGTCGAGCACCACCGACGCGAGGCCCCGCGCGGCGCGATCGGTGACGTGGTGACCGGTCGCGAGGGATTCTTCGAGGGCTGCGGCGATCTCGGCGTTGAACACCACGCCTTCTTCGTCGGAGAGTTCGCGCAGCGGTACCCGCCCGGCGAGCGCGGCCTCGACGCGGCGCCGCGCGACCTGCCGCTGGTTGGACACCTCGCGGCCGACGCGCGCCCAGTGTTCGAGTTGCTGACGGGCCGAACGGTTTTCCCGTTCACCTTCGGATGCGGCCGCGTCGACGAGCTCCGACGAGAACCTGGTTACCTTGTCGACGACGTTCGTCATGACGTACTCCTTCGCGCGACGCGCCTTACCGTTCCTCCCAGTGTAGCAATCTGCTACACAGTTGGCCCGGGATCGTCCGACGCGGTGCCGACGAGGACGGCGAGCGCGTCCAGCAGGCGCTCGATCCCGAACTCCCACGCCGCACCGGGACTGTACGACGAGTTCAGCACCGCACCGGCTGCCGCGCCGACCCGCCGCGCGAGCGGGAAGTCGTCTCCGACATAGACCGTGAGACGCTCGCTCCACGCGGACCACACCTCGGCCATGTCCACCGCGCGGGGATCGGGCCGGCGGGCCCGCGCCGCGGCGCGGGTGAAGTCCGCGACGAAGGTCAGCGCCGCGTCGCGGTCCACGTCATCGAGGCCGGTGTGGTCGAAGGCGTGCAGATCGTGGTCGTACTTCGCAATCGTCCCCGGCCCCAACGACACTCGCTGGTCCGCGATATCGAGGAGCCAGTCGTGTTCGCCGTAGAGGGTCAGGTCGGCGTCGGCGACCTCACGCACCCGGGCCCGCCAGTGGCCGGTGGCGTACGGCGCGCGCGGTTGCCTGGCGTGCGCACAGTCGGCCATGAGGACCAGCAGGTCGTCGCGGGAGCCGACGTGCGTGTACAGCGCCATACCGGAGATGCCGAGTTCGGCGGCGAGGCGACGCACGGTGAGGTGCTCTAGTCCTTCGGTGTCGGCCAGAGCGATCGCGGCGTCGACGGCCTGCGAGGTGGTCACCTTCGCCCGGGGTCCCCGCGCGCCGCCTCGAGGGGCGGCGGGGTGGTCCCGCCACAGCAGATCGAGCAGTTCGCGCGCCATTGCAAATCTCTCCTCCGCGGGTCGGATACGAGCTACTCTATACACTGCACAAGGTTTTGGGGCTCCCTCGCACCCGAACACACCCTCGTCTCCGTCACCTGGAGGTACCCGTGAAGATCACCGACACCGCCCTGTCCCTGAACGTGGCCGACCCCGCGGCCTCCGCGGAATTCGCCACCACCCATTTCGGCTTCACCGAAGCGATGTCCGCCGACGGTTTCGTGTCCCTGACCCACCCCGACGCCGGCTTCAACGTCGTATTCCTGCGCACCGGACTCGGCACCTTCAAGCCCGCCTCGATCGCCGGTCCGGCCGGCCAGGGCATGCTGATCGCCTTCGTCGTCGATGCTCTCGACGACGAATACGCCCGCATCGCCGCCGCCGGCGCGACAGTGGTCACCGCGCCCGACACCGAGCCGTGGGGGGAGCGGTTCTGCCAGTTCGCCGATCCCAACGGTCTCGTATGGCAACTCGTGCAGTGGGTCTGAGCGGGCCCGAGCGGCCCCACCAAGGCACCGACACTCCACTATCGATTTCATTCATGTTCTGACATGCCAAAGATGAGTTGGCTTTATGTGACGGGAGTCCCTTCACTGAACACATGACCCCCAGCGCTCCCGCGATCTCCCAGATCGACCTCTTCGCGGACTCGATCCTCACCGACCCCTACCCGACGTTCACCGAACTGCGCGAACTCGGCTCGGTGGTGCACCTACCCGTCAACAACGTCTACGCGCTGACCCGCTACGACGCGATCCGTGCCGCGCTCGCCGACCCCGCCACCTTCTCCTCCCGCACCATCGGCTTCAACCCGATGGTCAACGAAGCACTCCAAGGCACATCGCTCGCCTCCGACCCACCGGTCCACACCGAGCTGCGTGCCGCCCTCACCGAGAACCTCACCCCACGCGCACTGCGCGGACTCAAGACCCGCATCGACACCAAGGCCGAGGCCCTCGTCGCCGACCTCGTCGCCCAGGGCACCTTCGAGGCGATCGACGCCCTCGCCCGGGCATTTCCCCTCGAGGTCGTCGCCGACCTGATCGGCTTCACCGGCGCCGCCCGCGACAACATGCTGCGCTGGGGACAAGCGGCCATGGAAGTCATCGGCCCCCTGAATCCCCGCACCCTGGAGAACTTCCCGATCGCCGGCGAACTGTACGCATGGTGCGCCGGAGTGCAGGCCGAAGACCTCGCCCCCGGGTCGGTCGGCCGCGGCATCTTCGACGCCGAAGCCCGCGGCACCATCCCTCCCGGCACCGCCGGCCACATCATCCACCAGTACCTCGGCGCGGGCGTCGACACCACCATCACCGCCCTCGGCAACATCGTCGCCCTGTTCGCCGCCTTCCCCGACCAGTTCGACCTGGTCCGCCAGAACCCCAGCCTCGTACCCGCGGCATTCAACGAAGTGCTCCGCTTCTGGGCGCCCCTGCACGCCTGGGGCCGCGAGGTCACCCGCGACGTCGAGATCGACGGCGTCCTCGTCCCGGCCGGATCCCAGGTCGCCATCCTCTTCGGCGCAGGCAACCGCGACCCGCGGCACTACGACAACCCGGACGCCTTCCTGGTCGAACGCAACCCGGCCGACCATCTGTCCTTCGGCTACGGCTCGCACGGCTGCGCCGGACAAGGCCTGGCCCGTCTCGAAGCCCACGCCGTCATCGCGGCACTCGCAACGCACGCGCAGCGTCTGGACGCCGCCGAACCGGTGCGACTGCCCAGCAACATCACCCGCTCCATCGACGCACTCGACATCCTGAAGGTGGTCCCCGCATGAACATCATCCTCGACCGGCCCCGCTGCGAAGGCCACGGACTGTGCGAAGAAGCCGCACCCGCACTGATGCACCTCGACGACGACGGTGAACTGATCATCGACGTCGGCGAGCTTCCCGACGACAGCACCGAACTCGCCGCCGCCCGCGCCGCCGTCCGGGTCTGCCCCGTCGCCGCCCTGAAACTGGCCTGACCCGCCCGCACGAACGGACCCCACATGAACAGCACCCGCACCGACGCTGCCCGCCGCATCGTCGTCGTCGGCAACGGCATCGCCGGCCAGACCGCCTGCGACACCCTGCGTGCGGCAGGATTCGACGGCGAACTGACCATCGTGGGCGACGAGCCGCACCCCGCCTACTCCCGACCGGCGCTGTCGAAGGCGCTGCTCGTCGACGGCGGCTCCCACGAACTGGCGTCCCCCACCCACGGCGCGACCGAGATCCTGGGGGTGGCGGCGCTCGCCCTCGACACCCACACCCGGCGGGTCGGTTTCGACGACGGCTCGGAACTGTCCTACGACGGACTGGTGATCGCCTCCGGTGCGCGGGCCCGCCGACTGGGCGGCCCCGACAGCCCCGAGCTGACCCTGCGCACCGTCGAGGATGCCCTGGCACTGCGGGACCGGCTGGCGACGCGGCCGTCGGTCGCAGTCGTCGGGGCCGGCCCCCTGGGCATGGAAATCGCTTCGGCGGCCCTGTCGGCAGGGTGCGAGGTCACCCTCGTCGCCGACGGACCGCCGATGCGCGTCCATCTGGGGCCGTACCTGTCCGATGCGTTCACCACGGCCGCGGTCGCCCGGGGACTGAAACTGGTCGACGGGACCGCCGTGGGACTCGACGGCCCGCACACCGTGCTCCTCGACGACGGCGCGCGGGTCGAGGCGGAACTGGTCGTCACGGCGATCGGTGACATCCCCAACACGGAATGGCTGGCCGGCAGCGGCCTGTTGACCGGCGGCCGACTCGTGGCGGATACGCGCGGGCGGGTAGCACCGGGCATCGTCGCCGCCGGAGACGTCGCGGCCATCCCGACGCGGTCGGGGGTGCGCCGGATCCCGCTGTGGAACAGTGCGATCGAACAGGCCAAGGTAGCGGCCGTGGCACTGCTGACCGGCGACGCGGCCCCGGAACTGGACCTCGAGCCGTACTTCTGGACCGAACAGTTCGGGTTGAATCTCAAGGCGGTCGGGCACCTGCCGGCAGCCGGGGAACCGGAATTTCTCACCGGAGACCGGCCCGAAGGCCCGGCGGTGATGCGCTGGACCCACGAGGACGGCCACGCGGTCGCGGTGGCGGTCAACCAGCGCATCCCGATTCCGAAACTGCGCCGCCTGGCGTCCACCACCGGGTGAGCCCGCCCGGTCGCCGGTGGCGCGACATCCTGCGGTCCCGCCGAGCGGATGCGTACCATCCGTGTGGATGAACCAGCTGCCGGACCATCCGAGCGACCCCGATCTGGGACGGCTCGCGTCGGTCAACCTCAACCTGCTGGTGCCGCTGCTGGCACTGCTCGAGGAACAATCGGTCACCCGCGCCGCGGCGCGGGTGGGCATCACCCAACCCGCGATGAGTCACGCACTGGCCCGGATGCGCCGCCTCCTCGGGGACGAACTGGTCACGCGCCAGGGGAGCGGGCTGGTGCTGACCCCGCGGGGACGGGAGCTGATCGGGCCGCTGCGTGATGTGCTGCGCCGGACGTCGCGGGTGGTGGATTTCCCCGGCTTCGACCCGTCCCGCGACAGCCGGACCATCACGGTGGCGATGACCACCAGCACCGCGTTCGTGCTGGGGCCGCATCTGGCGCGCCTGATTGCCGAGCGCGCACCGAAGTCCACCCTGCGCATCCGCAACTTCGTCGAGCCGCAGCCGAGCGACTTCACCGACGAGGGCGTCGACGTGGTGCTGGTGTCGGGGGCGTTCTCCTCGCCGTATCCGCGGGAACGGCTCTACGAGAACCGGTGGGTGGTCGTCGCCCACCCGGACAGCGACCCGGACGCGTCCGCGCTCGACTTGCTCGCGTCGCTGCCGCACGTGACCTACGACGCCCGGAATCGGGTCGCTCCGTATGCGGCGATGGACGCGCACGGTCTGGATTACCGGATCGGGCAGCTGATCTCCGATTTTCTGCTCGTTCCGCATCTGGTCGCCAAGAGCGGCGGGGTCGCCGTGCACACCTACCTCGTGGCGATCGTCATGTCCGAGCGCACGCCTCTGCGTATCGAGGAGTTTCCGCTGCCGGTCGCACCGCTGGGCATCGACATGGTGTGGAACCCGCGGCTGGCGGACGCGGAGTTCATCGGCTGGTTGCGGCAGATTCTCGTCGAAGCGTCCACCTTCGGGTCGCCCGCGTGATCCCGGCTCCCCGCACCGGCCTCAGTGGTCCGCGGTGAGCAGGTAGCACCACGAATCGACGGTTTCGTCGAGGCAGATTTCTCGCGGCGTGACCCAGCCGAGCGAGAAGTAGCGGCGCGAGAGGTACTCGAGCTGCCCGAACGCGAGTACGCAGCGGACCCGCCGGCGCTCCGGCGGGAAACGGTTCGCTTGGTCCAGTCCTTGGATCATCTGTCCGACCGAGTCTTCGAACCAGCGCTCGGTCTTCGCCGCCACCTCCTGCTCATGGGCGGCCTGGTACGAGGCGGTGATGTAGGGCTTGATCTCGTCCCACTGCGAGAACTTGCGATCGAGCCATTCCCTGATCAACTCGCGCGATCCCGACGCCACCACCGCGGTCAGCGTCGGCTTGTCCGCTGAGGTGAGGATCTGGTCGGCCTTGGTCAGCAACGCGATCATCACGTCCGCCTTCGACGAGAAGTGCAGGTAGAAGGTGGTGCGGGTGGAGCCGGCCGCGGTGGCGATGTCGTCGATCGTCGTGGCGCCGTATCCCTTCTCGGAGAACAGCTCGAGTGCCTTCGCGAGGAAGAGGTCGTAGGTCATCTGCTTCTGCGCCGCACGGAGTGACATGGAACCGAATCCTAGCGGCAGTACACCCACATACCAGCTCGTTCAGTAAAATATCGCTGCGGCCACTCACTTGACATGATGTAATGCTAAAGCTTACTGTGACTGCCACCACGTCGTGCTGACATGACGCTGACGAAAGGAAGTGCCGATGACTGGCACCCACACGGCCGAGAACGCCGTCGTCCACACCGTCCTCGGACCCGTACCCGCCGAGGACCTCGGAGTGGTCGCGGTCCACGAGGCACTGCTGTCGGTAGTCCCCGGTGCCGAACACGCCTTCGACATCACCTTCGACCGCGCAGAAATCTTCGACACCCTCGCGGCGAAACTGACCGACTTCCGCGAGCACGGCGGCCGCACCATCGTCGACAGCACCGGCATGTTCCACGGCCGCGACGTCACCCTGTACGAAGCGCTGTCCCGCACCACCGGCGTGCACATCGTCGCGTCCACCGGCATGGGGCCGGAAAACCTGCTCGGCGGATACTTCCTGACCCCGCAGACCAACCCGCCCACCCCGTGGCCGGCCGAGAAGTTCGCCGACCTGTTCGCCGCGGAGATCACCGACGGCATGGTGGTACCCCGCATCGAACGCCGCGGCGCCGCCGGTCTGGTCACCACCGCGGCAGACCCCACCGGCATGACCGCCACCGAGGAAAGCCTGTTCCGCGGTGCCGCCCGCGCGGCCCGCACCACCGGGGTCGCCGTGTCCCTGCGCTACGGCAAAGACCCGCTCGCCGACCTCGACGTCGCCCTCGACGAGAACCTGCCGGCCGATCGCATCGTCGTCGGCGGTCTCGACCGCCGCGACGCCGTGGACGCCGGCGCACCCCTCGAGATCGCGCGACGCGGCGCGTACGTCGCCCTCGACCACGTCGGCACCGAAGACGCCGCGCACCTCACCGACACCGCACGCGCCGAACTCGTCCGCGACCTTGTCGACGCCGGCTACGGCGACCGGATCCTGCTGTCGTGCAACGCCACCGGCGTCGCCAAAGGACATCCCGGCCGCGACGTGCCCTTCGGCCACGTGCTGTCGACCTTCGTGCCTCTGCTCGCCGCCCAGGGACTGCCCGGCGCCGACATCCAGCGCATCCTCGTCGACAACCCGCGCGACCTGCTGTCGGTGCACCCCGCCGTGCACTGACCCCCGCCGAAACCACCGAATCTTTTCCCGAAGGGGAGTAGCTGTGTCGAGAGTCAACACCGTCCTGGGTCCCATCGCGACCGAGGAACTGGGCATCGTCGCCATCCACGAACACATCGGATACGGCATGCCCGGCTCCGAACTGGACACCAAGTGGTGGAAAACCCCCGAGGTCCGCTACGAGGAGACCGTCCCGAAACTCCGTAAGTTCCACGAGTACGGCGGCGGCACCTTCGTCGACGTCACCGGCATCTGCAACGGCCGCGACATCGACTACTACAAGTCGCTGTCCGCCAAGACCGGCGTCCACATCATCGCCTGCACCGGCTTCGTCGGCGGCGACACCGCCCTGCCGTTCTTCGAACGCGCCGACGTCGACTACCTCACCGCCCAGTTCGTCCACGAAATCACCGTGGGCATCGGCAACACCGGCAGCCGCGCCGGCGTCATCAAGGTCGGTGTCAGCCGAGGCGGCCGCATGACCGACCTCGACAAGCGCATCTACCGCGCCGCCGCCCGCGCCGCCCTCGACACCGGCGTCCCGATCCTCACCCACCTGGCCATCGACGCCGAAAACGCCATCGCCATCTTCAACGAAGAAGGCCTGCCGCTGCACCGGGTCCTGTTCGGCCACGCCGACGACGGCATCAACGCCGAAAAGACCCGCGACACGTGGATCGCCTCCCAGGGCGGCCGCGTCGGCTTCGACACCTTCGGCTACGAAACCGAACTCGAAGACCCGCCGTTCTGGGCCCGGCCCCGCAAAGAACGCCTCGACCACTTCCTCCGCTTCCTCCGCGCAGGGCACCTCGACCAGGCACTCGCCGGAGTCGACGCCAACTGCAGCCCACTCGGCTGGCCGGGCGTCAAAGGCCACACCGTCAACTACCTGTTCGAAGACCTCATTCCGGACCTGCGCGAGGCCGGTCTCGACGACGCCACCATCACCAAGCTCTTCGTCGAGAACCCGGCCGACTTCCTCACCATCCAGGCCTGACCCACCAATCTTCCCGGCGCACCGCCGCGCCCCACCAGAGAGACAAGACCATGCAGTCTGCAGACCTGAAGAACCTGACCATCGCCATCGTCGGCGCCGGATACGCCGGCGCCGCGTCCGCCAAGGCTCTGAGTCTGCTCGGCGCGGATGTCACCGTGTACGAACAGGCCACCGAAATCCGCGAGGTCGGCGCCGGCATCGGACTCCGCCCCTCCAGCATGCAGCGCTTCCGCGAGTGGGGAACCTTCGACGCCATCGCCGCAGTCAGCTCGCCCAGCGACTACTTCGAGATCCTCACCGCCACCGGTCAGCCGATCATGAAAGAAGACTGGCCGGGCATGGACGACTACGAGGTCAAGACCCACACCCACCTCATCCACCGCGGCGACTTCATCGACGCCCTCGTGAGCGTGCTGCCCGACGGCATGGTCAAACTCGGCCACAAACTCGAGACCGTCGAAGACCGCGGCGACAAGACCGTCCTGACCTTCACCAACGGCACCGTCGTCGAAGCCGACCTGGTCGTGGGCGCCGACGGCATCAAATCCGTCGTCCGCAAGCAACTGTTCAGCGACCAGCAGCCCGTCTTCTCCGGTGAGCACGCCTACCGCGCCGTCATCTCCGCCGACGCCACCCACGGCCTCGCCACCGACGACAACCTGCGCATGTACATCGGCAAAGGCACCAAGGTGTACTTCCTGCCGCTGCGTCACCGCAACGACGTGTCCTTCGACGTCACCGCGCTGTGCCCCGACAGCACCTGGTCGCCCGAAGCCACCCGCGAAGATCTCCTCGCCACCCTCGAGGGCTTCGACGAACGCATTGTGCAGATCGCCCGCGAGATCGACATGAACACCGTCAACCTCCGCGCCGTCTACGACATCGACCCCGTCGACACCTGGCACTCCGACTCCGCCGTCCTCGTCGGCGACGCCGCCCACTCGATGCTGCACCACCAGGGACAGGGCGCGAACTCCGCGATCCTCGACGCCGGCGCCCTCGCCGACGCCCTGCGCGACGCCGACACCGTCGCCGCAGCACTCGCCGACTTCCAGGCCACCCGCAAGCCCGTCACCGACGAACTGCAGCGCATCTCCCGCCAGGGCTGGACCGAAGACGAAGTCAACGACGTCTTCCCGGGCCAGAAGCCCGCCTCGCAGCAGCCCGCCGCCCACTAGAGGAGAACGCGCCATGCCGCTCCACCCCCGAATCGCCGACTTCCTCGCCGACCTGCCGGCACCGCCCGACGGACCGCTCGACCCGCAGATCCTGCGCGCCGTCGAAGAATCCCAGGTCCCGCCCCTCGCCGACCGTCTGCCTCTGCACCGGGTCGAGGACACCGTCGCCACCACGCCGGTGGGGGACGTGCCCGTCCGGATCTACACCCCGGTCGAGACCGACAGCTATGGACTGCTCGTGTACTTCCACGGCGGTGCCTTCTTCCTCGGCAGCCTCGACACCCACGACCACGTAGCCCGGAACCTGGCGAAAGCCACCGGCCTGAAGGTCGTCTCCGTCGGGTACCGCCGCGCACCCGAAGCGGCGTTCCCCGCCGGACTCGACGACTGCCTCGCCGCCGTGCGCTGGGCCGCCGACCACGGTGACACCCTCGGGTGGGACGGCACCACGCTCGCTCTCGCCGGGGACAGCTCCGGCGGAACCTTCGTCGCCGCCGTCGCCGCCCTCGCACACGACGACGGGTTCGACCGCATCACCCACCAGATCCTGTACTACCCGTCGCTCGACCTCGACTTCGACACCGAGCGTTACCCGTCGCTGCGCGACAACGCGGAGGGATACGGCGTGGAAACCGCCGGGCTGAAGGGCTTCAACTCCTTCTACCTCGACAGCGGCGCCGACCCCGCCGACCCCCGCGTCTCGCCGATCAAACGCGACGACCTCACCGGACTACCCCCGGCACTGATCGTCACCGCCGAATACGACCCCATGCGCGACGAGGGCGAACTGTACGGCGCTCGACTCACCGACGCCGGGGTACCGGCCACGGTCCGCCGCTACGCCGGCGCCAACCACGGGTTCGTGCAGAACTTCTCGTGGATCCCCGAGTTCGCCGGGGTCTTCGAGGAGACCGCCGAGTTCCTGCACAGCGACCTTTCCACCCGACAGGAACAGTGACATGGCGAGCGAGGTGAAGATCCACCCCATCGTCTCGCCGTGGGGACGGTTCGGTCTGTACACGTTCTTCATCGACGCCCCCGAACCCGCGATCGTCGACACCGGCATCGCATCGTCACCCGCCGAAGGCATGGCACCGGCACTCGAAGCCCTCGGCCGCCGCATCGAAGACATTCGATGGATACTGCTCACCCACGGGCACATCGACCACATCGGCGGCGCGCACGCCCTGTGGGAGGCCACGGGCCGCAAGGCGAAGGTCGTCATCCACGAAGCCGACGCCCCACTGCTGCGTTCCCGGCAAGCCCACGTCGACGACTATCTCGGCGCGCGCGGCACCTACCTCGGCGATCCCGAGGGTGCCGCCAAGGTCGCGGCGGCGACCCAGGCCGTCATCTCCGGCGAGATGGAACCCACCGTCCTGGTCCGCGGTGGGGAAACCCTCTCGCTCGGCGGAGACGTCACCGTCTCGGTGCACTCCATCCCCGGACACACCCCGGGCTCGGTGGCGTACGTCCTCGACGGCCAGGACGACGTCTTCGTCGGCGACGCCGTGCAGGTCCACGGTGCCGCCAACGGATTCCCCGGTTACTCGGACCCCGAGGCGTACCGGACGAGCCTGCGCTACCTCCGCGAACAGATCCGGCCCCGGCACCTGTACCTCGGCCATCCCTACCGACGCGCCGACGGCGTGGCGTACGGCGTCGAACTCGACCGTGATCAAGCCGCCGAAGCACTGCGCGAAAGCACCGACATCGAAAGCAGCGTCCACCACGCCGCGCACCGGTGCCTGTGTCAGGGACTGGGGGAGACCGACTCGGTGTACTCACCGTTCGCGTCCGTCGCCGACGAACTCGGCTACGACGGCGACCCCACCCTCGAGCCGTCCCCGTTCTTCACGACGCTGCACGGCTACCGCACGCAGTTCACCCAGAAACCCTGACAGAGAAGAGGAGTCGTAGCCTCATGGCCGAATTCGAAACGTTCGACGCAGGTGGCCGCACCATCCACATCCGCAAGGATCTGCGGGTCCCGATGCGCGACGGCATCGAGTTGGCCGCCGACGCCTATCAGGGCGTCGACGACAAGCCCCGCCCGGCGCTCGTCGCGCTCAGCCCCTACGGCAAGGAACTGCAGGCTCTCGCCCTCACCACTCCGCCGCAGCGCCGCCCCAGCCCCATGTGGGACGGCTGCATCGAAGCCGGCGACATCGCCCGGGTCGTCGCCGAAGACTACGTCCACGTCATCGGCGACCTCCGCGGCTCGGGTCACTCCGGGGGAGAGCACATCGGCAACTACAACGCCGGCGGGGTTTCCCTCGGACAAGACGCCTACGACTTCATCGAGTGGGTCGCCGCCCAGCCGTGGTGCGACGGCAACGTCGGCATGATCGGCATCTCCTACTTCGGCTCGATGCAGGTCCTCGCCGCGGCGGAACGGCCCCCGCACCTCAAGGCGATCTTCGTCAGCGGCGGACACTACGACTTCTACGAGACCACCTACCACGGCGGAATCATGTGGTTCATGCCGCGCGCCGCCCGCGAAGGCCGCGGTGGCGACTCCGGGTGGGCATTCACCGACGGCGTCAAATCCCGGATGCTCGAGACGTACTCTCCGGAGGAAATCGCCGAGCGCGTCGCGCAGCGCCTGAAAGACCCCGACGTCGCCGCATGGCCGAACCTGGTCCACGTGCTCAACTACCCCAAGCACCACGAAGCCTGGTTCGACATCGTCATGAACGAACTCGACGGACCGTGGTACGAGGAACGCAACCCCATCACGCTCGCTCCGAACATCGACATCCCCGTCTACCTGCAGATCGATCAGGGGCGCGGGTGGACGATGGACGGCACGATCGAACTCTTCGACGCACTGCGCGGGCCGAAGAAACTCGACATCGGTCCGTACCCGCCCATGCAGTCGCGGCCCTTCATCGAAGAGCACGACAAGATGTTCCGGTGGTACGACTACTGGATCAAGGGCATCGACAACGGGATCATGGACGAACCCGCGGTGCAGGTCTTCGTCGAGGGCTCCCGCGAACGGGTCACCGGTGACCAATGGCCCCCGAAGGATGTCGAGTACCGGTCGCTGTATCTGCGTCCGCGCGGGAAGCTGTCCACCGAACCGGAACCGATGGGCGTGCAGTACGCCGCGCCGGACGGTTTCTACCAGGCGCCGCTGACGGTCACCGACAAGGTCGAGATCCTGAAGTGGGAAACCCCGGTCTTCGAGGAACCCACGGAGATGATCGGCACCGGTGCGGCGCACATCTTCGCCGAACTCGATCAGCCGGATTCGAATTTCATTCTGAGACTGTGGGATTACGCTCCCAACGGCAAGCGCCAGTTGATCACGACCGGGTACCTGAAAGCGTCGCACCGCGAACTGGACGAGGAGCGCACCACCCAGGGCAACCCGTACCATCCGCACACGCGGGCGGTGCCGGTCGAGCCCGGCGCGATCGAGGAGTACGTGCTGCGTCTGTACCCGTTCGCGAATACGTTCCTGCCGGGACACAAGCTGACGGTGGAACTGTCGAACGGGGAACCGCTCGCCGACGAGCACAATGCGCTGCTCCCGCCTGACGCCTTCCACCTTCCGGTCGGCCGCCCGGTGACCCACAAGATCTACCGGGATGCCGCGCACCACTCCCGACTCGTGCTGCCGTTCACGGCACGCACGGCAGGGGAGTAGGAGCGGGGAGGAACCGCTGCGGCCGGGTGCTGCGAGGAAGACCCCTCGAAGCACCCGGCCGCATCCCCCCGACGGGTCAACTCACGATCAACGATTCAACGGGCTGTAGAAGACCAAGCCGTTGCCTTTGTTGTCGTACACCACCGCACGCCGCTCGTGCGCGTCGTCGTACGGACCTTGCACGATGCCGCCGCCGGCTTCTTCGGTGGCTTTCGCGGCGGCATCCACATCATCGGTCTTGATGCCCACGACGACCTGTCCGTGGATCGGATGATCGACCGATGTCGCGAGCGCGACCGTGACCGCGCCACCGTCGAGCGCGGCAAAATGCGTGCCGTCCCGGAACTTCAGTCGCATTCCCAGGCCCTCGCTGTAGAACTTGATCGACTCGTCGAGGTTGTCGGTCGACAGGACGATCATCTTCACTTCGTGGCTCACGGCTTCTCCTCGGATGAAAGTTGCCCAACCTTACGGCTGTCGACCTCGGCCCGACGAGGGTCGATTGTCACTCGTCGGGCCGATAACTTCCCCATTCCACAGCTCGTCACGTGACGTGTGGACGCGAGCGGCGACGGACCCCGGCATCTGACCGAAGATCGTCCTGGTGCATTTTCCGGAGCGGGCGCCGGAGACGATGAAATACAGCAAGCCGGAGGGTGGACATAAAACGTCACTGTGACGTTTTGATGTCCACGGGCAGGATGGGGCGGGGAGGGTCGCCGGGGCTCGAGTGCCGGTGTATTCGAATCGGACAGCCGAGGCGGGAGCCGGAGATCGGATCGCCGGCCACCAGGCGTCGAGGACGATTCGGCCCGACGATCGGCGCCGGTGGGCGGAAGACCGGAAGCGACCAGCGCGCGCCGAGGCGCGATGCGAAAAGCTGCGACGACGTCGCATCAGCTGCGTAGCGATACGCAACGTCTCCGGCGGACTCAGGGATTACACACTGCCGTTTCCGCAGGTCACCGTTTCGCCGATAATCTACATTATGTCAAGTAACGCGGATCAGGCCCGCCCCCGGAGGGAGTGGAACGCCCGCCGAGCAACCCATGCCGTTTCCGGCACACCCGACTCCGGCGCGTCACGTGATGCGCCGACGAGTGGCGCGGTTAACCCTTCGGCCCGCTCGGCACATGAATCCCGAGACGCTCGAGCGGCCGGCCCGTGGATCTCGCGGGATTCGTGGACCATCGGCATCGGCGGTCGATATCCCGGATGACGCTGCGCACGCGAACGCCGCGTGCGAGAACACTGCGATCTCCGCACAAGCCCTTCCGGCACCAACCGTGGAGACGGCGGACGACCGCAGCGCGCCGACCCCGCGCGCCTCGGCCGCACCATGTGGGCCCGCGAACGTACCCCGTCCCCCGGGGTCGGGAAACCGAGGATGCGCCTCATCTGCCCTATCCAATTTTGATGGATAATCACCGTTATCCATGAATACTACTGCTGCACAACAGTTTCGGTGTTCGGAATGTGCGACCCGCAATCCCGCGATCCTGACGGCACCGCCTGCACCGGACACGCGACCGTCGACCTCGGCACCTCCTCCTCGGTGGATCCGGTCGACGCTCCCCGGCCGGCCAGGGCACGATCGGCACGCTGCACTCCCCTGACCCGGCCGGCACAGCGCCCTGTCCCCCATCCTCCGAGCAGCATCCGATGAGTTTGCCCGCCGCGCCCGGTCTACCTCTGCGTATCCATCCGAGACGACACGGGAGAACAGTGTGTCCCAGCTTTTGCGCGTACAGAACTTCACCGTTTCGAGCGACGGAATCGCCGCAGGAGAAGATCAGACCCTCGAGAACCCCTTCGGTCTCGACCACAGCGAAATGTTCGAGTGGGCCGGGGCCACCGCGAGCTGGCCCAACCGCGCCGATCCCGGCGGCACCCGCGGCATCGACGACTACTTCACCCGCGACTTCTCCCACAACATCGGTGCGGAGATCATGGGCCGCAACAAATTCGCTCCCAAGCTCGGACAGTGGCCCGACCCCGAATGGCGGGGCTGGTGGGGCGACGAACCACCGTTCCACACCCCCGTGTTCGTCCTGACGCATCACCCCCGCCCCTCCCTCACGCTTTCCGACACCACCTTCCACTTCGTCGGCGGCGAACCATCCGACGTCCTCGACAAAGCACGCGACGCCGCGGGCGGCAAGGATGTCCGACTCGGCGGCGGGGTCACCACGATCCGGCAATTCCTCGACGCCGACCTGATCGACACCCTGCACATCGCAGTGGCGCCGCTCGAATTCGGGTCCGGCCTGCACCTCTGGGAGTCACCGGACGAATTGCACGACAGATTCCATCACGACGTCGTTCCCAGCCCGAGCGGCGTCACCCATCACCTGTTCTGGCGTAAGTAGCCCGGCACAATCGCATCCCCCGCTCACCCGGAGGCCGACGCGGGTGAGCCGTTGCCGTGTCTGCCGAGCGCTGCCGTCGCACCTCGGATGTGGGTACTGTGCACCCAGATCGACGCGTGCAATCCCGATCGTCGGAAGGCTCACGATGTCTGCTGCCGTGTGGTTGACCCCCGGCGAGTTGGCCGCTCGGTCGGGTGTGGCGGTCTCGGCGCTGCACTATTACGAGTCGCGGGGGCTCATCGACAGTCGCCGGACGACCGGAAATCAGCGCCGGTACCGGCGCGACACACTGCGGCGGGTGGCGTTCATCCGGATCGCGCAGGGCGTCGGAGTGTCGCTCGACGACATCAAGGCGGCCTTGGATTCGTTGCCGGACAGCCGGGTGCCGACCGCCGAGGATTGGGCACGGATGTCCGCGTTGTGGCACGACGAGTTGACCCGCCGTATCGACGCGTTGACCGAACTCCGGGACGATTTCGCAGGGTGTATCGGGTGTGGATGCCTGAGTCTGAAAATCTGTCCGCTGGCCAACCCGGGCGATGTGCTTGCCAAGGAAGGTCCGGGCCCGCGGCGGTTGCCCGTCCGCGGCGACTGACACATCGCCCGCACGTCGGAGACGGAACGACCGGGACCCCTGCCTCGCGTCGGTGTCGGCGAACCGCACACTCCGGCCTCACGCTGTGTCGGTGCAGCACCCGTCGGTCTCCTCCCCCTAGGTTCGACGCATGGGGAGTCGAGACAGGAGTCGAACACACGAAACAAGATCGACGGTGCCGAGGTGGTGGCCCGTTGCGGCGGTGATTCTTGCCGGCGCCGCGTTTCTCGCCCACGACCGGCTGCTGGGGTTCACCGACTACTACGGCTTGTTCGGCAACGGCGTCGACGCGCTGGTGTACCGGCACGGCGGCCTGACCGCGCGCAGCCCCGAACCGCTGTACTCCTTCTTTTTGTTCGACTCGTTGCCGTTCACGTACCCGCCGTTTGCTGCGCTGATGTTCGTGCCGCTGTCGCTGCTCTCCGCGGCGGGCACCACCATCGCGGTGAACCTGGTCAATCTGGTGCTGTTGTACCTGGTGGTCCGGCTGAGCTGGCGCGCGCTCGGTTACGAGGATTCGGTGTGGATGCGGGTCGTCAGCGCGGGATCGGCGGTGGCGCTCACCTGGATCGAGCCGGTGCGGATGACCCTGTGGCTGGGTCAGATCAACCTGGTGTTGCTCGTCTTGGTGCTCTGGGATCTGTCCCGTCCGGAGCAAAGCCGCCTGCGTGGGATCGGCGTCGGCCTGGCCGCGGGCCTGAAACTGACGCCGGCGTTCTTCATCGCCTATCTCGTGGTGGTGCGACAGTGGCGTGCCGCCATGGTCGCGACCGTGACCTTTGCCGTGACGATCGTGGCGGGTTTCGTGGTGATCTTCACCGACGCGTGGCAATTCTGGACTTCGGCGATCATCCGCTCCGACCGCATCGGGCTGATTTCCTCACCGGCGAACCAATCGGTGCGGGGCATCCTCGCGCGGGCGCTCCACACGCAGGAACCTCCGATGTGGCTGTGGTTGCTGTGCGCCGCCGTAGTGGCCGGCGTCGGGCTGTGGGCCGCGCAGCTCGCCCACCGGCACGGCCGCCATCTCCTGAGCCTGACGGTGTGTGGGTTGACCGCGCCGATGGTCTCACCGTTCTCGTGGGGTCATCACTGGGTGTGGGTGGTGCCGCTGCTGGTGGTGTGCCTGGACCAGGCGGTGCGGTGGGGCCGATGGTGGGCTTATCTGCTTCCCATTGCTGCGGCGGTGCCGTTGTCCGCGTGGTACCGCTCCTACCCGGACGGTGTCGTCGCGATCGGCGTCTTCATGACCCCCGGTGAGCCACTGGTGCGCACCCTTCTCCAATCCGCGTACCCCATCGTGTTCGCGGTGCTGATCGTCGTCGTCCTGATCGCCTACGGTCGCGCGCCGACACGCGCTGCCGTGCCCGAAGAAGAACAGGTGCCGACCGCAGATCGGAGCCCGACGATGGTGATGGCACCGGTGGTCATCACCTCACCCGTCGTCGAAGAAGGAAAGACCGCGTCCGGGAGTTTCGGTGAGGGAAGCAAGGATTCACCCGCTCCGAGAGTGTGAGGCACTCGTATTCGCTTCGATCACGCCCTAGCGGAGCCGACACGCTGAGCGCAGTTCACCGTGCGGACGGAGGTGCGCGGCTAGCATTGCCGAACGACGCGGTATCGGGCGGTCCGACACAAGGGATGCAGCGATGATTCGTAATGCTCTGGCACGAACCGTTCTCGTCCTTGCGACCGTGTCTGCGACCGGTCTCGCGGCGCCGGCACTCGTCGACGCGACGCCCGCTGAACCCGTTCCGGCAGTGGCAATTGCCCGGGGGATCGGTTATTCCGTTCAGGTCGACGGGCTGTCGATCACCTACACGGCCACCGATGTGCCGCGTGTGCCGCTCGTCGGGTCGCTCACGTTGCCGGGCTCGTGCACCACCGCGGTGGTCGACGCGGTTCGGGCCGCGCCGGTCGTCGGACCGGTACTGCTCGACTATCTCGTCGGTAACCCCGACATCGATGTTCTCGCCTTGCTCCGGGAACTCGGCGATGCCGACGCGATCACCGCGATACAGCCCCTGCAAGGCGCCAACCGCGACAACGTGGTGTCCGGAACGTTCCAGGACATCCCGCGAGGTGTTTATGCGGTCGTCAGCATCTGCAACCTGAACTCCGACCTGCTCGGCGCGGCCGGCGCGCTGGTCCTCGGCCCGGCATGGAGCTCGGGCTCCAGCGATGGGGGCGGATCGTCGATCGGTTCCAGCACCGGATCCTGAGGGGTGGGCTCATCGCCCGGTCCGTCACGTCACTCCCTCCTGTCACACTGGAATCGCACATGCGTACGACAGGGTGACCGAAGGAGGACGTGGGAATGACGAGCCGGGACGATCCTGGTCTGATCGAGTGGGTCTCGTCGTATCTGGAAACGCTGCAGACCGCGAAGCGGTCTCCGCACACCCTGAAGGCGTACCGCCTGGACCTGCATGCGGTGTGCACACACCTCGGTGAGCTGCGGGAACGGCCGCCCGCGGACCTGACAGTCGGCGACATCTCGATCCGCGCGATGCGCTCGGCGTTCGCATCGTTCGCCGCCGAGCGGCAGCCGGCCTCGGTGCGGCGCGCGTGGTCGGTGTGGAACAACTTCTGCAATTTCCTGGTCTCCGAGGGGGTGTCGGAGGGCAACCCGATGGCCTCGATCACCCAGCCGAAGAAACCTCAGCACACACCGAAGTCCTTCTCCCCCAGTGCGATTCACCAACTCGTCGAGACCGTCACCGTCGAGGCGCAGCGCCCGGCGGAATCGTCGCGGGAGTGGCCGCAACGCGACCTCGCGCTGATCGCGACGTTGCTGCTCACCGGCATCCGCTCGGACGAGTTGATCCGCCTCGACGTGGGCAGCATTCTCGGCGGAGCGGGCACGCCGGTGCTGCGGGTGCTGGGTAAGGGCGCGATCGAACGGGAGATTCCGCTCGAGGACAGCTGGACGGCCATCGTCTCGAGTTATCTCGAGGAACGGTACGCGCGGTTCCCGGCGCCGCGACGGCAGGTGCGCGGCGAGCGCGACGATCCGGCCGTGTGGGAGCGCTACCCGGGAACCGATCCGTTGTTCGTGGGCAGCGACGGACAGCGCATCACCCGCGGCACCCTGCAGTACCGGGTGCGTCGTCTCTACCGGCGCGCCGGCATCGAGTCCGAACGTAAACGCGGAGCGCTCGCGCACGCGCTGCGGCACACGTTCGCGACGAGCCTGGCCGACAGCGGGGCCACCATGGTCGAGTTGCAGCAGTTGCTCGGACATCGGTCCTTGCAGACCGTGCAGATCTACACGTCGGCGACCGGCGACGCGGTGCGGCACGCCGCGCAGCACAACCCGGTGTACGGACTGCTCGGCGACTCGGCACCCGGCCCGCACTGACCGCCCGGCACACCTGCATCCGGCGCGATCCCCCTGTGCTGCGGCGTGTCAACTGCGAGACTGGATGCAGTCCCACCCGCGTCGGCGGGCTGCCGTGGGGGTACCCAGGGGTGGTCGTGCCGACAACAGTGAAGGAGCATGCATGAGTGTCCAGTCGGGTGAGTCTCGTCATCGTGTCGTCGTCATCGGGTCCGGGTTCGGTGGATTGTTCGGTACCCAAGCCCTGAAGAATGCTGACGTCGACGTCACGTTGATCGGGCGTACCACCCATCATCTGTTCCAGCCGCTGCTCTATCAGGTGGCCACGGGCATTCTGTCGGTGGGCGACATCGCACCGGCGACGCGGATGATCCTGCGGAAGCAGAAGAACGCGCGGGTTCTGCTCGGTGACGTCGAAACGATCGACCTCGAGAACAAGACGGTGACCTCGCAACTCCTCGAGCGGCGCACCGTCACCCCGTTCGACAGCCTCATCGTGGCGGCGGGTGCCGGCCAGTCGTACTTCGGTAACGATCATTTCGCCGAGTTCGCACCCGGGATGAAGACGATCGACGATGCGCTGGAGTTGCGGGGCCGCATTCTCGGCGCATTCGAGCAGGCCGAACTGTCCGACGACCCCGAGGAGCGGGCACGGCTGCTCACGTTCGTGGTGGTCGGTGCGGGACCGACCGGAGTCGAACTCGCCGGGCAGATCGCAGAACTGTCGCGGCGCACGCTCCGGGAGGCCTTTCGCCACATCGACTCCACGGAAGCGCGGGTCGTCCTGCTCGACGGGGCACCGGACGTCCTTCCGGTCTACGGTGGCAAACTCAGCCGCAAGACCCGCCAGACTCTCGAAGGCCTGGGCGTGCAGATCCAGCTCAACGCGATGGTGACCGGCGTGGATGCCGACGGGTTGACCGTCAAGGAGAAGGACGGCACCGAACGGCGCATCGAGTCGCAGTGCAAGGTGTGGTCGGCAGGTGTCGCGGCCAGCCCACTGGGCAAGCAACTCGCTGAGCAGTCCGGAGCGGGCATCGACCGAGCGGGCCGGGTGGAGGTGCTGCCGGATCTCTCGTTGCCGGGATACCCGAACGTGTTCGTCATCGGCGACATGATGTCGCTCGACAAGCTGCCCGGTCTCGCGCAGGTCGCGATGCAGGGCGGCAAGTATGCGGCGAAGCAGATCACCGCCTCGGTCGAAGAGGGGCAGGATCCCGCGCAGCGTGCGCCCTTCCGGTACTTCGACAAGGGCAGCATGGCGACGATCTCACGGTTCAGTGCGGTCGCGAAGGTCGGCAAACTCGAGATCACAGGGTTCCTCGGATGGATCGCGTGGCTGTTCGTGCACCTGCTGTACCTGGTGGGATTCTCGTCGAAGGTGTCGACCTTGCTGTCGTGGGCACAGGCGTTCTTCTCGACCGGGCGCAACCAGATGGCGGCAACCGAGCAGCAGGTGTTCGGTCGGCTCGCGATCCAGCGGTTGCGGACCGAGGAGGACGCGGCCGAGGCACGCGAGGCTGTCGCGCGACGCGAAGCGGGATAACCCTCCGGGCGTGACACGCGTCGTTGCTTACGGGGTGACGAGTCCGCTCCGGTAGGCGATGACCACCAGTTGTGCGCGGTCACGGGCGCCGAGTTTCGCCATGGCATGGCTGACGTGGGTGCGGGCGGTGGCCGGGCTGAGAAACAGGGCGGCACCGATCTCCTGGTTGCTCAGACCCTCCCCGACCAGCGCGAGAACCTCGCGCTCGCGTTCGGTGAGGACGGAGAGCCGATCTTCCCCGGCCCTGTCCGCCGCCTGCCGGGTGGCGAAGCGGCCGATGAGGCGGCGGGTGATGCGCGGCGCCAGCAGTGCATCACCCGCCGCGATCACGCGGATGGCATGCAGGAGTTCGGCCGGACCGGCGTCCTTGAGCAGGAAACCGCTGGCACCGGCCTGTAAACCCTCGAACACGTAGGCGTCGGTGTCGTAGGTCGTCAGGATGAGGATGCGTACATTTCCCAGCCCGGCAGTGGTGATCTCCCGGGTGGCTTCGATGCCGTCCAGGTTCGGCATGCGGATGTCCATGAGGACGACGTCCGGCCGCAGCGCGTAGGCCTTCGCTACCGCGTCCGTGCCGGTGGTCGCTTCCCCGACCACCGTGATGTCGTCCTCGGTGTCGAGGAGGAGCCGGAACCCGGAGCGCACCAACTGCTCGTCGTCGGCGAGCAGCACCTTGATTGTGCCGCTGGGCGTCGCTTCCTTTCCGGTCATGTGGCCGCCGTTTCGGTCGACGTCAGCGGAAGCCACGCGGTGACGGCGAATCCGCCGTCCGGCCGGGGACCCGCGTCGAGGTGCCCTCCCAGAAGGCGGCAGCGTTCCCGCATCCCGGCGAGGCCGTACCCGCGTCTGCTCTCCTGCTGCGCCGGACGGTCACTCCCCCGACTCGGGGCCGACAACGGCGAGACCGCGGGTGTCGCCGAGAGTGCTCGGCCTTCGTCGACGACGCCCACTTCCACAGCGTCTGCGCCGTAGGTGACGGTGATCGTCACGCGGGTCGCTCCGACATGACGGATCACGTTCGTGATCGATTCCTGCACGATCCGGTACACGGCGGTGCCGACCGCAGCGGGTACCGGCTGTTGAGGCGGCGGCGCATCCACGGTCAGATCGAGGCCCGCGTCGCGCGCCAGGTCGGCAAGGTCCTGGATCTGCGCCGGGCCCGGGTTCGGGGCCCGCCCGTCGGTGTCTCCCCCGACGCCGGCAGTTCTGTCGTCTCCGACGTTGTCGTCCCGGAGTACGTCGAGGATTGCGCGCATCTCCGCCAGTGCCCGCGCGCTGGTCTGCTCGATGACCTCGAGGGTTTCGCGGGCGCGCTCGGGTCGTTTGTCGAATACATGTGCGGTGACACCGGATTGGACGTTGATGACGGCGATGGCGTGCGCCACGGTGTCGTGTACCTCGCGTGCGATCCGGAGCCGTTCCGCGTCGACCCGGGCACGGGCTTCCTCGTCACGGGTGCGTTCGGCCACCGCGGCGCGTTCGAGTGCCTGCGCCGCGATCTGATTCCTCGCCCGCACGCTTTCACCGAGAGCCGCGCTCATGACCGACGCGCCGATGCGGAAGTAGACCCAGCCGATGGCGGCGGGTGGCTCGATGTCGGACGCGGCGATGAGCCATGCCGCGGACAGGACCACGATGCCCACGGCGGCCAGCCGGAGCGTGCGGTGCCCGTCGCCGTGCGCGGTGAGCGTGTAGAGGGCGACGAACAGGGCGAGCCACCCGGGCCCGTCCGGGAAGTCGAGGCCGTAGTACACGACGCTGCTGAGCGCGGTGACGGCAAACACGGCGACAGGTCGGTCGCGGCGTACGACGAGGGCCGCGCCGGGGACGATCAACAGGAGATAGCCGAGGTTCCCGAGGTCGGACAGGGGACGCAGCACGACTTCGGGCTGCCCGCTGTTGCGCACCACGGTGCCCTGAACCTGCATGACGGTGACGAACAGCGCCAACAGCAGGTCCTGAACGCGGGTAGGCAGGCGGAACGACGCAGCGCGATCCTGCATGCAGTGATCATAGGTTTCCCGCGCCCGCAGCACCCGAGGTCTGCGGCTCGATCACCTACGTCCGCGGTTGCGGATCGATGCGCGCGGCGTACACCCGATGCCGTAGTCGCCGACGCCCGTCGGCCGATGACCTGCCGTCCCCGTGGCACGACGATCGAAGGTGCCCCATCTCGACGGATACCCGTCCGACCGAAAGGATCGTCATGTCTGTCTTCGAGGTCTCTGTTGCCCCGCTTCCGGAGCCCACCTCCATCGTTGCCGCCGGTTACGAACTCGGTGTCGGCCGGGCGGTACCCACGACCGCGGCCGTGCTCGCGCTGATCGGCGTGGTCGCCGGCGCAGTGGCCCTGAGGCGTTCCCGCCGCTCCGGCACGCACCTCGCCCTGCCGTGGATCGTCGTCGCGTTGGCGACGGGAGCGATCGGTGTGATCGTCGGTGGGATGCACGGCGCGAATGCCGCCGGTGGTCCCAACACCGGCAACGGGGTCGTCGGCGCATTGTTCGCCGTGGTGCTGGGAGTGATCGCCGTCGTGCTGGGCGGTCTGAGTCTGGCCCGCTACCGCCGCACCGAGCGTGCCGCCCCGGTGCTGTCCGACTCGTGACCTCGCTTCATGCCTGCCTGAGCGCTCTCGAAGGGACCCGCCCGCGAATTCTCACGACGTGGTGAGATCGCGGCGGCGGAACAGCATCACGCCACCCGCGCAGAGAGCCAGGGCAATCAACGAGAGCGCGACCAGCAGACCGGCCGTGACCGACGCGGCCGGGACCGCCGGCACATGCGTGAACGGCGACACGTCCCGGACGGCGTCGGGCACCCCGAGGAGCGGACCGAACAATCCGACGACGAGGCAGAAAGCGAGCAGTGCCCAGGACAGCCCGGCCGACCAGGCGGGCAGTCCCCCGATGAACAGCACCACCGCGGCGGCGACCACCAGGACCGCGGGTACGAAGACCAGTGCCGCCCCGGTCAGCGCCGCGACCTGTCCGGGCACATCCCCGACGATCACGCCGTGGGCCAGACCCATCGCCGCTCCGGTGAGTGCTTGCAGCGTCGCGATTCCTGCGGCGACGAGACCCACGTGTGCGAGCATCCACCGGGGCCGGGAGAGCGCGGTGGCGAGGACCGGTTCGAGCCGGCCGGCCGTTTCCTCGCTGCGCATCCGCAGCAGCGCCTGGACGGCGTAGCCCGCGACCGCGATTGCCATCAGCGCGAAGATCGCCGCGAAGTAGGCGTCGATCAGATCGGTGACACCGCCGCCCAGGTCGGTGAGCACATCACCACCCTGCTCGCCGTCGCCGAGGAAGTCGTCGATCTGATCGGCGATCGCGCCGTACACCAGCGACAGGACGACGATCCCGAAGGCCCACCAGAACCAGATCGTGCGCTGCATCCGCCACGCCGATCCGAGCGCTGTGGGTAGTGCCCGTGACGCGCGGGGCGGTCCGGGCCGGGTCGGTACCAGCCCGGAACCGAGGTCGCGGCGTCCGGTGAGCGCGACGGCGACGACACAGAGCACCAGCGAGAACACCATCGGCAGCGCCAACACCCACCAGTCGTCGCTGTCGTACGGCCGCATCTGCTCGGCCCAGCCGATCGGCGACAACCACGTGGGCCATCCGCTTTCCACGCGGGTGCCGTCACCGGTAACCGTTCCGGTCATGTCGCCCACCGCGCGCAGCAGGAACGCCACACCCAGGGCGGCACCGGCCAGCCCGTTGGCGGTGCGGGCGCTGTCGGTGACCTGCGCGGTGACTGCGGCGACCGCGGCGAAGGCGATACCGGCGGCCGCGACGCTCGCGCCGAGCGCTGCCGACCCGCCCGCCGGTAGGCCCTGCAGTGTCAGCACGGCCGCACTGAGAACACCGAGCGTGAGGTTGGCGCCCACGGCGACGAGCAGGGCGGCGGCGAGCAGCGCCCGGCGTCCGACGACCGCTGCTCCGATGAGCTCGGCCGCGCCGGTCTCCTCGTTCTGGCGGGTGTGCCGCACCACCAGCAGCGTGGTCATCAGCGCGGCGGCCAGCGCCAGCGGCATGACGGTCTGGCTGGCGACTACAGCGCCCGTGCTGTAGCCGGACACCAGTCCGTTGGTGGCGAGCGCGACCGGGGACGCCGCGGACGCGGCTGCGAAACCCCGCAATTCGGCGACGGTGGGATACAGCCCCGCCACGCTGGCTGCGGAGAACGCGAGGATCGCGGTGAGGGCGAGCAGCCACACCGGCAACCGGATGCGGTCGCGGCGCAACGCGAGTCGGACGAGCCGCCCGGTACCGGCGAATCGTTCGGCCCCGGTCGTGGACGTCGGGGCCGCGGCGGCTGCCGTCGTCATCGCGGAGACGTTCCTGGTTCGGCTCGCCGGTGCCGCTCGCTCTCGCGGACCCGTTCGTCGCCGTAGTGCCGCAGGAACAGTTCCTCGAGAGTGGGTGGAGTGGACGTCAGCGAGGTGATCCCGAAGGTCAGCAGGTGGCGCAGCACCGCGTCGAGTGCGGTGGTGTCGACCTCGCAGCGGGTGTGCACACCGTCGATGCGGACATCGTGTACTCCGTCCAGTTCGGTCAGCCCGGTGACGGGACGGCCGGTTTCGGCGGTGATCGACGTGCGGGTGAGGTGCCGTAACTGGGTGAGAGTGCCGGTCTCGACGGTGCGGCCCTCCCGGATGATGCTGACCCGATCGCAGACCGCTTCGACCTCTGCGAGCAGGTGGCTCGACAGCAGCACCGTCTTCCCGGCCGCGGACATCTCACCGAGGCAGTCCTGGAACACCGATTCCATCAGTGGGTCCAGTCCGGAGGTGGGTTCGTCGAGGATGTAGAACTCGACGTCCGACGCGAACGCGGCGACGAGCGCGACTTTCTGCCGGTTGCCTTTGGAGTAGGTGCGGGCTTTCTTCGTCGGGTCGAGTTCGAAGCGGTCGAGAAGGTCCGCGCGGCGGGCCTCGTCCAGTCCGCCGCGCAACCCGGCGAGTAGATCGATCGCCTCGCCGCCGGTGAGGGTGGGCCACAGGTTCACATCGCCGGGCACATAGGCGAGGCGCCGGTGCAACGACACCGAGTCACGCCACGGATCGCCGCCGAGCAACCGGACCTGTCCCGAATCGGCGCGCAACAGCCCGAGCAGCACGCGGATGGCCGTTGACTTACCGGAGCCGTTGGGGCCGAGAAATCCGTGGATTTCGCCCGCTTCGACGGTCAGGTCGAGGCCGTCGAGGGCCCGCGTCGGACCGAACGTCTTGACCAAGTGCTCGACCGCGACCACCGTCATGGGGGCATGGTACGCCCGACCTCCGGGGGTCTGCCCGAGAAGAACAATCGGGACCGCGTGCAGATCCCTGAGCCGACCTGGCAGGTCAGTGGTGCGCCGAGTTCGAAAAGGGCCTGATCTCAACGGTATTGCGAAACCGAGGGGTCGGCGCGCCCGCAGGAGAGGACACAGCACGGTTTCGGAAGTGCGTCGGGTCGGTCTCGACTTCCGGACGTGTTAACGGAGGTCGGCGTCCCTGCGACATCTCCAACGTCGGGGTACCCCATCCATTCGGTCATCGAATTGAGGCACCCACCATGCGAAAAGCAACTTCTCTGCACCCTTCGTCGGGCAGTTTCCCCGCGGTCACACCGTCGTCGACGGCTACTGCGACGGCGGAGCAGGTCCCGTCTCCCTTCCAGCAGAACGCAGTTCCCGGAACGACGACCAAGATCGGACCGGTGACCGGGCCGAATACGTCGTCGACGCAGTACGGTGTCGGCGGTACGGACCTGGGCATTGCCCGCAGCCTTCCCAACGGCAGCCAGGCCGTCGTCCTGGGTGACACCTTCGACCAGGCCGGCGTCGGTGGCCCCGGGTGGCGGTCTCCGGTGATGCTCTTCACGAACGAGAAGTCCCCGGCGGACTACGCCAATGGACTGACGTTCCATGGGGCCGTCGGCGGCTCGTACGCCCGCCAGTTGTGGCCGTACACCCACGACAGGTACCCGTGGACCAATGGCGGGTTCGCCACGGTCCTGCCTTCGGACCTCCTCGTCATCGGCTCCCGCATCTACCTGTTCGTGACGATCTGCCGGTCCCTCTCCGAGGTCCTCTGGACGGAGATCCAGTATTCCGACGACAACGGCCAGAGCTGGCATCACGCGGGCCCCGCCGGACAACGCGACTGGCATCACGAGGGCGCTTTCCAGATGGGTATCACCTGGGAGATGGGGACCGACGGCTGGGTCTACATCATGGGCAACAAGTGGCTGGTGGACGGCGGATCGAACGTTCATCTGTACCGCTGCCGTCCCAACGAGGTGGCGGACCGCTCCAAGTGGTCCGGCTGGGGATGGAACGGGACGGACTGGGGATGGAACCGGGCATGCTCGGACATCTTCCCGGCGGGGACGAAGGTCCGGGAGATGAATCTCCGCTCGGTCCAAGGCCAGTGGCTGCTCACCTACACCCAGACCGCACCGGACATCCGCGTCAACGTGAAGGGCCTTCGCAACGGGCCGACATCCCATATCGGGGATGCTCCGACCACGACCGTGGTCCGTCACGTGGACCACGACCAGGAGCACCTGGACCGGAACAACACTCTCGCCCAGTGCTACGGCGGGTACGTCCTCGCCGGTTCCACGCTCGACGAGCTCTATGTTCTGGTCTCCCAGTGGGATACCCGCGACGGCTGGCCGTACCAGGTCAATCTCTACCGGCACACGGTCCACGCCGATATCCCGCGTCCCGCACCGGTACCGACGCTGGATCAGGTCGTGGACGAGAACTACCTGCTGTCACGGTCCGTCCTGGCCAAGGTGGGCGGGAACGTTGCGGACCTCCCCACCACTCCGGCGGTGGAGACACTCGACGCGGCGAGACAGACCAACACGGCGTTGCGGCGTGTCGCCGGCGTCGTGGGCGCCGGCACGGCAGGAATCTGACCTGACCCCCATCTCCCGCCGCGGGAACGCCATGAACCGCGGTCATCTCCGCGGCCGGCGGCGGGAGGTGGGGTCTCCCTTGTGCTGAGGGGTGCGTCGTTCCGATGGAAGCATCACGCCTGGACCGCTACAGCAGTCGGTGTGTCGGAGTTCGGCGAACGGTGCTCAGCCCGAGGCCGCGAGACCGATTGCCACGCTGGGCAGGACGAGCCACCAGGACCCGGCGGTTGTGGGCTGCTCCTGCCCCGCCGTTTCGTCTCCGGGGATGTTCCGCGCCCGTCTCCCGTCGCGTGGTGTCAGCGGATTCCGTTCGGTGCGCCGGACGACGGGAACGGGGTTGTCGCGATCCACACGGACTCCTTCGGTGACGTCGAAACCGGACCCGGCTTCTGCGGCGAGTGGAATGTTCTCGAAATGTCAGGAAGCGATCAACCGGCGGAAGGCGCTGCGATGGAACACGATCGGTTCCACCTCTGCGTCGGTAAGCATTTCGTTGATGCGCAGCACGACGATGTCGTGATCACCGGCCGGAATCTCCTGTTCGACGGTCACGTCCATGCGCACGCTCGTGCCTGCCACGAACAGGGCACCGCCATCACGGATCTCGGTCTCGATACCGGCGAACCGGTCACCGTTCTTCGCGGCGAGCACCTTCGCCGCACCGTCGTGCTCCTCACTCAGCACGCTGATACCCAGGTGCGGCAGAGCCGACAGTCGCGGCCACGTACCCGAGGTACGTTGCACGCAGAACGCAACGAGCGGAGGGTCGAGCGACACCGGCACGAACGTGCTCGCAGCCATCCCCACCCGCTCGCCGTGCACCTCGGCGCAGATCGCGACCACCCCGGAAGGGATGTGCGCGAAGGCGTGCCGCAGGGCGGTGCTGTCGAACGTGCTCATGACGCCCCGGTTCGGATGGCCACGGGCAGGGCCGGCGTCCAATGCTCCGCGTGCCGGCCGTCGGTGATGTAGCCGGCGTCGACAAGGTACCGGCCCGGCGACGGGGTCCCGGCGTCGCGAGTGCGGGAGTACGGCTCGGGGTTACCCGTGACGACGGCGATCGTCATACGGCCACCTTTCGGATCTGCGCTGTCGGTTCCCGCGGTCGGCACGGGCACCCGCCATCCTTCGCTCCCCCGAACCGCGCGGAAACCCTTTCGCTCTGCTCGAGCAAAAGAGGGGCGCATGCCCGGCGGAGTGGCCTCGTCGCCGGTCGGAAACCTCGGGCGGATTCGGGCTCTCGGCGCCCACCGACGATTGGCGTGACGTCCGGCCGCTGCAGATCCGCCGCCCCACCGGTGCCCGGACCACCGGGCATGGTCCCGCCGATCGTCGGTCACATGCGAATACGGTTGGCGTCACGCCGATCCGGCTATCTTCGACACTATTGCTTCCCGCACCCGGTGGTGACCAGCAGTGTCGAAGGGACGGCAGCACATGAGGGTTCTGGTTCTCGGGGGTACGACATTCATCGGCCGGCGCATCGTGGAAAGACTCCACGAGCGCGGCGATCGGGTGCTGGTTGTCCACCGCGGACACCACGAGCCGTCCCCCTGGGTGGCGGTCGATCACCTACGGGTCGATCGGCTCGCACTGGGCGATCACGCCGACGATGTTTGCCGGTTCGATCCGGACGCCGTAGTCGACACCTATGCGCTGACCGCCGACCACGTCGATGCCGTCCTGCCGGCGATACCGGAGGTGCCGACGGTCGTGCTGTCCAGCGTGGACGTGTACCAGGCGTTCACGGGTCTCACCTCGGGGCGTTGCGAATCCGCGGTGCCTCTGACCGAGGACTCCGAAGTGCGCCGGGAGCGCTATCCCTACCGCGGGGCCCGGAGGCCGGGGATCCCGGACGCCTACGACAAGCTCGATGTCGAGGAGCGGTGGCTCCCTCGAGGCGCCGTGGTGTTGCGTCTTCCCATGGTCTATGGACCGCACGATCCGCAGCGCCGGGAGGACCCGGTGCTGCGCCGGATCCGCGCCGGACGGCAGCACATCCCGGTCGGTGCCGGAAATCTGCTGTGGACCCGCGTCCATGTCGATGATGTCGCCACCGGCGTACTGGCCGCTCTGGACACGCGGGCCGCGGACGGCATGGCGGTGAATCTGGGCGAGCCTGCCACGGTGCCGGTGATCGCATGGGTGGAACAGATCATCGCGGCCGCCGGCTCCGCGCTGGAGCCGGTACGGGTACCGGAGTCGGTACTGCCCGGCGAACTGGCGCTGATGGGAGCACCCGCGCAGCATGTGCTCGTCTCCGTCAGCCGGGCGGAGAACCTTCTCGGCTGGTCTCCCGGCGACCCGCAGCAACGGGTAGCCGAATCGGTGCGGTGGCACCTCGACAATCCACCGGCGAGCACGTGGTCCGCCGAGGACTCACGGGTGGACGAGGATGCGCTCGGCTCCGCCTGACCCGACGACGGCACTCACGACGGCCGCAGGTGCTCGATCGTGAAGCCGTGCTGCTCGACGAGCCGTCGCGCGACCAAGGAACGATGACAGGCTTCGGGATCACCTTCGACGCAGAACAATGCGGCTGGTCCCGTGCTCGGCAGCACCGACACGACCGCCTCGAGATCGGCCGGATCGAGGATCTCGGCGGTGTAGCGGCTGACGTACCCGGTGGCGAGTTCGCGGCGGGTGCGTTTGCCGACACCCTGGCGGGCGTCCTCGGCGTACTGAAGCTCGCGCAACTCGGTGGTCGGTGCCAGTTCGAGGTGGTGGCGGTATGCGATCCCGCTCGCGGCGAGTGAGGTCTGTAGTCGCTGCGAGTTCGCCCAGGCGTAGTCGGGTCCGCGAACCCCTCGACGCTGACGCACGTCGAGCAGCATCCTCACCTCCGCTCGACGCAGTCGTTCCAGGAACGTCGTCACGTCGAAGCCGTAGACGCCGATCGTCCACAGATCGGGCACCGGCACTCACCCCTCTCGGTTGCTGCCCGCGCCGCCGGGTGCCCGGCGCGGGCAGCGGAACGGCGTCACGTCAGGCGACAGCGGTACCTTCGAGCTCGATCATCTGGCCGGGTATCGCCAGTCGCACCACGCCGAGCATCGTGGTGGTCGGTGCTGCCCGAGCGGCCGCAAGCCGTGAGGCGAGCACGCCGTAGTGCTGGAAAAGCAGGTCGACGTCGGTGGTGTACACGTTCAGCCGGACGAGGTCGGCGAGCGACATGCCCGCGTCGGCAAGCACACCCTCGAGATTGTTCAGACTCAACGCGACCTGTGCCGCCATGTCCCCCTCGTGCTGAGGAGCGCCGTCGGCATTCATTGCCGTCTGTCCGGAGCAGTACAGCGTCCTGGTGTGCCCGCTGACCACCTCACCCTGATTGAACCCCATCTCCACCGACCACGTCACCGGGTTGAGGACCGTTCGTTCGATCGTCACTTCGACTCCATTCGGATCCTGCGGGGCGCATCCCCCGACCGCGACACCGCCGATGCGGCGTCGCGTCATGGAGCCTTCCGCTGAATCACGACACCTTGTGTCAGGTATTCGGTAACGTCCCGATGCGTGCGGGCCGACCGAGTGGTGTCTCTGGTGCTGTTGCTGCGTCAGCGCGGCCGGCTGACGGCGGACGTCCTCGCCGAGGAACTCGAGGTTTCGGTCCGTACCGTCCTGCGCGACATCGAGGCGCTCTCCACGGCGGGTGTCCCCGTGTACTCCGAACGGGGCCGGCACGGCGGTTTCTCGTTGCTCCCCGGGTTCAGGACCCAGCTGACCGGGCTGAACCACGACGAAGCTCTGTCTCTGCTCGCTGCCGGTTCCGGTCCGGGCGGGCAGATTCTCGGACTCGGCACGGCTCGTGCGTCGGCGGTGCGGAAAATCGTCGATGCACTCCCCGAAAGCCACCGGATCGCCGCGAGCAATGCCGCCCGACGACTGCTCGTCGACCCCGAGACCGACCTGCTCTCCCGCCGCACGGCCCGCGACGAGGTTGCGGGACCGATCCTGGTCGCGGTCCGGAATGCGGTCCTCGGCGGACGGAAGCTGCGCCTTCACTACTCCTCCGCGGGCCGGGCACCGCAGTGGCGCACGGTGGACCCGATCGGTCTGGTCACGGTGCGGGACAAGGCCTACCTGCTGGCCACCGAGTTCGGCTCCGACAGGACGCTGCGGATATCGCGGATCCTCGCCGCGCACGAGATGCCCGAAGCGGCGGAGCGTCCGGATCGGGTCGACCTGGCACGCATCTGGGCGCAACGCTGCGCCCGGTTTCTGTCCGAGGACCACATCGCCGTCGATGTGCGGGTCGACCCGGTGCGACGAGACGACCTGCTGGACATGGCGGAAGCCGTCCGCACCGAGGAACCCGACGCCGACGGCCGGTTGCGCCTGGACGTCACGTTTCAAGATCTCCGGCACGCGGAGTGGGCGCTGTGGCAACTCGGCACCCAGGCCGAGGCACTCGCACCGCCGGAGCTCCGCGCCTCCCTGCGCAGCCGGGCGCAGAGGGTCGCGGATCGCTACCGAGAGCCCGTGTGACCCGATCCCGGTGTCGCGTGGGGTTCGGCGGCGGTCAGCCGCCGAGATGCGCGGCGTCGGTGATGTTCGCGAGTCGCACCTGACCCTGGGCGACGAGGCGATCCTGCTCGTCGGTGATGATCACCTTCCACAGTTGCTGGGTGCGACCACGATGCACGGGCGTGCCGACCGCGGTGAGAACACCCTCGCGGGTGGCACGGAGGAAGTCGGTGTTGTTGTTGACTCCGACGACGGTGCCGCGGTCGGCGAACCACGCGGAGCCACCCACGCTCGCGAGTGTCTCGATCACCGCGCAGTACACGCCACCGTGCACGATTCCGAACGGCTGGTGCTGGTTCGGGGTCACCGTCCAGCGCGCCCCCACCCGGTCGGGGCCGATCTCGAGGAATTCGAGGCCGAGGGCGGTGCCGAACCCGTTGGCGTTGAGCGCTGTGGCGGCGGCCGGGTCGTGCAGCGAGGTGGGGTCGAGCCGGGGCTGGTCGGTCATGCGGTCTCTCCGTTGCGTGCGGGGCCGCGTCCGGTGGATCCGGGCGCCGGTGGCCACCGAACGATGGTAGGGCATCGCGGTTTTCGGTCACGTCGCGTGTTTCGGTTGCGCGGCGCGTTCGCCGTACCCATCCCTGGACCGGGGCCACGGGATACGCACGACGGCGGGCCCCACGAGTGCTCGTGGGACCCGCCGTCGGTATGGACCCGGGAATCACTGCAGCCCTCAGGACTCCGGCGCGGTCCGTTGTTGCGCGAACATCCCCACTATAGGGAAGGCTGCCCTTATTTCACAAGACCTCGAACCGGAAACCCTGCTGCGACGAACGCGTCGAGGAGAATCTGCCCCCGGCGCGCGGCGACCCGCCGGGATCCGCCGCCGAGAATCGGCAGTTGCGCCGCACCGGTCACCACGGACCGGCCCACCATGGCCCAGAATCGCGGACCGTCGAGGGGCGCGGACCGGCAGACGGCGCCGTGCACCGCCGTCAGGGCAGTGACGGCGCGATGCGCCGTCCACACGGCCATCGCCTCCTCGCACGGCAGCACCACCACGTCGCCGGAGTCGGCGGCAGGATCGTCCGGCAGAACCCGCAGCGTGTCGTCGGCGACACCCGCCCAGTCGATGCAGCCGTCGCTGTCCTGATGCAGCCAGAGATTGTCCAGTCCCGGATCCCACACGCGGCCGTCCAAGACATACGGGGCGAGCACGCGTCCGGTCACCGCATGGATGAGCGCTGCGGCGACCTGTTCCGCGGCGATGCGGGGATCCTCGACGTCTTCGCGCGCCCGGGCGTAGAGCAACTCGATGCGGTGCGTGCGTTCCATTCCCCCGAGGTACCACCAGCGTCGCCGCGGTTCCTCGTCCACGCACGCGACCGCGTACACGCGCGGCGCTCCCGCGGTGAGTGATTCCAGTCGCCGGCGCGTGTCGTCGAACGCGCGGACGGGGGTGAGAGCGGCCGCGGGTGACGGCAGCAGCAGAGTCGTCATCCGACCTCCTGATCGACGGGTCCCGTTAATTAGGTAAGCCTAACCATTGCAGTCCGGGCGGGAGCGCGCAACCCTCCCGTTCCCGTTCCCCCGGGCACCCCCTCCCGCCGCCACATAGGATTCCGTAACCTAACTCCTAGATCCGCAGTCCCACTCGCGATCCCTCCCGAGGAGCACCCCGCGCACGTGACCACCACCCCCCACCGCGACGCCGCCCCACCGGCGTCCACCCCGCCCACCACGGGGCGTCGCGTCGCCGCCGAACTCCTCGACCTCGCACTCGTCGCCCTCCCCCTCGCCATCGGCGCCCTGGTGGTCGACACCCTCGGCGACGCACACGGCGGCGGGCAGGCCGACCGCATCGTGTTCGGCACCGCAGCCGTCCTCATCGCCGCAGCGGCGCTGTGGTGGAATCGCGGACTCCGCGAAGGCCGCACCGGACAGAGCCTCGGCAAACAGTGGCTGGGCCTGGTCACCCGCGACACCCTCACCAGCGCGCCGGTCGGCGCCCGGGCCGCACTCCTGCGGCGCGGCACCGACACCGTCACCGTCAAGGCCGCCGTCCACGACGGCTTCACGCCCCGACCGGCCGACACCAGCCTCCCCGCGATGCGCCGCCGCCGACTCCTCGGCCTCGCCGTCCTGGCAGTTCTCCTCGTGCTCGTCGTGCTCGCCAGCATCGCCGTCGGCGCGCGGCCCATGTCCTTCGCCGAGGTCTACCACGCGCTCGCCGTCAACGACGGCGCCGAAACCGACCTGATCGTGCACTCGCTCCGCATCCCCCGCACCCTGCTCGCCCTGATCGTCGGCATCGCACTCGGCGTCGCCGGAGCGCTCATCCAAGGGCACACCCGCAACCCCCTCGCCGACGCCGGCCTGCTCGGCATCAACGCCGGTGCCGCGTTCATGGTGGTGCTCGCGATCTACCTGTTCGGCGTCACCACCCCCGCCCAATACCTGTGGTTCGCGTTCGCCGGCGCCATGCTCTCGAGCATCGTCGTGTTCGGCTTCGCCTCCGTCGGCAACGGCCGCTCGAGCCCACTGAGCCTCGCCCTGGCCGGCGCAGCCGTCGCCTTCTTCCTGCAGGCGATGATCCAGACCATCGTCCTGCTCGACCAGACCAGCCTCGACGGCTACCGATTCTGGGTGGTCGGCTCCGTCGCCGGCCGGGGCATGGACGTGCTCTGGCAGGTCCTCCCGTTCCTCGTCGCCGGACTCGTCGTCGCCATCGCGGGCACACCGTCGCTCAACGTGCTCAGCCTCGGTGACGACGTCGCCCGCTCCCTCGGCACCAACGTCGTCCTCACCCGCGTGGTCGGCATCGCCGCCATCACCGTCCTGACCGGCGCAGCCACCGCAGCCTGCGGACCGATCGCCTTCGTCGGCCTGATCGTCCCGCACATCGCCCGCGCGATCACCGGGCCCGACTACCGATGGCTGCTGCCCTACGCCGGGCTGCTCGGAGGCGTCCTGCTCGTACTCGCCGACGTGATCGGCCGCATCGTGGTGCGCCCCGGCGAACTGCAGGTCGGGATCGTGCTCGCACTCATCGGCGCCCCGTTCTTCATCGCCCTGGTGCGACGCCGGAAGCTGGTGGCACTGTGACCACCACCCCCGGCACCGAGACCCCCACGCCCCTCACGGCCCCCGTCGACGGCGCGCGGCGCCGCTCGCCGATCCAGATCTCCACCGCCGTTCCCGGCCGGCACGCGTTCCGCATCGGACCGTTCTCGGTGGTCTGGCGCGGCCGCATGGTGCTGGTGTGCGCCCTGATCGCTGTCGCCACCTTCCTGCTCACCTGTGTGTCGCTCGGACGTGGCGACTACCCGATGTCGGTTCCCCAGGTCATCGAGGTGCTCTTCGGCGGCGGCTCCCGCCTCGAGCGATTCGTCGTCTTCGACCTGCGACTGCCCCGGGCGGTCGGCGCGATCGTCGTCGGCGCCGCCCTCGCCGTGGCCGGCGCGATCACGCAGTCGCTGTCCCGCAACGCCCTCGCCAGCCCCGACATCCTCGGCATCACCGCCGGTGCGAGCGCCGCCGCGGTCGCCCTGATCGTCCTCACCGGCGGCGGATCCGTCGTCGGCATCCTCGCCACCCTCGGGTTGCCGCTGGCGGCCCTCGCCGGTGCCCTGCTCACCGCCGCGGTCATCTACCTGCTCGCCTGGCGCAACGGCGTCGAAGGGTTCAGGCTCGTCCTCATCGGCATCGGCATCAACGCGATGCTGCTCGCCCTCACCAACTGGATGCTGGTCTCCGCCGACATCAACGACGTCTCCCGCGCCCAGGTGTGGCTCACCGGATCACTCAACGGCGTCTCCTGGAACCAGGTGGCCCCGGCCGCCCTGGTTCTGCTCGTCCTCGGCGCGTGGGCCACCGTCTCGTCGTTCACCGTCGGTGCGCTGCGCCTCGGCGACGACACGGCGCGCTCCCTCGGGGTGCCGCTGCAAACGCAGCAGGCCCTGCTGCTGATCACCGCCTGCACCCTTGCCGCGGTCGCCACCGCCGCGGCCGGACCCGTCGGGTTCGTCGCGCTCGCCGCCCCCCAGATCGCAGTCCGTCTGGTCAAGTCCGCGGGGCCGCCGATCATCGCGTCCGCACTGGCCGGGGCGCTGCTCGTCGTCGGCGCCGACCTCATCGCCCGTACGATCCTGCCCGTACCACTGCCCGTCGGTCTCGTCACCTCCGCGCTCGGCGGCCCGTTCCTGCTGTACTTGCTCGTGCGCTCCAACCGGAAGGTCTCCGCGTGACCGACACCCACACCCCCGCCGCCTCGGACACCGAACACCCCGAGGCAACCCCGGCGACCCGTCTGGTCGCCGAACACATCGGGCTCGGCTACGGGGATCGGCTGATCATCGACGACCTCGACCTGGAGATCCCCACCGGCGTCATCACCACCATCATCGGACCCAACGGCTGCGGCAAATCGACCCTGCTGCGGTCGCTGAGCCGACTGCTCAAACCCCGCACCGGGCAGATCCTGCTCGACGGCCGCAACATCACCACGATGCGCACCCGCGACGTCGCCCGCGTGCTCGGGATGCTGCCGCAAGCGCCCCTCGCCCCCGAAGGACTGACCGTCGCCGACCTCGTCGCCCGCGGCCGGCACCCCCACCAGTCGTGGCTGCGCCAATGGTCGTCCGACGACGAGGGCGAAGTCGCCGCCGCGCTCGACCGCACCGGCATCGCCGACCTCGCGGACCGGCCGGTCGACGAATTGTCCGGCGGTCAGCGCCAACGCGCCTGGATCTCCATGGCACTCGCGCAAGGCACCGACATCCTGCTGCTCGACGAGCCCACCACCTACCTCGACCTCGCGCACTCGGTGGAAGTGCTCGACCTCGTCGACCGGTTGCACAGCGAACTCGGCCGCACCGTCGTGATGGTCCTGCACGACCTCAACCTCGCCGTCCGCTACAGCGACCACCTCGTGGTGATGAAGGACGGCCGCATCGTGCGCTCCGGTCCGCCCTCGGAGGTGATCTCCGCCGAACTGCTCGCCGAGGTGTTCGACCTCGACGCGTCGGTGATCGAGGATCCGGTGTCCGGCCGGCCGCTGATCATCCCGATCGGCACCCGGCACGTCTACGGCGCAGTCGGGGGTCCCGTGGCCCCGGCGCACACGCCCGGAATTGCCGAAACTCCCTGATCACGACCCCGCCGAGGCTACGACCCGGGGTAGTACGCACAAACGTCGGAGAAATCCGTAGAATCGGACCATGGCAGCACTAGGCGAACTCGAGCGAGCAGTGATGGACCACCTGTGGTCCTCCACCGAACCCCAGACGGTCCGGCAGGTCCACGAAGCCCTGTCCACCCGCCGCAACCTGGCGTACACCACCGTCATGACGGTGCTGCAACGGCTCGCGAAGAAAAACCTGGTGGTCCAGCAGCGCGACGACCGCGCCCACCGCTACATGCCCGTCCACGGCCGCGACGAACTCGTCGCCAACCTCATGGTGGACGCCCTCGATCAAGCCGACGAAACCGCCGGCCGCGCCGCCGCCCTCGTCCACTTCGTCGGCCGCGTCGGCGCCGACGAAGCCGAAGCACTGCGCGCCGCACTCGCCGAACTCGAAGCACAGCAGTCGGGCACCACCGCCACGCTGGGCGAACACGGCTCCGGGCGCGCGAGCTGACACACTCGATGCCATGAACGCCCCCACAGCGCTGTTCTTCGGGATACTCGCGCTGCTTCTCGCGGGACCGGTGCCCGGGCTCCTCGCCCGCGCCACCTGGCCGCACCGCAACCCGCGTGCGGCGCTCGTGCTCTGGCAGGCGATCGCGCTGGCCGCGGTCCTGTCCGCGTTCAGCAGCGGGCTCGCCATCGCCAGCCGGCTCCTCGTCCCCGGGGCCGACGGCCGGCCCACCACCGAGCCGCTCCGCGAAATCGAAGCGCTCGGTCTGCCGCTCTGGCTCACCTACGTCGTGGTGCTCGCCCTGACCCTGCTCATCGGTGCGCGCCTGATCTACTCCATGCTGCGCGTCGCGGTCCGTACCCGCCGTCGCCGGTCCCGGCACCGGATGCTCGTCGACCTTCTCGACAACCGCGACACCCGCGAGGTCGTCCGACGCCACCCGCACGTCCGGATCCTCGACTCCGCCGACCCCATCGCATACTGCCTTCCCGGCCTGCGCCACCGCGTGGTGCTCAGCGCCGGCACGCTCGACAACCTCAGCGACGCCGAACTCCGCGCGATCCTCTGCCACGAGCACTCGCACCTGCGGGCCCGCCACGACCTCGTCCTCGAGGCGTTCACCGCCGTGTACGAAGCGTTCCCCCGCTGGGTGCGGTCCCGTTCCGCTCTCGGCTCGGTGCAGACGCTCGTGGAGATGCTCGCCGACGACTCCGCGGTCCGCGTGACCGGGCCGACCCCCCTCGCCCGGGCACTGGTCGCGTGCGCCGGCACCTCCACCCCGAAAGGCGCCCTGGCCGCCGGGGGGCCGAGCACCGTGCTCCGGGTGCGGCGCCTCGCCGATCCGGGACCCGACCTGCGTATCTCGGCCGGCGCCTACATCGCCGCCGCCGCGATCCTCGTGGTGCCCACCGTCGCCGTCGCCGTACCGTGGCTCACCGAGCTGAGCCGCCTGCTCGCGCACTGACCCCGCGCCGATTTCGATCCCACCCCGTTTCGGGGGAAGCTGTACCCATGACCGTCGAACACACCGCGACACCCCAAGCCCAGATCGGCGTGACCGGCCTGGCCGTCATGGGGTCGAACATCGCCCGTAACTTCGCCCGCCACGGATACACCGTCGCCCTGCACAACCGCAGCATCGGCAAGACCGACGCGCTGCTCGCCGAGCACGGCTCCGACGGCACGTTCGTGCGCACCGAAACCATCGAAGAATTCGTCGCCGCACTCGAGAAACCCCGCCGCGTCCTCATCATGGTCAAGGCCGGCGACGCCACCGACGCGGTGATCGAAGAACTGGCCGGGGCGATGGAGCCGGGCGACATCATCATCGACGGTGGTAACGCCCTCTACACCGACACCATCCGCCGCGAAGCAGCGCTGCGCGAGCGTGGCCTGCACTTCATCGGCGCCGGTATCTCCGGCGGCGAAGAAGGCGCACTCAACGGCCCCTCGATCATGCCCGGCGGGCCCGCCGAGTCCTACAGCGCCGTCGGCCCGCTCCTCGAGACCGTCGCCGCCCACGTCGACGGCATCCCGTGCTGCACCCACATCGGCCCCGACGGCGCCGGCCACTTCGTGAAGATGGTGCACAACGGCATCGAATACGCCGACATGCAGCTCATCGGCGAGGCCTACCAGCTGTTGCGCGACGCGCTCGGCCACGACGCCGCAGCGATCGCCGACGTGTTCTCCGAGTGGAACACCGGCACCCTCGAGTCGTACCTCATCGAGATCACCGCGGAGGTGCTCCGCCAGACCGACGCCGCGACCGGCAAGCCCCTCGTCGACGTGATCGTCGACGCCGCCGAACAGAAGGGCACCGGCCGCTGGACCGTCAAATCCGCCCTCGACCTCGGTGTGCCCGTCACCGGCATCGCCGAAGCGGTCTTCGCGCGCGCCCTGTCCGGCTCCCGCGACCAGCGCGCCGCCGCCCGTGGACTCACCGGCGGCACGCTCGGCGCCGCCCCCACCGACGCCGCCCAGTTCACCGAGGACATCCGCGCCGCCCTGTACGCGTCGAAGATCGTCGCCTACGCCCAGGGGTTCGACCAGATCGCGGCGGGCAGCGCCGAGTACGGCTGGAACGTCGACCGCGCCGCCCTCGCCACCATCTGGCGCGGCGGCTGCATCATCCGGGCGCAGTTCCTCAACCGCATCAAAGAGGCGTACGACGCGGACCCCGACCTGCCCAGCCTGATCCTCGCCCCCTACTTCCGTGACGCCATCGAAGCGGGCATCGACAGTTGGCGCCGGGTGGTGGTCACCGCCACCACGCTGGGCATCCCGATTCCCGCGTTCGCGTCGTCGCTGTCGTACTACGACGGGCTGCGCGCCGAACGGCTCCCCGCCGCCCTGACCCAGGGTCAGCGCGACTACTTCGGAGCGCACACCTACGAGCGGATCGACAAGCCGGGCAAGTTCCATACCCTGTGGAGCGGCGACCACAGCGAAGTCAGCGCCTGACCTCGCCGTGAACGGCCTCGCGGCAGCATCCGTGGCGTGCGCACTCGCCGCCGCGGTGCTGACCGCGATCGCCGGGGTCGCGCAGCAACGATCCGCCGCCGCCGTCCCCGAAACCGGCAACCTGGTCAGCTCACTGCTGCGCAACCCTCGCTGGTGGGCCGGCGCGGTCGGCGACACCGCCGGCTACGGATTCCAGATCGCGGCGCTCGCCCTCGGCTCGGTGCTCGTCGTGCAGCCGCTGATGGTGAGCTCGCTGCTGTTCGCGCTGCCCCTCGCCGCCTATTTCGGCGGCTACCGCCTCACCCGCAGCACCTGGCTGCTCGCCGCAGCGCTCTGCGCGGCGCTGGCGATCTTCCTGATCGTCGGCAACCCCGCCGCCGGGACCACCGACGCGGCCGCCACCCGCTGGGCGCTGCCCCTCGGCGCAGTCCTCGCCGTCACGGCGGCCGCCGCGGCGCTCGGCGCCGCCCCGGCCCACACCACGCGACTGACCCCCGGCGTCCGCGCGACCCTGCTCGGTACCGCCGGCGGTCTGCTGTACGGGGTCGTGGCCGCCCTCACCAAACACGTCACCGACCTGTTCGAGGACGGGCCTGTCGCGGTACTGACCTCCTGGCAGGTCTGGATGCTCGTCGTCGCCGGTGTCGGCGGCTACTACCTGCAACAACGAGCATTTCAGGTGGGGCCGCTGTCCGCGTCTCTCCCCGCCCTCACCGTCGGCGAACCGCTCGGTGCGATGTTCCTCGGTGTCGTCGTGCTCGGTGAACACCTGCAGGTCGGCGGCGCCGGCGTGGTCCTCGTCGCCGCGGCGGTGCTCGTCATGTTCGTCACCACCATCGCGCTGTCCCGGGCGGAGGCTCCCACCCCCGAGGTCGCTACGCCCGCGACAACACCGCCACCAGAAAGTCCGAATCCTCGGTGAAGGGACGCAGATCCCACGTCGACAGTCGCAGGTCGACCGTCAGTCCGGCCCGTTCCGCATCGGCGAAGAATTCCGCGAACTCGTAGTCCCGACCGGCACCGAATCCCACCACGACACGCCCGCGGTCGGCGAGGTGCCGGACGAATCCCGCCAGGACCGCATCCCGTGTCGGCGGCGCCACGAACGTCATCACGTTGCCCGCACAGACGATCACGTCGAACGCGCCCGTCACCCCCCGCGCCGGCAGATCCAGTTCCGCGAGATCCCCGACCAGCCAGCGCGGACCGGGATGGTCCTCCTCCGCCGCGGCGATGAGCACCGGATCGACGTCCACGCCGACGACCTGGTGTCCGGCGCGATGCAGATATCCGCCCAGCCGGCCCGGCCCGCAGCCCGCGTCGAGTACCCGCGCCCCGCGCTCGACCATGGCGTCGACCAGCCTGGCCTCACCGGCGGTGTCCTGGCCCTGTGCCGCCAACTCCCGGAACCGCTCCACGTACCAGGTCGAATGCGACGGATCTGCCGCCGTGATCTCCTCCCACCGGCTCGGGATACGTCCGCCAGGGGTTCCTGCAGTCATGGTCGATACTCCTTCGTCCGAGGGCGCGAGCACGGATCCGTTCCGCGGTCCCGCCCACACCGTAGGCCGACGGCCGGCGAACCGTCGCACCCACCGCCGACCGGGTGCGCTTCGGCGCCGCGGCGACAACACCGCATCCCTCTCAGTAGAATGAGGACTTTCACACGATGTCCGGGCGGCCGCTTCCTCTCCCCGTCCCGGACCAGACGAAAGGAACCAGGTGCCCGCGGCACCCTCTTCCCGCAGGTCAGTACCCGAAGCCACTGCGGAGCCCGACTCCGCCGGTCCGGAGGGCTCCCCTACCGAGCCGGGTGACCACCCCGGCGATACTCAGCGCCCACGGGAGCGGATGTGACTTCCGTGATCCTGTCCGTCCTCAGCCTGGTCGGCTTCGTCGCCTTGACCGCCGGAACCGCGCTCTTCGTCGCGGCCGAATTCTCCCTCACCGCCCTCGAACGCAGCACCGTCGACGCCGAAGCGCGAGACGGCGACCTGCGCGCCCGGCAGGTGCAGCACGCACACCGCACCCTGTCGTTCCAGCTCTCCGGGGCACAGCTCGGCATCACCATCACCACCCTCATCACCGGCTACCTCGCCGAACCTGTCCTCGCGCGCTTCCTCAACCCGCTGCTCACCGCGGTCGGGCTGAGCGAGTCCGCGTCCGGCACCGTGTCGCTGATCGTCGCGCTGATCCTGGCGACCTCGTTCTCGATGATCTTCGGCGAACTCGTCCCCAAGAACCTCGCCATCGCGCGGCCCCTGGCGACCGCCCGCGCCACCGCAGGCCTGCAAGCCGGGTTCTCCCTCGTGTTCAAGTGGGCCATCAACGGGCTCAACGGCAGCGCCAACTACATCGTCCGGCGCCTGGGCATCGAACCCGCCGACGAACTGCGCTCGGCGCGGTCGCCGCAGGAACTGGGCTCGTTGGTCCGCGCGTCCGCCGTCAGCGGCGTCCTGGACGAGAGCACCGCCCAACTCGTCGACCGGTCCCTGCAGTTCGGTGAGCGCACCGCCGCCGATCTGATGACTCCGCGCGTGACCATCGAGTCGCTGGACCGCAACGACACCGTCCTCGACCTGATCGACCGCTCCGACCGCACCGGCTACTCCCGGTTCCCGGTGGTCGACGGCGACCTCGACGACACCCTCGGTGTCGTCCACGTCAAACACGCGTTCACCGTCCCGGCCGCCGCACGGGCCACCACGCCGGTCCACACCCTGGCCCGCCGGGTTCCGAACGTGCCCTCCAGTCTCGACGGGGACGCCGTGATGGAACGGGTCCGCGCCGACGGCATGCAGGTCGCGCTGGTCGTCGACGAATACGGCGGCACCGCCGGCCTGGTCACCATGGAGGATCTCATCGAAGAAATCGTCGGCGATGTCCGCGACGAGCACGACGAACCGGAACTCGACGCGCACCCGCAGGGCATCGGCTGGTCGTGCGCGGGTCTGCTCCGCACCGACGAACTCGCCCAGCTGACCGGCTACCAGGCCCCCGAGGGAGACTACGAAACTCTGGCGGGCCTGTTCCTCACCGAACTGGGCCGCATCCCGGACGTCGGGGACGAGATCGTCCTGCCGGCCCGCCCCGGGGAGGAACACCGGCCCTGGTACGCGCAGATCCTCGAGATGGACGGTCACCGGATCGACCGGGTTCTCCTCGTCCCCGGCGAACCGGACGACGACCCCGAATCCGGTGACCCCGAATCCGGGCACCTCGGTGACACGGGCTCCTCGGAGACACCGGACGGTGACGCCCGATGAACGACTGGATCGCCGTCGCCCTCACCGTCGTACTGCTCGCCGGCAACGCGTTCTTCGTCGGCGCGGAGTTCTCACTCATCAGCGCCCGGCGGGACCGCCTCGAAACGCTCGTCGCCCAGGGCCGGAAACGCGCCCAGACCGTCGTCGACGCCGGCGAGCACCTCTCGCTGATGCTCGCCGGGTCCCAACTCGGCATCACCATCTGCTCGATCCTGCTCGGCCGGGTCGGCGAACCCGCGCTCGCGCACCTGATCGAACGGCCCTTGCACCTCGTCGGGATCTCCGAGGCGTGGCTGCATCCCATCGCCTTCACCCTGGCCCTGAGCCTGGTGGTCGTGCTGCACATTCTGCTCGGCGAGATGGTCCCCAAGAACATCGCCATTGCCGGTCCGGAACGCACCGCGATGCTGCTCGTCCCCGCCCATCTGATGTTCATGCGACCGGCCCGGTTGCTCATCGCGTTCTACAACGTGTGCGCCAACGGGGTGCTGCGGCTGATGCGTGTCGAACCCAAGGACGAACTCGAGGTCACCGTCACCGCCCTCGAACTGTCGGAGATGATCGGTGAGTCCCGTTCCGAGGGTCTGCTCGACGAAGAACAGCACCGCCGCCTCACCCGGGCGCTGAGCACCAGCAACCGCACCGTCGCCGACGTCATGATCCCCCTCGCGGCCGTGCGGACCGTGCCGGTCACGGCGAGCGGCACCACCACGCTCGGTGCGATCGAGCAGGCGGTCATCGCGACCGGGTTCTCCCGCTACCCCGCCCAGGCACCGACCGGCACGATCAACGGTTACGTGCACATCAAGGATGTCCTCGACCTCGTCGGAGATCCGAACGCCGGTCCCGACGCCGTCATCGCCGCCGACACCATCCGGCCGCTGCCGTCGATCCGCCCGGGTGTCGCGCTCGACGAGGCGCTGTCGGTGCTGCGCCGCACCAGTTCGCATCTCGGCGGCGTCGTCGATGCCGCCGGCACCGTGATCGGGATCGTGGCGCTCGAAGATCTCGTCGAGGAGTTCGTCGGTACCGTCCGCGACGCCACCCACCGCGTCGCAGAACCCCCGGAGCGCCGCGCCCCATGACCGATCCCACCCCCGGTGCCGCCCCGACCGTGCTCGCGGAGGCGGACTGGACCGGTCGCCGCGACCGTCACCACGCCGCGGTGGACGCCCTGCTGGCCGACCATCTGCGGCGGCGCGCGGCCGACGAGACGCACCCGGTGCACGACTTCCTGTTCACCTACTACAACTACCGGCCCGGCAAGTTGCGGTTCTGGCATCCCGGTTACGGGACGATCCTGCTCGGTGCCGCGACCCGCGACTACCGGGATCATCCCGGCTACGAGCGGCTCGAGGTGGACGGCGTGCCCGCGGTCCGGGTGAGCGAGGCGGTCCTTGCACACCGCTCCGGCACGGTGGACTTCGTCGCCGGTCTGCTCGCGGCCACCGCGTCCCGTCCGGCCCAGCTCGGGTGCTTCGGTCTGCACGAATGGGCGATGGTGTACCGCACCGGAACCGAGGACGTCCGGCACTCGTCGGTGCCGCTGCGGCTCGGCCACCAGGGCACGGACGACGTGGTGAAATCAATGCAGCTTCGATGCACCCATTACGACGCGTTCCGTTTCTTCACCCCGGAGGCCGCGTCGCGCAACGCCTCGGCACTCACCCAGGACAGCCGGACGGACCGGGAACAACCCGGGTGCCTGCACGCGGGGATGGACCTCTACAAGTGGTGCTTCAAGCTCTCCCCGCTGGTCGACTCCGATCTGGTGCTCGACTGTTTCCGGCTGGCGTCGGCGGCTCGCGAATTGGACATGCGGGCCAGCCCGTATGATCTGAGCGGCTACGGCTACTCGCCCGTCGCCATCGAGACTGCCGCCGGACGCGCACAGTACGTCCGCGAGCAGTCGGCGCTCACCACTCGCGCCGCGGCCCTCCGTGAGGAACTGCTCAATCGCTGCTCCGCCCTGCGCGCGTGTCGACCCGACACCCCTACTGCTACCGGCGGGTAACATAACTGGAGTTTTTCGTGCAAGCACCCGTGGCGCTGCCCCGGGCGCACCGCAACCGGAAAGAGTGAGGCTAATGACAGAACGCGTGCAAATCGGTGGACTCCACATCGCAAAGGTGCTCTACGACTTCGTCAACGACGAAGCGATCCCCGGCACGGGGGTAGACGCAGCCGCGTTCTGGGACGGTGCAGACAAGATCATCCACGAGCTGGCCCCCAAAAACCGAGAGCTGCTCGCCAAGCGCGACGATCTGCAGAGCCGCATCGACACCTGGCACCGCGACCGCGCCGGGCAGCCCCACGACCCCGTCGCGTACAAGGCGTTCCTCGAGGAGATCGGGTACCTCGTCCCCGCCCCCGAGCCCTTCGAGATCACCACGGCGAATATCGACAGCGAGATCGCGACCACGGCCGGACCGCAGCTCGTCGTCCCCGTCCTCAACGCCCGCTTCGCGCTCAACGCGTCCAACGCCCGTTGGGGTTCGCTGTACGACGCGCTGTACGGCACCGACGCCATCCCCGAGGACGACGGCGCCGAGAAGGGCACCGGATACAACAAGGTGCGCGGCGACAAGGTGATCGCCTGGGCCCGCGACTTCCTCGACAAGGCCGTCCCGCTCGCTGAGGGATCTCACGTCGACTCCACCAACTACGCCATCGACGGCACCGAACTCCGGGTCACCCTGGCGGACGGCACCGTCACCGGTCTGGCCCAGCCCGAGAAGCTCGTCGGCTACCTCGGCGACAAGGCCGCCCCCACCTCCGTGCTGCTGCGCAACAACGGCCTGCACATCGAGATCCAGATCGACGCCGAATCCCCCATCGGCAGCACCGACGCCGCCGGCGTCAAGGACGTCGTCCTCGAATCCGCGGTCACCACGATCATGGACTTCGAAGACTCCGTCGCCGCCGTGGACGCCGAGGACAAGGTCATCGGCTACCGCAACTGGCTCGGCCTCAACCGCGGCGACCTGTCCGAATCGTTCTCCAAGGGCGGCAAAACCCTTACCCGCACCCTGGCACCGAACCGCGTCTACACCGCGCTCGATGGCAGCGACCTCGAACTGCACGGACGTTCGCTGCTGTTCGTCCGCAACGTCGGTCACCTCATGACCAACCCCGCGATCCTCGACCGCGACGGCAACGAGGTGCCCGAAGGCATCCTCGACGCTCTCGTCACCAGCCTGTGCGCCAGCCACGGCCTCTACGGCGACGACGAGCACGGGCCGCTGCTCAACAGCCGCACCGGCTCGATCTACATCGTCAAGCCCAAGCAGCACGGCCCCGAAGAATCCGCGTTCACGACCGAACTGTTCGGCCGCGTCGAGGAGATCCTCGGCCTGCCCGCCAACACGCTCAAGGTCGGCATCATGGACGAGGAACGCCGCACCACGGTCAACCTCGCCGCCTGCATCGAAGCCGCATCCGAGCGCGTCGCCTTCATCAACACCGGCTTCCTCGACCGCACCGGGGACGAGATCCACACCTCCATGGAGGCGGGCCCGGTCGTGCGCAAGGCCGCGATGAAGCAGCAGAAGTGGATCGCCGCCTACGAGGACTGGAACGTCGACACCGGTCTCGCCGCCGGCCTGCAGGGCAAGGCACAGATCGGCAAGGGCATGTGGGCCATGACCGACCTCATGCACGACATGCTCGTGCAGAAGATCGGCCAGCCCAAGGCCGGCGCCAACACCGCCTGGGTGCCGTCCCCCACCGGGGCGACGCTGCACGCCACCCACTACCACGAGGTCGACGTCTTCGCGGTGCAGGACGAGCTCAAGGGCAAGACCCGGGCCACGCTCGACGACATCCTCACCATCCCGCTCGCCGAGAACCCGAACTGGTCGGACGCCGAGAAGCGTGAGGAACTCGACAACAACTGCCAGTCGATCCTCGGCTACGTGGTGCGGTGGATCGACCACGGTGTCGGGTGCTCCAAGGTCCCCGACATCCACGACGTGGCACTGATGGAAGACCGCGCCACCCTGCGCATCTCCAGCCAGCTGCTCGCCAACTGGATCCGCCACGGTGTCGTCACCGAAGCCGACGTCATCGAATCCCTCGAACGCATGGCACCCGTCGTCGACCGTCAGAACGAGGGCGACGCCACCTACCGGCCGATGGGCCCGGACTTCGCCGGCAACATCGCGTTCCAGGCAGCCAAGGAACTCATCCTCGAAGGCACCACGCAGCCCAGCGGCTACACCGAGCCGATCCTGCACCGCCGCCGCCGCGAGTACAAGGCCACGTTCGCCTGACAGAACGCCGGCACCGGCACACCCGCCTCGCGCAGCAGGGCCCCGATCCGAGAAGGACCGGGGCCCTGCCCTGTAATACCCGTCCGCACTACGGGCTGCACCGCGTACAGCGCCTTCGGCGGCATCACTAGACTGCTGTAGCCGGTCGGATTCGACCGGATTCACGACGAAACGAGGCGAACCCACACGTGAGCGGGAGACATCGCGGCGACGGTGCGCGAGGCATCAGCACAAGCGTGATCGTGGTGGTCGTGGCACTCCTCCTGCTCGTGGTCGCCGTCTTCGGCTGGTTCCAGCTACGCGAACGAATCGACAGGCAGGGCGCGGACGCCGCCGCAACATGTGTCGAAGGCGACGCCGTACTCCGGATCGCCGCCGACCCTCTGATCGCTCCGACACTGACCACACTCGCCGACCGGTGGAGCACCGACGTCGCTCCCGTCATCCGCGACCACTGCGTCACCGCGCAGGTGTTCGCCGCCGAATCGGCTCCCGTCGCCGCGAGCCTCGGCTCCGACACGCCGTGGAACACCGCCCTCGGGCCCGAGCCCGCCCTGTGGGTGCCCCTCGATTCCCGCGCCGCCGAACGCGCCACCACCGCCGTCGACGGGCAAGCCCGCTCCCTCGCCACCTCCCCGGTCGTGCTCGCCGTTCCCGACGATCTCGGCCGCGCGCTGACCAGCTCAGCGGTCGGATGGGACGATCTCCCGAAGCTCCAGCGCGACCCGGCTGCGATGCGCGCCGTGGGCCTCGACGCGTGGGGACATCTCGCACTCGCGCTGCCCACCGGCGAACGCACCGACGCCACCGCGCTCGCCCTCGAAGGAGTCGCCGCGGCGGTCACCGGCGCCGGCACCGGCCCGCTCACCGTCGAACAGGCCGAGTCCCCGGCCGCTGTCACCGCCGTCACCGAACTGGCGCTCGGCGCCAATGCGCTCGGGCCGACCGCCGGGCCCACGACGACCGACGCACTCGCGGCCCTGGGCACCCGGGCCGACGTCTCGGCCCCGGTCCACGCGGTGCCGGTCGTCGAGCAGCAGTTGTACACCTCGCTCGACGGCGACGCGGTACGCGGCTTGTCCGGCTACCTGCCCGTCGGTGCCACCCCGGTGGCGGATTTCCCGGCTGCCGTTGTGGACGCCCCGTGGGTCGACGAGACCCTCTCGCGCGCCGCGGCAGAGTTCGTCGATTACATGCGCAAGCCCGAGCAGACGCACCTGTTGATCGAGAACGGATTCCGGGTCGGCGACGAAGTGCCCGCGCCCATCGACACCATCCGCCTTCCCCGCGTGGACTCGACACTCGTTCCCGCCCCCCGTGTCGTCACCGAGGCACTGCTCCGCACCCGTATCGAGCCGGTGCCGCCCAGCAAGGTCACCTTCGTCGTCGACACGTCGCAGTCGATGTCGACCGTGGACGGCGACGGCACTCGCCTCGCGCACACCGGCGACGCCTTCGATCTCCTCGTCCGCCATTCCCCCGACACGTCCGTGATCGGCATGTACGTGTTCTCCGACGCCGCACCCGGATACCGGATCGCGGTGGAACGGGACGGCCTGACCGCGGCGAAGAGAACGGCGCTCGGCAGCGCACTGGACGCCGTCACCCTCACCGACGACGAACCCGTGAGTGCCGCGCTGTCCGCCGCGTACCGCGACGCGGTGGACAAGTACGACCCGACCCGCCCGAACGTCGTTCTCGCGGTGATCGACAGCAGCGACACCGACGTGGCCGGTCTCCTCGCCACGGTCGACGAGCTTGCCTCCCCCGACAAACCCGTCCGTGTGAACCTCGTCGTCCTGGGCGAGTCCGCCGACGACCTCTCCGCGTTGCGAGCGGTCGCCGACCGCACCGGCGGAACGCTCGAGACCGTCCTCTCCACCGAGGGTGCCGCCCTCGCCGACATCATCCGGAAGCTGGCGTCCTGACCGTGCTCAGATTGCTTGTCATGGCGAGCTTCTTCGCCCTCATCACGTATTGGTTGCATCGCCGGCTCGTCCGCGCGCCCGGTGTGACCGGTCGCGCCGCCCTCGGCGCCGACCTCGCCCTCGTAGTGCTCGCGGTCTTCGCCATCGCCGCCGGCTCGGTGGGTACCACGCTCGACCCGTCGTGGGCACGACCCATCGGGTTCCTCGGGTGGACCTGGCTCGCCGTCGTGCTGTACCTCGGGCTCGGGGTCCTGCTCATCGGCCTCTTCGCTCTCGGGGCACGGCTCGTCCGGCGCGTTCGTGACCGCTCGAGGCCCCGCACCGGCGAACCTGCCGACCCGTCCCGGCGCCGAGCCATCCGCATCGCAACCGCGACACTCGTCGTCGCATCGGTCGGTGCCGTCACCTACGGCGTCGTCGAGGCCGCGCGTCCACGCGTGGTCGACGTCCGCGTACCCCTGCGCCGGCTCCCCGCCGGATTCGAGGGGACCCGCGTCGCGCTCGTGACCGACCTGCATGTCGGACCCGCTCGCGGTGCCGACTTCGTGCGCCGCGTCGTCGACCTGGTGAACGCGCAGCAACCCGACCTGGTGGTCCTCGGCGGCGACCTGGTCGACGGCACCGTGGCCCTCGCCGGAGAGGACCTCGAGCCGCTTCGCGACCTGCGTGCACCTCTCGGCGTCTTCGGTGTCAGTGGCAATCACGAGTACTACGCCGACGACGGCATTTCGTGGCTCGACCACTGGGAAACCCTCGGGGTACAGACATTGCGGAACGAGCACGTTGTTCTCACGCGGGGCGGCGACACGATCGCGCTCGCCGGAGTTCACGACTACACGGCTCCGGAACCCCACACCGCTGACATGTCGGCCGCGCTCGACGGCATCGAACCCGGCACGGTCGTGGTGCTCGCCGCGCACCAGCCCAAGCATGTCCTCGAAGCGCGTGAGCGCGGCGTGGACCTGCAATTGTCGGGACACACGCACGGCGGACAGATGTGGCCGCTCCGTCCGTTGGTCTCGCTCGCCAATCCCACGGTGACCGGGCTCGACCGGTTCGGCGACACCTTGATCTACACGTCGCAGGGCACCGGCGCCTGGGGCCCGCCCGTTCGGGTCGGCGCTCCCCCCGAGATCACGATCGTCGAACTCACCGCCGGCGCCTCCTGAAATCAGCCCTCGGGTATGCGCTGAGGCGGGATTCGTCGTTCAGGTGAGGAGTGTTCTGGTTTTCTAGGGTTTCCGTACAGTCCAGAATATTGATAGGAGAGCTACTGCCGGGGGCCGACGGGTTCTCCCGTCGGCCCCCGGACAGATCAGTTGCTGTACGCCTCCAGCGGCGGGCACGAGCACACCAGATTCCGGTCACCGTGCGCACCGTCGATACGACGGACCGCCGGCCACACCTTTGCGCGGGCCTTCCCCATCGGGAACACCGCGGTCCGGCGCGAATACGGGTGGTCCCACTCTCCCACCAGGCATTCAGCGGTGTGCGGAGCACCGCGCAGCGGGTTGTCGTCGGCGGGCCACTCCCCTGCCCCGACCCGGTCGATCTCGTGGCGAATCGAGATCATCGCGTCGATGAACGCATCGAGTTCGGCGATGTCCTCGCTTTCGGTGGGCTCGACCATCAACGTGCCTGGCACCGGGAAGCTCATCGTCGGCGCATGGAACCCGTAGTCGGCCAGTCGCTTCGCCACATCGTCGACCGTCACGCCGGTGGCCTTGGTGATGCCCCGCAGGTCGAGGATGCACTCGTGCGCCACCATGCCGTTCTCGCCGGTGTACAGCACCGGGAAGTACTCGTCGAGACGACGGGCGATGTAGTTCGCCGAGGCGATCGCGGTGAGCGACGCCTTCCGCAGGCCCTCCGCCCCCATCAGCTTGATGTACGTCCAGGTGATCGGCAGGATCGACGCCGAGCCGAAGGGCGCCGCCGACACCGGTCCGCCACCGCCGAGGCCCGGTTCGGCCGGGTGTCCGGGGAGGTAGTGCGCCAGGTGGGCGCGCACTCCGATGGGTCCGACACCCGGCCCACCGCCGCCGTGCGGGATGCAGAACGTCTTGTGCAGATTGAGATGACTGACGTCGCCACCGAACTTGCCCGGCCGCGCGAGCCCGACCAGCGCGTTGAGGTTCGCGCCGTCGATGTACACCTGCCCACCGGCGTCGTGCACTGCCCCGCAGATCTCGGCGATGTCCTCCTCGTACACGCCGTGCGTCGACGGGTACGTGATCATGATCGCCGCGAGACGCTCCGCATGGTCGGCGATCTTGGCACGCAGGTCGTCGAGGTCGACGTCGCCGTTCGGCCGGCACGCCACGACCTCCACGCGCATCCCGGCCATCACTGCCGATGCGGCATTGGTGCCGTGGGCACTGGACGGGATCAAGCACGTGTCGCGCCGGTCGTCGCCCCGGTCGAGGTGGTACCGGCGAATCGCGAGTAGCCCTGCGTATTCGCCCTGGCTGCCCGCATTCGGCTGCAGACTGACCGCGTCGTACCCGGTCACCGCCGCCAGCCATCCCTCGAGGTCCGCGATGAGACTCCGGATGCCGGCGGTCTGCTCGGCCGGTGCGAACGGGTGCAAGCCCGCGAACTCGGGCCAGGTGATCGCTTCCATCTCGGCAGCGGCGTTGAGCTTCATCGTGCACGAGCCGAGCGGAATCATCGTGCGGTCGAGCGCGAGATCCTTGTCGGACAGACGCCGCAGGTACCGCATCATCGCGGTCTCGGTGCGGTAGCGCGTGAACGCCTCGTGCTGCAGGAAGGCGCTCGTCCGCGCCGGCGCGGCGAGCGACGCGCCCCCACCCGATCCCGAGTGCCCTTCGGCGACACCGAACGCCTCCAGCACCGCGGTGATGTGCGCCGGCGTCGTGGCTTCGTCGCAGGACACCGAAACATGGTCGGCGTCCACGCGGTAGAGATTGATACCTGCCGCTGCTGCGGCACCGATCACCTCGTCGGCCCGGCCCGGGACCCGGGCCAGCACGGTGTCGAAGAAGGACTCGTGCACGACCTCCACGCCACCCTCACGCAGCGCCGACGCGAAGTGATCCGCGTGCCCGGCGACACGGCGCGCGATCGCCGTCAGTCCCTCGGCACCGTGGTACGACGCGTACATCGCGGCCAGCACGGCCAGCAGCACCTGCGCGGTGCAGATGTTGCTCGTCGCCTTTTCACGCCGGATGTGCTGCTCGCGGGTCTGCAATGCGAGGCGGTAGGCGGGGTCGCCGTCGGCGTCGACCGACAGGCCGACGAGCCGCCCCGGCAGTGTGCGTGTATCGGACGCCTTCACCGCGAGGTAGCCCGCGTGCGGACCACCGAATCCCATCGGGACACCGAAACGCTGTGTCGTGCCGAAGCACGCGTCGGCGCCCTGTTCTCCGGGAGGGGTGATCAAGGTCAGTGCCAGCAGGTCGGCGCCCACCGCGACGAGCGCGCCGCGTGCGTGGGCGGCGTCGATGATCGGGGTGACGTCGTACACCCGTCCCGACGCTCCGGGTACCTGCAGGATGATCCCGAAGAAGTCGCCCTCGGGAAGGCCGTCGTCGACGAGGTTCGCCGTGACGATTTCGATGCCGAGGGGTTCTGCGCGGGTCGCGAGGACGGCGGCGGTCTGCGGGAACAGATCGGTGTCGACCGCGATCCGGTTGCTCTTCGACTTGCGGTTCGCGCGGCGTAGCAGTGTCATGGCCTCGGCTGCTGCGGTGGCCTCGTCGAGCATCGACGAGTTCGCGACCTCCATGCCGGTCAGGTCCGCGACCATGGTCTGGAAGTTCAGCAGGGCTTCGAGGCGGCCCTGGCTGATTTCGGGCTGGTACGGCGTGTACGCGGTGTACCAGGCGGGGTTCTCGATGATGTTGCGGAGCAGTACCGGCGGCGTGAGCGTGTCGTAGTAACCCTGCCCGATCATCGAGGTCACGACGGTGTTCTTCCGGGCGAGAGCAGTCAGCTCGGCGAGAACCTCGTGTTCGGACTTCGGGGCGTCGAGGACGTCGAGCCCGTCGGAGACGGCACCGTCGCGCTCGTCGAGAATGGTCGCCGGAACGGCCCGCGCGGCGAGTGCGTCGAGCGAGTCGACGCCGATCACCTCGAGGATGCGGCGCAGGCCCGCGGTGTCGGGACCGATGTGACGGTCGGCGAAGTTCGAGGTGACATCTTCTGACATCGCAGCTCCCAGGCTGATCGGAGAGGTCCACCACCGGGCGTGGGCGCACGGGGCGTTTCCTCCCCCTCTGTCGTGAGCTCGCGGTGCGAGCGCCTGAGAGATTCGGCCCGTGGAGGGCGTTTCCCCGTGGGCGGGTGGGTGCTCCCACCGCTTTCCAGAGACGTCGTAGCTCGCACGGTCCTGTATGCCTGAGAGATTGACGGGGAGGTGCTGCTCCTTCGGCGCCCGGATCAGGTCCGGAACTCTCCCGCACGACGGCGACGCGAGCCCAAGTCTAGAACACGACGGTCTTCCGTCGACGCCGCCGCACCACCCTCGCGGGTGATCTTCGTCTAGCCGATTCGGCGGTTGATGCGACTGCGGCGCCGGGACGCCAATTCGTCTTCCGGCCGCTCTTCGACGTCGCCTCCGTCGGCACGCTCGGCGGGGAAGTCGGCGATGCTTCCGGTCAGTTCGCGCATTGCGCCGCTGACCGCGATTCCGAACACGCCCTGCCCGCCTTGGAGAAGATCGACGACCTCCTCGGGCGACGTGCATTCGTACACGGTGGTGCCGTCGGAGAACAGCGTGATCCTGGCGAGGTCACGGACCCCACGGCTGCGCAGGTGATCGACGGCGACGCGGATGTTCTGGAGCGAGACACCGGTGTCGAGGAGTCGCTTGACGATCTTGAGAACCAGGATGTCCTTGAACGAGTAGAGCCGCTGGCTTCCCGATCCTGCCGCGCCCCGGATCGACGGGACCACGAGGTTGGTGCGGGCCCAGTAATCGAGTTGGCGGTAGCTGATTCCCGCGATCTGGCACGCGATGGGCACCCGGTAGCCGACGAGTTCGTCGGGCACCGAATCGTCGGGGAACAGCCCGGGCTGGATCTCGTCGTCGTGCGGTGTGGGTGACGAACTCGCGCGGTCGCCGGCGTCAACGGTGGAATGCTGTCCCTGCGGCCGATCTCGCACTGTGTGACTTCCTCTCGCGCGCCCTGTTGTACCTCGCAACGACCGACCGGCGGATCCCCCACCACATCCAATCGTCGAGCGCTCTCAGGCTCACCAAGTAACCCATATTCGGATTTACCCAGCGTACGCTCCGGCGTGGGGCGCGGGGCAGCAACACGCCCACCGGAAAGGCAACGTTCGACACTACTCGCGTCGGACTGTGCTGCTGCTCGAAGCTGCAACGCGTCCGTCGCCGGTCGACGAACGACCGCTCAGCCGTCCGTCGCCTTGAAGTCGTCCGGAGAGATGTTGTCGAGGAATTCCTTGAACTTCTCGACCTCGTCTTCACGCTCGTCCGGCATGACCAGTCCTGCTTCGGTGAGCACAGCTTCGTCGACGAAGACCGGCGCACCGATGCGCAAGGCTACAGCGACGGCATCGGACGGACGGCACGACACGCGCATGTCGCCGTCGAAAACAAGATCGGCAAAGAAAGTGCCTTCCTGGAGGTCGACGATGCGGACTTCCAGGAGTGCGTGACCGAATGCGTCCAGGAGATTCTTGATCAGGTCGTGCGTGAGGGGGCGGGCGGGTTCCACACCTTGCTGCTCGAGCGCGATCGCGGTCGCTTCGTTCTGGCCGATCCAGATGGGCAGGTACCGCTCCCCGTCGACCTCGCGGAGCAGTAGGACAGGCTGGTTCTGGGGTTGTTCTACTCGGATCCCCACCACTCGCATCTCGCTCATCGCGGCGCCTCCGTCCCGCTGCTCGTCAGTGGCGTACCACCCGAATCGATATTGCCTGAATTCTAGTGCGCTCCCGAACATCCGTCAGGTGCCGGCCGGCGCAGCCCGGGGCGATCAGCGGTCGAGAGCGCCCTGGACGGCAGCCTTCACCAGGCAGGTGTGGAGCGTCAACGACAGTGCGGCGAGTTCGCGCACCATCTCTTCCGCTCTCTGCCGGGCCCCGGCATCGCGCCCCTTCGCGACAGGACCCGCGATCTGGGCGACGAGTCCGGCCTCGCGGTCGGCAGCGAGCTTGAATGCGCGCAGATGCCGTACCTCGAGGCCGAACTCGGCCATTGCCTTCGCGGTGCGTGCGAGCAGCACCGCGTCGTCGTCGAAAAATCCGGCGGGTCCCGGCGTGACCAGGCCCGCCCCCACCAGTTCGGTCAGGAACGCAACATCCACACCGGCCCGCTCGCACAGGTCGTCGCGGCTGACGCGGATCTCCCGGTCGGTGCGCAGATCCTCCGGCGAGACCTCGCCGCGGGCAACTGCCAGCGGCCGCGGCCGCTTGGGCCGGGTCTCGACCGATCCCACCGTCGCAGCGCCGCGGTCGATCGCCTCGAGCTGTTCCTTGATCACCTTCAACGGAAGGTACTGATCCCGTTGTGCGGTGAGCACATAGCGCAGCCGTTCGCAGTCCGCGATGGAGAACCGGCGATAGCCCGACGGAGTGCGCTCCGGGCTGATCAGCCCCTCGGCCTCGAGAAATCTGATCTTCGAGATCGTGACATCCGGGAACTCGGGCCGCAGTCGATCGAGTACGGACCCGATCGACATGCCGGCCGGCGCCGACTGGTGGGCTGCGGTCATCAGCTACTCGCGCCCTGCGAACCGCGAGGACCGGTCAGGAACACCAACCGGAACTTGCCGATCTGAACCTCGTCGCCGTTGGCGAGTACCGCGGAGTCGACCGGTTCCCGGTTGACGTAGGTGCCGTTGAGGCTTCCGACGTCGACCACCTGGAAGTCGCCCTCGTCCTGACGGAACTCGGCGTGCCGGCGGCTGACGGTCACATCGTCGAGGAAGATGTCGCTGTCGGGATGCCGTCCCGCCGACGTCGTCGGCTGGTCCAGCAGAAAGCGCGAACCCGCATTGGGTCCACGCTTGACGACGAGCAGCGCTGATCCGGCAGGGAGCCCTTCGACACCTGAGACGGGCGCGTCGGTCGTAGCCGTTCCGGCCCCGGCGCTTTCCACTTCGTTCAGGAAGTCGGCGCGAAACACCGAAGTCGTCTCCGCAGGAGTCTCCTCGTAGCCCGCGTTGCCGTTCTCGCTCACCGTTTCTCCTTATCCGTTCGATCGCCCGGGAACTCCCGGGCGATCGTTGAGTCGTTCGCCCCGATCAAATCGACACGGCACACGCCATATCTGACCGTACCCTGTGCGGGGGCACTGGTGCAGGTAGTCGCGGCCACGTTACATGCCGGGTCCGTCAGCTTTCCGTGATGCCGCGGTAGCCGTCCGCATCCATCGTTTTCCCGAGGGCGCCGTCGAGGTCACCTTCGGTGTCCACCTCCACCTCGACCAGCCATCCGGCTCCGTAGGGAGCGCTGTTGACCAGTTCCGGGTTGGTCTCCAGGTCGGTGTTGACCGTGGTGACCTTCGCGCTGAAAGGCGCGTACACATCCGAGACGCTCTTGGTCGATTCGACCTCACCGAAGGAGTCGCCTCCGGTCACGTCGGCACCCGGCTCGGGCAACTGCACGAAGACGACGTCGCCGAGTTGAGACTGTGCGTAGTCCGTGATCCCGATCCGCGCGGTTGTCGCTCCGGTCCTCTGCACCCATTCGTGCTCCGCCGTGTAGCGCAACTCGCCGGGGGTTTCGAACTCACTCAAGGTAGATCCTTTCGGGGGCGACGTTCCGGGCGAACGTCGGATTCACTATCCGGGCTGAGAGTATTGGCGCGGCTTGATCTCCCGCAAGGCGGGCACGTCGACCTGCGGAAACTGTTCCACTGTGAGGCTGCCGCCCGCTCGGGCCACGGCGTCGACGACACCTCCCGGGATGTTCAGTGCTGCCGCAAGGGTCGGTCCGTCACCGATGGCGGTGACCGTATAGGGCGCACGGAGCGGCGTGTCGTCGACCGTGATCGCGCCCGGCGAGCCCGTCACCCACGAATCCACCCCGATCCGTACGGTCTCGCCGCCCGCACCGGCGATCTGCATCGTGTCGGCACCCGCCGCGCGCAGTTCCTGGATCATGTCGAGCACGACCTCGGCACCGACGCCACCTCGCGGATCGTTCACCGTGAGAACGACTCCCGGGCCGGTCGCCGGAGCAGTGCCGAGCTGGATCGACAGGTCGTCGAGCCGCTCGCGTGCCTCGGCAAGAGCGGCGTCCGAGCCGTCCCGCTCGAGACTCGAGAGTGTGCGCTCGAGTGCCGTGATCTCCTGCCGCAGCGCGGCCTCTCTCCGATTGAGGTTGTCGAGTAGGACCAGAAGATCCGCCGGGCGCGCCGAATCGAGGGTGTCGCCCGTACCGGTGTTCCTCACCTGTGTGGCAATCGCCGTGCCGAGCAGGAAGACGAGGAGTGCGGCGAGTACTGCGAAGACCGGCGCGGTCCGCTTGGGCCCCGGCTTCGCCGCCGCCGAGTCCCGGCCATCCGAGTCCCGAGCCGGTTCGACGGCGTCCGGTTGGGGGCCGTCCCGTTCGGGACCGCCGCGTGGTTCGTGTTCGCCGCCGCGTGTGTCGTCGGACATGGGTCACGCACCGAACAATCTGCGGCGCAGCGCCGAGGCGTTGCCGAAGATCCGGATACCCAGAACCACGATGACCGCGGTGGAGAGCTGCGTGCCGACGCCGAGCTGATCGCCGAGCCACACGATGAGTGCGGCGACGAGGACGTTGAACACGAACGACACCACGAACACCTTCGCGTCGAAGATGTCATCGAGGTACGCGCGGAGACCGCCGAACACCGTGTCGAGGGCGGCAACCACCGCGATGGGCAGGTACGGCTGCACGATGTCGGGAACCTGGGGGCTGAACACGATGCCGGCTGCGATCCCGATCGCGAGCGCCAGCGCCGCATACAGCGCCTGAGCATGATTGACCCGATTCACCGATTCCCCACTTCCCCTGCTGATCCGATTTTTCGCGCCGGCGCGGCCGGGAGTTCGAGTTCGTCCTCGTCGGCAAGGGTGAAACCTACCCCGTAGAGTTGCGCGATCCCCGCAATCCTCAGGTAGGCATCGCTCACGACGAACGAGGTCTGCAGCCGGCCCGGAGACCCCACCGCCGAGACTTCGTACGGAGAGAAGACCGGCTGGTTGTCCACGAGCATCGCTCCCCCGGCCTGACGGACGGTCACGCCCGGACCCACACGAACCCCGCCGACCGACACGGCCTCGGCACCCGCGGCCCACAGTGCGTTGACCACTGCCTGCAGATCCCGGTCGAAGACCGCGGCGGTCGGGCGGCCTTCTGTCTGCTGGGACGAGTCGGACAGGTTCGGGCGGGCCGCGGGATCGGTGAGGGTGACCGTCAGTCCCGGACCCCGGACCGGCAGCGCCGCGGCCGCATCCTCGGCCGCGCGCAGTTGGTCGAGCACGGTGCCGCCTTCGGTGTCGTCGGCGAAGAGAGCATCGCGGCGGTCCTGGATCGTCCGGGTCAGTTCGTCGCGACGCGCGACGAGCGCGGCGTTCCTCTCGTCGCTCGCGCGCAGAGACGCAAGGATCTCGGCGCGCGCCTGGTCGGTCCCCGCTTCTCCCGCGTTGTTCTGGGCGTACGCGGTTCCCAGTACGAGGCCGGCGAGCACGACTCCCACGACGAGCCATACCCGGGCGGTGGCGGGCGAGGTCGGTCGTCGTCCGGCGCGCCGGTCGGCGGCAGCCGCGGCGTAACCGGGGTCGAGATGGTCCTCGAGGAGAGATTTGAGAAGCGACGGCACCGGGTTGCGGCGCACGCGTTCCCACTTGCGGCTCATCCGGGCCGGCCCGTCACCGGGACCGTCCGCGCGATGGTGACGGCCTGAGCGAGATACAGGACTGCGGTCCACACATAGAGCACGGTGCCCCAGATCAGCGCGGCCCAGCCGAGCGGGCCCGTGATCGGTTCCGATGCGGGTACCGCCACCGTGGCGAGTAGGAGCGGTAACGCGAACATCAGCAGGAAGGTGGCGCCTTTACCGAGGTAGAGCACTTCCGGCGGAGGCAGTCCCCTGCGTCGGTAGACGGCGAGGGTGGGCGCGAGGACGACTTCACGCCCGATGAGGATGGCGGCGATCCACCACGGCATGATGTCGCGGGCGACGAGTGCGACGAGCGTGGTCACGACGTAGAGGCGATCGACCATCGGATCCAGGAACGCGCCGAGGCGTGAGGTCTGGTCGAGCAACCGGGCGAGCTTGCCGTCCGCCCAGTCGGTCAGGCTGCTGACGATGAGCAGGATCAGCGCCCAGGCGTCGGCGTGGACGACGAGCACCAGATACAGGAACAGCGGGACCCCGAGCAGCCGGAGAAAGCTGAGGGCGTTGGGAACGGTGAGGATGCGGTCGGCGCTGCCCGTACCGGCGCCCGTGGTCGCATCGGTCATCGTCGCGTCATCCCTTGTTCTTCGCAGTTTTCTCGGCTTCACCGTCGGTCTCTCACAGCCTTCCACATTCGTCCCGGGTCTCCGTCCGGGGCGTCAGCGCCAGGCGAAGACTGGCTGCTCGAGTCCTTCGATGCGGGTGTGCCGGCCGTGCAGTGCCACTTCCCGGAACTGGTACACCACCGCTGCCGTGGGGGCGTGGATGAGATGTCCGCGGAAGGGCCATTGGATCACGGGCTTGTCGGACTCGGGGATCGCGACGAAGCGCGGCGCGACGTCGAGTTCGGATGCGGTGACCGCGTAGAGGATGTCCACCTCGTCCGGGCTCGGGACGAGGTCGGCCATGGCGGCGCCGGACCAGACCACGAACGGCGACATGACATATCCCGATCGGGTGACGTAGTCGTCGAGGCGGCCGAGGATCGCGTCGGGCTCGAGGGCGAGGCCGAGTTCTTCGTGCAGTTCGCGAAGCGCGGCGTCCTCGGGGGTCTCGCCGTCGTCGAGACGCCCGCCCGGGAGGGCGAACTGACCCGGGTGCGCGCGGAGTCGTGCGGGTCGTTTGGTCAGCGGCATCACGGGCTCCCCGGTGCGGTCGTCGAGGACGGCGACGACCACCGCGGCATGGCGCCTGCCCTCGAGCGGCAACCGGCGTGACTCGAACGCGGCGAGTGCCGCGGTGAGATGGTCGCGGTCGAGGGGGTGTGGGGCGCTCATGCGACGACAGTAGTTGGTGGGTCGAACCAGCCGCGGCACAGCGTGTCGGGGCAAGGCGGGGTGTCCAGTAGCTCGCGATTCGGTAAATCAATCGTTTCCGTAGAGTCCGGATTTCGTCCAGGATCGACGGGTCGTTTCGCCCACACCGAGATCCGCTGCACGCCATAGTGTGTCGAAACAGAAAGGATCCGGATGACGGACACAGCCGCACCCGCAGGTCTCGACCTCGACAAGCTCGCCGCCCACCTGAGCACCGTGGGATTCGGGCAGTTCGACGGTCCCCTCTCCGCCCGGCTCATCAGCGGTGGACGTTCCAATCTCACCTACGAGCTGACGGACGGATCCCACCGGCTCGTCCTGCGCCGCCCCCCACTCGGTCACGTCCTCGCGACAGCACACGATATGGCGCGCGAACACCGCGTGCTGACCGCCCTCGCGGGAACGGCAGTGCCTGTCCCCCGGACGCACCACCTGTGCGAGGACCACGACGTGATCGGCGCGCCCTTCTATCTGATGGACCTCGTGGACGGGACGCCCTACCGCACCGTCGAACAACTCCTCCCCCTCGGACCCGAACGGGCACGGTCGATCTCGGAACGCATGATCGACACCCTCGCAGCCCTGCACGCAGTCGACCCGGACGCGGTCGGACTGGGAGATTTCGGCCGGCCGGAAGGATTCCTCGGCCGGCAGGTGCGACGCTGGACCACCCAGCTCGAGAACTCCCGCAGCCGGGACCTGCCCGAAGCCGACGAACTGCATCGGCTGCTCGTCGCACGACTCCCCCGCGACGGTGCCGCAGGCATCGTGCACGGGGATTTCCGGCTCGACAATCTCCTCGTCGACGACCACGACGAGGTCGCCGCGGTCCTCGACTGGGAGATGGCAACGCTCGGCGACCCACTGACCGACGTGGCGCTGCTACTCGTCTACCAGCGTCTCGCGCGGCTCGACGCCGGGTTCCCCGTCTCCACGGTCTCGCAGGCGCCGGGCTTCCTGAGCGACGATGAGCTGCTCGCCCGCTACGACGCGGCCGGCGGACGCGACGTGTCCGACATGGCATTCCACCTGGCGTTGGCGTACTACAAACTCGCGGTGATCCTCGAGGGGATCTACTTCCGCTACCGGCAGGGCAAGACGGTCGGTGAAGGCTTCGACAAGATCGGCGACGGAGTCACACCACTCCTTCGCGAGGGGATCGCCGTGCTCCGCTGAACGGACACAATTGTCCCCCGGCGCCGGCCACACGACGAGCGTTCGACCTGCCGCGGAACGCTGCTGCCCCCGCGAAGTCGGCGGTACGCTGCCCGCATGTCGCACCCGATCATGTTCGACGAGAACGATCCGCTGCTCGCGCGGGTGCGCGAGCTGGCATTGGCGTTTCCCGGCGCCGGGGAGAAGATCTCACATGGCCGTCCGTTCTTCCACACGAAGACGGCGTTCGCGGTGTACGGCGGAACCGTGAAAGAGACCGGACGAAGCTACCCGCGCTCGCTCATCCTCAAGCCGGACGCCTCCGAACGGGAAGCGCTGCTTCAGGACGCGCGCACCTACCACCCCGCCTACATGGGTCCGTCGGGTTGGATCGGGTTCGACCTCGAGAGCGCCACCGTGGACTGGGGCGAGGTTGCCGAGCTGCTGGATATGTCCTTCCGCGTCACCGCCCCCGCGCGCCTGGTCCACGAGCTCGACGCCCGTCCGAAGTAGCCGGTCTCCTACGCGGAGGCTCCGGAGATGTTGACCATCCAGTTGACGCCGAATCGATCGGTGCACATCCCGAAGGAATCTCCCCACGGCGCCCGCTCGAGCGGCACGTCGATTCGGCCGCCTTCGATCAAACCGTCCCAGTAGCCGCGGAGTTCGGCCTCGTCGTCGCCGCTGAGCGAGACCGAGTGGTTCGTCCCCGGGATGTACTCCATCGCCGCCGGGGTATCGGAACCCATGAGCACGAAGCCTTCGGCGGTGGTGAGCATCGAGTGCATGACCTTGTCTTTTTCGGCAGGGTCCTCGCTCGCCTGCATCTCTCCGAACGTGGAGATCGTCAGTTCACCTCCGAACACGTCTCGGTAGAACTCCATCGCGTGACGCGCGGTGTCGCGGAAGCCGAGATACGGATTCAGTGTGGTGGGCACGGTCACCAACTCCTTCTGTGTCGGGAAATGCTCGGTCGCGGTGTGGCAGTGCCACGCCGTGACAGACCCGCGGCGTGGCACTTTCTCATCGTGACCGTCTTCCCACACTCACGACACCGCAATCGTCTTTCCGGCGTAGTCCGGCCGCTCGACGGCGTCGGCGAGGACCTCACCGACCGCACCGCGGGCCACGTGCCAACCGGCGACCTCCCCCGTGTCGGACGTCGTCGCCGTACCGGATTCCTCGTCCGTGAGATTGACCGGTTGCACGAGTGTCCAGAGGACGTCACTGCCCCGCACGAGAGCGTCCTGCTTCTCGGTGTCGGCGATCTGCGGACCGAGTAGCGCCCGGAACATCAACGCATATCGCCGGGGCAGCTTCCCGCGGGTGTCCCCCACGCCGTACGAGGTCTGCACGACGAGGCGCCGAACGTCGTGGCGTCCCATCGCGGCCACGATGTTGCGCGTGCCGCGTGAGCGCACATCGAGAGCCGTCCCTGCCGGTCCGCGCATCCGCACACGGACGGGGTTTTCACTGATCCCGAGTGTGACCACCACCGCGTCCTGACCGCGCACCGCGACATCGACGTCCTCCGGCCGGGTGGCGTCCCCGGCGACGACCGTCGATCGACCGGCGAGATCTCCCAGTGCCGCGTCGTTCCGGACGAACACGGTGACGTCGTGACCACGGCGGAGCAGCGCGTTCACCGCCGCCCTCCCGGAACCTCCTGTTGCACCGACCACCAGTACTTTCATGTTGTCCTCCTCGTTCGCGTCCATAGTTTTGGGTTCAAAATCCAGGCTATGCAGCGGATTCAGGACACTCCATGCCCCGGAGCCCGCGTTTCATGCCCGTTCGTCCGGTGCGACTGGACGACGGGTCGCAAGGGCGGGATTGTGGCCCTATGACGAACGCGACCGGTGCGGCCACATATCCGTGGACGCCGGTGGACCCCCTCGGCGAAGCACTGCACCTGCTGCGGATGCGCGGGGGGTTCTACTGCCGCTCCGAGCTGAGTGCGCCGTGGGGTCTGGAGATGCCGGCGTTCGCCGACAGTTCGAGCTTCCATCTGGTCGTCTCGGGCGAGGCATGGCTCGATGTCCCCGGCTCACCGTCGGCGCGCATGCTTCCCGGCGAATTCGCGGTGGTGCCCCACGGTACGGGCCACCTGATCCGCAGCGAGCCGGACGCGTCCCGCACCGGTCGCGTCGACACGCTGCCACAGCAGATGATCGGCGATCACTATTCGGTTCTGCGGCACGGTGGGGGCGGTGACCCCACCGTGCTCGTATGCGGCATCGTCGAATTCGACCATCCGACCGCTCGGAGACTGGTGTCCTTACTGCCACCGGTCCTGCGGATCGACTCGGCGCGGGGAACCGCGTCGCAGGTACTTGCGCTGATGGCGGACGAAGCGCGCGGGGTTCGGCCCGGTGGCGAGGCAGTGCTGACCCGGTTCGCCGACATCCTCGTGATCCTCGCGATCCGAAGCTGGGTCGAATCCGACCCCGCAGCACGGGACGGGTGGGTCGGGGCGCTGCAGGACCCGCAGGTGGGCCGCGCGCTCGCGGCGGTACACCGCGCTCCGGAGGGACCGTGGAGTGTCGCCGGGCTGGCTCGCGAGGCATCGATGTCACGATCTGCGTTCGCTGCGAGGTTCACCGAACTCGTCGGGGAGCCGCCCATGCGGTACGTCGCCCGGTGGCGGATGGAAACAGCGGCCGTGGCGTTGCACAGGGGCGCGACGGTGTCCGAACTCGCCGCGCGATCGGGATACGAATCCGAGGCTGCATTCGCGCGTGCGTTCAAGCGGGCGACGGGGACAACCCCGGGAGCGGTACGGCGGCGCGGGACTCCGTCAGCGTGAAGCCCCTCCGGTTCGAGGGAAGGGCAAGGCCGTTGTCGACGGTGTCGTCACCGAGCGCCTCTGACATGGCGATCCAGGAAAGCGATCTGATCGGTCACGATCTGCTCGAAGTGCGGGTCCAGATAGGGTTCGAAGTGCGTGCAGTCATAGGACCGCACTTCACCCCGCGGGATGCGCCCCGCGATCTTCCGAGCCTTCGCATACGGGGTGACGTCGTCCTTCGTGGCGAGCTGAACCAGCGTCGGAGCAGTGATGTCGGCTGCCTTCCTCCCCGGTGAGTAGAACGGGACTCGGAGCGCGATACGAGCGGCCACATCATTCTCGGCCAGTAGTTTCTCGAACTGGTCACCGGCCATTCGCTCGACCAGGGCGTAGGCACCGGGGGAGGTCATCATCGCGAGGTCGCCGGGTATGCCGATGGACTTGACCCGATGGGGCGGGCGGCCCAGCCACGCCCCTACCTGATCGCGCACGGCCGCCACGACAAGGCGGGCGAGGAGTGTGGGGGCTTGCGCGAACGCCGAGGCTGGGCCGGTCACGTGGGGCACCTGCACGATCGCGGCAGCAAGCGCGTGATCCTGGGCGGCCAGGTCCAAGACGTGTCCACCGCCGAATGAGGATCCCCACCCGACGATGCGCGTCGTGTCGACGTTGGGCAGACTGCGGGCGTAGGCGATGGCGGCACGCCAGTCGGCGTGCTGCCGACCGATGTCGAGGATGCGGCGGGGTTGTCCTCCGCTGGCCCCCCAGTGGCGATAGTCGAACACCAGCGCGGCGTATCCGGCTTGGGCGAACCGTGCAGCGTAGGCGTCCAGTCGCAGTTCGCGGAACGCGGCGAAGCCGTGCGCCAGCACGACGACGGGCGGATTCTCGACGCCATCGGGCCGATACAGCCATGCGGCGCAGGGGGTCCCATCGGACAGGAATGTCACGTCGTGTCGGACGTAGCTGTATGGGTGAGTCACGGTGTCCCCCCGGCGAGTATCTTGAATGACATTCAACACAAAGTAGCAGCGCCGTGAACGGCATCGAGGAATGGCACCTGGACCGCCCGAGGGGAACCACGCCATGGCACGCAACAAGCGCCCGCAACCCGCCGACGAGAAGCGCGCAGAAATCGTGGCGGCCGCCCGGCGGCTGTTCGTCGAGGATGGCTACGACGCCACGTCGATGAGCCGACTCGCCAAGGAAGCCGAGGTGGCCCCGAACACTATCTACTGGTACTTCGGAAACAAGGACGACGTCTTGATCGCAGTTCTCACAGCGGTCATGGCCGACGTGTGGCCGCGCTACCAGGACGTCGCCGCCGAACCCATTGCCGCCCGGTTGCTTTGGGTGGTCGGACAACTCACGGACATGAGTCACCTGGTGACGACGGTGCACGCCCGCGTCGAGCACTCTCCGGCCGTCGCCGAATGGCATCAGAATTTCCATGCGATCACCGGAAGTCTGTTCCGCTACGAGCTCGAGAAGGCCGGAGTCGCCGCCCCCACCGTGGACGCCGAAGTGATGATCGGAATTTTCACCATCGAAGGACTCCTCGCGCACCATCAGAACGAATCTCAGCAACGCACCATCTGCGATGCTCTGGCTTCGCGCTGGACACTGACGTAGTTGCGCCGGAAATGGGCTCTCGGAGCTCCACGAGACCCGTTCGAGGACTATGCGCCACTCGGCAGCGATCCGCGCTGAATCAGGGCTCGAACGCAGTAGAGGCGGTCTCGGATTTCTCCGAAACCGCCTCTGACATGCTGTTCCTCGGTCGGGCTGACAGGATTTGAACCTGCGACCACTTGACCCCCAGTCAAGTGCGCTACCAAGCTGCGCCACAGCCCGTCCCGCGCTCTCTCGAACGCTCGTTGAGATTACAACAGGGACGGCGGGAAACGCTAATCGCCTGGTCAGGGCACTGTGACCGTCACGGGGTCATGGGCGCGGACCGCTCACTTGCGACGGTCACGCTTCTCCCGGACGCGAACCGAGACACGAACCGGGCTGCCGTCGAAGTTGAACTCCTCACGCAGCTTCCGTTCGATGAACCGGCGGTAACCGGCCTCGAGGAATCCGGTGGTGAACAACACGAAGGTCGGCGGGCGCGTCGCGGCCTGCGTCGCGAACATCACACGCGGCAACCGGCCACCGCGCATCGGCGGAGGCGTCGCGGCCACGATCTCCTTGAGCCAATTGTTGAGACGTCCGGTGGAGATGCGCTTGTCCCACGACTCGAGCGCCGTCTCCATGGCCGGGACGAGACGCTGCACCGAGCGGCCCGTCTTGGCGGAGATGTTGACGCGCGCTGCCCACGGCACCCGCGACAGGTCGCGTTCGATCTCGCGGCCGAGTTCGTAGCGACGGTCCTCGTCGACGAGATCCCATTTGTTGAACGCGATCACGAGCGCCCGGCCCGATTCCACGACCATCGTGATGACACGCTGATCCTGCTCGGTGATGGGCTGGGACGCGTCGATCAGCAGCACCGCGACCTCCGCGGCCTCGATCGCCGCGCGCGTCCGCAGCGATGCGTAGAACTCGGCGCCCGACGCATGCGTGACACGCTTGCGCAGGCCCGCCGTGTCCACGAATCGCCACGGCTTGCCGCCGAGCTCGACGAGCGAGTCGACGGGGTCGACGGTGGTGCCCGCTACGTCGTGCACCACCGAACGCTCGTCGCCGGCGAGCTTGTTGAGCAGGCTCGACTTGCCGACGTTCGGCTTACCGACCAGTGCGACGCGGCGAGGTCCTCCCCCGCCGGTGCCTTCACGCGGCGTCGCGGGCAGTTTCTCGAGCAGGTCGTCGAGCAGGTCGCCCGTGCCGCGTCCGTGGGTGGCGGACACCGAATAGGGCTGACCGAGCCCGAGCGACCACAGGGCGGCGGCTTCGGCTTCGACGCGGTCGTCGTCGACCTTGTTCGCGACGAGCAGCACCGGGGTCTTCGAGCGCCGCAGCACCTTCGCGACAGCCTCGTCGACGTTGGTCGCACCGACCGTCGCGTCGACGACGACGAGAATCGCGTCGGCGGTACGCATCGCGACCTCGGCCTGCTGCGCCACGGACTGCATCATGCCCTTGGCGTCGGGCTCCCAGCCGCCGGTGTCCTGCACCATGAATCGGCGCCCTGCCCACGTCGCCTCGTACGAGACGCGGTCGCGGGTGACTCCGGGCACATCCTCGACGACCGCCTCGCGGCGACCGATGATGCGGTTGACCAGAGTTGATTTGCCGACGTTGGGTCGGCCGACGACCGCGACGGTCGGAACCGGCACGAACTCTTCGAAGGCGTCACCGTCGGTGAGGTCGATATCCCAGTCGGTTTCTTCCGACCATGTGCCGTCTCCGGCGAATTCTGTGGTGACGTCGTCGCTCACAGCGTCGCTCCCGTCTGCTCGGTGACCACCGCGACCAGCGCGGCAACCACCTCGTCGATGTTCATATCGCTGGTGTCCACGACGACCGCGTCGTCCGCCGCGCGCAGCGGTGAGACCGCGCGGGTGGAGTCGAGGTGGTCGCGGCGTTGTACCGCCGCGAGCACAGCCTCGTAGTCGTCGCCGCGTCCTTGGGCGATGTTCTGGTTGTTGCGCCGGTGGGCGCGGGCCTCCGGAGAGGCGGTGAGATAGATCTTCACGTCCGAGTCGGGGAACACGACGGTGCCGATGTCACGTCCCTCGACGACGACACGGCCCGCGGCGCGACCGAGTCGCCGCTGTGCCTCGACGAGGAGCGTGCGCACCTCGGGCACTGCGGAGACTGCGGACACCGCAGCGGTGACCTCCCCGCTGCGGATGACCTCGCGGACGTCCTCACCGTCGAGGCGGATGTCCTCGACTGCCGGATCGGTGCCGATGGACCAGGGCAGACCTGCGGTGACCGCCGCGATGGCGGCCGGGTCCGTCAGATCGGTGCCGCGACGCAGCGCGTGCAGGGTCGCGATCCGGTACATGGCCCCGGTGTCGAGGTATGCCGCCTTCAGGTGCTTCGCCAGGCGCTTGGACACGGTGGATTTTCCGGTCCCGGACGGTCCGTCCATCGCGACGATCAGCGGGCCCTCCCCGGCGAGCGGGGCGGAGCCGGTCACAGGCCGACCGCCTCGTACAGTCCGCCGACTTCCTTGCGTCCGAGCACACGGAGAGTGCCTGGCCGCTGGTCGCCGAGCGCGACCGCACCGATGTTGGTGCGCACCAGGCGGATCACCGGGTGACCCACCGCGTCGAGCAGGCGGCGGACGATGTGCTTGCGGCCCTCGTGCAATTCGAGACGCACGCGGGACTGGCCGTTGAAGACTTCGAGCAGTGCGAACTGGTCCACCGAGGCGGGGCCGTCGTCCAGCTCGATGCCTTCCTTGAGCTTCTTGCCGACGCCGCGCGGCAACTCGCCCTTGACGGTCGCCAGGTACGTCTTGGTGACCTCGAACGACGGGTGCATGAGCCGGTGAGCGAGCTCACCGTCGTTGGTGAGCAGCAGCAGACCTTCGGTGTCCGCGTCGAGCCGGCCCACGTGGAAGAGCCGCTGACCGGCAGCGATGCGTTCGGAGACGATATCGCCGACGCACGGGCGGCCGAGATCGTCGGACATCGTGGACTGCCATCCGCGCGGCTTGTTGAGCACGAGATGCACGAGGTCCTTCTTCACGACCACGCGCGTTCCGTCCACACGGATGACCGTGTTCTCCGGGTCGACGCGAAGGCCCTGTTCGACCACGATCTTGCCGTCGACCTCGACGCGACCGGCATCGATGAGTTCTTCGGCGGCCCGGCGTGAGGCGACACCGGCCTGAGCGAGCACCTTCTGCAGGCGCACGCCCTCACCTGCGGGAAGCTGGGTGGGGCCGGCATCGCTGTGCTGGTGCCGCGCGGGCTTCGCGTTGCTGATCGTCGGGTTGGGCACGGGCCGCTTGGCCGCCGGTTTCGGCGCGGCCGGACGGCCGCGCTTGTTCAGCGTGGCGCCCTTGCGGTGGGGCTTCTTCCCGGCGTCCGGCGTCGAGGTTTCTGCCCGTCGATCCGGACGAGCGTCGGTGCGGCGATCGGGACGAGAGTCCGTACGTCCCTCAGCCCGATCGGGACGAGAGTCCGTACGACGATCGGGACGGGCGTCGTTCCGGTGTTCGGGACGGCCTTCGGTACGACGGTCGGTCCGGTGGTCCGAACGGCCCTCGGTACGGCGATCGGGACGGCCCTCCGTACGACGATCCGTCCGGTACTCGGGACGACCTTCGGTACGACGATCGGTCCGATGGTCCGACCGACCTTCGGTACGACGATCGGTCCGATGGTCCGAGCGACCTTCGGTACGACGATCGGGACGGCCTTCCGTACGACGATCCGTCCGGAAATCCGAACGACCCTCGGTACGACGATCCGAACGGAAATCCGAACGACCCTCCGTACGACGATCGGTCCGGTGATCCGAACGACCTTCGGTACGACGATCGGGACGGCCTTCCGTACGACGATCCGAACGGAAATCCGAACGACCCTCGGTACGGCGATCGGGACGCCCCTCCGTACGACGATCCGTCCGGAAATCCGAGCGACCTTCGGTACGGCGGTCGGGGCGGGAGTCGGTGCGACGATCGGGACGAGCGTCCGTCCGATTGTCGGAGCGCTGAGCGCGAGGATTCTGAGCCTTCGCGGCGCGGGGGTTACTACGATTGCGGTCCGGTGTGCCATCACGGCGAGCGGGTGTATTCACTTGATTCCTGTCAATTCTCTGGATCGAACTCCGCGGGCGAGAGTGTCTCGGGACGCGCGTTCTTTCCCATTCTCTCAAATCGTGGGTCCGACTCGAGACTCTCAGAGATGGCATCGATCACATCGACGTCCGGAAGCAGGGGTCCGACGGGCGGGAGATCCTGCAGCGACGCCAGCCCGAGCCGTTCCAGGAACAGATCCGTCGTGACGTAGAGCGTGCCGCCGGTCTCGCGATCCGTCCCCGCCTCGGCGATGAGATCCCGGGCGAGCAGGGTGCGCATCACGCCGTCGACATTGACGCCGCGCACGGCACTGACCCGGCTACGGGTCACCGGCTGCCGGTATGCGACGACGGCCAGCGTTTCCAGGGCCGCGCGGGTGAGCTTCGTGCGTGCGCCGCCCTGCAGCAGTTTCTCGACGTACGGTGCGAAGTCGCGGCGTGTGTAGAAGCGCCAGCCGTCCCCCGCGATCCGCAGGTCGATGCCGGAGCCCCGCGCGGTGAGACTCTGCGCGAGGCCGCGCAGTGCGGTCTCCGCACGTTCGGTGGTGACTCCGATGGCGGCGGCGAGTTGTTCGGTGGGTGCCGGGGTGTCGACCACGAGCAGCAACGCTTCGAGCGCGGCGACGAGTTCGTCGTCGGCCATCTCGAGCAGTTCCGCGTCCCAGGCCCGCTCGTCGGCGGTACCGGCGGCATCCGCGACGTGGTCCTGGCTCATCCGTAGTCCTCCTCGAAGTCGATGACGGCGTCGTCGTTCTCCCCGGTCCACGCCACTTGCAACGGTCCCAAGGGGTCGGGTTGCTCGAACGTGACGGCGCGTTCCCGGTAGAGCTCGAGCAGCGCAAGGAACCGGGCGACGATCTGCAGTCCGTGCTCGCACTCGGAAATCAGTTCGTCGAACCCTACCCAGACCCCGGCGCCGCGTTGTTCCAGGACAGCGAGAATCAGGGCCGCTTGCTCGGGCACCGACACGGTCGGCACGTGCAGGTGGTCGAGACCGACCGTGGGAACCGGCTTGGGGCGGAACGCGGCAGCCGCGATCTCCGCGAAGCGCTGGGCGTCGACGCCGAGGACGACGTCGGGCACCAGGTTCTCGAAGCATTCTTCGAGGGAGACCGCGCGCGGGTAGCGGCGCAGGGCAGCGCTTTCGAGAGCGGCGAACTGCTCGGCGACGAGTTTGTAGGCCCGGTACTGAAGGAGCCGCGCGAACAGCAAGTCGCGGGCTTCGAGGAGGGCGAGGTCTTCGGGATCGTCGACGTCGCCGGACGGAAGCAGCCGCGCCGCTTTGAGATCGAGCAGGGTCGCCGCGACGACGAGAAACTCCGTGGTCTGATCGAGACCCATTTCGGATCCGAGCCGGCGGGTGTAGGAGATGAATTCGTCGGTGACCTCATGGAGCGCTACTTCGGTTACGTCGAGGCGGCGTTGGGAGATCAGGCTGAGCAGCAGATCGAAGGGGCCTTCGAAGTTGCGGAGGCTGAGGTGGAAACCGGCGGGCCTGTCCGGCTCCGCGGCGACCGGCGCCGAGGTCTCCGCGATCGCTGGTGAATTCGTGGTGTCCGGGGCAGCCGGGATTTCCGGGGCGCCCGGCGTGAGATTCCGGTCGACGGTCTCCGGAAGAGTGGCTTTCGGAGGAGCCGTGTCCGGGGTGGCGGTGTACACGGATCAGCGGCCGGTCCGGTGGATCACTTCTCGCGCCAGGCCCCGATAGGCCTCCGCGCCGGCGGAGGTTGGAGCCCACCGCGTGATCGGTTCGCCCGCGACGCTGGTCTCGGGGAATTTCACGGTGCGGTTGATGACGGCGTCGTAGACCAGATCCCCGAACACCTCGACGACGCGCGACATCACTTCGCGGCCGTGCAGGGTGCGCGAGTCGTACATGGTCACGAGAATCCCCGCCACCGTCAGTTTCGGGTTGAGCCGGTCCCGGACCTTGGCGACCGTGTCGTTGAGCAGCGCGAGCCCGCGGAGACTGAAGAATTCGCATTCCATCGGGATGAGCACCGAGTCGGCGCAGGCCAGCGCGTTGACGGTGAGAAGCCCGAGCGAGGGCTGGCAATCGACGAGTATGTAGTCGTAGCGGTCGAGCAGAGGGTAGAGAGCGCGTCCGAGTGCCTGTTCGCGTCCGACTTCGGAGACGAGTTGGATCTCGGCGGCCGACAGGTCGATGTTGCTGGGCAGAAGATCGAGGTCCTCGACACGTGTGTGAACGAGGACGTCGTCGGCGGTGACCCGCGGGTCGACGAGAACGTTGTGCACCGTCATGTCGAGGTCGTGGTGGGCGACACCGAGACCGGCCGACAGCGCACCTTGGGGGTCGAGATCGACGAGGAGCACGCGGCGGCCGCACTCGGCGAGTGATGCGCCGAGGTTGATGGTGGAGGTGGTTTTGCCGACCCCACCCTTCTGGTTGCACATCGCGATGATCTTCGCGGGACCGTGGGACGAGAGCGGGGCAGGTTCGGGTATCGACCGGCGCGGCCGTCCGGTAGGTCCGAGTTCGACATCGGCGACCGGCGGCGCGGACTCCGCGTCCCGCGATCCGGTGGCCGCGAGCGCCCATGCGGGTGTCCGGGTCTGTGTAGTTTCCGTGGCGGGTGGCTGAGGTGTGCCCACGTTCGGTACTCCCCCTGTCTGGCGACCCGGTCTCTGTCTCACCGGAGTCTGTCTGTCACCGGAGCCATGGTCCGGCGGCCGTTCCGTTACACGAACGCTACCGCCTCGTGCCCCCGTTTACCGCACGGACACGCGCCGCTACGCGGTGTAACTCATCTCGCGCGCGGATGCGCGCCGGCCCACACCTCGCGCAGCGCACCCACTGTGACCAGCGTGTATATCTGAGTGGTCGTCACAGAAGCATGCCCCAGTAACTCCTGTACCACCCGTACGTCGGCGCCGCCGTCGAGGAGATGCGTCGCGAAGGAGTGGCGCAGGGTGTGAGGGGAGACATTCGAGTCGATTCCGGCTCGGTCCGCGGCGGCTCGCAGCACCGTCCAGGCGCTCTGCCGGGAGAGCCGGCCGCCGCGCGCGTTGAGGAACAGCGCGGGCGTGTGTCCGCCGGCGAGGGCGGGTCTGCCCCGTACGAGATAGGCGTCGAGCGCGGCGAGTGCGGGTCGCCCGACGGGAACGAGGCGCTGTTTTCCTCCCTTGCCTCGCAGCAGCACGGCACGCGACTCGGTGTCGATGTCGTCGATGTCGAGCCCTACGGCTTCGGAGATCCGCGCTCCGGTGGAGTACAGCACTTCGAGCAGCGCACGGTCACGCAGGCCGCGCGCGCCGTCCGCTTCCCCTCCGACGGCGTCGAGGAGCGCGGTGACCTGGTCGACGGTGAGCGACTTCGGCAGTCGCCTGCCCTGGCTCGGTGGGGTGACGGACCGCGCGACGTCCACCGGGGTGTGGCCTTCCGCGGCGGCGAACCGGTGGAGGCCGCGAACCGCGATCAGTGCGCGGGCTACCGAACCGGCAGCGAGCGCAGGACGGCTGGCTTCGGGGTCGCCGCGGCGGAGCGCGACCCCGAAATCGGCGATGTGCTGTTCCTCGACATCGGCGAGCTCACCGACCCCGCGCTCCGCGAGGTAGTCGAGGTATCGGGTCAGGTCCCGCCGGTAGGCCGTGATCGTGTTGCGGGCAGCACCGCGTTCGACGGTGAGGTGATCGAGATAGGCGTCGAGGTGTCGTGCGAGCACGCCCTCTAGGTTCTCACTGTTCGGCGCGAGTGCGGGCGAACGCGGTCGGCCGGTCCGGCCATGCCGCGTCCGGGGCGCGGAGGAACGCTCCCCCGGTGGCGCGAGTGGCGGCGAACGCCAGGATGCCCGAGACCGCCGTGGCATTGAAGATCTCTCCGCGCAACGCCATCGCGACGGCCTCGTCGAGAGGGACGAATTCCACCTCGAGGTCCGCCTCTTCGTGGACAGGGTCGGGGCGGTCGACCGAGGTGAGACCGCGTGCGGCGAAGACACGGACCGCCTCGTCGGTGAATCCGGGCGACAGCGCGATGTCGACGAGGACTTCCCATTCGGCGGCGGCAAGTCCGGTCTCTTCGGCGAGTTCGCGGCGTGCCGTATCGAGGGGGTCCTCACCGGGGGCGTCGAGCAGGCCGGCGGGTAGCTCCCACAGCCGCCGGCCGAGCGGATGGCGGTATTGATGGACGAGCACAACCCGGTCGTGGGCGTCGACGGCCACCACGGCCACGGCGCCGTGGTGCTCGACGACTTCCCGTTCGGCGGTCTGCCCGCCGGGCATGACCACCTCGTCGACGCGCAGCGACACGATGGCGCCGGTGTAGATCCGTCTGCTGGACCGGGTGCTGAATTCGTGTCGCTGCGCCATCGATCTACTCGGCGTCGCCGGAGCCGGACGCGGACGTGACCGGCTCGGCGGCGGCCGGGTCACCGCCGTGGACGTCGACGGGCAGCCGTTCGGCGGCCTTGTACTGCAGTGCCGCGGCGATCAGCCCGGCGAAGAGCGGGTGCGGGCGGGTCGGGCGGCTCTTCAGTTCGGGATGCGCCTGGGTCGCCACGAAGTAGGGGTGGGTGCTCGCGGGGTACTCGACGAACTCCACCAGGCGGCCGTCGGGCGAGGTGCCCGAGAACACCAGTCCCGACTTCGCGATCTCGTCGCGGTAGGCGTTGTTGACCTCGAACCGGTGACGGTGCCGTTCGGAGACGTGCTCGGAGCCGTACGCCTTGGCGACGACCGAGCCCTTCTTCAGCGTGGCCGGGTAGGCGCCGAGCCGCATCGTGCCACCGAGATCGGCTTCGCCGGCGACGGCCTGTTCCTGGTCGGCCATCGTCGAGATCACCGGTGCTGTGGTGTCGGGATCGAACTCGGTGGAGGAGGCATCGGTGATTCCCACGGACCGGGCGGCTTCGATGACGACGCCCTGCAGGCCGAGGCACAGGCCGAGCAGCGGGATCTTGCGGATACGGGCGAAGCGGATCGCGCCGAGCTTGCCTTCGATGCCGCGGATACCGAATCCGCCGGGGATCAGCACGGCGTCGACGTCACCGAGGTGCTTTTCGGCGCCGGCTTCGGTTTCGCATTCGTCGGAGGCGACCCAGCGGATCTTCACCTTGGCGCGGTGCGCGAATCCACCGGCGCGCAGCGCCTCGGTCACCGACAGGTAGGCGTCGGGCAGGTCGATGTACTTGCCGACCAGTGCGACCTCGACGGTCTCGCGAGGGTTGTGCACCCGCTCGAGCAGGTCACCCCACACCGTCCAGTCGACGTCGCGGAACGGCAGGCCGAGCTGACGCACGACGTAGGCGTCGAGGCCCTCGCTGTGGAGCACCTTCGGGATGTCGTAGATGCTCGGGGCGTCGGGGCACGAGATGCACCCGGCGAGGTCGACGTCGCACATCAGCGAGATCTTGGCCTTGAGCGTGGCCGGCACGTCGCGGTCGCACCGCAGGACGAGAGCGTCGGGCTGGATGCCGATGTTGCGCAACGCCGCGACCGAGTGCTGGGTCGGCTTGGTCTTCAGTTCGCCGGACGGGCCGAGGTACGGCACCAGCGACACGTGGAGGAAGAAGCAGTTGTCGCGGCCGACCTCGTGACGGACCTGGCGTGCGGCCTCGAGGAACGGCTGGGATTCGATGTCACCGACCGTGCCACCGATTTCGGTGATCACGACGTCAGGGATCTGGCCCTCGTTGTCGGGTGCGGCCATCGCGAGGATGCGCCGTTTGATCTCGTCGGTGATGTGCGGGATCACCTGCACGGTGTCGCCGAGATACTCTCCGCGGCGTTCCTTCGCGATGACCGTCGAATACACCTGGCCGGTGGTGACATTCGCATCGGCGCTGAGATCGCGATCGAGAAAACGTTCGTAGTGGCCGACGTCGAGGTCGGTCTCGGCGCCGTCCTCGGTGACGAAGACCTCACCGTGCTGGAACGGATTCATGGTGCCGGGATCGACGTTGAGGTACGGGTCCAGTTTCTGCATCGTGACCCGCATCCCGCGCGCGGTGAGCAGCGCTCCGAGGCTCGACGCGGTGAGACCTTTGCCGAGCGAGGACGCGACGCCCCCGCTGACGAAGATGTGCTTGGTAGCGGTACGCGAATGGCGTGACTGTGGCAAAAGAGCTCCCGTGACGTCAGGTGCAGGGCTTTTGGACTGATGTGATGCAGCTGGGGCCTGCCGACCCACGGAACTTCACGGTAACACCTTCTGCGTCCGGGGCGTACTCGACTCGCCTGTATCGCCCTCCGGTGCTGTGGACGTCACATTTCCCGGGCGGTTGGAGCACGCGCACCGGGGCGGACGGGTGCGCTCAGCGCGCCGCGGAACCGACGGTGACGCCGCTCGCTCCGGGACCGGTGCCGTAGCGTCCGGCGCCTCCGTCGAGCTGTTCCCGGACCGCGAGAATTGTGGTGATCCGGCCGGCTTCCCGATCGAGATTGTCGACGGTGGACAGCCCTGAGGACAGTGCCGCGTCGGCACGCACCACGGCGACGGGGCCGTTTCCGGCTGCAGCGCCCGGCCGACCGGCGAGGACGGCGCCGGCTCCGCGCGCGTCGACAGCGGCGGCGAAGCGGGCCACGAGCGCCCCGCGGTTTCCGCCGGCGGTATCGCTCCCGGTAGGGGGTTCTCCGGTGACGACGAGCGCCGTCTGCGCCGGTTCGGCCTCTCCGTCGTCGTAGCCGATGAAGCCGCCGCTGCGCAGAGTGGTCAGGGCCAGTGCGCGTTCCTCCGGTGTGCCGCGAGCCTCGCCGGTGGCCGGGTCGACCAGCAGCACTGCGCCGAGAAGGTCCCCGGCGAGGCTGCCCGGATCGATGGCGCCGGTCTGCAGCTCCACCCCGGCGGGGATGACGTTGGTGACGGTGGTGCGAAGTTGGTCGGCTCCGGACGCGCCGACGAAGGACTCGGTGAGCGCGAGCCGGCCGGTGACCCTGCCTCCGGCGTCCCCCACCGTGCGTACGAGTGCGTCGACGTCGGCGGGATCGGCGTCCGGGGTGGTGACGACGAGGACGGTGCGGTCGGTGAGGACATCGCGCACCACGCGCGGCGCGACGGTGGCGTCGAATCCGTCGGCGGCGACGAGTTGTCCGTCGAGCCGGGCGGCACGGTCCTCGGCCTCCTGCAGTTCGCGCCGCATCTCGGACTTGTCGTCGCGCAGGCCGGAGACCACGCTGCCCGACAGCAGTCCCGATCCGAGCACGATGCCGAGCGCCAGGGCCAGGAACACGGCCACCAGCGAGACGGCGTGGTGACGCAGCGAGATCACGCGCGCAGGCCCCGGACCCAGTCGACGGCGCTGTCCCACCATTCCTGGGCCAGGGCGACGACATCGCCCCCGAGATTGGAGACGACCAGGGCCGCGATGATCGCGATCAGCGCCGCGAAGATCAACAAGGCGATGATGCCGCCGGAGACGCGGCTGCGGTACAGGGTGGCGACAGCTTTGGCGTCGACGAGTTTCGGTCCGACCTTGAGGCGCGTCATGACCGCCGACGGGTTGGTGTCGCGGCGTCCCTGGTCGAAGAACTCGTCGAGCGAGACGGTGCTGCCCACGGTGACCACGAGCGCGGCGCCGTGATGGTCGACGAGCAGCAGCGCGAGGTCGGTGGGCGTTCCGGCCGCCGGGAAGGTCATCGCGCCGATACCGAGGTCCTGAATGCGTTCGAGTCCGGGAGCGTGGCCGTCCGGGTCGGCGGGCAGCACGACTTCGGCACCGGATTTGAGGGTCGCCGTGCCGATCCCGTCCGGATCACCGACGATCAGATCAGGCCGGTATCCGGCTTTGGTGAGCGCGTCCGCACCCGGTCCGACGCCGACGAGAATCGGCGAATATTCCTTGATGAAGGGCTTGAGGTCCTTGAGGTCCTGGACGTGGCCGGGCCCATCGGACACCACCACGACGTGCCGGTCGCGCAGGTCGAGGTCGATCTCCGGGATGCCGACGCCGTCGATGAGCAGCGGGCTTTCTGACCTGATGAACTCGATGGTGTTGCCGGAAAACGCTTCGAGATGGTCGACGAGACCCGTCTTGGCTTCGATCATCCGATCGGAGATCTCGGCCTCGGTCTGTTCGTCGCCCTGCACCAGCAGTCGCTCGCCGGCGTATACGCCACCCTCGTAGAGCCGGACTTTGGCGCCGTCCTTGATCTTCTTGAATGTCTCGGCGCCGGTGTTGTCGACGAGGAGGATGCCGTTGGCGACGATCACCTCGGGCCCCAGATTCGGGTACCGGCCCGAAATCGAGGCCGATGCATTGACTACGGCCGACACGCCTGCTTCGACGAGAGCGTCGGCGGTGACACGATCGAGGTCGAGCGCGTCGAGGACCACCACGTCGCCGGGACCGACCCGACGCAACAGCTTCGCGGAGTTCGTATCGACCCTCGCGATACCGCTGACTCCGGGCAACGTTTCGTTGGTACGTGACAGCAGCGCCGGCATCTTCATGGCAAAGATGATGCTCCGGAGTTCCGGTCAGTTATCGGAGGCGCGCCGAGACGACGCCGCGTCGACGGCCCGATCACTGTGCCCGCTCGGCGTGCGCGACGGCGAGCAACTCCTCGGCGTGGGCGCGACCGGTCTCGGTGTCGTCGAGTCCCGCGAGCATCCGGGCGAGTTCGGCGACACGTTCGGCGTCCGACAACATCCGCACGCCGCTGCTCACCACCCCGGCGCGATCGTCCACCTTGTCCACCACCAGGTGCGTGTCGGCGAACGCGGCGACCTGCGGGAGGTGTGTGACGACGATGACCTGATGGGTGCGGGACAACCGAGCCAGCCGACGGCCGATCTCGACAGCGGCGCGGCCTCCGACGCCGGCGTCGACCTCGTCGAAGACCATGGTCGCGCCACGCTCGGATCCGGCGAGGACCACCTCGAGCGCGAGCATCACCCGCGAGAGCTCGCCGCCGGACGCGCTGCGCGCCAGGGGAAGAGCCGGAGCGCCGCCGTGCGCGGCAAGCCGGAACTCCACCTCGTCGACGCCGGACTCACCGGCGTGCAGGACGCGATCGCCGATCGGCAGCGGCGCGGAATCTGCCGCCGCGGCCTGCTGTTCGCGGATCTGTACCTCGAGCACCGCGCGGCCCATCGCCAGTCCGGCGAGTTCTTTGCTCACCGCTTTCGCCAGCTTCCCCGCCACCTTCTGGCGTGCCGCCGACAGTGCCGTCGCGGCCTCCGCGGTGGCGGCGGCTTCGGCGTCGACCTCGGCGGCGAGTTTGTCGAGGGCCTCGGCGGACACATCGAGACCCGAGAGTCGTTCTCGTGCGCTGCGCGCCCACTCGAGTACTCCGTCGACGTCCGCCGCGTATTTCCGGGTGAGGGTTTTCAGTTCGGCCTGCCGGGTGAGCAGGGTCTCGAGCGCACCCGGGTCGGAGGGAAGATCCCCCAGGTAGCCCGACAGATCGCCGGCCACGTCGGTGACCACCGCGATGGCGTCGTCCAAGCGCGGCCCGAGGTCACGAAGGGCCGGGTCGTCGCTGCCGTCGACGCGCGAGCGTGCCTCACCCAGCAAGTCGAGTGCGGAGCGGGCTTCGTCACCGTCGGCGGCGTCCTGTCCGGCGAGCACCGCGTGTGCGCCCATCGCTGCCTCGCGGAGGGAATCGAGATCGGACAGACGACGGACGTCGTCGACGAGCCGGGCGTCCTCCCCCGGCTCCGGATCGACGCGCTCGATCTCGTCGAGTCCGTACTGGAGACGGTCGGCTTCCTGCGCCAGCTCCCGCGACCGCTCGGTACGTTCGTGCAATTCGGCGCGGGCGTCGAGCCACCGACGTCGGTGCGTGCGATACCGGTCGAGCAGCGGAGCGATCGCCTTTCCGCCGAACCGATCCAGCGCGGAACGCTGTTCGCCCGGGCGGAGCAGGCGCAATTGGTCGTTCTGCCCGTGCACGGTGAGCAGCGGGTCGGTGAATTCGGAGAGCACACCCACCGGGACGCTGCGTCCCCCGAGGTGGGCGCGGGACCGGCCGTCGCTGCCCACGCTGCGGACGGCGATGATGCTGCCGTCCTCGTCGCGTTGCGCGCCGGCGGCCTCGAGAAGCCGGGCGACTTCTTTTTCGACATGACTGGCACCGTCGTCGACGCTGAAGCGTCCCTCGACCACGGCACGGTTCGCGCCGACGCGGACCCGTGTCGCGTCCGCCCGAACCCCGGACAGCAGGTGCAGGCTCGTGACCACCATGGTCTTGCCGGCACCCGTCTCGCCGGTCAGCACGGTGAGACCACCGTGGAACCGGGCGCTCGCCTCGGAGATGACGCCCAGGTTGTCGATCCTGATCTCAGCGAGCATCTCAGAGCTTCCTTCCCCGCCAGCCCTTCACCGGAAGTTCGAACTTTCGCACCATCCGGTCTGCGAACGGTGCCGAATCCAGCCGTACCCAGCGCACCGGGTGCCGGCCGCGCACCACGTCGAGGCGTCCGCCCGCGGGCAGTTCGAGCGTGCGCCGGCCGTCGCAGAACACCACCCCGTCGTGACCACCCGCGAGGGTTTCGACGGCGATGATCGATTCGGGACTCGTCACCAGCGGGCGCGCGAACAGCGCGTGTGCGTTGCTCGGGATCACCAGCAGTGCCTCGAGTTCCGGCCACACCACAGGACCGCCCGCGGAGAACGCGTAGGCGGTCGAACCCGTGGGGGTTGCAATGAGCACCCCGTCGCAACCGAACGACGAGACCGGCCTGCCGTCGACCTCGAGCACGACCTCGAGCACCCCGAGCCGGGATTTGTTCTCGAGGCTCGCCTCGTTCAGCGCCCAGCCGCGGTCGACGATCCTGTCGTCGACGCGGATGGTCACGTCCAGAGTCATTCGTTCTTCGATGCGGTATTCGCGGTGGGCGACCTGATGCAACGCGTCTTCGAGGTGTTCGGCTTCCGCCTCGGCAAGGAACCCGATTCGTCCGAGGTTGATGCCCAGCACAGGGACCGACGCATACTGTGCGAGTTCGGCAGCGCGGAGGAAACTTCCGTCCCCGCCCAGCACGATGACCATCTCGCAGCCTGCGGCGGCGTCGGGACCGGGTTCGACGATGCGAATGAAACTGCCCGGGATGGCGAGAACTCCCAGCCCGTTGCTGCCTGCCTCGTCCTCGAGTACCCGTAGACCGATGCCCGCTTCGCCCAGAACCTTGGCGACCCGCAGGGCAGTGGTGGCGATCTCGTCGCGACCCGCATGCGAGACGAGCAAGATCTCGCGTTCGGTGCCTCCGGGACCCGTCGGCGCCGGGGTGCCCGGGTTCGGCTGCGCCGGCCCTCTTGTCCCCGGGTTCGGCTGCGCCGGCCCTGTTGTCACTGTGGTCCTTCCTGTACCGCGCGGTGGACGAGATCGATCACGTTCGGGTCCAGGTCCTCGGCGCCCGGCTCTCCGGCCCGCAGCCAGAGGAAGTACTCCACGTTTCCGGACGGACCCGGTAGCGGGCTCGCGACCACTCCCCGGGTGCGGAGCCCCGCTCGCTGGGCCTCGCGTGCCACTTCGAGCACCGCTTCGGCCCGGAGTTCGGGGTCTCGCACGACGCCGCCGCTGCTGACCCGGTCCTTGCCGACTTCGAACTGGGGTTTCACCATCGGAAGCAGGTCGGCGCCGGGAGCCGCGCAACGCACGAACGCGGGCAACACCAGCTTCAGAGAGATGAACGACAGATCCGCCACCACCAATTCGACCGGTCCTCCGATGAGATCCGCGTCGATGGTACGCACATTTGTTCGATCGATGACGTGGACACGCGGGTCGGATTGCAGTCTCCAGACGAGCTGCCCGTACCCCACGTCCACGGCGACCACTTCCGACGCGCCTTCGTGCAGAAGGACATCGGTGAATCCCCCCGTCGACGCACCTGCGTCCAGGCATCGCTTCCCGGAAATCTCCAGGCCCTGCGGGGTGAAGGCTTCGAGTGCTCCGAGGAGTTTGTGCGCGCCACGTGAGGCCCAGGACACCTCGTCCGCGACCTCCGTGACGAGCAGCGGGGTGTTCGGCTCGACTGCGGTGGCGGCTTTGGTCGCCACCGTGCCTGCGATCAACACCCGGCCCGCGGCGATCAGCTCGCTCGCGTGCTCCCGCGAACGCGCCAATCCGCGTCGTACCAGTTCTGCGTCGACCCGTGCTCGGCGCGCCACGTCAGATCTTGTCCACGGTCGCCAGCGCCTGCACGAGAACGTCGTGGGCCTGGTCGAGCAGCTGGGCCTGGCGGGAGATCCCCTGGGCCGTGTCGGAGGTGTCCGCGCTGTCGCGCGCGCGCATCAGCAGCGCATCGACCTCCGCGTGGATACGGTCGGGATCGATCGCGACTCGTGGGCCGGGAACGTGTTCGCCGGGGCGTGGAATAGACGTGCTCATCACCGACCACGCTAGTGCATCCACGCCACGACCGGCACACGGCACGACCCGATTCAGGAAGCGATGCCCCACTCCGCGAGCACAGTGCGCGCGTGCTCGTCGACCGGCCGGAGCCGGCCGAAACCGGGGTTCGACCAGGCAACATCGAGCAGTCCGCGCAAGACCTCCATCGCGTCGCCGACCACCCCGGTGGACTCGAGATGCAGATCGCCGTCCTCGAGCCGTACCGACCAGCCCTCGGCGGGCATCACCCGGACCTCCGACGCCGGAGCGTCGAGGCACCCGAGCGAGGCACCGACGTACGTGGGGCGTTGCTCCACGGGAGCGCGCAACAGGTCGTCGACCGTGCTGACGCCGGTCAGGACCAGGAGGGAGTCCGCGCCGACTGCGTTGGCACCCTCGATGTCGGTGTCGAGCCGATCACCGATGACCAACGGCCGTTGTGCGGCACCCCGCCGGATCGCATCCTCGAGCAGAGGAGCCGCCGGCTTGCCTGCCACGACGGGCTCGGCGCCGGTGGCGTGACGTACCGCTGCGACCATAGACCCGTTTCCGAGCACCAGTCCCCGTTCGGTGGGCAGCGTCGAGTCGATGTTGGTCGCAACCCACCAGGCGCCGGCACGAATGGCGAGTGTCGCCTCGGCGAGCATCGGCCACCCCGTCTCGGGTGAATGTCCCTGGACCACGGCAACGGGATCTGCGTCGGCGGTCCGCACCGGGTTCAATCCCACCCGGGCGACCTCCTCTGCCAGAGCGTCGGTACCGACCACCAGAACAGGTGATCCCGACGGCACCTGTTCCGCAAGCAGACGGGCGGCGGACTGCGAACTCGTCACCACCGACGCGTCGTCCGCCGGGAACCCCAGGTCGCGGAGATGGCGGGCGACTTCGCTCGGGCGACGGCTCGCGTTGTTCGTGACATAGAACAGCCTGTCGCCTGCGGTCAACGCCTCGCGGGCACCGGGAACGGCATCCGCGCCTCGATAGACCGTGCCGTCGAGGTCGAGCAGGAGGACATCGTAGAGCGAACGCAGAGAGTCACCGGTGTACTCGGCCGCCGCGTCGCCGAAGGCGCCGCTCGACGAGGTCACAAGTCTCCTCCGGTGAGCTCCTCCACCCGATCCTCGGCGTCGGTGACGCCTTCGATGTCGGCTTCCGCAGAGTGCAGGAACCACTGCACGCCTTCTTCCGCGCGTCCCGCTGCGACGAGTGCGTCGGCGTACGCGTAGAAGAGCCGTGCCGCGGGCGTACCGGTGCGGGTCGGGTCGAGATCGGAGGTCTGCAGTGTCACCACGGCCTGGTCGTACTGGCCGAGATCCATGCGGGCACCCGCGACGACGATCCGCAGTTCGCTGGCTTCGTCGCCGGTGAGGGCACGTGCTTCTTCGCTGCGCCCGAGTTCGATGGCCTTCTCCGGCCGTCCGAGGCCACGTTCGCAATCGGCCATGACAGCGAGAAGTGCTGTTCCACCGGACATCCGGCGTGCTGCACGGAGCTCGGAGAGCGCCTCGGCCCATTCGCCTGCGTGATACGCGGTGATACCGGCGGCCTCACGGACGACTGCGATCCGGCCGGCACGCTGACGTGCGGCACGGGCATGCGCCAATGCGAGACGCGGGTCGTCGTCGATGAGCTTGCCCGCCATGACCAGGTGACGTGCGACGGCGTTGGCGTTCAGCTTGTCGAGACTGAGGAGGTCGCGCCGGATCGCCGGGTCCAGTTCCGAGGCTTCGACGTTCTCGGGCAGGTCCGGCTCGTCGGGGCGGGCATCGCGCCGGGGAGCAGAACCGTCACGTCCCCCTGCCGGGCCGAATCCGCCTTCGCCGCCACGACGACGAGGGGCTTCGCCACCGCGGCGATCACCGCCGTAGCTGCGGGCTCCGCGATCGTCGCTTCCACGGCGGTCGTCGGTGCCACGGCGATCGCCGCCGTAGCTGCGGGCTCCGCCGCGTGCGTCATCGCGGCTGCGGTCACCGGTCGGGCGATTCGGACGCTCGCTGCGACCGGCGTCTCCGCGGGACCGATCCGACGCAGGTCGGTTCCGATCACCGAACTGCCGTCCGCGGTCGTCACCCCTGCTCTGCCGAGGATCGCTGTCGCGATTCGGTCGCGAGTCGCCACTACGGGCGGGACGGGAGTCGTCACGTCGGCGGTCGCCGGACGGCTGGTCGCGCTGCGGCCGGTAGCCGCGGTCGGACCTGTCGTCGCTGCGGGGCGGACGCGCATCGCCTTCACGGCGAGGCCGGGAGTCGTTGTTGCGGTCGGGTCGTGCATCGCCTTCTCGGCGGGGGCGCGCATCCTCGCTTCGGCCGCGCTGTGCGCGATCCGGGTAGGAGCGTTCACCGCTCCGCTGTGGCCGGCGGTCGTCTCCGCGCCCGGCGGAGGAATCGTCACGCCTGTCGCCGCTCTGCCTGCGGTCGTCGTTGCCGCGATTGGTCTGCGAGCCTTCTTTGCCTTCGCCCCGGCCCGACCAGGGAGTAGATCCTCCACTCCGGAAGGATCGACGCTCACCGTTGTTGTCGGACACAGAAAAAATCCTTTCATAAAAGCACGATAAAAACACGAAAGGGGACCCAATTATTGGGTCCCCTTTCGGTAACGGGTGTTCGGCGGTGTCCTACTCTCCCACACCCTGTCGAGTGCAGTACCATCGGCGCAATGGGGCTTAGCTTCCGGGTTCGGAATGGGACCGGGCGTTTCCCCCACGCTATAACCACCGTAACTCTATGAAACTCCACGCACACACCCCCACCCCAAAGGGAAAGAAGTGCATGTGTGTGCTGTTTCAGAAACCGCACAGTGGACGCGTAGCACCTTCGTTAGAAAGTCCTCGGCCTATTAGTACCAGTCAC
>NZ_JBNCLW010000002.1:0-261082 GCF_049844875.1 Rhodococcus sp. DT1
TTGGCGCCGGTGTTGGGGGGTGTGGGTGAGCCGGAGTCGGGTGATGCGTCTACGGACAACCTGATCCGCATATACCGTCGTATGGCGAAGGAGGTGTGACCGTGCCCGCGCTGAAGTTGCTCAAGTTGCCGCCGCCCGTCGCGGAGTCGTGGGATTGGCAGATGCATGCCGAGTGCCGCGACGTGGACGGCTCGCTGTTCTTCCACCCCGACAACGAGCGCGGTGCCGCGCGGGAGAACCGCCTCGTCGCTGCGAAGACGGTGTGCGGGCAATGTGCGGTGCGGGAAGAATGCCTGGAATACGCTCTGGAATCCGGCGAACGCCACGGTATCTGGGGTGGGCTTTCGGAAGACGAACGCACCCGGGTGCGACGCGGGCACAGGCGCACCCCCCGCTCCTAGCGCGAGCGTGTGCCTCCGGCTCGCCGGGACGGCGGTGGCTCGTCACACCTCCGATCCGCCGAAAACGGAGAATCTTCCGGTGGCACCGGGTATATCTCGTGCAATGCCGACCGAAACACCAGTGTGGCTGGTGCTCGACCTCGTCGGGACATTTGCGTTCGCACTCAACGGTGCGTTGACGGCCGTGCGGGCCGAGAAACTCGACATCGTCGGGATCGTCACGCTCGGCATGTTCACCGGTCTGGGCGGCGGGACGGTCCGCGACGTGCTTCTCGGGGCCCTGCCCCCGGCAACTTTCCTCGACTGGCGATATCTCGCCCTCGCTGCTTCCGGCGGTCTCGTCGCCTTCGCCCTCGGCCACAGACTCGATCGGCTCAACGCGACGATCACCGTGTTCGATGCGATCGGATTGAGTGTGTTCGCAGTGCTGGGCGCATACAAGGCCCTGGACTTGGGTTTCGGGGTGACACAGGCCGTTCTCGTCGGTGCCGTGACCGCGGTGGGTGGCGGGACCATCCGTGACGTCATGATCGGTCGTGTGCCTACCGTCCTGCGGAGTGAGCTCTACGCAATTCCTGCCCTCATCGGAGCCGGAATATTCACGGCTGCACACAGTTTCGGGTATCAGGGCACCCTAGTCGCGTTCGGCGCGGCGGCGGTGTGCTTCGTGATCCGCATGATCGGCGTGCGTTTCGACCTTCACGCGCCGTACCCACCCGGCCGGCACGGCGCAGGGTGAGTACGGCGCGGAGTGAGTACGGCGCAGGGTGAGTACGGCGCGGGGTTCGTCAGTCCTTGTCGAGGAACAGGTCCCACTGCGGGTTGTCGCCGCCGCCGTAGCCGGACAGATCGGTCACACCCGATTCGGTGAGTACATCCGCGTCGATGAAGCAGCGACCCGTGGCGTCCTTCGCAGAGCGCGACAGGATCGCCACCGCGGCGTCGGCCATGATCTCCGGGCTGCGCGAGGACGACAGGAGCGCGTCACCGTCCGGCATGTGCGCGACCGCCGACGTCGCGATGAACGTCTCGGGCCAGAGGCAGTTCGCCGCTATGCCGGCCTCGGCGAACTCGGCTGCGAAACCCAACGTCAGCAGGGACATTCCGTACTTCGACAGGGTGTAGGCGGGGTGCACTCCGAGCCAGTAGGGGTTCATGTTCAGCGGCGGGGAGATGGTGAGCACGTGGGCGTTGGGCGAGTTCCGCAGGTGCGGCAGCGCCGCCTTCGTGAGGAGGAAGGTGCCGCGGCAGTTGATTTCCTGCATGAGGTCGTACTTCTTGGCCGAGAGCTGTTCGGTCGGTTCCGTGGCGATCGCGCTCGCGTTGTTGACGCAGAAGTCGATACCGCCGAAACGCTCCACCGCGGCATCGACTGCCTGCTGGACGTCGCTTTCCTTGCGCACATCGCCGACGACGGCGACGGCTTTGCCGCCGGCCGCCTCGATCTCGGCGACAGCGGTGTGGACCGTGCCCTTCAGCCGGGGGTGGGGCTCGGCGGTCTTGGCGAGCAGGACCACGTTCGCACCCTGCCGGGCCGCTGCGGTGGCGATAGCGAGGCCGATCCCGCGGCTGGCGCCGGAGATGACCATGGTGCGGTCGGTGAGTGCGTTCTGGCTCGTCATCGTTCTCCCAGGTCGTATCAGTGAAACCGTTCCGTTCTCAGCGATGATATTGGCATTCTCTTTTTCTGCAAGTAATGTATCCAGCGTGAACGACTTCACCGAAACCTCGTCGGGTATCCCGCTCGAGCCGGTCTACGGGCCGGACGACCGGGGTACCGAGCCGCCTGCGCCGGGCAAATTCCCCTTCACCCGCGGCAACTTCGCCACCGGCTATCGGGGCCGGTTGTGGACGTTCCGCCAGTACTCCGGATTCGGAACCGCCGAGGAGTCCAACCGGCGGTACCGCTACCTCCTCGAGCAGGGCGGCACGGGCCTGTCGGTCGCGCTCGATCTCCCTACTCAGTGCGGTTACGACTCCGACGATCCGGAGGTCGGTGAGGAGGTGGGTCGCGTCGGCGTCGCCGTCGACACCCTCGCCGACGCCGAGATCCTGTTCGAGGACATTCCGCTCGACAAGATCAGCACGAGCTTCACCATCAACGGAACCGCCGCCATCCTGCTGGCCTTCTACGTCGCCGCCGCCGAGCGCAAGGGGGTGCCGCGCGAGAAACTCACCGGCACCATCCAGAACGACATCCTCAAGGAGTACGCGTCCCGCGGCACGTGGATCTGGCCTCCGGAACCGTCGTTGCGGCTCATCGCCGACACCATCGAATTCTGTGCAGCCGAGGTACCGCGCTTCAACGCGATCTCGGTGGCAGGTGCGCACTTCCGTGACGCCGGCGCCAACGCGGTCCAGGAGATGGCGTTCACTCTCGCCGACGGTGTCACCTACTGCGACACCGTTCTCGCGCGCGGGCGGATGACCATCGAGCAGTTCGCTCCGCAGATCTCGTTCTTCTTCTACACCCACGGTGACTTCTTCGAGGAGATCGCCAAGTACCGTGCCGGGCGCCGGCGGTGGGCGACCATCGTCCGCGAGCGTTACGGTGCGACCACCGACAAGGCGTCGATGTTCCGCTTCGGGTGCGTGGCCGGTGGTGCCTCGCTCTACGCGCCGCAGGCTCAGAACAACCTGGTGCGGGTCGCCTACGAATCCATGGCGTCCGTGCTCGGCGGTGTGCAGTCGATGTTCACCGCTGCGTGGGACGAACCGTTTGCCCTCCCCAGCGAAGAATCGGCGACCCTCGCGCTGCGCACGCAGCAGATCCTCGCGTACGAGACCGGCGTGACCCGTGTCGCCGACCCCCTCGGCGGTTCGTACTTCGTCGAGGCGCTCACCGATGCCACCGAAGAACGCATCATCGAGATCATGGCCGACCTCGAAGCACACGGCGGCATGGTCCGTGCGATCGAAGACGGTTACCTGCAGGGTCTGATCGCCGACGAGGCATACAAGACCCACAAGGAGATCGAAGGCGGTGAGCGCCCCGTGGTCGGCGTCAACAAGTTCGTCTCCGACGAGCCCGCGCCGGAGATCTCCACGTACGAGCTCGACGCGCTGGGACGCGAGATGCAACTCGAGCGCCTGGCGAAAGTGAAGGCGGAACGCGATCCCGAGGCCGTGCGCACCACCCTCGCCGAATTGTCCCGCGCTGCGGAAGGAACCGAGAATTTGATGCACCGCCTGATCGACTGCGCCAACGCGTATTGCACCGTCGGAGAAATGGTGTCCGCGCTCAAGAACGTCTGGGGCGAGTTCCAGCAGCCGGTGGTGTTCTGATGAGCGCCCGCATCCTCGTTGCCAAGCCCGGTCTCGACGGGCACGATCGCGGCGCCAAGATCGTCGCCCGTGCCCTCCGCGACGCCGGATTCGAAGTGATCTACACCGGCATCCGTCAGAAGGTCGAGGACATCGTCTCCATCGCGGTGCAGGAAGACGTCGCGGTGGTGGGTCTCAGCATTCTCTCGGGGGCGCACGTCGCACTCACGACCAAGGTCGTCGAACAACTCCGTGCGGCCGACGCCGGCGATATCGCCGTGATCGTCGGCGGCACGATTCCGCAGAGCGATGTGCCCAAGCTTCTCGCCGCGGGCGCAGCAGCCGTGTGTCCCACCAGTACTCCGCTGGATGTCCTCGTCGACGAGGTCCGGAAACTGACGGGCACGGCTGCGCCGCTGTGACGACGCGCGGCACCCACACAATCGAGTTCGGGAAGTTGGAGGAATCGTGCGTATCGGAGTGATGGTCGGCCCGGAGCAGGGTGATACCGCCCGCAAGGTCGACCGCATGCTGAAAGACGTCGAATGGGCGGAAGCCGCAGGATTCGACACGGTGTGGGTTCCGCAGATCCCTACGGACTTCGACGCCCTCACTGCGGTTGCGCTGATGGGCACGAGGACCAGCCGCATCGAGATCGGCACGGCGGTCGTACCGCTCCAGGCGCAGCACCCCATCGCACTCGCCCGGCAATCGCTGTCGACGCACGCCGCTCTGAACGGGCGGCTCGCGCTGGGTGTCGGTCCGTCGCACCACTGGATCGTGGAGGACATGCTGGGGCTCTCCTACGACAAGCCCGCCAAGTACACCCGCGATTACCTCGAGGTTCTCAACGCGGCACAGCGCGGGCCGGGTTCGGTGGACGTGGAGAACGACACGTTCACCGTGCACAACCCGCTCGACATCGCCCCGGTCGCACCGATGCCGATCCTGGTGGCCGCGCTCGGGCCGGTCATGCTCCGGATCGCGGGCGAGCACACGGACGGAACGATCCTGTGGATGGCCGACGAGCGCGCGATCGGTGAGCACATCGTGCCGCGCATCACCAAGGCGGCGGCGGAGGCCGGGCGCCCGGATCCGCGGATCGTGGCGGGTGTTCCGGTGTGCCTCTGCGCGCCGGACGAGGAGGGGGTCGCTCGGGAGCGAGCCAACCGGATCCTTGCCGAGGCCGAGATCTCGCCCAACTACCAGCGACTGCTCGAGCAGGGTGAGGCCAAGGATATCGGCTCCATGGCGATCGTCGGTGACGAAGAAGCGATCCTCGCCGGGTTCCGTCGTTACCGCGACGCCGGCGTGACCGACCTGTCCATGCGCCTGCTGCCCATCGGCAACACCCGCGACGAACTGGTCGCATCGAAGTACAAGACCCGCGAAGTCGTTGCCGAGCTGGCGAAGGAACTGAGGTGACGGCGGGTCCACTCGCGGGAATTCGTATTCTCGAGGTCGGCCACATCCTCGCGGGCCCGTACGCCACGATGATGCTGGCCGATCTCGGCGCCGAGGTCACGAAGATCGAGCCGCCGACCGGGGATCTCTCCCGGCAGGTCAGCGACGCGTACTTTGCGAGTCTCAACCGCGGGAAACGCAGTATCTGCCTCGACCTTTCGACCGAGGAGGGCCAGCAGCGGCTCGGTGAGCTGGCGTCCGTCTCCCATGCGTTGCTCGTCAATCTCAAGCCCTCGGCGATCCGGAAGTTCGGACTGACATACGAGTCGTTGCGCACCCGAAACGACAAGATCGTGTGTGTCGCACTCACCGGGTACGGCCTCCACAACGGCGACGATCCGGCGTTCGACTACGTCATCCAGGCTGTCACGGGCGTCGCCGCCCTGACCGGTGACCCTGACGGGCCGCCCACGCTTCCGGGTTATTCGGCGGCGGACAACTCCACCGGCCTGACCGCCGCCCTGGGCCTGCTCGCGCAGATCGTGTCCGGTCGCGGTGGGCAACTGGACGTCTCGTTGCACGACGTGATGCTGTCGCAGCTCAACTACCGTGCCTCGGCGTATCTGAACGAGGGCACCGCGCCGCGACGCATGCCCCACGGTGCCCACTCGTACTATGTTCCCGCGCAGCTGTTCCCGACCGCCGACGGAACTCTCGCGCTGTTCATCACGCACGACGGTTTCTGGCGGACGTTTGCCGCCGAAGCGGGCATCGACGGTTTCGGCACGATGGCCGAACGCGCCGCGCGCCGCGACGAGGTGCTCGAGGTCGTCACGGCTGTGCTGGCCGGCGACAGCGCATCGGGATGGGAACGCCGGTTACGGCCGCTCGGGGTTCCGGCCGCAGCGGTGCGATCGCTGCCGGATGCGCTCGAGGCAACTCCGGACGCGGTGATCACCGCCGGCGATTTCCGCCTCGTGGGCAGTCCGATCCGCATCGAGGGATACGAACCGCGGTACGGCGCACCGCCGCGTCTCGGCGAGCACAACGACGACGTGCCCGCTCCCTCACTCTGATCCTCTGCTCGCAACAGTGATCTGCTCGGGAATCTCCCGAGCAGATCACTGTCCGTCGTGCAGGTTCCGGTGAACCTCTACTCGTACCGCACCCGGATGTCGTTGCTGTCGGGCACTGCCTGGCACGTGAGGACGTAGCCGTCGGCGATCTCGTCGTCGCTGAGTGCGTCGTTCACGCGCATCGTCGCACTGCCGTCGACGATCTTGGCGATGCAGGTCGCGCAGTTCCCTGCCTCGCACGAGAACGGCGGTGCCAGCCCGGCCCGCCGGGCGCTCTCGAGCAGGGTCTCGCCCGGATGCCGCGGGACGGACACCCGCTGGCTCCCGAGACGGATCGAGACGGTGCCCTCGATCGGCGGAGCAGGTGCTGCGGCGGGCACGGGCGCGTCCGTAGCCGGGAGGTCCGCGGCCGGGAGGTCCGCGGCCGGGACATCGGGGCGGATGGGTTCCGCGGCACTTCCGAAGCGTTCGCTGTACACGTTGCCCGGGCCCGTCAGCGCACCTTCGATCATGTCCATGAAGGGTTCCGGCCCGCACAGGTAACTGTCGGCCGCGGTGTCGGGTCCGACGAAGGCCGCGACGGAGGCGTGATCGAGCAGTCCGCTCTCGTCGTCGTAGTGCCGGACGACGTCGAACCGGCCCGGATACCGGGCGACCAGGTCGGCGGTGACCGTCTCGAAGATGGCGGAGGCACGATCGCGGTCGGCGATGAGCAGGCGGACCCGGCGGTCGGTGGAGGCGAGGGCACTCTTGGCCAGCGACAGAATCGGAGTGATGCCGCTGCCGCCCGCGAATCCGAGCACCGGGCCCTCGGCCGGGCGGAGCAGGAAAGTGCCAGCCGGGCGGGTTATTTCGACTTCGTCGCCCTCTGCCACATGATCGTGGAGCCAGTTCGAGACCGCGCCTCCGGGTACCCGCTTGACGGTGGTCATCAGTTCGGTGTCGGTCTCGGGAGCACTCGACATCGAGTACGACCGGTACAGGTCGGTTCCGTCGACCGTCACCTTGAAGGTGCAGAACTGCCCGGACTTGTAGGTGAAGGGTCCGTCGTGCGGAGCGAGCACGTAGGTGCGCGCGTCGTCGGTCTCCTTCACGATCCGGGTCACGGTCGCGCGCTGAAACAATGGTGGTCTCGCCATGGACCGTCTCCTCCTGGTATGAATATTCTACTAAGTGGAGAGTACTATTCTCACACGCGAGAGTGAAACCTCTCGGGACGATTCCCATACGCGAGAGAGCGCCATGACAGAGCCCGCCGTGCTGGCATTCGAAGATCGCGAGTACACACTCGCCGATCTCGACGCATGCGCCGACGGTCTCGCACTGCGTCTCCGCGACCAGGGCGTCGGTACGGGCGACCGGGTCGCACTGATGTCGTCGAACCGTCCCGAGTTCCTGATCGCGGTCAAGGCGATCTGGCGCCTCGGCGCCGTCGTCGTCCTCCTGAGCCCGTCCTGGAAGCGGACCGAGGTCGAGCACGCCTTCGCCGTCACCGGCCCGGTGGCGGCGGTAGGGGACGCGGCCGTCCTCGCCGAAGCCGCAGCGGACCGCGACGTACCCCTTCCGATGGTGCACCTCGACGATCCCGTCCCGGAGCGGCGGGAAACCGCCCGCGGCGGATCGGGCTTTCCCTCGGGTGCGGATCGGGATGCGGACGCGGTGCTCGTGTTCAGTTCGGGAACCACGGGCCTGCCCAAAGCCGTCCGGCACACACACGCGTCCTTCGGCGCCGCATTGGTGCACTGGCGCGACGCTCTCGCATTGACGCCGGCAGACCGGATCCAGATCGCCACGCCGCCGTCGCACATCCTCGGCCTCCTCAACATCGCCACGGTGCTCGAAGCCGGTGCCTGGATGCGACTCCACAGGCGGTTCGACCTCGAGACCGTCTTGCGTCACATCGAGCGGGACAAGATCACCGTGGAGATGGCCGTCGCTCCCATCGCCATGGCCATCGCCTCGTATCCCGACCTCGAGTCGCTGGACCTGTCCTCGCTCCGCTACATCATGTGGGGGGCGACCCCGGTCACCGAGAGTGTTGCCGCGACGATCACGCGCCGCACCGGTGTGCCATGGGTCCCGGCCTACGGTGCGAGCGAAGTACCCGTCATCGCGTGCAACCCGGTGAGCGGAGCCCGTCTCGACAGCGTCGGCCGCGCCGCCCCCGGTGTGGAGTTGCGAGTCGTGTCGCTCGGCACGGGCCAACAGGTCGCGCCGGGTGAACGCGGCGAGATCCAGGTGAAATCCCCGTCGCTCATGGCCGGTTATCTTCCGGACGAGGCGACCGTCGACGCCTTCGACGACGGGTGGTACCGAACGGGCGATGTCGGGTCCGTCGACGAAGACGGCTGGGTCCGTATCACCGACCGATCCAAGGAAATGATCAAGGTCAAAGGCTTCCAGGTCGCTCCCGCCGAAGTCGAAGCGGTACTGCACGGCCACCCGGACGTAGCCGACTGCGCGGTGTTCGGAGTCGCCGACGAGACCGCGGGCGAGGCAGTGGTAGCGGCGGTGTCGGCCACCGCGACCGCGACGATCGATCCCGACGAGGTCATCGCCTATGTGGGCGAACGGCTCGCGTCCTACAAGCGACCCAGCCGCGTGATTCTCGTCCCCGAAATTCCCCGCTTGCCCTCCGGCAAGGTGTTGCGCCGACTACTCGAGGAGCGCCATGGACGTACGTCTGACGAATGAACAACAGCAGCTGAGAGACGCTGCCGCCAGGCTGGCCGACGAGCTGGGACCGGGATCGGTCCAGGACCTCGACGACGCGGCGCGCCGCGCGCGACTGGAGAAGACCGTCGACTCCACCGGCTGGCGCTCGCTGCGCTCCGACGGTGCGTCGGGAGTCGAGGTGGCGATCATCGCCGAGGAATTCGGCCGCGGCCTCGTCGACGTTCCCTTCCTCGGGCCCGTGCTCGCCGACGATCTGCGTCGTCACCTCAGTGAGGACCAGCAGACGTGGGCGATAGCGATCGGTGACGACGCGTTCGACGCACACGGCCTGAAGCAGGCCCTGGTGGTCCGCGGCACGACAGTGCTGTCTGCCGAGATCGGCGAGGCAGCACCCGGCGCCGACCTCACCCGCGGATTCGCCACCCTCACCGAGCCGTACACCCCGATCGGAGATCTGGACGCCGAGCCCATCGAGCGCGGATACGCGCTCGCGTTGGTGGCGACGTGTGCCGACCTCGTCGGCACGTCCCGCGGAGCGCAGACTGTCGCGATCGAGTACGCCAAGATTCGCGAGCAGTACGGCAAGGCGATCGGCTCGTATCAGGCCGTGGCGCACCTGCTCGCCGAGAGCCAAGCGCTGATCGAAGGATCGATCAGCGTGCTGCGTCACGCGGCGTGGGCGGTCGACGAGCTTGCTCCGGCCGACGCGGTCCGCGCAGCGCGCATCGCGAAGATCTACTGCGCGCGAGCGGCACGCACGGTGTGCGAAACCGCCGTCCAGGTGCACGGCGGCATCGGCAACACCTGGGAGTGCATCGAGCACGTCTATCTGCGGCGGGCGCTGACGTCCACCGAACTGTTCCCCGTGAGCCTGGAGGAGATCGACCTTGGACTTTCGTGACTCGCCGGACGAAGCAGCCTTCCGCGAACGCCTGCGCACGTGGCTCGCTCAGGTAGCCGGCACGTTCCCCACCTCGGGCGACGAGTACTGGGCTCGCCAGGGTGACTGGCACCAGGCACTGTACGGCGCCGGATTCTTCGGTTTGTCCTGGCCGAAAAAGCATGGCGGACAAGACCTGCCGCCCGTATACGATGTGATCCTCGACGAGGAACTCGCCATCGCGGGTGCGCCGCCGCGACCCAGCCTGGGTTACCTCGTCGTGGGGCTCGGCCACCACGCCGGTGAAGAACTGTGCGATCGGTTCCTGCCGGGGATGATCAACGGGACCGAGCGGTGGTGCCAGGGCTTCAGCGAACCCGGTGCCGGCTCCGACCTGGCGTCGCTCACGACCACCGCCACGCGAGACGGCGACGAATACGTCCTGCACGGGCACAAGGTCTGGACGAGTTATTCCGATGTGGCGGACTGGTGCCTGCTGCTCGCGCGCACCGATCCGACGGCGCCTCGGCACAAGGGGATTTCGGCGTTCATCGTCGACATGCACCAGGACGGGATCGAGCAGCGGCCCCTGAAGATGATCAGTGGCGTCACCAAGGAATTCGGGCAGGTGCTGTTCGACGGCGCCCGGGTTCCTGCGGACCGGATGGTCGGTGCGCCCGGCGAAGGCTGGCGTGTGGCGATGACGGTCGTCGGTCACGAGCGGGAACCGTCCACGCTCGGATTCGCGGCGCGCTACGGCAAGATCGTCCGCCAGCTCGCCGCCCGTGTCGAGGGCAGGCCGCCCGAAGACCTGGCCTGGGCCGCTGTGCAATCGGAGATGTTGCGACTGCACGTGCGACGCCGGTTGTCCGAACAGCTCGACGGCGTCTCGCACGGGTCGGAGGGCTCGCTCGACAAGCTGCTCATGACGTGGGTCGACCAGTCGGTCGGGCACGCGGCCTTGTCCGTGGCCGGTACCCGCGATCCCGAGCTGCTGGGGTCGTACATGTACAGCCGGGCACAGAGTGTCATGGGCGGCACCTCGCAGATCCAGAAGAACATCATCGCTTCACGCATCCTCGGATTGGGGGTCTGACATGTACGACATGCCCGACGAAATCGACGTCAGGGCCGATGGTTCCCTGCGGATCATCACCCTCAACCGGCCCGACGACCTCAACGCCGTCAACGATCCCCTGCACGAGGGACTGGCCCGGTTGTGGCCGCGCCTGAGCGCCGACCGCGACGCGCGTGCTGCGGTGATCACCGGTGCCGGCCGGGCATTCTCCGCCGGTGGCGACTTCACCTACCTCGCCGAACTGGCGAAAGACGCGGACCTGCGGGCGAAGACGATCGCCGACGGCCGGGAGATCGTGCTCGGAATGGCACGGTGCCGCATTCCCGTGATCGCGGCGGTCAACGGTCCGGCCGTGGGTCTGGGCTGCAGTCTGGTCGCGCTCAGCGACATGGTCTACATGGGCGAGAAGTCGTACCTGGCGGACCCCCACGTCCAGGTCGGTTTGGTCGCCGCCGACGGTGGCCCCCTGACGTGGCCGCTCCAGATCAGCTTGCTGCAGGCCAAGGAGTTCGCGTTCAGTGGCCAGCGGATTCCTGCCGAACGTGCCTGCCAGCTGGGCCTGGCGAACCACGTCGTCGCCGACCCGCTGAGCGAGGCGCTCGCGTGCGCCAAGCGCATTTCGGAGCAGCCACAAAAGGCTATCGAGGCCACCAAGAGACTGCTCAACATTCATCTCGAGCGGGCTGTGCTGGCGACACTCGACTACGCGATGAGTGCCGAGGAGATGACGTTCCAGAGCGCGGACTTCCAGTCCAACATCGCAAAGCTGACTGCCGCAAAGTCCTGATTAGCGGGCATCGAGGCGGGCACCGGGCACCGAGCACCCGGTGCCCGTCTCGATGCGTCTATTATCGCCGGACCCGGAACGACAAGGAGATCAACAATGCCGGTTGCCGACCGAGGTGATTCTTGATCGATCGCCTGCGTTCGCTACCTGGATTCCATCCCGATCTGCGGTGGATCGCGCTGCTTGCACCCCGCCGGACGGTCACTCCGAGGTCGCTGCCGGTGCTGCGCACGCTCACTCGCGCGATCCGTGGCAAAGATCCGGATGTCTATGTGCTCGAACCCGGTGTCGCCGTCCGCTGGTTCCGTCCGTCGACCGCTCGGGGTGACGAACCAGGGCCCGCCCTGCTCTGGATCCACGGCGGTGGGTACGTGTTCGGGCGCGCCGCACAGGACGACGCACTCTGCCGGCGGTTCGCGGAAGAACTCGGAATCACGGTGGCCTCGGTCGAGTACCGGCTTGCACCGGAACATTCGTATCCGGTCCCGGTCGAGGACTGCAGCCGGATCTACGAGTGGCTGACCCGGCGTCCGGAAGTGGATGCCTCGCGGATTGCGATCGGCGGTGCGAGCGCCGGCGGGGGACTTGCTGCCGCGCTCGCGTTCCGCGCTCGTGACCGGGAGATCCCACCGCCGGTTTTCCAGTTGCTGGTGTACCCGATGCTCGACGATCGCACCGGTGCCGGACCGCGGCACACCCGTTTGTGGGACGAGAGGTCGAATCGGTTCGGGTGGGAAAGCTACCTCGGCGCTGCCGACCGGAGCGAAGCGGTGCCGGCGCGACGTGACGACCTCGGCGATCTTCCTCCAGCGTGGATCGGTGTGGGTTCACACGATCTGTTCTTCGCGGAGAATCGCGAGTACGCCGACCGGTTGGCATCGGCGGGAGTGCCGTGCGGATTCCACATCGTCGAGGGCGCATTCCACGGTTTCGATCTCGTAGCGTCGAGAAAGCGTGTGGCGCAGGGCTTCTTCGACGAGCAGTGTGCCGTGCTCGCCGACGCCTTGGGGGTGCGGCGCTCCCGGGGTGACCTCGGGGAGTGCTGAGCCCGAAAGTAAAGCACAGCCGCGAAGCGCGAAGGGCGAGGACGCTGTCGCGTCCCCGCCCGTGGCACAGGGGTTTTCGTCGCCCCCGCAGTTCGTGATGCGCTATACGCGCGGCTTGGAGTATTCCGATTGCAGCGCGAGGATGCGCATCTTCGGAATCGGGCCGTAGCTCAGCGAGTCGGACATGTTCAGCTGCTTCGCCGCCGCGGCCGCATGCACATTGTCCTTGGCGGCCTGTGGGTCACCGTCGAGTTCGTAGATGGTGACCGACGGTCCCCCGTCGGGGTCGGCCGGTGCCAGGCGGATAGCGCCGACGAATCCGTCGAGTGCTACAACCTCGGGGATATGGACCTCGTCGTACCACCGATTGAATTCCTCGAGACGCTCGGGGTGAGAGGGATGTGATTCGACGAGCAGGTAGTTCTTCATGCGTTCACTTTCTACGACAAGTATTGAAGGACAGCAGCATCAGACTCGTACGACCCAGCCGCCGTCGATGTTGAGGGTGTGGCCGGTCACCCAGTCGCTGCCGGACGAGACCAGATACAGGAGCCCGGGAATCAGCTCCTCCGGTTCGCCGAAGGGGAACGGGATGGCGTGCTTGACCATCTCCTTGAGCTCGGGCGGCGAGGCGATCGACCCGGCCTCGGTGTTGACCATTCCCGGTGCGATCGCGTTCACGCGGATACCGAACGGCGCCAGTTCGCGTGCCAGCGACACGGTCATGCTCACCAGGCCCAGTTTGGTGATGCCGTAGGCCTGGGCGGCCATGAAGGCGCCGCTCGACGACTGGTTCACGATCTTGCCGTAGCCGCGTTCCTTCATATAGGGAACTACGGCGCGGCTGCAGAGCAGGGGACCGGTGAGGTTGACGGCGAGCGTGCGGTTCCAGAGGTCTATGTCCATGGTGGTGAGAGAGCCCTCGCCGACCACTTCGGCCATCAGTCCGGCATTGTTCACCAGGATGTCGACGGACCCGAAGTGCGCGGCCGCCGTGGCCGCCATCTCACCGGTGCTCGTTTCGTCCCGGACGTCGACGGCGACGGCGAGTGCGCGATGTCCCGCGGCCGTCAGTTCGTCGGCAGCCGCTGTGGCGGACTCGATGTTGACGTCGGCAAGCACCACGGCTGCGCCGGCTTCGGCGAGTCCCCGGGAGTAGGCCCGCCCGATGCCGCCTCCGGCGCCGGTGACGATGGCAACCTTGCCATCGAGCTGCGGAGTATCTGTCATGTCGTGTTTCCTTTTCGGTCGGCGGTCGCCGCTTACGACTGGGCGAGTTCGTAGCGGCGGCGGTACTCGGTCTTGGAGGTTTCGCTGATGTCGACGTCCGTGGCCCGGGCGCGCAGAGCACCGACCGTCGCCTGCTCACGAGGGATGTGGGCGAACGGATCCCACTCGAAGAACCGCGCGGCATTTCCGAACGTGATCTTGTCGATCTCCTCGTCGGTGCAGCGTGCTCGATCCAGCTCGGCTTTCAGGATTTCCGGTGAGTTCGGCCAGGTCGAATCCGAGTGCGGGTAGTCGCACTCCCACGCGATGGTGTCGATGCCCAGGTGTGCGCGATTGTTCAGGCCGCTCGGCTCGGTGATGTAGCACGCCAGGAAGTTCTTGCGCCACACGTCCGTCGGGGTCGTGCCCGTGGGAAGGAAGCTCGCTCCCGTCCAGGACTGGTTGACGATGTGCCGCTCGAGACGGTCGAGCCACGGAGCCACCCAGCCCACACCGCCCTCGCTCATGGCGACCTTGAGATCCGGGAACTTCCGGAACGCTCCGCTGAGCATGATGTCGGTGGCGGCGATGGTCGAGATCAGCGGTGTCAGCATCAGCATGTCGTCGATGTTGAAGCCTTCGGGGCGCTTGACGAGGTTGATTCCCCCGCCGATGTGCAGGCTGAGCACGATGTTGTGGTCGACGCAGGCCTTGAAGATCGGGTCCCAGTAGCCGGACTTGAAGTCGGGAAACCCTTCGCCGACGCCGTACGGGGTTTCCGGGATGCTGATCGAGCGGCATCCCATCGCGGCGAGCCGCGCGATCTCCTCGACGGATTCGTCGACGTCGAAGAACGGGATGATGCCGAGCGGGATGAATCGTCCCGGGTGGGCGTTGGGGACCTCACCGACGACCCAGTCGTTGAACGCCTTACAGGCGGCGAGGGACAGTTTCTTGTCGGGAAGGCTCGCCAGGTGGGTGCCGGCGAAGCCGGGGAAGGTGGCGAACAGTGTGGCGGCGAGGGTGCCGTTGGCATCCATGTCACGCACGCGCATGTCCATGTCGTAGACGCCGGGGCGCATTTCGGCGTATCCGGTGGGGTCCATGCCCCACTCGCTCTTGGGCCAGGAGACCACGGCGTTGAGGCCGGAGCTGCCGACCACCGTGTCCTGGAACAGCCAGGCTTGCACGTTGGGGTTGCGTGGGTGGGCGGTCAGGCGCGGTGCCTGATCCATGAGGCTCTTGGGGAAATGCTTTTCGAAGATGTCAGCCGGTTCCACGACGTGGTCGTCGATGCTGATCATCACCATATCGTCGATATTCATCGATTCCTCTTCCGTGACCGGCCCGCGTGTGACTACAGAGGCGAACCGGCGACGCGTCGACGTTGCTACTTGTTGGCCGTCACGGGCGCGGCGAGTTCCTGTTCGTCGACCACCCGCTGGAGTTCGGCGAGGGTCTCCTCCAGGCCGGGACCGAGCCGGGTGCCGGGCGTGAAGGTGGCGGGGAGCTTGCGCATGCCCTGGATGACTCCGATGGAGTCGTAATGGACGGTGCCTTCCGGGTCGCACCGGAAGTCCGGCATGCGGTCGAGCACCGCGACCAGCATCCGCTTGAACATGATGCGAGCCAGGTTGGACCCGATACAGCGGTGCACGCCCAGCCCGAAACTGAAGTGCCGGTTGCCGGTACGTTCGAGATCGATGCTGTGCGGGTCGTCGAACAGCTCCGGATCGCGATTCGCCATCGCCCACGAGAGCCAGACCCGTTCGCCCTCTTTGAACTGCACACCGCCGAGATCGACGTCGGCGGAGAAAGTGCGGCCGTCGCCGGCGGAGGGGCAGAAGAAACGCAGGAACTCTTCGGTCGCCGAGTCGAGCAGCCTCTCGCGCTCGGTGCTGAGGATTTCACGCTGATCAGGATTCTGGGACAGCCATTCGAGTGCGTGGGACGTCAACGCGGTGGTGGTGTCGAACCCCCCGCCGATAAGCAGGCTGAGAACACCGAGAAGTTCGAGATCGTCCGGCTTTTCACCGTTGACGGTGGCGCGGGCGACCGCGTCGACCATGCCGGGGCGAGGGTTCTCCCGGATTTCGTGAAGGTTCGCGAGAAGGTCCAGTCCCATGTTGCGGTGCAGCTCTGCCACGCGGGGGACGTCGGGCGAATCGGGTGGGGTGTACATGGCTGCGTGGACAGGTTCGCAGTAGACCTGCCACTTGGCGACGGGAATCCCCAGCATCGCGAGGGTGATCACCGCGGGGACGATGTTCACGAGGTCGTCGATGAAGTCGATCTCACCGGACTCGATCTTCTCGTCGAGGCAGGCCCGGATCACGTCGTCGATCGGTGCGATCCACTTCTTGATCGCGGCGGGGGACAGGTAGGGATTGAGCACCGCGCGAAACTCGCGGTGCTCGGGATCGTCCATTTCGAGGATGCCGCCCCGGACTCCGGACGCCCTGGCCGCAGAGGGGATCATGATCCCCTTGTAACCGCGCCGGACCCCCTTGACGTCGTGATCGTTGGAGATGTCCGCAGAACGGGTGAGCGCGAATACTTCGTCGCTGCCGGCGGCGACCCAGTGGCCACCGTGGGTGTCGGACCACGCCACCGGGCACTTGGAGTGCATTTCGTCGGTGATGCTCAGAAAGTTGTCGCGGTAATCCGGTGCGTGCCGGTCGAACTGGAAAACAGGTGTCCGGTGACTGGAGTCGGTGACGGCGTCGTCGACACTCATGGCCTAGCCCTCTCGTCGTGCGGTGATCGCGATACGGATGGGACGTCAGAGAATGGTGATCGCCTGTTCGGGGCAACTGCGGGCGGCTTCCCTCGCGGTCTCCTCGCGGTCGGCGGAGACTTCGGCGTCCACGGCGGTGGCGTGTCCGTCGATGTCGCTCAACTCGAACAGTTCCGGCGCAGCCATGGCACACAGCGTGTGTCCCTGACAACGATGTGCGTCCACTTCCACCTTCATGAACAACCTCGATTCTGTGTGAAACAAATTGATGCACAGCATGGTTCGGCACCGGATGTCACGACCCCGGTGGTACAGGGCGCGGTCCGGTTCGGGGGGAGGTGTCCTCGGCGCGCGGACAGCCTCCAACTCTCCAATTCCAGAATGGGCTTCCGGATTGCGAGAACCATAGTCTCTCTAAGGTTCGACGGCAAGGATCCGGGGGCATCTCGTGTCACTACCGGGAGGAGAAGAGCCCGACCCCTGGAGGGGCGCACCACCCACACGACGACGAAGGTCCCGGTCATCCTGTGGATGACCGGGACCTCTGTGGTGGTGGATCGGTGGTGCTACGGAGTCGGCACCGGTGGCCGGACCGCTGTCGTTGCGAGAGTTACCGGCGTTGCGGGATCAGCACTTCGGACTGGGAAATCGTGCCCGAGATACCCGTCGAGTCCTGCGCTGCCAGAAGGACTGCGGCAGCGCCCATCGTCTCGGGTGGCTCCACCATTTCCGGCGGGATCGTCCGTCCGCCGCCGCCGGCTGTCCATCCTTCGGTGAGGACGACGCGCGACGGTGCCAGGCAGTTGACCGCGATATTGTCTGCCTTCAGGTCGGCCGCGAGGCCGGTGTAGAGGCGTTCGACACCTGCCTTCGACACCCAGTATGCGTTGGCGCCGCGGTCGATCATGGTGACGCCATTCGTGGTCACCGCGATCATGGATCCTCCCCCGCGGGCGCGCAGGTGCGGGATCGCCGCCTTCGTCACCGTGAACACGCCCGTGAGGTTGACGTCCAGGCACAATTGCCACCGCTTCGCGGGCGTCGATTCGATCGGCCCCATCCACAGCACGCCGGCGTTGGCGACGAGGATGTCGAGCCCGCCGAATGTCTCGACGGTCGCGGTGATCGCCTCGTCGACCGACTGTTCGTCGGTGACATCGCACGGAACGGGAATCGCACGTCCGCCGGCGTGTGTGATCCGTTCGGCGACCGAGTGGATCGTGCCCGGGAGCTTGCCTTCTCGTTCGGACCGTGCGGCAACCGCGACCGTGGCGCCTGCGTCGGCGAGTGCCACGGCGATCGCCGCGCCGATCCCCCGGCTCGCGCCGGCGACGAATGCGACCTTCCCGTCGAGCCGGCTCACTTCGGCGGGAACCTCAGGGCGCCGTCGAGGCGGATGACCTCACCGTTGAGGTAGTCGTTCTCGACGATCGAGGCGACCAGCGTCGCGTATTCGTTCGGACGTCCCATGCGCTTGGGGTGCGGCACCTGCGGGCCCCAGTACGCCTCGAGCTGATCGCCCGCCTTGCCGTACGCCGGAGTGAGGATGGTTCCGGGCGCGATGGTGTTCACCCGGATCCCCAGCGGAGAAAGGTCACGCGCGGCGACGAGGGTCATGCCGATGACCCCGCCCTTGGCTGCTGCGTAGGGAAGCTGGCCGATCTGGCCTTCGTATCCGGCGATCGACGCGGTGTTGATGATGACGCCGCGGCTGCCTTCCTCGTCGAACGGATCCTGCTGGGCGATCGCAGCGGCGGCGAGACGCATGACGTTGAAGGTCGAGGTCAGGTACGACTGGATCGTCTTCGTGAAGGCCTCGAGCGGCATCGCGCTGCCGTCCTTGCCGACGAGACGGCCACCGCCGGCGGGTCCGCCGTGGCAGTCCACCGAGATGCGGAGCGGTGCCAGCGACTGGGCCTCTGCGATTGCGGCCGAGACCGAATCCTCGTCACCGGCATCGGTGCTGACGTAACGAACTCCCAGTTCCTGCTCGAGTTCTTTGCCTTTTTCGTCGTTGACGTCGGCGATGACGACCTTGGCGCCGGCTGCGTGGAGACGACGAACGGTGGCCTGACCGAGCCCACCCGTACCGCCGACGACGATCGCGGAGCTACCTTCTACCTGCATCTCGATTTCCCTTCTTGCAACTGCGGCTCTGCACCTGTGAGAATAATGTTCTCATGAACCTAAGCATGATTCTAGAAATGGCCGCAAGCAACGGCGATCGGGCGGTGGCGACCGTCGGCGATCGCACGCTGACGGCCGCGCGCCTCGACACTCTGGCACGCCGCGCTGCCGTCGGCTTCCGGAATCATCCGGCGGTCCTGTATTCGGGAGCGAACCATCTCGCGTACCCCGTCGCCCTCTTCGGCGCGGCTCTGGCCGGTGTGCCGTTCGTCCCCCTCAACTATCGGCTCGGGGAGCAGCAACTCACCGCACTGAAGGATCGGCACCCGGGGGCACTCGTCCTCGACGAGGCCGACCTGGACGCGCTCACCGACGATGCGCTCGGCGAGGTCGACACGTCCGACCTGGAAGGTCAGTGGGACGGTGACGCGGTCGCGGCCATCATCTACACGAGTGGCACGACTTCGGATCCGAAGCCCGCAATCCTGCGGCACCGCCATCTGCTGGCATACGTTCTCAACACGATGGAGTTCGCCTCGGCCGCCGAGACCGACGCGTCGCTCGTGTCGGTCCCGCCGTACCACATCGCGGGACTGACCAACCTCCTGTCGAACTTCTACACAGGACGCAGGGTGGTCTATCTCGCCGCATTCGACCCCAAGGTGTGGCTCGACACCGTCCGTCGCGAGAAGGTCACCCACGCCATGCTCGTGCCGACCATGCTCGCGCGCATCGTCGCCGAACTCGGCGACGACGAGGCGGCCACGCCCTCGCTCGCCAGCCTTGCCTACGGCGGGTCCCGGACGCCGCGTCCGGTCCTCGAACATGCGTTGCGGGTGTTCCCGCACACGGGATTCGTCAATGCCTACGGGCTCACCGAGACCGCGTCGTCGATCGCCGTGCTCGGCCCCGACGACCACCGGGTGGCCTTCGCTTCCGACGATCCCGCAGTCCGCGAACGGCTCGGCTCCGTCGGACGTCCGCTGCCCGGCATCGAGATCGAGATCCGCACCGAAGACGGAGAGCCGGTGGAACCGGGTCACAGCGGCCTGATCTACGTTCGCGGGGAACAGATCTCCGGCGAATACGGCAACCGGAGCGTCCTCGACGGCGAGGGCTGGTTCTCCACCCGCGACCTCGGGCACCTCGACAGCGACGGCTACCTCTTCGTGGAGGGCCGGTCCGACGACACCATCATCCGGGGCGGCGAGAACATCGCCCCCGCCGAGATCGAGGACGTGCTGCTCGCTCATCCCGGGGTCACCGAAGCTGCCGTCATCGGTGTCTCCGACGCGGAATGGGGTCAGCGCCTCGTCGCCGTACTCGTCGGCTCCGCGGACCCCGAAGAAGTCCGCCAATGGGTCAAGGACCGGCTGCGCTCGTCCAAGACACCGGACACGATTGTGTTCCGCGACGAGCTTCCGAAGACCGAAACAGGAAAACTTTTGCGCCGCAACCTACTCGCCGAACTGGAGAACACCCATGCCTGAAGCCGTCATAGTCTCTGCACTGCGTACCCCGATCGGTACCGCCATGAAGGGCACTCTTCGTGACACCACCGCATTCGAGCTCGCCCATCACGTGGTGTCGGCCACCGCGGAGGACCTCGACAAGAGCCTCATCGACGACGTGATCCTCGGTGAAGGCCTGTACGGCGGCGGCGTGATCGCGCGTCATGCAGCGCTTACCTCCGGGCTCGTCTCCGTACCCGGTTTGTCCCACAACCGGCACTGCGCGGCGGGCCTCGCCGCGGTGCAGACCGCCGCGGCAGGGATTCGTGCCGGCATGGACCAGCTCGTGATCGCCGGAGGCGTGAACTCCGCCTCCACCTCTCCGCGGTCGATGGTCCGGCAGGGTGACGAGTGGGTGCCGTGGATGTCGCCCACCCACCCCGACCAGCCCGACGCGCCCAACCGCGACATGTCCATCACCGTCGGCTGGAATGCCGCGGTCAAGGCAGGCGTGACCCGGGAAGAGATGGACGCCTGGGCGTTCCGGTCCCATCAGATGGCACTGCGGGCGATCGACGAGGGACGGTTCAAGGAAGAGATCGTTCCCATCGAGACGCCGCACGGCCTGTTCTCCGTCGACGAGCATCCCCGCCGCGACACCAGCCTCGAGAAGCTCGCCTCGCTGAAGGTGCTGCACCCCGAGATCGAGGGCTTCGGCATCACCGCGGGCAACTCCAGTGGCGGTAACGACGCCGCGGCGGCACTCGCCATCGCCAGCAGCGACCTCGGCCTGCCGGCGCTCGGCACCGTGCGCGCTTGGGCCTCGGTCGGTGTCGATCCGGCCATCACCGGTCTCGCACCCGTCGAAGCGATCCCGAAGGCGCTCGCCCGCGCCGGACTGTCCATCGCCGACGTCGACCTCTTCGAGATCAACGAAGCATTCGCCGCGCAGTGCGTCGCATGCATCAAGCTGCTCGACCTGGACCCCGAGAAGGTCAACACGAGCGGCAGCGGTTGCTCGCTCGGCCATCCCGTCGCGGCAACCGGTGCCCGGATGCTGGTCACGCTCGTCCACGAGTTGCGCCGTCGCGGCGGCGGCATCGGTGTCGCGGCGATGTGTGCGGGCGGAGGTATGGGCTCGGCCACCGTCATCGAGGTGCCTGCGCCTTGAGTGGTTCCGGCACAGCGAACATCGCCGATCTGCTCACTGCGGCGCGCGGAGGATCTCCGCGCGCCGCAGGGCGGCTGCTGAGTCTGGTCGAGAGCCCGCGTCGCAACGAGGTGCTCGAGGCTCTGGGGCCGGCCACCACTCGGGTGGTCGGTGTCACCGGCCCACCCGGGGCAGGCAAGTCCACCACTGTCGGTGCGATGGTCGCCGGGTACCGGGCGCGCGGGCTGCGGGTCGCGGTCCTGGCGGTGGACCCGTCGTCGCCGTACAGCGGCGGCGCCCTTCTCGGTGACCGCATCAGGATGGCCGAGCACGTCCACGACCGTGACGTGCTCATCCGTTCCGTGGCCTCGCGTGGGCATCTCGGTGGGCTCGCGGCTGCGGTGCCGGCTGCGATCCGCCTGCTCGCCGCCTTGGCCTACGACGTGATCGTGCTCGAGACAGTGGGCGTCGGCCAATCGGAGATCGAGATCGCCTCGGTCGCCGATCCCACGGTGGTGATACTCAATCCCGGTGGTGGAGACACCGTTCAGGCCGCGAAGGCAGGATTGCTCGAAGTCGCCGACCTTCTCGTGGTCAACAAGGCCGATCGGGAAGGCGCGGATCAGACCGTCCGGGATCTCCGGACCGAGGCGAAGGTACCGATCCTCAAGCTGGTCGCCTCCACCGGAGCAGGGATCCCGGAGTTGCTCGACGCCATCGAGGCGCACCAGCGCGCCGACACCCCGGAACGACGGAGTGCGCGCGCCCGGGCCCAGATCCTCTCGCTTGCCCACACACTGCTCCGCACACATCCGGGGCTCGGGGACCTGGCGGATTCGGTCGCGGACGGCAGCAGTGACGCGTACGCGGCCGCCGAACAGTTGATCTTCGGCGCCGGTGCCGTCTCCCGTGGACCGGTCAGCTGAACTCGGGAACGATCAGGGGCAAGTCGACGGTGGTCCGGATGCCGGGCGCCGCCGCACACACCGCGGGAATCGCGTTCACCGCGCGGTTGGCCGTGTACGACGGCGACACCTCGCTCATCCGCTCGAGCGGGACCGGGAACCGCATCTCGATGTCGAGGGGGGCGTCGCCGTCGACGGAGATGTGCCACCCGGTGGAATGAAGATCCCAGTCCGCATCGAGATCGTCGGTGCAGTACCAGGTGGGGCGGAACCGCATGAGTTCTCGGCCGTCCTTCATGCCCGACACGGTGATTCTCTGGGCGGCGACGGTCCCCGCTTCGATCGTTCCTGCCGCGATGGTCACCGAGTGCCGGGCGACCGCCACCTCGCCGGACGCTTCGACCGAGTCGAGAGAAACTCCGAGTGCGTCGGCCAGTGCGGAGAGGGACGGACCGAAGTTGGACTGTACGTGGGCGAGGCGGGCGTCCGCGAAGTCTCCGGCCGGACCACCGAAACCCATGACTTCGAACAGGATTCCGGGCGAATTACGTTGTGACAGGTCGGCGTACTCGTCGATGGCCAGGTGCTCGAGACGGCGCTGAATGGACGCGAGGACGAGCGGTACGGCTTCGGTGATGAAACCCGGACTGCTCCCGGTGCTGTGGATCGATGTGCCGCCGAGCGTGCACGCTTCCTCGACGGCAGCACGCAGCGCCGGATCCATGGTCCTCGGATGATGGAACTCCCCACGTGTGGTGACGACGTGCGTTCCCGACGCGAGGATCCGGCAGACTTCGTCGAGATCGAATCTCAACGGCATGTACAGGACGCAATCGGCACCCAGGGCCAGGATGTCGTCGATCTTCCTGGTGGCACGCACGCCCACCGGGTCGCGTCCGCACAACTCCCCGGCGTCACGTCCGGCCTTGTCGTCGCTGTGGACGTACACGCCCGCGAGGGTGAGCGCCGGATGATCGATCACCGCCCGGAGGGCACGTGTGCCGATGTTTCCGGTTGCCCATTGAACCACCCGCAGGGGACGGGTGTTCTCCCCGTCCGGAGCGACTGCGGTGCCGATCGGCCCGGACACGGGAGACTCTTCCACTTCACACCTCGGTATCTACGGGTACCACGCGAAAAGGGTTGTTCTGCAACGAGACCTATACGGGGAGGCGAACGAGCGCTTCCTGCGCGTACGAGGCGACCAGGGAGCCGCCTTCGGTGAGGACATCCCCACGGCCGAAGCAACGGCCGTGGGTCAGCACGGGACTGTGCTGGCGCAGCAACAGCCATTCGTCGCTGCGGAAGGGGCGGTGGAACCAGAGATTGTGCGACGTGACCGCCGACGTGAACTTCGTTCCGTTGCCGGTGTGGTCGAAACCGTCGATCCCGAGCAGCGCGGTGCCGATGAGATTGAGGTCGGTCGCGTACGCGGCGAGCGCCGGCGCATAGACGGAGTCGACTTCGGGTGTGCGCATCCACATTTCGAACTCCGGGGCCGAGACTCCGGGATCCGCGAGATCCGTGGTCGTACGTGTTTCCCACGGGATCAGCGAGAATTCGGTACGGGTGTCGGCCGGCAAGACTCCGGGCACCGCATCGGTGGTCTGGAGGTCGGGACCGTCTTCGTGTGCGTGCATGGACACCGACGCGGTCGCGAGAACGCCACGCGATTGCCGTGCGACCGCTGTCAGGGTCGCGAACGAACGACCCTCGTGCTGCCGGGTGACGTCGTACCGCACGGGTTCGTCCGCGCGTCCCTCACGGGCGAACACCGCGTGCAGCGACTTGATGCTCTTCTCGGGGCAGGAGAGTTGCGCGGCGCGCACGAACTGTCCGAGGAGTTGCCCTCCGAACAACCGGTGATACTCCAGTTGCAGGTTGGCTCCGTCGAAGAGCGTGACGTCGTCTCGGGCTTCGTCCGAGGGGCACGCGCGTAGGTCGAGGCAGTTGAGGAGATCGTTCCAGAGCTCGGGCACACGCCGAGTGTAAGCGAATTGACCGAGTTTGAGAATACGATTCTCGTCAGCGAGCAGCGAAGCCTTCGGAACAGAAAGCCCATACCTCGTCGGCGGTAATCGCGCGGGCTGTGTCGTCTCCACCGCTGGACTGTGCGATGAACATCACGGTCTGCATCGTCATCGCGGCCATGCGTTTCGGGTTGGCTCCGGCGCGCATCTTTCCTGCGGCGTCGACCTTTTCCATGAGTTCCGTGAACAAGGTGAGCATCGCCGCGTGCGCCACCTTGACCTCGGCGGGATGCGTGAGCAGCAGCTGGGGCGCGAAATCGGTGAAGAGGGGACGCTGGGCCGTCGGGTCCGGGCGCGACGATTCGAAGAGCAACTCCACGGCGACGCGAAGCTGGTCGAGGGGGTCGTCTTCGCCCGCCGCAGCGGCGCGGATCTGGTCGGCCGAGCGACCGAGCGCGTCCTCGAACAGCGCGAGCAGAAGCTCGTGCTTCCCGTCGAACTGCAGGTAGAAGCTGCGGAGCGACTGCTTCGACCGGTCGACGACTTCCTGGACGGTGAAGTCGGTGCTTCCCTTTTCGGTGATGATCGCCTGTGCTGCGTCGAGGAAACGCTGTACGCGCTGCTCGGCGCGCAGCTTCGCGGTCCGGATCGACCGCTCGACTGCCCGCTGCTTCCAGGCCGGCTCTTCGCTCGGGCCGGTCACCGCTGGGACTGCGCTTCGTCACGTGGGGTGGACATAGGAGCACTGTACCGGAGGGTAGGGACACTTCGGGGTAGCAACAGTACCCTCCGGACGCGAACATGAGACTCTTACTATCTTCATAAGAGAATGTTATTCTCACTCCAATTGTGCATTGCAGCACTGGCAAGGAGGCATGCCGGAATGCTCTTCGAGTTCGACTCCGATCAGCAGTTGTGGCAGAAAACCGTCCGTGAAGTGACGGCGAAGGAATGTCCACCCACTCTCGTACGTGCCGTGGTCGACAGCGGTGCCGATCCGGCACCCCTGTGGAAGACGTACGTGGGGATGGGATGGACCGAACTCGCCGATCCCGAGTCGGCGGTCGAACTCGCCATCGTCATCGAGGAACTCGGACGGGCAACCGACCCCACTCCGTTCCTGGCGACGACGACACAGTTCGCCCCGCTCGCGGGGGTGACCGGACCCGATCGTGCAGGGGCCGCGGTCTACGAGGGTGTGAAGGCCTACCGCGACTCGACAGGCTGGGTCCTCCACGGAACAGCGCTGCGTGTGCTCGACGGTGACAGGGCCGAGCAACTCGCCGTCGTGACCGAGGCCGGCGTCTTCACCGTCGACGCCGACAAGGTTGCGGCGAGACGCAGTCCGGTCTTCGATCCGGTTCTCCACGTCGCGGATCTGTCGTTCGACGGTGTGCGGGTCGAGGGCGAACCCCGGACCGGGATCGATGTCGAGGGAGCGCGCCATATCGCGCTCACCGGTCTCGCACTGTCCACAGTCGGTGCGTGCCAACGCGTTCTGGACCTCGCGCTCGACCACGTGCGCAACCGTCAGCAGTTCGGTGTGCCGATCGGGTCGTTCCAGGCGGTCAAGCACCGGGCGACCGACATGCACGTCGCAATCCAGCGTGCCCGGGCACTGGCGTACTTCGCGGCGCTCACCGTCGCCGAGAACGATCCCCGCCGCAGGCTGGCTGCCTCCATGGCGAAAGCGGCTGCGGGGGAATGCCAATCGCTCGTCTTCCGCAGTGGCCTCCAGCTGTTCGGTGCGATGGGCTTCACCTGGGAGAACGACCTTCAGTTCGCGCTCAAGCGCGCTCGCGCAGCCGAGCACATGCTCGGGTCCGCGTCGGAGCACCGGGCGCTGATCGCCGAGGAGTACCGTGCAACTTTCGTTTGATTCCGATGTCGAGGAGTTCCGCGCCGAATTCGTCGCGTTCCTCGAAGACAACCTTCCCGACGAGTCGGAGGCCGCCGAGCGCGCCCACTCGAGTGCCGACGTACCGGAGTGGGCTCGACGGTGGCAGCGCACCCAGTTCGACCACGGATGGCTGCTGCCGGCCAACCCACCGGAATTCGGTGGCCGGAACGCGACGATTCTGCAGCAGTACGTGCACCTCGAAGAGTTGTCGAAGCGGCGGATCTATCACAGCTTCAACCCTCAGGGCCTCGGGATCATCGCGGCGTCCCTGCTGTCGTTCGGGTCGGAAGAGCAGAAGAAGAACTGGGCGATTCCCATCCTGCGCGCCGAGATCACCGCGGCCCTCGGTATGAGCGAACCCGGCGCCGGATCCGACCTCGCCTCGCTGCGTACCCGTGCCGTGCTCGACGGTGACCACTTCGTCGTCAACGGACAGAAGGTATGGACCTCCGGTGCGCACGACGCCGACGTCCTGCTGACGTTCGTGCGCACCGACCCGGATGCGCCGAAGCACAAGGGCATCAGCGTTCTGCTGATCCCGACCGACACCCCGGGTGTCGTGCGGCGCCCGTTCCCCTCGATCGCGGACGGCGACGATCGGGACTTCAACGAGGTGTTCTTCACCGACGTCCGGGTGCCCGCGGAAAACCTCATCGGAGAGCTGAACGGCGGCTGGAAGGTCGCCAACGGTTCGCTCGGCCACGAGCGGACGCTGCTGTGGCTCAGCTTCTCGGATCGGCTGCAGGACCTCGTCGAGGATTTCCGCCCGCAGACGGTGCTCGATCGCGACCGGTTCGCCAGTCTCGTCATGGACCATCAGGCACTGAAACTTCTCGGTTCGGCTGCGCTGGTGCGTGAATCGCGCGGCAACCAGGATGTACCGGCATTGTCGGTACTCAAGCTGCTCGGTTCCGAAGCGGTGCAGAACGGTGCCGAGTACGCGCTCGACGCCGCCGGTGCGGAAGGGCTCGTCCATCCCGCCACCACGTCGGCGTACGTGCCGTGGAATCTCGACAACTTCTCGTCCAGCTGGTTCGAACGTTTCGTCCGGAGTTTCGCCGGCACCATCGCGGGCGGCACGTCGGAAATTCAGAGGAACATCATCGCCGAGCGGGTGCTCGGCCTTCCCCGTGGATGAGGAGCCCGACATGTACATCCTGTACGAGGTCGAGGACAAGATCGCGACGATCACGCTCAACCGGCCTGACGCCGCGAACGCCCAGAATGCTGCTCTTCTCGACGAACTCGACGAAGCATGGCGGAAGGCCGGCGACGATCCCGAGGTGTCGGTGATCGTCCTCCGAGCGGAGGGCAAGCACTTCTCGGCGGGCCACGACATGCGTGGTGGGGGCCCCGTCCCCGACAAGATCACGCTCGAGATGATCTATTCGACCGAGTCCCGCCGGTACCTCGAATACTCGATGCGGTGGCGGAACATTCCCAAGCCGTCCATCGCCGCCGTCCAGGGCAGGTGTATCGCGGGTGGCCTGCTGCTGTGCTGGCCGTGCGATCTCATCGTCGCGTCGGAGGACGCTTCGTTCTCCGACCCGGTCGTGATGATGGGCATCGGCGGTGTCGAATACCACGGCCACACCTGGGAACTCGGCCCGCGCAAGGCCAAGGAGATTCTGTTCACCGGCCGCCCGGTGACCGCGGACGAGGCGGAGAAGACCGGCATGGTCAACAAAGTCGTGCCCCGGGATCGTCTCGATGCCGAGGTTCGCGAACTCGCCGAGCAGATCGCTCAGATGCCGCCGTTCGGTCTGCGGCAGGCGAAGCGGGCTGTCAATCAGACGCTGGACGTGCAGGGCTTCTACGCAGCCATCCAGTCGGTGTTCGACATCCACCAGACCGGGCACGGAAACGCGCTCAGTGTCGGTGGCTGGCCGGTGCTGATGAAACTCGACGAGATGAAGCAGAACATCAAGTAGAGCGCACGCCCGAAGGGCGCCCCTCCGATGCGGAGGGGCGCCCTTTCGTCGTGGTCGTGGTCAGACCTTGCGGGTGACGCCGCCGTCCACCCGGATGATCGCTCCGGTGGTGAAACTGGACGCGTCACTGGCGAGATGCAGTGCGAGCGGGGCGATCTCCTCCGGCCGGCCCATGCGACGCAGCGGGACGAACGGTGCGTCCTCGTCCTCGGCCGGCGCCCACGCCTTCGACAGATCGGTGCGGAACGGTCCGGGCAGGATCGCGTTGACCCGCACCTTCGGGGCATATGCCTCTGCGAGGCCGACGGTCAGCGCGTTGAGACCGGCCTTCGCGCACGCGTAGGGCAGTTCCCGCACGCTGGCGACCAGCGACCCTGCGGTACCGACATTGATGATCGACCCACCGTCGTGATCGGCCATGTACGCCCCGGCCCGAACGGCGAGGCGGAACGGGCCTTTCAGGTTGACCCCGAACGTCTTGTCGTAGAGGTCTTCGGTGATGGACTCGAGGTCCTCGTACAACGGGGACATGCCGGCGTTGTTGATGAGGATGTCGAGCCGCCCGAAATGCTCGAGAGTGGTGTCGACGAGGTCGTTACAGTCGTCCCAGCGGCCGACGTGGCAGGCGACGGGCAGGGGCTTTCTTCCCGTGGTCTCCGCGATTTCCTCGGCGGCGGTGACACAGTTGTCCAGTTTGCGGGAGGCGATGACGACGTCGGCGCCGGCTTCGGCGAGGATCTGGGCGATGGCCCTGCCGATCCCGCGCGAACCACCTGTGACGACAGCGGTTTTCCCGCTCAGATCATGAAGAGAATCGAGTTGTGACATGACACGATCATGCCCGAAAAAGCCGCCCTAGGAAAGCGTGTTCTCATCTGACAGAATCGAGTTCCGGACTTGAGGAGGCCCCAATGACACCGCAGGAATTGTGCGACAAGCACGAAATCGCAGAACTGATCTACCGTTATGCCACGTCTGTCGATACGAAGGACTGGGAGCGTATGGCCTCGGTCTTCACCGAGGACGCATATCTCGACTACAGCTCCGTGGGATATCCGCCCGGATCGCGGGACGACGTACTCGCGCTCTTGCAGAAGGCGCTCGATCAGTTACCGATGACGCAGCACTTCGTCACCAACATCGAGGTCGACCTCGACGGTGACAGGGCACGGGTGCGCGCGATGTTCTACAACCCCATGCGGCTTCCCGGCATGAGTGAATTGACCTACTGCGGAGGGAATTACCACCACGAGGTCATCCGGACCGACGACGGATGGAAGAGTTGCCGGCTCACCGAGGAAAGCCTGTGGTTCTCCAACCATCCCGATCCGGCCAAGGCATGATCCCTCGCCGGACCGGGATGCAGGTCGGTGTTTCAGAGGTTGACGAGACGGGGCGCTGACCCACCGGCACGGATGATGGCACCGGCCTCCCGGGTCAGCTCCCGGGAACTGCCGAGCATGCCGTCGAGCACGAGCGCGCGCCGGATATGCCGGTGCAGGTCGTGCTCGGCGGTGAATCCGATACCGCCCAGGACCTGCTGGCAATGACGCGCGGTGAGGATCGCGGCCCGGCCGGCCGCAGCTTTCGCGAGCAGTGAGCCCAGGTCGTCGGTGGCCGCATGCAGCGTGGCCTCGGCGCCCTCGATGGCGACGAAGGTTTCCGCGAGCCGATGCCGCACCGCCTGGAAACCCGCGATGGGCTTGCCGAACTGGGTGCGGTCGAGTGCATGGGTACGGGCCAGGTCCAGCATCGCCCGGCTCGTACCGACCAGCCACCAGCCGAGCGCCCGTCGCCCGGCGGACACCGGTATCGAGCTTCCGGACTCCACCACGGCGACAGGAAGTTCGGCGTCGAGAGCCTCGGTGTCCCGGTCGTGACGGGACCACTCGATCCACCGGTTACCGGTGTAGGGCAACGGCACGGTGGTACCGATGCCGGAGCCTGCCTCGGCGAGTACGACATCGTTGACGACGGGTGCATGCGCACCCGTCTCCCCGAGTAGCCCGAATACGAGAGGTATCGCCACTTCCGGCATCTCGGCGAGCATTTCCGGCCAGCCGAGTTCCACGAGTGCCGCATCGAGCGCGGCACCGGTGGTGGTCTCCATGGTCTTCCGCAGCGCATCAGCCAGGAGACCCAGTTCGGGATCCAGCGCCGCCGCATTCGGCTGGGCGGTCTTGTACGTCGTCATTCGGTCCCCAATCCGAGCAGCCGTCGCGCGATGATGTTCCGCTGGATTTCGGCGGTACCGCCGTAGATGGTCGCTGCGCGCGAATACAGGAATTCGGTGCGCCACTCCCCGTCCGACAGTTCGATCACACCGGGAAGAAGGTCGCGGGCGGTGTCGAACAACTGCTGCTCCGCGGTCGCGAGAAGGACCTTGTCGACCGAGGTCTCGGGACCCAGCGGTGCGCCCGACGCGAGGCGTTGCTGCGTCGCGTACGACCGGCTCCGCACGGTATGCAGCGCGAGATACGCGGCGCCGAGTTCGTCGTCGGACGCCGAGTCCGTCTCCTGGACCAGGCGATCCAGCCGGGTGAACAGGTACGCGATCCGATGCCAGAAGCACGTCGACCGCTCGTGCGGGAGCAGATCCATCGCGAGCTTCCACCCGTCACCGGGGTTACCGAGCATGCGGTCGGCGGGGACGACGACGTCGTCGAAGTACACCTCCGCGAACTCGTCGACCCCGTGCATGGTCCGCAGCGGACGCACAGTGATCCCGGGGGTATCCATGTCGACGAAGAACGCGGTGATGCCCCCGTGCCCGGGCGCGGTCCGCGTGAGCAGGACACAGCGGGAGGAGAACTGCGCGAGACTGGTCCACACCTTCTGGCCGTTGACGACCCACTCGTCGCCGCGCTGTACCGCCCGTGTGGACAGCGACGCGAGGTCGCTCCCGGAGCCCGGCTCCGAGAACCCTTGGCACCACTGTTCCTCGCCGCGAAGCAGTTTCGGAACCATTTCGGCCGCAAGCTCCGGCCGGGCGTACGAGATCATCGTGGGCGCAAGCACTTCGATCATCGAGTAGATGCCGGGTTCGGCGAGGTCGCGGGTCGCGACCTCTTCGCCGAGCACTGCCCGCAGCATCGCGTCGCCGCCGAGTCCACCGACCGCCTCGGGCCATCCGTAACGCATCCAGCCGACGTCGTACAACGCACGCCGGACCCGGCCCAGCTGTTCGACCTGTGCGTCGAACGAATGATCTGGGCCGGGCCGGAGGTCGTTCTCGTCGAGCCAGGCGCGTACGGCGTCCCTGAACTCGGTCACGTTCATGCCGAGGGCCGCTCGAATGCGTGCGGAATGCCCGAATCGTGTGCGCCACTGCGACGCATGAAGGTCATCGCCCGGGTCCGGAGCCGCCACCCGTCCTCGGTGCGGACGTAGGTGTCGTTGTAGTACCCGATCCGCATGTCGTGGGTCGCGTGATCGACGAAGCACAGGGGCTGCGTCCCCGTCGCGGTGTCGCCCTCGAGTTCCACCAGCGCCGTGCCGGTCATGAACAGGCCCTTCGGGGCCGCCGCGACCAGTTCGGGGAACTGGTCGAGGGGGAACGCGTCGCCGAACGCACTGTAGGTGCCGTCGGGGGTGAAGACGGACACGACACCGTCGACGTCGCCCTTGGTCATGTTCACCGCGTAACGCGCGAGAAGCTGATTGATCTCGACCAGGTCGTCAGTTGTTGACATAGACCTTTCCGCCTTTCATCACGAACCGCACGTTCTGGGTGACGGTGATGTCTTCGGTGGGATCGCCGGGAACGGCGATGATGTCGGCGAGCAGGCCCTCGGCGAGACGGCCGCGGTCGTCCACGTCGATGAGTTCGGCCGCATTGATGGTCGCCGCCTGGATGACTGCCAGCGGCGGCATGCCGCGGTCGACGAGTGCGACGAGTTCGTCGGCGTTCTTGCCGTGCGGTATGGCAGGTGCATCGGTGCCGACCGCGATCTTCACGCCGGCCTTGTACGCGGCAAGCACCGAAGTGCGTGCCTTGGGGAACATCTCGGCTGCCTTGGCCTGGAGATCGGCCGGGGCGTGGGAGATGTCCATCGCGTCGGCGAGCCGCGTCGTCGGCACGAGGAACGTGCCGTTCTGCACCATCTGGTCGATCGCGTCGTCGTCGATGAGGAAGCCGTGCTCGATGCAGTCGATACCTGCGGCAACGGCCGCACGGACGGCGTCAGCGCCGTGCGTGTGGGACGCGACCTTGAGTCCACGGCGGTGCGCCTCGTCGACGATGGCGCGGAGTTCTTCGTCGGAATAGTGCTGTGCTCCGGGAAGTCCCGTGTGCGACATGACGCCACCGGAGACGCAGACCTTGATGAGCTGCGCGCCGTGCTTGATCTGGTACCGGACCGCCTTGCGGACTTCGTCGACGCCGTTGGCGATTCCCTCCTCGATCGTCAGCTCGAGGACACCGGGTGCGAACGCGGCGAACATGGTGGGGTCGAGGTGTCCACCGGTGGGAGTGATCGCATGGCCGGCGGGCACGATGCGCGGTCCGTCGACCCAGCCGGCGTCGATCGCCTTGCCCAGTGCCACGTCGAGCAGGTACCCACCCGTTTTCACGAACAGGCCGAGGTTGCGGACGGTGGTGAAACCGGCACGCAGCGTGCGACGCGAGTTACCCACGGCGCGGAGCATGCGCAGCGGCGGATCGTCCTGCACGGTGGAGTAGACGGGCTTCTCGCCGCGGCCACCCATCAGCAGGTTGACTTCCATGTCCATCAATCCCGGCATCAGGATCTGGTCTCCGAGGTCGATGACCTCGCCCTCCGGTTCGCCGCCGACACCGACGATCCGGTCGCCGTCGATGCGCAGGATGCCCGGTCGGATGATCTCGCCGGTGTCTACATCGAGTAGTCCGGCCGCCTTCAGTGTCAGCATGCGCTCACACCACCGGTTCTTTGGTGATGGTGGCCCAGGCGGCGCCGCTGTCGGGGACGCGGGGCTGTTTCCAGACCTCGATGGGGAAGGAGACCATGACCAGCGACTGCATCAGGTGCATGAGGCTGCGTGCGTCGTCGGGCAGGTCGTCGAGGTCGAACTTGTCGCAGTAGGTGATGGCGTCTTCCAGGCGTGCGAAGGCGGCGTCGTAGAACTGCTGCATTTCGGGCATGGTCGAGGCGAGGCGCTTGGCGTAGCGCTCGGGTTCGGTGGCCAGGGCCCAGTCGGCGTAGGGCTCGAGGTCGGAGAACTCAGTTGGCAGCGGCATCGCGGTGCTCCTTGACGTAGTCTGCGACGGTTTTGTGGAGGTGGCGCAGGAGCATTTCCTGGTCGCAGAGGGGGAATTCGGTCACCGCGCGGGTGCCGATCATCGTTTGGGTGGCTTCGAGGGTGTTGGCGTCCTGAAGGGCGTATTCCTTGAAGGTGACTGCGGCGAGTTCCTGTGCGAGGCGCTCGCGGGCGTTCTTCGGGGGGACGAAGTACAGGCTTGCTTCGAAGATGTGCTTGTCGACAGCGGTGGGCCAGTAGTTGTAGGTCAGGTACCAGCCCGGCTCCCAGATGAGCAGGGTCATGTTGGGGAAGAACTCGAAGCTGTCCTGGCCCCAGCTGTGGAAGTTGGCGGGGTTGAGTGCCTTGGGCAGTTCGTCGAGGCCCTCGATGTCGGGCTTGTCCCAGGGTCCGAACAGGCCCGAGCGCAGGGCGCGTTCGATGGGCTTGACCATGTTGGGGTCCTTCGGCGGTGCCATGCCGCCCCAGGAGGAGATCATCGAGTGCGGGGGCTGGAGGTCGTAGTGCAGGGCCTCGTAGCCGTAGCCGGCGAGCTTTTCGGCTTCTTCCTTGACCGCTTGCTTCATGTGCAGGATCGGTGCGTGGTAGAACTCGGCGAAGGCGTCGATGAACAGCTTCCAGTTGGCGCCGATTTCGGAGCGGTAGCTGTAGACCTCGGTCATCTTGTCGAAGGGGTAGCCTTCGAGTTCTTTGGCGTAGTCGCCGAGGTAGTCGACCAGTGCGATCGCGTTGGGGTCGAGGTTGATGTAGATGAACCCTTCCCATGTTTCGCAGCGGACGTCTTTGAGGCCGTAGTCCTTCTTGTCCAGGTCGAAGAATTCGCCTTCTTGCTGGACGAAGGTCAGTTCGCCTTCGAGGCTGTAGCGCCAGGCGTGGTATTTGCAGGTGAACTGCTTGCAGCTGCCGGCGGTTTCTTCCTGGGGGAAGTCGTTCCAGACGAGTTTGTTGCCGCGGTGGCGGCAGACGTTGTGGAAGGCGCGGATCTTGCCGTCGTTGCCTTTGACGATGATCAGGGAGGTTCCGGGGCCGGCGGAGGGGAGTTCTTTGGTGAAGTAGCTGCCGGTGCGGGGGAGTTGTTCGACGCGTCCGACGTAGAGCCAGGTCTTTTTGAAGATGGCTTCGCGTTCGGCTTCGAAGAATTCGGGGTCGATGGAGTCGGTGTAGTCGACCGGGGCGGTACCGAGTTCGGGATAGTGCTCGGTCCAGCTTCCCTCGGCCGGTTTGGTGAAGTGGGGCAAGGCTTTCTACCTTTCGTCTTCGAACTTGTCACCGTGTGCGGAACTATCTGCCCGCAACCCGGAACCCGATCGCACCCGCTGTGTGATCTCTTGAATGAGAATGACGCTCTCATTCGTGAACATCAGATTTTCACACAACCGGTACCACGTCAACGGTCGACTCGACGTCGGGGAGAAAGCATGTAGGCCCGGACCGAGAGGTCCGGGCCTACGACTACAGGGAGCGCGGGGTGGGGCGCCGCCGTTCAGGACGGGCGGGCCGGCATCTCGAAGCCCTCGAGGATGACGGCGTTGGTGTCGGCAGCGGCATGGCGCAGAGGGACTGCCGCCTGATATTCCTCCGAGTCGTACCACACCTGGGCGGCCTCGACGGATTCGAACTCGAGAACGACAGTCCGGTCGCCGTGCCACTGACCCTCCAGGATCGTCGGCCGGGCATCCACGGAGAGCACGGACGCGCCGCTCCGGCGGAGCGAAGGGGCGGAGGCTGCGCTGTAGGCGTTCATCCCGTCGGGATCTTTGATGGCTTCGGTGAGGACGACATATCCCTTGGGCATGATTCTCCTTGTCGGTGGCGGAAACTCCCGCCGGGATTTCAGGAGACGGAACGCGGGGCTCCGATCATCGGATATCGACGAATTCCTGTATGGACGAAGAGAAGCAGAATCAGGACGGGTGCGCAAGGGGTGCAACGACTCTCGGGGCCGGGGGCAGTCCCCACGCGCGGTACAACGCCGTCAGCCCGGGCCGCGTGGGCCCGGGCTGACGGCGATCGTCGAGAGAGGTGGTTCAGGTGAGCGTGATCGCCCGTTCGGGGCAGCTTGCTGCTGCTTCGCGAACCGAGTCCTCGTGTTCGGCCGGTACTTCCGACACGAGGGTTACGGCGTACCCGCCGTCGCTGAGATCGAACACCTCGGGGCAGAGAGCAAGACAGACGCCATGGCCGCGGCAGGAGTCGTCGTCGACGGAAACCTTCACTTCGCGTCGGCTTCCGCGAGCGTGAAGTCCAGGTTCAGGGTGAGCAGACCACGAAGAATGAAGGTGGGCAAGTAGTCGAACTTGCGGTCGCCTTCGGGGCCGTGCACCTTCTCCGAGATGGTGATGTTGCTGGTCCGCTCGAGCAGTCGCTCGAAGCCGACCCGCGCCTCGGTGCGAGCGAGCGGGGCGCCCGGGCACGCGTGGATGCCGCGGCCGAACGCGATATGGGTACGCGCGTTGCGACGGTCGAGATCGAACTCGGCCGGATCGGCGAACTGGCGGGGGTCGCGGTTGGCGGCACCGTTCACGAGCATCATGATCGTGCCGGCCGGGACCTCGACACCGCCGACCTCGGTCGGAACCTTGGAGAGCCGGAAGTCGCCCTTGATCGGGCTCTCCATCCGCAGCGTCTCCTCGATGAAGTTGTTGATCCGCTCGGGGTCTTCGCGCAGGGTCTGCTGGAGCTCGGGGTCCTCGGCGAGGATGCGGAGCCCGGAGCTCACCAGGCGGACCGTGGTCTCCTGGCCCGCGGAGAACACGTTCGCGGCGATGCGCAGGACGTCGTCGACCGGCGGGAGCGTGCCGTCGGGGAAGGTGGCGGTGGCGAGGCCGGTCAGGACGTCGTCCTGCGGGTTCGCGCGCCGGTCCTCGATGTAGGCACCGAACTTCTGGTAGAGGAACTCCATGGGGTTGAGCTTGAGCTCGGTACCCTGCGTGCTGCCGATCGAGATGCCGTCCTTCATCACCAGGTTGAGGCCCTCGATGAATTCCTGGTGGTCGCTCTCCGGGACGCCGAGCAGGTCGGCGATCACGAGCATGGCGAACGGAGCGGCGAACTCACTGATGACCTCGCCCTCGCCCTTGGCCAGCAGGTCGTCGAGCAGCTTGTCGGCCAGGCGCCAGATGAACTCTTCGTTCTCCTTGAGGCGCTTCGGGGTGATCAGGCGCATCAGCAGGGCGCGATGGTCGGTGTGCTGCGGCGGATCCATCGTCGGCAGCTGGTCGTTCATGGGCAGCTTGGGACGCGTCTCTTCGATCAGATCCGTGATGTCGTCGCTGTCGGTGGGGAGGGGGAATCCCGAGTACGGGCCCGTCACCGAGATGCACGAAGAGAAGGTCTGTTCGTCATTCAGGATCTGGACGGCTTCCTCGTACCCCGTGACCATCATGACGTTGTGGTGCGGCTCGCGCTTGACCGGGCAACTTTCCCGCATCGCGTCGTAGTACGGGCTCGGATCGCCCACGAGGGAGGGGTCGGTGAAGAAGTTCAGCTTCTCGAGTTCGGTCATGTTCTTCCTCTCAGAAGAAGTGGAGCTGCGGGGGGTGCGAGGAACCGGGGCCACTGTCGGGTAGACGGGTAGCCGACCAGGATCTGGTCCACATCCAACCATGTTGATCTTGACTCCGAAATTCGGGAGCTATCGTACATTTCGGACTCTGTGATAGTGGACCATTGAAACCGCAAAATTTTGTGGCCGACAACAAAAGCCCGCATCCGTACCCCGACCCGAGGGGGTCGGTGCACGGATGCGGGCGCTGTAGGCATCGGTGGTGGGGTCACACCACCGGTTCTTTGGTGATGGTGGCCCAGGCGGCGCCGCTGTCGGGGACGCGGGGCTGTTTCCAGACCTCGATGGGGAAGGAGACCATGACCAGCGACTGCATCAGGTGCATGAGGCTGCGTGCGTCGTCGGGCAGGTCGTCGAGGTCGAACTTGTCGCAGTAGGTGATGGCGTCTTCCAGGCGTGCGAAGGCGGCGTCGTAGAACTGCTGCATTTCGGGCATGGTCGAGGCGAGGCGCTTGGCGTAGCGCTCGGGTTCGGTGGCCAGGGCCCAGTCGGCGTAGGGCTCGAGGTCGGAGAACTCAGTTGGCAGCGGCATCGCGGTGCTCCTTGACGTAGTCTGCGACGGTTTTGTGGAGGTGGCGCAGGAGCATTTCCTGGTCGCAGAGGGGGAATTCGGTCACCGCGCGGGTGCCGATCATCGTTTGGGTGGCTTCGAGGGTGTTGGCGTCCTGAAGGGCGTATTCCTTGAAGGTCACTGCGGCGAGTTCCTGTGCGAGGCGCTCGCGGGCGTTCTTCGGGGGGACGAAGTACAGGCTTGCTTCGAAGATGTGCTTGTCGACAGCGGTGGGCCAGTAGTTGTAGGTCAGGTACCAGCCCGGCTCCCAGATGAGCAGGGTCATGTTGGGGAAGAACTCGAAGCTGTCCTGGCCCCAGCTGTGGAAGTTGGCGGGGTTGAGTGCCTTGGGCAGTTCGTCGAGGCCCTCGATGTCGGGCTTGTCCCAGGGGCCGAACAGGCCCGAGCGCAGGGCGCGTTCGATGGGCTTGACCATGTTGAGGTCCTTCGGCGGTGCCATGCCGCCCCAGGAGGAGATCATCGAGTGCGGGGGCTGGAGGTCGTAGTGCAGGGCCTCGTAGCCGTAGCCGGCGAGCTTTTCGGCTTCTTCCTTGACCGCTTGCTTCATGTGCAGGATCGGTGCGTGGTAGAACTCGGCGAAGGCGTCGATGAACAGCTTCCAGTTGGCGCCGATTTCGGAGCGGTAGCTGTAGACCTCGGTCATCTTGTCGAAGGGGTAGCCTTCGAGTTCTTTGGCGTAGTCGCCGAGGTAGTCGACCAGTGCGATGGCGTCGGGGTCGAGGTTGATGTAGATGAACCCTTCCCATGTTTCGCAGCGGACGTCTTTGAGTCCGTAGTCCTTCTTGTCCAGGTCGAAGAATTCGCCTTCTTGCTGGACGAAGGTCAGTTCGCCTTCGAGGCTGTAGCGCCAGGCGTGGTATTTGCAGGTGAACTGCTTGCAGCTGCCGGCGGTTTCTTCCTGGGGGAAGTCGTTCCAGACGAGTTTGTTGCCGCGGTGGCGGCAGACGTTGTGGAAGGCGCGGATCTTGCCGTCGTTGCCTTTGACGATGATCAGGGAGGTGCCGGGGCCGGCGGAGGGGAGTTCTTTGGTGAAGTAGCTGCCGGTGCGGGGGAGTTGTTCGACGCGTCCGACGTAGAGCCAGGTCTTCTTGAAGATGGCTTCGCGTTCGGCTTCGAAGAATTCGGGGTCGATGGAGTCGGTGTAGTCGACCGGGGCGGTACCGAGTTCGGGATAGTGCTCGGTCCAGCTTCCCTCGGCCGGTTTGGTGAAGTGGGGCAAGGCTTTCTACCTTTCGTCTTCGAACTCGATACCGAAGGTGTTGTACGCCATCGCCATCAGGCTGTAGCCACCTACGGTGAAGATCAGGTCCATGAGTTGTTTGGTGTCGAGACGGGCTGAAAGTGCCGTCCATGTCCGCTCGGAAATCCGCGAGGACTCGTGTAGCTCGTCGACCGCCTCGAGCAGCGTGCTCTCGAAGGGATCGTCCGACCTGCCGTCCAGCGCTGCGGAGATTTCGTCTGCGGTCAGGTCGGTTTCTGCCGTCGCAATGACTTTGTGATGCTCACGCTCGTACTCGCATTCGTGAAGATGGGCGGTACGAAGGATGGCAAGTTCGCGCAGGCGGGGCGGCAGCGTGGACCGGAAGAGCAGATGCACACTGAACCCGAGGAATGCCTTCGTCAGTTCCGGATGATTCACGAGCGTCGCCATGGCGACACCTGCACGTTCCGGATTCCGCATATCCCGGGGCATGAGCCCTTTCAAAGCGGCATCGACCTTGTCGTCCCATCGATCTGCCGGCAGTGGGGGCAGCAGGACCACTCCCAGCCTCCTCCCTCTCGGAGAATCACATTCTCATTTCTGATCGATAGGTTTCCATGCCTCGCCCCAGGTGTCAAACACTCATGTTTCACCGGATGTATCCGCAGGTCACCGAGGTGTCGAACCGTTCTCCCCGCGCGCGCACGTCGCGCGAGGTCTGAAAAAGGAGGTCACTCCGCTTAGGGGTGTTTGCCGGGAGAACAGGTTGATTCTCCGGATAGGAGAAGATAGTTTCCTTGTATTGAGCTGCTCGAACCGCCGCTCTGTGCCGCTCGTGCTCGGGGGTGCCGTGGAATGCGGCACCCAGGCCCGGGCTTTCCGGATGTTCGCGCACTCGCAGAACCCACGCTCGGTGTCCGAGCGATCGACAGAGAGGTACGCCGTGACCACACCTTCACCGCTCCGCCCCGGTCAGCAGCTCGCCAGCACCACCTGCTCGACGAGGATCGTCGTCGTCCGGGTTCCCTCGGAAGGCGTGCAGGAGTTCGCCTGTGGCGGAGAAGCCATGATCCCGGCAGCTCCCGGCCGCCCGTCGGAACCGGCGAGCGGCACCGGGACACTGCTCGGCAAGCGGTACGTCGACGCCGGCGACACGGTCGAGGTGCTCTGCACTTCCCCGGGCGCAGGCGAACTCAGTTACGCCGGGGTTCCCATGGCCGTGAAGTCGGCACAGGCATTGCCGGCATCCGACTGACCGATCCGGGTCGGTGCGTTCGAAGTGGTGCTCGAAAACCGTCGAGCACATTCCCGGGAACGGTGCACAGCCGGTGCACGAATCGCAGAAGGGCACGAAGTGAGCGTCCAGGTACGCAGTCACCGCAAGATCGGTGAATCCGAACAATTCCGAAGCTGTCGGGAGACTGCGCGGCACTACCGTCGTGCCCGCGCGCTCGCCCGGCCGTACGGCTCGGACGTGAGGGGACAGTCATGGGAGGCATGAGTTTCGACCTCACCGAGGACCAGGAACTGATCCGTTCCTCGGTCGCCGAACTGACGAAGAAATTCGACGACCAGTACTGGATGGAAAAGGATCTCGCACACGAGTTCCCGTCCGAGTTCTACAAGACGATGGCCGACGGCGGCTGGCTGGGCATCACGATGCCCGAAGAATATGGCGGGCACGGTTACGGCATCACCGAGGCGACCCTGCTGCTCGAGGAGGTGGCGCGTTCGGGAGGCGGTATGAACGCCGCAAGCGCCATCCACCTGAACATCTTCGGTATGCAACCCGTGGTCAAGCACGGGTCCGACGAACTCAAGGCGCGGACGCTGCCCCGCATCGTGAACGGTGACCTGCACGTCTGCTTCGGCGTCACCGAACCGGGTGCGGGTCTCGATACGTCGCGGATCACCACCTTCGCCAAGCGCGTCGGCGACCACTACGTCGTCAACGGGCGCAAGGTGTGGATCTCGAAGGCGGCCGAGTCGGAGAAGATCCTGCTGCTCACTCGCACCCAGCGTTACGACGAGGTCGAGAAGAAGACCGACGGCATGACCCTGTTCATGACAGACCTCGATCGCAGCAAGGTCGACATCCGGCCCATCCGGAAGATGGGACGCAACGCCGTCACGTCGAACGAATTGTTCATCGACGACCTGCACATTCCGGTCGAGGATCGCGTCGGCGAAGAGGGCCAGGGCTTCCGCTACCTTCTCGACGGTCTCAACCCCGAACGGATGCTCATCGCGGCCGAAGCCCTCGGTATCGGGCGGGTGGCACTCGACAAAGCCGTCAAGTACGGCAACGAACGCGAAGTGTTCGGCCGGCCCATCGGAATGAACCAGGGCATCCAGTTCCCCCTCGCGGATTCGCTGGCACAGCTCGACGCCGCAGAACTGGTGCTCCGCAAGGCAACATGGCTCTACGACAACGGAAAGCCGTGTGGCAGGGAAGCCAACACAGCGAAATACCTCTGTGCCGACGCGGGATTCACCGCTGCGGACCGCGCTCTGCAGACGCACGGCGGCATGGGGTATTCGGAGGAATACAACGTCTCGCGCTACTTCCGCGAGGCACGCGTCATGCGCATTGCACCGATCAGCCAGGAAATGATCCTGAACTTCCTGGGCTCACACGTTTTGGGATTGCCGAGGAGTTACTGATGGCGGAGAAGAACAACCTTTTCGACCTCACCGGACGGTCGGCGCTGGTCACCGGCGCGGCAGGTGGCATCGGGTCCGCGGTGGCGGAGGCCCTCGCCGCGGCCGGTGCGGCAGTTCTCGTCACCGACGTGGACGGTGATGCGGCTGCGCTTGTGGCCGAGCGGATTTCGCAGAACGGCGGCAAGGCAGACAGTGCCGCACTGGATGTTCGCGACCGGGCCGCCGCCGACTCTGCGGCTGCGCGGGCCGCCGGCTTCACCGAAGGCGTGCTGCACATTCTGGTCAACAACGCCGGTGTCACCGATCCCGCGATGTTCGCGGAGACGAGCACCGAATCCTTCCAGCGCATCCACGACATCCATGTGCTCGGCGCCTTCACCTGTTCGCAGGCAGCGCTTCCTTTCCTGGCCACGGACGGCACCGGACGCATCATCAACGTCACCTCGTCCGCCGGAATCACGGGCACTCTCGGCCAGGTGAACTATTCGGCCGCGAAGGCCGGCATCATCGGAATGACCAAGTCGCTGGCACGGGAGCTCGCGCGGAAGAACATTCTCGTCAACGCGCTCGCCCCGCTCGCTGCGACACCGATGACGGAGACGATTCGCACGAACGAGAAGTTCGCCGCGACCATGCTGAACCGAATTCCCCTGCGACGCTGGGCCGAGCCCTCGGAGGTCGCTGGTGCCTTCGTGTTCCTCGCCACGGACGCCGCGTCGTTCGTCACCGGCCAGGTGCTGCCGGTAGACGGTGGCATGGTGATGTGATGTCCGACCCGACGAGCCCGGAGGGCCCGCTGTCGGGGGTCACGGTCGTGACGCTCGAGCAGGCCGTCTCGGCGCCGATGTGTACTCGCACGCTCGCCGACTTCGGGGCGCGGGTCATCAAGATCGAAAATCCTCGGGGCGGTGATTTCGCCCGCGACTACGACGACGTCGTCAACGGTATGGCCGCGCACTTCGTGTGGGCGAACCGGGGCAAGGAATCCGTCACGATCGACCTGAAGTCGGACGCCGGAATCGCAACCTTGCACACGCTGCTGGCCGGTGCCGACGTACTCGTGTCGAATCTCGCTCCGGGAGCCACTGCGCGACTGGGCATCTCGCGGGAAATGCTGGCGGAGCGCTACCCCGATCTGATCGCTGTAGAGATCGACGGTTACGGCCAGGGCGGACCGCTGTCCCACAAGCGCGCGTACGACCTGCTCGTGCAGGCGGAGTCGGGCGCGTGCGCGGTGACCGGTTTCCCCGATATGCCCGCGAAACCGGGTCCTCCCGTCGCCGACATCAGCACGGGTCTGTATGCGGCCGTGTCGATTCTCGCGTTGCTGTGCGGAAGGGAACGGCATCGTGGACGTGCCGGGGCGCTGACCTCGGTGTCCGTGAGTCTGTTCGACACCATGACCGAGATCATGGGATATCCGCTCACCTACACGCGGTACTCGGGTGTGGATCAGCAACCGCGCGGGATGAGTTCACCGGCGGTCTCGCCCTACGGTGCGTACCGGACGGCCGACGACCAGACCGTGGTGCTCGGTACGACCAACGACCGTGAGTGGCAGCGACTCGCACGCGAGATCATCGGACGTGACGATCTCGCCGACGACGAGCGTTTCCGCACCAATACCGGACGATGTGAGAACAGGGCGGTTCTCGACGAGGCGATCTCGCAGTGGTGCGCACAGTACCCGCTCGACCACGTGCAGAAGGTCGCGGACGAGGCCGGGATCGGCAACGCGCGATACAACCTGCCGAGTGAAGTACTCGTGCATCCCCAATTGACGGCGCGTGACAGGTGGCGCGAAGTGGATTCGCCGAACGGTCCGATCGACGCGCTCTTGCCACCGCCGGTGATCACGGGCTTCGACCCGCCGATGGGCGCTGTTCCGGGCCTCGGTGAACACACCGCACGGGTGCTCGCCGACGCCGGATTCAGGTCGGATCAGATCGAGAAACTTCGTGCGGAGGGTGCAATCGGCCCCGCGTACCGGTTCCCGGAATCGGCTGCGAGGCAGAACCGGTGACGGCCGGGGAGTCACTGCTCGTCGACGATCGCGGTGGTGTGCGGACGCTGACACTGAATCGGCCCGCCCGCAAGAACGCACTCGACAGCGGTTTGTGGGATGCGCTGCGCAATGCCCTGGACGAGGCCGGTCAGGACCCCGAGGTGCGGGTGCTTGTGGTGACCGGCGCCGGCGGCGCGTTCTGTTCCGGAGCCGACCTGTCCAATCCCGGTCGGGCGCACCCTTTGCGCAAGATGCGTGTCCTCACCGACATCGCATTGCTTCTGCACGAGCTTCCGGTGCCGACCATCGCAAAGATCGACGGTGTGGCGGTCGGAGCCGGATGGAATCTGGCGCTGGGGTGTGACTTCGTTGTCGCGACTCCGAGATCCACGTTCTCGCAGATCTTCTCGCGACGCGGGCTGTCGTTGGACCTCGGCGGATCGTGGCTGTTGCCCAAGCTGGTCGGCCTGCAACAGGCCAAGAGGCTGGCTCTGCTCGCCGAGACGATCGACGCGGAACACGCCCATCGGCTGAACCTGGTGACCTGGGTCGAGCCCGAAGACACGATCGACGCGTTCGTCGATGACCTCGCCGGCCGTCTCGGCGCGGGTCCGCCGGTGGCGCTCGCGCAGACCAAGGCGCTGCTGAACGAGGGGGCCGATCGCACCCTCCGCGAATCGCTTGCCGGGGAGGCCCGCGCACAGGCGGTCAATTTCGCCACCGCGGATGCACCCGAAGCTTTCGCCGCCTTCGCGGAGAAACGGGACGCGAGGTTCACCGGTCGCTGGGCGATCGGTGGCGCCGCCGCCGGAAAGTCTGCGTCCGGTGCGTCAGGCGTGAGGCAACAACCGGATACGAATGGAAGAGAAGAAGATGCGTGAAGTTGTCATCGTCGAGGCGATCCGTACCCCGGTCGGTAAACGCAACGGAGGGCTGGCGGGGGTGCACCCGGTAGATCTGTCGGCGCACATCCTTCGGGCTCTTGCGGAGCGAACGGGTATCGATCCCACCGTGATCGACGACGTGGTGTGGGGTTGCGTGTCGCAGGTGGGCGACCAGTCCAGCAATGTCGGGCGCTACTCGGTGCTCGCCGCCGGATGGCCCGAATCCATCCCGGGCACCACCGTCAACCGCGCCTGCGGCTCGAGCCAGCAGGCACTGGATTTTGCGGCCCAAGCCGTGATGTCGGGTCAGCAGGATGTGGTCGTCGCCGGCGGGGTCGAGGTGATGAGCCGGGTGCCGCTCGGTGCTGCGCGCGGCACCGGTATGCCCTACGGTCCCCAGGCGCTGGCCCGCTATGACGGCTTCGCGTTCAACCAGGGGATTTCGGCGGAGAAGATCGCGCAGAAGTGGGGTCTTTCGCGGACCGACCTGGACGAGTACGCGGTGCTCTCGCACGAGCGTGCCGCTGCGGCGCAGGATCGCGGAGCGTTCGACGGGCAGATCGTGCCGGTCGCCACCGACAACGGATCGGTCTCCGCGGACGAAGGCGTCCGTCGCGGAAGCACGGTGGACAAGCTTGCCGGGCTGAAGCCTGCTTTCGCCGAGGACGGAGTCATCCACGCCGGCAACTCGTCGCAGATCTCGGACGGCGCGGCCGCCCTCCTGGTGACGACCCCTGACAAGGCGCGCGAGCTGGGACTGACGCCGCTGGTGCGATACCGCGCCGGTGCGGTCGCCGGAGCGGATCCGGTTCTCATGCTCACCGGCCCGATCCCGGCGACCGAGAAGGTGCTCGGCAAAGCCGGTGTCGCGCTCGGGGATGTGGGTGTTTTCGAGGTCAACGAAGCGTTCGCGTCGGTGCCGCTGGCCTGGCTTGCCGAGACCGGAGCCGACATCGCGCGGGTCAATCCACTCGGAGGTGCCATCGCCTTGGGTCATCCGCTCGGCGGATCGGGTGCGGTGCTGATGACGAGGATGATTCATCACATGCGTGACCAGGGACTCCGGTACGGACTCCAGACGATGTGCGAAGGCGGTGGGACCGCGAACGCCACGATCGTCGAGCTGATGGATCACTGACGCTGTGACGTGAGTTGCAAAATAAACTCGATGAGACCCTTGTCACATGGGACCAAACCGACCTAATGTGTGTTCGGTAGGTTTGGTCGACGAGGAGGCGAAGCAAGGGTGCAACACCGTGCGTACGACACGCTCCTCGCCAGGGGTGAGGATCGGAGGGCGCAAATTCTCGGCGTCGCCCAACGGTTACTGGCGAGGAACGGGTGGCGGAGCACGAGTGTCGCTCAGATCGCCCGGGCCGCAGGGTTGAGCCCGGCGGGTCTGTTGCATCACTTCGATTCGAAGACCGAGTTGTTGCATGCCGTGCTCGACGCACGGGATGCCGACGACCTTGCTCGTGTGGACCGCTCGGGAGATCTCATCGAACAGATCATGAAGATCCCCGGTCGCTTCCGGGACTCTCCCGATCTGGTGGGGATGTACGCGGTGCTCCTCGTGGAGAACCTCGAACCGGACGCGCCACTGCACGATCGCCTACTCGGTCGATATCGAGCGGCACTCGACACGGTCGAGGCCGGGATCCGGCGCGGACAGCGCGCCGGACGATACCGAACGGATCTGGACCCAGCCGTCAAAGCGGTGGAGATTGTCGCTTTCCTCAACGGAATGGAAACCTCATGGCTACTCGATCGTTCGCTCCCTCTGACCGAGATCTTCGAGGACTACACACGGTCTCTCGAGCAACAGCTCATGCACGCAAGCACATTCTGAGGAGGCGACTCGCGGTCGTCGCGCCTCGTGTCGCCGACGCAGTGCGATACACCGGCGGCTGGCTGTACGACCAGGTGGCCGCGGGTTGGGAGGTCGTCGTCCTGGTGCCCGGAAATGCCGATATCCGGCCCCTCGAGATCCTCGGTGCCACCACGGTCGACCTCGAATCGGCACTGGAGTGTTCCCCGCACGGCCCGATGCCCGACACCGTCGCGGTGGCGACAGACCTCTACGAAGCCGACGCACGGATCCGTCAGGGCCTGCTCGAGACCTTGGCGAAGCACCCCACCACGATCACGATGTGGGGCAAAGACGTTCCTTCCGAGCTCGACTCCCGGTTCGGTTCCACTCAGCACCGGTTGAGCAGAGCGGCACGAGTTTTCAAGGCGCACGCACTCCAGGCTGCGACGAACGCACCCGTCGACGTCGGGTTCACCGAGTCCTTCCGTACCGACGGAATTGGATCGATGCCGGCGACAGGTACCCTCACCAGCATTCGTTGACGAACACGACACGGCCCGAACCTCCCTGGGATTCGGGCCGTGTCGTCGTGTGGGGACCTTTCGCGCAGGGTCACCGCGCGATATCCACCACGACCTTTCCGATCGCGAGACCGTCCGCCACGTGACGCAGGGCGCGGGAAGCCTCGTCGAGCGGGTAGTGCGCTCCGATGTGGGGTACCGCCCGGCCGGATATCAGCAGGTCGACCAGTTCTGCCTCGTTACGCCGGTATTCATCGGGATCGAGGTCCTGGAACTGGAATCCCATGATGTGAAGGCCCTTCACCAGAACGAGATTCAGCGGAACCTCCGGTATCGTGCCCGACGCATAGCCCACCGTGACGAATCGGCCGCCGCGTCCGAGGGACCGGAGTGCCGGTACCGAGAGGTCGCCGCCGACCGGATCCACTACGACATCTGCTCCCTCCGGCAGCATCTGCTTCAGGGCGCCACGCAGATCGCCCGCCCGGTGGTCGATCAGGTGCTCGGCCCCGTACTTCTCGGCGACCGCGAGTTTGTCTTGCGACGACGCGACAGCAGTCACGGACGCACCCAGCGCGACACCCAGCTGGACCGCGGCGAGACCGACACCGCCTCCGGCGCCGAGCACGACCAGTCGCTCGCCCGGCTGGAGCCGGGCAACCGACCGGAGCGTGTGGTACGCGGTGCGATGGGCTACGCCGAAGGACGCAGCCGTGCGGTCGTCGATCCCGTCGGGAATCGCCTTCAGCGATGCCGCCGGCGCCACCACTTCTTCGGTGAAGGCTCCGACCAGGCTGGTGCCCGTGACCCGGTCTCCGACGATGAACTCCCCGGTGTCGCCCGCGATCTCGGTGACCACGCCGGCGTACTCGCTACCCGGAACGAACGGGGGCGGCACGCTGATCTGGTACTTGTTCGCGACCAGTAACACGTCGGGAAAATTCACCGCCGCCGCACCCACCCGCACCCGGACCTGCCCGGGTGCGAGTGGTTGCGACGGGAGATCCCGGATCTCGACGATCTCCGGTGGCCCGTACTCCGCACAGACCGCCGCACGCACGGTGCTCATCGCCCCTGCCAGGCCGGCGCTCGCTTCTCCATGAACGCCGCAGCGCCCTCCTTGGCATCGTCGCTGGCGAACACCAGGGACTGCCAGTATCCGAGCCGTTCCGACGCATACTCGGGATCGGTCAGCGAGGACCGTACGAGTTCCTTGACCGCGGCGAGTCCGAGAGGTGCGTTCGCAGCGATGCGGCGCGCGTAGTCCAGAGCGGTGTTCAGCACCTCGTCGGGTTCGACCACGGCGTTGATCAACCCGAGTTCGTACCCGCGTTGCGCGGTGATCGGATCGCCGGTCAGGGCGATCTCGAGTGCGGCGCCGATCGGAATACGCGTCCCGATGGAAGTTCCTCCGCCGGCCGGGAAGAGACCCCTCTTGACCTCGGGCAGACCGAACTTCGCCGCAGACGAGGCGACGATGATGTCGGCCCCGAGGAGAAGTTCGAGCCCTCCGCCCACCGCGCTGCCGTTGGCGGCACCGATCACCGGTATCCCGAGCTTTCCCTGGCAGAGCCGCGCATAGGCGGCAGCAGCCTCATCGGACCCGAGGCCGATGTCCTCGCCGCTCGCGAACGCCCGCAGATCCATCCCGGCGCAGAACGCGCGGTCCCCGGTAGCGGTGAGCACGACGGCACGGATCTCCGGATCGCGCTCGGCGTCCGCGACCGCGGCACCGAGGCCGCGAATCACCGCGCCGGTCAGTGCATTGCGGGCATCGGGGCGGTCGATGCGCAGCACGAGGATCGGGCCGTGCTGCTCACGAATCAGTCCCTCGACTGCTGCTGCGGTCATCCCTTGTACTCCGTGGATTCGGCGAGGTCGGCGGCCGACTTCATCAGGTCGACGATCACCGGCCCGTACGACTGCAGTTTCACGTCGTCACCTGCACGCTGGAAACCCTGCTCCAGGACGATCGCGAGCTTCCACTTGGCCAGCACGAGGTAGTAGTCGAGGTCGTCGACCTGGCGGCCGGAGATCTCCGAGTAGTGCTGGACCAGGTCGGACCGGTTCGGCATTCCCCGGAGGTCGACGTAGGTAGCCTCGGCGGCGCTCGGCGAGTTCATGTCCTCGGGCCAGTTCATGACCATCCAGGCGAGGTCGAGCTTGGGATCGCCGACCGTGCCCATCTCCCAGTCCACGAGGGCGGCGAGTTTCGCGGGCCCCCCGTGCTGGAACATCACGTTCGCGAACTGGTAGTCGCCGTGCATCAGACCCGGGATGTAGTCGAGCGGGCGATGGTTCTGCAGCCACTTGGTAGCGACGTCGAGACCTTCGATCTCACGTCCCTTGATCCGTTCGAAGAACGCGGTCCAGCGGTCGACCTGACGGTCGTGGAAACCCTCGGGGCGGCCGAGGTCCTGCAGGCCCTGAGCCTTCCAGTCGACCTTCGAGAGCAACGCGATGCCCTCGGCGAGCTGATAGGCCAGGCCCGCGCGCGCGTCGAGATCGGTGTCGAAGGGTGCCGGCCACGCCTCCCGGTGATCCATCGGCGACCATCCGTCGACGTATCCCATGAGGTAGAACGACCGGCCCAGGACGGACTTGTCCTCGCACGCCGCGACGGCTTCGGTGTGCGGGACATCGGTGCCGTCGAGGCCCTGGATGATGCGCCACTCCCGCATGATTCCCTTGTCGCGGTCGGCGGGTGCCGCAGCCGGCGGGATGCGGATCACGCTGGTGAAGTCATCTCGGGTGAGCTTGTAGATTTCGTTCTGGGTACCGCCGGACAGGTACTCGGCTTCGAGCGGCGCACCCTTGCCGGGCAGGCCCTGCTCGTCCATCCATTCGGCGAGTCGCGAGGTATCGATCACTGGTTTCCCACTTCGAGTTCGAGGTAGTCGGCGAGTTTCGCCCGGGCTGCTTCCTGCTTCTTCGGAATCCACTCCGACGGCCACATGTCGTCGGTGGGCTCGTAATCGCGGAGGACCTGCTTGGCGACCGTGGTCTTGTGCACCTCGGTCGGTCCGTCGGCGAGTCCCATCACGGCGGCGCCGTGGATCATCCTGAAGAACGGCATCTCGTTGGTGACACCGAGAGCACCGTGCACCTGCATTGCGCGCCAGGCGATGTCGTGCAGCACGGTCGGCATCACGATCTTCGCGGTGGCGATGTCCTTGCGGACCTTCTTGTAGTCGTTGTACTTGTCGATCTTCCATGCCGTGTTCAACACGAACAGCCGGAACTGGGCGAGCTGCGCGTACGAGTCGGCGATGTAGCCCTGCACGGTCTGCTTGTCCGCAAGGCGGCTACCGGCGGTCTCCCGGCTCAGGACGCGCTCGCACATCATGTCGACGGCCTTCTGTGCGAGGCCGATCGTCCGCATCGCGTGATGGATCCTGCCACCGCCGAGGCGTGTCTGGGCCGCCGCGAAGGCCTGACCCTCCGCGCCCAGGAGCGCCTCGTGGGGCACGCGCACATCGTTGTAATGGATGAGTGCGTGGGTGCCGTCGTTCATCGGTTCGCCGTACAGTCCGACGTTGCGAACGATCTCGACCCCGGGTGTGTCGGTGGGGACGAGGAACATGGATGTTCCCTTGTGCACCGGGACGTCGGGGTCCGTCACGACCATCACGATGAGGAACGCCGCAGTCCGCGCGTTGGAGGAGAAGTACTTCCACCCGTTGATGACCCAGTCGTCGCCGTCCCTGACGGCGCGGGTCCGGAACTGCGCGGGGTCGGCGCCGCCCTGGGGCTCGGTCATCGAGTACGAGGAGAAGATCTCCCCGTCGAGCAGCGGCTGCAGGTAGCGCGCCTTCTGCTCGGGGGTTCCGTAGTGCGCGATGATCTCGGCGTTACCGGTGTCCGGAGCCTGGCAGCCGAACACGATCGGTGCCCACGACGACCGCCCGAGGATCTCGTTGAGCAGCGCGAGTTTGAGCTGGCCGTAGCCCTGGCCGCCGAGTTCGGGGCCGAGATGCGTCGCCCACAGTCCCTGCTGCCGGACCTGCTCCTTGAGGGGATCGATGGCCTTGCGGCGGAGTCCGTCGAGCGGCACGAACTGCTGGTGCTCCCACACCAGGTCGAGCGGCTCTACCTCGTTTCGCACAAACGCGTCAGCCCAGTCCAGCTTTTCCTGGTACTCGGGATCGGTTTCGAAGTCCCACGCCATTGTGCCTCCTCTCCAACTGTGAGAATATCTTTCTCGCAACTCAGAATACGATTCTTACACGGGTTCGGGTGGTTGCGAAACCCCTACGTTCGGAGGCGGCAGTGAAGGCAGAGGATCTGTTCCATTTCGGGATCGTCGCGGACGACCCGGGGGCGGCACGTGACGAGCTGTCGGAGCTGCTCGGTTACAGCTGGGGGCCGCAAGTGGGCGGTCTTGTACCTGTGAAACTCCCGACCGGCGACGCCGTGGTGACGCTCGAATGCTCCTATTCCGTCACGACGCCACGGATCGAAGTCGTTGCGAGCGTCCCCGGAACCATGTGGCAGGCGACCTCCGGGGTGCACCACCTCGGGTACTGGTCCGACGACGTCGATGCGGACTGTGCCGAACTCGAACGGCAGGGTTACTCCGTGGAGGCCACGCGGGACGCGCCCGGAGGTGGACTGTTCTTCGCGTTCGCGCGCAGCCGGACGGGGCTGCTCGTCGAACTCGTCACCCGCGCAGCCGAACCCGGGTTGTCGGGATGCTGGGCACCGCAACACTGAACGCCGGACACGACACCGCACTTACCAGGGGGCGAAAACTGTGACAACAGTCGGGATTGCGACCGGGGCCGGCCGGGGAATGGGATACGCGTGCGCGGCGCGGATGGTCGGCACGGTCGACACGCTGCTGCTCATCGATCTGGACGAGGCGACGGTGACCGCCGCGGCCGAGGGGTTGTCGACCGAACGGACCCGGGTCGAACCGTTCGTGCTCGACGTCACCGACGCCGACGGCCTCGCGCGACTCGCTCGTCGTGTCTCCGAACTCGGTACCCTCCGGTCGGTTGCGCATGCGGCCGGTATCTCGCCGACCATGGCCGATTGGCGCCGGATCTTCTCCGTCGATCTCGTCGGCACGGCTCTGCTCGCGGAAGCGTTGCGTCCGTTGGCGACCGCCGGTACCGCCTCGGTGTACTTCGCCTCGATGGCGCCGACCATCGGGCAGATCCACGCCTCTCCGGAGATCACGGCGGTGCTGTCGGACCCGCTCGCCGAGGACTTCCTCGATCGTGTGCGCGAATCGGTGGGTGAGGCGGTGGAGCACACCGGCGTCGCGTACGCGTGGGCGAAATACGGCGTGCAGCAGTTCGCGCGCGACGAAGCGGTTCGGCTCGGCGCCGTCGGAGCGCGGGCATGCTCGGTCTCGCCCGGCATGATCGACACGCCACAGGGCCGGCAGGAGGCGGAGCACAACGAACGAATCGGCGCGATGGTGAATATGACACCGCTCGGCAGGACCGGCGACGCCGACGAACTCGCCGCTGTCGTCGCGTTCCTGCTGTCCGACGATGCGGGATTCGTCAACGGCACCGACGTGCTCGTCGACGGCGGTGTGTGTGCCGCGAGTGCGCGACGACGAGCGGACGCATGAGCCCCACCATGGGGGTCGGCCTCCACTACGGTGGCACCGACACATCGATGCCCCTCGTGGGCCTCGCGCGTGCTGCGGAGGAGCGAGGATTCGAATCCCTGTTCGTTCCTGAACATTCCCACATACCGACAGCGCGGAACACACCGTTTCCGGGTGGCGGGCCGGTGCCCGACCATTACTTCGGTCTGTGGGATCCGCTCGTGGGATTGTCCTTCGTCGCGGCGTCGACGAATCTCGTCGTCGGAACGTGCACGGCGCTTCCCGGCGGGCACGACCCGATCTCGTATGCCAAGGCCGTGGCCACGCTCGACGTCATGTCGGGCGGCCGGCTGGTTCTCGGTGTCGGATTCGGCTGGAACAACGACGAGTTCGAGGACCACGGGTTCGATGCTCGGGACAAGTACGCGGTGGTCGAAGAGAAGATCGCTCTGATGAAGAGTGTGTGGACCGACGAGGAAGCGGCGTACGACGGTAAACATGTTCGGCTTTCTCCCAGCAGAGTCGGGCCGAAACCCCTGCAACGCCCGCATCCTCCGTTGCTGCTCGGTGTGCGCCCGGGCGCGGTGGGCTTTCGCAGGGTCGCCGCATGGGCGGACGGCTGGATCCCGATGGGGCACCACGTGGTCGACACGCTGGAGGGTGATCTGAAACAACTCCGCGAGGAGTGGGAGCGGGTCGGCCGCGACCCCGGCGACATCCGCGTGACCGTCCTGCAGGCGATCCGCCCCGACCTCGCCGACGTGCTCGAGCGATTCCGGCAGATGCCGGTCGACCGTGTCGTCGTCGACATTCCGAGCGCCGGTGACGAGGTGCTGCTTCCCGTCCTCGACCAGATCGCCGCAGGCGCCTTCTGACGGGCGCCCGTCTCGCATGTCGCCGGCCGGTTGTCACGCCGGTCGCAGTCCCCGGAGAAACAGTGTCACCGCTGCGCGCGTGTGTGATTCGATATCGGCCGGCGTGCGGATGATGCCGAACGACGCGAGACGGGCGGGTGCGCTCGTTGCCATACCGAGAAACAACTCGGCGAGCATCTCCGGATCGTCCGCGTCGACGGCGCCTTTCCCGGCATGGTGCCGCAGCAGGTCGGCGACGAGTTTCGTCCGGGGCCACGCGCCGCGTCCGTACGTCCGGCGTGCGATCTCGGGATAGCTGGAAGCGTGCGCGATCGCGACCTGTTCGAGACGAACCATCGACGGATCGAGCGCCCGCCGGAGCGCGGTCGTGGCGATCTCGGTCAGCGCGGCCTCGAGGTCGTCGAGTGGGGGCGCCGGCGGTTCGGGGAAGGGCCAGTCGGTGCGCTGCACCGCCCATCCCATGACCGATCGGAACACCGCCTCCTTGGTGGGGAAACGCGCATACAGCGAGGGTTTCGTCGTGCCGGCTGCGGCCGCGATGCCGTTCATGGACGTGCCTTCGTAGCCGTGTTCCAGAAACAGCTCGAGGGCGCTTTCCCGGATACGGCGATCGAGATCCGAGGCCTGTTCGGCTGTGGGGCGTCCGCCCTTGTTTCGCTTCGTGCCTTCGCCGGGGGCCGTGGAACTCGTCATATCCGCCAGTGTGCCAAAGCGATCCGGGCATAGACAGAAAACTTGACTCGTGGGTATGGTTACCGGAATCGCATACCGCCGGAGGGGAAATGTCACTTACGCAAGACAAGAACGATGTGATCGAAGCGATCGACGCGAAGTTTCAGGAGCGACGCCATCAGGTCCCTGTGCTGCATCAGCGCGCCGAGGCAGAAGGCATCACCGCCATCACGTCCCGCGAGGACATGGTTCCGTTGCTGTTCCCGCACACGACCTACAAGAGCTACCCGGAATCGCTCATCGCCAAGGGCCGCTGGTCGAGCATGAACCGCTGGATCGACTCGCTGTCGACGCACCGCGTGACCGAGGTCGACGTCACGGGCGTCTCCGACGTCGACGAGTGGATCGAGGCACTCGAGGCGGCCGGCCACCTCGTGTCCAGCTCGAGCGGGACGAGCGGCAAAGGTTCCTTCCTCAACAAGTCGGTCCGCGACCGCGAAGCCAACATGCAGAACATGATCGACGGGCTCACCGAACTCGGAATGCCGCCGGAACGCCGCTGGCACGTCATCCCCGTCGGACCCGATACCGGGCAGAGCGCACACGTCGCCATGCGCGACCTGATCATCGACAACTACCGCCGTCCCGACGGCATCCCGTTGTTCGAAGGCACTCCGCCGGTCGGTCACCACCGCTATATGGCCCGGCTGCAAGCCATGCGACGAGCCATGGCCGACGGCACCGCCACCCCGGACGACATCGCTGCGTTCGAGGCGGAGGCGCACGGGCGTGCGGCAGAACAGGAACGGCGCCTGCACCACTGGGCGGACCACATCCTTGCGCGGCCCACCGAGGAGATCTTCTTCAACGCCCAGTTCACACAGCTGTTCCGCCTGGTGGAAATCCTCCGGGAGAAGGGTGCCCGCGAAGGCAGCATTTCGGGCGCCAACGCACTGACGGTCGGCGGCGGACTCAAGGGCAGCACCCTGCCCGCGGATTACCAGGAGCAGATCTTCGGAATGCTCAATATCGCGCCCGAGCGGTTCTTCCACTACTACTCCATGCAGGAACTCAACCTCCGCATGCCACGGTGCCTCGGTGGGCGCTACCACGTTCCCGACGGACTCGTGCTGTTCGTACTCGACAAGGACGGCGAAAAACTCGCGGACGTCGTGGACGGAAGAGCCGAAGGCCGTGCAGCTTTCTTCGACCTGACCGTCGACGGACGTTGGGGCGGAACGATCTCCGGCGACCGCATCGTCGTCGAACAGGGGGTGTGCCCGTGCGGGCACGCCGGCGAGACGATTCTTCCCGATATCGCGCGATATTCGGACCTGGGCAACGACGACAAGATCACGTGCGCCGGAACCATGGATGCGTACGTCCGCGGCTTCATCGAACAGTGAGACGACCATGACCACAACTGCTTCCGCGCCGCCCGCGTCCACGATCCGGGTGCCGCACTTCGTCCGCGGTGAACTCGTCTGGGGGGAGGAGAGCGAATACCTTTCCCGCGACTTCGGTGTGCCGTTCGTGACCCCACGTCTCGAGTACAACGGCCTGTTCGCCCCACGCTCGGAGGTCGGACCCGCTTTCGACGTTCCGGTCTCGGAGATCATCGACTTCCTGGTCGAAACCGCGCAGTACCTGACTCTGGAGAAGAACGAGTACCTCCAGGAATCACTCGAGATGACGGTTCAGGTCAGCGCATTGCCCCGCCGGATCATCGAGAACACCTTCGCTCGCCCGGGACAGTTCCTCACCAGAGCGGCACTCGAATACCGGCTCGAACGGACCTTCGGGAGTCTCGACGTTCTCGACGGCTGGACCGAACGCACCGACCCGAACGGCAGCGTGAGCCGGGTTCGTGCGTTCCCTCCGCGACTGGTCCACATGATGGCCGGCAACTCTCCGAGCGCCGCGATGACCACGATCGCCGACGCGGCCCTGACGAAAGGCATCAACCTCTTCAAGATGCCGTCTGCCGATCCGTTCACCACCGTGGCCGTGCTGCGCACGATGGCTGATATCGCTCCCGATCATCCCGTGCTCCGTTCGATGTCCGCGGTGTACTGGCGAGGCGGTGACGAGGCCGTCGAAAACGTGCTCTACCGCTCGCAGTACTTCGACAAACTCGTCGCGTGGGGCGGTGGCTCTGCCATCGAGAACGCCGCGAAGTATGTGGGTCCGGGGTTCCAGCTGATCTCGTTCGACCCCAAGGTTTCCATGTCGATCGTCGGACGTGAGGCGTTCGAGTCGGAGGAGACACTGCGTGAGGTGGCCGAACTTGCCGCCCTCGACGCCACGATCTTCAACCAGGATGCGTGTCTCGCGGCCCGCCACATCTGTGTCGAAGGCGACGACGAGCAGGTGGACCGGTTCTGTGCGCTGCTGCACGAGCGACTGGGCGTGGACCGCGATTTCGCGGAAGCATTCGGGCCGAAGCCCGGCGCCGAAATCCGGGACGCGGTCGAGGGCATGCGATTCCTCGAACCCGAATACCGGGTATGGGGGACGTTCGACGGTAGTGGTCTCGTGGTGCGCTCCCCGGAGATGGTGGACTTCCACCCGACCGACAAGACGGTCAACGTCATCCCGGTCGCGGCGATGCGCGAGGCCGCGTCCTACGCCACAGTCGCGACGCAGACCGTCGGCGTCTACCCCGCGTCACGGAAGGCCGAGATCCGCGACCTCCTCGCCACTGCCGGGGTCCAGCGCATCGTGCGACTGGGCAGCGCCCTGAAGGGCAGCATGGGTGGACCCCACGACGGCATGTATCCGCTGCACCGTTTCGTCAACTGGGTGGTGGACGACGATGCCTGAACAGCGGTCGAGCGGGATGGCGCAACGGGTTCTCGGATCCTCGGGTATCCGTGTGAGCGAGTGGTGCCTGGGGACCATGACCTTCGGAACGGAATGGGGATTCGGTGCCGATGAGGCGACCAGTCGCGAGGTCTACGACGAATATCGGGCAGCCGGCGGAAATTTCGTCGACACCGCCAACAATTACACCAACGGTGCGAGCGAAGAGATCCTCGGCCGGTTGATCGCCCCCGAGCGCGATGCCGTGGTCGTGAGCACCAAGTACACACTGCCGACCGACCCGCACGACGCGAACTCCGGCGGGAGCAACCGCAAGAGTCTGCGGCGCAGTGTCGAGACGAGCTTGAGGAGGCTGGGCACCGACTACGTAGACATGCTGTGGGTGCACGCATGGGACCGCTGCACACCGGCGGAGGAAACTCTCCGCGCACTCGACGATCTGGTGCGTTCGGGAAAAGTGCTGGCCCTCGGCATTTCCAACACACCGGCATGGGTTGTCTCCCGGTCGGACGCGATCGCGGAACTCAGAGGATGGACGTCGTTCTGCGCGATGCAGATCGAGTACTCGCTCGTCGCGCGGACGCCGGAGCGGGAATTGCTGCCCATGGCGGACGAACTCGGGCTCGCGGTGAGTGCCTGGAGTCCCCTCGCCCGCGGCGCCCTGGCACGCGAGCACACCGACGAGAGCCTGGCTCGGCTGTCGGGCCGTGTGCGACGCGTGCTCGAGGTGACGCGCTCGATCGGACAGGAACTCGGGCACTCGCCGGCGCAGGTGGCGCTCGCATGGGTGAGGCACCGGGGACCGATGGTCTCGATCGGAGCCCGGACCGTTGCGCAACTGCGGGACAATCTCGGTGCCGCCTCGGTGGTGCTGAACGACGCGCACCTCGCGCAACTCGACGATGCGTCACGGATAACGTTGGGCTACCCGCACGACTTCCTCCATGAGCGCCGTGCGTTGCTCGCCCCGGATGCCTTGCCGCCGTTGGGTGCAACGAGGCAAGATTCGGAGGGCTCTGCGCGACGGCGGCACAGCGGTACCCGCCCGGGCGGACAGCAGACAGCATCGGCGGCGCGATAGCCGCGGCACTCGAAGACGACTGCGTTCTTCGACAACTCCCGGAAGGCAACATCATGGAGACGCTCGACCATTGGATCGGCGGCGCGGCAGTACCACCCGCCGGCGGTGAGTACCTCGCGGTCACCGATCCCGCGACCGGCCGGACCGTACGGCAGGTCGCGCGAGGTGATGCCGCCGACGTGGACGCAGCCGTGCGGGCCGCGGTGAAGGCGACCGCCCGATGGCTGGCCATTCCCGCGCTCTCTCGGGGGCGGCTTCTCGTCGATCTCGCCCGTGCGATGCGGGCCGACGCATCGGTCCTCGCGGCACTCGAGATCAGTGAAACCGGAAAGCCGGAGAAGGTCGCGCTCGCGGAGGTGGAGAATTCCGCGACTTATTTCGAGTTCTACGGCGGGCTCGTCGGCATGCCTGCGGGCGAAACCCTGGATGTGGCGCCCGACCAGCACGTGTTCACCATTCGTGAGCCGTTCGGTGTGATCGGCGTGATCACCCCGTGGAACCTTCCGCTCAACCAGTCCGCACGCGCGTGCGCTCCCGCCCTGGCGGCGGGAAACACGGTGGTTGTCAAGCCTTCCGAGAACACTTCCGCCTCCAGCGTGCGGCTCGCGCAGTTGGCCACCGAAGTGGGCTTCCCCGAGGGCGCCTTCACCGTGGTGCTCGGTACGGGGGCCGAAGCCGGGGCGGCGCTCGTCCATCATCCGGATGTCGCCAAGGTTGCCTTCACCGGTTCGGTGCCCACCGGACGCGTGATCGCCGGTATCGCGGCCGACCGGGTCATCCCGGCCACCCTCGAACTGGGCGGCAAATCCGCGAACATCGTGTTCGCCGACGCCGACATCGATGCGGCGGTGGCGGGAGCGGTGCAGGGTTTCACCGCGAATACGGGGCAGGTGTGCTCGGCCGGAACCCGCCTTCTCGTGCAGCGCGACGTGCACGACGAGGTGGTGACCCGACTGGTGGACGCGGTGTCCCGCATCCGCGTCGGCCACGACATGGGCCCCCTCATCACTCGAGACCAGTTCGAGAAGGTGCAGGAATACTTCAAGATCGCCGAATCGGAAGGTGCGCGTGTAGAAACCGGCGGCACGGTGTCGGCATTCGCCGCCGAATCCGGCGGCTTCTACATCGACCCCACCGTGTACAGCGGAGTAGACAACGCGATGCGCATCGCCCGGGAGGAGATCTTCGGTCCGGTGGTCGTGGTCATCCCGTTCGACACGGCGGACGAGGCGATCGCGATCGCCGACGACTCCGACTACGGGTTGGTCGCGGGCGTATGGACGAGGGACATTTCGCGTGCCCTCACCGTCAGCGGGCGCCTGCGCACCGGCCAGGTCTTCGTCAACACCTGGTCGACCGGGTCGGTGCAGACACCGTTCGGAGGCTGGAAGCACAGCGGGTACGGCCGCGAAAAGGGTGTGGAAGCGCTCCACCACTACGGCCAGGTCAAATGCGTCACAGTCAAACTCGATTCGGCCCGGCTCTGAAGCCGCCGGCCACGAAGGGATCACCGATGTCTCCAGAGGGCACCACCGTGCGGAGCGGCGTCGCCGCAGCACACGAGACGGTCTACAACGCCGGACTCACCGAACGCAGGGATGTGCTGGGCGACGAGTATGTCGATGCGGCGCTGACCCGCAACGCGGGCACGGACGGGGAAGCCCTCCAGGGCTACGTCAGCGAGTTCGTCTGGGGCGGTGTGTGGACTCGCGACGGCTTGGGACGGCGCGACCGGTCCCTCGTCACGGTGTCACTGCTCATCGCGCTCGGGCAGCACACCGAACTTGCGACCCATGTGCGCGCGGGACTCCGGAACGGGCTGACCCGCAGGGAGATATCCGAGGCGGTACTCCACGCCACCGCGTACGTCGGCGCGCCGGCGGGACTCGCCGCGATGCGGGTCGTCCAGGCGACACTCGTGGAACAACTGGGACCGCTCGACGCAGCGGAGTCCGGCACCTCCTCCGCCGAGGAGGCGACAGTATGAGTGCGACGTCGGTACGCCGCCTGGGGCACGTCGGTCTCGGTGCTATGGGCCGCCCGATCGCGCGCAACTTCGCGCGCAGCGTCCGGCCACTGGTGGTACGCGATGCCGACATCGACTCTCAGCAGCGTTTCGTCGACGAGCATTCCGGAGTCAGCGGTGCCGCGGGATTCGCCGACTTCTCCGACTGTGATGCCGTGATCCTGGTCCTGCCGACCAGCGACATCGTGGACGCCGTGGTGCTGGGTGAGGACGGCCTGCTCGCGCATCTCCGTCCGGGCGCCGTGCTGATCGATATGGGCTCGAGCGTGCCCACGCGCACACAACGCCTCGCCCGGATCGCCGGAGAGAAGGGGATTTCGGTCGTCGACGCGCCGGTCAGCGGCGGGGTGGCGAAGGCCGAACAGGCGGCCCTCGCCGTGATGGTCGGTGGTGACACCGCTGTTGTCGACAGGGTCCGCCCGTTGTTGCAGGAGACCGGACAGGAGATCATCCACGTCGGTGCGGTCGGTTCGGGACACGCGGCCAAGGCGCTCAACAACCTGCTGGCCGCGAACAATGTCCTCGTCGCGGCCGAAGCCTTGCTCGTGGGCAGGAAGTTCGGCATCGCGCCGGAAACCCTTCTCGCGGTGCTCAACGCGGGGAGCGGCCGCAATCAGGCCACCGAGACGAAGTACGAGAAGTTCGTGCTGTCGCGGACCTTCGATTCCGGATTCGCCGCCGCGTTGATGCGCAAGGACATCGGCATCGCGCTCGACCTGGCGCACGACCAGGGGATCGAGCCGGTGCTGGGAGAGGCCATCGGCCGAGTCTGGAATGCCGCGGTCGACGCCCTCGAACCGGGGGCAGACCAGACCGCGGTGGTGCGCTACCTCGAACAGGCACACGGCGTTTCGCTGGGAGACGCCGCGGCCGAGCAGAACTAGCGCGCCACGGAGACGGAGTAGGTCGTCAACGCAGGACGGTTCCGCCGTCCACGTTGACGACCTGCCCGTTGATCCAGGACCCGTCGTCGGACATCAGATACGCGACCATGCTCGACACATCGGCAGCTTCCCCGAGGCGGGTGCTGCGCGTGCGCGCGAGCATTCCGGCGAGCAGGTCGGGCGGCGCGCCTTCCCGGATCTCGTCGGTCAGGATCAGGCCCGGTGTCACCGCGTTGGCGCGGATGCCTTCGCGTCCCCACCGCGACGCGACATGGCGTGCGAGAGCGTTGATCCCCGCCTTCGTCGCAGAGTATGCAGGCCGTTGCGGATCACCGGTGAACGAGGCGATCGACGAGGTGTAGACGATGGCACCGCCTCCGCGTTCGAGCAGCAGGGGAACGGTGTGCCGCGTGACGAGCATGTGGCCGCGCAGATTGACGGCGACCGTGCGGTCCCACACGTCGAGGTCGATGCTCACCACGTCGGAATCCTTGGTGACGGCGGACATGTCGCCGGCGTTGATGTGGACCGCGTCGAGTCCGCCGTAACCGTCCACCGTCGACGCTACGAGGGCCCGCACGGAATCGTCGTCGGAGATGTCGAACTGCGCCGCGGTCGCCTCACCGCCTGTTGCGCGGATGGAGGCGGCGGTGCGCTCGGCTCCCTCCGCATCGATGTCGCCGACGACGACCCGGGCGCCTTCCCTGGCGAGGCGATGCGCGGAGTCGGCGCCGAGTCCGGTTGCGGCACCCGCGATCAGTACGACTTTGTCTTTCAATCCGTCCATATGAACATCCCTGCTTTTCGCGTCGGTCCAGAAAACCGGAAACCCGTGAATCCGAACCTACCTAGAGCAAGAACAAAGTTCTAGTGTGTGAGAACAATGTTTCCGTTTCGTCGGCGGGGGCCGGCGGTCGACGAAGAAGGCGAGAGTCCGTGACCGAAACCCAGGAACTGTTGATACCGAGCACCCACGCGCGCGCCCACCCGGACCGGCCCGCGATCGTCATGGCGTCCAGCGGAGAGACCGTGACCTACGCGCAACTCGAGGAGCGTTCGATCCGGTTCGCGCGAGCACTCCGATCCCGGGGACTGCGCCCCGGCGACCACATCGCGATCCTCATGGAGAACAACCGCCCGTTCCTCGAGATCTGCTGGGCAGCACAAAGATCAGGCCTGTACTACACGGCGATCAACCGGCATTTCAGGGCCGGTGAGGTCGAGCACGTGCTGAGCGACTGCGGTGCGGTCGCCCTCGTCAGCAGCGAGGGAATGGCCGAGGTGATCGAGAATCTCGACCTCGGTGCCATTCGGGTGCTCGTGTCGGCGAGCGGGTCGATCCCGGGATTCGAACACTACGGCGACGTGCTTCGCAGCGAGTCGGCCGAACCCCTCGAGGCCGAAATCGAGGGCCGGGAGATGCTGTACTCGGGTGGCACCACGGGCTTTCCGAAGGGCGTGCGCAAACCGTGGCCGGGCACGCCACTCGGTGATCCCTCGTGCGCACCCGTTCTCATCGCCCGTGGTCTTCTGCGCCACGGTCCGCGTCAGGACGTCGTCTATCTCTCGCCCGCTCCGCTGTATCATGCGTCGCCACTGGTCTTCTCGATGTCCTGGCATCGGCTCGGCGGCACTGTCGTCGTGATGGAGAACTTCGACGCGCGCACGTGTCTCGAGTTGATCGAGAAGTACCGGGTCACCGACGCGCAGTTCGTCCCCACCATGTTCGTGCGGTTGCTCAAACTGCCCGACGACATCCGCGCTCGGTACGACACGTCGAGCCTGCGGGAGGTCGTCCACGGTGCTGCCCCCTGCCCCGTCGCCGTCAAGCAGCAGATGATGCAGTGGTGGGGACCGATTATCCACGAGTACTACTCGGGTACAGAGGATGTGGGCGCGTCCGCGATCTCTCCCGAAGAGTGGCTGTCGCATCCCGGTTCGGTGGGCCGGCCGATGCAGGAGTGCCACATCGTGGGCGACGACGGTCGAGAGCTTCCCCCGGGGGAGGTAGGCGTGGTGTATTTCGCGGGCGGTCGAGCGTTCGAGTACCACAACGATCCCGAGAAAACCGCGTCCATCACCAACGAGCAGGGGTGGCGGACATTGGGCGACATGGGATATCTCGACGCCGAGGGCTACCTCTATCTCACCGATCGCCAGGCATTCATGATCATCTCGGGAGGGGTGAACATCTATCCGCAGGAGACAGAGAACCTCCTCGTCGGTCACCCCGCGGTGGTCGACGCCGCCGTGATCGGCGTTCCGGACGACGAAATGGGAGAAGCCGTCAAAGCTGTGGTCCAGTTGGCAGATCCGGCGTCGGCAAGCCCGGAACTCGAGTCCGAGCTCATCGACTTCTGCCGTAACGAGCTGGCTTCCTTCAAATGTCCTCGCACGGTGGACTTCGTCACGGAGCTTCCACGCGACCCCAACGGCAAGTTGTACAAGCGCCGACTACGCGACGGGTACTGGGCGGGACGCGAATCCCACGTCGTCTGACCGGGAGACGGACGCCGGGGCTACGCACCGAGTGCGTCGCCCCGGCGTCCGGGGCCGCGACTTACGTACGCGCGTCGATCGCGGTGTCGAGCACGCCCAGGTCGGCTCCGAGTTCGGCGACGGTCGCACGCACGACGGCAATGTCTTTCGACAGGAACTCGCCGACAGCGCTGCGGAACTCCGCGACGGAACCGCGCATCGCGATGTTGCCCATGACTTTGCACGACGAACTCGCGTGCGGAAGTGCCTCGAAGAGCGATTTCTCGTCGAGGCCGAGCCGGCGGCCGAGTTCTGCCGCCTCCGCCATCAGGCCGATCTCCGCCGCGAACAAGGCATTGTTGACCAGCTTGACCCGCTGGCCACTGCCGCTGGGTCCGACGTGGATGACCGGGTCACCATAACTCTTCAGCACCGGCGTCACGGCAGAGACGGCCTCGTCCGGGCCACCGACGAACAAGGTCAGCGCACCCGCCGCGATGTCGTGCGGTCCACCGCTGACCGCAGCGTCGACGACCGATACCCCGTACGGGGCCGCCTCGGCGGTCAACGTCTCGATGGAACGAGGGCTGATCGTCGTGTGGACGATCAGGGTCGAGCCCTGTGGCATACGAGCGAGCACTCCGTCGTCGAGACATACCTGCCGGACTTGGGCGTCGGTGAAGACGCAGACCGCGACGATGTCGGCGCCGTCGCCGATGTCGGAGATGTCCGCCACCGGCCGGGCCCCGGCCGACTCGAGAGCCGATCGGGTCTCCTCGTTGCGCGCCAGAGCCCGCACGTCGTGGCCGTTCGAGACGAGACGCCCCACCATGGGCAGGCCCATGCGGCCCGCGCCGACGAAATGCACTGTGGTCACCGCGGATACTCCATCATCTCGAGGGTGGCGTCGGCTGCGGTCAGCGCGGCGCCGGGGGTGACGCCGGCTGTGTCGGCGATCTCCGCGATGTGCCGCACATCCTTGCGCAGAAGTTCACCCGCGTGCTGCGCGATACGGTCGAGTGTCCCGCCTGCCGACACCACGCGTCCGAGGGCGAAGCTGTTCGCGGTGCCGTTCGCGACGACCTCACCCAGGCGCGCCGAATCGATCCCGAGGGCCGCACCGAGTTCGAGGGTGCTTGCCGCAGCGGACAGGTTCGCGGTGAACAACAGGTTGTTGAGGAGCTTGGTGACCTGGCCGGCTCCCACTTCGCCGAGATGCACGACAGGGTTGCCGTAGGTCGAGAACACCGGACGGCACTTCTCGACGGTCTCGGCATCGCCTCCGACCATGACGAGCAAAGTGCCTGCGGCCGCGCCCATTCCGCCGCCACTGACCGGCGCGTCGACGACCGAGACGCCGCGTGTGCCGGCGATCTCGGCGAGTTCCCTGCAGGTATCCGGGTGGATCGTGCTGTGGATCGCGATCACGGCGCCTTCACGGAGTCCTTCGAGGAGCCCGTTCTCTCCGGCGACGATCTGCCGGACGTCGTCGTCACCGACCACGCACAGGCACACCAGGTCGCTCACCGCGGCGAGCTTCGCCGGTGACTCGGCGTAGGTGGCGGCAGTGTCGGCGTACGGTTCGAGGGACGCGGGCCGGCGAGCCCACAGTGTGGTCTCGAAACCTGCTTCGACGATACGGCGGGCCATCGGCCCGCCCTGACTTCCGAGCCCGATGAATCCGACACGCATCACCGAACCTCCTTACCGTTCGTGGTGGTCATGACCTGAAATCCGCCGGCCGGGTGCGGCCCTCGATGCACTCCTCGAGGAACGAGATCACGCGACGGTGGTAGGCGGGCGCGGCGTAACCGATGCTCAGGTTGTGCCCACCCGACGGCTCTACCTGCACCTGCACGCGGGGTGCCTCCGTGAACATCGCCGCAACGTCGTCGAGAGCGGACGGGTCGTTGCGCCAGACCTTTTCGTACTCGGCCGCGGTGAAGTGCACCGGTACCCGGACCTCTGCGGCGAGTGCAGGGAAGTTCTCCTGGGGCCAGGACGCCGTCACGACGCCCTCGTACGCCGGGGTGGACGACGCGATCTTCGCGCCGCCGATGATGTCGGCCGGGTAGAGATCGGCCGGGGTCCAGAGCAGTTCGCCGACGCCGCGGGCGTTCGCGTACCGATCCTTGGTGCCGAAGATGTCGGCCGCGAGCGCGTGATGCTCGCGTCCGGTGCCCGACAGTTCGAGGCCGAGGATGTCGCCGTTGCGATCGTCGACTGCCATCCGAATCGTCAACTCGCTGCCGACGGAATGTCCCCAGAGGAACACACCGGCACCGCGCGATCCCGAGCCGAGGAAACCGTCGATCGCCGCAAACGCAAGCTCCACCCGGCGAGCGGGTTCGGACATGCCCTCGTGATGCGGGCGGGAAGACCCGTAACCCGGACGGTCGAGCGCCAGCACGGTGAATCCCTGCGCCACCGCCTCTCTCATCAGCGACAGTTCCGGATGGTCGGGGCAATCCCAGTACACGGACCGGGCGGCACCACCGTGCAGCGCGACGATCACGGCACGGGGTGCATCCGCCTCGATGAGGAGGCCGGACATCGGGATGCCCTCGACATCGACGACGCGAGAGACGGGTGAGACGCCTCCCGCGCCGTCGACGCGGGCCTCCTCGATCGGTGAGGTGCGGGGGTGAGCGGCCATCACGACTCGCTCCGGAGCAGCATCGCGCTGCCCGGGGTGAGCCCGCCGCTGCTGACGACGGCGACACGCGCATCGCGAACCTGCCGGTCGCCCGCGTCGCCGCGCAACTGTGTGACCGCTTCGTGGACGAGACCCATGCCGTGGGTGCGGCCGTGCGAGAGCTGGCCGCCGTGCGTGTTGAGAGGGAGGATGCCGTCGCGCGCGATGTTCTTTCCTCCGTCCAGGAAGTCCTTCGCTTCGCCGATCCCGCAGAAGCCCAGTGCTTCGATCCAGGACAGGGCGTTGAAGCTGAATCCGTCGTACAACTGGGCCACGTCGACGTCCTCCGGACGAAGCGAGGTGCGTGTCCACAGATGCGCTGCGGGCCCGAGGACCTGCGGTTCGTGCGTGAGGGTGCTCTGGTCCCACTCGATGCGCTCGACGATCTGGGTCCCGACCGCTTCGACGCGGATGGCAGGACGGGCGAGGTCGCGCGTCGTTTCGGCCGCGGAGACGATGACCGCGACGGCACCGTCGCACGGGACGTCGCAGTCGTAGAGCCCGAAGGGCGTGGTGACCGGGCGTGCGGACAGATAGTCGTCCATGGTCATCGGGTCGCGATAGATCGCGGTCGGGTTGAGTGCTGCATTCGCCCGCTGGTTCAACGCGATCCAGCCGAGGGTCTCGCGCGTCGTCCCGTAGCGATGGAAATGCCGCTGGGCGTTCTGGGCGAGTGTGTGTGCCGCAGAGCTTGCACCGAAGGGCATCATCCAGCTCGTGGTGCGTCCACCGGACGGGGTGATGTCGCCCGAGCGCATCATTTCGCTGTAGGTCGACTCCCACAACGTCCGGTAGCAGAGCACGTGGCGTGCGAGCCCACTCGCCACGGCGAGCATCGCGGCGATCACCGAGCCGCTGGGACCGGGGGTTTCGAGCCCACCGTTGAACCAGGTGGGGCGCAGGCCGAGCGCGGACTCGAGCGCGCCGATGCCGCCCTCGCCGAACCCGACCAGGGGCCCGGCACCCGGATAGGTCGACAGGCCGTCGATGTCGTCCATCGTCAGGCCGGCATCGGCCACGGCGCGCTCACAGGCTTCGACTGTAAGGGCGATCGGATTGACCATCATGCGGCGTCCGATGTCGGACATGCCGACGCCGCTGATGGCGACTTTGTCCTCGAACTTGTCCTGAGTGACAGGGGGACGGATGTGGAACCGGATCTGGTCCGGTTCGATCTCGTCCGTCGGCAGGGGAGCAGGGGGACCCTGCTCCGCTACCGGGCGGAACAACGGAAGCCAGACGTCACCGTCGGCTTCGAACACGACTTCCATGCGCATGCCGAGCTCGAGTTGCTCGGCATCACATTCCACCGTGTTGGTCGTGAGCCGCACCCGGGGGTCTTCCTCGAGTGCGACCTGCGCGATGACGAACGGCGTAGGGAGCCCGGGCAGACCGAAGCGGTGGTTGACCGTGAATCCGATGAGGGTGGCGTAACCCGAGACGACGCGCACCCCCATCTGTTTCCCCCGGCAGTAGCGGCAGATCGGCTGAGGAGGATGGATGAGAGCCGAGCACGACTCGCATTCCTGTATCCGCAGCAGGCCGTCCGCGCCTGATTTCCAGAAGAACTTGTTTTCCAGGGTCAGCTGGGGGAGGGGACGTCCGGAGGCTTTCGCCGGCGTGTCCTGTGTCCCTGCGTTCCCTGATTCCTGATCGACCACCGCTGTGTCAGCCACTTACCCGAGCATCCTTACTTCTTTGCCGTGATGGGTGCTGCGAGTTCCTGTTCGTCGATCAGGACCTGCAGCTTTTCCAGGGTCGCGTCGAGTCCGGGGCCGATCCGCTTGCCCGGCGTGAACGTTGCGGGCAGATGCCGCATGCCCTGGATGACTCCGATCGAGTCGTAGTGAACCGTGTTCTCCGCATCGCATGTGTAATCCGGCATGCGATCGAACACGGCGATCAACATCCGCTTGAACACCGTCCGTGCCAGGTTCGACCCGATGCAACGGTGCACACCCAGTCCGAAACTGAAGTGGCGGTTGCCCTTACGCTCGATGTCCACCGAGTTGGGCTCGTCGAACAGGGCCGGATCGCGGTTGGCCATCGCCCACGACAGCCAGACACGTTCGCCTTCTTTGACCTGCGCACCGCTGAACTCGCAGTCCGCAGAGAAGGTTCGTCCGTCACCGGGCGTCGGAGAGAAGTAGCGCAGGAACTCCTCGGTGGCGCTGTCGAGCAGGGCGTCGCGTTCGTCGCTGAGACGAGTGCGCTCGGTGGGGTTCTCGCCGAGCCATTCGAGTGCGTGCGCGGTCAGCGCGGTGGTGGTGTCGAAGCCGCCGCCGATGAGCAGGCTGAGGATGCCCAGCAACTCCATGTCGTCGGGCTTCTCGCCGAGCACCTCGACGTCGGCGATCGCGTTGATCAGGCCCGGGCGCGGTTTCTCCCGGATCTCGAACAGGTTGGTGAGCAGGTCGATACCCATGTTGCGGTGAAGCTCACCGATGCGTGCGATGTCGGGGGAATCCGGCGGGGTGTAGATGGCCGCGTGGACCGGCTCGCAGTAGACCTCCCACTTCTTGATCGGGATTCCGAGCATCGCCAGCGTGATGACGGCAGGCACGACGTTCGCGAGGTCGTCGACGAAATCGATTCGGCCGCTCTCGATCTTCTCGTCGAGGCTGGCCTGCACGACCTCGTCGATGATCGGGATCCACTTCTGGATCGCAGCAGGGGAGAGATACGGGTTGAGGAGTGCCCGGAATTCGCGGTGTTCCGGGTCGTCCATTTCGAGAATTCCGCCGCGCACGCCGGAGGCGCGCTCGGCGGTCGGGATCATGATGCCCTTGTACCCGCGACGAACGCCCTTGATGTCGTGGTCGTTCGACACATTGGGTGAACGGACGATGTTGAACACCTCGTCGCTACCCGCGGCGACCCAGTGGCCTCCGTGGGTGTCCGACCATGCCATGGGGCACTTCGACTGCATTTCCTCCGTGATCGGCAGGAAGTTCTCGCGGTACTCGGCGGCGTGCCGGTCGAAATTGAAGACCGGGGTGCGGTGGGAATTGTCGGCAACGACGTCGTCGACACTCATGGTTTCCTCTCTGACGCTTCGATGGACGGACTGTTCGAAACGTTGATGGTCAGGAGATCTGGATTGCCTGCTCGGGGCACGACCGCGCGGCTTCCCGCACGTTCTCCTCGAGGTGGGCGGGTACTTCCTCGACGACGGCTGTGGCATGACCGTCGATTTCGCTCAGTTCGAATACCTCCGGTGCCGCCATGGCGCACAGGGTGTGCCCTTGGCAGCGCTCGGGATCGACCTTCACCTTCACGATATTTCCTCCCGGTTGCGGTTGAAATTGGTTGGCGCCCGGATATTCCCACGACCACCGGGGAAAGTCCCGCGCACTGTGACGGTCAGATGTGGAAGTCGTACCACTTCAGGTACCCGCCACCGTCGACGCGCATCTGCATGCCCGTGACGTAGCGCGACTCGTCGGACGCGAGGAAGAGCACCATGTTGCTGGAGTCCTCGGGCTCGATGTACGGAATCGGCATGGCCTGCTGGACACCGAACACAGGCTCGGCGTCCGCGCGGGTCGGGTGCTCGAGGTCCGGGCGGAACGACCGGTACATGGGCTCGCTCTGCAGCATCTCGGTGTTGCAGTTCGTGGGATGCAGTGCGTTGACACGGATCTTGCGGGGTGCCAGATGGGTCGCCAGTTCGTGAACCAGCTGGGCGATGGCACGCTTGGAGAAGACGTACGCGACGCCGCCGAGATCCTTGCCGGGTACGTCGACCTTGGCTATGTCCATCAGGGCGGCGGTGGAACCGGTGGCGATGATGGAGCCGCCCTCGGTGAGATGCGGAAGCGCGGCGTGGATCGCGTTGAGCGTGCCGACCAGGTTGGTGTCGACGACATCGGCCCACGCCTGGGTCTGCGGCTCGCCCTTCATGCCGGCGACACCGGCCTGCGCGACGACGATGTCGACCTTGCCGAACTCGGCCAGCCCCTGCTCCAGGGCGGCTTTCACCTGCGCGGCCTCACGCACGTCGGCCTGGACGGCGACGATGCGCCGGCCTTCCTTCTCGACGAGCCGGACGGTCTCTTCGAGATCTTCCGGGGTCGCCATGGCGTACCCCATCGAATCGATGTTCCGGCAGATGTCGACAGCGATGATGTCGGCGCCTTCGGATGCGAGTTTGACTGCGTGACTACGGCCTTGACCACGAGCTGCGCCGGTGATAAACGCGACCTTGCCTTCAACACGTCCCACGGGAGAATCCTTTCGGAGGGGTATCGGCCGGGAGGATTCCGGCCGAGCGGAACCGGCACCTCGAGGGGCCGGAGTGGGTGTTCTAGGTGTTGCGTCCGCCGTTGACCCCGAGGATCTGCCCGGTGATGTAGCCGGCCTCTTCCGAGATCAGGAAGGAACATGCGGCGGCGATGTCCTCGGGGCGTCCTGCCCGCCGGACCGGTGTGCGCTGGATGTGGTCTTCGATGGTTCCGCCGAGCAGCCCCTTCTCCTCGGAGCGGCGCAGCATCGGAGTGTCCACGAAGCCCGGCGGTACGGCATTGACGGTGATGCCGCTGGGCCCGTATTCGAGCGCGAGGGATTTCGTGAGGCCGTTGACCGCTGCCTTGGACGAGACGTAGGCGGACATGAACTGCTGGCCCGACTGCGCGCTCGACGACGAGATGTTGACGATGCGTCCCCATCCGGCCTCGATCATGTCGGGCAACGCGGCCTGGACGCAGTGGAACACGCCTCCGAGATTCACCGCGACGACCTTCTGCCAGGTGTCGTAGTCGATGTTCTGAAAGCGCTTGTACAGCTCGAGTCCCGCGCCGTTGACGAGGATCGTGACGGGTCCGAGTTCCGCGCGGATCTCGGCGAACGCGGCCTCGACCTGCTCACGGTCGGACACGTCGACCTTGTACTCGAACTCGTCCCCGGTGGGGTTGAGATCGAGTACGGCGACCCGATGGCCGTCCTTGCGCAAGCGTTCGGCGATGGCGCGCCCGATTCCGGAACTGCCTCCGGTGACGACGGCTGTCCTCATGCCCATGCCTCGTCCCCGACGATGGTGGTGCGGCGCATCAGGCGCTCGGACGACGGATCGTAGGGAAGGGCGCGGTGCAGCATTCCGGTGTTGTCCCACACCACGAGGTCACCGACGGCCCATTCGTGCGAATAGCAGAAGCGTTCCTGCGTCGTCCACGCGAGCAGTTCGTCGAGGAGTTCGCGGCTTTCTTCGGGGCGCATCCCGACGATGTGATCGGCGGTGGCTCCGATGACCAGTGACCGCCGGCCGTCGCGACGTTCCCACACGAGTGAGGACTCGTGGGGTTTCAGTGCGCGCCACCGGGCGACCATCTCTTCCGGCGGGTCCGGATGGACGAGACGCTGAGCGGCTTCGAAGCTGTGCACGACGCGCAACCCCTCGTAGCGCTTCTTCTCCTGCTCGGGGAGATTCTCGTAGGCCGCGTACGTGCTGGCGAATTCGGTGCCACCGCCGACCATCGCCACGTGCCGGGCCGTGAGGGTGGTGGCTTTGGCGGGCACCTCGTTGGTGGTGTCGTCGATGTGCCAGTGGAACGTGCCCTTGAGGTACTCGGCCGACGGAGTCTTGGCCGGGTCCAGCGAGACGGTGAAGATCTCCTGTCCCGGTGCCGGTGTCACGACCTTGCCGAGCTTGCGGCTGAAGGCCAGCTGGGCGTCGTCGTCGAGGTTCAGCCCCCGGACCAGCAGGACGCCCCTCCACTTGAGTGCTTCGAGCAGCTGCGCAACGACGGTGTCGTCGTCGAGGCTGTCCAAGCCGGTCACTTCTACGCCCAGCGACGGACTGAGGGCTGTAGTCTGAATCACAAGAATCTCCCTTCCGGATGCGAGAACCATACTCTCGCGCAATTGCAGGTCGCAAGACCCGGACGAACGCCGCCACGACGGCGAATCCGAGTTGGGGCTCGTGGCGCAAATCACTTTCGGTCTATCTTCGCGGCTGGCCGGTTGCTAGAGTTCTCCCTCACAGAGTCAATAATTCTCATTGAAGAGAATGATGTTTTCATCCATGTGAGGAGACGGAATGTCAGTGCAGGACAACGGGTCGACCGCTGTGGCCGACGGCGCAACCTCGAACGGTGTGACGAAGCGCCTGCTCATCGACGGCGAGCTGGTCACCACCGATCGCACGTTCGCGTCCTACAACCCGGCGACCGGCGACATCGTCGGCCATGCTCCCGACGCCGGGGTGGAGGAAGCGGAAGCCGCCATCAAGGCAGCGCGTCGCGCATTCGACACGACCACGTGGTCGACCGATGTCGAATTCCGCGCCAAGTGCCTCGACCAGCTGTACCAAGCCCTGCGCGACAACGTCGAGGAGCTGCGCGAGCTGACCATCGCCGAGGTGGGTGCGCCGCGCATCCTGACCCACGGCAACCAGCTCGATGCCCCGATCGAGATCGTGAAGTACTACGCCGAACTCCTCCGGAACACACCGTTCACGGAAGAACTCGGCGAGGTCGAGTTCCGTGGACAGCCCCACCGTCGCTGGGTCGAGAAGGAAGCCGCCGGCGTCGTCGCGGCGATCGTCGCCTACAACTACCCGACACAGCTCGCGATGGCGAAGCTGCCGGCCGCGCTCGCCGCAGGCTGCACGGTGGTGCTCAAGGGCGCACCCGACACCCCGCTCGTCACGCAGGCACTCGCCGAGGTCATTGCCAACCACACCGACATCCCCGCGGGCGTGGTGAACATCCTGTCGTCGTCGCAGATCGCTCCCGGCGAATTGATGACCACCCACCCGGACGTCGACGTGGTCACCTTCACCGGCTCGACGCCGGTCGGCAAGAAGATCATGGCGGCGGCAGCCGACTCCCTCAAGCGGGTCTTCCTCGAACTCGGCGGCAAATCGGCACTCATCGTCCTCGACGACGCGGACGTCGCGACCGCCGCCCAGTTCGCGGCCTTCAGCATCTGCTCGCACGCGGGCCAGGGCTGTGCCCTCACCACTCGCCTGCTCGTGCCGCGGTCGAAGCACGACGAGATCGTCGCGCACGTCGCCGGTGTCATGCAGCACGTGCCGTTCGGTGATCCGTCGGACCCGAAGATCTACATGGGCCCGGTCATCAGCGAGAAGCAGCGCGAAAAGATCGACGCCATGGTCAAGCGCGCCGTCGACGAGGGCGCGACCCTCGTCACCGGCGGCGAGAAGGTGGATCCGGGCTGGTTCTACAAGCCGACCCTGCTCGCAAACGTGGACCCCGACAGCGAGATCGCGCAGGAAGAGGTGTTCGGACCGGTCCTGGCTGTCATCCCGTTCGACGACGACGACCACGCCGTCGAGATCGCCAACAACTCCAAGTACGGACTTTCCGGTGGCGTGCTCAGCGCGGACGACGAGCGAGGCATCGCCATCGGGCGTCGCATCCGGACCGGCACCTTCAGTGTCAACGGCGGCAACTACTTCAGCCCCGACGTCCCGTTCGGCGGTTACAAGCAGTCCGGTATCGGTCGCGAGATGGGCGCCGCGGGCCTGGCCGAGTTCCAGCAGCTGAAGGCATTCTCGGTGGTGGTCAAGTGAGGCCGCTCGAAGGAGTCCGTGTCGTCGAGGTCGCGATGTACGGCTTCGTCCCCTCGGCGGGCGCGGTGCTCGCCGAATGGGGCGCCGACGTCATCAAGATCGAGCATGCGGTCACCGGCGACCCGCAGCGCGGCCTCCGTCAGACCGGCACCATGCGCGTCGAGGGCGACCCGAACCCGAACGTCGAGCACGCCAACCGAGGCAAGCGCAGTCTCGGACTGGACATCTCGATTCCCGAAGGCCGCGAAGTGCTGCTCGACCTCGTACGCGGCGCCGACGTCTTCCTCACGAGTTTCCTGCCGAGGGTACGTACCAAGCTGAGCATCGATGTCGACGACATCCGTGCGGTGAACCCGAAGATCGTCTACGCGCGCGGCAGCGCACTCGGGCCTCGCGGTATCGAATCCGACAAGGGTGGCTACGACATGACGGCCTTCTGGGCCCGCGCCGGTGTCGCCGCGACCCTCACCCCGGCCGGAACGGAAGGGATGATCGCTCCTCCCGGACCCGCGTTCGGCGACACCATCTCCGGCACCAACCTCGCCGGTGGGATCGCCGCAGCGCTGTTCAAGCGTGAACGAACGGGTGAGCCGTCCGTGGTCGACGTCTCGCTCCTGAGCAGCGGCGTGTGGGCCATGGGCCACACGATCGCGCTGTCGGCGCACCTCGGCGTGCACATGGAGGCGCCGAAGGCCGGCGGGCACGGATCACCGCGTAACCCGTTGTCCGGTGTGTACGGGACGGCCGACGGCCGGTACGTGTCGTTCGTGATGCTCCAGCCCGGTCGCTTCTGGGCCGACGTGTGCCGGCACATCGACCGGCCGGACCTGATCGACGATCCGCGCTTCGCGAATGCGGAGGCGATCGGTGAGAACACCGCCGAGGCGGTCGCGATCCTCCGTGAGGTCATCGGCAGCAAGCCGCTCAGCGACTGGACTCAGCGTTTCGGCACCCTGTCGGGGCCGTGGGCGCCGATCCAGGACTCGCTCCAGGTGGTGAGCGACCCCCAGGTCCGGGCGAACGAGTACCTCATCAAGGCAGGGGAACTCGAACTCGTATCCAATCCCGTGCAGTTCGACGTCGCCGCTCCCGAAAGTGGCCCGGCGCCCGAGTTCGCTGCCCAGACCGAGGAGATTCTCCTCGAACTCGGGCTGGACTGGGAACGCATCATCGAACTCAAGACCGCGGGCGCAGTCACCTAGTTCGCAAGGAGGGATCATGCCCTACATCGCTTCGATCGGAACGTATCTGCCCTGCTGGGGATCGTCGGACAGCAGGGTCGCCGGTGACGACGAGGATGCCGTCACCCTCGCCGTCGAGGCCGGTCGTGCCGCACTCGAAGCGGGCGGATCCGCCGAGTACGTGGTCGTCGTGAGCCGGGACCTGCCGCTGATGGAGAGCAGCAACGCGGCGGTCCTGCTCGCGGGGCTCGGACTCGACCCCGAGCTCGAGGTGACCGAGCGTCTCGGTGGCGCACCGGCCGCACTCGACGCTCTGGGATCGGCTCGCCCCCGCACGCTCGTGATCGGCGTCGATATCGAACCTGCCGGGGCCGCAGCGGTACTGACGTCCGATCGCGGTCTGCAGGTTCGCACGGCTGCACGGGTCTCGCGCAGCCTGCCGGTGCGGACACGGAGTGCGTCCGGCGACATCCACGACTACGGCGATCCGCGGCTGCTCGCGAAGCGCGGCTACCTCGCCTCGCTGTCGACGGCGTGGGTGGAGTCCCCCGCGATCGTGGCCGGGGTGACGTCGTCGGAAACCGGCCGTCTCGCGGCGACGCGGAGGCTGGACCTGCCCACCACAGGGGCGAGTTCGGGTCTGTTCGCCCTCGCGGCCATGGCCGAAGCCGGCATCCCCGGGCCACTGGTCGGCGTGGAGCAGGCAAGCCTGTCGGGGCTGACGGTCGCCGACGGGGCGGTACAGGTGAACCGGCGGGAACGGCCGCCTCGGCCGAGACCGGCCTCCATCAGTACCGCCGAAGGGGAGATTCCGATATCCCTGGCCGCGTACGAACGAGCATTCGAGGCGAAAGTCCGCTGGGAGGCAGGTCGTTTCGCGGACAGTGAGACTCTCGACTTTCCGCCCCGCTACCGCGTCGACGCCGACGGAACGCTGAACACCGGGTATCTACTCGTCGATCTTCCCCGGACCGGGACGGTGTACACCGAGGTCACCGTGCACATCCCGGTTCCGGGCCTGAGTACGCCCTATTCGCTGGTCGTCGTCGAACTCGACGACGTCGGAGTCCGCGCGCTGGTGCGGGTTACCGGAGCCGAAGCCGGCACGGCCGACATCGGTGACCGCGGCAGGCTGGTGTTGCGCCGGGTCGCTGTGCGGTCGGGCGTCCCGGATTACGGCTATGCGTTCGAGCCCGACGATGTCGGTACGGATGCGGAGGAGGCGGCATGAGAAACGTCGCAATCGTCGGCGCAGGAATGACCCCGTTCGCCGAGCACTTTGCGCTGGGTATGCGGGATCTGCTCCCGATGGCGTACTCCGAATGCGCCGCGAGCGTCGACAAGGGGATCGACAAGTCCGACCTGCAGGCCGCGTGGTTCGGCTCGATGGGCACCACGGACGGATTTCCGTCCGGCATCCTGGCGGACACGCTCGGGTTGCCGGAACTGCCGGTCACGCGCGTCGAGAATTCCTGTGCCACCGGGCACGACACGATCCGCAACGCGATGTTCGGGATCGCCTCGGGGGCGTACGACATCGCCCTCGTCATGGGTGCCGACAAGATCCGTGAGACGGCGTCGAAGGGCATGTTGTGGGAATGGGAGGCGATGACCCGGGACATGGCGTGGGACTACCCACTGGGTCTCGCCCAAGCGGGCTTCGCACTCCACGTCCGGCGCTACCTGTACGAGTCCCCTGCCACCCGTGAGCACATGGCGATGGTGGCGGTGAAGAACCATCGCAACGGATTGACCAATCCGAAGGCCTGCCGGCGATTCGAACTGACTGTGGAAGAAGTGCTCGCCGCGGACACCACGGTCACGCCGTTCGGGGTCTACGACTGCGCGCCTCAGAGCGACGGTGCCGCCGCGCTCATCCTCGTCGCGGACGACGTGGTCGATCGCTTCACGGACCGTCCTGTGTGGATCCGCGGTACCGGACTCGGCCTCGACTCCGTGATGCACCAGCACAAAGGGGATCTCACCACGCTGCCGGCGACTCGGCGTGCCGCGAAGCAGGCGTTCGCCGCGGCCGGGCTCGGTCCGGCGGACGTGGACGTCGCGGAGGTCCACGACTACTTCACCGGCATCGAACTCATCAGTTACGAGGATCTCGGTTTCGCGGAGAAATTCGAAGCGTTCAAGTTGCTGGAGTCCGGGGCCACCGATATCGGCGGTTCCCTTCCCGTGAACCCCAGTGGGGGTCTCAATACGAAGGGTCACCCACCCGGCGCGTCGGGGGTGGCGCAGTGTGTCGAACTCTTCGAGCAACTACGGGGACAGGCCGTCAATCAGGTCGATGGAGCGCGAATCGGACTTGCGCACAATGTCGGAGGTCCGACAGCGGTTGCCGCCGTGACGATTCTGGAGGGGCCCGCAACTCGATAATCTCTGCCACCCGGACAGCCCGCGCCCACGCCACGTGGGTGTGGGCTGTTCGACGTTGCACGACTGTCTCGCTTCGACGTGTGTCGGCCGAATATGTTGCAGCACTGCAAGATTGCCGTTCTGTATTCTTTGCACACCATTCACCTTTCTAGTGAATCCGTATTGCCGTGCTCACAAACAAGACTTAATGTGTGGGTCATCACATGGAGTGCTCGGGTGGGTCTTGTTCTGTGTCGCCGCGTCCCACGGCTCCGGCAGCACGATGAAAGTTGAGTGTGGATGATTCTCACGATTTCGAAGAAAGTGGGCCGCAGCCTGCTGGTCGTCCTTCTGGTGACGATCGCGGTTGTCGCACTGCTCGGTCTTGCTCCGGGATCTGTCGCACAGGTCATCCTGGGCGAGAATGCAACACCCGAGGCTGTCGCCGCGATGGACGCCAAGCTCGGCCTCGACCAGCCGTTCTGGGCGCAGTACACGGGATGGCTCGCCGATGCGGTGCGCGGTGATCTCGGAACATCGCCGCTGACAGGGCAATCGGTCAGCGAGGCCATCGGTGAGCGACTTCCGGTGACGCTGCAACTCGCCGCTATGGGCTTGATCATCGCTCTCCTCGTCGCGCTCGTCATGGGCGTGGTTTCGGCGTCGCGCCCGGGTAGCAAGGTGGACCGCGGGATGAACGCGCTGTCGGCGGTCTTCCTGTCGGTGCCGGCCTTCATCGCCGGCCCGGTACTGATCTACTTCCTCGCGATTCAGCTCAACATCTTCCCGGTGATGGGATGGTCCCGGATCGAGGAAGGACTCGGTGAGAACCTGCGTGGCGCTCTGCTGCCGGCGCTGGCGATCGCGCTCACGGAGATCGCGGCATTCCACCGTCTGCTCCGCACCGATCTCATCGGCACGCTGCGTGAGGATTTCGTCGCCGCGGCCCGAGCCAAGGGAATGCCGTCCTGGTACGTGATGTTCCGGCACGCGCTGCGCCCCTCGTCCTTCTCGCTGATCACCGTCGCGGGCATCAACCTCGGCCGCCTCATCGGAGGCACGGTCATCGTCGAAACATTGTTCGGGCTCCCGGGTCTGGGGCAACTCGTTGCGTCGTCCATCACGTCGCGTGACGTGATCATGGTCCAGGGCATCGTGGTGTTCATCGCGGTCGTCTACGTGGGAATCAACACCCTTGTCGATCTCAGCTACCAAGTGATCGACCCGCGGGTCAGGAAGGTGGTCGGAGCATGACCCAGGTCGCGTTGGAGAAGAAGGACGAGGGGCGCCCCGTCGACGAGGTAGCCACGAAACTTCCGGATGTACCCGCGGTCAAGAAGACCCGGTCGATTCTGGTGTACCTGTCGATCGCGTGGCTGGTGATCATCATCGGTGCGGCGGTCTTCGCCGGACTCCTGCCCCTCGCTCCGTACAACATCCCGATCGGTCCGCCCCGCACGCCACCCGGCTTCGGTTCGCTGGACACGCTCCTCGGAACCGACACGCTCGGACGGTCCCTGCTCTCGCGCGTCGTCTACGGCGCCCAGGTGTCGCTCGTGATCGGTGCCGTCGCCGGCACAGTCGGCTTCGTCGTCGGCTCGCTGTTCGGGATGATCGCGGGATACTTCGGCAAGCGTGTCGACGCCGTGATCTCGCTCGTCGCCGACGCCATGCTCGCGTTTCCGCCGCTCATCCTGCTTCTCGCCCTGGCGTCGATCCTGACTCCGAGCGTCCAGACGATGCTCTTCGGGCTCGGCTTGCTGGCGATTCCGTCGTTCATCCGGTTGTCCCGAGCGAACACCCTGGCGTGGTCCTCACGCGAATTCGTCAGAGCGGCAAAGAACATGGGTGCGGGGAACGGGCGCATTCTCTTTCGGGAGATCATGCCGAACGTTCTCGCCCCGCTGGCGTCGTACATGCCGATCGTGATCGCTGCCCTGATCGTCGCCGAGGGTTCTCTGAGCTTCCTCGGGCTGGGCATTCCACCACCCCAGCCCAGTTGGGGCGGCATGATCAACGACGGTAAGGACGCCATCGCGACGTCCCCGCACCTCGTCTTCGTGCCTGCCCTCGTCATCTTCTTCACGGTGTTCGCTCTCAATCAGGTAGGCGACCACCTCCGCACCAAGTACGACCGGACGCTGCACGACTGAGTTGGCCTCGAACCGGTTGTATTCGAACATTTTCCACATGAGAGGTCGAGAATGATACGACACAGACGTCTGGTGGCCGCGTTCGCGGCCGCATGCTCTGCCGCACTGGTGCTGGGGGCATGTGGGAGCGGCGATTCCGCTTCCGCTTCCAACGCCGCCCAGAGCACCGTGGACGCGGGCGACCCCGTAGCCGGTGGTACCGGACGCATCCTGCAGATGGGTGAACCGCGCTCGCTCGACCCCGCGGCGCTGTCCAACACCTGGGCCCACCAGCCCACTCTCGGCAATGCCCTCTACGGCACGTTGATGGTCACGGCCAACGACACGCTCGAACTCGAGTACAAGATGGCGACCGACTTCTCGACTGCCGACGGCGGAAAGACCTTCACGCTGGCGTTGCGGCCCGACCTCGCGTTCAGCGACGGTAGCCCGCTCGACGCCGCGGCCGTGAAGTTCAATTGGGACCGGCTCAAGGAACCCGCACTGGGATCCACAACGATCCGGCAGGCTGTGCAGATCGAATCGACCGAGGTGGTCGACCCGACGACGATGCGTGTGACGATGGTCGAGCCGAACCCCCAGTTCGGCCAGGCGCTCGTTGCCGGCGCACTCAACTGGATCGCATCCCCGGCCGCACTCGAGAAGGGCGCTGCGGCATTCGACGAGAATCCCGTCGGAGCAGGACCTTTCAAGCTCGTGAGCTGGACGCGTCAGGACTCGATCGAGCTCGAGAAGAACGCCGGGTACTGGGACGCACCGAAGCCCTATCTCGACAAGCTTGTGATTCGCACCGTGGCCGACGCCAACCAGCGTTCCAACGCGATGACCACCGGTGGGGCCGACCTCACCACGGAGACGAGCTGGACCAACATCAACAAGGCCGAGGCCGCCGGCCTGCAGTACCTTGTCGCGTCGACCGGTGGTGGCCAGTTCGCCGGTATGAATCAACGCCGCGCACCGTTCGACGACGCCCGGGCACGACGTGCCGTGTCGCTCGCTGTCGATCTCGACGCCGTGAACACCGTGGTCTACAACGGTGAGGGCGAAGTGCCGAAGACCTTGTTCCCCGAGGATTCCCCGTACTACGCCGATATCCCCTTGAGCACGACGGATGCCGCCGAGGCACAGCGTCTCTTCGATGAGCTCGCCGCGGAGGGCAAGCCGGTGTCGTTCACCTTCCTGTCCTACCCGACAAGCGAGAGTCGCGTGCTGGGTGAGGCAATCCAGGCTCAGCTCAGTGCATTCCAGAATGTGGAGATGAAGGTCGAGGTAGCCGATTTCCCCGCGGTGACAGCACGTGCGGGTGCCCGCGACTTCGACATGCTCGTCTCGTCCACGATCACCCAGGATCCGGATTACGCGCTGACCATGGCGTTCGACTCGCAGTCGAGCGGAAACTTCATGGGCGTGAACAATCCGGAACTCGACGCCGCGCTCGAGCGCGGCAGGTTCGGCCAGACCGCCGAGGAGCGCAAAGCGGCGTACGACGAGGCACAGCAGATCATCGCCGACACGGTGGTGGGTCTCTGGTACGTCCGGGCGTTGCCGTCGGTGACCTTCGGCAAGAACCTGCACGGCGCACAGATTTACACACTCGGGTCTCCTCTTCCCGAAGAGTTCTGGATCAGTAACTAGCCGACACGAGGAAAGGGCCGGCTCGCCGTGAATGCTCAGCCGCTTCTCGAAGTGAGAAATCTACGTGCCTACATCGGTACGCCGCGTGGCACCGTCCGTGCAGTGGACGACGTGTCGCTCGACCTGGATTCCGGACAGGCGCTGGGTATCGTCGGCGAGTCCGGCTCCGGCAAATCGGTGATGGCCCGCGCGATCATGGGGCTCATGCCTCCGCGTTCGGGTCGATCCGGCCACGTGACATTCAGGGGCCGTGACCTGCTGTCCCTGACGAAGAAGGAGAAGCTGGAGATCTGGGGAAACCAGATCGCCATGGTTTTCCAGGACCCGGGGCGTTCGCTCAACCCGGTGGTCAAGGTCGAGCGTCAGCTCACCGAGGGGATGCGGCGGCATCTCGGGGTGAGCCGGTCCGAAGCGCGGACCCGAGCGTTGAAGCTTCTCGAAGAAGTAGGCGTTCCGGACCCCGAACGACGGCTGGGCAACTATCCCCACGAGATGTCCGGCGGTATGCGCCAGCGCGTGATGCTCGCGATCGCGCTGGCATGTGAACCGGATCTTCTCATCGCGGACGAGCCGACCACCGCCCTCGACGTCACCGTGCAACGGCAGATCCTGGACCTGCTCCGCCGCGTCCAACGCGACCGGGACATGTCGATGATGCTCATCAGCCACGACCTCGCCGTCGTCGCCGGTCGCACGGACCGCGTGGCGGTGATGTACGCGGGACGGCTCGCGGAGGTGGGATCCACCCGAGAGGTGTTCGATGCGCCGATGCATCGCTACACCCACGCGCTCCTGGGGGCGACACCGACGATCGATCACGAGCGGCACGCACCGCTGCGCCTGATCGAGGGGTCGCTGCCCGATCCCACCGATCCGCCTCAGGGGTGCCGATTCGCGCCGCGCTGCACCCATGTTGCGGACGAGTGCACCGTCGCGCCGATCGGTCTCGAATCGGTCGGTATCGACCATGAGGTCGCATGTCTGCGTCCCGTCGTTCCGGCGGTCGGCGCTGTATCCGGAGGTGAATCGCATGGCGGGTAGTGGTACCGCTCATCTGCGGGGCGAAGAGGCCCTGCTCAGTGTTCAGGATCTCGTGGTGGAGTACCCGACGGATGCCGGCACCGTGCAGGCGGTGTCGAAGATCAGCTTCGACGTACTGCCCGGCGAGACGCTGGGAATCGTCGGCGAATCCGGATGCGGCAAGTCGACGACCGGCCGCGCCGTCCTCCGGCTCGACCGGGTGACGTCGGGGCGAATCCGCTTCGGAGAAGAGTGGATCGAGGGTGCGAGCGAAAAGCACATGCGTTCGCTCCGCCGGGATATGCAGATGATCTTCCAGGACCCGGTGTCCTCGCTCAATCCCCGCCGCGCCGTCAAGGACATCGTGGTCGAGGGGATGACCATTGCGGGCGCGTCGTCCGAGTCACGCGAGAAGGCCTCGGCGTCGGTTCTCGAGCAGGTCGGTCTCCCGGGCGACCGATTCGCGAACGTGCTCCCACGGCAGTTGTCCGGGGGACAGGCGCAGCGCGTGGCGATCGCGCGGGCGCTCGCGCTCGAGCCGAGGCTCCTCATTTGCGATGAACCTGTGTCGGCCCTGGACGTTTCGGTGCAAGCGCAGATCCTCAACCTCATCGAGGAACTGAAGACGAAGTTCGCTCTGACGGTGGTGTTCATCGCCCACGATCTCGGGGTCGTACGCACCGTCAGCGACAACGTGATGGTCATGTACCTCGGCAAGGTGTGTGAATTCGGTGATTCGATCGAGATCTACGATGATCCCGCTCATCCGTACACGCGTGCCCTACTCGATTCGGTTCCCCTGACCGATCCCGAGAAAGCGTTTGCAGGGCCGGCTCTGGCGGGCGACGTACCGTCGCCCCTTGCGCCTCCGACGGGATGCCGGTTCAGGACCCGCTGCCCGAAGGCCCAGGATCGTTGCGCCGAGGAAGAACCCGAGATGCGGGAGGTACGGCCGGGACAGTTTGCGGCGTGCCACTTCCCGTTGCCGTCGGTCACGGGACGGAAGAACCTTTTCGAGACGGTGGAGTCCGAACCTGCCGAGACGGAAGCCGTGGAGATCGAAACGGGGGACACCGAAACGGGCGACACCGAACTGGTGAACGCCGATGGGTGACGGTGGTTCCCGGGGCACCGGGCGCCCGTGAATGCCGTAGTGCCGGCCGTCCGGACCGGTCCGACCATCTGGGTGCTGGTCTTTGCCGGAATCGTCACTACCCTGATGTCCACGTTGGTGATTCCGCTCCTCGTCGACTTGCCGGAACTACTCGGAACAAGTCCCGCGAATGCGTCCTGGGTCGTCACGGTGACCTTGTTGTCCGGAGCGGTCGCCACCCCCGTGACCGGCCGGCTGGGCGACATGTACGGCGCACGACGGATCCTGCTGCTGTGCACGGTGCCGCTGATCCTCGGGTCGTTCCTGTGTGCGATGTCGTCGAGCCTGGCACCCATGCTCGTCGGACGCGCACTGCAGGGCGCAGGATTCGGCATCGTTCCGCTCGGTATCAGCGCACTGCGCTCGCTGGTCCCTCCCGAGCGCCTGGGATCGGCGATCGCACTGATGAGTTCGTCGCTGGGCATCGGCGGAGCACTCGGACTTCCGGTCGCCGCAATCGTCGCGCAGACCACGAGCTGGCGAATGTTGTTCTGGGGAGTCGGAATCCTCAGCGTGGTGATGGCGATCCTCATCGCATGGGTCGTACGGGACACACCGGCGAACGAGCACAGGGGCAAGTTCGACGGATTCGGCGCGTTCGGTCTGTCGGTGGCACTGGTATGCCTGTTGCTCGCGGTGTCCAAAGGCGGTGACTGGGGATGGACCGCGGGACTGACCTTGACGCTGCTCGCGGTGTCCATCGTGGTGCTTCTCGGCTGGGGACGTTGGGAGCTTCGAGCCGACAGTCCTCTGGTGGACCTCCGGGTGGCGATGGGCAACCGGGTGCTCGTGACCAATATCGTCACCATCCTGATCGGCTTCTCGATGTACTTCCAGGCCTTGCTCGTCCCTCAGATCCGGGTGCTGCCCGAGTCCACGGGATACGGCCTAGGGCAATCGATGATCGTCATGGGACTCTGGTGTGCGCCCGCCGGCCTGCTGATGATGGTGATCTCACCACTGGGCGCACGCCTCACGACCGCGCGTGGTCCCCGGACGACGCTCTGCACCGGTTGCCTGATGATGGCCGCGGCATACGGTTCGTCGCTGTTCATGATGGGATCGACCTGGGGACTGCTGGTGATCACCTGTTGCATCGCTGCGGGAATCGGGCTGGCCTACGGTGCAATTCCGACTCTGCTCATGGGAGCGGTGCCGCTGACGGAGGTCTCGTCCGCGAACAGCGTCAACACGTTGCTGCGTTCGCTGGGCAGTACGGTATCCGCAGCGGTCGCAGGAGTTGTCCTGGCACAGATGAGCATCATGTTCGCAGGCAACACGATTCCCACCGAGAACGGATTCCTCGTGGGCATGCTGATCGGTGGCGCCGCGGCACTTCTCGCGGCGCTCGCCACCGTGGCGATCCGCGGAGCGCAACCCGGCGGTACGGAGACCCCGGTTCCCGGCATCGCGGCACAGTCGCCGGCCGATGCCTCGTCGCGCTCCGCGGTCACCGGCCCGGGGACAGCGTCCGCACGGTGAGTGCGTCGAGCAGAGGAACTTGTCAGGCAGAGGGACTTGTCAGGCAGAGAGCTTACTGAGGGGATGCTCCGACGATACGCGACGCGGTCGCGCCCGGTCGCCGGACCGGATATCGATCGTGCTGAGGCGGTCGTCGCAGATCCGGACGAGGTCCGTGAGGACCTGCGGGTCGAGCCGGTTCCAGCGGTGTTTGGTCAGGAGCCTGCGTAGCCGATGGAAATAGTCCTCGGGGGATATCCCGAAGGTGACGAAGATGTCTTCGTCGGGCCCGCCGTTCCAGTGGCGCCACTTTACGGCGAAGGCGAGTAGTGCAGCTTCATCGGTCATCGCGCCGTCTCCTTCTATTGTGGGGGTGTGGATGCACTGCGCATCAACGCAATTGGTCCTTCATGACTTTGCCCGTCGCGTTCAGTGGCAGGGCTTCGAGATACTCGATGGCCCGAGGGGCCTTGAACCCGGCCATTCGCGCCCGGCTCCAGGCGAGCAACTCCTCCGGCGGTACCGGATTCGCCGACACGACGAATGCCTTTGCGACCTGTCCGAGGCGCTCATCCGGGATACCGATCACGGCGACCTGGTCGACGGCCGGGTGTTCGAGCAGGAACCCCTCGATTTCCGCGGGATATGCATTGAAGCCACCGACTATGAACATGTCTTTCTTTCGGCCGACGATCCGCAGGCGGCCGTCGTCGTCCAGCGTCCCGAGATCTCCGGTATGCAACCAGCCTTCGAGGTCGACAGCTTCCGAGGTTGCCTCCGGATCGTCGAAATAGCCCTGCATGACATTGTAGCCACGGATGAGCACTTCTCCGTCGTCCGCAATGCGGACTTCTATTCCCTCACAAGGAATCCCGACCGTGGTGGCGATTTGTTCGAAAGTGTCGCCGGGCCGGGACGCCGTGGCCGTACCGGCTTCGCTCAGCCCGTACCCGGTCATGATGGTTCGAAACGGCAGTTCGTTGCTGATACGCCGGATCAGATCGACGGGGATGTCTGCCGACCCGGTCACCGCTGCACGCAACGACGAGAGGTCCCGTGTGCCCTGTGCGGCCAGAAGGGACTGGTAGAGCGTCGGTGGGCCCGGAAGTACGGTGACCCGTTCGCGTTCGACCAGTTCGAGAACTCTGTCGACATCGAGAACGGGCACCGGGAGTACGGTGGCGCCCCGGATCATCGACGCGATCAGGCCGGCTTTGTAGCCGAACATGTGGAAGAAGGGGTTGACGACCATATATTTGTCGCCCTTGCGGAGATCGGCGAGGTCGCACCACTCCGAGAACATCCGGAGAGTCTGGGTGTGGTTCATCATGACGCCCTTGGGACGTCCGGTGGTTCCCGAGGTGTACATGATGTCGGCGATATCGTTGCCGCTCAGCCTGCGGGCGAAGGGATTTCCGCTCTCCAGGAATCCCGACCTCATATCGAACGTAGGCACTCCTGCCGGCGTCCGGAATTCGGTACCGAGGAAGCCGTTCTGGACGAGCACGACCTTCGCTCCGCTTCGGCGGATGATGTCGCCGGCCTCATCCTCTTTGTAGCGCGTGTTGACGGGGACGAGGATTCCGCCCGCCGCGAGCAGCCCGAAGGCCGCGACGATCCATTCTGCGGAGTTGGGGGCCCAGATCGCTACCCGGTCACCCTTGTCGATGCCGGCCGCGGCGAATGCTCCTGCGGCCCGGCGGATGCGGGCGGTGAGCTCGGTGAAGGTGAGCCGGAGGTCCCCGTCGACGACCGCTTCGGCATCGCCGAAGCGGTCGTCCGTGCTGAGGACCATCTCGGGGATGGTCCGCCAGGTCATACCTTCAGCAGCCTCGCGAGATTGCCACCCATGACCAGCTTCTGATCCTCGAGGGGAAGATGCTGGATGTGGTCGATGTAGCTGGTCGGCTCGGCCAGTCCCTCGGGGTGGGGGTAGTCGGACCCGAAGAGCACGCGCTCGGCACCGATGAGGGCCGTCAGCTTGCTGAAGTCCTCTTCCCAGAACGGGCTGACGTGGATGCTCTTCTTGATCGCTGCGACCGGGTCCTGCATGCCGAAGCCCTCGGGGGCCTTCTTGTAGACGTCGGCGAGGGTCTGCAGCACGTGCGGCAGCCAGGACGCGCCGTTCTCGATGACTGCGATCCGCAGCTCGGGGAATCGGAACAGTGCACCGTGGCAGACCCACGACGCCACGGCATCCTGAATCGGACGCCATTCGCTGACCATGCGGAACGCGTTCGTGACGAACGGGAGCATTTCTTCGCCCGTGCCGTCCCACTCCTGGTTGTACCGTGCGTAGCCACTGTCGGACGAGTGCTGGGTGACCAGGACGTCGAGTTCGACGACGCGCTTCCAGAACGGATCGAACTCCGGGAGCGCGAACGAGCGCGGACCCTTGTAGCCGGGAACCGGTGCGGGCCGGACGAGGATCGCCTTCGCGCCGCGCTCGACACACCACTCGAGCTCTTCGATCGCCTTGTCGACGATCGGCAGGCTGATGACCGGGACGGTGAAGATGCGGTCCTTGTAGTTGAATCCCCAGGTCTCGTACAGCCACTGGTTGAGTGAGTGGACGACCGCGTGGATCAGCTCGGGGTTGTCGCGCATGCGCTCTTCGACGAGGCTGGCCAGCGTCGGGAACATCAGAGTGCGGTCGATCTGGAGTTCGTCCATGAGCTCGAGACGCGCAGCGGGTTCACGGAAGGCGTCGATCGACTTCATCGGCTTGCCGAAGATCTCCCGCTTGCTCTTGCCCTCGGGATTGCCGTTCTTGAAGTAGTCCTCCATCGCTCCGGGACGAGCGACCACCTCGAAGGTGGGGTTGGGGATGTACTCGCTGATCTGATTGCGGATCGCGATCTTCGTGCGGCCGTCGACCTGCACGTACTTGATGGCGCCCTTGTACTTCTCCGGGAGGAACTTGGTGAGGGCTTCCTCGGTCTCGTACAGGTGGTTGTCCGCATCGAACAGCGGATACGGCAATTCTTTCGGTGACATAGATCCTCCTTCTCCTGTTGTGAGAATACTATTCTCTTCCGCGGGAGGCCGCAATATCCCCGCGCACCCGGAACTTCTGGATCTTGCCGCTCGCGGTGCGGGGGAACTCCGTCACTTCGTGCAGTTCCTCGGGCCACTTCTGCTTCGCGATACCCGAGGCCCGGAAGTGTTCGCGCAACTCGTCGAGCGTGGGCATCGCGTGCCCCGGATGAAGCCTCAGTACGGCCGCAGCATGTTCACCCAGGCGCTCGTCGGGGGCGGAGACGACCGCGGCCTCCGCAACCGACGGAAGCGTGAGCAGTACTTCTTCCACCTCGAGGGCGCTGATGTTCTCGCCGCCCCGGATGATGAAGTCGGCCTTACGGTCGGTGATCGTCAGGAAGCCGTCGTCGTCCAGCACCCCGATGTCGCCCGTGTGGTACCACCCGTCCTCGTCGAACATGCGGGCAGTGAGTTCGGGGTCGGTGTAGCCCATGCAGAGATCCGGTCCGCGGCTCAGGATCTCGCCGTCCTCGGTGAGGCGGATCTCGACTCCCGGTGAGACGCAGCCGTCGGTGAAGAGCCGCTTGTCGACGGGATGGGTCACCAGCGAACTCGTGATCGACGGATGCTCGGTGCTCCCGTACGCCCGGAACACGGTGATCCCGAGCGAGTCGAGCCGGCGGGTCACCGCGGCCGGAACTGTCGAGCCGCCGAGACCGGCGTACTTCATGTACTTCAGGTGCCGGCCGGGATCGAAGTCCGGGTGATCGAGGAGGCTGGTGACGAAATAGGTCGCGCCGCCGCCGATGACCAGGCCGTCGCTCTCCATGAGTTCGATTGCGCGAGCGGGGTTCCACACGTCGAGCAGGTTGATGGGGGAGTTGTCGAGCAGAGGGATCAGGAAGGCATTGACCATGCCGATGAAGTGCCCCACCGGTGCGCCTGTGAGCTGCGTGCCCCGGTCGGCGGGATAGCGGGCGGCGAGTTGCCGCGTCTCGAATCCGAGGGTGCGGTGGCTGTGGACCACGCCTTTGGGATCACTCGTGGTGCCGGAGGTGAAGGCGAGCAGTGCCGGCGCCGCGGGGTCGGTGGGGAGAACGCCTTCGAAGGGTTCGGCGTCGAGCAGGTCGTCGAAATCGCGCCCGACCACGCCGACGATCGGGATGTCGGCGCAGAGGTCGGGCTGGTACTCGGTGTACCCGAACCGCTCGGCGCACACGAAGACCTTGGGCGAGGACTCGCGCAGGATGAACCCGAGTTCCTTGCGGCCGTAGAAGTGCACGATCGGCACCACGGTCGCGCCGAGGAAGGACGTCGCCCAGAAGACGGCGGCCGCTTCCATCCAGTTCGGCAACTGGAACGCCACCACGTCACCGGGGCCGACGCCGCGCCGGCGCAGGCCTGCAGCGAGACGACGCGCGACGATTTCGACCTCACCGACTGTTCCCGACCAGGGCCGCACGTCGGAGTGGACCCGGAACTCGATGTCCGGGGCGGCCTTCAGGCCACGAGCCAGCATGTCGCCGATGGTCTCGCGTGTCCACCACCCTTCGTGCTCGTAGCGTTCGACCAATTCGGGGGGCAACTGCCGCATCGTGGGAGCTCCAAGGTCAAGGGGTGAGACCGCTCTGCCGCGCGTCGCAGCGCTCGGAGTCGGCTTCGGTCATATGCGAGCATGTTATTCTCCGATTTCCAGAATTCCAATATCAATTTGGAGAACAGAGCTATGGTCGATCTCGAACTCGAAGACGGACTGGCGATTGTCACGATCGATCGCCCCCACGCCCGCAACGCGATTGCGCCCGAGACCATGGACCAGCTCGAGAAGGTTCTCGACGCCGCTGCCGACGCGCGTGCGCTGGTCATTCGAGGTGCGGGCGACAAGGCTTTCGTATCGGGCGGTGATCTCAAGGAACTGGCAAAACTGCGCACCCATGAGGAGGCCGCCGAGATGGCGCGCCAGATGCGGGCGATCTGTGATCGGATCGCGGAGTTCCCCGCGCCCGTCGTTGCGGCACTGAACGGGCATGCGCTCGGCGGGGGTGCCGAGGTCGCGGTGGCCGCGGATATCCGGGTCGCCGCCGACGACATCAGGATCGGGTTCAATCAGTCCACGCTCGCGATCATGCCCGCGTGGGGTGGGGCAGAACGGCTCGCGTCGCTCGTGGGCAGGGGCAGAGCTCTGATGCTGGCGGGTTCCGGCACCATCCTCCGTGCCGAAGAAGCCGAGCGAGTGGGACTCGTCGATCGTGTCCTCCCGCGCGAGACGTTCGACGAAGGGTGGCGCGCGCTCGGCCGCGCGCTCGCCAACGACTCGTCCGCGTCGATCAAACGAGTGATGAACGGGGCGACTCCGGCCGAAGCCGTCGACGCCTTCGCTCGCCTGTGGGTAGCCGACGCGCACTGGGAAGCAGCCGAAAAAGTGATGAATCGGGCGCGCTGAAACCTCTTGGACGCGTGACCTCGGTCACTTTTCGGCCGAAACCTCCGAGACCTCGCGAACCGACTGAGGTTTGTGTGACTGGAGAGATCTCTTTTTCGTAACCTGAGCCACTTTTTACAACGATCGTGTCAAGACGCCGCGCCGGAAATCCGTAAAATCGGCGCTATCGTGATGATCTCGTAATCAGTTCGTTATCAGGGGACGACCAAGAGGGATCGCAGCTTTGTCACACACTTCGGAACACCTCGACCACGCCACCCGTGCATCCCACGGCCTCACCACGGCCGCACGTGTCGGCCGTTGGGCAGCCGTGGTCCTCGTGACCGGTGCCGTCACCGCCGGCGGAACCACAGCGGCGAACGCCGCGGGCGGACCGTCCCGCCTGGAGACCGGCCCGGCATGGACGGGCATCGCGACGACCGCACTGTCCACCGCACCCCAGGTCCTGACTGTCCCCGGGTTCGAGTCCACCGACTACGCCGAGAAGTTGCGGCGTGCGTCGGAGCGTGACGCACAGCGGATCGCCGACGAAGCCGCCGCCCTGCAGGCCGAGGCCGATCGTATCGCGCACGAGGAAGCCGATCGGCTCGCCCGCGAGGCAGCCGAACAGGCCGCACGCGAAGAGGCTGCGCGTCGCCCCGCACTGGCGTTCCCCGCCGCGGGCACTCTCACCTCCGGCTTCGGCGCGCGGTGGGGCACCAACCACAACGGCATCGACATCGCCAACTCGATCGGTACCCCCATCGTGTCGGTGACCGACGGTGTCGTGATCGAGACCGGCCCGGCCACGGGATTCGGACTGTGGGTTCGCATCGCTCAGGACGACGGAACGATCGGAGTGTTCGGGCACATCGACCAGTCCCTGGTCTCGGTCGGTCAGCACGTGCGTGCCGGCGACGTGATCGCGACGATGGGTAACCGCGGCCAGTCCACCGGACCGCACCTCCACTACGAAGTGTGGCTGCCCAACGGCGTCAAGACCGACCCCATCCCGTGGTTCCACGCGCGCGGCGTCCCGGTGCCCAGCTCGCACCTCGGCTGACGACACCACGAAAGCCCCCATGTTCGGAAAGAACATGGGGGCTTTCGCGTATCGATCACCAGATTTTCACGCGCTCCGACGGGTCGAGGTAGAGGCCGTCGCCTTCCCGCACGTCGAACGCCCGGTAGAACTCGTCGATGTTCCGGACGACCCCGTTGCACCGGAACTCGGGCGGCGAATGCGGATCGACGGCGAGTCGGCGGAGCGCCTCTTCGTCGCGGACCTTGGTGCGCCACACCTGAGCCCAGCCGAAGAACACGCGCTGCAGTCCGGTCAGCCCGTCGATGACGGGCGCAGGGCGGCCGTCGAGTGCGATCGCGTACGCCTTCAGGGCGATCGAGAGGCCGCCGAGATCGCCGATGTTCTCGCCGATCGTGAACTTCCCGTTGACGTGATGTCCGGGCAATGCCTTCGGCTCGAACGTGTCGTACTGCGCGATCAGTTGTGCGGTGCGCTTACCGAATTCCTCACGATCCGAGTCGGTCCACCAATTCTCGAGGTTTCCGTCCCCGTCGTACTTGGCACCCTGGTCGTCGAATCCGTGTCCGATCTCGTGCCCGATCACCGCACCGATCCCGCCGTAGTTCGCGGCGTCGTCGGCGTGGAGATCGAAGAACGGGGGCTGCAGAATCGCTGCCGGGAAGACGATCTCGTTCATTCCCGGGTTGTAGTAGGCATTGACCGTCTGCGGGGTCATGAACCACTCGTCACGATCGACCGGACCGCCGAGCTTGGCGAGATCGCGGTCGTACTCCGCGGCATACCCGCTGCGGTAGTTGCCGACGAGGTCGTCGGCAGCGATGGACACCGCCGAATAGTCCCGCCACCTGTCCGGATACCCGACCTTGGGGGTGAACTTGTCGAGCTTGCGCAGTGCCGCCCGGCGGGTCTCCGGGCTCATCCACTCGAGGTCGGTGATGCTCTGCCGGTACGCCTCTGTGAGGTTGTCGACGAGCACCTGCATCCGGGTCTTCGCCTCGGCAGGGAAATGCCGCTCGACGTAGATCTTTCCGACGGCCTCACCGAGCAGGTCCTGCACCAGCGACACGCCGCGCTTCCACCGGGCGCGGATCTCCTGAGCGCCGGTGAGTTCGCGTCCGTAGAACGCGAAGTTCTCGTCGACGATTGCCGAGAAAAGGTACGGGGCACGTGCCCGAAGCACCCGCCATGCCGCCCACGCCTTCCAGTCGTCGAGCGACTGGTCGGTCCACAACTGCGTGAACACCTCGAGGAAACTGGGCTGCCGCACGACGATCTCGGACCATTGCCCGGCGGTCGCACCGGTGGCCGTGATCCAGTCTGTCCACTCGAACCCGGGCAGATCGGCGATCAACGATTCGAGCGTGACCAGGTTGTAGGTCAGGTCGGCGTCGCGGCGTGTGACGACATCCCAGTGCCCGGCAGCAAGCGCGGTCTCCAGAGCGACCACCCGCGCAGGGTCGTGGTCGAGGCCGGCGAGGGTGAACATACGGCCGATGTGCCCGGTGTACGAGTCGCGGATGGCGGCGTACCGCTCCTCCCGGTAGTACGACTCGTCGGGAAGGCCGAGTCCGCCCTGCGCGACGTGGATCAGATAACGCTGCGAGTTCTTCGAGTCGGTGTCCACGTAGTGCGCGAGCGCCCCGCTGACACCGACTCGCTGAAGTTCGCCGAGGACCGACGCGAGTGCAGCGCGATCGGGCGCGCCCGCGATCGCAGCGAGTTCCGCGGAGATCGGAGCCATGCCCGCGGCCTCGATCGAATCGATATCCATGAAACTCGCAAACAGGTCACCGATCTTCTGCGCATCGGTGCCGGGTTCGGCGCTCGACGCCGCAGCCTCCTCGATGATCGACCGGACGTCGACCTCGGCTTTGTCGGCGAGCGTGCGGAACGCGCCGTCGAGAGCGCGATCGGCCGGAATCTCGTGTTCGGCGAGCCATCGCCCGCTGACGTGCTCGAACAGGTCGTCCTGGGGCCGGACGTGCTCGTCGACATGTTCGAGATCGATGCCGGAGCGGATCTCCGAATGTGGCGCGATGGTCATGGGCTCCATCCTTACACCGATTCCCCGGGAGGTGCAGACGCCCACCCGAACGCGGAGAACCTCCACGCCCGTGGTGCGCGGCTCCTACGATCGTGCGGGGGACAGCGGTTCGCGACGGTAGCGCTAGGAGCACGGGTGGCATGACCGAGAACGACATACCGGCCACGCAGATGGTGGTCGACCCGCGCTTCATGCCGGTCGCGGATCAGTTCTTCCGGATGTTCTTTTCGCCCGGTCAAGGTGGCGGTGCACTGACGTGTTACCTGCACGGCGAATGCGTTCTCGACATCTGGGCCGGGTGGGCCGCCCGCGACAAGCGGTGGAAACGGGACACGGTGGTGCTGTCCTTCTCGACGGGGAAGGGAGTCGCGAGCACGGTTCTCCACCGCCTCGCCGAGCGAGGGCTCGTCAAGTACGACAGCCCCGTGGCGCAGTACTGGCCGGAGTTCGCCGCCGCGGGCAAGGACGCCATCACCGTTCGCGAGCTGATGTCCCACCGCGCCGGGCTGCACAAGGCGCGGGGACTCGTTCCGGGGCGCTTCGGGTTGCTCGACTCCGAGGCCGTCGCTGCTGCGCTCGCCGCCGCGCCGCCGGACCCGCGTCGCTTGGCCGGACCCGGCTATCACGCCGTCACCTACGGAAACCTCGTTGCGGAGGTAGCGGCGCGCGCGTCCGGGAAATCGTTCGAGGAACTCGTCCGCACCGAAATTGCCGAGCCGCTCGGAATGGATGAGTTCTGGTACCGGGTGCCGCAGGACCAGCGTCATCGCATCGCGCGAGTCTTCCCCAAGATCAATTTTCTGCCCGCCCCGTGGGCCACCGCAGGCGCGGTACTCGCCAGGACACCCGGTCTGCGTGGACTCGCCGAGGCCGGCATGGCCGAGGGATTCGACGAGTTGATGCGAAGCCCCCGGGCGCACGATTCCGTGATGCCGGGCTGGAACGGCGTTTTCACCGCCCGGGCGCTGGCCCGGATGTACGCGGCCCTCGCCTGCGGCGGGGCGATCGACGATGTCCGCTTCCTGGAGGAAGACACCGTCCGGCAGTTGACCGAGGTTCAGACCCGAGGCCGCGATTACGTACTCGGAATCCGGGCCAACTGGCGTCTCGGGTATCACCCGGGCTGGGTTGCCTCGAGGCATCAGCCGCTCCGATCCGTGGGTCACTACGGCTTCGGCGGGTCCGGGGCCTTCGCCGATCCCGAGACGGGACTGTCGGTCGCGTTCGTCACGAATCGGCTGGGTAACACGTTCACGACAATCTCCGACGGGCGTTTCCCCCGCCTCGGCGCGACAGCCGTGGCGGCGGCACGCCGAGCCGGGTGATCACACGGTCCCGGTCCTGGCGACGCCGTACCGCCTAGACGCCGGGGAAGAGCTGAGCGTTCGCGCGGGCACGCACATACACGGTGCCGTCCGCACCGCAGATCACCGTCTCGATCGAGGCGAGGCGGCGCCCGGCGCGGGTTACCTCCGACTTGATCTGCACGGCAGGGCCCGGTGCGGCAGGGGAACGCAGATAGTCGGCACTGATCTGGAGAAGCCGGTATCGGCCGCCGACGCCGGTGAGGGTCTGTGCGGCCAGACCGGACACGATCTCCGCCATCGACATGAGCACGCCGCCGTGGACGGAGGCGATCGGATTGGCCATCCATGCGAGCGGGACGATCTCGCCCTGCACCGTGCCGTGCTCGACGGCGGTGAGGGTCAGTCCCAGTAGTTCCGCCAACGGGCCACGGGGCAAGGTCTCCGCGGCGATACCGGCGACGATCTCGAGACCACCCAGTTCGGCGAGTACGCCGGGGTCCGCGCACGGCCCGGGCTCGGTGCCGGTGGCAGCGGCGTGAGTGACATCCGGCGCGCGAAGTGCGTCGGACGGTGCGCGTCCCACCACGATCGACCGTCCGGTCAGGTGCATCACGGGGTTGCCGTCGTCGTCGAACAGGGTCGCTTCTGCCAGTCCGGTGGTGTCGTCGAAGTAGACGCTGCGGCCACGTCCCGAGACTGCCCCCGTGACGGGGAACGGGTGGGCCGTCGACGCGGTGATCTGGGACATCACGGACTGTGGTCGTTCACCGGTGGCGTGCAACCGCGCGACTGCGACAGCCGCACCCACGGACACGTCGGTGAGCACACCGACCGAGCCGATGGTCGTCTGTCCACGGTGGTCGAGGTAGCGGGGACCGACGGGCTGCGATACCGCTATCTCGTTGTCGCCTGTGATCGACAGGCCGATGCCTGTGAACGTGGTGGGTCGGTCGAGCGGGAACGGCGCCGCGTCGGTGATCATGTCCCCTTCTCTATCAGGGGCACCGATCACCGGGTGTCTCGGGTAGCCGCTGCGCGCGGTCGGGGCACGGTGCGGAAATGTGTCTCAGCTTCGGGTCGTCGGGAACGCCGGCAGGCCGAACCGGGCAAACAGGGCGGTGGTGTCATCGGCGAAGAAGGCCGTGGCATGCGCGACTTTCCCGCCGACAATGTCGAGAACCTGGAGCTGAAAAGGGCGGTGCACGCCGTCCTCCCCGCGCATGTAGAGCCCGAGCGCAGGCTGACCGTTTGCGGTTGTGGGCAGCATGACCTGGTCGCCGGGGCCCTTCGCCGGACAATTGAGCTTGATGAGGGTGACGATGGCGTCGGCGCCCTGGTACCAGCCGTCGAACGGCGGCATCTCCCAGATCGCGTCCTTCGTGAGCATGTCGACGAGCGAGTCGATGTCGTACTTCTCGAACCCTTCGACCCACCGCTCCACGAGGGCCTTGGCCTCCGCGCTCTCGGGTTCGGTCGGCCGATCGGACGTGACCTGAGCATCTTTCAACTGCGCGCGGGCACGCTGGAGCAGACTGTTGACCGCGGCTGTCGACGTGTCGAGCGCCGTGGCAACCTCGGCCGCGCGCCACTGCAGGACATCGCGCAGCAGGAGCACCGCGCGTTGCCGTGCGGACAGATGCTGCAGCGCCGCGACGAAGGCGAGCCGGATCGAATCGCGCGACGCGACGATCGTTGCCGGATCGGACGGATCGTCGGTCCGCCCGTCGTCGGTGTAGGTGCCGGGGATGGGTTCGAGCCAGGGAACCTCTTGGCGGACCACGAGATCGTCTGCGGGGTCGGAGCTGGGCGCACCGAGACCGGTGGGCAGCGGACGGCGTTTCCGACCCTCGAGCGCAGTGAGACAGACGTTGGTCGCGATGCGGTGCAACCATGTGCGCAGCGACGAGCGACCGCCGAAATTGTCGTACCCGCGCCATGCTCGGAGATACGTTTCCTGCACGAGGTCTTCGGCATCGTGGAGCGACCCGCTCATGCGGTAACAATGGGCGAGAAGCTCGCGCCGGAACGGCTCGGCCAGCCCCATGAAATCGGTCTCGTCGGCGACAGCGCCGGGGGGACCGGGGAGAAGTTGTTCTGCCATACCGCACCCACTCCGATTCGTCGGCCCGAACGACTACCCGTCAAAGGGTAGTCGTGGGTACCGACACAGAACACCCTGAGAAATACCCTGAGAAATACCCCGAGAACTCACGTTCGAGCGTTCGTGCCTCTCGATCCTGGGCACCTCTCCGGGTACCGTGCTCACAGCCGCGCCGTCGGGTGCGCGCGTCGGTGAAGGAGTGGGGGCACGCGGTGCAGGATCACACACTGCGCGACCAGGCATCGGAGGTGACCGTGGGGGAGGCGCACCCCTCGCCTCGCGGACCCGTGGGGCCGTGTTCGGGCGGCCCGTCACCCGAGGCCCTGCGGGTCGACCGGCCACCGCTCGACCGATTCGGGCTCGCCGAACTCGGCCGCGCCGTGGTGGTGGGCGTCGTTCTCGTGACGTTCGTGCTGTGGGCGGTACTGCGCTGGGTTGTCCGTCCGCGTGGCCGCGGCGTTGTCGCTGCTGCCGCGCACGGCACGGTCGACGCGTTCGAGCACCTCGGGCCCACTTTCGTGAAGCTCGGCCAGCTGGTCGCCTCGTCGCCGGGGCTGTTCCCGGTCGCTCTCGCGGATGCCTGCCTGCGGATGCTGGACGACGTCCCCACCTTTCCGTCCGCCGAAGCGCGCGCGGTCATCGAAGCGGATCTCGGCCACCCGATCGACGAGATGTTCCTGTCGTTCGAGGACGTGCCGCTCGCCGCGGCTTCCGTCGCGCAGGTACACGGCTGCGTGCTGCGCGACGGACGACGTGCTGTGGTGAAGGTGCAGCGACCGGGGATCGCGCATCGTATGCTCGTCGACCTCCGTGCCGCGTATGTCGGCGCACGAATGTTGCAGGTATTCGAGTTCTTTCGCATCGCGAACACCCCCGCGATCATCCGCGACCTCTACAACGCGACCATGACCGAACTCAACGCCACGGTCGAGGCGGACCGGCAGGACCGGTTCCGGCGCAACATCGCGGCCTTCGGCGACAACAGATTCGTGACGGTCCCCGAGGTGTACTGGGACTGGTGCGGCCCGCGTGTGATCTGCATGGAACGGCTCAGCGGCCGACCGCTCGACCGTGTCGTCCCGGGGCAGGACGGTATCGACACCGCGCTGCTCGTGCGACGGGGAGTGAAGGTGTGGATCGAGGCGGTGCTGTGCCACGGGCCTTTCCACGGGGACGTGCACGCGGGAAATCTCTGGCTCCTCGACGACGGCCGGGTCGCACTGCTCGACTTCGGGATCGTCGGCGAGTTGCCCGAGAAATGGCGCGAGTTGCTCCGCTCGCTGTTCCGGGCCGCACTGCTCGAGGGAGATTTCACCGAGGTGGCCCGCAGTGTGCGGGCGCTGGGTGTCGCGGCGGATCTCGACCTCGACGATGTGGAGGTGGGCCGGCAAGTGGCCGACACCTTCGGGCCGCTGCTCGGCCGGGACATGGGGGAGTTGCGTCTGAGCGAGTTGATAGGCGCTCTCGTGTCGCTCGGCCGCAAATGGAACACCTCGAGCCCCGAGGAACTCGTCCTCTTCGGAAAACAACTCGGGTACTTCGAGCGGTACGCCACGGCGCTCGCGCCCGGATGGGTCCTGGGCCGGGATCCGTTCGTGTTCCGCAACGTCTTCCCCGACGAGGTTCGCATACGAATTGCCGAATCGGGCATGAGCCTGCCCGACTGACCGGACACCGCTCGGGGCCTTTACAGTCGCGTGCCGTGTCCGTAGTTTAACGATCGTTCGACCAAATCACGGTTCGGGCCACCTCGGCGACGGAAGGACCACGACCCCTATGACGACAGCGCAGGACGTCGTACTCAGTGAGCGCAACGGAAACGTCGTCACGTGGACGATCAACCTTCCCGATGCCCGCAACCCGATCTCGGGAGACGACGTCGTCGAGCGCCTCGTGTATCTGGTCGACGAAGCGAACAACGACATCGAGACCCGCGTGGTGGTCCTCACCGGTGCCGGAAGCGCCTTCTCCGCGGGCGGCAACGTCAAGGACATGGACGAGCGCGCCGGAATGTTCGCGGGCGCGCCGCACGCGCTCCGGGAGGGTTACCGCCGCGGCATCCAGCGGCTGCCCAAAGCGATCTACCACTGCGAGGTACCGATCATCGCTGCCGTCAACGGCCCGGCCGTCGGCGCGGGGTGCGACCTGGCGATGATGTGCGACATGCGAATTGCCTCCACGAAGGCGTTCTTCGCCGAAAGTTTTGTCAAGCTCGGCATCATCCCCGGTGACGGCGGCGCGTGGCTGCTGCCCCGCGCGGTCGGTGCTGCCCGCGCCGCCGAAATGGCGTTCACCGGAGATCGCGTGGACGCCGCGACCGCACTCGAATGGGGCATGGTGTCGCAGGTCGTCGAACCCGAAGAACTGCTCGGGGCGGCGAACGCACTGGCCGCTCGGGTCGCGGTCAATCCGCCGAACGCGCTGCGCATGACGAAAAAGCTTCTCCGCGAGGGCCAGCGCGTGGACCTCGATACCCTGCTCGAACTCTCTGCCTCCCTGCAAGCACTGTCACACCACACCCAAGACCACCGTGAGGCCCTCTCCGCGTTCCTCGAACGCCGCCCGGGCAACTTCACGGGTAACTGACCCGCCTCAGCGCCGTTCGAAGGACGCACCATGCAACGCACGATCATGACCGAAGAGCACGAGCAATTCCGGAAGATGTTGCGGGACTTCATCGAAAAGGAAGTCGTTCCGCACCGCGAGGAGTGGGACGAACTCGGACGTCCCCCGCGCGAATTCTTCACCCGGCTCGGTGAACTCGGCGTTCTGGGCATCCAGGTACCCGAGGAGTTCGGTGGGGGCGGAGAATCGAGCTTCGTCTACAACACCATCGTGTTCGAAGAGGTGGCCCGCGCCGGAGTCTCGTTCGGCTCGTATACCGTTCATGCGTGCCTGATCCTGCCGTACCTCCTCGAGTACGCCACCGAGGAGCAGAAGAAGCGCTGGCTTCCGGGCTTCGCGGACGGCTCGATCATGACGGCCATCGCAATGACCGAACCGGGTACCGGCTCCGACCTCGCCAACATCGCGACCACCGCAAAGTTGTCGGACGACGGCTCGCACTACATCGTCAACGGAGCGAAGACCTTCATCACGGGCGGGGTGACAGCCGACCTGATCCTCACGGTGTGCCGGACTTCGCCGTTCGACCCGGAGAACCGTCGAGGGGGACTGTCGATCATCGCCGTGCCCACCGACACCGAAGGATTCTCCGTCGGGCGCAAACTCGACAAGATCGGCCTGCACCAGCAGGACACGGCCGAACTGTCGTACAACGACGTTCGCGTTCCCGTCGAAAACCTTCTCGGCGAGGAGGGTGCCGGCTTCGGATACCTCACCCACAACCTGCCGCAGGAGCGATTGAGTATCGCGCTCAACCAGGTCGGATTCGCCGAAGCCGCGATTGCCCACGCACTCGCGTACACCAGGGACCGCAAAGTTTTCGGGAAGCCGGTCGCCGCGTTCCAGAACACCAAATTCGTCCTCGCCGAGTGCTCCGCGGAGACCCAGGCCGCCCGCGTCTACGTCGACCACTGTCTCGAACTTCTCGACCGCAAGGAACTGAGCGTCGCCGATGCCGCTCGTGCAAAACTGTTCTGCACCGAGGTCGCCGGGCGCGTGATCGACAAGTGTCTCCAATTGCACGGCGGCTACGGGTACATCACCGAGTACCCCATCGCCCGCCTGTACGCGGACACCCGCGTCACCCGAATCTACGGCGGCACCAGCGAAGTGATGAAGACGATCATCTCGAAGGATCTGGGGCTCTAGGGATGTATCCGGGCCGATACGCAGCCGCGGAACCGGATCGGCCCGCCGTGCACGAGGTCGCGACGGGCCGGACGATCACCTACCGTCAGCTCGAGGACTCATCGGTCCGGTTCGCGCATTGGCTCCGCGCCCACGGTGTCGGAGCCGGCGATCATATCGCCGTGTTGTCGGTCAACGACGCCTCGGTATTCGAACTGTACTGGGGAGCATTGCGATCCGGGGCATACATCACGTTCGTCAACTCGCATCTGTCCGCCGCGGAGGCCGGGTACATCGTCGACGACTGTGACGCAACGGTACTGGCGGTCTCGGCGCCACTCGCAACACTCGCCGAAGAGATCGTCGCGCTCACGCCCAAAGTGGCGCACCGGCTCGCCTTCTCCGGTCCGATCACGGGGCACCTCGTGTACGAGGACGAAATTGCGGGATTGCCCACCGAACCACCGGCGGATCAGCCGCGTGGCAGCGACATGCTGTATTCCTCGGGTACCACCGGGAGGCCGAAGGGAATCAAGCCTCCGCTCACCGGCGCCCGGATCGAGGACGAGCCCGGTCCGCCGCTCCTGAAGACGGTGCGCGGCTTCGGCTTCGGCGAAGACTCGGTGTACCTCTCGCCTGCGCCGATCTACCACTCGGCACCCTTGCGCTACAGCGTGTCGACCCAGGCGCTCGGGGGGACCGTAGTGCTCATGGAACGGTTCGAACCGGAACTCGCACTCGACTGCATCGAGCGCTATCGAGTCACCCACAGTCAATGGGTTCCCACTCATTTCGTGCGGCTGCTGAAACTCCCACGCGAGGTGCGTGACCGGTACGACCTGTCGTCGATGCGGTATGCGCTCCACTCCGCGGCGCCGTGCCCGGTCGAGGTCAAACAGGAACTCATGCGGTGGTGGGGTGAGATCGTGTACGAGTACTATTCCGCGACCGAGGCGATCGGCAGTACGGTGGTCACCCCGCAGGAGTGGCTCCGTAAACCCGGATGTGTCGGCCGGACCGGGGGACCGGGCACTCTGGGCCTCGCCCGGATCTGCGACGAAGCCGGTCGGGTGCTCCCGGCAGGAGAGATCGGGACGGTGTACTTCGAGCGCCGGGACTTCTCCTTCGAATACCACAAAGACCCGGTCAAGACCGCGTCCGCCCGACACCCGTTCCGGGAATCCTGGTTTACAACAGGTGATCTCGGATACCTGGACGACGACGATGTCCTGTTCCTCACCGGTCGGGAGAACTTCACGATCATCTCGGGCGGCGTCAATATCTATCCGCAGGAAGTCGAGAGCGTTCTGGCGCTGCACCCCCTCGTTCACGACGTCGCGGTCGTAGGCGTGCCCGATGCCGATCTCGGCGAGCGCGTCGAGGCGTTCGTGCAGCTTTCGGACGTGGTGGACAGTGACGATCCGGAGCGCGAGATCCTCGAGTTCTGCCGGGAACGATTGTCTCGCTTCAAGTGCCCGAGGCAGGTTCGCGTCGTGGGCGGGCTTCCGCGCACACCGACCGGAAAGATGGTCAAAGGTGAACTCCGCGACCTCATCGCGAGGTACGGCGACTCCGGGGTCCCGTCGTGAGAGCACCGTCGGCGAAGCAACGGATATTCATCGAAGCCGGCCGGAGGGAGTTCGTTCGGAACGGGTACGGCTCGTCGTCGATTCGCACGATCGCGCACGAGGCCGGTGTCAGCCTGTCGGCGCTGTACTACCACTACAAGAACAAACAGGAGTTGCTTCTCGCCACGCTGATGGACGGTGTGGACACGTACGACGCCGTGTGCGATGCCGAACTCGCCGAGTCCGGTGACGATGCGACAGAGCAACTGCGCGCTTTCGTGCGGGGTAACGTCGCGTTCCGTACGCAGTTTCCCGATCATGCCCGGATGATCGCCACCGAGGTGCGTAACCTCGAACCGGAAGGCGCGCGACTGTACGAGGAACGACGACGGGCCGGGCGACGCCGGATCCGGGACATCATCGACGCCGGAATCGAGGAGGGTGTGTTCACGACCCGCTACCCCGACGACTGCCGCCGGTCGATCCTGGCGATGACGTCCGCGATCGCGAACTGGTACGACCCCACAGGTCCGGATACACCGCAGGTGATCGCGGAACGATACGCGGAACTGTCCTTGAATCTGCTGTGCCCGGGCGGTGTTCCGGTGCCGGCGAGCAATGGAAGAGATGGACGATGAGCACACGATTGGTGCCGAAAGCCGGACCCGAGGATGCCGCACTGTCCGAACTGCGCGCACGCGTCCGGGCGTTCCTGAAGGAACAGGTCGACGCGGGGACGTTCACGCCCGGTGTCGACACGTGGCTGACGCGGTGGAACACCGAGTTCTCCCGCAGCCTTGCCGCGCAGGGATGGGTCGGCATGACCATTCCGGTCGAGTACGGGGGCCACGGCCGGACGTTCATGGAGCGGTTCGTCGTCACGGAGGAACTTCTTGCGGTCGGTGCTCCGGTGGCGGCGCACTGGGTGGCCGACCGCCAGGCGGCGCCGTCGTTGCTGAAATACGGCACGGAGGAACAGAAGCAGCGGTTTCTCCCCGGGATCGCAGCGGGTGAGATCTGCTGGGCCATCGGCATGTCCGAGCCCGACTCGGGTTCCGACCTCGCCGGTGTCAAGACGAAAGCGACGCAGGTCGACGGCGGCTGGAAGCTCAGCGGAACCAAACTGTGGACCTCGGGCGCCCACCACGCCGATGCGTTCTTCGCGCTGGCGCGCTCCGCCCCGCTCGACCCTGCCCACCGCCACGACGGTCTGAGCCAGTTCATCGTCCTGCTCGACTCCCCCGGCGTGACGATCCGGCCGATCATGTCGATGTCCGGCGACCACCACTTCAACGAGGTGCTCCTCGACGACGTCTTCGTCCCCGACGATCTCGTGCTCGGGACGGTCGGCGCAGGCTGGGAACAGGTGACGAGCGAACTCGGGTACGAACGGAGCGGGCCGGAACGGTTCCTGTCCACCTTCGGTGTGCTGGACGGTCTCGTACGGTCCGTTGCCGACTGTGTTCTCGAGCCCGACACCAGGATCGGTGCCACGATCGCGCGCATGGTGGGCCTGCACCACATGTCCACCGCGGTGTCGGAATCACTCGAGCGTGGTGAGAATGCGGAACTCGCGGCGTCGGTGGTCAAGGTGCTGGGTACCAAGACGGAGGGAGATCTCGCCGACCTCGCCGACGAGATCGCGGGCTACACCGCATCCGACGACCAGCTCCGCCGGCTCGTCCGGGCCGGCGTCATGCAACGGCCGGGCTTCACGCTGCGCGGCGGAACCAGCGAGATCCTGCGCGGGGTCATCGCACGAGGATTGGGAATGCGATGACGGAGTCCCCCGAATTGCGCGATTTCGCGCAGATGCTCTCCGAGGTGTTCACCGCCGGGGACGACCACCGCATCGGAGAGGTCGTCGAATTCGACCGCCCGCTGTGGCAGACCCTCGGCGAACTCGGTCTCGACCGATTGACCGGGAGCGAAACCGACGGTGGCAGCGGCGCGGGCTGGGCCGAGGCGGCGCTGCTTCTCGGTGCCGCGGGTGCTTCCGCGGCCGCGGTACCGGTGGGAGAGAACGACTTGCTCGCAGGGTGGTTGCTCGAACAGGCCGGTCTCGGTGTCGGTCCGGCGGTCCGCACGGCAGCCGTACTCGACGAGAACGGGAGCGCCCGGCACGTGCCGTGGGCACGGTTCGCCGACACGGTCGTCGTACTGTGGCCGGACGCCGACGCGTCCTGGCGGGTCGCGGAGGTTGCCCGCGCTGACCTCGAACTGACCGAATCGGTGAACCTGGCGAGCGAACCACGCGACCACATCCAGGTGGAGACCTCCGAGTTGTCCGGTATCGAGGTACCCCGGACACTCGTCGAGGAGTTCCGGTATCGAGGCGCACTCATCCGGGTCCTCGCGTCGGTCGGTGCGATGGACAGAATCCTCGAACTCGTCGTCGAGCACACCAGCGCGCGCGTGCAATTCGGCCGCGCCATCGGAAAGTTCCAGGCGGTCCAGGCGCTGGTCGCCGACCTCGCCGCGGAATCAGCGCTCGCCCGTGCCGCCACCGATGCCGCTGTCGACGCTGTGGTCGACCACGGATTCGACAGCGCCCGGACCCGGTTCGCCATTGCTGCCGCGGCGTCGTGCAGCGGACACGCGGCAGCGGTGATCGTGCGGAACGCGCATCAGGCTCTGGGCGCGATCGGCTTCACGATGGAGCACGAACTGCACCGCCACGCAAACCGAATCCTCTCCTGGCGCAGTGAGTTCGGAACGGTGGCGTCCTGGGACGCGGAGATCCTGTGCACTGCGGTCGGCTCGGACGAACTCTGGCCGCTCGTCACCGACGGTCCCACCGGCTGACGCGTGGCCCCACGAAAGGACGTCCCCGTGACGAAGAATCGACCGGACCCGTCACACGCGGGGGCAGCGGCCGAACTGCCGCTCGAAGGGCTGACGGTGGTGAGCCTCGAGCAGGCCGTCGCGGCACCTCTCGCTACCCGGCACCTGGCGGATCTGGGCGCCCGGGTGGTGAAGGTCGAACGGGTGGGCGACGGCGATTTCGCGCGCGACTACGACAGTGCGGTGCTAGGCCTCGCCGCGCATTTCGTCTGGCTCAACCGCGGCAAGGAGTCGTTCGCGGTGGATCTGAAGTCCCCGGCCGGTATCGACGCCGTCACGTCACTGATCGCCGGTGCGGACGTGTTCCTCCAGAATCTCGCGCCCGGCGCCGCCGAACGTCTCGGACTCGGCGCCGACATGCTCCGGGCCGGCCACCCGGAACTGGTCGTGGTGAACATGTCCGGGTACGGCGCCGAGGGGCCGATGCGCGACCGTAAGGCCTATGACCTGCTGGTCCAATCGGAGACCGGCCTGTGCTCGATCACGGGGACGCCCGAGACGGCTGTGAAGACGGGAATCCCGACGTCGGACATCGCGGCCGGAATGTACGCGTTGACCGCGATCCAGGCGGCTCTGCTGCGCAGGCATCGCACGGGGGTCGGCGCGACGATCGACGTGTCGATGTTCGATGCGACGGCGGAGTGGCTGGGCTACCCGATGTACCTGCAGATGTACCAGGACCGGCAGGTTCCCCGCATGGGCCTGGCGCACACGTCGATTGCCCCTTACGACAAGTACCCCACGTCGGACGGCGAGATCCTCATCGGTGTGCAGAACGACCGCGGGTGGCGGACGTTGGTGACCGAGGTGCTGGGAATGCCCGAACTGGCACACGATCCGAGGTATTCCACGAACGTCGAACGTGTACGCCGCCGCCACGAGGTCGACAAACTGGTCGGTGACGCGACGAGCTGTTTCGCGAGCGCCGACCTGGACGAGAAGCTCGCGGCGGCCGGCATTCCCGCGGCTCAGCTGCGGGACCTGCGCGGACTCATCGAACACCCGCAGGTCACCGCCCGGGATCGATGGCGTGAGGTGGAAACCGAAGCGGGCGTGGTGCGAGGGCTCCTGCCGCCGATGAACTTCCGGGATGTCGAGCTGCCGATGCGCCCGGTCCCCGCACTCGGCCAGCACACCGACACGGTTCTCGCCGGACTCGGGCTGACGGACGAACAGATCAGGGGGCTGCGCGACGCGGGGATCGTCGGCTGACGGTGCCTGAGCCGTCAGCCGACGTTCGTGACAGGGATCAGCGCACCCGTGACGGGCGAACCCGCGTCGGAGATCAGGAACTCGATCACCTTGGCGACGTCGGCCGGCTGCGACCACTTGCTGGTATCGGCGTCGGGCATCGCCGCGCGGTTGGCGGGTGTGTCGATCACGACGGGCAGCAAGGCGTTGACCCGGATGTGGTCTTCGCGGTACTCGAGTGCCATCGTCTCGACGAGAGCGGAGACGGCGGCCTTCGACGCGATGTAGGACGCGCCGCCCGGGAACGGGCTGCGCGTCGCGGCGGTGGAGATGCAGACGATCGATCCACCGCCGCGACGGATCAGGTGGGGCAGCGCTGCCTGGCTGACCGCGTACGCGGTCCGCAGGTTGAGGTCGAGCTGGGAGTCGAGGACCTCGATGGGTGTCTCGTGGACCTTCGGACCCGAGGCGAATCCACCGACGAGGTTGACGACGCCGAACAGCGGCGCGTCCGGATCTTCCCCGGCCACCGCCAGCGCATCTTCGAGTTGCTGGTCGTCGGTGAGGTTCGCCTGCACGAGATGCAGGTTGGGGTGGGTACCGACGCGGCTGAGTTCTTCGCGCACGAGCCAGGGCACCACCACTCGCCACCCGGTATCGAGCAGGTGTTTCGTCACGGCTGCTCCGAGACCGCCGGTGCCGCCACTGACCAATACGGTGCGAGTCATGCCACCGCCCCTTCCTGACAGGTTCGCTCGGTCGCCATGAGGCTCCGAAGTACTCTCGGCATCGGTCGCCGAGGTGATGAGAGCCACACTATCGCAAACGGAAATGGAATTCTCCAAATTTTTCCGGCGAATGGGATCGGCATCGGCCCGGCCCCCGTACGAAGATCGTCACGGGCCGGAGTTCCGGCCCGACCGCCACGAAGGGACCCACCCGTGACCGACATCGAAGCGAACTTCCTCCACGTCGGAGAACTGCGCGCCTACCTGGCCCGTCCCGCCGGAGGCAGCACCGGCGCGATGCTGCTCCTGCCGATGATCACCGGTATCGGCGCCCAGGTCCGCGAATACGCCGAGGACATCGCGCGCGCCGGGGCCACGGCGCTCGTGTGGGACCCGTGGCACGGGCCGAGCGCCGACGACACCCCGCACGACCGGCTCGCCGAGATGATGGGCCGACTCGACGACGAGGCGTCCCTCGCCGAGATGGGAACGCTGCTGGACTATGCCGTCGACGAGCTGGGCGTGTCGAAGATCGGCGTGATCGGGTGGTGCCTCGGGGGACGTCTCGCGCTGCTCCTCGCCGCACGCGACGAGCGGCCCGCCGCTGTGGTCGCGTACCACCCCTCCATCTGGGACTCGGCTCCGCCGAACCACACCCTCGACGCGGTCGACCAGGCCTCGACGATCACCGCGCCGGTCATGGTGCTGCACGCCGGCGCCGACACCGTGATGTCCGCAGAGATCTTCCGCGACCTGCAGCAGGCGCTCCAGCAGCGCCGAACCGGGGCAACCATCATCCATGTCTATCCCGGTGCCGAACACGGCTTCAGCGTGCGGTCACGGCACGGCAATCAGGTCAATGCGGACGCCTACGCGCTCTCCTGGCCGCAGGTCCTGCGCTTCGTCGCCGATACCACGCTCGGCTGAGCCGCGCGGTCGGCCGACGCACGGTTCGGGGCGGCACGGACGAGAAAGTTCCGGGAACGGGTTGCGGAAATGCGCCGGAGGACGACCATGGAGCACACCCGACCCCCAGCGCACGCCGGGGGAAGAAGGAGCCGACCGTATGACGTCGAGACCGACCGCGAGGAAGTTGGAACAAGTCGTCATCCGCATCGCGGGTGACTCCGGCGACGGGATGCAACTCGCCGGTGACAGATTCACCGCCGAGGCCGCCGCGTTCGGCAACGACCTCGCCACCCAGCCCAACTTCCCCGCCGAGATTCGCGCACCCCAGGGCACACTGCACGGCGTCTCGAGCTTCCAGATCCAGATCGCCGACTACGACGTCCTCACCGCGGGGGACCGGCCCGACGTGCTCGTCGCGATGAATCCGGCTGCCCTGAAGTCCAACCTCGGCGACCTGCCTGCGGGTGGGATCCTCATCGTCAACAGCGACGAGTTCACCAGGCGCAATCTGAGCAAGGTCGGCTACGACGCCAACCCGCTCGAGACCGACCTCGTCGAGCCGTTCGTGGTTCACGCGATCCCCATGAGCACCCTCACCGCGGGCGCGGTCGAGCCGTCCGGTGTGGGGAAGAAGGACGCCCACCGCGCCAAGAACATGTTCGCGCTCGGAGTGTTGTCGTGGATGTACGGGCGTCCACTGGCCCCCGTCGAGGACTTCCTCGAGCGCAAGTTCGCCGCGAAGCCGGACATCGCGCAGGCCAATGTCCTGGCGCTGCGCGCGGGATGGAACTACGGCGAGACCACCGAGGCGTTCGCCACCACCTACGAGGTGGGCAAAGCCGCGTTACCGCCCGGGCGATACCGGCAGATCACCGGAAACACCGCGCTTGCGTACGGCCTCGTCTCGGCCGGACGGTCCGCGGGGATGGACGTGTTCCTCGGGACCTATCCGATCACCCCGGCGTCCGACATCCTGCACGAACTGAGCAAACTCAAGCGGTTCGGTGTGCACACCTTCCAGGCCGAGGACGAGATCGCGGGGATCGGTGCTGCGATCGGCGCGTCGTACGGCGGTTCTCTCGGGGTGACGAGTACGTCGGGACCGGGTCTTGCTCTGAAGTCGGAAGCCATCGGACTGGCCGTGATGACCGAACTGCCGTTGATCGTCATCGACGTGCAGCGCGGTGGGCCCTCGACGGGCCTGCCCACCAAGACCGAGCAGGCCGACCTGCTCCAGGCGATCTTCGGCCGCAACGGGGAATCTCCGGTCGCCGTCGTCGCGCCGCAGTCCCCGTCCGACTGCTTCGAGGCGGCACGGGAAGCAGCGCGCATCGCCGTCACCTACCGGACACCGGTGCTGCTGCTGTCCGACGGCGCCATCGCGAACGGGTCCGAGCCGTGGCGCATTCCCGACGCCGCGGACCTCCCCGCGATCGAACCCGGATTTGCGACACCGCCGGGGGAGGAAGGCCCCGGTCATCTGCCCTACGCGCGGGATCCGGAGACGCTTGCCCGAGACTGGGCGATCCCGGGTACCCCGGGGCGGGAACACCGCATCGGCGGTCTCGAGAAGGCCAACGGCACCGGCGACATCTCGTACCACCACACCAATCACGAACTGATGACCCGGGTTCGGGTCGCCCGCATCGCGGGTATCGCCGTACCCGATCTCGAGGTCGACGATCCTGGCGACGACGCGGACATCCTGGTCCTCGGCTGGGGTTCGTCGTACGGACCTATCGGGGAGGCCGTCCGCCGGGCACGTCGCGGGGGCCGTCCGGTCGCGCGGGCACACCTTCGTCATCTCAACCCGATGCCCGCGAACCTCGGTGACGTGCTCGCCCGGTACCGGCGGGTACTGGTACCGGAGATGAACCTCGGTCAGCTGTCCATGTTGCTTCGGGCACGGTACGACGCGGACATCCAGCCGGTGACCAAAGTTGCCGGCATGGCGTTCCTCGCCGACGAACTCCACGAGGCGCTGCTCGACGAGTTCGAGGACGGACTGCGCAGCGCCGAATCCGCAAAGACCCCAGCCGCGGTGGCGGCAGCCGTGACACGCTGACGCGCCACCGAAGATCGGAGATCCGACAGATGACGGGAACGATGCACAACGGCACGGCCCACGAGACCGGCGCGGTCGGCAGGGATCTGGGTCTCAGTGGCCTCGCCCATGTACCCCGCACCGACGTGCCACAGAAGGCGAAGGACTTCACCACCGACCAGGAGGTCCGGTGGTGTCCCGGATGCGGCGACTACGTCATCCTCGCGACCGTGCGCAGCATGCTGCCGCAGTTGGGGCTCGCGAGGGAGAACATCGTCTTCGTGTCGGGTATCGGATGTTCGTCGAGGTTCCCGTACTACCTCGACACCTACGGCGTGCATTCCATCCACGGCCGCGCGCCGACACTGGCCACCGGACTGGCCGTCACCCGGCCCGACCTGTCGGTGTGGGTGGTCACCGGTGACGGCGACGCGCTGTCGATCGGCGGCAACCACCTGATCCACGCGTTACGCCGCAATGTGAACATGCGGATCCTGTTGTTCAACAACAGGATCTACGGACTGACCAAGGGGCAGTACTCACCGACCTCCGAGGTCGGCAAGGTCACCAAGTCCACACCGATGGGCTCGGTCGACGCCCCGTTCAACACGATGTCGCTGGCACTCGGAGCGGACGCGAGTTTCGTTGCCCGCGCGCTGGATTCGGACCGGGAGGGATTGACGGAGGTGCTGCGCGCCGCGGCGCATCACCGGGGCGCGGCGTTCGTCGAGATTTTGCAGGACTGCCCGATCTTCAACGACGGTTCGTTCGACGTGCTCCGGAAGGACGGCGCCGGCTCCCGGTTGATCCACGTGCGGCACGGCGAACCGATCATCTTCGGAACCGACGACGAACTGTGCGTCGTGCGCCGCGGTTTCGGTCTGCGGGTGGCGCAGCGCGCCGAGGTGGACCCCGGCGACATCGTGGTCCACGATGCGCACACCGAGGACCTCGAGTACGCCTACGCCCTGTCGCGACTGTCGGACCAGAACCTCGAGTACACGGTTACCGGAATAGTGCGAGCAGGACAGCGGCCGGCATACGACGACGGTGCGCGCGACCAGGTGGCGCGGGCGAAAGCCGAAGCGCCGGCAGACCTCCAGCAACTCCTCGACGGTCCCCACACCTGGACCGTGTCCTGACGACCTGACGACTCCCCGCGCCTTCCGGCGTCATCCGTGCACGACACGGCCGCCGATGACGGTGGTGCGCACCGCTGATGACGACGGCGCCGAGAGAACGTCGGCGAGAGGAGCGTGGAGGAGCACTACATCTCCGGGTTGCCCGATCCGGATCGTCCTCGGATTCCCGCCCGGATCGTCTGCGGCCGAGAGGAACCCGGCGAGCGCCTGGGAAGGATCGAGAATCTCGGAGTGGCTGAGGACCGCACCCGACTCCGTCGTCCGTGTCGTGGCGGCTGCGATGATGGCCCACGGGTCGAGCGGCCCGTACGGGGCGTCGCTCGACAGCGCGAGAGGTACGCCCGCGTCGAGCAGGCTGCGGCATCGATACAGGTCGCCGCGGTCCCGGGGATCCACGTCGCGCAGGTAGCTGTCGCCACGATCGGAGAGGAACCCGGGCTGCGACACGACCCGCACGCCGAGCCGGCGCAGATCGTCGATCGATTCGGGGGGTATGAGAGCGCCGTGCTCGATCCGGTCGCCGGGACGGGCACCCACCTCGGTGAAGGCGGCGAGCAGGATTGCGAACGCTTCTCTGCTCACACAGTGCACCGCGACCCCGCGTCCGGCGGCGTGCACGTCCCGGATCGTCTCGGCGAGCACGTCGAGGTCGGGGAGCCCGGAATCCGCGAGCACGATCTTGTAGGGACCGGTGGTCAGAGTGCCGCTGGGGGAGACGAATCCGGACGGTGCACCGAGAAGATGCAGGCGCTGAGGGAGCGCACCGCCACCGTGCGCGCCCACCAGAGCCGCGAGCGAACTCGGTGACAGGTCCGGTGTCGCGTCGGTGAGACCGGTGATCCCGTACGCCGCGAGCTGAGCGCCGATCGCGTCGAGCGGGGGTGGCGCGGTCGGCGGCAACCGGTCGCGTAGCCACGTATCGGCCCGCCACACGCGTCCCGTCGGGCGCCCGTCGCCGTACCGTTCGACGCCGGGATGGTCGGCGGCGTCGAGTCCGGCGAGCGCCGCGGCCGCGGAGTTCAGGACCCAGAGCGCGCCGCTGCGATGCTGCACCCGCACAGGGCGCCGCGCGTGCATCCGGTCGAGAGCCTCGGAATCGAGCTCCCCCGCTACGGATTCGAAGTATCCGACTCCACGGACCGAGTCACCCGGTGCCGTCCGCAGCACTCGTGCGAGGTCGTCGGGGGTACGAACATGCGGGGGTCCGCAGCGCACCGACGACCGTTCGGCAGCCGTTGCGTGCAGGTGGATGTGGTGGTCGTGCAGGCCCGGTACGAGTGCTCCGCCGGCGCCGTCGATCACGTCGATGTTCCCGGTCGGTTCGAGTCCGACCCCCACCTCGGCGATCACCCCGTCCCGGATCACCACTGCCGAACCGGGAACGCCGCCGAGTTCGACATCGCGCAGCATCAGCGGCGTCATCGCCGGATCCCCAGTTCGCCCAGTAGCTGTGCGGTGTCCCGTCCCGAGCGAGCGGCTTCCCCGTGCGGTTCGCGTGGGCGCGGTGGGACGATCTCCACGGGGGCCGGACCCGTGTCCACCCACCACCGGCCGCCGCGCCGATATGCCTGCGGTGCAGGAGAATGCGATGCGTTCAGAGTCGCCGCGACGACGGCCGACATCGACACGTCCCACAGCACACCGGACCCGTCTGCGGGGGCCGACAGTGCAAGGGTTGCGGCGGTCAGGCCGGTGAGGGGATCGGCCAGCGCATCGCCCACGAAGACCGGACCGTGAGCGTCGTGGGCGAGCAATCCGGCGCTCGCGGCGACATCGTCACCGAAGCCGACGCGCATCGACCCGCGACCGTGCGCGGTGATCGACACCCACGTGCCGCCGCGCGCCACCACTGTTTCGGCGTCGAGCCCGAAACCGGCGAGGGCGCGGGGACGCGACGCCTCGACGACGATGTCCGCAGCATCGACCAGGGCAGCCAGTTCCCGGCGTTGCCGGTCGTCGGACGGGTCCAGCACCACCGACTCGTGGCCGCCGTGCAGCAAGCGATAGAACTCGTAGTTGCCGCGTCGTGCTCCGTCGGGCCGGTCGGGCGTCTCGACCTTCACGACGCGCGCCCCCGCCAGTCCCAGCACGTGAGCGCACAGCGGACCGGCCCACAGAGCGCTGAAATCGACGACGAGCAGTCCGTCGACCTGCCGTGGTTCCAGTGGTACGGGCGGCGTACCGGTGGGCGGCGTCACCGGTCCGGCGGCGATGCCGAGCAGTTCCGCGCGGTCGGCGAGTTCGGCGCCGGTGTGGCCGGCGACCCACGCCGTGACGGCGGGCCACGGATCGTCGGCTACGTCGGCGCCGACGAGGGCGCCCAGGAGCAGGGGGTCGCCGGGACGTGCGCACGACACCGCTGCCCAGCCGTCTGCGGTGGGCAACAGCCGGCACGCTCCGCCCACCGACGTGGCGCCGGCCCTGCGGGCGCCGGTGAACGCGGCACGCTCGGACAGCAGGTGGGCGCCGTCCAGTTGTACCGATCCGGCGGTCGCGGACGCGATCCGTGCCGTCAGTTCCCTCGCCGTGGTTGCCGCCCGGCCCGGTGGGATCAAGGGAGGGCCGTCGACTCTCCCCGTGAGAGAAGCAATTCCGCTCTCCGCCCAGTCCCTGACCGGGTCGCCGGCGGAAGAGGAGGACATGAGCGTGATGCTACATTCCATCGCGAGGGGGCCGGAGTCGAGCGTGAAGGCACAACATATGGACCCGACGACAGCCGTCACGATTTCCGTTGCCGATCTCGCGGACGGGGCAGCCGACGAGCCTTTCTTCGCGGACGGGGGCGCGGCCGACCGTCCGATGCTGATCGTCGACCTCGACGATGTCCCCGCGTCGGTGCTCGAGCGGGCGGCTCACCGGGCCGCGATGTCCGATCGACTGCTGGTCGGCCGGGCGACGATGCCGCTCGATTCCGGCGCCTTGTCCCCATTGCTCGGCGCGCTCGACCTCACATATGCCACCGGCCCCGATCCGGTCGCGACGACGGTGGTCGGCACGCCCGATCCCGGCGCGAGCGCCGCAACCGTGCTCGACGCCGTCACGAAGAATCCGCTCGCGGTGCTGGTGTTGCGGCAGGTGTTGCGCACCGCCGACACCCTTGCGGTATCCGGCGCGCTCGATGTCGAGTCACTGGGATATTCCACGCTGCAGAGCGGACCCGAGTTCGCCCGGTGGCTCGACGACCGGGGACTCCGCCCGCTGCCCCCGCCCGCGTCCGGGGATCCCGTGCTCCTCGTGCGCGACGGCGTGACGCTGCACGTGACGCTCAATCGCCCGGAACGGCGCAACGCGTACGGCACGCAGTTGCGCGACGCATTGGTCGACGCGCTCCGGTTGCCGCTGGTGGACGAGAGCATCGAGCGTGTCGTGCTCGACGGCGCGGGACCGTCGTTCTGCGCGGGCGGAGACCTCGACGAGTTCGGGCGCACCCCTGACGCGGCGACCGCGCACCTGATCCGTACCCGCGGGGGCGCGGGACGAGTCGTCGCGCAGCTCGCAGACCGGATCGAGGTGCGTCTGCACGGTCACTGCGTCGGTGCCGGCATCGAGATTCCGGCGTTCGCGGGCAGAGTGGTGGCCCATCCGGCGACGGTGTTCCGCCTTCCCGAAGTGTCGATGGGGCTGATCCCCGGAGCAGGCGGCACGGTGAGCATCCCCCGTCGCATCGGGCGGTGGCGCGCGATGCATCTGTTCGTCACGGCGCTGCCGCTGGACGCGGATCGCGCGTTGGCGTGGGGCTTGATCGACGAGATCCGCGCCGACTGACCCGTCCGCGACCGGTCAGGCCATGAGGACGGTGAAACGCCAATCCAGGACGGGCGCCGGCTCGGTGGCCGCACGGTGTGCGTACACGAGAGAGCGCAGTGCGAGCACACCTCCGCCCTGTGGGAGCGGTTCGGCGGACTCGACGTGCAGGTCGCTGGTGAGGGTGTCGCCCTCGTGCACGGGACCGGTGTGGTCGCACGACCGCCACCCGAGCACGGTCACCATATTCGGCAGTGCACGCGTCGCCTGGGACAGTGCGATCCCGATCGTGTGCCCGCCGTACACCAGTCGCCCCGCCGACCCGACACGCTCGTCATGGTGTGTCGCAGCGATATTCAGGCTCAGGCGCGCGAGTTCGGGTGCACCGGACACGACGTCTCCACTCGATCGCAGCACGGCGCCGGCGAGCGCGGGATCGAAATGGGTTCCGGGAACTCGACTCCGATACAGATCGAGGTCCCAGTTGCCGGGTGAGGACCAGATCGGCTGGTCCCGAGGTCCGATTACGGACAGGTCTTCCGCGTGGACGATCCGGCCGGGATCTGGAGTCTCGCTCAACGGCAGCATCGCACATCGGTAGAAATCGAGCACTGTCCTGCCGTCCTGGTCCACGGTGTTCACGCGCAGCGCCGCCAGGCCGGTGGGTCGACGACCCGGCTTCGCCGAATTCTCTTTCAGGCCCACTACTTCGGTGGTCGTGTAGAGCGTGTCGCCGATGAAGGGGAATCGGTGGAAACGCAATCCTCGGTAGAACAGGTTGGCCTTGACGTGGTGCGTCACCAGCGTCGACTGGCCGATCGCGATGTCGGTGACGAAACCGGCGTGTGCGAGAGCGCCGCCCGCGACCGCGGTCGAGAGGTGCCGGTCGAGGGGAAGACGGAACCGGTCGCCGAGGATCGCTTGGTGGGTCGCCGCGAGTCCGTCGGTGAGGGTGACTGCGGGTGCGGTGTCGAAGACGCGGCCGACGGTGAGTTCGTCGAAATATGGGCCGCCGACAGAAACGGGATTCGTGGTCATGTCAGGCTCCGGCTTTCGACAGGGTGCGACGGGCGCTGCTCGCCGCCGGAAGAGTGTGGCTCGGACGTCACGGAGAACCTCGTGGATTTCGGGACAGCGGGGAACGCGGTGAATGTACGGCCATTGTGGGGTGCTGCGCCAGAGTTATAGGCAGATGCAGCCACACGTATTGCTGAAAACTCTGGAATTTCGGGCGGATTCGAAGGGGCAGGCATTGACACGGCTACGCGTGGTCAACAAAATGGCCGTACAAAGTTTGGTCGGGTCGCCACCCGGCACCGATCGAAGGATCCGCGTGAGCACTCTGAACGACGAAGAGACTTTTCTGATCGAGACGGTCCGCGACTTCGTCGACCGCGAGGTCAAGCCCACCGTGCAGGAAGTCGAGCACGCCAACGAGTACCCGGAACGCTGGATCGAGCAGATGAAGCAGATCGGCATCTACGGCCTCGCGGTACCCGAGGAGTACGGCGGATCCCCGGTGTCGATGCCCTGCTACGTGCAGGTGACCGAGGAACTCTCGCGCGGCTGGATGAGTCTTGCGGGCGCGATGGGCGGCCACACGGTCGTGGCGAAACTGCTTGCGCTGTACGGCACCGAGGAGCAGAAGCGCAGGTACCTGCCCAAGCTTGCCACCGGAGAGATCCGCGCGACGATGGCGCTCACCGAACCGGGCGGTGGCTCCGACCTCCAGGCGATGACGACCACCGCGAAGCGCGACGGCGACGATCTGGTGATCAACGGCGCGAAGACCTGGATCACCAATGCGCGACGTGCGGGGCTGATCGCGCTGTTGTGCAAGACCGATCCGCAGGCCACCCCGCGGCACAAGGGCATCTCCGTCGTTCTCGTCGAACACGGCCCCGGCCTGACGGTCTCACGGGATCTGCCGAAACTCGGCTACAAGGGCGTCGAGTCGTGCGAACTGAGCTTCGACAACTACCGGATTCCGGCCGAGGCGATCCTCGGAGGCGACCCGGGCAAAGGTTTCGGACACATGATGAAGGGCCTCGAGACCGGCCGTCTGCAGGTCGCCTCCCGCGCGCTCGGTGTTGCGGCCGCGGCACTCGAGGATTCGCTGGCCTATGCGCAACATCGCGAGAGCTTCGGGGTGCCCATCTGGAAACACCAGTCGATCGGCAACTACCTCGCCGACATGGCCACCAAACTGACCGCAGCTCGGCAACTCACCCGCTATGCGGCGGAAAAGTACGACAGCGGCGAACGATGCGACATGGAAGCAGGCATGGCGAAGCTGTACTGCTCGGAGATTGCGATGGAGATCGCCCTGAACGCGGTGCGCATCCACGGGGGTTACGGGTACTCGACCGAGTACGACGTCGAACGCTACTTCCGTGACGCACCCCTGATGATCGTCGGTGAGGGGACCAACGAGATCCAGCGCAACGTGATCGCGAGCCAACTCGTGGCCCGCGGCGGAATCTGACCGGTACCACCGGGATCGGCGGTCATGGACGGCAGAGCACGAGGGACGGAACCGGCCTACGCGCAGCTCGCCCGTCGGCTACGGGACGAGGTGGAAGCCGGCCGGTACAGCAACGGGACGCGCCTGCCTACCGAAGCCGAATTGGCCGAGCAGCACCGGGTGAGCAGGCAGACGGTTCGGCGTGCGTTCCAGGATCTCGTGGCGGACGGCATCGTCTACCGCGTCCCGGGGCGTGGCACGTTCGCGGACGAGTCGGGCAGGCGTTACCGGCGGCAACTCGGGTCGATCGAGGACCTCCTCGCGTTGTCCGCCGACACCGTCATGGAGATCGTCACCCCGCTACACAGGGGAGTCGACATCGATGCGGCGAGCCGGTTGCGGCTCGACACCGATCTGCTCTATTCGGTCGTGCTCCGGCGGGTGCACGGGGCCACCCCTTTCGTGCTCACCACCATTCATCTCCCCGACGAGATCGCGGCGCACGTGCTGGACGCACCGGCGTTGCGGGCGGGCGCGTCGAGCCGTAACACCGTGATCGGCCTGCTCGAGCCTCATCTCGACAGCCCGATCGTCGAAGCCGCACAGTCGATCACCGTGGCATCGGCATCCGAGCAGGTCGCGGCCGAGTTGAACTGTGCGGTAGGGCATCCGCTGCTGAGAGTGGACCGCCTGTACTCGAACGCCGAGGGACTACCGGCGGAGCTGTCGGTGAGTTACTTTCTGCCGGAGCACTACACGTATCGCGTCACCCTCAGGCGGACCGGGCATTGACCGCCACAACTACCCGAACAGGAGCACAAATGCGAGTTTTCCACGGAATCGACGAGGTCGAGAAGGCGGTCGGGGAGGACCTCGGCCACAGTGAGTGGATGGAGATCACCCAGGAGCGCGTGAACCTGTTCGCCGACGCCACCGGTGATCACCAGTGGATCCACGTCGATCCGGACAAGGCGAAGAACGGCCCGTACGGCACGACGATCGCACACGGGTATCTGACCTTGTCGCTGCTGCCGGTCCTCGGCGCGAAGATCTTCTCACTCGACGGCGTGACGATGAAGATCAATTACGGCGCGAACAAGGTGCGTTTCCCCGCTCCGGTGCCCGTCGGTTCGAGGATTCGTGCCGGCGCCGAGTTCACGTCGCTCGAACGCACCGCGAAAGGCGCGAATCTGGTGGTGAACTACACCGTCGAGGTCGAGGGCGGAACCAAGCCGGCGCTGGTCGCCGAAACGGTCGTCGTACTCGTTCCCTGATCCGTCTCAGGATATTTCGACGCGCAGGATGCGATCGTCGTCGTCGCCGGGCTGCCCGCGACCGTCGCGGTTCGAGGTGGTCAACCACAGCGAACCGTCCGGCGCGGCGGCGACGGTCCTGAGCCGTCCGTACTCGCCGACGAAGAATTCCCGCGCGTCCACCGTGTCGTCCGGCCGGATCGTGATGCTCCACAGTCTTTCTCCGCGGAGGGCTGCCATCCAGAGCCGGTCGTCGGCGAAGGCGAGCCCGGACGGGGAGGCGTCGGATACCGGCCAGGTCGTGACGGGGTCGACGAACTCCGGAGCGCCGCCGGTCCCTTCCACGTCGGGCCAGCCGTAGTTCGCTCCGGGCGTGACGAGATTCAGCTCGTCGACGTCGTTCTGGCCGAACTCCGATGCCCACAGACGACCCGGTCCGTCGAACGCGAGTCCTTGCACGTTGCGGTGGCCGAGCGAATAGACCGGCGATGCGGGATCGGGGTTGCCCGGAGCGGGCGCGCCGTCCGGCGTGATCCTGAGGATCTTGCCGCCGAGCGACGCGGGGTCCTGAGCGAGTTCGGCGTCACCGGCTTCACCCGTCGCGGCGTACAACATGCCGTCCGGACCGAAGACCAGCCGTCCGCCGTCGTGGATCCGGGCCGCGGGAATGCCGTCGACGATCACGGACGGTTCCGACAGGGCCGTGCCGTCGTAGACGGCGCGCAGGATGCGGTTGTCCGCGCCGGTCGTCGCGTACAGGAAGACGAGGCCGTCGGCGTCGAAGGTTGGGGAGACCGCGATGCCGAGCAACCCCGATTCACCCTGCGCGACCACATCGCCGATGCGGCCCACCTCGCGGACGGTGCCGTCGGGGGCGATATCGAGTACCCGCCCCGAGTCCCGTTCGGTCACCAGCGCGGAACCGCCGGGCAGGAACGCGATCCCCCACGGAGTCTCGAGCCCGGATGCGACGGTGCCGGTGACACGCGGGTCGCCCGCGTCGGGTGCCGGCGACTCGGCCGTGGCGGTGCTCGCCCGGGTGGGTTCCTCGTCGATCGCGGGAGTGGACGGCGACGCGCACGCCACGAGGGGCACCGCCACAGCGGTGACGGCGAGCCGAGCCAGGAGAGTTCTGGTCACGTCGTACATCCTCTCGCGGCGCGCGCGATTCTGCCGGGTCAGGACGAGAAACGGATGCGGGCTTGCGTCTTCCCGAGGACCGTCCGGCCCGCTGCCGACACGGTGATGTCGACGCGTGCCACACGCTCCACGTCGTCGAGGCGGGCGACCTTCGCGGAGATCGACAGGTCGGCCCCGTCCAGCGGGTCGACGACGACCGGCCGCGTGAAGCGCGCTTCGTACGAGATCACCGAGGTCGGATCCCCGGCCCAGTCGACGACGGCCTGCAGTCCCAGTGCCGCTGTCAGCATTCCCTGGCACAGCACGCCGGGCAGGCCTTCCCCGGCGGCGACCGCGTCGTCGAAGTGGATCGGGTTGAAGTCGCCCGACGCGCCCGCGTAGCGAACCAGATCCGCCCGAGTCACCTTCAGGTCCGACTTCGCGACGATCGCCCCGAGTTCGAGATCGTCGAAACGTGGTGCCGTGCTCCGCGTCATGCGTCGTCTCCCCGGTGCAGCAGTGTCGATGTGATCGTGGCGACCGGATCCCCGGCGGTATCCCGGATCTCGCACACCGTGGCGAGGATGGAACTGCCGGCGCGTTCGGTGACGTCGGTGATGGTGAGTGTGGTGGCCAGCTCGTCGCCGGCGACGATCGGGCGGTGATACTCGATCTTCTCCGAGCCGTGCACCGTCCGATGTAGCTCGAGGCCGGTGCCCGGAGTTTCCAGAAGTTGCACAACCGCCGGGCTCTGGACGACGGTGGTGAAGGTGGTCGGTGCGACGACGTCCGCGAAACCTGCGGCACGAGCGGCATCGACATCGTGGTGGATCGGGTTCTTCGATCGCACGGCACGAGCGAACTCGCGGATTTTCTCGCGTCCGACGAGATACGACGTCGCAGGGAAGACCCGTCCGCTCAAGTCGGGATTCAGTGGTGGCATCCACGGAGCGTAACGGTGAACGGCGGACGGGTCAGGTGGTGCATCCCCGCGCTGCGACCGGCCACCTGCCGACCACCGCGTCGCCGGAGACCGCCACCAACTCGTCGACCAGGTTCACGGCGTTGCATGCGTGGTTCGGCACCACTCGCACCCGCTCACCGAGCGCGGGCGGGGAGGTGTGACCCGGCCACTGCACGGTGGCGTGGTGTTCGGACAGCGCGACGATCCGGGCATCGGGCGTCCCCAGAATACGGCCGTATCCGGTTGCCCACGACGCCCGGTCGGCACCGAGAATCTTGCTCCCGGCGTCGAGGACCACGACATCGCCGCGTGCCGAGACCACCGTCGCGAGCGCGGTGAGCGCGAGGTCTTGCTCGGTGATCGCCTCGAGTTCGAGTTGCTGCGCATCGCCGAAGACGTATACGCCCGGCCGCAATTCCGTGGCTTCGGTCGGGGCCTCGATCATCACCGTGGGTGAGGAGCCGCCGCTGATCACCGCCGGTTCGATGCCCACTGCGCGCAGCGAGGCGGCCGCGGCCGCGAGCGCAACCGATTCTTCGGCGGCGGCCGCCGGCGGAACGCCCGGACCATACGAGTGACCGGGAAAGGTGAAGACGCCGTGTACCTCGAGGCCTTCGTCGCGGGCGGACGCGGCGACGGCGCCGGCCCGCTCGGGAGGAACTCCGGTGCGGTGATGCCCGCTGTCGATCTCGACGAGCACGCCGACGCCGGTGCCGGCATGCGCCGCGAGTGCCCGGACGCCGGCGGTGGACTCGACCCCGACCGTGAGCCGGACGCGTGCGGCGAGTGCCCGAAGCCGCGCGCCGCGGGCGGCGTCCACCCACAAGGGGTACGCCACGAAGAGGTCGTCGGCACCCGCGTCCGCGAATACCTCGGCCTCGGACACCGTCGCCACCGTCAGCCCACAGGCACCCGCGGCGAGCTGACGCCGAGCGATCTCGACGCACTTGTGTGTCTTGACGTGCGGTCGCAGGTGAAGCCCGCGCGCGTCGGCCGACTGCGCCATCCGCGTGACGTTGCGGTCGAGGACATCGGTATCGACGACGAGAACCGGAGTCGCGTCGAGGTCGGGGAACGAGGTCATTTCCGCAGCCTATCGGGGGTGAGTGGGGTCCCGGGGGAGCACATCGGGATTTGGAGAGTGCGCAACCTCTATTTGGGGTTACACTCGGCCGCATGAGTGGTGTGGATCACAAGAACGAGGATTTCGATGTCGTCGTGCGCGGCGGCCTGTGGTTCGACGGAACGGGTTCGCCCGGAGCCGTCCGCAACCTCGGTATCCGAGATGGTGTCGTCGCTGCGGTGACGTCGGACGACCTGCCCGTCGGGGCCGGCACCGAGGTGGTCGAGGCGGCCGGCCGCTGGGTCATGCCGGGCTTCGTCGACACGCACACGCACTACGACGCCGAGGTGCTCGTCGGCCCGGGTCTGCCCGAGTCGGTGCGACACGGCGTCACCACGGTGCTGATGGGAAACTGCTCGATCTCCACGGTGTACGTTCCGCCCGTCGACGCCGCCGACCTGTTCAGCCGCGTGGAGGCGCTGCCCCGCGAACACGTGCTCGCGGCACTCGAGCGCTCCAAGACGTGGAACTCGCCGCGTGAGTACATCGATACCCTCAACGAACTGCCGCTCGGCCCCAACATCACCGCATTCGTCGGACACTCGGACATCCGTGCCTCGGTGATGGGTCTGGGGCGTTCGACGGACGGTGCCAATCGGCCGACCCGCGACGAACTCGCCGCGATCGACGCGCGGGTATCGGAGGCTCTGGACGCGGGTTTCCTCGGCGTCTCCACGATGACGAATCCGTGGGACAAGATGGACGGCGACCGCTACCGCTCCCGCACATTGCCCTCGACGCATGCCTCGTGGTCGGAATTCCGTCGCCTGCACAGGATCCTGCGCAGGCGTGGACGTGTGCTGCAGGCCGTCCCCAATCTCAACACGAAGTACGACGTGGCGTTCTTCGCGGCGGCGAGCACCGGACTCGGGCGCAAGCCGATGAAGACCTCCGTCCTCGCAGCGGCCGACACCAAGGCGGAGCGGTGGGTCAATCGAATCTTCGGCCCGATCGCGTACGCGGCCAACAAGATCGGTAAGGGCGCGTTCCGCTGGCAGCACCTGCCGACGACCTTCGAGGTCTATTCCGACGGGATCGATCTCGTCGTATTCGAGGAGTTCGGTTCGGGGCGGGCGGCACTGCATCTCCAGGAGGAGATGGGGCGCAACGACCTGCTGCGCGACGAGGCCTATCGCCGCTGGTTCCGTCGTGATTTCGAGAAGAAGTTCTCGCCGAGGGTCTGGCACCGGGACTTCGACGACACCCGCATCGTGGAATGCCCCGACGAGTCGCTCGTCGGCCGGTCCATCGGTGACGTCGCGCGGGAACGGAAGCTCCACCCGGTGGACACGTTCCTCGACCTCGTCGTGGAATACGGCCGGGAATTCCGCTGGCACACCGTGATCGCCAACGATCGACCCGCGGTGGCCGACCGGCTCATCCGGACGGAAGGCATCACCCTCGGTTTCTCCGACGCCGGTGCACACCTGCGCAACATGGCGTTCTACAACTTCGGCATCTGCCTGCTGCGACGAATCCACGAAGGTGAGCAACGCGGAAAGCCGGTGTTGCCCTTGCACACCGCTGTCCACAAGCTCACCGGAGAACTCGCGGACTTCTACGGGATCGACGCCGGACATCTGCGGATCGGCGACCGTGCCGACTTCGTCGTCATCGATCCCGCCGGCCTCGACGAGGACACGGACCGGTATCACGAAGCGCCGCTGGAACAATTCGGCGGACTGCGGCGGATGGTCAACCGCAACGACCGGGCGGTCACCGCGACCGCTGTGGCGGGCACGGTCGTCTTCCGTGACGGGCAGTTCGTGGACGGATACGGGCGCACCGTCGGCACCGGCCGCTTCCTGAAGGCGGGTGTGGAGGAGCGCGGTCCCGCACCGGTACGGACGACGGAGGCGTCGGTGGGGTAGGAGTGCCCGTCCTGCACGGTGAGCGTCTGCCCCGGCGCACCCAGAAGGAACGACGCGAGGAAACGATCGGCCGGATCCTCGACGCGACGATCGCCTCACTCGCCGAACGCGGTTACACCTCCACGACCATCGGGGAGGTGTGCCGTCGTTCGGGAGTGTCGTCGGGCGGGGTTTTCCGGCACTTCCCCACGCGCCTCGGCCTGATGGTCGCGGCTGCCGAAGAGGTGAGCGAACGCCAGTTCGTGAACTTCCGGGCGGGACTCGCGGTGCTCGGCCGCCTCGAGGAACGCAGCGGTGCCGATACCACCGTCGACGTGGTGCGTACCTGCCTGCTGTTGTTGCGCCGCGCATGCCGGGCGCCGATGAATTCCGCGTGGTACGAACTTCTCGGCGCGGCCCGCACCGATCCGGCACTGCGTGATCACCTCTCTCCGATGGCCGCCCGCTACCACGCGCAGATCGCCGACTTCGGCAGGTCGCTGCCGGTCGCAGATCGGTTGCCGCCTGCGCAGTTCGATCTGGTCCTGTTCTCGCTCGTGCACATGTTCGACGGCGAGGCGGTGTCGTCGATCGTGCATCCCCAGCCCGAACTGGAGGATCCGCGAATCGAAATGCTGGCCCGAATGCTCACCGGCGTCACATCTCGCATAAGTTCGGACGATGATCGATAACGAAGCTGCTCCCGGTTGGTTTGTCGACGCTCTCGCGACACCCGTCGACAAGGGCACCGTCGATGTCGACGGTGCGACCATCGCCTATCGCGCGTGGGGTGAAGCGGGGGGCCCCGGTGTGGTGCTCGTGCACGGCGGCATGGCGCATTCCGGCTGGTGGGACCACATCGGACCGCAACTGGCCCGGGGACGCCGAGTGGTCGCGCTCGATCTCAGCGGACACGGGGACAGCACCCACCGTGAGCACTACTCTCTGGAGGCGTGGTCCGCAGAGGTGCTTGCCGCAGCGGCAGCAGGGGGGATAACCGGACGCCCGGTGCTGCTCGGGCACAGCATGGGCGGGATCGTGTCCTTCGCGACCGCGCATTTCCACGGCGACCGGCTCGGGGGTGTGATCATCCTCGATTCCCCGATCCGCGACATGACTCCCGAAGAACTCGAGATGCGAGCCAAGATCGCCGCGAATGCCGGTCCGCCGAAGGTGTATCCGTCGGTGGAGGCGGCGGTGGCGCGGTTCCGCCTCGTCCCACCGCAGGACACAGCCGAGCCTTTCGTCCTGGAACACATCGCTCGCGAATCCTTGAAGCAGGTCGAAGGCGGGTGGTCGTGGAAGTTCGACAATCTCCGGATGGGTCGCGAGGGACGCGGCAGCCTCGAGAACATGACGCCCCGATCGCGGCTGGCCTATTTCCGGAGCGAGCACGGCATCGTCGACGACGCGCTCGCTGCGAAGATCCGCCGGCAACTCGGCCCGGACACTCTCATGGTCGAACTTCCTGCGGCGGGCCACCATCCCATGATCGATCAGCCACTGGCTGTCGTCACCGCCGCACGTACCGTGCTGGCCGGCTGGGAAGGGTAGCGCCGTGAATCCCTTCCGTCCGGTCGCCATCCGGATCGGTGCGCTGCCCTGGCTCCCGAACTACTCACGCCCGATCATTGCCGTGGACAAGACGATTCAGCGCGTCACCCGTGGAAAGTTCACGCTCCTGAAGATCGCGGACTTGCCGTCGCTGGCGCTGACGGTGCGGGGACGGAAAACCGGTGAGCCACACACCACTCCGCTGCTGTGCGTGCCGCACGACGGCGGCTGGCTCGTCGTCGGCTCGAACTGGGGCCACCCCAAGCCTCCGGTCTGGGCGCTGAATCTGAGCGAGGCAGACGAGGCGGTCGTGCTGTTCGAGGGTCACCGGACTCCGGTGTCGGTGCGGGTCGCCGAAGGTGAAGAGCGCGAACGGTTGTGGCCCGAGTTGCTGAAGACGTGGCCCAACTACGACCTGTACGCGCGCCGGACCGACCGGACGCTGCCCGTGTTCGTGCTGACCCCGGAAACCGGGTAGGGGCAGTCGCTCACGCAGCACTTGCCATGGTGCGCTTTTCCTCCCGCGGTGCGAGGACCCGGAAACAGACACCCGCGACGACGAAGGTGCCCAGAGTCCCGATCAGTGCCGCGACGCCGGCGGATCCGGGCCGATCGCCGACCGTGTACCCGGCGAGCGCACTCCCGGCGAAGCGGTGTTCTTCGACCCGGCGTGCCATGCATTCGCCGGTATCGGTGTCCGGGCCCCGTGTGCACCCCCGCAGAGTCGCCGCTTCCAGTGCATCGGGCCCGGACGCACCGAGCGGGGAGACGAGGCCCGCGATCACCAGTGCTGCGAATGCCAGCCCGGCGAGCAACACCCCGCGCGGATGTGCGGCGGGGCGGGCCGCTAGGGACTGTTCTCGCAACAGGAAGACGGACGCCGGGTGGACCAGGGTCACGGCGACGACCACGAGGGCAGTCACCAACCCGTCGACGAGCGCGACCGGGATGTGCACCGCGAACAGGTACGCCACGTTCTCCACGGGCGTGGCGGTGGCTCCTCCCAGCGCGTATTCGACGACGAAACTTGCGGTCGCGGCGAACACGGAGACGAATCCTGCGGCGAGGGACACGAGCGTCGGCGTCAGGAGCGGCGAGCGAACCTCGCGACGCACAAGAAGTGCCCGCGCGGCCACCGCGACCACGAATCCGGCGGCGACCGCGGCGAGCGCCATGTTGGTGACGTTCGCACCGAGTGCGGAAAGCCCACCGTCCGCGAAGACGAACGCCTGCACGGTGAGCACGATGGCCATACTCAGGGCGCCGACGAAGGGGCCGAGCAGGATGGCGGCGATCGCCGCCCCGACGACATACCCGCTCACGCCGGGCAGGATCGGGACGGCAACCGTGTGCAGAGCGAAGATCAGCGCCGTGACCAGCGCGGCGAAGGGCACTGTCCGCACGTGGAGATCGCTGCGCGCGCACCAGGCGGCAAGGCACACACCGATCGCTGCCACGACATAGAACAAGACGGAGGCGCGCGGATCGATCAATCCGTCGCTCATGTGAAGTGCCACGACATCCACTTCGAGACCTCCCCGGCAGCGTGTTCGGGACGAAACAGTAACCCCGGCTACCCGCCGTCCGGGTGGGTTTCGGAGAGGCTGCCGACGATGCGGAGCATATACAGAAACCGGAACGTGTTCTATATTTCGGAGATGTACGAGTGGTCAGATACAGACCTCATGTTCCGCGATGCACTGCGCGGATTCATCGAGAAGGAACTCCGTCCGCATGTCGACAGGCTCGAGTCGGGTGAGTTGCCGCCCTACGACATCATTCGCAAGTTGTACTCGACGTTCGGCATCGACGAGATGGCTCGGGAATCGCTCGAACGGGCACTCGCGAAGGAAGAATCGGGTGAGAAGTCGTCCGGATCGGGCGGCATGGGCGGTTCTCCCGGAATGGCGGCATTGCTCAACATCGAGATCGCGGGGGTCAGTCTCGGTCTCGTGGCGTCTCTCGGTGTCAGCCTGGGTCTTACCGCCGGTACGATTCGCAGCCGCGGAACGCTCGCACAGAAGAAGCGGTGGCTGCCCGAACTCGTGACCTTCGAGAAGGTCGGCGCGTGGGCGATCACCGAACCCGATTCCGGCTCGGACGCCTTCGGCGGAATGAAGACCACGGTCCGCCGGGACGGTGACGACTACATCCTCAACGGACAGAAGACGTTCATCACCAACGGGCCGTACGCCGACGTCATCATCGTCTACGCGAAGCTCGACGAAGGAAACGCCTCCGTCGACCGGCGCGATCGCAAAGTACTCGCGTTCGTGCTCGACAAGGGAATGGAGGGGCTCACCCAGAGCCCGCCGTTCAAGAAGATGGGCATGAACTCCTCGCCCACCGGCGAATTGTTCTTCGACAATGTGCGCATCACCCGGGACCGACTCCTCGGGGAGACCGAGGACAGCGGCAAGAGCGACGGCAAGGACAGCGCGAAGGAATCGTTCGCGGCAGAACGCATCGGGATCGCGTACCTGTCGCTGGGCATCATCGAGCAGTGCCTGAAGCTGTGTGTCGAGTACTCCAAGTCGCGCAAGCTCTGGGGCAGCGAAATCGGCCGGTTCCAGCTGATCCAGCTCAAGCTCGCGGAGATGGAGATCGCGCGGGTGAACGTGCAGAACATGGTGTTCAGTGCCATCGAACGCGCAGAGGCCGGGAAGCCTGTGAGCCTGTCCGAGGCATCGGCGATGAAGCTCTACTCGTCGCGCGCCGCGACCGATGTCGCGATGGAGGCGGTGCAGTTGTTCGGCGGAAACGGCTATATGGCCGAGTACCGCGTGGAGCAGCTCGCCCGCGATGCGAAATCACTGATGATCTACGCGGGGAGCAACGAGATTCAGGTGACGCACATCGCGAAGGGATTGCTGTCCAGGTAATTTCGCTGGTTTCGATAACGACACGTCGGGCATTCTCAAATTCGCCCGGCGTGTCGTCTATTCTCGGCACTACAACAATCCGGCCACCGACGAGGGGAGTGGCCGGTACATAGTTATCGAGCGGAAATCGGGGGAGCGATGTACGCGTACGATATGGACACCGGAATCAGGCCACCAGGCCATGTCGACGGGCGGTCGGCGCGTGCCGAACGCACGCGGCAGGCCGTGATCGACGCGCATATTGCGTTGATCCGTGCCGGTGAACTCAAACCCACAGGAGCGCAGATCGCGGCGCGCGCAGGTGTGTCTTTGCGGTCCCTGTGGGGTCATTTCGGAGATCTCGAGAAGCTGTTCGAGGCGACCGGCGCCGAACTCTTACGGCGCCAGGACGACGCGTACGAGCCCGTGGATCCGTCGTTGCCGCTCTCCGAGCGGATCGATGCGTATTGCCGCCAGCGGGCCGAACTGCTCGAATTCATTGCGCCGTTCGCCCGATCGTCGGAGATTCGGGCGCCGTTCTCGCGGGAACTCCAGCACAATCGTCTGCGCTACTTCGAGCGGGCGGCGTTCGAAGCGCAAGTGTTGTTCGCGCGGGAACTCGACGGTGTGGGAAGCGAAGTGCGCTGCCAGATCGAGAGTTCGATCGCGATCAGCACGACGTGGCCGATGTGGGTTTCGCTCCGCGACGTGCTGCGTCTACCCGTGCCGGACGCCGTCGAAGTGATGAAACGCGCGGTCAAGGCGCTCATCTGCGAAGCGATGGCTGCCCGTCGTCCCGCAGCCGTGAGCTGAGCGCGAGGCCCGGTCAGCGCACGGTCCGGGCCTCGAGAAACGGCTCGATGACGGAGAGAACCTCCGGTAGCGCCGCCACCGTCGTCGCGTGGTCGAACCCACGCAGCACGGCCAGACGCGCGCCCGGGATCGAGCGCGATATCGCGCGGGTGTCGTCCACGCGCATGTGGTCCTCGGACCCGGCGACCGCGATCGTCGGAACATCGAGTGCCGCGAGGGCCTCGTCGTCGATCCCGGGCTCGAGGTCGGAGCGCCGGAAGTACGCGGCCAGCGCGAGTGGGTCGTTCGCGAGGAACGCCGCCCGCGTGGCCGCGTCCACCGGTTCCTGCCGCTGTCGTTCCCACTCGCGGACGAAACCCTCCATGCCGTCGCGCTCGAGCACGTCGACGCAGCCGCGAAAGAACATCGCGTCCATCGCCCCGCGCTGTGGTCGTGCGCTGCCGCCGAGCAGGACCAGGCCGGCGACCCGGTCCGGAGCGGCCAGGGCCAGCGCCAGCCCCGCCCTCGCGCCGAACGAGTACCCGACGTAGTGCACGCGCTCGACGTCCGCGGCGTCGAGCACGGCCAGCAGATCACCGACGATGCGATCCATCGCGTACGCGTCGGGCTCGTGCGGGGTGTCGCTGCGGCCGTGTCCACGCAGGTCCGGAAGGATCAGGCGGTACCGGTCGCCGAGCGCGCGCACGTAGCCGAAACCTCGCCACACCGAGGAGGACAGCGCGCTCCCGTGCACGAGCATCACATCGGGAGCGTTCTTCTCGTCCGAGCCGGCAATGGAGTACGAGAGATGGATTCCGTCGGCGGGGTTGGTCGTGACACTCATGTGCCCAGTGTGACCGACCGGGTGATCCCGATGTCGTCGAGGAACCGCTTGTCGTGCGAGACGACCACGAGTGCGCCCGCGAATCCGTGCAGCGCCTGCGTCAGATGATCGAGGCTCGGCAGATCCAGGTTGTTGGTCGGCTCGTCGAGCAGCAGCAGGCGGGGCGGCGGATCTGCCGCGAGGACGATCGCGAATGCGGCCCGCAGCCGTTCTCCGCCCGACAGCGCACCGACCGGCACGTCGCCGTCGCTGCCCCGGAACAGGAACCGGGCCAGTCGCGCCCTGATCTCCTGTGGTGGCAGATGAGGTGCCCGCTGTTCTGCGTTCTCCACCACCGACAGCGTGTCGTCGAAGATGTCGAGTCGCTGGGGGAGCAGCGCGAACGGCACAAGAGGGCCGGCCCCGACGATGCGGTCGAGCAGTGTCGTCTTGCCGGAACCGTTGGGGCCGCCGAGAGCGATACGTTCCGGTCCGACGATCTCGAGTGGCCCTTCCGCCACGCGACTACCCGGATGCACGGTGGTTTCCGGAAGGTCGACACGAATCTCCCGGTCGTCGCGCACGGCGTCCTGCGCGTGTGCGAGGTGCGCTCGCGCGGAGTCGAGATTCGCCTCGTGTTCACGGCGGTACCGTCCCGCCGATTCCTGAGCCTGCCGTTTACGCGCACCCATGACGATCTTCGGTTCGCGTTTCTGCTCGAACATCTTGCGTCCGTACCGTTGTCGTTGCGCGAGGGTCGCCTGCGCGGCTGCGAGATCTCGTGTTTGACGCCGGACGTCGTTGCGCGCGTCGCGCACGGCGGCACGTGCCGCCTCCTGTTCCGCAGCGACGATCTGCTCGTATTCGCTGTATCCGCAACCGAACAGCCGGAGTTGCCCGTCGCGGAGTTCGGCGATCGTGTCCATCCGGTCGAGGAGGTCGCGGTCGTGACCGGCGACGACGACGGTGCCGGCGAAACGGTCGAGGGCCTGTTGCAGTCGCGCGCGTCCCTCCGCGTCGAGATTGTTGGTGGGTTCGTCGAGCAACAGCACGTCCGGTTCGTCGAGCAACCGTGCAGTGAAGGCGAGCAGCATCGTTTCTCCCCCGGAGAGGCCACCCACGGTGCGGTCGAAGTCGCCTTCGTCGTGCACGATTCGTTCCAGACCGAGCCGGTGCACGAGTGCGAGGGCGCGCTCCTCGATGTCCCAGCGGTCGCCCACGATGCCGAAATCGCCGGCGTCTCCGACGCCGGATTCGATTCGCCGCAGGGCCCTTCGAATCTCGTCCAACCCGAGTACCGCCGCGACGGTTACCGACGGATCGAGCGTGACGTCCTGCTGGAGAAAGGCGACTCGGCCCCGGACGGTCAGCGCACCGCTCCGCGGCCGGAGGTGCCCGGCGACGAGACGGAGAAGTGTGCTTTTCCCGGTTCCGTTGCGCCCGACGAGACCGGTGCGCCCGAGTGTGAAAGTCGCGTCGAGGTTCTCGAAGACGCGGGTGCCGTCGGGATGGTCGTACGTGAGGCCGGACAGCGTGATGCCCGAGAGGGAAGACATGAGTGCTCCTGAAAGGTGGATCGATCGCGGGTGTGCCGCGTGGTCGACAACCACTACCGGAGCAACGCAGTTCTCCACTCGTTCGGTGACAGGGCCGAGTACCACGGTAGGTCGTGTGACGACGGTCGTGCAACCGAATATCGACACCCTCCCCGACGCTCCCGGCGGCGCGTACTGTCCGGCACATCGTCGAGAATTTGGGCATGATCGACGTCGTGCGTATTCGACGGCAGTGGGTTTCTGCAGGCGTGGCACCGGTCCTCGTGCTCGTGACAGCCGGATGCGGCTTGTTGGGGCCGGACCAGCCCGAGACGGTGGCCGCGGAGTTCGCATCCGCGCTCGACGCGGGCGATGTGCAGGCAGCGGCCGCGCTCACCACCGACCCGCAGGCCGCGGCCGCCGCGATCACCGGCATGTTCGACGGCCTCGGCACCAGCGATCCGGTGGTCGGCGTTGCGGGCACGGGCGACGGCAACACCTTCGACCTCGATGTCTCGTGGAATTTCGGGGAGGGACGCGACTGGGCGTACCGGACGACGGGGTCGGCTGTGGAGGACTCCGACTCGTGGAGAGTGCGCTGGGATCCGGCTGTGCTCTCCCCGGAACTCGCGCACGGGGCAGCAGTGCGTCTGGTGACCACCGCGGGTGCGCCGCCGACGATCTACGACCGGGCGGGCGGCACCCTGTTCAGCGAGCAGGTCGTCACGGTGGTGAATCTCGATGCGAACGCCGACCCCGCGGCAGTCGCACCGCTGCTCGCGCCCGTTGCGCCGACGATCACCGCAGAGTCTCTCGCCGCCGATCGGGCGAAAGCGCCCGGACAGTCGCTGACCGCGATCTCGCTGCGCGAGGACGACCTGGCTCCGATCGAGCAGCAGCTGACCGCCCTGCCCGGCGTCACGCTCGTTCCGCAATCGAGATTGCTGGTCGCAGACCGGGCGCTGGCCTCGCCGGTGTGGTCCGGCCTGGTGGAGTTGTGGGAACAGGGACAGGCCGAATCCGCGGGGTGGGTGGTCCAGCGGGTCGAGCCGGACGGGACCGCGCAGCAGGTGGCCGGCGAGACAGGGCCCGAGGCGCCCGACCTGTCCACCACGATCGATCCGCAATTGCAGATCGGGGCGGAAGCTGCGCTCGCCTCCCTCGACACTCCCGCGGTGATCGTCGGCATCGAGCCCTCGACGGGCGCCGTGCGCACGATCGCGCAGAACGCCGCCGCCGACCGCGAAGGTCCGCTCGCGCTCACCGGCCTGTATCCGCCGGGCTCGACCTTCAAGGTCGTCACCACCTCGGCCGCGCTTCAGGCCGGCCTCGCGGATCCGGACACGGTCCTGCCGTGTCCCGGAGTGGCGACGATCGAGGACCGCACGATCCCGAACGACGAGAGCTTCGATCTGGGGGCGGTGCCGTTGCACACAGCGTTCGCGTTCTCGTGCAACACCACGATGGGACAGCTCGCCGTGAACCTGCCTCCGACCGCACTGACGGACGCGGCTCGCCAGTTCGGGCTCGGCGCCGACTATGTCACGCCCGGACTTGTGACCGTCACCGGATCGGTACCGGAAACGGACACTCCCGCAGCCCTCGTCGAATCGGCGATCGGACAGGGACAGGTCACCGCGACACCCTTCGGTATGGCCCTCGTCGCGGCGGCCGTGGCGAACGGGAGCGCTCCGCTGCCGGTACTCGTCGAGGGGAGTGCGACGACCGTGGACGAGGAAATCGCTCCGGCACCGGCCGAAGTGACCGCTGCGCTGCGAACCATGATGCGCGAGACGATAACCGGCGGTACAGCAAGTATGTTGCGAGACATCCCCGATCTGACGGGTAAGACCGGGACCGCAGAGTACGGTGAAAACGACGGGGCGCACGGATGGTTCATCGGATCACGCGATAATCTGGCCTTCGCAGTGTTCGTGGCAGGGGCGAACGGTTCGGCTCCCGCAGTCGAAGCCGCCGGCAGGTGGTTGAGGGGGTAATCGGACGTGTGGCGTAATTGTGATTCGTTCGTAGGCACGCCGTGCTTGTTCCTCCTGTGGCTGAAGTGAAGGTTGGTTGTCATGGGATTTCGTGAGTGGCGGCGCAGGGGGCGGATGCGCGTGCTCGCCCTCACAGCGGTCGTCGTTCTGGTTGTCGCCGTGGCGGTCACTGCCTTCGTGGTCAACGGCTCACGGACCGACGCGCGTGGCCTGGTCGACGATTTCGTCGCCGCTCTCGACGCCCGTGACCCTGCCTCAGCGGCCTCGCTCACGTCGTACCCGAGCGCAGCAGAAAGCACCATCGGGCAGATGTTCGACGGCCTGTCCGACGGCACGGTCGACTACGAGGTCTCGCAGTTCGTCGAACTGAACAGTGAGTCCGGGTATTTCACGCTCTCCGCCGCCTGGAATTTCGGCGAGGGCATGGACTGGGGCTACCAGGTCGACGGTGCGGTCAGGAAACTCGGCGTGGGCTGGCGAGTGTCGTGGGACCCGGACATCATCGTGCCCGACCTCGGCGGCGGACGAACCGTTCACCACGTCCGCACCGACGCCGCGCCCCCGAAGATCTTCGACCGCACGGGCCGCCTCCTCATGGAGGAACAGACGATCAACGCCGTCGTGCTCGATCCCGCCGCCATGCCCGACCCCGGCGCGACCACGACCCGGCTGGCCGAGGTGCTCGCACCTGTCGCGCCGGTCATCACCGCGCAACTGATGCAGGACCGGCTCGCGAACGACCCCGGCAACCGGATCACCGCCGTCAAACTGCGGGACCAGGACTATCAGTTCCTCGGGAGCGACATCGAGTCGATCCCCGGTGTCGAAGTGATCCAGACTCCCACGCTGATCAGTGCCGATCGACGGATCTCCACGCCGTTGCTCGATACGCTGCGCTCGGCGTGGCAACTCGAACGCGACCGTACCGCGGGTTGGGCGGTCACGCTCGAAGATCCCGAGGAAGGTCCGATCCAGGTTGCGGGCTTCCAGGGGCCGCCGCCCCCGGACCTCAATGCCATGGTGGACTCGAAGGTGCAGCTTGCCGCGAAGGAAGCGGTGGTCACCACGGGAACGCCCACCGCGCTCGTCGCGATCCAGCCGTCCACGGGCGGCGTCCTCGCCGCCGACGTGAACAACTGGGCGATGGAACTCGGTCCGGTCGCGACCCACGGCATGTACCCGGCCGGAGGCACGCTCGACCCGGTCCGGTTGGCCGCCGGACTCGACAAGGGCATCGACGGCGCCGATGTGAGCTCGGAAGATCTCGCAGAGACGGCCCGCCGGCTCGGACTCGGCCTCGACGTCAGCGTGCCCGGCTTCGATTTCGAGACCAGCCAGATCGGCAATACGCGATCCGGAGTGGTGCAGTTCGCCGGATCCGGCAACGACGACGCACTGATCAGCCCCCTCGGGGCAGCTGTTCTGGCCGCATCCGTTGCGCGCGGCGAGGCTGTGGCGCCGTCGATCGTGCAGGGTCAGCCCGCGACGATCAACGACCCGGTCGACGCGTTGCCCCCGCACGTCGTCGACGCGCTGCGCGGCATGATGGCCGACAACGTACAGAAGGGACCAGCGTCCTTCCTGCGTAAGCACGCGGGACTGTCGGGAGTCGCCGCCGCGAGCGGGGACGACCGGTGGTTCTACGGCTACAGCGGCGATATCGCGTTCGCGGTATTCGTCGCCGACGCCGACGGGGGAGACCGGGCAATCAAGGTCGCGGATACATTCCTCAGCAAACTCGCGCAGCCGGACGAGGCTTTCTGACCTCGCCCGGCGACCGTCCCGGCGGAACGCCCGTCCGGGCGACCGGGGGCGGCAGGCGGTAGGTTCGGCGATCGTGACGGTTCTGGAACTGCTGCTGCTCGTGGTTGCGGGTTTCTTCGCGGGAGTGGTCGGATTCGTCACGGGGCTCGCATCATTGGTGTCGTATCCGGCACTGCTCGCCGTCGGGTTGCCGCCGGTCGCGGCGAACGTGACGAACACGGTCGCGATGGTCGGCGTCGGCGTCGGAGCGCTCACCAACTCCGTTCGTGAAGTCGTCGATACCGGGCCGCGGGTGTGGAGGTGGACGGCCTACGCCGCGTTGGGCGGCGCCATCGGAGCCGGGGTGCTGCTCGTCGCACCGGCCGGTTCGTTCGAGGCGGTCGTGCCGTATCTGGTGGCACTCGCCTCTCTCGCATTGCTGCTTCAGCCCCGTATCCGCGCTTTGGCGCGCGGCCGCGACCTGCCGCGTGCGTACGCCGCTGCGTTGTTCGTCGTGGCCGTGTACGGCGGCTACTTCGGTGCGGGCGCCGGCGTCATGATTCTGGCCGTGACCTTGATCTGTACGTCCGAGAGCATATGGCGGGCCAGCATCCTCAAGAGTTATCTGCTGGGTACCGCGAACCTCGTCGCCGCGATCGGATTCGCCGTGTTCGGGCCGGTGCACTGGCCGGCGGCCCTCGCGATGGCTCTCGGCGCGTTCGCCGGCGGCTGGTGCGGACCCCCACTGGTCGCGCGGATCCCGCCGACCGCGCTTCGCGTAGGTGTCGCGACGGCAGGATTCGGTCTCGCCGCGTGGCTCGCGCTCACGTGAACCGCGTCCGTGGCAACGCGGCGAGACCTCCGGGCGGCACTCAGTTCACGCCGTGCATCAGCTTCTTGATCCAGGGCGAACCCACGGCAAGGGCAACGCCGACCGCGATCGAGGCGCCGCCGATCCACAGGTAGTACGGCACTTCGTTGGTCTCGTCGTAGAAACCCGCCAGCGTGCCGGCCATCGCGCTGCCGAGGGCGACCGACAGATAGAACAACGCGACCATCTGTGTATGGAAGCTCTTCGGGGCGAGCTTCGTGGTCAGCGACAGGCCGACCGGCGACAGCAGCAACTCGGCAAAGGTGAAGAGCAGCAGGATGCCGACCAGGCCGAGCAGCGGGGCGCTGTTGGCACCGCCACCCGCCATCGGGATGAAGCACAGGAACGCGATGCCCATGATGATCGTGCCGGCAGCGAACTTGATCGGCGACGACGGCTGGCGCGGCCCGAGCTTGGTCCACACAGCCGCGAAGACACCGGCGAACGCGATGATGAACACCGGGTTGATGGACTGCACCCACGAGGGCGGGAACTCCCACCCGAACAGGTCGCGGTTCAGGCGGGTATCGGCGTACACCGCGACCATCGTGAACTGCTGCTGGAACAGCGACCAGAACACGGCGCTCGCCACGAACATCGGGATGAAGGACAGCACCCGGCTGCGTTCGACCGAGGTGATGTTCTTGCTCGAGAGGATGACCACGAAGTAGGTGATTGCCGCGATGACCGTCAGGGTGACGACGATGTCGGACAGACTGTTCGCGGAGATGATGCCGGTGGAGGCGAGGATCACGACCAGAACGAGCGCGGCCAGTGCGATTCCGCCGACACGCATCCGGCTTTCCGCCGGCAACGGGTTCGGCGGAACCTTGCCGATGTCACCGAGGTGCTTGCGGTAGAGCGTGTACTGCAACAGGCCGAGGAACATGCCGATCGCGGCGAGTCCGAATCCCCAGTGGAACCCGTACCGGACCTGCAGGAACCCCGTGAGCAGCGGACCGACGAGGGCGCCGATGTTGATGCCCATGTAGAAGATGGAGAATCCGGCGTCGCGGCGCTGGTCCTTCTCGTCGTAGAGGTCACCGACGATCGAGGTTGCGGTCGCTTTGAGTCCGCCACTGCCCACGGCCACGAGGATGAGGCCCACGCCGACACCGATGAAGCCCGGCAGCAGCGCGAGCGCGATGTGGCCGAACATGATCAGGATCGCGCTGTAGAACAGTGTCCGTTCGGAGCCGAGGAGACGGTCGGCGATCCATCCCCCGAGGATCGTCGACAGATAGACCGTGCCGCCGTACGCGCCGACGATCGAGGTTGCGGCGGCATTGCTGATCCCCAGACCACCCTCGGCAACCGAGTAGTACAGGTAGTAGATGAGGATGCCCTGCATGCCGTAGAAGGAGAATCGCTCCCACATCTCGACGCCGAACAGGTTGGCCAGCGCCAGAGGCTGGCCGAAAAACCTCGTATCGGATCGCGACTCCGGCACTGAAGCGGTGTCAGTCATATATCCACTGTTTCACCGTGGGACACCCTCGAGCCAATCGATCTCGAAAAATCACACAGTGGTTGTTCTCACGCGACCCGAGAATCGGACCGTCGGACCACACGGGCGAGAAGTCGCCAGCCGATCAGAGTCACGCCGAGGAAGCCGGTGGCGACGAGAATGAAGGCGGTGGCGGTTCCCTGACCGGTCGCCGCGCGGAGCAGCATGCCGCCGACAAGCGTGCTCACCCAGACGAGAAGGCCGGTGGGTGCTGCGGCGAACGCGTCGAACTTGTCGCGGTAGAGCCACGCGACGAGGAACCAGCCGACGGTCAGCCCGCCGAGGAACGGCCACGCGGTGCGTGCCAGGCCGACGAGATCGAGGACTTCTTCGTGGCTGGATCGGCCGAGGGCTGCGAACACGAGGATCAGGACCACGTCGGCAACCAGCGCGGGGGCGTACTTTTTCACGGCTTCAGGGTAGCGCCGTGGCGAACGTGTCCGAATGCACCGACGGGCGCCCCTCCGTGCGGAGGGACGCCCGAGGGCGATGGCGCGGGAGATGTCGGGGGGATCAGGCCTGCAGGCCGGCCTCGATCTCGAGGTGGAGAGTGATCTTGTCGCCGACGACGGCGCCGCCGCCCTCGAGCGGCATGTCGATGGAGATGCCGAAGTCCTTGCGGTTGATCACGGTCGTGGCGTCGAACCCGGCGACCGGGCCGTTGCCCATTCCGGCGTTGACGCCGTTGTACTCGAGGCGCAGCTCGACCGGCTTGGTGACGCCGCGGAGCGTGAAGTCGCCGTCGACGATGTAGTCGTCGCCGTCCGCGCGGACACCGGTGGAGACGAAGGTCGCGACGGGGAACTGCTCGGCGTCGAAGAAGTCGGCCGACCGGATGTGGGCGTCGCGATCGGCGTTCTTGGTGCTGATCGACGCGACGTCGATGTCGGCGCGAACCGATGCGGTGCCGTCCTCGGCGACGGTGATCGCGCCGGAGAAGCTCTCGAAGCTTCCGCGCACCTTGCTCACCATGAGGTGCCGGACGGTGAAGCCGACGTTGGAGTGGACCGGATCGAGGGCCCAGATCCCTGTGGTGAGGCCGGGAAAGGTGGTGGTGGCGGTCGTCATCGCGTTGTCTCCTCGTAGATTATTGAAACTTCAACTTGATGCGACAACCATGACACGACTTTGTTGCGCGCGCAACTACTTGGTGGCGCAGATCACAGAAGGTCGGTGTTGTCCGAGGTGTCCGCAGGCTTACGCCGCCGCGCGACGGCGCTGCGATCCTGTTCCTCACGTTCGGCGGCAGGGTCGATGTCCTCACCCGCGTTGCCCCCGCGGTACATCGCCGCGATCGTGCCCCAGCCGGTGAGCGCGACGAAACCGAAACTCACCGCGCGGTACACGAACACCGCGGCCAGCGACTGGGGAGCGGTCAGACCCGCCGCGGTGAGCGTGGCGATCAGAGTTCCGTCGACGAACCCCAGCCCGCCGGGCGCCAACGGCACGCTGCCCACCGCCTTGGCAGCGGCGAACGCGATGCACAGACCTGCGAGCGACGGGGAACCTCCCACCGCCCAGCACGCGAGACCGAGGCATGCGACATCGAAGACCCGGTGCACGGCCGACCACGCGATCGCCGCGACTGCGTCGCGTCGCGCGAGTTCGACAGCCTCGAGTTGGGCGAGCACCCGATCGAAGAGGCCGAAGCCGGTATCCGCGGGCTTTCCGGACACCCTGTTGACACGGGTGAGCACCCAGGTGCCGGCTGCCTCGATCGACGACGGGTTACGGGCGACATACCGCAGCCCGTAGAACATGGCGATGAGGCCCGCCAGCGACAGGACCAGCGTCACCGGACTGATCCGCGTGCCCACCGCGAACGCTCCCGCGACCCCGACGGAGGCCAGCGTGGCCGCCGCGATGACGCCGGATACCGCGAGCTGCCAGGACGCCACCACGGGGGTCGCGCCCCACTTGCGGGTCTGCCTGTAGGTGAACGCGGTCGAGAACACCGGGCCTGCCGGCAGCGTGACCGCCATGGCGGTACTGCCGTAGATCACCGATGCCGAGCGGAAGTGACCTACTCGCACACCGCCGGCGTGCAACAGCTGCTGCTGGACTCCCGCGAAACCGCTCAGGGAGATCATCTGAGCGGCGACACACGCTGCGAACCAGCCCCAGTGGATGCCGGTGAGCGCTTTCCAGGAATCGCTCATCGTGGGCCACAGGTAGATGGCTTCGGCGGTGAGCAACGCGATCAGAGCCGCCGCGACCAGCCATTTGATCCACAGGAAACGGCCCCGGCGCGGTGTGGCGTCGGGGCCAGAGAGGTCGTCCTGCGGCTGCGCCACGCCATTCACCGTAACCGACGCAGGTATGTAGGTGCCGCAATTAGCGTCCGCCCGTGACGTACCTCCCTGTGCTAACCCACCCGATCCGCGGAGTCGTCACCCGGACGCGGCCCGCTCGGATAATGGACGGGCGAGGCGAGCTGCGTGACCCTGCGCCGCCCGCGAAGCTGCACCTCGTCGCCGAGTTCCCAGTGCCCACGCTCGTCGTCGTCGGCGAAATAGAGTGCGCTCGACGACGCAAGAACGCGGCTCGGACGGAGCTTGGCCAGTTCCGTCAGGCGCGACGCCTCGTTGACCGGGTCGCCGATGACGGTGTATTCGAAGCGTTCGGCCGCGCCGATGTTTCCTGCCACCGCGAGTCCGGCCGAGACACCGATACCGACGTCGAGACCGGTGATGTCGTCGAGCGCGAAGCGCAGTTCGCGTGCTGCACCCAGCGCAGCGGTGGGTGCATCGGGCCGGTCGAGCGGCGCCCCGAAAATCACCAGGGCGGCGTCGCCCATGAACTTGTTGACGAAGCCGTGGTGCCGATCGACGACCTCCACCACGACCCGGAAGAACTCGTTGAGGAGATCGACGACCTCGTTGGGAGGACGCTCGGCCGCGGTGGCGGTCGACCCCACCATGTCCACGAACAGCACGGCCACGTAGCGGGTCTCACCGCCGAGTTCGGTGCCGTACTGCAGTGCCCGCCGGGCCACGTCTTCACCGACGTGCTGACCGAACAACTCGCGGAGCCGGCGGCGCTCGTCGGCCTCCGCCATCATCCGGTTGAAGCCCACTTGCAGGCGTCCGATCTCGCTGCCGTCGAACACCTCCACCTGCACGGCCGACGCGCCGCGCTGCACGCGTTCGATCGCCCAGCGCAACTGCTTGATCGGGTCGGAGATCTGCGCCGAGGTCAGCAACGACAGCACGAGGGCCAGCAGGATGGACGTGACCGCAAGCGCGAGTACCGCGTAGGCGAGTGCGTCGGACGAGAACGCGGAGTCGGTGGTGATCTGGGTGACGCACAGCAGGACGATCCCCGCGACGGGCATCAAGGTGCCCAGTCCCCACGTCATCGCGAGACGGGTGCCGACGCCCGGAGCCATGGTGCGATCGAAGTTGCCTTCGCTCAGTGCACGGGCCGCGACGGGGCGCAGAATCCGCTCGCCGAGCATGTAGGTGAACCCGAACGTGCTCGTCGCGGCCATCGCCACGGTGATCGCGACCGCGACGGCGAGGGAAGGCGTCTCCCCGGCGGTGAGGAACACGAACAAGACGCCGCCGAGCAACCACAGTCCGAGGTGCACGATCGCCTGACGCAACGGCGCGTGCAGTGCCGCCATCTGCTCGGACCGGGTGGGCGGGCCACCGCGGAGTTGCCAGCGCACCACCGAACGAAGCATCAGCGCCGCAGCGGTGAGACTCACGATGCCGGCGAAGACGAGGTACACCGCGAACACGGTGAAGTTCTGAACCCGGTCGACGGTGTCGAAGTCGTCGTCCGCGAACGGAACGCCGTAGCGCACGAAGGCGAACACCAGCATGGCGCCGAACAGGTTGGAGGCGCCCATCGAGGCCATATAGAGCGGCCAGCGACTACGCAGTGTCGCGGCGACGGCTCGATAGGACCTCAGCACGACTTCAGATCAAACCACTGTATGGACGGTCACAGCGCGTCGTGGTCACCTTCGGCACCACGGAGAGGTGAGAAGTCGCTCGGCGCGGCGGCACTTGCGGTTCCGCGATCCGGCAGGAGGCCGCGCGCTTCCGGTCGGGACGAAGAGTGTCACAGATCCTATTCTGTACGTATGGACCCGAAGGATCTGCGCGTTTCGGACGCCGAACGCGAACATGTGGGCGAGCTTCTCCAGCGAGCCGTAGGACAGGGAATGCTCTCGCTCGGCGAGTTCACCGAACGGATGGACACCGTCCTGGCAGCGAAAACGCGTGGCGATCTCAATCAGGTTCTCGTCGACCTGCCCGGCATCCAGATGCGGCCCGAGTACCTGCCGCAGGCCGCACCGGCGTTCCTGCCCCAGCAACAGGCGAGCACCGCCCCCGCGTACCCGGCGACCGGGCCGGGCGGTCCGCTCGTACTCAAGGGGCGTTTGTCGTCCCTGACCCGCAAGGGCCGGTGGGAGGTCGCGCCGGTTCTCCGGCTCGATACGTTCGCGTCCTCGGTCAACCTGGACTTCACCGAGGCGGTGATGCAGACGCAGGTCGTGCGAATCGAGGTGAACGACTCGTTCAGTTCGATCTCGATCCTGCTGCCCGCCGAAGCCACAGCCGATATCAACGGTGTCGAAACCGTCGCGTCGAGCGCCACCACGAAAGTGCGCGGCGGCGCGCCGTTCGGCCCGTTGCACGTCGTCGTGGTCGGGAAGATCTTCTGCGGCAACCTCAACGTCACACACCCGTTCGGCATGCGGCTGCGCAAGTTCATCAACGGCGCGTAGAACCCGCCCGCACCGCCGTTCCGTCCGTCCGGCTCAGGGCTGCTGCCGGCGCGCGATCAGTTCACTCACACTGATCGACCCGCCGGTGTCGGTGCCGTGCCGCCGACGGTGCGGATCGTTCGGATCGTCCGCGTGGTCGGGCTCCGAATCGGTGGGCGCCTCGGGCGACCGTTCCGTGGCACCGTTCCGTGGCACCGGCCGCTGAGGTGACTGCTGCGAATACTGCCCGGGTTGCGGGCGCTGCTGCGGGTTCGGCGGCTGCTGCGGGTACTGCCCCGCCTGCGGACGCGGCCGGGGCTGCGGGTGCTGTCTCACCGGTGGGCGCGGTCCGCCCTGCGGCTGCTGTCCCGCCGGTGGGCGCGGTTCGGCCTGCGGAAACAGCCCCGCCGGTGGGCGGGAACCCGGCTCCGGCCGCGGACCGGCTTGCGGCCGCGGTCCGGTTTCCGGCGGGCGATGCGCGTGCTGTCCCGACCCGGGAGCAGCTCGGCGCAGCTGCGACAGCCAGCTCTCGATCGCCTGCGGATCGCGTGCCCGCCCGGCACCCGTCGACGGCTCTCCGTCCTGTCGCGTTCCCTCGGCACCACCGTTCACCGGCGGGTTGCCGGCCGGATCCGGGTTCGTGGCGGACGGCCGCACGAAGTTCTGCGGCAGCGGCGGGGGAACGTCGCCCCGTCGGCGCCTGGGGAGCGGGGGCATGGCCGCCGTGGGCGGCTGGGACGCTGCCGTAGGCCGGCCCTGCGGCGGCTGTGCCTGCGCCGGGTCGACGGGAGGCGCGTCTGCGCCCCGTCGCTGCGGCATCGGCGGAAGCTGATCCGGAACCTGGCCCTGCGGTGCCCGGGGGCGCCGAGGGGGCAGCGGCGGACCCTGACGTTCGTCGCCCGCACCGGCCGGACCCTGCGGCCGGCGCTGCGGCGGCAGTTGCTGCGGGGAGCCGTGGCCCGGAGCCGCCGGCTCACCTGCGCGCGGCATCGGACGGCCGTCGACAGCCCGGTGACGCGGGTCGCCTGCCCGCTGCTGATCCGGACGGGGCCGGTGGGCCGGAGGACGAGGCACCGGGCGCCCGGGACCCTGGCGACGCGGCTGCGGCGTGAGATCGCGGAACTTGCGCTGCTCGGACGCCGGTCGCGGCGCTGCGATCTTGGGCAGCGGCTGAGTGAGGTCGGTTGCGTCGCCGAACATCCCTGCCGGGAAACGATGTGAACCGGTGGCCGAGACGGTCGCGGGACCGAACATGCCGACGGTGATGAGTTCGGGCACGTCCTCGGGCATCAGTTCGTCGGCGAGAATCGGTTCGGCGAGGCCGGCCTTCTCCTGGATCCGCTTCATCCACGCAGGTGCCCACCAGCAGTCGTCGCCGAGCAACTTCATCACTGCCGGTACCAGGAACATACGGATGACCGTCGCGTCGATGACGAGAGCGGCGATCATGCCGTAGGCGATGTACTTCATCATCACCAGTTCCGAGAACGCGAACGCACCGGTGACCACGATCAGGATCAGCGCGGCGGCGGTGATGATGCGGCCGGTGTGCGACGTGCCCACGCGAATGGATTCGGTGGTGCTCGCGCCCTGTGCCCGGGCTTCGACCATCCGGGAGAGCAGGAAGACTTCGTAGTCGGTCGACAGCCCGTACACGATCGCGATGATCAGCACGAGCACCGGAGACATGATCGGTCCCGGCGTGAAATTGAGTAGCTCTGCGCCGTTGCCGTTGATGAAGATCCAGGTGAGGATGCCGAGTGTCGAGCCGAGACCCAACGCGCTCATGAGGACGGCCTTGATCGGCAACACCAGCGATCCGAAGGCCAGGAACATCAGAATGATCGTCAGCGACACCACGACCAGCACCATCAAGGGCAGCGTGTCGAGGAGCGCGGCGATCGAATCCTGCTCGATGGCCGGCGTACCGCCGACGAGCACTTCGACGCCCTCTGGCCACTCCGCGGAGTGCAGGTAGTCGATAGTCGGAGCGGTCTCGTTGCGGTCCGTCAGACCGGCCTTCAAGACGCGCACGCCGTCCTTGGCCGGGCCCGTGATCGTGAAGTCCTCGACGAGACCCGGCGCGGCGTTCGCCGTCTCCATGATCTTGTTCAGGTCGCCGCCCTGGGCACCCTGGATCACCAGTCGCACGGGTTCGGCACGCTGTCCCGGGAACAACTCGTCGAACTGTTCCTGCGCGACGCGGGTCGGGTGGTCGGGCGGCAGGTAGGTCTCGTTGATGCCGCCGAACTTGATACCGGTCAGCGGCGTGATGAGCAGCAACAGGCCGATGACCGTCGGGATGGTCACCTTCATCGGATTGAGCATGACCCAGCGGGTGAGCCGCCCGATGTAACTGTTCTCGACCTGTTCGTTCGACTGGATCTGGCCGAACTTCTTCATGCCGAACTTGTCGATGCGCTTGCCGAGGATGCCGAGAATGGCGGGCAGCACCGTCACCGACAGCAAGGCGGCGAGAGAAATCGCAGCGATCGCGCCGTAGGAGACGGATTTGAGGAAGCCCTGCGGGAAGAGGAGCAGGCCGCCGAGGCTGGTGACCACCATCGTCGCGGAGAAGATGACGGTGCGCCCGGCCGTCATGACGGTGCGCCGGACGGCCGCGGGGGTGTCGTAGCCCTCGGCCAGTTCTTCTCGGAAACGGGACACCATGAACAGGCCGTAGTCGATCGCCAGACCCAGTCCGATCAGCGAGACGACGGGCGCGACGAACGAGTTGACCTCGGTGAAATTGGTGATCAGCCGCACGACGCCGTTTGCGGCGACGATCGTCAGACCACCGGTGATCAGCGGCAGCGCTGCCGCGATGACGCCACCGAACACGAAGAACAGGAGGATGCCGACGGCCGGGATCGCCAGGATCTCCATGCGCTTGATGTCGTTGGCCATCGTGTCGTTGAGCGCGCCGGAGATGGGCTGCAGACCGGCGAGCTGGACGTCGACACCGTCGATGTAGAACTTGTCCTTGATGTCGCGGAAGTTCCCGGTCAGCTCCGTGTCGTTCGCGCCGGCGATGGCGACCGACGCGAGGGCGTGCTGACGTGACTCGTCGGCCAGGCTCGGCAGCGACGGCGCGGTCTCGGTGGGCCAGTACGCACCGTTGATCTTGAGAATGTGTTCGGGATTTTCGGAAACCAGAGCGTTGAGGTTGTCGGTGACCTTCGCGGCGAACTCCGGGTCGTCGACGGTCTTGCCCTCGGGCGCGGTGTACAGAACCAGCACGTCACCGTTGGTGTCGCGGCCGAACGTGCCGTCTGCCAGCTTCGCCGCGGCGACGGACTGTGAGCCGGGATCGTCCCAGCCGCTCTGGCTGAGATGGTCGTTCAGGCTCAGTCCGTACCCGGCGAGCCCGAGCAGCGCCGCCACCATCACCGCAATGACGGTGAAGCGCGCGCGATAGACGAGCGTTCCCCAACGGTCGAACACTAGATCTCCTATTCGGCGACGCTCTTGCGCCCCACGAGGAGGGCGGACAGCGGTCGGAACGGCTGCAGCCAGGCTCCTTCGTCGGGCAGCGATTCCAGGCTGACGCGGGGCAGCGGTTCACGGAACACCCCGGGGATGTCCTCGAGATCGACGAAGTCGAGGATCTCGGACGTGACCGCCCAGCTGGCGTGCTCGCGGAAACCCAGCACCTGCACCGCGATGCCCGCAGCTGCGAGCTCTTCGAGAGGTTCGCGGAACGCCTGCCCGTCCGCCGACGCCACCATGACGCCGGCAAGGCCGCCACGCCGGCGCAACTCGATGTGCTCGAGCATATCGGAGTCGACGTCGCTGTCCTCGTCGATCTTGGGCTTGGCGAACACCGCGAAGCCCACATTGCGCAGGGCTTCCACCCACGGGCGCACCACGTCGGCGCTGCCCGGGGCGATGTTGGTGAAGACCGTCGCCTCGGGTTCGAGCGGAGTACCGGTCCGGCGGGACAGATCGGCGGTGCGGCCGAGAAGCCAGCGGCCGAGTGCGTCGAACCGGGGACGGTATGCGGCGGTGGGCCGGCCGCCGAGGATGGCGCCGAGACCCATATCGAGGTTGGGAGCATCCCACACGAGAAGGACACGACCGGGCTGGTCGCTGCCGCCGACAGGCCCGCTGTCGATGGCGGTGGGGTCGGTCGTATCGGACAGCTCTTCGTGGACGCTCATGCTCCGATCTTCCCCCAGACCATTTCGGCGATGGTGCTGCCCACCTGGTGGGCCTTCCCCTCGAACTTGGTCACGGGTCGCTCGAGGCTGATCGGCGACTCCCCCGACAGGGGCTTCAGCAGCGGCTCGGCGTCTCCGGTTTCCCGGATCGCTTCGGCGTATTCGGCGTGGTCGGTGGCGACATGCAGCACACCGCCGGGCACGAGGCGATCGGCGATCAGGGAGAAGGTGGGGGCCTGCAGCAGCCGGCGCTTGTGGTGCCGGGCCTTGGGCCACGGGTCCGGAAAGAAGACCCGCACCCCGGTCAGCGATCCGGGAGCAACCATCTTCTCGAGCACCTCCACGGCGTCGCCGCGCAGGATGCGCAGGTTCGTGACCGGGGAGTCGGTGTCGAGGGTGCGCTCGATGCGCTGCAGTGTCTGGGCGAGGCCGGGCCGGTAGACCTCGACGGCGATCAGATTCACGTCGGGTTCGGCCCGCGCCATCGAGACGGCGGCGGTTCCCGTTCCGGATCCGATCTCGAGCACCACGGGTGCCGAACGCCCGAACCACGCGTCGATGTCGAGCTGGTCGTCGCCGACGTCCCGGCCGAGCTGGGGCCAGAGCCGGTCCCACGTCAGCTGCTGGGGTTCGGTCAACGCTCCCCGTCGGGACCGGAAGCTCGTCACCCTCGGGTAGAGGCGATTCCCGCGGGTGGGCTGCTCGTCGAGCAGCTCGGTCGTGTCTTGATCGGCGTCGTTCACCCGACCATTGTCACGTATCCGGCGAGTGGGTGGCAGGAGTGACGGAAGGGACCACAGTGTTTTCTCAGGCTTGCACCGGGATTTTCAGGGTCTGAGCCTCGTTTACCCGGGATTTTGCACAGTTTTCCGGCCCGCGGTCGCTTTTCTTCCCACCGAGATCCCCTCACATTCTCAGAATTGCGTCGAGTGTTACCCCTGCACGGCAGGGTGTCTTCTGACACAATCCGCGCCGACGATCGGGGGATGTCGATGACGGAGGACCTCTGGCACCGGCTCGCAGGAGACGTGGAGCGCGTCGACAGCGTCGCCGGCCGCGCTCTGCACGCCGTGGTGCGCGACCGCGCCGCACCGCTACGGATGCAGGTTGCCGGACGAGTCGGCACCGGATTCCGGTCCGTGCGGGACGCCGTCCGGGCCTCGGCCGGTGCCGACGGCACCGTCGAGGTCGAGAGTGTGGCCGTCGACGTGCCGGACACAGCCGATCCCGTGTTCGACGGGGACGTCGTCGTCTACGCCGTGCCGGTCCGGCTCGATCCCGCGTCCGTGCATCCCGCCGACCGGTCCGCTCTGTCTCACATCGACGCACGACGTGTCGTCGTGGTGGTCGTCGGCGGCACGGTCGAACATGTCGATCCGGTCGCCGCGACACTCGGCCTCGGGGCGTTCGCCGTCGGTGATCCCGCGCTCACCGACGCGATTGCCGCACGACTGGCCGCGGCCTCTCGTCTCCGCGACGAGCACCTTGTGCGGATGGTCGCGGGGATCGCCGCCACACCCGCCGCCCGCGACCTGATCGAGGCGGCACTCGACGCGGCGAACCTCTCGCGCCGGGTCTCATGACGACCGGTGCCGACGATGTGGTGCGCCGCTGGAACCCTCGGGGCTGGGCGCGGCTCCACGAACCTTCGTCGCGGGCCGTGCGCGTCGTGGGTCTCGCGGGGTCGGGAGTCGGAGCACTGTGCGGTGAACTCGGCCGGCTCGGCGGTGTGGACGTGGTCCGCGACGGGCCGGCGTCGGTGGTGCTGGTGGTGTTCGACGCGTCGGCGGTGATCGGTCGCACCGAACTGGAGATGATCGCCGACGCCGCCGCCGACGCGACCGAGGTGGTGTGCGCCCTGACCGGTACGGACCGGTATCCGGGGTGGCGCACGGTGCGCGACCGCGATGTCGCCCTGTTGCACCGGCACGCGACGTACCTCCCGCGCGTCACCGTCCTCCCGGTGTCGGCGGAGATGTCGCGCCGCGCACGGGAGGTCGGCGGCGACGCGGGTTCGGTGCTGTTGCTGGAAACCGGAATCGTCGAGCTACGCGATGTGCTCGCCGCAGCGGTCGATTCCGCGAGCGACCCGCGACGTGCGCGCGGAGCTGTCGTGTCGCAGACCCGCCGCATGATCTACGACGAGGTGGACGCGCTGCGTGCCGGTGACGACACAGCCGGTCTCCGCGCCGAGCGGCAACGACTGGCGCTGACACCCATGCCCGCGGCCCCACCGGACCTCCAGCGCGCGCGGGTCGAACTACTCCAGGACGTCGCAAAGGAGATCCGGGGAGTGGCCGCGTCGATCCGTGATGTGCTCGACGACACCGGACGGCCCGCCGACGACGTGGCCGGTGCACTGGACGCACACCTCGAGGGAGTGCGCGCCCGCCTCGCCGCCGCTCTCGCCTCACGGGCCGGCGCGGCGCTGCACGACAGCGACGGAAGACCGCCCGAGTGGACACGTTCACCGCTGCCGGAGCCCGCGCGCACCTTCGAGGACCGGCTGACACTGGTCGTCGGCGCATCGGCCGGTGCGGGCCTCGGGCGGCTGCTCGTCACCCCGTTCGGTGAGATCCCCGGCGTGGCGGTGGTGGCCGTCGCACTCGGCGGTGCAGTCCCGGCGGGATGGTGGCTCGTTCACGCGCGGCGCCGGATCGCGCACCGCGAACGCGTGCGGCGCTGGGTCGGTGAAGAGCTGGCGACCGCCCGTGCCGACCTCGAGGCATGGGTGCGCGCGTGCACTTACGAGGTGGAGTCACGCGTCCTTTCGGCGGCTCGGAGCGCACACGACGCACAGACGAGCCGACGGCGGGAACGCGTCTCCGCGCTCGACGAGGAGATAGGACGGCTCACCGGCGAAAGGCGCGCGCGAATTGCGGCGTGCGAGCGGGACCTCGCGGCGCTCGGGCAGCCCAGGGAACCGGGAGGGCGTCCGGTGCGTCGAACCGATCGAACGGCGAATCGGCCGGGAGCGACCGTGCCGGGGATGGGGGATCGATCGGATGATGGAAACGTTTCCGGGTGACGACAGCCCGAGTGGGCCGAGGACCGACGTGTTCGACCCGGTGGCCGCGTCCGTCTGGGCAGACGGAACGGAACCCGCCGCAGATCTGGACGGGGACGGAATCTACGACACGGTGATCTTCGGCAGCGAGGTGTTCGACAGCGGCCTGTCCGCAGGTGGAGCTCTGATCGTCGCCACCGATACCGACCTCGACGGGCACACCGACAGGCTCACCGCTGTGGAGGACAACGGCGACTACGGCGTGTGGGAGTTACACCGCGACCTCGACGGAACAACACGCTGGACACGCGTCGACCACGGTAATCTGGAACGCGATGTGGATCACGAAAACGGTGGCGAGTGAGCGCCACCGTCTGTACGAGGGGGGTAGGTGAAGGTATTCTGCGCGCTCTCTGAATCGTTCATGTGACATTTCCGACCGGCCCCGAGTGTTACCGGTAGGACATCCACAGTTAGCCTCTACGAATAGGACTTCCGGCGCCCGCTTCGCCGTCCGGCCACGGATGAAGCTGGTGGTACCCCTGCCGAGAGGGGAAAAGCCCGGGTCTGCCACTGTCCCTGCGTCATCGGCGCAGGTCGGGGGAGGGATCCGGTTCCGGGCACACCCCAGGAGAGTTTGATGACCTCAGCGACCATTCCCGGTTTGAACGGTACCGACGACAAGCTCCCGACCCAGCATGCCGAGCTGCTTGCCTGGGTCCAGGAGGTTGCCGAGCTCACCCAGCCCGATCGCGTCGTGTGGGCCGACGGATCCGACGAGGAATGGGACCGGCTGACCGCTCAACTGGTCGAGGCGGGAACGTTCACCCGTCTCAACGACGAGAAGAAGCCGAACTCGTTCCTCGCCAACTCCGACCCGTCGGATGTGGCGCGTGTCGAGTCCCGCACCTACATCTGCACCGAGGACGAGATCGGCGCTGGCCCCACGAACAACTGGATGGCGCCGGACGAGATGCGCGCCCTCATGACGGAGCTGTACCGCGGCTGCATGCGCGGACGCACGCTCTTCGTGGTGCCCTTCTGCATGGGTCCGCTCGGTGCCGACGACCCGAAGCTCGGCGTCGAGCTCACGGACTCGGAGTACGTCGTCGTCTCCATGCGGATCATGACCCGCATGGGCACCGCCGCCCTCGAGAAGCTGGGCACCGACCGCCCCTTCGTGAAGGCGCTGCACTCCGTCGGTGCGCCCCTCGAAGCCGGTCAGCAGGATGTCGCGTGGCCGTGCAACGACACGAAGTACATCACCCACTTCCCGGAAACCCGCGAGATCTGGAGCTTCGGTTCCGGCTACGGCGGCAATGCGCTCCTCGGTAAGAAGTGCTACTCGCTGCGCATCGCGTCGGCCATGGCCCACGACGAGGGCTGGCTCGCCGAGCACATGCTCATCCTCAAGCTGATCTCCCCTGAGAACAAGCCTTACTACGTGGCCGCGGCCTTCCCGTCGGCATGCGGTAAGACAAACCTCGCGATGATCCAGCCGACCATTCCGGGCTGGCGCGCCGAGACCCTCGGCGACGACATCGCCTGGATGCGCTTCGGCGAAGACGGCCGCCTCTACGCGGTGAACCCCGAGTTCGGTTTCTTCGGTGTCGCACCGGGTACGAGCGCCGACTCCAACCCCAACGCGATGGCCACCATCGAGGCCGGCAACACCATCTACACCAACGTTGCCAAGACCGACGACGGCGACATCTGGTGGGAGGGCATCGGCGGCGAGACCCCGTCGCACCTGACCGACTGGCTCGGCAACGACTGGACGCCCGAGTCCGGCACCAAGGCCGCGCACCCGAACTCGCGGTACTGCACCCCGATGTCGCAGTGCCCGATCCTCGCCCCGGAGTGGGACGACCCGCAGGGTGTGCCGATCTCCGCGATCCTGTTCGGTGGACGTCGCAAGACGACCGTTCCGCTGGTGAGCGAGTCCTTCGACTGGCAGCACGGCACCTTCCTCGGCGCGACCCTGTCGTCGGAGCAGACCGCTGCCGCCGAGGGCACGGTCGGAACCGTCCGCCGCGACCCGATGGCGATGCTGCCGTTCCTCGGCTACAACGCCGGTGATTACCTGAACCACTGGATCAACCTGGGTAAGAACGCCGACGAGACCAAGCTCCCGAAGATCTTCTACGTCAACTGGTTCCGTCGCGGCGAAGACGGCCGCTTCCTGTGGCCCGGTTTCGGCGAGAACTCGCGCGTCCTGAAGTGGATCGTGGACCGTATCGAGCACAAGGCCGACGCGCAGTCCACACCGATCGGGTACGTGCCGACCGCCGCCGACTTGACCCTCGACGGACTCGACGTCGAGACCGCCGATGTCGACGAGGCACTGAAGGTCGACGTCGAAGAGTGGAAGCAGGAACTGCCCCTCATCGAGGAGTGGTTCGAGTTCCTCGGCGAGAAGGTGCCGTCGGGTATCCGTGACGAGTTCGAGGCACTGAAGCAGCGCCTCGGCTGATCGAACGTACTACGACGAATGCCGCTGTCCACCGGACAGCGGCATTCGTTCTATCCGAGGGCAGAAGCGGTCGGTCTCTTGCTGTTCGCTCGGGGGTCCGGTCCCGAGGCTCCGGGAGCGGAACGCCGATGTCGGTGGAGCGCTGCGGGGGCGGGATCCGGCCGTATCCACTCCGGCTCGATGACGACTGTGCCGACTCGGGACGTGGTTGTCGACTGATGTCTGGAAGAGGTAGATCTCGAGCCGCCAGGAGAGCCGCAAGAGTCCCGACGACGGTCGAACGCGCGGACCCGGCCTACGTCAGCCGGCGAATCGGCGGACGAGTTCCTCGACGCGGCGCTCCTGGTTCCCCGGTGAGTAGCGTGCCGCGAGCCAGAGTGTCGCCACGCCGTGCATCGCCCCCCACAGGACCTCTGCCCCCGTGTCGAGATCGGCCGGCGGGTGGCCGACGTCGCGCAATACGTCGACGATCGAGCCGAAGGCGTCCCGCAGCGCGCGGGGCGTGTCGTCGGACGCGAACGGCGTCCTGATCGGTAGACGGAACATCGCCTCGTACGTAGCCGGGTTTCGCGCGGCGAAGTCGAGGTACGCCGTGACGAGCGCGCGCAGGCGCTCGGCACCGGTCACGTCCGAGGCGTCCGGCAGTGCGGCGAGCGCCGCCGCGAGCTCGTCGAAGCCGACGAGTGCTACAGCCGTGACGATCTGGGACCGGCCCTGCGGGAAGTGGCCGTAGAGCACAGGCTGGCTGTACTCGATCGCGTCCGCGAGTCGCCGCACGGTCACGGCCTCCCAGCCTTGCTCCTCGGCCAGAGTCCGGGCGGAGGCGACGATCCGCTGCTCTCGTTCTGCGAGCTGTTGTGCCTTGCGCGCTGCTGCCGGTGTAGTCACGACTCGGAGTCTAGCGCCGCTAGGTTTCTGCTGCTACATTTACTAGCGTTGCTAGATTTTCAAATCATCCGAGGGAGTCTGACATGGACTGGTTGTCGATCGTCGCCGTGGTGGTCGTCGGACCGATGGTGGGTGTGGAGGCGTCGGTGGCGTTCGTCATCAACCCGATCGTCGACCGGCTGCCGGGGAACGCGGGATTGCTCGCAAGGAGCGACGGCGGGCGCATGCTCGGACGGGCAATGCCGTTCTGGTACGTCGGGTCTCTGGTGCTCACCGTCGCCACGGCGCTGCTGTCACCCGTCGCCTGGGCGGCCTGGACGTCCGCCGCCCTCCTGGCGCTGAGCATCGGCCTCTCGGTCGCAGTGCTCGTGCCGATCAACAATCGCTCGAAGAACTGGACGCCGGAGACTGCACCGTCGGACTGGCGCGAGCAGGTCGGGCGCTGGGATCGGTACCACCTTGTGCGCATCGCGCTGCTCGTCGCGGCCTTCGCGCTGCTTGCTGTCGCGGCCGCGGCCTGAGGAGTCGTCCGCTCCGAGGTCCAGGGCACGACGAACCGGAGACCGCGGCCACCCGCAGCCACAGCCTCCTCGCCTCCTCTGGGAATAATGCCGACTAGCGGATACGTTCGTACTTCGATGGGACCTCCGCGTCCGCATGCGGCGACGGGATGGTGCAATAGACCACAAGCTAGATCGATACGGCCGCAGCAGTGGCCACGAGGAGGACTCCACAATGGGGATCTACAACAATGTGACCGAGCTGGTCGGCCGCACGCCGATCGTGCGCCTGAACCGGCTGACCGAGGACGCCGGTGCGACCGTCGCCGCGAAGCTGGAGTTCTACAACCCGGCGAACAGCGTCAAGGACCGCATCGGTGTCGCGATCATCGACGCTGCCGAGCAGTCGGGTGAGCTCGCGCCCGGCGGCACGATCGTCGAGGGTACGTCCGGCAACACGGGTATCGCGCTCGCCATGGTGGGCGCTGCGCGCGGCTACAACGTCATCCTGACGATGCCGGAGACGATGTCGACCGAGCGTCGCGTCATGCTCCGCGCCTACGGAGCGCAGATCGTGCTCACCCCGGGTTCCGAGGGCATGAAGGGTGCGGTCGCCAAGGCCGAGGAGATCGTGGCGAACACGGAGAACGCGATCCTCGCGCGCCAGTTCGGCAACCCCGCCAACCCGGCGATCCACGAGCGCACCACCGGTGAAGAGGTCTGGAACGACACCGACGGCGCCGTCGACATCTTCGTCGCGGGCATCGGTACCGGCGGCACCCTCACGGGCGTCGGCCGCACCCTCAAGGCGCGCAAGCCCGACGTGAAGATCGTCGGTGTCGAGCCCGCCGATTCGCCGATCCTCACCGGCGGTGAGCCCGGACCGCACAAGATCCAGGGCATCGGCGCGAACTTCGTGCCCGACGTTCTCGATCGCGAGATCTACGACGAGATCATCGACGTCAAGTTCAACGACGCCATCGACGTCGCCCGCCGTCTGGGCACCGAGGAAGGCATCCTCGGCGGCATCTCGGCCGGTGCCAACGTGTGGGCTGCACTCGAGATCGCGAAGCGCCCGGAGAACGCCGGCAAGCTGATCGTCGTCGTCGTGCCCGACTTCGGCGAGCGCTACATCTCCACCCCGCTGTTCGAGCACATCCGGGACTGATTCCGTGCTCGGTATTCTCCGCACCGTTCGTGAAGATCTGCAGGCTGCGCGCGGACAGGACCCGGCCGCGCGCAGCAACGCGGAGAACGCAATCGTCTATTCCGGCCTGCACGCGATCTGGTCGCACCGGATCGCCCACAAGATGTGGGCTGTGCCTGCCCTGCGCGGCCCCGCTCGGGTTCTCGCGCAGTTCACCCGGTTTCTCACCGGCATCGAGATCCACCCGGGGGCGACGATCGGGCGACGCTTCTTCATCGATCACGGGATGGGCGTCGTCATCGGTGAGACGGCGGAGATCGGCGACGACGTCATGCTGTACCACGGCGTGACGCTCGGGGGTCGGGCGCTCGTCAAGCGCAAGCGCCACCCCACGCTGGGTAACCGCGTGACTGTCGGAGCCGGGGCGAAGATCCTCGGACCCGTCGTCATCGGGGACGACAGTGCGGTCGGCGCGAACGCCGTCGTCACGCACGACGTGCCGCCCGATTCCGTCGCGACCGGCATTCCGGCGACCGTGCGGTCGCGGCGGCAGCACGAGCCGCTCGTCGATCCGACGACGTTCATCGATCCCGCGATGTACATCTGACTGCTGCTTCGGTTTCCGCTGAAGCGAGAAGGGTGGCACCCGGTCTTCCGACCGAGTGCCACCCTTCTGCTGTGCGCAGTGCCGCGCGGATCAATCCTGTCCGGATCGACCCTGTGCGGATCAGTCCTGGTATCCGGGCGGGTAGAGAACAGACTTGGTCTCGCAGAACGCCTCGAGGCCTTCCGGGCCGTTCTCGCGTCCGATGCCCGAGTTCTTGTACCCGCCGAAGGGCGAACCGGGATCGAATGCGTACCAGTTGATTCCGTACGTGCCGGTGCGCACGCGCGACGCGATGTCCAGGCCCTTCTCCACATCGGTGGTGTACACCGACCCTGCCAGCCCGTAGTCGGAGTCGTTGGCGATCTTCACGGCCTCGTCGACGCTGTCGTAGGGCAGCACGCACAGGACGGGTCCGAAGATCTCCTCGCGGGCGATCGTCATGGAATTGTCGACGTCGGCGAAGACGGTGGGCTCGACGAAGTATCCCGTGTCGAGTCCGGCGGGGCGGCCGCCGCCGAGAACGAGGCGCGCGCCTTCTTCGAGGCCCTTGGCGATGTACCCCTCGACACGTTCACGCTGCTTGGCGGAGATCAGTGGGCCGAGCTGTGCGCTGTCGTCGGACGGCGGCCCGACGGGGAAGAACGCTGCGGTGGCGACGATCTTCTCGACGACTTCGTCGTACCGGGATCGCGGCGCCAGGATCCGGGTCTGGCCGACACATGCCTGTCCGGTGTTCATCAGGCCCGACATCACGAGCATCGCGATGGTGGAGTCGAGATCGGCGTCCTCGAGGATGATGGCCGCGGACTTGCCGCCGAGTTCGAGTGAGCACCGCTTGAGGTTGCGTGCGGCGATCTCGCCGATGTGCTTGCCCACGGCGGTCGAACCGGTGAAGGTGATCTTGTCGAGGTCGGGGTGCGAGACGAGGTACTCGCCGGTCTCGGCGCCACCGGGGACCACCGACAGGACACCCTCGGGAAGCCCTGCCTCCGTGAAGATCTCCGCGACGACGTTGACTGCCAAGGGAGATTCAGGTGCGGGCTTGAGGACCATGCTGCAGCCCGCGAGCAGGGCGGGGCCGAGCTTGTTGGCGCACAGGAACAAAGGCACGTTCCAGGCGATGACGGCGCCGACGACGCCGACGGGCTCACGGGTGACACGCGAGCGGCCGAACGAACCGGTCCGCTCGTCGGTCCACTGGAACGTCTCGGCAAGTCCTGCATAGTAATTGAGCGTCGCGAGCGACGGCGTCATCTGCATCATCTGGACCGAGGCGGCAGGCTGCCCCATTTCGGACGAGACGAGCGACGCGAGGTCGGCGGCGCGTTCTTCCATCAGCTTCGCGGCCTTCGCGATGACCTGGCCGCGTTCGGCCGGGGACATGCGGGGCCACGGCCCGTCGTCGAACGCGCGGCGAGCGGCGGCGACTGCGGCGTCGACGTCCTCGGGTCCTGCGACGGGAACCGATCCGACGCGTTCCTCCGTGGCAGGGGAGAACACCTCGAGCTTCTCGTCGGTCGACGGTTCCACCCAATGCCCGCCGATGAACAACTTGTCGTAGTCGGTCATGTCCGCTTCCTCACCAGTTGCTGTTCGCTCATGTAAAGGCAGGTTCGTGGTTCGGTGCCGACGATCCCGCGGCCCACCTGTGACCTCGAACACTAGAACAGGTTACAGGTTTTTGGAAAGAGTGCGGGCGACCGGTGGCGGGAAACCGTTGTGATGACCACACTGGAGAGTGCCTGGGGTCACGCGACGGACGGTCACGGGCCATGACGCTCGGTCACGGGCCAACGGTCAGGAGACAAACAATGGCGGAGAACAACCCCTTCGGATTCGATCCGGACGACCTCGACCGCGTGGTCCGTGAAGCCGGGGAGGAGCTACGACAGCTCAAGGACCGGGTGCTGTCGTTCCTCGACGCACCGGAACAGCCGCGCTCCCCTCGGAGCGCACCCACGCCCGAGACGACGGGCGACACCGGAGCCGGTGTGTGGGTCGTCTACAACTGCGACGAGGACGGCGTGGTGCGCGTCGACCAGGTCTACCCCGCCGAACTCGACGCACTGCGTGCGCTCAAGGGCAACACGGATCCGACCAGATCGGTGCGGTTCCTGCCGTACGGGATGAGCGTGAGCGTCCTCGACAGGCCGGACAAGACCGCGTCGGACGACGAGACGGAGACCGCCGAGGACTCCGGCCTGTAACGGGCTCAACCTCGGTGGATGTACGACTCGAGCTGGTCGCGCTCGGCTTCGAGTTCGTCGAGGCGGCTCTTGACCACGTCGCCGATGCTGACGATGCCGACGAGGCGGCCGTCCTCGACCACGGGTAGGTGACGCACCCGCCTCGAGGTCATGGTTTCGGCGAGACTGTCCACCGTGTCGGTGGGCAGGCAGGTCGTCACGTCGGTGGTCATGAGGTTCCGCGCCTGATCGGCGAGGATGGACGGCCCGCGGTGGTTGAGGCTGCGCACCACGTCGCGCTCGGTGATGATGCCGACCACCGCCCCGTCCTCGACGACGACCATCGCCCCGATGTTGTAGCGGGCGAAATCTCCGAGCAGCTCACAGATCGGCGTCTCGGGTGGGACGGTGCAGACTCCCGAACCCTTGTTCCGCAAAATCTCAGCAATCCGCATCCCGGTACCGCCGATCGATCCGCTGGAAGAGTGGTACGTCAGAGGGTAGGGCAGTGTCCCGCGCGCGCAGGACTTGGTTATCTAGTCGTGACCTGCGGCGAGGAGCGACGCGCCGGCCAGCGTGCCCAGTGCGCCGAGTTCGGCGGGCACGACGCGCACCTCGCGCAGGAAACCGAGGCGGGCATGCCGCGTCGTCGAGGCCAGCAACGGTCGCCACAGGTGCGTCCCGGACTGTGCGAATCCGCCACCGACCACAACGTGTGAGACATCCGCCAGGGCTACCGCCGATGCGATGACCTGGCCCAGCGCGGTTCCCGCGCGTTCGAGTGCGGCTGCCGCCACGCCGCTGCCTGCCTGTGCGTCGGCAGCGAGGGCGGTGCCGTCGGATCCTTCCCAGCCGTGCAGCCGCGCCCACCGCACCGCTGCCGGCCCGCTCGCGACGGTCTCGATACATCCGACCCCGCCGCACGCACACACCGCGGTGCCGTACGCCGAGACCATGTGCCCGATGTGGCCGGCGTTGCCGGTGCGGCCCGTGACGATCCGGCCGCCGAGCACCAGCCCGCCTCCGATGCCGGTACCGACGACGACGCCGAGCAGGTCGGCCACGCCGCGCCCGGCGCCGAAGCGCTGTTCGCCCAGCGCGGCGGCCGCTCCGTCCATCGCGAGCCGTACCCGGGCACCCGGGAACAGACTGCGGACCGCATCGGCCAGCGGGAACCCGCTCGCCCATTCGGTGATGTTGATGGGAAACACCGTGCCCCGCGCGGTGTCGACCGGGCCGGCCGCGGCGATACCGACCGCCGTGACCGGTTCGGTGCCGGCGACCTCCCGCAACAACGCCGCGCACGTCTCCCACACCCCTGCGGCGGGCACGGGTACGGACTGCGGTTCGAGAGGTGTCGCGTCGTCGGCGACGGTGGCCGCGGCAAGTTTGGTGCCGCCGACGTCGAGTGCCAGTGCGGTCATACCGTGACCCTAGGGGATGCCTGCAGCAGGACCCACCGGGACGTCACCGGCGTTGCATCACGAGAACCAGGTTGCTCACAAGGATTTCGCGGATCCACGGCACCTTCACGAGCCACCACGCCCACCGCGGGTGATACCGCGGGAACGCGGCGAGCAGGGTGCCTTCGGTACTCGAGCGCGCCCAGCGCAGACCGTCGGCCGCTCCCACTTCGAACAGGGACTGCCCGTACCGGTTCTTCGGCTCGTGGCCGTGCTTGCGCGCATACCGGCGCGCCGCGTACTCACCGCCGAATGCGTGCCACGGCCCGGTCTCGTGGCCCCCGAAAGGTCCCCACCACAACGTGTAGGACAGCACCATCAACCCGCCCGGTCGCGTCACCCGCAACATCTCGTCGGCCATCACCCAGGGGGCCGGGACGTGCTCCGCGACATTCGACGAGAAGCACACATCCACCGACCCGTCCCGCAGCGGCAACGCCAGCCCCGACCCGCGGATCGCGCCGCCCACCCGGAGGCCCGCCGCGTGCATCTCGGACGGGTCCGGCTCGATCGGGACATAACGGGCCCCGACGGCGTTGAAGGCGTCCGCGAAGTATCCGGGTCCGCCGCCGACGTCGACGACCGTCGTGCCGGCCAGCCCGGTGCCGGTCGCGCCGGTGTGCAGATCGCCGATCAGATCGACGGTGTCGCGGGCGAGCCCGCCGTAGAACTTGTCGGGCGCGGACTGCTCGAAACGGAAACTGCTCAGCAGGCCGGCCGACCGCCGCAACGTCGCGCGTCGTGCGAAGAGCCGGGTCACGCTGGAGTCGGGCGCGGTCGGAGAAGGCACGTCGAGACACCTTAGTGTGAGGCCGGCGGACGCTCTCCATACCTATGGCGCGGCGTACCCGTTAGGGTGTTCGTTGTCATACCTAGGCCCTCCCGGGTCACACACCGGTCCCTTCGGGACGTCGCAAGATATTGGGGGCTCCGCGTGCAGGAGGTACTGCTGCTCTGCTGGCGTGACACCGGACACCCTCAAGGGGGTGGCAGTGAGCGGTACCTGGAGCAGGTAGGAGCCCAGCTCGCTGCGCGCGGTATCAAGGTCACGCTGCGTACCGCGTCGTATCCCGGTGCCCGCCGCCGCGACAGCGTCGACGGTATCGACATCAGTCGCGGTGGTGGCCGGCTGACGGTGTACCCCCGAGCGCTGGCCGCGATCCTGGCCGGCCGGTTCGGTGTCGGCCCGCTCGCCGGAATCCGGCCCGACGCCGTCATCGACACCCAGAACGGCATCCCGTTCTTCGCGCGGGTTGTCGCCGGCGCACCGGTCACCCTTCTCGTGCACCACTGCCACCGTGAGCAATGGCCCGTGGCGGGACGCCTGATGGCCAAGCTCGGCTGGTGGATCGAATCGTCGCTGTCACCCCGCGTGCATCGCCGCAACCAGTACCTCACGGTGTCCCTGCCGTCCGCCGACGAACTGCGCGCGCTCGGCGTCGACCGGGAACGCATTGCGGTGGTCCGTAACGGCGCCGACGCGATACCTGCCGGGGTCGCACCCGGCGACGACCACACCCGTACCGAGCACCCGAGCCTGTGTGTGCTGTCGCGGCTCGTACCGCACAAGCAGATCGAAGATGCGCTCGGTGCTGTCGCGGCGCTGCGCGCCCGAATCCCCGGTCTGCATCTGGATGTCATCGGCGGCGGATGGTGGGAGCAGAATCTGCGCGACGCCGCCGCAGACCTCGGGATCGCGGACGCGGTGACGTTCCACGGCCACGTCCCGGAGGATCGCAAGCACGAACTCCTCTCCCGCGCATGGCTCCACGTCATGCCCTCCCGCAAGGAAGGGTGGGGTCTGGCGGTGGTCGAAGCCGCCCAGCACGGTGTGCCCACCATCGGCTACCGGAGTTCGAAGGGCCTGACCGATTCCATCATCGACGGGGTGACCGGGTTGCTCGTCGACTCCCCGGCCGAGTTGACCGATGCCGTCGCCGACCTTCTCGAGGACCCCGGGCGCCTGCGTCAACTCGGTGCGAAGGCACGCATCCGGGCCGGGGAGTTCTCGTGGGAGGCGACCGGCGACGGAGTGTTCGACGTGCTTGCCGGTACCACCCGTGGTCAGCCTGTATCAGGACTGTTTCCGAGGACGGGCGAACCGCTGCACCAGCACGCCCACCACGCCGCAGGCTGAGAGCAGCAGCCACACCACGTGTGCCGCGATGGCGGATGCACGGTGCGGAGAGGCGTCCGTGGTCACGCCGTCCACGCGGTAGAGACTCAGATCGTCGTCGCTGTAGACCGGCTCGAGCGCGGCCAGAGTCCGCTGCGACTCGCCCCGATCTCCGGGGGTGCGGTGCTCGACGAGCACCCAGCCCACCCCCTCCGCGGCGAGCGTGTCGGGACCGGCGCCGGTGAGCAGGAGTCGTTCCACTTCCTCCGCGCGGTGCCCCTCGCCGGCCACCGTGTCCCCGGCCACCAGCAGGGTCCCGGTCTGCAACACGTCCGCGCGCACCATGCGCGGAGCCGGATCAAGCACGGCGGCCGGACCGGCGAAATCGAAGATCCGGAACATGCCACCGGGGAGCACGGCCACGTCGCCGTCGCGTGCGGTCACGTACTCGGTGACCTTCTGCCACCCGTCCGGGTAGCGAGCGGGACGGACCTGCCCGGAGACGCCCCATGCGAGGTCGGGCAGTGCGAGGACGAGTCCCGCGACCACCACTGCCGCCCAGATCGGGGGACCGGAGAATCGACGTTGTAGTGCCCCGACGCCCGCTGCTGCGGCGAGCGCGTAGCCGGGCATCGCCACCGCCACCCACTTCTGGGTGTCCCGGAGCAGCCCCACGCCGGGCACGTTCGCCATCGACCATTCGCCGGCAGCGAGTCCAGGGCCCGTCGCGGCCAGGGCCGGTCCGAGCACTGCGACCGCGGCGAGCACACCGGCCGCGACGACCACGGGATGACGACGACGTCGCCACAGCGCCGGCACACCGCACGCGACGATGCCGAGCAGCAGCAACGTGCCGACGAGCGCCCACGGGGTGGTGCGGGAGCCCGGCACGGCATCGCCGTTCCAGATGCCGCCGAGTCCCGCGACGGAACCGAGGGTGCCGAGGAGTGGTTCTGCCCGCGCGGCGAACGCACGCACACCGGCCGGGTCGGCTTCGGTTCCTCCACCGGCCAGGAGAGTGGCGGTGAGCCACGGCAGCGACGCAAAGACGGTGAAGGCAACGGCTCCCGCCACCCGCATGACAGTCGAATTCCGGCCCCCGGGCAGGGCAAGAACGGCGAGCGTCACCACGGCGGCGAGCAGCACCCCGGTGGGCGTCAGCCCGGCCGCTGCCAGGCACACCGCCAGCGCGGGCCATCCACCACGCTGCCGACGTCGGATCGACACGGCCGCGCATATCGCCCAGGGCAGCGCCGCGTATCCGGCGAGCAGGCTCCAATGGCCTTGCAGCAGGCGCTCCGCCACATAGGGATTCCAGATGGCGACCGTCGCCGCCACCACTTGGGCTGCCACCCCGGCCCGCGGCAGAACGACGGCCACGAGACGTGCCGCTCCCCATCCCGCCGCCCACACCGACAGTGCGAGGATCGCGCTCACCGCGACCCCACCGTCCACCACCGTGGTCACCCACGCGAGCAGCGCATCCTGGGGGACCGCGCGGGCTGCCGCGTCGGACAGCCCGAGGGACGAGTCGGTGAGGAAAGACCGCGGCGTGCTCACCGCGTCGCGCAGCAGCAGGTAACCGGGTGACGTGAGGAGCGGGCCGAGCACGACGAACGTCAGGAGCAGCGACCACAGCGCCGGCACCGACCGCACCGGCAGCACCGGTGCGACCGACCGCGAGGACACCGGCGTCAGCATGGCGGCAGAATACGGGGTCCGTACTGATGCGAGGATGGGCGGATGCCTCGACCCGAGACCACGCGCCGGTCGGCTGCCGCTGGAATGACGATGGTGACCGTCGGGGCGATGACGGCCAACATCGCGGCCTACCTGCTGCACCTGCCCGCGGGCCGATGGCTCGGCCCCGCCGGGTACGGCGAGTTCGCGAGCCTGCTCGCCGCCCAACTCGTGCTGGCGGTCCCCGCGCTCGCGTTGCAGACGGTCGTGGCGCGCGAGGCTGTGCACGGCAGCAGCGTCGCGGTGCTGCGGCGCCTCGGGTACCGGTGCGCCGCCTGGGCGGGCCTCGCCGCGCTGGTTCTCGTTCCCGTGGTGGCGTGGGCACTCGACACCAGCGTCGCCGGTGCGTTCGGATCTCTCGTGACGGCGCCCCTGCTCGTCCTTCTCGCGGCCGAACAGGGCCTTCTCCAGGGGCGTGGCAGGTTCGCGGCGCTCAGCGTCGTGCTGGCCACAGCGGGCATCGCGAAGGTCGCCCCGGCGGTTGTCGTGCTCATGCTCGGTGGCGGACCCGGGGCGGCGCTGTTCGCCGGCGCTGTGGGGACCGGCATCACCGCGATCTTTGCGTCCGTCCTCGTCGGGCGCACCGATCCGGCTGACGCGGGGTCCTCCTGGACGCCGTCCGCCGGTGCGATCCTGCGCGCCTCCCAGGTGCAACTCGCGCTGATCGCGCTGACCTCACTCGATCTGCTGCTCGCCCGGATGGTGCTGGACCCGGAGTCCGCAGGCCTGTATGCCCTCGGTGCTGTCGCGACGAAGGTGGCGTTCTGGCTGCCGCAGGCTGTGGGTGTGGTGCTCTATCCACGAATGGCCGATCCGGCGGAGTCCGCGGGGGCGGTGCGGTCCGCGCTGACGGTGCTCGTGGCGCTGGGCGCGGCGCTCGTCGCGGCAGCAGCGTTGTGTGCACCGCTCGTCCCGCTGCTCGTGGGAGATGCGTACCGGCCTGTGCAGTCGTTGCTGTGGATGTTCGCCCTCCAGGGAGCGTGCCTGGCGGTGCTGCAGGGCGCGCTGCTGTCGGCGATCGCGGGCGAGCGCACGCACCTGGCACTGGTCGCATGGGCCGGTCTTCTCGTCGAGGTGATCCTGATGGTGACGGTGGCGTCGACGATCGAGCAGTTCGTCGGCGTCGCGGTGGGGGTGGCGGCCACGACCGCCGCGGTGGTCGCAGTGCTGGCCGTACGAACCGCCGCCGCGTCCGCCCCACGCCCGGACAGCGAACCCAGCCCGGGCAGCGGACCCAGCCCGGGCAGCGGACTCACGACCTGACCCACAACGACACCGCCCCCACCGTGAACGGTGGGGGCGGTGTCGTTGTTCTTTGCGCTGCGCGTGCCTACTGCTGCGGAGGCTTCCGCAGGTCGGTGCGCGGGATCTCCTGCGTCTGATCGGTGGTCCAGTCACGCTGCTGCGTGTCCGAGCCCTGATCGTTCCGCGGGATGACCTCGGTCCTGTCGTCGGTGTAGTCCCGCTGCGGCGACGCGGAGTGCGCCGGTCCCACCGTCGTGGTGGCCGGGCCGGCCGGCGACGGTCCGGTGGTGGCAGCGGCACGACGGCCACCGTTCTGTCCGCCACGGAGACCGAGCACGATGCCCGCGATCAGCAGGATCGCGCCGAGGATGCCGAGGATGATCGGCACGGTACGACCGAACAGGGACAGCTGATCCTGTCCGTCCTTGGCCTGGCCGATCTGGTACTCGACGGTTTCCTCGTCGAACGGCAGTGTCACGTCGAGAATCGTCACCTCGGGGGTGTCGGCTTCGCGTGCGTAGTACTGGTTCTGTGCTTCCTGGCCCTTGACCACGACACCCGTGATGGGGTCGACCCACAGGTCGCGGACGTTGTTGTACCAGCGGGTCATCGTGATCGGCTCGTCACCCTCACCGACACCCCACGTGGAAGCGGGAAGGCTCAGCTTGTAGGTCGGGACCTCGGGATCGGCCTCGGACAGGTCGATCGGTCCGACTTCCTGGCTGAAGTGGTAGACCGCCATGCCGTTGATCTCTTCCTCACCCTTGAACTCGAGGGGGAAGGTCTCACGCGCGTTGATGTCGTAGTAGGGGTACGACTCCTGCTTGACATCGAACGGGAACTTGTACTGCAGGCCGTCGCGGTCGCCGAGATCGGTGGGCGGCGCGTCGGCAGTCGACTGCACCGTGCTCACCCGATCGGCGAAGTCCTCGGACGACACGGGCATCGACGTGTCGCGGTCGATCGTGACGCGGTCGACGGTCGCCGACACCAGTCCGGTGTCGCCCTGCATGTCGAGGCGACGCACCGTCTGACCCGCCTGGAGGGTCATGATGTCGCCGTCTGCGGGATCTTCCACCGTCACGTAACGCTGCGCCACGATCGGGACGTCCCTGTCGACCTGAGCATTGCCTGCGAGCAGGGCTCGGGAATTGAGGATGTCACCCGTGCCCTCGGCAACGGTGGTCACCTCGAGGTCGAGGGGTGTAGTCGCCAATTTGCCGACAGTGTAGGTCGGTACGAGAATTGCGATTACCAGGAGGAACGCCCCCAGGCCTATCAGAATCAACGCAAGTATCCGGCCGGAGCTCGAACGCTCAGCCATGCTGTCTCTCCTCACTCAACGGGTTGTCATCGAGTACCCCCACCGGCAGCAGGGCTGCACGGATCGCCTTGGCATCCGACCCGCGAACGCCACGTGAGCCAAGACACTAACAGTCCGCGGTGCTCGGTTGCTCGTGGCTCGTGACGAACCCGCATTTACGCGGGTGTGCCTGGGCGGGCACACTGGTCGCCGATGAGTAGTACAAGGGTCTCCGACCCCCGCGTAAACGGGTTTCTCCCGGCGCTGGAGGGCATGCGCGGACTGGCATCGGTCGCCGTGGTGGTGACCCACGTCGCTTTCCAGACCGGTGCCGTGCACGAGTCGGCGCTCGGACGCGTGTGGGGTCGGCTGGACCTGGCCGTCGCCCTGTTCTTCGCCTTGTCGGGATTTCTGCTGTGGCGTCCGCACGCAGCCGAGGCCCGCGGTCTCGGCCCGCTGCCGTCTGCCCGGCGGTATCTGGTGTCGCGCGCGACGCGCATCCTGCCCGCCTACTGGATCGCGGTGATCCTGGTGCTGTGGCTGCTCCCCGGCGCCGGCGGCGGAGCCACGGTGTGGTGGGCGAACCTGACGTTCACGCAGGTCTTCGTGCCGCTCACCCTCACCGAGGGGCTCACCCAGATGTGGAGCCTGTCGGTGGAGGTCGCGTTCTATGCGGCGCTGCCGCTGATGGCGCTCGCCGTCTGCCGGTTGCGGGGCCCGGCCGCACGGATCCGGATTCCGCTCCTGCTCGGAGTGAGCGTGCTCTCGCTGCTGTGGGTGTGGTTGCCGATACCGACTCCCGAGCACATCAATCACGAGAACTGGCTGCCGGGGTATCTGCCCTGGTTCGCCGCCGGAATAGTGCTCGCCGAATTGGTGACCGGTCCCAGGACCTGGGTGCACCGGATCGCGGAGCGCCGGTACCTGATGCTGGGGATCGCGGCGGTCACATTCGGTCTGGCGACGACTCCGCTTGCCGGACCGAAGACGCTCACCGACCTCGAACCGTGGGAGTACAGCAACAAGATCGTGCTGGGCGCGATCATGAGTTTCGCGCTGCTCGCTCCGCTGGTCCTCGCCCCGCGCGAGCACCACGGATTCCTCGCGAGCGCGCCGGCGCTCGCGGTGGGGCGCTGGTCCTACGGCTTGTTCATCTGGCATCTCGCGGTGATGGCGATCATCTTCCCCGTCTTCGGGATCGCACCGTTCCAGGGGCATTTCTGGCCGGTGCTGGCCGTGACCTTCGTGCTCAGCGTTGCGATCGCGTCGGCCAGTTACGCGCTCGTGGAGGTGCCCGCGCGTGAGGCCTTCCAGCGTTGGGACCGCTCTCGCAAGGGCAGGGCGGCGAGCCCCACCGCGACGAGTCCCACCAGCGCCGCGAGCTGAATCAGGTACGAGTGCCCGACGTAGCCGTCGGGTGAGCGCCACGGCCCGGTGGACAACAGGGCCATCGCGAGCACGGTGGCACCGCCGGCAGTTCCCACAAGCAGACGCGATGCGGCTCGCCGACCCCAGCGTCGGGTCGCGGTGACGAGTCCCAGGGTGCCGAGGACCGCGACGACGGCACCTGCACCGCCGGCCACGACGACGGCAGCGGCGAGGACACCGGCCAGTCCGGCGACCGGCGACCGCCATGTGCGCGGTGCGGGACCGGGATCGGAGGCGCGCCGACGCGAGAGCGGCCACAGGGCCAGCGCGAACAGCGGCACCAGCAGCGCCAGTCCACCGAAGATCCCCACCCGGTACCAGCGGTCGGTCGTGAACTCGAGCGTCAGTGTGCTGTCCGGTCCGGCGGGCAGTATCCACCCCTGCTGCCAGCCGTCGACGACGACAGGGGTGGGCTCGAGACCGTCGGTGCTGCTGCTCGCCACCCAGCCGATGTTGGTGCTTTCCGGGATCACGACGAGCCGGTCCTCGTCGCTCGCGGGCACGGTGAGCTCCCGCAGGTTCGCGGACCAGGCGCCGGTCTCCAACTCCACCGGGGACACGGCCGGGGCGTCGGCGCCCGGCACCGTCAGTTGCAGGCGGGACACGATGAACGGGGTTCCCGGCGACACGTCGACGTCGACGCGACCGGCGTTCATGCCCACCGCATCGGTATCGCAGAGCGTCGCCGGCACTTCGGCCCCGGCGGCGAGATCGGCAACGCTCGCCGTCACCGACGTGCGGTAGGGCTGCCCGTCGACGGTGACCACCGGGCCGTCGTCGCAGCCGACCGTCACCTCCCGGTCGTAGATCCGGTCCTGCGCACCGATCGGGCCGTCGTCACCGCGGACGGTCACCTCGGCGATACCCGGGGGCGCAAGCTTCGAGAATCCCAGCACCGTGCGGTCGAGGACGTCGTCCCAGCGGAGAACGGTCAGCGTGATCCGGTCGGTGACATGCGGAGCGAGGTCCAGTGTGGTGGTGCCTTCGCTCAGCTCACGTACCTGTGGACCGTTCCCGAGGTTCACCGCGATCGCGCGTGGCGCGACGGGCAGCACTCCCAGCGACGTCGCGATGTCGAGGCCGGTGACCCGTTGCGGTGACGGCAGTTCCAGCGTCAGCGTCGGGCGGGGTCCGCCGGGTGCGAGGGAGCGTTCGTCGGCCGCCCACGATGTGCGCGGGTCCCCGTCGGTGGCGGCGAACGCCGACCCCTGCAGATCCACGACTTCCGCGTCACCGCGGGCGACGACGCGATCGGTGCGGTCGATGACATCGTCGAGTGCGGGCCCGGGGCGCACGCGCAGCCACAGGTCCGGTTCGACGACGGTCGCGGCAGGCACCTCGAGCGTGCGTGTGAAGAGGTTGGGTTCTTCCGTCGACGTCGCGAGTCCCCGCGCGCAGCGCACCCGGTCCGGGGTGTCGACGCAACTGCCGCGTCCGGGGAATTCCTGTCCGAGATCCCAGCCGCGCACCGTGACACCCTCCGCGGGTCCCGGAACGACGATGCGGCGCCGGATGTCGAGGCGCTCGGGGTTGCGGCCGTCGGTGAATTCGTCGACCGCAAGTTCCGCGATCCCGAATTGGTTTCCGCGCGAACCACTTTCGGTGTGGGTCGAGGTGATGCGGATCCACGACGTGGTACCGAGCGGCAACGCGACGGTCTGAGGGCGGCCGGGCTCCTCGACCCGCACGGCGGTACTGCCCCGCTCGGTGGTCACTTCGAGCCACCGGACGGGATCGCCGAGCGCACCGGAACTGGTGGTCAGTTGCAGCATGCCCGAGTGGACCGGGGTGTCGAGATCGAGTTGCAACCACTGTCCGACGGCGGATTCGAGGCCGTTGCTGTGCCACCCGGTGGTGGGATCTCCGTCGACGACAGCTGCGGGCCCGCTGCCCACCGCGGTGCCTCCGAGTTGCGTGGCGTCCGACGCCGCGCTCGACACGGTGATCCGTGCGCCTTCCCATTCGGCACGGACGAGTTCGGCGCCGGGCACCGGATAGTCGGGTACCGCGTTGCGGGTGCGGCGTGGGTCGTCCGCGGCACGAATCGCCGACGAATGGTGATCGACCTGGCCGTAGTCGGTTTCCCGGTCGGTGGGGGTGTCGGTGACGGTGGCCTCGTCGACGGGCAGCCCCGTGCGGGCAGCGTCGGCGGAGAGAAGCGTGGGCCCGGCCAGATCCGGGTCTCCCGCGCGGAGGTTGAGCAGCGATTCGGGACCGCCCTGGACGACGGGCACATCGGCCGCGTCCACCATGTACGGCCCGATGGGTGTCGATTCGGTAGCCGCGACCTTGTAGATCTCGACTGCGGGATATGCCGGCCGCAGGTCCGCGTCGGTCACGAACCCGTCGGCACTCGCCGACACGATGTCGTTGCCGAACCGGGCGACGCGCTCGATCCCGGGCGACTCGTCGAGGGCTCGATGGACGAGTGCGGGTCGCGCGGACGGGGACGTCTCGGGATCGAGGTCGTTGCGCACCACGAGGAACCCGATGCCCTGGCCACGCAGGGTTGCGGCGAGTCCCGGCGACGGGCGGCCGTCCGCGATCTGCCGTTGCACCGAATCGAGGGCGCGGATCGCTCCGGGCGGGACGAGGGGCACGGCGTCGCGCGAGGCCCACGGCGTGGTTGCGAGCGCCTGCAGCGGCTCGTCGCGCGTCAGTCCCCAGATCTGGCTGCCGAACGGTGCCCCGGGCACGATCAGAGCACGTTCGCCGCGTTCGTCGGTGTGCTCGTCGAGCCATGCGGCGGTGGCGTGCCAGTAGTCCGGAACCTCGTCGTAGGCGCCGCGCGGCGCGAGCTTGCCTGTCCACGCCAGCGACGTGGCGAGGGTGAGGGCAACAAGGATGAGCGTGGCGCACGCGACCATCGGGTTGCGTTCGGGGTGGGCGAACGCCGTCCGGGTGCGCGCCCACGGCACCGAACCGGGAAGCGGAACCCGGCGCAGCAGGTGCGCGAGACCGAGTACGAGCGGCAGCCGCACCAGCGGTTCCAGTTTGTGCACGTTGCGCAACGGCGCGCCCGTGGAGTCGAGGAACGCGCGCACCTGATCGGCGACCGGCGATCCGAGCTCCCCGGCATATCCGGCGCCGAGGCCCGCGATTCCGACGAACAGGATCAGCGTGAGCCGGCCACGTGCCGGCATCGAGTGCATCGCGAGCCCGGCCAGTCCGGCGGCGGCGATCGCACCGGTGACCAGCACGGCAGCGGGCTGTGTGACCAGTACGGCGCCGGCGATGCGTTCGGGTGAGACGAACGGCGTCCAGCTGCTCGTTCCGCGAAGAACTTCCGCGAGCGATGTCCACTGGGTGGTCACACCCGACGATTCGATGAAGTCGAGGAACGGCGGGCTGACGCGGCCGAGCAGGAGCAGCGGCACCATCCACCACGTCACGGCGACGAGGCACAGCGGTATCCACCACGCCGTGAACCGCCACCATCGGCGGTTGGGCTTGTGCGAGGCCCACCACAACGCTGCGATCAGGCACGCAGCGGCCGTCGCGACGGCATTGATCGCACCCATGAGCGCGACTGCCGCGGCCGATTGCGCCGCGAGCCTGCGCGGCGAACCCACGTACCGAGTGCTCAGATACCGCACCACCGGCAGGAGCACCCACGGGGCGAGCATCATCGGATGCGCTTCGGACGAGATGGACCCGAGCGTGGTCAGAACGCGGGGGGAGAGAACGAACACGGCCGCCGCGACAACGCGGGAACCGCGGTTCCCGACTCCGAGGGCCTCGGCGAGCCGCACGATTCCCCAGAACCCGACGACGAGCAGCACCGCCCACCAGGCACGCTGCGTGATCCACGGCGGGATGTGCAGCAGCTGCCCGGCGGCGAAGAACGTGCCGTGAGGAAAGAAGTAGCCGTACGCCTGGTTTTGTACCTGTCCCAGCGGTGCGGTGCTACTCCACTGGTGAGCGGCGCGCGCGAGAAATCCGAGAGGGTTCTGCGTCAGGTCGTACTTCGTGTCGGCGACGACCAGGCCTGGAACCTGAGCGAACGACAACAGCACTGCCACCACGGTGGCGCCGAACAGCCACCGGCGGGACAGGGGTTCGGCGGACGGAGTGTCCGTCGCGCCTCGGTACGTGAGTGAACTCGAAGCGTTGCCGGAGCCGTCAGCGGCTGCCGTACTCAACCTGGTTCAGGAGGGAGGACTCGGCGTTTCCGCTGCGGTCGATCTGGGGACGCGTGTTCTCCTGCACTGCAGCAGTAACTCCGAACACCGCGACGACGCCGAGAACAGCACCGATTACCGCGCTGCCCAGGCCCGGACCCAGGAACTTCGCCATACCAATCTCCCCATCGTTCGTAACGCATGTCATATTGCTCGCGCCAAACTATCACCCCGGCGCGCGATGTCCGACCGCCTGCACCCCGAGAAGGATCTAGACCCCGAGCGAACCCAGCAGCGTGCGCAGCTTCGCGGTGGTTTCGTCGAGTTCCGCGTGCGGATCGGAATCGGCGACGATCCCCCCGCCTGCCCAGGCGACCGCCCGCCGGCAGTCCGAACTCAGCTCGGCGCAGCGGATCGCGACGAACCAGTCGCCGTCACCGTCGGCGTCGCACCAGCCGACCGCACCGCCGTAGAACCTGCGGTCGCCCTCGACCCGCGCGATGGCGTCCATGGCCGCTTCGGTGGGCGTACCGGCCACGGCGGGGGTGGGGTGCAATGCGGCCGCGAGGGTGAGCGCGTCCGTCTCCGGGTCGCGCAGCGTCCCGGTGATGGGGGTGGCCAGGTGCCACACATCCGGCGTGGAGGTGAGCTCGGGGGTTTCGGGGATCTGCAGGTCGCGGCACAGCGGCGCGAGACGGGCCCGGATCCACTCGACGACGTACCCGTGCTCGGCCAGGTTCTTCGCCGACCCCAGCAGTTCCTTGCCGGCGCGGCGGTCGTCGTCGGGGTCGTCGCACCGCGCCGCCGTCCCGGCGAGTGGTCGGCACGTGACGGTGTCCCCCCGGCGGCTGACGAGCAATTCGGGGCTCGCGCCGACCAAGGTGTGTCCCCAGAATCGTTCACCGGCCGCACTGAGATCGACCGCGAACGTCGCCGCGTCGGGATGCCGCTCGATCATGCGGGTGGCGAGGGTGAGGGGGTCGATGGGTGCGTCGGCCTCGAGGGCGACTCTCCTGGCCGCCACGACCTTGTCGAATTCGCCGAGTTCGAGCCGTTCCACCAGTGCGCGGACCCGCGCGACATGCACGCGCGGCAGCGGAAGCTCGGTGGTCCGGTAGACGTCCGGAAGGTCGGGGAGGTCGTCCGGCGCGGCCCACGGTCCGTCGGTGACGTCGGTGTGTTCCGGCTGGGCCAGCGCGACCGGTCGTGTCGGATCGAACGGCAGGGCGCCGACGACGATGTCGGCGTCTCCGCGGTGCAGGGCGCGAGACGCGGACGCGACATCGTCGAAGAGACGACGCGTGCCGGTGGCGTGCACGGTGCGATCGGCGCGGGAAAGCAGAAAACCGTCCATGGTGATTCGACGATATTCCTGCGCGCGCCGCGCTCAGCGTCCAGGTGGCACGATCAGCACGGGACGGTGACTGTGGCGCAGGACGTGGTCGGCCACCGAAGACTGCAGCAGCGAGCGCAGGCCCGTGGTGCCACGCGTGCCGGCGACGATGATGTCGACGTCGAGTTCGTCCGCCGCTTCGACGATGGCAGCCCACACCGCGTTGACCACCTCGACGGTGCGACCCTCGGCCTGCAACCCGAGGGAGTTGGCGAGTGCGAGTCCTTCGTCGTTGGTGACCTTCGCATCGGTCAGCGCGATGTCCTCACGGTCCTCGTCCGGAACCCATTCCGGTTGCATGACGCCGGAGAGTCCCGACATGCGCGCCGCCTGCCGCACCATCGGCTCCCAGGCTGTGACGACCACCGCTCGGCACGACTCGAGGAACCGCCCCGCGTACTGCACGGCGCGCTTGGAATTCTCGGACCCGTCGTAGGCGATCAGGATCAGATCTGCGGCCACCGGGCACCTCCTGTGTCGAGTGATACGGGGTCGAGTGGAGTCCGGGTCTGCCCGGGAAGGCCTCTACGACTGCGGGATGCGGGACGAATGCTCGGGTGCACCTTAGCGTGCGGCGACCGGCTGCGGGAGGGTTCGTCGCGGCGGTCCGCTACCGTCGGAACGATGCGGACCCGCCACACGCTCGCCGTCGTTCTCACCGCTGCACTCGCAGCCGCGGGATGCGGCGCGAACGACACCTCCGATGTCTCGACCACCAGCGGAACGGATGACACCGCGACGTCCGAGTCGAGGACCGCCACGTCGTCCGCGGAGGCCCTTCCGGCCGCGCCACCGGCGTGCGGCGACGATCTGCTCGCCTCGCTCACGGGCAGGCAGAAGCTTGCGCAGTTGCTCAACGTGGGAGTCACCGGAGCGGACGACGCACGTGCGGCCGTGCAGTCCGAACAGATCGGCGGCATCTTCATCGGTAGCTGGACCGACCCCGCAATGCTCGCCGAACGGCAGGTTCAGGGTGTCGCGGCGCAGAGCACGCTGCCGTTGATGGTCACCATCGACGAGGAGGGCGGACGGGTGTCGCGTGTCGGGGCACTGCTCGGCACCGATCCGTCGGCGCGCGTCACCGCCGAGACCATGACGGTCGAGCAGACCTATCAGATGGCACTCGAGCGTGGACGGGAGCTGCGCGAGCTCGGTATCACCGTCAACTTCGCTCCCGACGTCGACGTGAGCAGTCAGCCCGACGACTCGGTCATCGGCGACCGTTCGTATTCGTCCGACCCGCAGGTGGTCGTCGAGTACGCCGGCGCCTACGCGCAGGGTCTCCGCGATGCGGGCATCATGCCGGTGCTCAAGCATTTCCCGGGCCACGGGTCGGCGTCGGGGGATTCGCACACCGGTGCTGTCACTGCTCCGCCGCTCGAGCAGCTGGAGCAGAGCGATCTCGTGCCCTACCGGGCACTGGTCGCGCCCGATGTCGCCGTCATGCTCGGGCACCTCGATGTTCCGGGACTGACGGGCGGGTTGCCGGCCAGCATCAGCCCGGAAGCGGTGGAGCTGTTGCGGTCGGGCTCGTACGGAGCACCCGAGTTCGACGGGGTGATCTTCACCGACGATCTGTCGGGGATGCGGGCGATCACCGACACCTACGACATCACCGAAGCGGTCGAGGCTGCGCTGGTGGCCGGCGTCGACCAGGCGCTGTGGCTGACCACGGACGAGGTCCCCGAGGTCCTCGACCACCTCGAGGACGCCGTGGCGGCGGGGGAACTGCCGCAGTCGCGGGTGGACGACGCCGTCCGTACGGTCGCTCGGGCCAAGGGCGCCCTGGACTGCTGATACGCATGTTCGCGCCTGTGCGCAGACTTCCCTACCGTAGAGTAAGAAACCGATTCGAGGAGGTGGGGAGGGTCGATGGCCGGCGGAACCAAACGATTGCCGCGCGCGGTGCGGGAGCAGCAGATGCTCGATGCCGCGGTGGACGTTTTCTCCGAGAACGGTTTCCACGACACCTCCATGGATGCGATCGCAGCACGGGCATCGATCTCGAAACCGATGCTCTACCTCTATTACGGCTCGAAGGACGAGTTGTTCGCCGCGTGCATCAGCCGCGAGGGGCAGCGTTTCGTCGAAGCGCTCACCCCGGCCGGCGATCCGTCGCTGTCGCCGCGTGAGCAACTGCGGGTCGCGCTCGAGTCGTTCCTCGGCTTCGTCGACCAGCACCGCAGTTCGTGGATGGTGCTCTACCGCCAGGCGCTTGCGCAACAGGTCTTCGCAGGACAGGTGCGGGGCAGCCGGGATCGGCTCATCGAACTCACCGCACATCTGCTCGAGTCGAGCACCCGGGACCCCGAACCGGGGACGGACTTCACGATCATGGCTGTCGCGCTGGTCGGTGCGGGAGAAGCGGTAGCCGACCGGATCGCGGGGGGCGAGATCGACGTCGCGAAGGCCGCCGAACTCCTCGACAACCTGGCATGGCGCGGTCTCGCGGGCAGAAAACGCTCGGATCCGCCGGGCTGAAACACCGCCGGATGTCGGAGGGCAGGTGCCGGGACGCCCCCATCGCGTCCCGGAACCTGCCCTCCGATCGTCAGCGCAGTGTTGCGGTGAGGTGTGGGTAGAGCTTCTTCGGATGGCGAAGCGAGATATCCCAGCCGTCGGCGTCGCGCCGCGCGTAGAGATTCACGGTCGCCGGAAGAAGTACCGGTTTACCGAATTTCACCGCGTAGGTCACTGCTCCGGGGACCTTGCCCTCGACGGCGCGTAATGCTGCCGCCGCACTCCACATTCCGTGGGCGATGGTCTTCGGGAAGCCGAAGGCCTTGGCGCCCAGGGTCGAAACGTGGATCGGATTCCGGTCTCCGGATACCGCAGCATACCGGGAGATGACCTTCTGATCCACCCTCAGTGTGGAAGTCGGGACCGGCGGAATTTCCACCTCCGGTGGGTCCTTCCTGGGCTGCCCCGACAGTGAAGTCCGTTGCTGATGAAGGAACGTGGAGGTCTGGCGCCACACCGGTTCCCTGCCGACCGCGACCTCGCTCACCACGTCGACCAGCAGACCCTTGCGGTGTTCGCGCATGTTCTCCGCGTGTACCCGCACGTCGAGCGGTTCGGTGACGGAGATGGGCCGGTACTGTTCGATCACGTTCTCGGCGTGTACCGAGCCGACGGCTGCGAACGGAAACCCTTTGGACACCATGAGTTTCATGACCACCGGGAAGGTGAGCATGAACGGGTAGGTGAGCGGCAGGGTGTCGCCGAACGTCAGCCCGCACACCTTGGTGTACTCGGCGAGGTTGTCCGGATCCACGCGCAGACCACGAAGGACGAGCGTGTCGTCGGGCAGCGTGTCGCCCTTGGCTCCCACGACCGGAAGTGCCGACAGCACAGCACGGCCGTAGACGCCGAGAACCGAAGGGCTCGAATCGAGTTCGATGACCGCCATCAGGCCCCCAGCATGGACTGACCGCACACGCGGACGACCTGGCCGGTCACGGCGCTCGACGCGGGGCTCGCGAACCACGCCACGGTTTCCGCGACGTCGACCGTCTCGCCACCCTGCTGCAACGAACTCATCAGTCGTCCGCCTTCGCGGGTCGCGACCGGGATGGCCGCGGTCATCGCGGTCTCGATGAAGCCCGGGGCGACGGCGTTGATCGTGATGTTCTTCTCGGCGAGGACCGGAGCGGTGGCCTGGACCAGTCCGATGACCCCGGCTTTGGACGCACCGTAGTTGGTCTGGCCACGATTGCCGGCGATCCCCGCGATCGAGGAGACATCCACGACGCGGCCGCCCTCCTTGAGCGCGCCCTTCTCGACCAGGACATCGGTGATCTTCTGGGGTGCAACGAGATTGACGCCTATGACGGCGTTCCACCGGGCGTCGTCCATGTTCGCGAGCAGCTTGTCGCGGGTGATGCCCGCGTTGTGCACGATGATGTCCGCTCCGCCGTGGCGTTCGAGAAGGTGCGCCGCGAGCTTGTCGCCTGCGTCGGGCGCGGTCACGTCGAGGGCGAGCGCAGTGCCGCCGACCTTGTTGGCGGTCTGCGCGAGTGCTTCCCCGGCCGCGGGGACGTCTGCCGCGACAACCGTGGCGCCGTCGCGCGCAAGGACCTCCGCGATGGTGGCGCCGATGCCGCGCGCCGCACCGGTGACGACGGCGACCTTTCCGGCGAGGGGCTTGTCCCACGACGCCGGAGCGGTCGCGTCGCCGTCTCCGATGCGGATGACCTGACCGTCGACGAAGGCGGATTTCGCCGAGAGCAGGAACCGCAGGGTCGATTCGGCGCCGGACAGTCCGGTCGACGCCTTGGGCGAGACGTAGACGAGTTGGGCGGTCGCACCGCGGCGAAGCTCTTTCGCGAGGCTGCGGGTGAATCCTTCGAGCGCGCGCTGCGCGATGCGTTCGTCCACCGACGACGCGTCCTCGGGCGTGGTGCCGAGAACGACGACGCGTCCGCTCGGGGCCACGTTTCGGATCGCGGGCTGGAAGAAGGTGAAGAGCTGTTCGAGGCCCGCGGAGTCGGTGATGCCCGTAGCGTCGAAGACGAGTCCGCCGAACGACGTGTCGGCGGGGTCGGCGATCGGGTAGTCACTCAGCAGCGACCGGATCGGCTCGATCAGCCGGCCGTTGCCACCGACGAGGAGCGGCCCGGGGAGTGCGGGTTCGCCGGGCTGGTAACGCCTGAGCTTCTCCGGCTGCGGCAGGCCGAACTGCTTGGCGAGGAAAGATCCGGGTGCGGACGAGATGAGCTGGGCGTAGAGCTTCGGAGCGCCCTTGGCTTCTGCCACGGTTCCACCTTCTTCTTTTCGGTCGTCGATGCAGTGGTCGACAACAAACTTACCCGTGAGTAAGAATAGTAACCAGAATTCGAGTCCATCTGAATCCGGGAGACACCAGTGACCACCAAAGCCCGTTCCACGCAACAGCGCCGTGTCGCCGTCCTCGGGGGCAACCGGATCCCGTTCGCACGGTCCGACCGCAAGTACGCGCGCGCATCGAACCAGGACATGTTCACCGCGACACTCGACGGCCTCGTCGGTCGCTTCAACCTCCAGGGCGAACGCCTCGGCGCAGTCGTCGGTGGCGCCGTTCTCAAACACAGCCGTGACTTCAACCTCGTCCGGGAGTCGGTCCTGGGCAGCGCACTCAGCCCGTACACGCCCGCATGGGACCTCCAGCAGGCCTGCGGCACGGGTCTGCAGTCGATCATCTCGGTGGGAGACGCGATCGCCGCCGGCCGCATCGAGGCCGGCATCGGCGGTGGCGTCGACACCACCTCCGACGCACCCATCGCCGTGAGCAACGAACTCCGCGAATTCCTGCTCTCGCTGAACCGGGCACGCGGCACCGGAGCACGCGCCAAGCTGCTCGGCAACGTCCGTCCGTCGATGCTCGGCATCGAGATCCCCCGCAACGGCGAACCCCGCACCGGTCTGTCGATGGGCGAGCACGCCGCGATCACCGCCAAGGAATTCGGGGTCCGCCGCGAGGATCAGGACGAACTGGCCGTCGCGAGCCACCGCAACATGGCCGCGGCCTACGATCGCGGATTCTTCGACGATCTGGTCACCCCGTTCCTCGGCCTCACCCGCGACGACAATCTGCGGCCCGATTCGTCGGTCGAGAAGCTGTCGACGCTGAAGCCGGTGTTCGGGAAGAAGCTCGGCGACGCCACCATGACGGCGGGTAACTCCACTCCTCTCACCGACGGCGCTTCCGCGGCGCTTCTGTCCAGCGAGGAGTGGGCGGCGGAACGGAAGCTTCCGGTGCTGGCGTACCTGGTGGACTCCGAGACCGCCGCGGTCGACTACATCCACGGCGGCGACGGCCTGCTCATGGCTCCCACCTATGCAATTCCGCGTCTGCTGCAGCGCAACGGGCTGACGTTGCAGGATTTCGACTTCTACGAGATCCACGAGGCATTCGCATCCGTGGTGCTCGCCACGCTGCAGGCGTTCGAGTCGGAGGATTACTGCAAGGGCAAGCTCGGACTCGACGCACCCCTCGGATCGATCGACCGCACCAAGCTCAACGTCAACGGTTCTTCACTCGCGGCCGGGCATCCGTTCGCGGCGACCGGTGGACGCATCGTGGCGGCGCTCGCCAAGATGCTGCACGAAAAGAAGCAGGAGACCGGGCAGCCGGTCCGCGGCCTCATCTCCATCTGCGCTGCCGGTGGCCAAGGTGTGACCGCAATTCTCGAGGCGTAGACCACACCGAACGAAAAAAATCCGGTAGGTCTGTAACGCCTCGGCGAGCACAGCGATAGACCGGTCGACCCCGTGTTGCTGCCTGACCCCCGACCTGGTAGCAACACGGGGTTTCTGCATTCCGGCCGCAGCACGGTGAAACCGGGGAACTACTCTGGGTGTGGTAACCGGCGCACGGGGTTTCCGTCCCGGCGCGCCCAGTTGGTGAAGGGATTTGGGTGAGCGGCACACACGGGACCGACGGCTCCGAACACGAGAACGACGACGTTCGACCGGCCGAGCCCGATTCGCGGGGTTCGTCGGCAGGCGAGGCAGACAGTTCGTCGGCTCCGACCGAGCAGTTCGCTGCTTTTTCGGCGCCGCGGGTCCCGGAGACTCCCCGTGAAGAGCCTGCCGACCCCGGCACCGAGCCGCCGGAGCCTGAGAAGCCGCAGTCCGGCACGCCCCACTCCGGGACGCCGCAGCCCGAGACGGCAAAACTCGAGACCGCGCGCCCCGAAACACCGCGCCCCGAGACCGCACGTCCCGAGACGGACCCGTCCGAAGCGGCCACGGCGGTGATTCCGGTGGTGACGCAATCCGGTCGCGAAGACGCGTCCACCGCCCGTATCCACCGCTCGTCGGATGCCTCGTCCGCGAAGCCCGCCGGAAGTACACCGCTGCCTTCGTCGGCTCCGGATTCCCGCAACGCGCCGCCCCCGGCATCGCCTCCCACACCGCCGCCGGGTTCACCGCCCCCGGTCGCGCCTCCGCCCGGTGGCAACTCCGGATCGTCCGGCGACGGATCGGGCTCCTGGTGGTCGGGCGTGCCCAAGCGCACGGTCGCGCTGGTCGTCGGCGGAGTCGTCGCCTTGCTCGCCGTGCTGTACGTCGCAGACCTCGCGGTCAGTTCCGGCAAGGTGCCGCGCGGCGTCACCGTTGCCGGCATCGAGATCGGCGGGGAGTCGCTCGACGAGGCCGAAGCGCACCTGCGTCAGGTGCTCAGCGAGCGCCTCGACGAGCCCGTCCCGGTTGTCGCCGGGGAGACGAGCGGGGAAATCGTGCCTGCTCAGGCGGGGATCGGTATCGATTGGGATGCGACGCTCGACCGCGTCGGATCGCAGCCTCTGAACCCCTTCACGAGATTGGCCTCGTTCTTCGGCGACGAGGAGATCGGCGTCGTCTCCACCCGAGACGACGCGACCCTCGCCGTTGCCATCGACGAGTTCACGGCGGCCGCCGCGTATTCGCCTCGCGAGGGCAACATCGTGTTCGAGGGCGGTACCCCCGTCCCCGTCACCCCGCAGCCCGGTCAGCGCGTAGATGTCGCTACCGCATCCGACGTGTTCGCCGAGCGCTGGGCATTCGGTGAAGTGTCGCTGCCGGTCGAGCAGGTCGATGTCACGGTCACGCGTGAGGGCCTGGACCGCGCCCTCGCCGACATCGCCGTTCCGGCGGTCTCCGCCGACCTCGTCGTGCGCGGCAAGGACGGGACGCCGGCGACCCTCGCTCGCGACCAGATCGGTGCGGTGCTGTCGTTCGTGCCGGACGGCAAAGGCGGATTGACGCCGGAATACCATCCCGAGGCGGCCGTCGAGATTCTCGCGCCTCAGCTCCGGCCGACGGAAACCGAGCCCCGCGACGCCCGGATCGAGATCCAGGGCGGACGTCCCGCGGTGGTGCCCGGTGTGAAGGGCGAACTCGTCGACTGGGCCAAGACCCTCGAAACGTTCCCCGAACTGCTCGCCGTCACCGACGACCGGGTCGTCGAGGCGGTCTATCAGACCGTGGACCCTGCGCTCACCACCGAGGCAGCCGAGAAGCTCGGCATCAACGAGGTCATCGGGGAGTACACGACCGGCGGTTTCGAATACGCGTCCGGTGTCAACATCCGCCTGGCCGCCGCGGAGATCAACGGTGCGGTCCTGAAACCGGGAGAGACCTTCTCCCTCAACGGGTACACCGGCCCCCGCGGCGCAGCGGAGGGCTACGTCGAATCGGGCATCATCGAGGCGGGACGCCCCGGCAAAGCGGTCGGCGGCGGCATCAGCCAGCTGGCGACCACGCTCTACAACGCGTCCTACTTCGCGGGCATGGAGGACGTGGCCCACACCGAGCACAGCTACTACATCTCCCGCTATCCCGCCGCCCGTGAGGCCACTGTCTTCGAGGGTGCGATCGACCTGCAGTTCCGCAATCCGTTCGAGACGGGCGTGCTCATCCAGACGATCACCACCGGTTCCGACGTCACCGTGCGTCTGTGGGGGACCAAGACCGTGGACGTGCAGTCGATCACGGGTGAGCGCACGAACTTCACCACGCCGAACACCATCACGTTGCCTGCCGGCCCCGGCTGCATCGCGTCGAGCGGAGCCCAGGGATTCACGGTCTCCGACACTCGTGTCGTGACCGACGCAAAGACGGGTGCGCAGATTTCGAACACGACGCGGACGGTGCGCTACGACCCGGTGCCGATCGTCAAGTGCGTCGAGCCCGACGACAAGGACGGTGCGGACTCCGAAGGTGATCAGGGCGTGGGAGGCGACGCGCCCGCTCCGGCGAGCCCGGCGCCGGCGCCCGCGTCGTCGACGCCCGCGAGCGCTCCGGCCGGTGAAGCACCGGCGCAGGCGCCCGCGGAGGGCACCGCGTCCGATGCGGCCGACCCGATCGCGGAGCCGGAAGCCGCGGCGCCCGCGCGGAGACAGCCCGAGTCCGTGACTGCACCCGGGAACTGAGATTCGGCCGGTCCCGCTGAGCGAGATTCCACGTCGGGGAGTGTGACGCCGCTCATAGCCTCGGCGGCATGACCACACACATCAGCGCGGAGTCGTCGGCCGTCGAGCTTCTCGCAGATCAGCAGGCCGAGTTCCGTTCTCAGCGGGCGAGTTCTCCCGCGGAACGCCGGGCCCGCATCCAGCGGGTGATCGACATGCTCGTCGCCCGCTGCGACGAACTGGTCGAGGCGATCGACGCCGACTTCGGTGGACGTCATCCGGGCTACACGACCGTCAACGACGTGCTCGGCTCGGTGACCGCTCTGAAGTACGCGCGCGATCACCTCGACGGCTGGATGCAGCCGGAGCAGCGGACGGTGTTCGCGCCGTACGACCAACTCGGTGCTACCGCTGCGATCCATTACCAGCCCAAGGGCTCGGTCGCGATCATCGGAACGTGGAACGCTCCGGTCTACACCCTGATGGGCCCACTCGCCGGTGTCCTCGCAGCCGGCAACCGCGCGGTGCTCAAACCGTCCGAGGTGGTCCCGCGCACCGCGCAGGTGCTGGCCGAGGCGGCCGCCGAGTTCCTCGATCCCGTGGACGTCGCGGTGGTCACCGGTGGCCCGGATGTCGCGCGGTCCCTCACGTCGCTGCCCTTCGACCACATCGTCTTCACCGGTGGTGTGGCCGCCGGTCGCTCGGTGCTCGAGAACGCTGCCCGCAACCTCGTCCCGGTGACCCTGGAACTGGGCGGGAAGTCGCCGGTGATCATCGGGCGCTCGGCCGACCTCGACACGGCGGCGTTCCGTATCGCGGTTGCCAAGGCCACCAACGGAGGTCAGCTCTGCGTCAACGCCGACACCGTGTACGTGCCCGCCGAATCCCTCGAGTCGTTCGTTTCGGCGATAACCCGGTCCTACGCGGAGTTGCTGCCCACGGTGGCCGGAAATCCGGACGCCACCGCGATCGTCGATGACCGGCATGCCGCACGGATCGACGGATACGTCAGCGAGGCAGCAGGACTGGGCGCACGAGTCGAGGTGGCTCCGGACGAGCCGATCAGCACCGAGGAACGCCGTCGGCCGCTGCGCTTGGTGCTCGACCCGCCAGAGTCTGCGGCGATCTCGCGGGAAGAGATCTTCGGACCCGCCCTGGTGGTGCGGACATACGACGATCTCACGCACGTCCTCGACACCGTCAACTCGGGTGCGAAACCCTTGGCGCTGTACTACTTCGGGAGGGACGCCGACGAGCAGCGCACCGTCGTCGACGGCACCACGTCCGGTGGCGTCACGATCAACGACGTGCTGATGCACGCGGGGATGCTCGACGCGCCGTTCGGCGGTGTCGGTGAATCCGGGATGGGTCACTACAACGGTCGCGAAGGATTCCTCGAATTCAGCCACGCCCGAACAATTTTCGAGTCACCGGAACATGATCCGCGCCGCGAGTGGGGAATGTTGCCGCCGTACGGCGAGGGATACCGCGCCGCGATGGCGGCTCAGATCACCCCGTGACTGCCCGGCTACCCCACGCTCGCCCCCACCCCGAGGAGAACACCTGATGAAGACCCGTGGCGCGATTATCCGCACAGCACCCGGTACCTACGAGATCGCCGACCTCGAGTTGGACGAACCGCGCCACGGCGAACTGATGGTCCGGATGGTGGCCGCAGGGCTGTGTCATTCCGACGACCACATCGCCACCGGTGACCACGCGGTCGGCAGTTACCCCATCTGCGGCGGGCACGAGGGTGCCGGTGTGGTGGTGCAGGTCGGACCCGGCACCACGGGATGGAGCGAGGGCGACCATGTGGTGTTCTCGTTCCTGGCTGCGTGCGGACGGTGCCGCTGGTGCGCGAAGGGCCTCCAGAACCTGTGCGATCGAGGTGCGGCGATCATGACCGGCAGCCGCCCCGACGATCCGGCGAGCTTCCGGCTGAGCCTCGACGGCGTCGAGGTCGCACAGACGTGCGGCCTGTCCACGTTCAGCGAATACACCACCGTCAGCGTCGATTCCGCGATCAAGGTGGACAAGGATCTCCCGCTCGACAAGCTGTGCCTGCTCGGCTGCGGTGTCGGCACCGGATGGGGCGCGGCGGTCAACTCCGCAGAGGTGTATCCCGGGCAGACCGTCATCGTGCAGGGAATCGGCGGAATCGGCATCAACGCCGTGCAGGGAGCCGCGCACGCCGGAGCGGCCCACATCATCGCCGTCGACCCGGTGGAGTTCAAGCGCGAGAGTGCACTGCGGTTCGGTGCGACCCATGCCGTCGCGGGTATGACGGAGGCCACCGAGATCGCACGTTCGTACACCAACGGGCAGGGCGCCGATGCCGCGATCGTCACCGTGGGCGTGACGACCGGCGAGCACATCGCGGAGGCGTTCTCGTCGATCCGGAAGGCCGGCACCTGTGTGGTGACCGGTCTCGGGAAGATGACCGACTTCGGGATCCCCATCAGCGCCATGGAATTGGTGCTGTACCAGAAGCGACTCCAGGGCTCGTTGTTCGGCGCCTTCGCGCCGACCGCCGACATCCCTTGGATGATCGACCTCTACACCTCGGGCAAGCTCATGCTCGACGAGCTGGTGACGTCCACCTACAAGCTCGACGACATCGCCCAAGGCTTCACCGACATGCACGAGGGCAGGAATCTGCGCGGGGTGGTCGTGTTCTGATCGTGCGGTAACCGGACGACAGTGGCTCCCGCCGATATCGGCGGGAGCCACTGTCGCCTCGTTGTGTCCGCGGGTGTTACGCCGGGATCAGAATGCGGCTTCGTCGAGCTCCATGATGTCGAGGTCGACATTGGCGATGACGTTGCGCGACGTGGTCAGCTGCGGCAGAACGTTCTTGGCGAAGAACGATGCTGCGGCGACCTTGCCTTCGTAGAAGGCCTTGTCCTTGGCGTCCGCACCGGCGTCGAGCGCGGTGAGTGCGATCTCGGCGTGCTCGAGCAGCAGCCAGCCGATCATCAGGTCACCGAAGGACTCGAGGAAGCGGACCGATCCGAGACCGACCTTGTACAGCTCGGTCGGCTGCTCCTGCGCACCCATGAGGAACTGGGTGAGCGTCGCGACCATGGCCTGCGTGTCGTCGAGGGCGGTGGCGAGCAGTGCACGCTCCGCCTTGAGACGGTCGTCGCCGCTCTCGCGCTCGAGGAACTTCTTGATCTGTCCGGCCACGTGGGCGAGAGCGACACCGCGATCGCGGGCGATCTTGCGGAAGAAGAAGTCCTGCGCCTGGATGGCGGTGGTGCCCTCGTACAGCGAGTCGATCTTCGCGTCGCGGATGTACTGCTCGATCGGGTAGTCCTGGAGGAAGCCGGAACCACCGAAGGTCTGCAGCGAGTCGGTCAGGTACTGGTAGGCCCGCTCCGAGCCACAGCCCTTGACGACCGGCAGAAGCAGGTCGTTGATGCGGTGGGCGAGGCCGGCGTCGGCGCCGGAGACCTGCTCGGCGACAACGTCGTCCTGGTGTGCGGCGGTGTAGAGGTACACGGCGCGCAGGCCCTCGGAGTACGCCTTCTGCATCGCGAGCGAGCGGCGCACGTCGGGGTGGTGCAGGATCGACACGCGCGGGGCGGTCTTGTCGGACATCTGGGTCAGGTCGGCGCCCTGGATGCGGTCCTTGGCGTACGCGAGTGCGTTCTGGTAGCCGGTCGACAGGGTGGCGATGGCCTTGGTGCCGACCATCATGCGAGCGTGCTCGATGACGTCGAACATCTGCGCGATGCCGTTGTGGACCTCACCGACGAGCCAGCCCTTGGCCGGGACGCCGTGGCCACCGAAGGTGAGCTCGCAGGTCGCGGAGGCCTTCAGACCCATCTTGTGCTCGACGTTGGTGACGAACACGCCGTTGCGGTCGCCCATCTCGCCCTTCTCGAAGTCGAAGTGGAACTTCGGGACGAAGAAGAGCGACAGGCCCTTGGTGCCGGGGCCGGCGCCCTCGGGGCGGGCGAGGACGAGGTGGAAGATGTTCTCGAACAGGTCGTCGGAGTCGGCCGAGGTGATGAAGCGCTTGACGCCCTCGATGTGCCACGAGCCGTCGTCCTGCTTGATCGCCTTGGTGCGGCCCGCGCCCACGTCGGATCCGGCGTCGGGCTCGGTGAGCACCATGGTGGCGCCCCAGCCGCGTTCGACACAGGTGGCGGCCCACTGCTTCTGCTCGTCGGTGCCGTTCTCGAACAGCACGCCGGCGAAGGCGGGACCTGCTGCGTACATGAATGCGGCGGGCTGCGCGCCGAGCATCATCTCGTTGACCGCCCACAGGAGCGCGCGCGGCGACTCGGTGCCGCCGAGCTCCTCAGGGATGCCCATGGACCAGTAGCCGGCATCCCACCACGCCCGGAACGCCTTCTTGAAGCCCTCGGGGATGGACACCGAGTGGGTCTCCGGGTCGAAGACCGGGGGAGTGCGGTCGGTTTCCGCGAAGGCCTCGGCAGCGGGACCCTCGGCGAGCGCCTTGACCTCGGAAAGGATGCCGCGCGAGGTCTCCTCGTCGAGGTCGCCGAACGCACCTGTTTCGAGGACCTTCTGAATCTGCAGGAACTCGAAGAGATTGAACTCGAGGTCGCGGAGGTTGCTCTTGTAATGGCCCATGTCTGATGTCTCCCGGGGGTGTGGTGCGGTCCAGTTGGATCAAGTACCGCCCAAGCTTATTACTCGTCGGTAACATCTCTATGTTACTCGTCGGGCAACTAACTTCCAAGACTGACTTTGCGTGCCACCACCAAGGCATCGACGGCAGTTCCCGCTTCCGTTTCGCGGTGCCTGCGTTCGGCAACCTCGATATCGAGTCGGCCGTCGATGTCGTTCACGACATCTGTTGGTGTGTAGAGGATCTCGGCATCCTTGGGGCCTCCGACTCCGTGCTGGAGATTTGTCGAGTCGTGGCCGAGAAATATGAGGATTCCGTCAGGTTTCAGCGAACTGATGGCTTTGTCGACGAGTGCTTTCCGTTGCGACGGAGGGAAATGCAGGAATACCGAGAGGATCAAGTCATACGTGCCGTCGAAGGTGTCGGAAATCACATCGGAGAGCTGATATCGCAACCGGTCGCGCGATCTCTTGGGCGCCTGCGCAGCGATTCGGCGGGCCTTGTCCAGCGCCACGGCCGAGAAGTCGGTGCCGACCACCTCCCAGCCGCGCGTCGCGAGCCACAACGAGTGGCGGCCCTCCCCGCAGCCGAGATCGAGCGCGCGCCCGTGCGGCAGCGACGTCGCGAACTCCACCACCACCGGGTTGGGCGGAGCGCCCCACACCAGTTCCGAGGATTCGTACCGGTCGTCCCAGTCCTGTGCGTCCATACCGGCACGGTAGCGACCGGGCGCGATACCGGCTCCGACGAGGTGCGATACCACTGGGCGCGGCCTGCCCGGACCCCGTGCTGTGACATTTTCGTAACCCGCGCTACCGTGTCTCGATGCGGCGCACTGATGAGCAGTGCCCGAGGAGGAGGAGTTCGCCTGATGGGTGCACAGATCGCCGTCCCCGCCACGCTGAGGAACAGCGCGCTTCTCGGGTTGGGTGTGCACAGGCCCGACCGGGTCGTCACCAACGCGGAGATCTGTGAACAGATCGATTCCAGCGACGAGTGGATCCAGTCGCGATCCGGAATCAAGGAACGCCGTTTCGCGAAGGCGCACCCCGAAGAGACGATCGTGGACATGTCGGTCGATGCCGCCTCGAAGGCGCTCGACGCAGCCGGACTGAGCGGCCCGCAGATCGACACCGTCATCATCGCGACCTCCACCTACGGCTTCCAGACGCCGCAGGCCGCCGCGCTCGTCGCGGACCGCCTCGGTACCGGCGGCGCCGCCGCCCTCGACATCCAGGCCGGTTGCGCAGGCTTCTGTTACGCGTTGGGTGTCGCATCCGACCTGGTGCGCGCCGGGACCGCGGAGAAGGTGCTCGTCGTCGGCGTCGAGCGAATGAGCGACGCCACCGAACCCACCGACCGCTCCGTGCGATTCATCTTCGGTGACGGTGCGGGCGCGGTCGTCGTCGGTGCCTCCGACGAGGTCGGTGTCGGCCCCACGGTGTGGGGATCGGACGGCTCGCAGGGCAACGCCATCCGCCAGGAGCCCGACTGGGTCGACTTCGCCCAGAACCCGCAGCAGAAGCGTCCCTGGATCATCATGGAAGGCACCGCGGTGTTCCGCTGGGCAGCCTTCGAGATGAGCAAGTACGCCCGCCAGATCGCCGACAAGTCCGGGGTCGCTCTCGCCGACCTCGACGCATTCGTGCCGCACCAGGCGAACCTGCGGATCAACGACGTCATCGTCAAGCAGCTCGAGCTTCCCGAGTCCGTGCAGGTGGCCGACGACATCATCGAGACCGGCAACACCTCTGCCGCGTCGATCCCGCTGGCGATGGAGAAGATGCTGCGCACCGGTCAGGTCGAGGCGGGCAGCACTGCCCTTCTCCTCGCGTTCGGTGCCGGCCTGTCCTACGCCGGCCAGATCGTGAAGATGCCTCCGCTGGCGCAGTAGTACATGGCCCGTACAGGACAGCCGTCGATTCCTCGATGGCTGTGGATTCTGTGCTTCATCGCGGTCTCGATCGCGGTCGTCGTCCTCGAACCCGTCGTCACCGACGAGTCGGGGGCAGCGGAGCCGCCGGTGGGGATTGCCACGGGAGGCGACCCCACGGCGGTCCTCGCGGCGCTCTCGGCGCTGCCGGTACGCGCCGCCGATCCTCAGGACGGCTACAGCCGTGAGCTCTTCGGGCCCGCCTGGACCGACAACGTCACGGTCGGGTTCGGCCGCAACGGCTGCGACACCCGCAACGACATTCTCAAGCGCGACCTCGTCGACATCTCGCTCGAGCCCGCCACGAAGGACTGCACGGTCCGGACCGGCACCCTGCGGGATACGTACACGAACCTGGAGATCTTCTTCCGACGCGGTACCGACACGTCCTCCGCGGTGCAGATCGACCACATCGTGGCATTGTCCGACGCGTGGAAGAAGGGTGCGCGCCACCTCGACGACCAGGCGCGTCGCAACCTGGCCAACGATCCGCGCAATCTGCAGGCGGTCGACGGCCGCACCAACCAGTCGAAAGGCGACTCCGACGCCTCCGCCTGGCTGCCACCGAATGCGGGCTATCACTGCGACTACGTGGCGCGGCAGGTCGAGGTGAAGGTCGAGTACCGGCTGTGGGTCACCCCGGAAGAGCGCGACGCCATGGCCCGCGTTCTGTCGTCGTGCTGAAGCGGAGCGGTCACCTGGCGCGGAGGTTGATCGGCCCTCCGTCGTCGGGAAACGGCAGTGACGTGAAGTTCATCGGTGCGACGTAGTCGGCGGGTACGTCCCACTCGTACCGGAGCAGCAGGTGGTGCAGCACCGACTTGATCTCGGCGCCCGAGAAGTGCTGCCCGAGACAGCGGTGCACGCCACCGCCGAAAGGCGTCCACGCGTGGGGATGGACGCGGTCCTCCCGCCGTTCGGGAGCGAACCGCTCGGGGTCGAAACGTTCGGGATCCGGCCACAATTCGGCCATGTGGTGGCTGTAGTGGACACCGACGTTGACGAGCGTGCCCTTGGGAATGAAATGCCCCAGGATCTCGGTGTCGGCCCTTGCCCGGCGCACGACGCCGGGTACCGGCGTGACCAGGCGCTGGCACTCCTTGATCACCAGATCGAGCGCGGTGAGGTCGTCGAGTTGCGCGAAGACGGGCGTCGCGGTGCCGAGCGCTTCGGATTCCTCGCGGCACCGCTGCTGCCACTCGGGGTACTGGCCGAGATATTGCATCGCCGTCGAGAGCGTGATGGTGGAGGTGTCGTGTGCTGCCATCATCAGAAAGATCATGTGGTTGACGACGTCGTCGTCCGAGAACCGTTCCCCGTCCTCGGACTCCACGTGGCAGAAGACCGAGAAGATGTCGTTGCCCTCGGCTGCGCGCCGTGCGGGCAGGTAGCGGCGGAAGAACGCCTCGAGCCGCTTGCGTCCCTGGATGCCCTTGCGCCACCTGCTGCCGGGCAACGGATAGCGGACGATCGCGGTCGCCGCCTGTACGCACCCGATGAAGGCGCGGTTGACCTCCTGCATCTCCTGGTCCGACGATCCCTCGGCGCCGCCCATGAAGATCTCGGTGGCCAGACTCAGGGTGAGTTCCTTGAGCGCGGGGTAGGCCCGGAAGCCGTCACCGGGGACCCAGGTCTCGAGCGTGCGTTCGATCGACGGATGCATCGCGTCGGTGTAGAGCGCGAGGCGGTCGCGCGTGAAGGCTTTCGCCATGATCCGGCGATGCGCGGTGTGTTCGTCGCCGTCCATGAGCATCAGTCCGCGGTCGAAGAACGGGCCGATCAACGCGCGCCATCCCGGGCCGCTCTGCAGGGCGCGGTCGCGGTTCTGCAATGCCGCTCCCACGGCGTCGGGCCCGATGAGCACGACCCACGGGCGCCCGGCGAACCGGAACCACGACACGGGGCCGTGCCGGTGGAACCGCTTGTCGTAGGCCTTGATCGGGTCCCGCATGTAGTCCAGCGCGTAGCCGATGTACGGGAGTCCGCTGTCGCCGGGGACGGGCTCGAGACCGGGCGGCGGGGGAGCGAGCATCTTCGTCACGGGGTACATCTCCCGTCGGGTCGGGATCTGACTCTGGCTGTGGTCAGATTACTGTAACCCGCATCACACCGAGTGTGGCGTTCGATCGATATCCGCGTGCGACCGCAGTACTCCGGGCACGCTCAGCCGGCCTGGTCGGAGGGGCGGAGAAGGATCTCGTTGATGGTCAGATGACGGGGACGGGTGAGCGCGAAGACGATCACGTCCGCGATGTCGGGTGGCTCCACCGTGGAGGCGTCGTAACCCTGTTGCACGACCTGCCGGGTCGCGTTGTCGGTGATGTGCGTCGGCAACTCGGTGTCGACGATTCCGGGCTCGATGAGCATCACGCGCACGTCGGGGTGCAGTTCCTGGCGCAGTGACTCGGACCAGCCGTTGATTCCCCACTTCGTGGCGGCATAGACACCGTTGGTGGGCCGGGCGGTACGTCCGGCAACCGAGGAGATGTTGACGAGGTCCCCGCCACCGTCCCGAAGCTGCTCGAGGAAGACCTCGGTGGTCGTGATGGCCCCGAGCAGGTTGACCTCGATCATCCTGCGGTAGTCGTCGTGAAACTTCGGCGAGAACGGTCCGAGCAGCATGACGCCCGCGTTGTTGATCAGGACGTCCGCTCCGCCGAACTCGTCCTGCACCCGCTGAGCAGCGGCGACGAGGGAATCGCGGTCGGTCACGTCGGCCCGGATCGCGAGCGCACCGCTGCCCAGGTCGGCCGCGAGAGCTTCGATCCGGGCGAGGCGACGTGCGAGCAGCGCGACGCGGAAGCCCGCGCCCGCGAGGGCACGTGCGGTCGCGGCACCGATGCCGGACGACGCGCCGGTTACCACCGCCACGCGGCCCGAGTTCGAGGATTCGGTCATGAATCGGTCCCTTCGTGGGTGACGCTTCCATCAGACCACCGTCCGGGCGCCGGGGTCTGCGAAATCGCCCGGCCGACGCACGTCGCGGAGATGTACGTGACCGCCGACACATGCCATGCTGACGCGCATGGACGTCGAACGACCGAAGCTCGAAGGTACGGTCGCGGTCGGAAACGGTCGCCGTCTCGGTTTCGCCGAATTCGGCTCCGCGCAGGGACGCGCGGTGTTCTGGCTGCACGGCACCCCGGGAGCGCGCCGCCAGATCCCCGTCGAAGCCCGCGCCTTCGCCGAACGGGAGAACATCCGGCTGATCGGGATCGACCGTCCGGGGATCGGGTCGTCGACCCCGCACCTGTACGAGAACGTCCTGGCCTTCACCGACGATCTGGAGATCATCGCCGACACCCTGGGCGTCGATCGGATGGCGGTTGTCGGCCTCTCCGGCGGCGGTCCCTTCACGCTGGCGTCCGCGTACGCGCTGCAGGATCGGGTGGTGGCTGCCGCAGTGCTCGGCGGTGTCGCCCCGGTGGTCGGTCCGGAGGCGATCAGCAGTGCGCTGATGCGACTGGGAACGTTCGTCGCGCCGGTCCTTCAGGTGGCGGGCGCCCCCATCGGTACCGCACTGAGCGCCGGTATCCGGCTGGTCCGGCCCTTGGGGTCGCCGATCATCGACCTCTACGGACGACTCTCGCCTGAGGCCGACCGCCGTCTGCTCGCGAGGCCGGAGTTCAAGGCGATGTTCCTCGACGACCTGCTCAACGGCAGCCGGCACCGCATCTCCGCGCCGTTCGCCGACATCGTGGTGTTCACCCGCGACTGGGGCTTTCGCGTGTCGGACGTGAAGGTGCCGGTCCGCTGGTGGCACGGCGACAGCGACCACATCATTCCGTTCGAACACGGCCTGCACATGGTGGATCTGCTGCCCGACGCGGAGTTCCATCATCTGCCGGGTGAGAGTCATCTCGCCGGTCTCGGTGCCGCCCAGGAGATTCTCACGACGCTGATGAAACTGTGGGACGACGCGGACGCCGGCCGGTAGAGGTGCCGGACGGCGCCTACCGCGACCGCTCGAGGACGTCGAGCAGCGCGCGCAGTTCCGAGGCGTCGACCTGCCCGGGTGCCGATGCCGTGCCCACCATCCCGAAGGTCGCGGCGGAACCGAACACCTGACCGGCGATCCGGGAGACCACACCCAGGCCACCCATCGACATGGTGATCAGCGGACGGTCCGCGTACTCCTCGTGCATGATGCGTGTCGCATCGAGCAGGGTGAGCACGTCGACAGCGGACCGGGGCATCACCGCGATCTTGCAGATGTCCGCTCCGAGTGCCTGCATCGCACGCAACCGCGAGACGATGTCGTCTTTCGGGGGCGTGGCATCGAAATCGTGGTTGGACGCGACCACCGCGACGTTCCGGGCGTGGGCGGACGCGACGATCCGCTTCACCGCGCGGCTCTCGCGCCGGTACTCCACGTCGATCAGGTCCACGGCACCGCTCTCGGCGAGCGCGATCGCCAGCTCGGCGTACGCGTCGTCGCCGGAGGTGGCCTGTCCGCCCTCGTGCGCGGTCCGGCAGGTCGCGAGCAGCGGCGTGGCACCGAGGGCGCCGGCGAGCGCGTGCGCCTGGGCGACCACCGACGCGGTGTCCTCGAGGGTGCCGAAGAAGTCGACCCGCCACTCCACGACATCGGCGACCTGCCCGGACAGTGCCTCGGCCTGCGCGTGCAGCTCGTCCGGGGTCCGGCCGGTGATGGGCACGATGATCTTGGGTGTGCCCTCGCCGATCGTCACGTCCTTGACGCGGACCGGTGTGATGCTCCGACCCATGTGTCGCCTCCCGTTGCCTGCCCGCCGCGGCATGTCGCCTCTGGGCGTCCATTCGATCACGTGAGGTTCCGCGCGCTGCGCCGGACCTCTCGGTCCCTGGCGTGCGGAACCGGCCGCTACGAGCCCGGTGACGCCGGTGGTTCCGTCCGGTCGCCGGGGGCGGACACCGCCACGGTGTCGTGTTCGGCGGACGCCGTGCGCGCTGCGTCCGCGTCCTTCGCGCTGATCGCTTCGCCACGCGCCACCATGCCGGCTTCGTCGGAGAGCGGGATCTCCTTCAGGAAGCAGGCCAGGACGATGGCGACGATCAGGAACGGGATGAGGTACCAGAAGACGGGGGCGAGCGAGTCCGCGTAGGCGTCGACGACGCCCTGCCGCACCTCGTCGGGCAGTGCCTTCATGATCGCGGGGTCGAGGGTGGCGGTGGCCTGTCCGGCCTGCTCCGGATCGGCCCCCGCGGTGGTGAACACGTCGGTGAGCTTCACGGAGAGCTGGTTGGTGAAGATCGTGCCGAAGATCGCGACACCCAGCGCGGCGCCCACCTCGCGGAAGTAGTTGTTCGAGCTCGTGGCGGTACCGATCTCGTCGACCGGCACGGCGTTCTGGACGACGAGGATGACCACCTGCATGATCAGGCCGAGCCCGAGTCCGAAGACGAAGAGCATCGAGCAGATCACCCACAGTGGTGTGCTGCCTTGCAGGGTGGTCAGCCACAGCATCGCCAGCGCGGTGATCGAGGCCCCGGCGATCGGGTACATCTTGTAGCGCTGCGTCTTGGTGATCGCGAGGCCCGAGCCGATCGAGGTGATCAGGAGGCCGACCATCATGGGCAGCAGCAGCAGGCCCGATACCGCCGCGGAGGTGCCGGACGACATCTGCAGGAACGTGGGCATGAACGCGAGCGCTGCGAACATACCGAGACCGAGCACGAAACCGATCGCGGTCGCGTTGACGAAGATCGAATTGCGGAACAGCGACAGCGGGATGATGGGGTCTTGTGCCCGGGATTCGACGAGCACGAACAGGCATGCCATGGCCAGCAGGCCGATGCCGAATGCCCAGGTGAGCGGGTCGCTCCAGCCGCGGTCCGCGTCGCCGCCGAAATCGGTGAAGAAGATCAGGCAGGTCGTCGCGAGCGACAGCGTGATCACACCGAGAATGTCGATGCGCTTGGTGGGCTTCTTCGTCGGCAGCGTGAGCATGAACCACGAGATCAGCAGCGCGACGATGCCGACGGGAATGTTGATGTAGAAGCACCATTCCCACGTCAGGTGATCGACGAAGAACCCGCCGAGCAGCGGGCCGCCGACGGCGGAGAGACCGAAGATCGCGCCGAGCGGACCCATGTACTTGCCACGTTCGCTGGCGGGAACGATGTCGGCGATGATGGCCTGCGACAAGATCATCAGGCCGCCGCCTCCGGCGCCCTGCAGAGCGCGGAACACCACGAACGTCCAGAAGTCGTCGGTGAACGCGCAGCCCGCCGACGCGAGGGTGAAAATCGCGATGGCGATCATGAACAGGTACCGGCGGCCGAAGACGTCGCCGAACTTGCCGTAGACGGGCATCACGATCGTGGTGGCGAGCAGGTATGCGGTGGTGATCCACGCCTGGTGCTCGACGCCGCCGAGCTGGCCCACGATGGTGGGCATCGCGGTGGAAACGATCGTCTGGTCGAGGCTCGCCAGCAGCATGCCGGCGATCAGGGCCGAGAAGATGATCCAGATTCGGCGTTGGGAGAGAACCAGTGGTTCTGCGGTAGAGGTCACCGTATTCCTGTCGGGTCGTGGAGGTCGAGAGGGTGTTCGAGCAACCGCTGGGCACATCCGATGTCGCGTTCGAGCAGGTCGCGGAACGGTGGGCTGTCGGGCGTGCGGAAGAACTCGTCGACGGCGTCGTGAATGAGACCGGCGACGAATCGCACGGTGACGCGGACGAAGGGGTCGTCGGCGGAGAGCCCTTCGCGTGCGGCGATCAGTTCGGCGAAGTCCTGCTGGTGCGACTCGCCCAGCGACATCATGCGGGCGAGCAACTGAGGTTCGCTGCGCACGATCTCACAGCGGAGTCGATGTTGTTCCCGAGTGAAATCGTTGCGTTCGAACAGTGCAACGGCGAGCCGTGCGATATCGCGCAGCAGGGCCGGCGAGGAGCCGGGCCCTGTGCGGTCGCCCCCCGCCACGAACTCGTCGCGGTCTTCCGGGGTGAGTGCTGCGGGCGGGTTGCCGAGCACCGCGTCCTCTTTCGAGGCGAAGTAGTTGAAGAAGGTTCGTCGCGACACTCCGACGTGTTCGCACAGTTCCTCGACGGTGAAGCCGGCGAGACCCCGACGGGCGGTGAGTGTGCGTGCGTGCTCGACGAGCGCGGCGCGTGTGCGCTGCATGCGACGGGTCCGGGCACCCTCGTCGATAGAAATTGCACTCTCGGACACGGAGTGCATTTCTACCACCTGCGCCCCGCAGCCGCACCCTCGCGTCAGTCGAGCCAGGACCTGACCGGCGGCTTGACCCACATGATCTTCTCGTCGGGGTGGGTGCGCGTGGCCGAAGGATGATCCGGGTGCTCGTGCGCCCATGCGGTCTTCTCGTCGAGCAACTGCGCCACGAGCGCCCACGTTTCCATCGTGCGCGGCGGGTGGGCGTCTGCGGCTCGTGCCAGCCGCCTGCGCGTGTCGTCGGACATGGCCAGCAACTCCGCGCCGGTGACACCGCGGTTCCAGGTGTAGCGGGCGAGGCCCACCGCCTTCTCCCGGCGATTCTTTTCAGCGCGGTCGGTGTGGGCGAAGTCGGCGCTCGTCATCCACCCTCCTGCTTCTCCGTGTTCGGTGGCCGTGCGGCCGCGATGGTCCCGTCCAGTCTGCATATTCTCGCGCACCGGCGACACCTCACCGCACCCTTGACAGACCTCACGCACGCGGCCCACGCTCGACGGACGACACACCGAGGGGGTGGCCCCGTGTCCGCACAGGCCGCGTTGCCGGAGGGAACCCCGGACTCTGTCGTGGCACAAGCCCAGCGCGCTCCCCGCCCGCCGGTCTTCGATCCAACCGCCGGTATCGCCGTCGACCGCCCGACCCCGCGCGGGGTTCCGCCCCATCGGCTCGTCGCCGTCGGCGACTCGCTTCTCCAGGGATTCCAGAGCGGTGCGATCTACCGGACGGAGGTGTCGGTACCCGCGATCGTCGCCTACGAACTGGGCATCCTTGCGGCCTTCCGGTATCCCCGCTTCGGGGGACCCGGGGGGCTTCCGCTCAATGTCGAATTGTTGTTGCGCCGGCTCGAGGATCGATACGGGGGCCGTCTCGACGTGTGGGAACTTCCGACTGCCTTGTTCGCTGTGCGCGGGTTCATGGACGAGGTCGAGGACTACTGGGAGCGCGGCCCGGGTGCCGAGGCGCCGATCGTGGCCGGCTACAACCACAATCTCTCGTGCTACGGCTGGGATCTGCGGGACGCGCTGGAGAAGACCGCGGCACACTGCGAACGTGCGCTCGCGAGCCCGCGGGACAACCTCGTCGACCAGATCGTCGAGAACAATGCCGAGCGCGCCGCTCTCAGGGTCTATCCGCGGTCGGACGAGCAGCGTCGTCACGAGACCGTGTTCGACGCCGCGCGGGCGCTCGGTGCCGAGCACGACGACGGCACCGATGCCGGTATCGAGACGCTGGTGGTCTTCCTGGGCGCCAACAACGCTTTGCGCGCCGCCACCGAACTGCGGGTCGTGTGGAGCGGTGAGGACTTCCGGCAACTCGAGCGCACCCGCGACGCCACGATCTGGACACCGGAGCACTTCGACGCCGAATTCGCCGAGGTCGTGGCGCGACTCCGGACGGTCGAGGCTCGTCACATCATCCTGTGCACCGTCCCGCACGTCACCATCGCGCCGATAGCCCGGGGGATCGGCACGAAGTCAGGGTCACCGTACTTTCCGTACTACACCCGGCCCTGGATCGACGAAGGCCGCTTCGACCCTGCTCGCGACGAGCACCTCACGGGTGCGCAGGCGTACGCGGTCGACACCGCGATCGACCTCTACAACATCACCATCACAGAGGCAGTCGCCGATGCTCGCCGGGACGGTCTCGACTGGTACCTGCTCGAGTCTGCGGGAATCCTCGACCGTCTGGCCGCGCGCCGCTACGTCGATGATCTCGCGGCGCGTCCGGAGTGGTGGACTCCGTATCCGCTGCCGCCGCTGCTCGCCGCTCTCATGCCCGTCCCGGACACCCGGTTCCTGTCCGCGGACGGGAACGGCGGACGCGCCACGGGCGGCTTGTTCTCCTTGGACGGCGTGCATCCGACGACCGTCGGTTACGGCATCCTCGCGCAGGAGATCGTCGACATCATGGTGCGAGCCGGCGTGGAGTTCCGGCATCCCCGCGGTGCGGTGCGCGAGGGTCGCGTCGAAGTGGATTTCGCCCGGTTGCTCCGCAACGACACGCTGGTGCAGGCGCCTCCGCAGAATGTCGACTCGTCGCTGTCGGTGCTCGGTTGGGCGGACCAGGTTCTCGATCTGTTCCGGATTCGGTGGAACCTGGGGATCTGACCGGTCAGGTCAGGTTCACTACATGTTCCTGTGCCGCGAAGGCGGCCTGTAACTTTTTGCGGGACAGCCCTTTCGGTCCGCACGCGCATCCGGACGGAATGCCGTCGTCCTCGAACTGCGTCGCCTCGAGCGTGTCGACGAACTCGGAATGGAGCTTGTCGCCGTGGTGACCGGTCGCTTCACGGTCGCGGTTGCCACGCCCGCCCGGTCCGCTCTTGGACACGACCACCGGGCCCGCGGAAGTCTCGTACACGGCCGCGATGGTGTGGCCGGCGGGACACCGAACCTTCAATTCCGCCTTTTCCGTGCGATTGGGACCTAATTCCTTCACAGCCGCCAACGCCAATTTCCGGCGTTCGGTGGGGGGTGTCGTGGCGATATCCATGCTCCTATTGCACCTCAGATCCATTCGTTCCACAGGGCTTCCGGTCAATCGGACGGGGCGAACTCAGATGATCTCGTCGGTGAGGTGGTGGAGGGTGCCGAACCGGTGTGCCGTAATCGATACCGATTGTTCGAGAAGGAAGGGCAGCATCTCCACCCGACCGGACTCGGTCACAGGGTGATCCCAGACCGGCACGTCGCAACGGCCACCGAGGCGCTCTGCGACAGTGCGGGGCTCTCCACCGATCATCCGGACGCGCACCGAGTCGCCGGAGCAGATCCGATCCAGCCACTCCGCGTCGGTTTCGGTGACACTCTTTTCGATCATCTGCCCGGTTGCCGACAGGACGGCGCGTGGAATCTCAAGAGCGGAAGACACTTCCACTTGCGCACCGGTGCGTGCCGCCGCGCCGAGTACCCTCACGAAATCTACCGGGTTTCCGTCCTCGCCGAGTCGGACGCACACCCGCGCCGGAAGATAACGGAAGAGGTTCCGCTCCACGACGAGGCGGCTGACATCCTTCGGGACGCCGAACTCCGAACGCCATACGCGGGCGTCATCGGCGAACGCCCGGCGCAGCATCCCCGAATCGGTGCCGGTCCATTCTCGGGACGCAGTCAGGAGACGGCCGACGACCGCCTCGGTGGCTCCGTCGGCAGCAACGGCGTCGACGGCCTTGTGTGGCAGCGACTCCCATGAACCGAACCCGAAGAGGTACTGGGGACCGCCCGCCTTGAATCCCGCGCCGACCGACGACTTCTTCCAGCCGCCGAACGGTTGCCTGCGCACCACAGCACCCGTGATCCCGCGATTGACGTACACGTTCCCGGCCTCGACGCGGCCCAGCCAGCGGGCGATCTCTGCGGTGTCGAGCGAATGCAGACCGGCGGTGAGCCCGTATCCGACTTCGTTCTGGATGTCGATCGCCTCGTCGAGGTCCGCCGCGGTCATGATTCCCAGCACAGGACCGAAGAACTCGACCAGATGCGTGCGCGACCCGCGTTGCACGCCCTCGCGCACGCCCGGAGTCCACAACCTGCCCTCGTCGTCGAGCCGACGCGGTGCCGTCAACCACGATTCGCCCGGTTCCAGTGTGGTGAGGGCGTCGAGCAGTTTCCCGTGCGCAGGTTCGACGAGCGGTCCCATCCGGGTGCGAGGGTCGTGCGCCGGCCCGACAGTGAGCGACGTGACGGCGTCGACGAGCTGGTCCCGGAACCGCCGTGACGATGCCACCGATCCGACGAGGACGACGAGCGACGCAGCCGAGCACTTCTGCCCCGCATGGCCGAACGCCGATTGCACGATGTCGCGCACCGCGGCGTCGGGATCGGCACTCGGCGTCACCACGATCGCGTTCTTGCCGCTGGTCTCGGCCATGAGCCGCAGTCCGGGCCGGAACGATCGAAATCGCTCTGCGGTCTCGTAGGCACCGGTGAGCACGACCCGGTCGACGCGAGGATCCGAGATCAGTTGCGTGCCCAGCGAGCGTTCTCCCAGGTGTACGAGGTGAAGAACGTCGCGCGGCACCCCGGCTTCCCACATTGCCTCGGCGAGTACGGAACCGCAGCGTGCGGTCAGGGCGGCGGGCTTGAGCACGACCGCCGACCCCGATGCCAGCGCCGCCAGCGTCGACCCTGCCGGGATCGCTACCGGAAAATTCCACGGCGGCGTGACCACGGTGAGCGCCGAGGGCACGAAGCGGGCTCCGTCCACGGCTGCGAGATCGCGCGCCCGGTCGGCGTAGTAGCGGGCGAAGTCGATCGCCTCGGAGACCTCCGGGTCGGATTCGTCGAGAGTCTTGCCGCCCTCGGCCGCCATGATCTCCAACAGGTCGGCGCGACGCGCCTCGAGCCTCCGCGCGACACGTTCGAGCACCGTCGCCCGGTCCGCGGCGCTGCGCGCGCCCCAGCCGCGCCCGGCGTCCGCCGCTGCCGCCACGATGGCGTCGAGCCGATCGGACGACGTCACCGTGTGGGCGCGCACGAGGTCCGAGCCGAGGCAGGAGGAGGGAACCCGTTCGAGGATCGCCCGCCCCCAGGCCAGATTCCGGGGCAGCGACGGGTCGGTGTCCGCGGTGTTGAAGAAGCCGTCGCCGTCCGCGGCGTCCGGAACCTCGTGGCGGTCCTGTCGCCGATTCGGCTCAGGGACTCGTTCGTCGAGCGCAGCGACCGAATCCCGGAATCGCTGCGCCTCCCGCTCGAACAGCGACGGATCGTCGCGCAGATCGAACACGGCCGACATGTAGTTGTCCTGGCCCGCGCCTTCTTCGAGCCTGCGCACCAGGTACGACAGCGCGACGTCGAACTCCTCGGGATGCACGACGGGGGTGTAGAGCACCAGACCACCGACGTGGCGGCGCACCACGTCGGCCTGGTTCTGCGCCATGCCCAGGAGCATCTCGAAATCGACCCCGTGTCGCACGCCGTGTCTGCCTGCCAGGAGCCAGGCGTAGGCGATATCGAACAGGTTGTGCCCGGCGACCCCGATCCGGACGTTGTCGATCCGTTCGGGTGTCAGCGCGTAGTGCAGCAACCGCTTGTAGTTCGTGTCGGTGTCCTGTTTCGTGCTCCAGGTAGCGAGCGGCCAGCCGCGCAGCGCCGCCTCGACGCGTTCCATCGGCAGATTTGCGCCCTTGACCACGCGCACCTTGATGGGAGCGCCGCCGCGGGCACGCCGAGAGGCGGCCCATTCCTGGAGCCGGATCAACGCGGCGAGCGCATCGGGAAGATAAGCCTGGACGACGATGCCGGCCTCGAGGTGCAGGAACTCGGGGAGGTCCAGCAGTCTCGTGAAGACCGCGATGGTCGGTTCGAGGTCGCGGTATTCCTCCATATCGAGATTGACGAACTTCGGTGTGGCCGACTGTGCCGCGAGCCGATACAACGGCGTGAGCCTGTCCACGATGTCGGTGACGGCCTCGTCGAACCCCCACGCGGCGTGCGGGGCGATGGTGGCGGAGACCTTGATCGACACGTAGTCCACGTCGTCGCGCGCCAGCAGCGTCCGTGTGCCTTCGAAGCGGCGGGCCGCTTCCTTGTCGCCGAGCACCGCTTCCCCGAGCAGATTGAGGTTCAGCCGCACACGACGGCGCCGGATCACGGCGAGGGCACGTCCGAGCCGCCGGTCGGTCGCATCGACGAGCAGGTGCCCGACCATCGCCCGCAGCGCACGGCGCGCGACGGGTACGACGAGGTGGGGGAACTCGGGACCGAGCGTGCCACCGGCACGCAACGCCAGTCGCAGATGAGAGGGAAGGAAGGAAGGTACCTCGCGGGAGAGTTCGGCCAGGTTGTGCGCCGCGACCGTCGGGTCCTCCGGACGGATCACCCCGTCGACGAAACGGACGGTGAAGTCGAGGCCGTGCGGATCCTTCAGCACACCCGCCAGCTGGCGGCCTGCCCGGTCGGGAGTCGAGGTGGCGGACTCTTCGATCCAACGGCGGGCGAGCGTGACCGCATCGTCTGCGATCGCCCCGGGTGGATACGGTGCGTGCGTGCTCTCCGTCATGGCTGCACTCCGATCATCGACCGCCCCCACGGTGGCACGGGGCGGTCCGGCTCCGGACGGCTAGCGTTTGCGGAGCCCGTCGAGCATCAAGGTCAAGCCGCCGCCCAGCATCCAGACGTCCTTGGCGAGCGCCAGTCCGTCCTGGGTGGGGCGCGGGTCCCCTTCCTCGTGCATGCCGGGGGTTTTCCAGTACATCGCCATCATGCCGCCGCCGAAGGCCGTCAACGCCGCGCCCGCCAGGAAGGACGGAACGACGGGTGCCAGTAGCGCTGCACCGATCCCGATTTCGGCGGTCGACAAGGCCGTACCGAACGTTGTCGGACGCCACTGCTTGACGAAGGGGAACGCCTGCGAGGCCATGCCCTGCAGTGCCTCCGCATTCTCAGCGGGAAGATTCCGTTTTCCCAGTCCCGAGTTGAGGATGAATGCACCGGTGGCAACTCGGAGCGGGATATGAGCAATTCGCACGACGAACCTCCGTGGTCGGCTTCGATGCTGCTCGCCAATCTACCGACTGCGAGTCGAATGCGTTTGATCTCCGAAGGCTTCGGGCATACCGGACAGGACAACGAGCGCAGGTTGATGAGCATCGGGTGGGCGAGCGAAGCCGGCCGCGCGGTGCCGGAGGATGGGTGGACAAGTGACAGGGCAAATTTCGACTTCGAGGGGCTCCTCGGTAACGGGGCGGCTCTCACGGAATCATTGGTTCGAGCGACTCGCCCGCGCGGGTTACGTCGGTAGTGGGCTGGTGCACCTGCTGGTGGGCTACCTCGCGATCCGCGTTGCCCTGGGCAGCAACGAGGAGGCATCACAGTCGGGCGCTCTGGCCGAAATCGCGGCCAAGCCCGGCGGCAAGTTCCTGCTGTCCGTCCTGTGCGTCGTGCTCTTCGTATTGGCCCTCTGGCGTCTTGCGGAGGGTGTGCTCGGCGGGGCGGCGCACTCGTCGTCGGCCGGCCAGGACAAAAAGGACGAGACGTTCGGCCGGATCAAGGCCGTCGGTGTCGCTCTCGTGTACTTCGGTCTGGCCTTCACGGCATTCGGGTATGCGCGTGGTAGCGGCAAGTCGAGCGGTGAACAGAGCTCCGGTATCACCGCGCGTCTCCTCGAGTCCGGCGGCGGAAAGTTCCTGCTCGTCGTTGCTGCTCTCGTGATCATCGGTGTCGGCCTCTACCACATCTACAAGGGCGCGACGAAGAAGTTCGTCGAAGACCTGAAGGGCAACACGAGTTCGTTCGTCCGCGGACTCGGGATGGCCGGTTACATCGCCAAGGGTGTCGCCGTCACGCTGATCGGCGGTCTCGTGATCGCCGCGGTCTTCCAGGCCGATCCGGAGAAGGCTTCCGGTCTCGACGCCGCGTTGAAGACGCTGGGTGCGCAGCCGTTCGGGGTGTTCCTGCTCATCGCGGTGGGCCTCGGGCTGATCATGTACGGCATCTACAGCTTCGTCCGGGCACGCGACGCGAAGATGTGATGCGTGCGGCGGCCGAAGCCGCCACGAACGAGAACGCTCGACCGGGTCGGCCCGGTCGAGCGTTCTTTTATGCGTGCGCCCGGATCGAAGGGCGGCGGATCCGCAGGTGTACTGCGGTCAGAGGTCGAATTCTGCCGGGTTGATGCCGACCGCATGCGCAGCGCCCCGCACCGCGGCCTTCTCATGATCGTCGAAGAATCCGTCGGCACCGCCGATGATGATTCCGATCTGGATCACGGCACGCGCTTGATCCTGCTTGGCCTTGAGCTTCGCGATGGTGGCTGTGGCCTCCACCTTCCCGAAGTCGAAGTCGGACTCGAGCTTGCTGCAGTACCAGTCGAACTTCTCACGAAGTTCGGAGGGCGGGAAGACCGACAGGACGTCGTTGCTCATGATGAGCGCGGCGGTCTTCTGCCGCTCGCTCGGATCGATACTGCCGTCGGCAGCCGCGATCAGCGCGCACATGGCCATGCTCGCGTTCGCGAATTCCTTGTTCCGGAACTGATCGCTCTTGGTCTTGAGCTGACCGCTCAGTTCGGTGGTCTTGGCTTTGAGTTGATCCCAGAACGCCATCGTTGCCTTTCATAGATGAAACCGTCGAAGTCCACTCTGCCATCACGGCGAACGCCCCTGCTCCAACGAGCGGCTGTCTACGGTGGAAAGAAGTCGGGCGCACGGCTTCGGCCCGATCCAACGGAAAGGTGCAGCGATGAGGGCATGGCAGTTCGAAGGATCCGGTAAACCGATCGCATTGAACGAGGTACCGGAACCGACGCCGGGTGCCGGAGAGGTCGTCATCGACGTCAAGGCTGCGGGCTTGTGCCACAGCGACATCATGTACATGGAGGTCGGGGAAGGGACCATGCCGTTCCTGCCGATGACCCAGGGGCATGAGAATGCCGGGGTCATCAGCGCCGTCGGTGACGGGGTCGAGGGCTGGAAGGTCGGCGACGTCGTGGGCGTCTGTTCCTCCGGAGTGCGCCCGCCGCTCGGGATGTTCACGCCCGGTGGGTTCGCCGACAAACTCGTCGCCGATGCCCTTGATCTTGCCCGTGTGCCGGAGGGGCTCGACCTGTCGCTGGCGGCCCTCGCGACCGATGCGGGAATGACGTCCTATCACGCGATGATCAAGGTCGGCCACGCCAGCACCGGAATGAAGGTCGGTGTCATCGGGTACGGAGGACTGGGCCAGATCGGTACTCGCGCTGCGGTACTCGCGGGCGCCGAGGTGCATGTCGCCGAAACCAAGGAATCCGTGTGGGATCTGGCCCGGGCGGCAGGCGTCGCCGATGTCGTGGGCGATGCCTCCGAATGGGCCGGCAAGGGTTTCGATCTCGTGGTCGACTACGCGGGCTTCGACACTACGCAGAAAGCTGTCGACGCCGTGAAACGAGGGACCGGAACAGTCGTCCAGGTCGGTCTGGGGCTCCCGACCTTCACCATCCAGTCGGCGTCGATTCTCGGCAAGACCCTTGTCGGCTCGCTGGGAGGAACCGTTCAGGACATCGAAGAGGTGTTCGGCCTGTTGCTCGATCGTGAAATCGAACCGGCCTACACGGACATCGCGTTCGAGGAGATCGGCGCGGGCCTGGAACGGCTGCGTCGCAACGAGGTTTCCGGCCGCCTGGTCGCACGTTTCGGCGACTGAACCACTCCGTGACGGCCGATGCGGCCGGGTCGGGGAATGTCAGCGGGGCTCGGGGCCGAGATCTACTATGCGCTGGGAGATCTCGGCCACGGGTACGTTGGATTCCTGCGACAGCGCAACCATCATGTCGAATGCACGCTCGGCGTCGACGGCGTAGCGCTCCATGAGCATCCCCTTCGCTTGACCGATCAGATCTCGTGATGCGATCGCCGAGTGCAGTTGCTGTCGACGCTGAGCTCCGACGATCGCGATGGCGGCATGAGCGGCAAGTACCTCACCGAGGTAGATCGACTCGGCGCCGAAGACGTGCGGGCGTCCGGCGAAGAGGTTCAGAGCACCGGCTTGATCGTTGCCGGTGTAGAGCTTGAACGACAGGACGCTCGATACACCGGCTTCCACTGCGGCAGGAGCAAACTTCGGCCATCGCGAGTCGACGGCCAGATCGTCGGCCCGAGTGAGCAGTGCATCGTGCGCGGCGTCGACGCACGGCCCCTCACCCAGTTGCGCTTGGAGCGAGTCCATTTCGGCCGGCATCCCCGACGTGGCAGCGCGCGATTCGAACTTCTTGCGACCGGTGATCGTCAGAATGTCGGCGCTGTCGGCGCCTGGGACCAACTCCACCGCGGCCGTGGTGACGTGTCGCAGAGTGCTGTCGAGGTCGGTACCTCCGGTGTCGAGTGATCGCGCGAACTCTGCCATCGCCCGGCCGAGGCTGTCGTGATCGAACGCGTTCATCTCAATGCCCCTGCCCGGTCGGCGGCCTCGGTGTGCACGGATGCGCATCGAGACGCCGCAGCGCCCGCGCAGCGCGCGTCGTCAGGTCCACACTAGCCCCGCTCTTCGGCTGCGACCCTCGAGTTCCTGTATCCCTTTCTGCCGCAAGAGAGAAACTGCTGGCAGTGGCCGCAAGAAAACCGCGCCGACCCATTGCACCTACAACCAGATGGTTGTACGTTTGGAGTCGTGAACGGAGACGACGAGGACCGGGCCGACGCCCTGTTCCACGCGCTCGCAGACCGCACCCGCCGCGACATCATGCGCCGGGTGCTGGCAGGAGAGCGCTCGGTCTCCGCACTCGCGGCGCACTACGACATGAGTTTCGCCGCGGTCCAGAAGCATGTCGCCGTGCTGGAGAGAGCCGGTCTGCTGACCAAGCGTCGCAGCGGCCGGGAGCAGCTTGCCAGAGGCGACGTGGAAGCGGTGCGGTCGGTGGCCTCGATGCTCACCGAGCTGGAACAGATCTGGCGTGGCCGTATCGCGCGCATCGACGAACTGATCGCGTCCGACTCGACCCAGGAGGAATGAGTCATGCCTGTGACAGACATTCGCAAGGACACCGAGAACCTGAGCCTGACGATCACCGCGGACTTCGCCGCACCGGTGGAGCGCGTCTGGCAGATCTACGCGGACCCGCGTCAACTGGAAAAGGTCTGGGGGCCTCCGGAATATCCCGCGACATTCGTGGACCACGACCTCTCGCCCGGGGGACGCATCACCTACTTCATGTCCGGCCCGGAAGGGGAGAAGTACCCGGGATACTGGGAGGTCACCGCGGTCGACGAACCGACGAGTTTCTCCTTTTCCGACGGATTCGCCGACGCGGATTTCAATCCCGATCCCACCCTGCCGGTGTCGGTGAACGTGTACACCTTCACCGAGCACGACGGAGGCACCCGGGCGACGTACGTGAGCACCTACGAGTCGGCGGAAGCACTCGAGAAGGTTGTGGACATGGGGATCATCGAGGGCTCCTCGTCGGCGATCGGCCAGATCGACGATCTGATAGCTGCCTGAACCAGCGAAAGGCAGTGCGCCCGCTCGAACCGGATCCGGTTCGAGCGGGCTGCTGCCGTGCTGAGCGAGCACAACCCCCGGCGTCGCGCCGGATACGCCGTGTCGGCGCTGTCGAGCGCTCCCTCTTCATCCGAAACCGCGGAGCGGGGGATTCATCCGGCATACGGTCGTAGGGGCGCCCGATGTCCCGGAGAATCGAGAGACACCCATGACGACCCTGCAATCCGCCGCTTCTTCTGCGACACCCGGCGTGCAGCGTGTCGGACTCCGTTTGTACCTACTCGCGATGATCCTGGTCGAGATCTCGGCGTATCGGACAGGTAGGGGCACAGCGCTGATCGTCGCCCTCGCGGTGGCGATCGCGTTCGTCGCACGCGGGGTCTGGCTGCGCCGTCCCGTGACCCGTATGCACGCGGCAGCGGCCTTGCTGTGTCTGCTGGTGGCGGGTCTCGCGTATGCCTGGGGACACAGTCATGTCGCGTTCGTCGCTATCGCGGTGTCGGGGCCCGTGCTGGTGCTTCCCGTGGCGAGCAAGCCGGAGCCGGAGGAGGAGGGTCGGATCGCCTCGCTCGTGCGGGAGTCCAGCGGCGACCCTTTGGCGCCGTTCGCGCTCAATTCGACCAAGTCGTACTTCTACAATTCCGGCCGCACCGCCGCGATCGGGTATCGGACCCGCGCCGGCATCGCGGTGGTGTCGGGCGACCCGGTGGGCCACGCGCCGGCGTTCGACAACCTGCTGTCGGATTTCTCGCGCTTCGCTGCCGACCGGGGATGGCGGGTGGCTGTTCTCGGGGCCAGTGAGACCACCGCCCGGTTGTGGCAGGCGGGCGGTCGGGGTCGCCCGCGCCTGAGGTCGGTGTGTATCGGGTGCGACGTGGTCGTCGACGTCGGACACTTTTCCCTCGTCGGCAGGCGTTTCCGCAATCTGCGCCAAGCGGTACACCGCAGCCAGAACGCGGGAGTCACCACCGAGATCGTCGCGGAGAGAGACCTCTCTCCGGAAGTGCGCAGTCAACTGCTCGAGATCGTGTCCCACGCTCGCTCCGGTCACCAGCGCCGGGGCTTTTCCATGATCCTCGACCATCTTCTCGACGGGACGTACCCGGACATGATGATCGTCATCGCACGCGACCGGGACATGGTTCCCGTCGGGTTTCAGCGCTACGGTCTTGCGCATCACGGTGACGAATGGAGCCTGGACGTACCGTGGCGCAGTCCGCGGGCACCGAACGGCACAGACGAGCGGATGGCCGTCGAGGTCATCGACCACGTCCGGAGCGCCGGCGGAACGTCGGTGTCGCTGGCATTCGCCCCGTTCCCGGACTTGCTCGGCCCGAACGGCACGGGCCGGTGGCGGGCGGCGGTGCGCATGGTGCTCCGCCTCGGAGACTCGGTCATCGCACTCGAGTCGCTGTATCGGTATCTGGACAAGTTCCACGCAGGAGCGGACCGGCGGTTCGTCCTGTTCAAACTGCGGTACCTCCTGCCGGCAGCGTTCGCGATGCTGACCTTCGAATTCGTTCCTCACCGCGAATACAGCGCCCCCGCGACACCCGGCCGTAGTCCCGGCCTACCGCGCTAGCGGACACGCACGGGCTCACGCTGTGCCGGACACCCTGCGAGGAAAACGTAACGCCGCGTTTCTCCGATCGGCACCATGCCGGACACACACTGCCGACACGCTTGCCCGGCACTGTCCGACCAGGAGGTTGATGTGTCCTACGTTCCCCCCGACGAACTCGCTCGCTCGATGGTCGACGCCGGCCAGAGCAAGGTCCTCATGTCCACTCGGGACACGCTCATCCGTTCCTACATGGGCGGTGCGATCCTCGCGCTCGCGGCCGCCTTCGCTGTCACGGTCACCGTGCAGACCGGCAACGCACTGCTCGGCGCGGTTCTCTTCCCGGTCGGCTTCTGCATGCTGTATCTGCTCGGATTCGACCTGCTCACCGGGGTATTCACGCTTGCTCCGGTCGCCTACATCGACAAGCGTCCCGGCGTGACGGCAGGTGCGGTCCTCCGCAACTGGGGTCTGGTGTTCCTCGGTAATTTCGCGGGCGCGTTCACGGTCGCCGTGATGATCACCTACATCCTCACCTACGGGTATTCCATCCCGGCGAACGATGTGGCCCAGCAACTCATGCACATCGGTGAAGCGCGCACCGTCGGTTACGCCGAGCACGGCGCGGCAGGCATGATGACCCTGTTCCTGCGCGGCGTGCTGTGCAACTGGATGGTGTCCACCGCTGTGGTTGCCGCGCTGATGTCCAAGAGTGTTCCGGGCAAGGTCCTGGTCATGTGGATGCCGATCATGTTGTTCTTCTACATGGGCTTCGAGCATTCGGTGGTCAACATGTTCCTGTTCCCCTCCGGATTGCTGCTCGGTGGCGAATTCTCGCTCGGCGATTACCTCGTATGGAACGAAATCCCCACGGTCATAGGTAATCTCGTGGGAGGCATCGTTTTTGTCGGCGCCGTGATCTACGTGACCCACATGCGCACCGCTCCCAAGCGGGGAGCCGGAACCGACACAGAAACCGCCGAATCGGAACTCACGCCGGCCTGAGCAGGCATCCGTCCCGACAGCAGCGGGCACTACGCCCGCTGCTCCGACAACGACATCGACAGGGAGTACCCATGAACCCCATTCTTCCGAAGGCCGACGCTGCCGCAATTGTCGACGCGGCCAGAATCCGGCAGGGACTCACGTGGGCGGACCTCGCCGAACACCTCGGCACCCCGCTGGTGTGGACGACAGCCGCCCTCCTCGGGCAGTATCCGCTCAGCCCGGACCAGGCGCGGCTCGTGTGTGAACGACTCGAGTTGAACGACACCGTCGCCGAAAGTCTTGCACTGCAACCGCACCGCGGTTCCTCACCCGAGGTGATGCGCGATCCGACGATCTACCGCTTTTCCGAAGCGCTCTCGATGTACGGACCGGCGCTCAAAGCGCTCATCCACGAAGAGTTCGGTGACGGCATCATGAGCGCGATCAACTTCACCGTCGACATCACGCGACGTCCCGATCCGGACGGTGACCGCGTCGTTGTCACCTTCGACGGGAAGTTCCTGGACTACCGCTGGTAACCCGGTCAAGGGTTGAGGGTTCGCGAGGCGACTACGGTGTATTCACGTCTGTCATGGCGAACGCTTTGCCTGATCGGTCCGTTTCGGTTTCCGTTGATTTGGTTCTTTCCCGATTCTCGTGTTTCCGACCGCGATACGATTGCATGTCATAGGTGCCTGGAACTGCAAGGAACAGGTATGGCTGTCCGGTCGAGGTTCGGTCGTACTGTCCCATCCGCATTCTGAGGGGGAGTCATGTCCGAACCGGCCGATCCCACCGACTTCCGCGGACGCGGTGTCGGCACCAGCGATTCGATCTCGGCCAATCCGGTGTTCGAGCGGCCAGGAGAGGCCACTGAACTCCCGAAAAACCGTATGCCGCAGTCGGAGTCGTATCCCGACACCGCCTACCAAATCGTGCACGACGAGGCGATGCTGGACGGCAACGCGCGCCTGAATCTGGCCACGTTCGTCGGCACGTGGATGGACGACTTTGCCGTTCGTCTCTACACCGAGTCCGCCGACAAGAACATGATCGACAAGGACGAGTATCCGCAGACGGCGGCCATCGAAACACGGTGCTGGACAATGCTTGCCGATCTGTGGAGCGCGGCCGATCCCGACAACGCCATCGGAACGTCCACGATCGGTTCCTCCGAGGCGTGCATGCTCGGCGGGCTGGCACTCAAGCGGAGGTGGCAGAAGCGCCGGCGCTCCGAGGGCAAATCCACCGAGGCGCCGAACCTCGTGCTCTCGAGCGCTGTTCAGGTGTGCTGGGAGAAATTCTGCAACTATTTCGAAGTCGAAGCACGGTATGTACCCATTACCTTGGAGCACAGAACCCTCGACGGGCACGAACTCGACAAGTATGTGGACGAGAACACCATCGGCGTCGTTGCCATCATGGGCGTGACCTATACCGGAGCGTACGAACCTGTTGCCGAGATCAGTGCGGCACTGGATCGCATCGCCGCCGACACCGGCGTCGATGTCCCGATCCATGTCGACGGCGCGTCCGGAGCGATGATCGCGCCCTTCTGCCAGCCGGACCTGGTGTGGGATTTCCGGCTCGACCGAGTGGCGTCGATCAGCACGTCGGGCCACAAGTACGGCCTCGTCTATCCGGGTGTGGGCTGGGTGGTCTGGCGGGACAAAGCGGCGCTACCGGACGAACTGATCTTCTACGTCAGTTACCTCGGCGGCAGCATGCCGACCTTTGCGTTGAACTTCTCACGTCCGGGTGCGCAGGTGCTGTTGCAGTACTACATGTTCCTTCGCCTGGGGTCCGACGGTTACACGCGAGTCCAACAGGAGTCGCTGGCAGTCGCGCAGTATCTCGCGCAGGAAATAGCCAAGCTTCCGGCATTCGAACTGTGGAACGACGGCTCCGACATTCCGGTGTTCGCGTGGATGCTGAAAAAGGGTTACACCGACAAGTGGACCCTCTACGACCTGTCGGACAGGTTGAGGATGAAAGGGTGGCTCGTACCCGCGTATCCCATGCCCGACGACCTCGCGGACGTCACGGTGCAGCGGATTGTCGTCCGCAACGGTTTGAGTCACGACCTCGCCACCGCGCTTCTGGCCGAGATCAAGACGGAGGTCGACTTCCTCGATCGGTTGGAGACTCCGATTCCACGTGAAGGTCAGCCGGTGCTGTTCCACCATTAGTCGGCCCGCTCGTCGCTGCGGGAGCGATACACCATGGGCGTAGAGCGGTCCGTCGTCGCGAACGGGGAGGGTGCCAACTGCATACCGATCCGTGACCGAGAAGCCTGATATCCCGGCGCCTCGTGGTCGAGGATGGGGTACGACGCCGGGAGAAGGATGGACGCTCTTCGGATTCGGGGAGCATGGGGCTCTCGGGGTCGAACGGCTCGTGGATGTGCGGGCCCGCCCACCACAGGAGAATCGCGATGAAAGCAGCAGTCGTCACCGATTTCACAGCACCGCTCGAGATCCAAGATCTGCCCGTGCCCGACCCCGGACCCACCGACGTGCTGGTGAAGATGGAGGTCAGCGGTCTCTGCCACACCGATATCCACGCCGCACACGGTGATTGGCCGGTCAAGCCGTCGCCGCCGTTCGTGCCCGGTCACGAGGGCATCGGCCGTGTCGAAGCGATCGGGTCGGAGGTGACCGATCGCGCGGTGGGGGACCGGGTTGCTATCGCGTGGCTCGGATATGCGTGCGGCGCCTGCCGATACTGCATCTCCGGCTGGGAGACGCTCTGCGAGAACCAGCGTAATTCCGGGTACTCCGTGAACGGGAGTTTCGGTGAGTACGCCGTTCTCCCTTCTGCTTTCGCGACCCCCGTTCCCGATGGTGTGTCCTCCGTGGATGCGGGTCCGCTGACATGCGCCGGAGTCACGACCTACAAAGCGGTGCAGGTGGCGCAGGTGCGTCCCGCCCAGACCGTCGCGGTCTTCGGCATCGGCGGACTGGGCCACCTGGCGGTGCAGTACGCCAGAATCGCAGGTGGCTTCGTGATTGCGGTGGACGTCTCCGACGACAAGCTCGAGATGGCGCGGCGTCTCGGCGCAGACCACGTTGTGAACGCCAAGGCAGAGGATCCGGTAGAGGCGATTGCCCGGCTCGGTGGAGCGGATGTGGCTCTTGCGCTGGTGGCCTCGGCCGCGTCCTTCCAGCAGGCCTACGCCTCGCTGCGTCGAGGCGGGCGACTCGTGTGCGTGGCGCTGCCGGCCGGGGATGCGTCGCTGCCGGTGCCGATCTTCGACACGGTCCTCGGCGGAAAGTCCGTCATCGGTTCGATTGTGGGGACGCGCAACGACCTGGCCGACGTCTTCGCGCTGCACGCAGCCGGGCGCACCCAGGTCATCTCCGAAACGCGTCCCCTGGAATCGGTGAACGAGTCCATCAGCGATGTGCTGAGCGGAGCCGTGCCCGCACGTGTGGTGTTCGAGTTCTGACCGCGCGCTGCCCATGCGCTGAGCGGGTCCAGCGTTGAAGGCTCGAGGACGAAGACGGCCCCGGCGACGCGATGCGTCGGCCGGGGCCTTCGTTTCTGAGCCGATGACGGGAATCGAACCCGCGTATTCAGCTTGGGAAGCTGATGTTCTACCATTGAACTACATCGGCACGCTGGGCTTTTGCCGGTTTTCACCGGCTCCGCTCGAGCTAGGAGCAAACTTTAGCAGACTCCCCGATCGGTCGCTGCACCCCTACACGAGGGTCTGTCCCTTCCTGATCCGCCGGCGCATATCGGCGAGAAGGACGCGGTACGGCAGTTCGCGCAGCGCGACCGGCAGTCGCTTGTTCACCGCGCCGAGCGCCTTCATGAACCGCTCGAAGCGCCGTTGATCGCGGGGCGTCCACGCCATGAGCATCTCGTCGCGGAACCGCTGCGGCAGGTAGCCCGCGGTGAAGAACAGGTTGAGCCGGCCGAACAGGAACGGGATCGGCTGCGGCAGGAATTCCATGCGCGCGATAGACAGCAGATGTTCCCGCACGACCGGATCGATGCGGACGTTCTCGAGCCCTTCCTTCCAGTACTGCTCGAAGGCGTCGCGGTCCTTCGGCCACTTCGACCGAGGGACCTGCAGCGTGGTCCCGAAGGCGGCCCCGCGCTGGTAGAAGTAGTCGACGGCGTCCTCGGGGATCGGCCCGTAGAGGGAACGGTGCGTACGAGGCGGCTGTCGCGGCGCTTGGAGCGTGTGTGCTGATCACGCACGTGCATGGTTATTCTGCCCGGGGCATGACGATCGCATCGCTGAAGTTGACGGTGACCGCAGCCGTCGAGGATGAAGGCGCCGCACTACACGACGTCCAGTACCTCATTGAGGTCGACACCGACGGCCCCACGGAGAGCGTCTCGGAAGTCAGCCAGTTCGTCACGTGCTTCAGCCCGAATCATCGAGCCTTCCTCGATGAGGGCACCTTTGGGTTGGCCATAGCTGTGAGCGGGGCAGCACCCGACCCGATCGAGATCGTATGGGCTGACGAGCAGACCGCCGGCGTGCGCGGCACCCGTCGTCTGGTAAAGGCCGAACTTGTGTGGGAGTACGGTACCGAGACCCACATCACCACCATGATCACGCCGGGAGGAGATAAGCGTCTTAAGATGCCGACGGTGATCGTCGACCAGTCCAAGCAGATGCTTGGCATTGATCGTGGACCGAATCCGCAGGAACTTCTGCTCGCCGCCGTGTCAGCCGATCTGACCCACCGTATCGTCAGCATTGCGGCGCTTCGAGGAATGCCTGTCCCCAACGTGACGGTCGAAGGGAGCGGGCGACTCGACATTCGAGGCATGCTTAACGTTTCGCCCGACATCCCGGCGCGCTTTCATAATGTCGAGTTCGTGGTGCGCACCGACGCTGGACCGGATGTCTCCATACTCGCCGATGTGGTGCGTGAGGCGGCGGAGAAGAACGTCATCCTCACTGCCTTGCGCCGCCCCAACACTGTGACGGTGGATGTCCACACTCCTTCGGGTAGGGCGATAAGTTTTGAGAGCAACGCCGCCCAAGTGGCTGGGTGTCTCGAGGAAATCGCCCAGAAGCCGGTCGTGGCCGCGGCCAGTGATGCCCTGGACGGGTAGTGATGTCGACGCCTGTGAGCAGCCTCGGGCTGTTCCACACTCATCTGCTACATAACGTCGTCGTGAAACCACAGGCACCTGCCCTCATCTCGGCCAGGCTAAGCGTGACCTACGCCGACCTCGCTCGCCTCACTGAGGAGTATGCCTCCGCCCTCGATGAGCATGGTCTGCGCGCAGGTGACGTGGTCGTGTTCGAGATGGAACCACAGCCAGAGGCAGTGGCTCTGATGGCGGCAGCTGCCAGCCGCGCGGTGATCTTTGTGAACATGAGCCCCGAGCTGCCGCAGGCGCGCAAGGAGTATCTCCTACAGCGGGTCGGGGCCGCTGCCCACATCGGCTGGCGCCGGCCGCTGCACAGCACTTGCGCCGTGTCCGGCCACGTCGACGATTCCAGCCACCTCCACCTTGGCGGAAGCATCCGACCTCGGATCGACCCACGACCGCCTGTAGAGCAAGACCTCGCGTACATCGTGTTTACCTCCGGCTCGACCGGAGTGCCAAAAGGAATCATGATGTCACACCGGGCGATCGTAGCGTTCTGGCGCGGCTTTGCAGGATTCGGCGTCGTACCCGGGGTCCGCTTGGGGACGATGTCACCCCTGCAGTTCGATTTCGCTCTGCTTGACGTGGGGCTTGCGCTCGGTGCGGGCGGGACACTGGTGCAGCTCTCCAGTGTGCTGTCGCACCAACCGTCGGGCTTTATCCGGGCGCTAGACAAATATGAGGTTCAGCAGATGGATGGTGTCCCTGCCATTTGGCGGGCGCTCTTGGCAAGTGACCACCTCGACGGGCTCAGGGATTCGCCACTCGATACCGTGCTCTACGCGGGCGAGGGATTCCCCGTCGGGGGGCTGCGTAGACTGCGGGCCGTCAAGCCCGGCATTAGGCTCGTCAACGGTTTCGGCCACTCCGAGTCGATCGCCTGCACCTTCAATGTGCTCGGTGATAATTTCACCGACCAGTACGGCCGTGTGCCGTTAGGCGACCGGGCGATCGATGGGATGCAGCTATACCTCGTGGACGAGGACGGCCGGATCGTCACCGCACCGGGGCGCATCGGTGAGATCTATGTCGAGGGCGCTGCGCTGTGCAACGGCTACTGGCAGGACGCGGCCGCAACCGCAGCCGCCTTCGTCCCCAGCCCCGCGTCTGGTCCGGGGACGCTGGCCTTTCGGTCTCGTGACCTTGGCTACATGGACGAATCAGGCCAGTACTATTTCCATTCGCGCGCGGATACTCAAATCAAGTTCCTTGGCAACCGGGTCGAGCTTGAGGAGATCGACGCGCATCTACGGACGCATCCGGAGGTCTTGGAGGCAGTCACGGTGCTGGACGCCTCTGGTGAGGAGCCTCGTCTGATTTCCTTCGTGCAGCCCCCCGCGGGCCACAACCCGCACGCCCTAGTGAGCGAGTTGCGGCAGCACTGCAACCGGTGCCTCCCTCGCTACATGGTGCCCGCGCGTTTCAAAATCCTGGAGCGCCTACCGACCACGGTCAACGGCAAAATCGACCGAGTGGCCCTCCATCATTATGAGGATTCCAGATGATTGACCCTGCTATTTCACTGAGCGCCATCCGTCACCGGCACGGCGAGTGGCGCACGCTCGAGGATCTGGTCGATCGAGGGCTGGCTACCGAACAGGAGATCACTACCCTCAGTGGGGGCGGACTGACACGCTACTCCGTGATCGAGTTCCCCGTCCGGGAGTTGTTCGCCGAGTGTGCCGGAGATTCACTCACGGCTGTTGGCGTGGACCCGGCAATAGTGGATGCGGTCGTCTTCTTCTCTTCCACCTTCTCCTCCTATGACGATCACGATGACTTGATCGACCTGTGCTGGACAATGGGGCTGATCCACGCGTTGCCGATTGGACTGTTCGAGGCGCAGTGCAGCAACTTCTCTTATGCCTTGATGGTCGCGACGTCGTTGATCCACGGTCAAGGCATGCGGACGGTTCTCCTTCTTGGAGCCGATTCCCTGGATGAGAGTCGAGCGAGACGGCTGTTGCCAGCCGCTGGGTCAGTGTTCAGCGACACGGTGGTCAGTTGTGTCGTCAGCACGGAAATCGACTCCGGTTACGCCATCGAGTCCGTAGGACACGTGGTCGACCCGATGCTGGCCACGCTCGATCCGGAGAAGGACATCATCAAGTTCATCGACTTGTTCGCCACCAGACTTGCTCAGCTGTGTGCCGAGACATACGCGAGGACCGATCTGCATTCAGAGGATTTCAGCCATTTCGTGCTGGCGAACTTGATTGTGCCGGTCCTGCGGAATTATGCGGCTGTCGCTGGCATCTCCTTTTCCCGGGTACCGACCGAGAACATCGCCAGGTTCGGCCACTGCTTCGCGCACGATCAGCTCATCACGCTCGCGACTCTCGACAAGACCGGTGCCATGACCCAAGGACAGCGCGCCCTAGCCATCGGCATTGGCGCTAATCATCTTTTCAGCTCTACCGTTCTCCGCAAGCTCTGACTCAGAATAGGAAAATCCTGACAATGGCATGGACTGATCATGACGCCCAGACCTTCGTCCGGCACCATATTGAGGTCTGGAACACCCATGACCTGGAGCAGATCGTCCGTCTGTACTCCCCGGACATCGAGCTCGTGTCACCCTTCGCCGGACAGACTATGGGGAGTGACGTCGTCCAAGGTCATGACGGGCTCGAGAAGTACTTCGGCACGGCGCTAGCTGCGAATCCGGACCTTCGATTCGAGGTCGTGGATGTGTTGCGCTGCGTGGACACGGTGACGATTTACATGCGCAGTGTCGGTGGCCGGATGGTAGCGGAGGTCCTGTTCGTCGGTGATGACGGTCTGATCACCAAGGTTCTGGCGCATTACAGCGCCGCCGCCTAATGGCTGCAATCATCATCACTCCACCGGTCTATGCTGTCGGGGACCTTCAACCCGTGGAGCAGGTAGCGGGGGCGGGCGCACTCGCTGATCGGCTGCGTTCCTATGGGTTTGATCTGTGTTCAGTGTCGGACAAGCCGCCGTCCGAGCTCGCTGGCGCTGCTATTGCAGCACTGCTGCACAAGCTCGACGTGTCTGCCGATTCCGTCGACGCAGTGGTGTACGGTACGTGCTCGCACCGGGGTGAACCTGACGGCGCTGTGACTGTGCCCGCGATGTTGGATCGTCTCGGATTGGCCAGTGTGCCCTTCGTCGGCGTGTGGCTTGGCGAGGGACGTCTTCGAAGCCGCGGTAGATGCACGCGGCGACCCACAGTTGCAGTTCGTGGTCGAAGGCGTTGTATTTCACGGGACTGGCGGCGGTCGACCGGACCTGCGCGTGGGCCTTGTTCACGCCGTCGCGGAAGAGCCGCTTCTCGTCGTCGGTGCCTCGTGCCGCGACCGCCAGGTAGGTGAGGGTGGTGCGCGTGCGCTTGAGGGGGTGATCGAACAACCGCCCGGATTCGACGCGGCTCTCGAAGACGCCGTAGCCCACCTGGGGCCAGGACAGTTGCATGATGATGTTCGCCGCACCCGCGGCGAGCCCGAGACCGTCCATGGTGTCGTCCAGACCTGCGGGTTTCTCGAGGATCGTCATCGTGCTCCTTGTCGGCCGATTCAACTGAGCACGAATGTACTCAGATATGCGCGTCGCGTAAAGAGGTCTGAGAAGATGGGCGCATGGCAACAGGACGGCTCTACGGCGGACGCGCGGGTGAGGAACGGCAGGCCGATCGCCGGGCTCAGCTCATCGAAGCCGGGCTCGACATCCTCGGTGGAGCCGACGGCGAACCCGTTTTGTCGGTCCGCGGCGTCTGCAAGCGGGCAGCCTTGGCATCACGGTACTTCTACGAGAATTTCGCGGACCGCGACGAGCTCACCGGAGCGGTGTACGACTACGCGGTGCAGCGGATCGCGGAAAGCACTCTTGCCGCGGTCGTCGGTGCGCAGCCCGGCGACGACCGCGCGATCGTCCGCGCCTGCGTCGAGAACATCGTCCGCGAGATAGGCGAGGACCCGCGGCTCGGGCGGATGCTGTTCTCCGTGAGCCAGGCCAATCCCCAACTCGCCAAGCGCCGCCTCGCTTCGACGCGAATGTTCGCCGGGCTCGTCACCGCCCAGGCCGAGAACATCTACTCGATCACTCACACACCCCGCCTCGACCTGGCCGCGCACTATGTCGTCGGGGGGCTCGCGCAGGCGATGACCGCGTGGCTCGACGGCACGGTTCCCCTGGACGCAGACGACGTGGTCGAGCAGTGCACCGAACTGCTGCTCACGATGTCCGCACAACTGCGGCAGGACGCGGAGAGCTGACGACGTCTTCGTCGCCGATCTTCGGTGGTTGTTAACCTTTACCCCGTGCTCCTCTCCGATCGTGACATCCGCGCCCAGGTCGCCTCCGGGCATCTCGGTATCGACCCCTACGATCCGGAGCTCGTGCAGCCGTCGAGTGTGGACGTCAAACTCGACAGCCTGTTCCGTGTCTTCAACAACACCCGCTACACCCACATCGACCCCGCCAAGCAGCAGGACGAGCTGACGACGCTCGTGCAGGTGCCGCAGGGAGAGTCGTTCGTCCTGCACCCCGGCGAGTTCGTGCTCGGATCCACCATGGAGCGGTGCACCCTGCCCGATGACCTCGCGGGCCGCCTCGAGGGCAAATCGTCACTCGGGCGTCTCGGGCTGCTGACCCACTCCACGGCCGGCTTCATCGACCCCGGATTCGACGGTCACATCACCCTCGAACTGTCGAACGTCGCGAACCTGCCGATCACGCTGTGGCCCGGGATGAAGATCGGCCAGCTGTGCCTGTTCCGTTTGACGAGCCCCGCCGAGAATCCCTACGGCAGCGCAAAGGTCGGATCCAAGTATCAGGGGCAGCGTGGCCCGACGCCGTCGAAGGCGTATCTGAACTTCGTTCACGAACATCCCGACGCCCGTCCCAGCTGAGCGCGGCGCGGAATCGCCACGCCGCCGCTTCCCGTGGACGACAGGAATGCGATCGGAGAGGCGGGCTTCGCGGTCGGCCTTCGCCGCACCATGTCACGGCTGTAACGGGCAACCTCCCGATTTCGATGGCTCGATCGGGAGGGAACGGACGAAACGGAAGGTCGTGAGTGCGTGGGAGCACCGCTGAAAGCGCTGTTCGTGAACGAGAACATCGGTGGCCATGCAACTGTGCACCACTCCCTGCGCCGTGCCTTCGCCGAGCGCGACGATGTCGAGGTCGAATTCCTCGACGCGGGTGGGCCTTCTCTGCTCGGCCGGATCATGCGCGCGCCGATTCCCGGCCTCGGACGGCTCGATCTCGACCTGCAGGCGTTGCGGGGACAACTCGTGCATTCGCGCGGACTGCGCCGCCGGTTGCGGGAACGCCTTGCGGACGGCGACGTCGATGTTCTGCACGTCTACACACAAAACTGCATGCTCGGCTCTGCCGACATGGTGCGTGGACTCCCCACTGTGGTCACGACCGACAGCACCAACGAACTCAATGCCTACCTCCTGCCCTACCGCGCGGCGACCCGGTTCACCCGCCTCGCCGTTCGGGCGGCGGTGCGTTTCGAGCAACCCGTCCTCGACGCGGCGCTGACCGTTGTCGCGAACGGCCGTCGTACCGCGGCGTCGCTCACCGGGCCGACGTACGGCCTGTCGGACGACAAGGTCACGACGATGGCCCCGGGAATCTGGTCGCCGTTTCTCACCGGCGAGAGAGCGCTCCCCGATCGCACGGGGCGAGCGCGACCGACCATCGTCTTCATCGGCACCAGCATGGAACGAAAGGGTGGCAACACCCTGCTGCGCCTGCACCAGAAGCACCTCGCCGACGTGTGCGATCTGGTTCTCGTGACCAAGGATGCCGTGCCGGCCGGTCGCGCCGTGACCGTGATCGACGACCTCACCAGCGGTGACGACCGGTTGTGGGACATCCTCGCCGACGCCGACCTCATGTGTTTCCCGTCGGGAATGGATCAGGCTCCCAACGTGATTCTCGAAGCGGGCGCCGCGGGACTGCCCGTGATCGCCTCGACGGTGGGATCGATTCCGGAAATGGTGGTCGACGGCGAAACCGGCCTGCTCGTCGACCACGACGACGAGGACGCGCTCCTCGCCGCGATGCGTCTGCTGCTGGCCGATGGAATCCGCCGTCGCGAGATGGGCGCTTCGGCCCACGAGCGCATCGCCGAGCACTTCGATATCCGGACCACGGCCCACCGTCTGACCGAACTGCTGTACGAGGCGCACGGGTCGGTCGCTGCGCGGTGACCGACCCACTGCTTTTCGTCGCACACACCGGGCAGCGATCGGGCGCGGAGAAGGTCATGCTCGCGCTGATCGACCACGCACTGAGCGAAGGACGACGCGTGATCGTGGCATGTCCCGACGGGCCTCTCGCCGACGCTCTGCCCGGCGAGGTGGCGCGACTGGTGGTACCGCTGCTCGGGATGCAGGGACAGCAAGGTGTCCGTCGTGTGCTCGGCCTGGCATCTCTTCCCGTGAGGTGGGCGAGGGCTGGAGCCCGGATCCGCCGCGCACAGTCCACGGAACATGCTCGAGTCGTGTGTAATTCGTTGTTCGCGCTGCCGGCGGTCTCCCTGGCCGTCGCCGGAACCCGGCGCGCCGGACGCGCGGCATGGCTCGTACACGACACCCTGTCGTCTCGACGTCAGATCCTCGTCGCCCGACTCGGCCGACCAGGCGTCGGCACCGCTGTCGCCGTGTCGTGTGCGACGGCAGAACCCGTCCGGGCACTGGGATTTCGCACGGTCGTCGCTCGTAACGGTGTATCCGTCGGCGAGCGTCGCCGCGACCTGGCGGGCCCAGGCGCATCGCGCGTGGGCATCCTGGCCTCGATCACCGAGTGGAAGGGGCACCGGATTCTTCTGGAAGCGGTCTCCCGCATTCCCGATGTCCGGCTGGATATCGCGGGCACGCCGTTTCCCGGCGACGAGGCATTCCTCGACGAGTTGCGCACCCGTGCTGCGATGCCCGATCTGCGTGGACGCGTCGTTTTCCTCGGGCATGTCCCTCCCGCGCAGGTGCTCGATACGTGGGACGTCCTGGTCTCGGCGAGCACGTCACCGGAAGCGGGGCCCCTCGGAGTGTTGGAGGCCATGGCGCACGGCGTGCCGGTACTGGGCACCGATCACGGCGGCACGGCGGAATACCTCGCAGACGGCGCCGGTGTGCTGGTGCGGCCCGGTGATCCGGAGGCTCTCGCCGAGGCGCTGACGCGCCTCCTCGACGACCCGGTAGCGCGACGCGAGATATCCGATATCGCCCGGCAGCGCGTCTTGTCACTGCACGATATCGACCGAACGCTGCCGGACATGGCGTCCGCGCTGTGGGCATGAGTGCGGCCCGGCGCTCCGAGCAGGGGTACCGGCTCACGGAAGGCGCTCGCGCAGCGTGTCCTGAACGAGGCACTGTGCCGTCACACGCTGTTCCTGCCCTTTTCCGGTGTACTCGCGAGTAGCAATCGCATCGGGATAAAGTCTCTTCCGTTGCCCTCACATCCCATCGTGCGGGCGACTGCGCAGGCCGGTAACCCCCATCGCCGGCCTACGCAGAAGCCCCGGTCTACTCCACCAGAGTCGCCCGGGGCTTCACTCTTCCCGCCGGCATTTCCGGCATACCGAACGTCGAAACAAGTTCTGCCAGAACGGTTGTCGCGACAGCACAGCTCGGGCACGGTACCGTTTCCGGCGTACGTCGCCGACGGGACCGTCCGGCAGAGGCGGATCCGAGGCAGCAGGCCTTCGATCTGAGCGCGCCAGAGGTCGACCGCGGGACCGGGCGCGATCCCGGCGGTTCCGGGCTTCGAGTTGCCCAGCGGGGTCGTCGAGTTTCTTCGCGACCTGATCGGCACTCCTTCCTGACGTCCCCTTCCGTCGCACATCGGCGGCACCCTTCCAGGGGTGCCGCCGATGCGTGTGCGAGGTAGTGGACGATAACTTCATCTCGTACCGGTCGAACTCGGATGTGCCGAGAAGCAGGAGGATCACGAGTGACACCCGGCTCCATCTCAGGTACCACCGTGACGCTCGACGTCCTGCGCCGCGCCTACGGACGCAGTATGCGGCCGCTCACCGCTGCGGGGTCGTACCTGGACGGTGACGGATGGTGGGCCGGGATCACCGGAGCACCGGATCCCGACTACAACCTCGCGCTCGTCCACAACGGCGACGTCACCGCGCATGCGCAACACGTATACGACATCGTGACCGCAGCCCGCTTCCCGGCGATCGTGTTGCTCGCCGGACGAGGCCTCGCCGCCGCACAGGTGCTCGCCGACCGCGGCTGGGTGTGCGCGGGGGCTCTCGACCTGACGGTGTTCGTTCCGGTCCTCGCACCCGAGGACGACGCGTTGCGGGTCCTGGGGCGTGAGGACATGTCCGACGCGCGCGACCTGGCTGCGGGTGCGTTCGGGGTGTCGCCGGGGACCGCGGCGATTGCGTACGCCGACACCGTTCCGGAAGCACCCGGCCTGACGGCGACGGGCATCTTCGACGACGCTCGCTTACAGTCCTGCACACTGATTTCGGACGGCGGCGAGATCGAAACCGTGTGGTCGCTGGGGACGAGGAAGGGACGGCAGCGTCGTGGCTACGCGCGGCGTCTCGTGGATGCGGCGGCAGCCCGCACGTTCGCACTGCGTGGTCCGGTGCCGATGTGCGGTCTCACCAGCCCGCAGGTGACCCCGCTGTATGTCTCGGCCGGTGCGCAGGTGGTCGAGAACTGGCAGATGTGGTCGCGCCCTCGCTGGCTCCTCGGCGTGTAGCCGCGCGCTCCGGAGTGAGGTAACGTTCGGCCGGATTTTCGCGACCTAAAAGCGACATTTCCCCCCCCATACGGCAGTTCCGCGAAAGGGTCCGCGACGTGCTTGAAGGAAACATCCGCGACGCCGAGTTGCGTCGTGAACTCGGCGTCCCTCCGGCCGTCGATCTCCTCGGGCACGCTCGCGAACTGGCGCGGGTCGCGCTTCCGGCGGCCGTCGCGGCGGCGGTGGCGGCACTCGCGGTGTTCTTCGTCCGCGACAGCGGACCCGGCGTCTACGAGTCGACCGTCGTGGTGGAGATTCGCAGCAGCGCAGCGGTGTCGGGCTCGGACGCGTCGCTCGGGCAGCTGATCGCTCCCTACGTCGCGCTGTCGGAGGATTCCCGCGTGGTGGCCGCCATCGCGGCGGAGGTCGGTGAGGATCCGGCTGCGTTGTCCGGCAACATCTGGGTGGACTACGGAACGTCGCCGACACTGCTCACGGTGACGGCACGCGACGGGTCCCAGGAGGAAGCGGACCGGCTCGCTCAGGTGGTCGTTGCTGCGCTCGACCAGGCTCAGAGCACCCGGAACCGCACCGCACTCGAATCGCGCATCGCGGATCTCGACGGAATCGTCGCGGGTCTCCGTGCCGAACTCGCGGCCGGTGCCGACGACAGCACGGACGACGGCAGCCCGGACCCGGTGTTGCAGGCCGAACTGGATTCCCGCCTCGACCAGCTTCGTGCCGTGCGCTCCGGTGCCGGTGCCGAACACCTCCAGGTGCTGGCCGCGCCCGCCGGAAGCGGCACGAAGGTCTCGCCGAAACCGAAGGCAGAGGCTGCGGTCGCATTCCTGTTCACGCTGATCGTGGTCGCGGAGCTGCTGGTCGCCCTCAACGGCCGGTTCGGCAGGACCGTCACGCCGGCATGGGCGCGGCGGACTTCCCGCCGGTATCGCACGGCCCTGCAGGTCGATACCTCCGGCACCCCACGCCTGCCGCTCGACACGGTGGTGATGCTGCAGCAGCGCGCGTCGCTCGGCGAAGCGATTCTCGTTCTCGACGGTTCCGGGGTGGAGGCGGACCCGGACGTCTTCGGCGACGACGCCGCCGAACGCATCATCCGGTGCGGCTTGACCGATCAATGGTGGAAGCAACTGCGTCAGGAGAAGGTCGGGCTTGCCCTGATCGTCGTCACGACGGGTAGCGAAGACCGGGCTGCCGTGGAGAACAGTCTTCGTGCGCTGGCCGAGATCGAGGTCCCCACCAGGCTGGTCGTCTTGTCCGTCGAGAAGCCGCCGGCACCCGAGAAGGACGAGCCGGTGGCCGCCCCGACGGCGCCCGAGCCGAGCAGTGTTGCCCTCTCCCCGCAACCGCACTCGCAGCCGCAACCCCACCCGCGCCCGCAATCGCACCCGCAACAACCGCACGCGCGCTCGCAAGCGCCCGTGGACCCGCAGCGCCGGCCTCCCATGCCGACGCCTGTGCCTGTGCCCGACCGCGACCCGTCGTCCGGGCCCGTTCCGTTCGTCGATCCGGCACCGCCGACCCGGCCCATCGCGGCGCTCTCGAAGTCGCTCTTCGAGCCCCAGGAAAACACCCCTCATCCCCGCTACCGGAGCGGGGAGGGGCAGGTCGACACGCCGCAGGGGCACCCGCCGCATGCGGAGGAGACATATGCTCCGGTGAGCGAGTCGGTCAACCGCGAGTACGCCCAGGAGATCGTCCGGAACCGAGACGACCAGGGAAATCGGCCGCCGTCCAGCGATTCGGCTCCCGCACCGGACTCCACACCCCGAGCTCCGGACTAGGCCGAGTTGTATCCTCGCGGTCTCGCTATATAGTGATGGCGGTCACTCCGGGGGTGTGGGGTGGCCTGCGAGCCGAGCAACGTCGGCACATTACCTCGAAGGACTGCCTTGACTACCCGCATCGCCGGTACAACGCATGAGCACGTCGCGACACCGGGAAGTACAGAATGGATCAAAGCTCACCTTGCGCGCATGGACGATCTCTCGCCTGCCGATATCCGGAGTGACACCGAGCGCAAAGAAGTGAATCATCAGCCTGTGTAGAACGTGGGGGGACGGGCATTCAGCTTGTGGTGGCACCCACCGCAGCAGAATGGGACTTCCGCGCGCTACCGAGAGGAGTGCTGCATGAGGGAAGTGTTCAAGGGCGAACTGAACGAACTGCTCGAACGGCTCGGGGAACTCGGCGCTGTGGCCGCGGAGGGCCTCTCGTCGGCGACCGAGGCGCTGTTCCGCGGTGACCTGCTGGCGGCGCAGAGCACGCTCGACCTCGACGCCCGCCTCGACGAGCTGACCACGGACTGCGCCCATCGGGCCATGAAGATCCTCGCCTTGCAGGGGCCTGTCGCCGCGGACCTCCGACTCGTGTTCTCTGCAGTCAGGATCAGCGGTGATCTGAGCCGGATGGGGCAACTCACGCTCCACATCGCGCGCGTTGCACGCCGTCGCTTCCCGGACCTGCTCGTGCGAGGTGCCCTGCACGACGACCTCGCTGTGATGGCTGACGTCGCAGCCCGGATCGCAGCCGTGCTGCGCGATGTGTTCACTCATCTCGACCTCGAGGCGATTCAGAGTGTCCGTGCGCTCCAGCGCGAGTTGGACGCGGTGCACTCGCGGATCCTCGCCACCGTCGAAGGCAAGAACTGGGACGGTGACGTTCCGACGGCCGTGGACACCGTTCTCGTCGCGCGCTTCTACGGGCGGTTCGGAGACCAGGCCGCCGACGTGGCCGATCGGCTCATCTTCTTCGTCACCGGCGAAAGACCCGCGGAAGTCGCCTGAGTTCGCCGCGCGGATTCCCCCGAACCGTGTCATTCTCAGCTCACTCGAACATGAGGATGAACGGCGGTAGGGCGATGAAAACCGACGAGTACCTCTACTTCGTCGATCGTGCTTTCGACGGGATGCTGTCCGCGTCGACGAAGCTCGGCGACGCCGGCGCGAACACGGCACCGCCGCTGCCGGGCGCCAACTCGGTGTGGGCGATCACCTATCACTGCTGCGCGCTCGTCGAGTTCTGGGTGGGCCACATCGTCCTCGGCCGTGAGAGCAACCGCGACCGCGAGTCGGAGTTCGGTGCATCGGGCACCGTCGCGGAGTTGGCGCGGATGGTCGCCGAGCAGCGCACCCGGCTGGCCGAGGATCTCGCTGCGGTGGACCCGGCCGCCCGGCTGGCGCATGCTGTACCGGAGAAGTACCGGGGTGACGTGGTGTCGGTCGACGGGGTCCTGCTCCACGTCCTCGAAGAGCTTGCGCAGCATCACGGTCAGATCGAGATCACGCGCGATCTGCTGCTCTCCGCATCCGAGGAGGCCCGATGAGCAGGATTTCTTTCCCAGGATTCGACGACCTGGACATCGCCGAGTTGTCGGCTCGCGCGGGGGCGAAGTGGGCTCGAGCCGTCGACGAAGGCCTGTTGCCCGCGTGGGTCGCCGACATGGACTTCCCCGTTGCGCCGGTCATCCGCAGTGCGCTCCACGAACAGATCGAGACCGACCTCGGCTACCCGAATTGGGTGCACGGCACTCCGCTGCGTGAAGAATTCGCGACGCGGATGCGCGACCGGTACGGATGGGAACCGGACCCGGGCTCGGTCCGCGAGCAAACGGACTTGATCCAGGCCCTGCAACTGATCCTCCACTTGAGCACGCGACGCGGTGACTCGGTCGTCGTTCAGACCCCGAACTATCCGCCGTTTCTCGCCTCCATCCGCCGGATGGGCCTGCAGCAGCTCGATTTCCCCTTCGTCGATCGGGGCGACGGGTGGGTGCTGGACATGGAAGCCTTCGAGCAGCGGGTTGCGCGCCACCGCCCCCGCGTACTGGTGCTCGTCAACCCGCACAATCCCACCGGCCGTGTTCACACCCGCGCGGAGCTCGAGCAGATCGCAGACATCGCCGAACGGTTCGACCTGCTGGTGGTCAGCGACGAAATCCACGCCGAAATAGTCTTCGAGCCCCACGTGCACATCCCGTTCGCATCACTCGGCCCGGACGCGGCGAAACGCACTGTCACGATCACATCCGCGGGAAAGTCTTTCAATCTCGCCGGGTTACGGTGCGCGGTGGTGCATTACGGATCGGAACGGCTGCTGAGACGGCGTGACGCCGAACCGTTCGACCTGTACGGCGCGGTGTCCGTGCCCGGAGTGGTCGCCACGCTCGCCGCGTGGCGGCACGGTGACGCATGGCAGCGCGACCTCATGCAGGTCCTGGAACGGAATCGCAGGCACGTCGACGCCGTGCTTCGAGAAAGAATCCCCGCTGCGCGGCACCACCTCCCGGAGGGAACGTATCTCACCTGGATCGACGTCGGTCCGCTCGGATTCGATGATCCGGTCGAACGGGTGCGGGAGCGCGGCAGGATCCTCGTCGAGGGCGGGTTGCGGTTCGGCAGCGGATGCCGCAACTACGTGCGCATCAACTTCGCGACATCGGCCGAGCTTCTCGACATGATCCTCGAGGGCGTCATCTCCGCGCTCGGCAGCGGAGCCGATGTACCCGCGGCACCGTTCGCGGCGCCCCGAGTCCGGTAGACGCGTCGACTCGGCCGGGAGCCGAGAGGTGTAGCTCGGTGCGGACGCCGTAACGGTGAGTCGTCCGCCTACGATCGTTCTCGGGGGGCGCGACACGGCGCGTCCCGTGCGGCCGGTTTCGCGTCGCGCACTCCCGAGAAGGAGCTGGGTACATGCGAGGCCGGCACACAGAGCACCGGCGGTCCGAGCCGGAGCGCGGACGCCGCCCCGGACAATGACCTTCGACATCGTCGAGGGCAGTGCAGTCGACGCCCTCGTCCCGGAATGGTCCGACCTCACGCGGGACGTGGGCACACGTGTCGCCGCGCGACCGTCGTACGCGCTGAACTGGCACCGGAACCTCGGGCGGGGACGACTGGCAGTGGGTACGGCACGCCGCGGTGGCCGGCTCGTGGCGGTGGCTCCGCTCCACCGGCGCAATCGACTCGGCGTACAGACCCTCCGCTTTCCGGGGCACGGCCTCGGCACGATCGGCACGTTCGTCGCAACCGACGGTGCTGCCCTCGCCGAGTTGGTGGACGGGATCGCCGAAACCGGGATGTCGCTGCAACTCACCCACATCGACGTAGCGGATCCCCTGGTGGAGGTGTTGCGTACGTCGCCGCTGTGGAACGTCGGCGTCGAGGTGGACGATCGATGCCTCACCATCGATCTGCCGAGCGGCGCCGGTGCGACGACGCTGCGCGGCAGTCGTACGCTCAAGACACTGCGCCGGGCCGAACGAGCACTCGAGGGTGCCGGTACACCCGCGCGAGTCGAGGTGATCCGCGATCCGGAACACCTGGAGCGACGCTGGGACGACATCGTCGCCGTCGCGGCGGCAGCCGACGAGCACACCGACCGCGACAATTTCTTCGGACCACCGTTCGCGGCGTTCACCAAACCTCTGCTCGAGGCCGAAGCGCGGGCGGGAACTCTGCTCGTGGTGGGCTTGGTCGTCGGAACACGGTGGTGCGCACACGAAATCATGTTCCGCACCGGCGACGTGGCCGAGATGTGGATGGCCCGCTTTCATCCCGATGTGCGCCGGTACCAACCCGGTCAGCTGTTGCAGCGATGGCTCGCCGACCATCACGACGCCCTCGGCATCGCGAGATTCGACTACATGGTCGGCGTCTCGGAATTCAAATCGCATTGGGCGAACGGCGAATACCGGGTCGGAACCGTCGTTGCCACACCCGTCCGCCGCCGCCGCGCCCGATGGATGCTCCAGCTCGCCGAGCGCGGCAGCGACTGGGTGCGGCCGGTGCGTCGCGCCGCACGCGACGTGCTCCGGCCCGCAGGTGAATCCGTCTGATCAGAGGCATCCGGGTGTCGTTGCCGCCGTGCGCATCACGTGCCAGGCGGGTTTCGGTGCAAGGGCATGGTCGACGACACCGAAATTCTGTTCGCGATCGGATTCGTCGGTGCCGCGATCGACGAGGCTGTACACGAACAGCTTGTCCACGAAACCGAGGCGCCGCTGCTCGGTGATGCCGTCGCGCAGTATCTCTGCCTGCCGCTCCGCATCCACCGCATCGGTGCCGGTTCCGGTAGGAGATCCGAATTCGGTTGCCCATATCGGCTTTCCGTCGTCACCGTGCCCGATCATGATGTCGCGCATGTCGCGCATCCGGTAGAAGGAGTTCCAGCTCTCGGTCGAGGCGTCGGAGGGCAAGGCGGGGTAGCTGTACGGATGCATGCCCACCACATCGAAACTCTCCGCCACACCCAGTTCGTAGAGTTCCGAGAGGAAGGTCGTCGGAGCGATATCCGTCCCGTTGTCGGTCGCCGGGGACAATCCGCCGCTCACGACCACGGCGCCGGGCACCGCCGCACGGATACGACTCGAGGCGGACTCCAGTAGGGCCGCATACGCCACCGGGTCCGGCTGCGGTCCGAAGAACACCGCGAGGTTCGGCTCGTTCCAGATCTCCCAGTGGGAGACCCGGTCCCGGTACCGCTGCGCGACATCCGCGCCGAACCGCCCGAACTCGTCCGGATCGGCGGGCCGGCCGTGCGTATCGTCTGCGTCACCGGCGCGTGCCCACTCCGGGGTGTGGGTCAGCAATCCGAGGATCTGCAGTCCGTGCGCGCGGGCCGCATCGACGACCCGGTCGGTTCCGGACCAGTCGAATTCTCCCCGGCTCGGCTCGAGAATCGACCAGTCGAAGTCGAACCGGACCCACGCCGCACCGCTGTCCGCGGCGGCGCCGAAGTACCGGTCGAGATCCGCATCCCCGAGAGTGTCGAGCCCCGAACCCGTGGCCACACCGAGGCTGTCGGCCGACAGATCGGTGCGGCACCCGGCGGGCTCGGTACTTCCGCACGCGACTGCACCGAGCACGACCAGCACCGCCACTGCGGTCAGCAGTCGTCTCCGTAGCACCGTTCTCCGTCTCACTGTTTCTCCGTACTGCTGTGCCCGGCGCGGACTCACCGAGACTTCACGAGCCCGACGAGTCCCAGCCCACCGGTGATGGGAAGGAAATGAACACCTGCGAACACACACAGGGGAGCAACGACGGCGGTGATCGGCCACGGCACGTCGAACTGCTCGGCGAGCAGCGACGCCCATACGGTCACTGCTACACCCAGCATGGCGATGGCCGACGCCTGGGCGAACGGGAACAGCCGCCGGACCGCAACCGTCCGGGCGACCACGACCCAGATCGCCACCACCATCACCGCCTCGGTGAGGACCGTCGCGAGGGCCGCGCCCTCGAACGACATCCGGGGGATCAGCACCAGGTTCGTGGCGACGTTCGCGGCGAGCGCGGCGAGCGCGACCCAGGGGTAGACGCGGTGCCGACCGGTCGCGACGAGAACCATCAGGCCCAGTTCGGTGAGCATCGACAGTGCGCTGCCGGCCACGAGCATTCGGGACGCATCGGCACCTTCGGCGAATCGCTCCCCGTAGAGCAGCGCCAGCACACCGTCCGCGGTCGGCCAGAATGCGGCGGTCGCCGCCGCGCCGAGGACTGCGAGCAGCATCGCCGCTTCACGCGTCCGCTGCCGGAACTGCTCGCTCTGCGCCGGCCACGTCGCGACGAGCAGCGTGGTGACGGGCCCGACGACCGTGGAGGCGACCATCGACAACAGGTCGGCGAATTTGTACCCCACCGTGTAGAGGCCGACGGAGTCGAAGGTGTCCATCCGGCCGAGCATCAGCACGTCGACTTTCGACAGGACGGTGAGCAGCGCGAAACCGATCGTCAGTGGCACCGCCTCGATCAGCATTTCGCGCCAGCGCCACAACTGGGCACGCGCGGCCGGTAGCGGTCCGGCTTTGCCGGCGCGGACGCCACGAATCTTGAGTGCGGCCGCGACGACTTCGTTGATCACCGCGGGTGCGACGACCACCAGCAGGACCGGATGCCACAGGACAGCCGCAATGGTGCAGACCAATTGCGCGAGCTGGCCGAGTGTTTCGGCCGCGGCCACCGACGCCATACGCAGACGGCTCTGGTACATCACCGACAATGCGTTGCTGGGGGTCGCCACCACCACGACCAGCCCTGCCACGACCGTTGCCCACACCACGTCCGACGAATAGCCCAGCAGCACCACGTATCCGACCGCGAGGGCGTAGCCGATGAAGCCGAGCACCCCGCGCAGCGCGATGAATGCCGTCGTGACGTAGGAGACCTCCCACGGATTGCATTCGACGAGTTTGGCGAGCACGACGCGGCCCACGCCCAGATCCGTCACCACCGACAGCACTCCGAGCAAACCGAACACGAACGAGAACTTGCCGAAGTCGTCGGGGGCGAGCACCCGTGCCAAAATCATCGATCCGGCCCAGCCCATCGACGCGATGGCCAGACGGCTCCCGAGCATCGCCACGGTATTGCGCCGCGCCGCGCGTCCGTCCAGTTGCGGCTGTCGCGGTTCGTGCAGGGTGCCGTCGCGGTCCTCGTGGACCTTGGCGACGATCCGTTCCATCAGGACGGTTTCGGCGACGAGGTCGATGTGCAGTTGCCCCGTGTTGGTCATCGAGGGATGCGCGTAGCCCGACAGCGACGGGGAATCCCAGATCTTCGCGTGGCGACCCGAGGGAGCGAGGTCGGCGGGAATGTGGATGCTCTCGTCGTCGTCCACGTCGTCCGGACGTGAATGCCTACCCACCGGGAGTCACCTTCACAGTCGGAGGCCGGCGGTGCGGTAGGCGCCGACGGTGAGTTCCGCCGTCCGAGTCCACGTGAGGGTCGAGGCGACCTCCGGGGCGCGTCGCCTCAGTGCCTGGGCGGTGTCGAGGTCGAGGAGAGTGGCGCGCAACGCCGCCGTCCATGCCGGCACGGTGTGCTCGGTGACGAGCAGTGCCCCGTCGTCGGCGAAATCCGGCAATGCGCCGACGGCACTCGAGACGACAGCACCGCCGCACGCCATCGCTTCGAGGGGTGGGAGACCGAAGCCCTCGTAGCGCGAGGCGTATGCGACGACACTCGCGGCAGCGTAGAGGGCAGGCAGGTCCGCGGTGGCGACATAACCGAGTCCGTGGGCCCCGGACGGTGCGTCGCGTCCGGTCGAACCGGCGCCCGCGAGGACGAACGGCACGTCGAGGTTCCGGCACGCTTCGGCCACCAGCGCGACGGACTTGCGCGGTTCGACGGTGCCGACCTGCAGTACGAAGCGGTCGGGCAGTCCGTAGCGGGCGCGCACCTCGGCAACCTGGCCGGGCGACGGGGGCGTGGCCCACGGGGCCGGCGCCAGTGGGGTGACAACGGCATCGCGGCCCGACAACGCGTGGATGCGTTCGGCGGTGAACTCGGAGACGGCCACGAGGACATCGGCCCGGCGCATCGCGTCGCGCAGCAACCGGCGTTCCCCTGTCGCCCGGAACCGGCTGAACGCCCACGGTGCGTCGAAGACGGCCAGATCGTGAAACGTCGACACCGTCAGGCTGCGCTGACCGAGAGGGAGATCGACGTCGAGGCTGTGGAACAGGTCTGTGGAGGGGAGGGGCACCGCGTTCCACAGGGCGCGTCGCACACCGCGTGCCACGGGGCGTCGCGAGGCAGAGACCTGTGGCGGCAACTCTGCCACCGCGTCGCGCTGAACTGTCGCGCACAACTCGGTCCCGGGGAGAAGCGCGGGCAGCGCCCTCAGCAGTTCACGGGCGTAGGTCTGGACTCCGCTGCCGGCAGGGCGGAGCGCCATGGCTCCGAACCCGATTCGGTATCCGGTCGATGAAGCTGCGAACGGTGCTGTGTGAGCGCACATCCCACGATTCCTAAGAGTAACCAGAAGTAGACGTCGAGCGGGAAGATCTCCAGATAGGTCGACACGGTGGACGCGACCGCCACCGCAACCACCGACGCACTCACACCGAGCGCGAGCGCGGCGTCCTGGCCGCGCATGATCCGCGAGGCGCGAAGGGTCGACACGGCGGCGCAGACCAGAACGAGGACGAACAACCACACTCCGATCGGTCCGAGTTCGACGGCGAGTTTGATGTAGTAGTTGTCGGGTTGGTACGGCATGAATCCGAAGGTCACCGCAGCCTGCAACGACATTTCCGAGAGCATGGGGTTGGTTTCGGAAGCGGCCTTGGCGGCGGCGGAACCGGTTGCGCCCAGTCCCTGACCGAACGGATGCACCCACAGCGAGGCAAGGGTCTCCGACCACCCGTCGCCGCGTTCACCGAGGCTCGACGACGACAAGAGCGGAGCAAGCAACGAGCCCGGTACGACGAGGAGAGCGATCGGCGCGGCGAGGGCGGCGGCACCGAATCCCAGCAGCAGCGCGCGGTGGCGGTGGACAGCGAGCCACAGCAGTGCGACCGCAAGACCGATATAACTGGCACGAACGATCGTCACGCCCATGCCCAGCAGCATGATCGGTGTCGCGCAGAGAAACAACCGGTTGCGGAGCCGGGTGGGATCGGCGAGGGCGATCGCGCCGCCGACGACGAGGCTGATCATCACGAACAACCCGAATGCGAACGGGGTCGTGAAGGTGCTGAAGCTACGGAGGATCCCGCCTGTGGTGCGGAGATGGTCGTCCCAGCGGTATCCGAGTGCCGCGAGGCGCTCACCACCGATCACCTGCTGCGCCAATCCGACGACCGCTGTGAACACCCCCATGCCCATCAGGATCGTGACGAAGGTGTCGCGGTCGCGGGCGTCGAACGGTGCGCGCCACAGGATCACGGGAATGATGAGATAGAAGAAGGTGATCTTCAGCGGGGTAACGGCTCCCGGTCCCGACACGAGTATCGCCGACACGACACCCAGGACCACCCATGCCGCCACTGCCGGCCACCACGGAAACGCCGGCGCGGGAGTGCGTCTGCGGTAAGGGCTGACGAAGGTCGCCGCCAGGGTCAGCAGGAGGACCCCCTCTTTCCAGGGGGACAGCGCCGAACCGCCGGGCACGATCACGAGCAACCCGTGCAGAGGTGTGAGCGCGGCAATGAGAAGCAGTCCACGCTGCGGCCGCCGATAGAGAGCAAAACCCAGTGCGGCCGCGCACGGCAGCGCCAGGACGAGCAAGGCCGTCATGACACGCCCGGCTCGGCAACGGGTTCGCGTACCGGGTCGGTCCGGCCGAACGACGAGAGCGCGGCCGCGGTGATCTCGGCGCGAAGGAACTCGCGCCCGTCACGCTGGTACGCGCCGTGGTCCCCGGTCGCACCGGCGCGGATGCGTCCCGTGAATCCTCGTCGCTCGACTCGCCGCAGTCCTTCGTCGCCCCGCTGGTAGCGGAACGACGCGTAGTCCTGTGCGGAGAGCACGACGGTGACATCGACACCTGCGCGGCGCAGCGCTTCGAGGATCACCTCGGGGACCTGGGTGACGCCGAGCCTGCCCAGCAATCGCCATGCGGGGTAAGGCAAATGCTTCTGTGCGAACGGTTTGATGCGCGCGCGCAACGGAACCGAGGCGGGTCCCGGCTCGCGATCTCCGCCGCCGGGTGCAGCAGGTACCGGCGGGCGAAGCTGTTCACGCAGAGACTTACGCCGGTGGGTGGACCACAGGATCATGTTCACCAGGACCACTGCGCGGGTGCGTAACCGGAGAGCGACGTACGAGGAGTACCACGCACCGGAGCACAGTCCCGTCACGATCAGGTCGCCCGGGTCGGTCCCCAGCGCAGTGGCGGCGTCGATCGCGTCCCGGTCGGACACCTCGGAGTAGAGCGACGCGGGCCGGCCGGCGTCCACGGTTCCGGTGTCACCGACCCCGCTGCGGTCGAAACGGACGGAGGAGACGCCGTGCGCGGCCAGGCTGCGGGCGAGTTCCACCCAGAGCCGGCTCGGGCCGATGCGGTGCTCGTAGGCGGTCCCGAAGAACAGCACGGTGGGTCGATGATCGTCGCTGCCCGCCGATTCGACCGCATGGGTCCGCACCGCGAACAGCGCATTGGGTCCGAGCGATTCCACCGATTCGTAGACGGGAGATCCGTCGGTCGTGGTGGCCACCGCCGCGCGATGCCGGAGCGACAGCACCACCTCGTGGGTGTCGGTGGGCGACCCTCCGGCGATCCAGTCGGCGATCTCCCGGATACCGCCGAACGGGATGTCGGCGTACAGAGCTGCGGGGGCGGTGAACGCCTCGTGGTCGACGAGGGGCAGTTCGTCGCACACCAGCGCGTCGGCGAGCGCGGACAGTGCCGGGGTGTCGCGCGCCGCGGGGCGCGTCGCGAGCATGGTCCTGATGCCGGTGAACACACTCGCGTCGATGCGCAGCGTGCCCAGCGCGTGCGCGGCGTCAGGGGAGAGGGCCCCGCCGATTATCGAGATGCGGGGATCGGCCGGATCGTCGGTGCCCTGGGTTACCCGGTACAGGGCGCGTTGTTCGCGCAAGGCGCTGCGGCCGGAAAGGAGGGGATCCCACAGCACCACGGCGTCGACCGGTCCGCAGCCGGGAAGCGCGGTGGCCGCGAGAAGTGCTCCGGCGCGCAGACCGACCACGGTGATGTGCGCTGCTCCGCATGCGCGCGCGAGTGCGGTCGCCGCAACGACGCTGCGCTGCCAGGCCGCTACCGCGTCAGGGGAATCCTGGTCGCCCGACGAGTCACCGGCACCGGAATAGTCGAACCGCACCGACGTCAGGCCGCGGTCCGCGAGCTGCTCGGCGAGTGCTTTCATGCCGCGGTAGGTGTCGAGGTGTTCCTTGCCCAGCGGTGGACAGAGCACCACGGCGCCGCGGGACCGGCCGTCGTCGGGAACGTGAATGTGCGCGAGGAGTGGTGCGTCGGCGGGCCCGAACCACGACGAGTGCTGCACGCCCACGTTCGAACCTCCAGATCATGCGGGTGACCCAAGGCGGCGGACGGCGCACCACGCGCCACCTCTTGAATCGGGTTGTTGCTACGACACATTCGAATCGGGCCGTCGACACCCGGCGGTACCGGTGCGCAACCTGTGCCATAAACTACCGTGCCCTACTGCTCGGGCGTTCGGAGGGATGGTCATGCCGGGAGTGCTCGTGCACGAGTGGATCGCACGTGACGGCGGTTCGGAGAAGGTGCTCGACGAGTTCGTGCGGTGCTATCCCGATGCCGACGTCCTCTGTTTGTGGGACGACGCCGAGCGTTACCCGACGCGGACGGTGCGCGAGAGCGGACTTGCGCGCACCCCCCTGCGGCGCCACAAGGCGCTCGCGCTCCCCGCGATGCCCTACGTGTGGCGGCGGAGGACCGGAGACTACGACTTCGCGCTGGTCAGTTCGCATTGCTTCGCCCACCACGTGTCGTTCCGCGGTGCCGCACGCGACTTCCGCAAGTTCGTCTACGTGCACACCCCCGCCCGCTACCTGTGGAACCCCGAACTCGACGATCGAGGTGCGTCGGCGGCGGTCAAACTGGCATCGCCGCCGCTCCGGCGTCTCGACCGCCGACGGGCGGCGGAAGGGGCACAGTTCGCTGCGAACAGCGATTTCGTTCGACGCCGGGTGGAACGGGCCTGGGGCGTGGAGGCCCGCGTGATCTTTCCTCCGGTCGACACGACACGGATCTCGTCGGTCCCGGAGTGGAGTGCGGAACTCTCGGAGCCGGAATCGGCGCTCCTCGAGAGCCTTCCGGACACGTTCGTCCTCGGGGCGTCGAGGTTCGTTCCGTACAAGCGGCTGGACTGGGTCATCCGTGCCGCTGATCTCGCGGGTCTGCCCGTCGTCGTCGCGGGGTCGGGTCCGGAGGAAGCGCGGCTGCGGAAGCTGGCCGACGAGGCCAGTGTGCCCGTGCGTGTGCTTGCGCGTCCGTCGGACGAGATGCTGTACGCCCTGTATCAGCGCGCGCATGTCTACGTCTTTCCCGCGATCGAGGACTTCGGGATCATGCCGGTCGAAGCGCGCGCTGCCGGCGCGCGGGTGATCGTCAACGAACTCGGCGGAGCTGGGGAGACCGTGGTGGAAGGGGTGGACGGCTTGCACTTTCGGGACGATTCCGTGGAGTCGCTCGCGGAGTGCATCGCGGCCGTCGACACGGTTCCCCGACGGGGCCGGAATTCGGTGGCGGAGTTGTCGTCGGAGAGATTCCGTGCGGACATCCGGAACTGGGTCTCCTCGTGAGCCGGAAACGGTGACGTACGACGGCTCCCGCCCTCGCTGAGTCGATCTTGTCTCGCTTCGTGCCCTGAGGTAGGTTCCACGCGGGTCGCGGGCCTGTTCGATGGGGACAAGTGGGGGTTCGGCATGCACTTCGGTACGACGGTTGGCCTTCTTGTGGACCCGCTCCGGATGCTGGCGTCGCCCGAATCCTCTGCGCCCCTGGCACCGGAACGGCTGTAGGGTCGCCGGCCGTTCTACGGACGGAACCGGGTGTCGCCGCGGTTACGAGGGCCGAAACACGCCGCACGTGCACTCAACGGATCGCACGCTTCCGGACGGTGCTGTCACCCCGCGGCCGGACATTCTCGCACGGACAGGCTTCCGTTCCGGTGTGACCTAGAGCACTGAAACACTTCTCGGCAGGAAAACGGTAATAGCGGCATAACGGTCATAGCAGTCGGGCAGGGCGAAACGGTCGGGACCGACCGAGCCGTCACACGGTCGGGGGGCGAGGGGTAAGCCGAAGCATGGGGCGTAAATGAGCATCGAAGCCGGGCGAGCGCGAAGACTGCGCGCCCTACCCGCCCCGAGCCCGGACACGACGCGGGAATCCACCGAGAGGCACGGCACCCGCAGGCAATGGCAGACCATCCATACCCGGCTGTTGTGCCTGACCGACGCCGCAGTCGTGTGTGCGGTTCTTGCACTTGCACAGTGGGTTCGGTTCGCTTTCGGTGAAGTTCCGGAGGCCGGAGTTCCGAGCTCGATGCTGCTGGCGGTCGCCGTTGCCGGCTGCTGGCTCGCCGCGTTGTCGCTGGCTCGCACCCGCAAACCCACGGTAATCGGCAGGGGCGAAGAGGAGTACCGTCTGGTCACCAGGGCGACGCTCCAGTGTTTCGGATTCATCGCGATCCTGTCGTTCCTGATCGAGTCGTTCGTGATCGACCTCGACGCGGTCCGCATCTATCTCGGAGTCGCCCTGCCCCTCGGGCTCGCCGGCCTTCTCCTCGGGCGGCATCGGTGGCGCCGGGAGATCGGCCGCAGGCGTGAACGCGGCGAGTTCCGCACCTCGGTACTCGTGATCGGCGGTGACCAGGCGGTCAAGGCGATGGTCGAATCCTTCACTCGTGACGCCGATTCCGGTTACCGGGTGGTGGGGGTGTGCACCCCGGGATACACCGGTGAGCAGATCCGGACGCTCTCCGCGGGCGGGCTCGACATTCCGGTCCTCGGTGGCGAGAAGGATGTGCTGCACGCCGTCAAGCTCACGGGCGCGGACACCGTGGCGGTGGCCACGAATGCGCAGTGGGGCAATTCCGATCTCGCAGACCTCGCGTGGGACCTCGAGCCGTACCGGGTGGACCTTGTGGTCGCGCCGGGTGTCACCGAGATCGCGTCACCCCGGCTGTCGATGTACCCGGTGGGCGGTCTCCCTCTCGTCCACGTCGAGGAACCCCAGTACCGCGGGTCCAACCGGATGGCCAAGACCGTCTTCGACCTCGTGAGCGCGACTCTCGCTCTCCTCGCCTTCGCACCCGTCATGCTGTGTGTCGCGGCTCTGATCAAAGTTCAGGATCGGGGGCCCGTCTTTTATCGCCAGGAACGCGTCGGGCTGAACGGAGCGACCTTCCGCATGTGGAAGTTCCGGTCCATGGTGACGGACGCGGACACGATGATCGATGAGATGCGACGCGAAACGGACAGCAGTCGCTCGGTGTTCTACAAGTCGTCGTCCGACCCGCGGATCACCCCGGTCGGACGATTCATTCGCCGAACCAGCATCGACGAACTGCCGCAGTTGTTCAACGTTCTGACGCGCGATATGAGTCTGGTCGGTCCGCGCCCCCTCACGGTGGGGGAAGGCCGGGAGATTCCGCGCTTCGTCGACCGCCGAATGCTGGTGCGCCCGGGCATGACCGGGCTGTGGCAGGTGTCGGGACGGTCGAATCTCTCGGAGGCCGACCGTGTTCGGCTCGACCTGTTCTATGTGGCGAACTGGTCGATGGTGCAGGATCTGCTGATCGTCGCGAAGACGGTGCGCGCTGTCCTCGCGAGCGACGGTGCCTACTGAGGCGCGTTTCGGCCTGCCGGCTCAGGCTCATCGCACCGCGTGTGCGAACGCCGTCATCAACTCCGGACTCTTGATCCCGCGACCGGACTCGATGCCGCTCGAGACGTCGACGCCCCAGGCTCCCGACGTGGCGACCGCTCGCGCCACATTGTCCGGGGTCAAGCCGCCGGCGAGGATCCAGCGCCCGTCGGGGACAGCGCTGCGATCCTGCCAGTCCCACGTGACCCCGGCGCCCGCAACCGCACCGTCGACGAGCAGCAGATCGGCGCCCAAATCCTCGGACACCGACGCGGCGCCGCTCTTGTTCACCGCACGGATGACGGTCAGTCCCGCTTCGTGGAGCACCCGGACATCGTCCGCGGAACGCAAGTCGTGCACCTGGACGTGGTCGAGGCCGGCCGCACGGGCTGTCGCGACGATCTCGTCGAGAGCCATCTTCACGTAGACTCCCACCGCGAGTGTTCCGTCGGGCACCCGCGACCGCAGTCGCGTCGCCTCTTCGGCAGACACCCGGCGCGGACTGTCGGCGAAGACGAAGCCCACCGCGTCGACACCCAGTTCGACGGCCAGGTCGACCGTGGCCTCGTCTCGAAGCCCGCACATCTTGATGAACGTCATCGCCTGCCTTCCGTCCTCATTCCCTACGAGGATATGGGTACGGCAGGGAGGCTTTTCGACCCGCTATGCGGCGAGGGAGAGGGCGACGCTGGCGCACCCGGGGCACAGCGCGGTGGGGTCCACGACCCAGCCGTTGGCGCGGGCTGCGAGCGCGGCGACGGTGTAGGTGTGTGCGACAGTCCGGTAGGAGTGGTCACATCGCTCGCACCGGAACGACCAGCGCTGGGCACCGAAATGCTCGGTGCCGCGTGTTGCGACGTCCTGCGTGGCGATGCCCTGCGTCGGGGTGACCATCCGAAGATCTGCCTTCTGGCGCACAGGTCTGCACCTTTCTCCTTCTGCGCGTCCCGCGCGGTGCGGACGCAACTTCCCACCGTCAGGTACCCATTTCGGTGCCGGAAAACGTGAGATCTGCGTCACACGCCTGGTGTGTCGTCGGGTGGGGAGAGCGTTCCCACCCGTGGGGCCGGGTCGGAAGCTGCGCCCGGAAGACGCCCGAGTTCGGCACCGGACGCGGTGTCCTGACGCGCCGTGCCCTGACGCGCCGTGCCCTGACGCGCCGTGCCCTGGCGCACCGTGTCCTGACGCAGCTGTGCGAGCCAGATCAGGAAGCCGACGCCGATCATCACGTACGCGCCGCCTACCAGGTGTTGCGGCAGCGCCCACTCGAGTTCGCGTCCGTCGCCCGCCGGCAGCAGGTGGTGCGGCCCGATGAGGAAGACCGCACCGATGGCGACAGCAACGGCGACGTTGCGCCGGCTGGGTGCACGCAGCACCTCGAGTGTCAGCACCATCAGTGCCGGAGCGACCCAGACCCAGTGGTGCGACCACGAGACCGGCGAGGCGAGAAGCACCGCAGTCGCAGTGGCGAGCAGCGCCGTCACGAGGTCTCCCCGCGAGAGAGCGAGGCGGATTGCGACGACCGCGACAACCAGCATGACGGCGACGGCACCGAGCCACAGCGCCGACTCGAGCGGGTCGGGCGGAGCGAACCGCGAGACGACGGCCTTGAAGGATTCGTTGGCCGCGTAGTACGCCGAGCCGATTCGCCCGGTGTCCGGAAGCGTGTGCAACCAGTACCGCGTGGACGCCTCGGGCAGGAGGACGAACGCTGCCCCAGAGAAACCGAGTGCGGAGACGACGATGCGTGCGCTGGTCCGCCAATCGCGCGCGAGCAGGAACAACAGCAGGAAACCCGCGGGTGTCAGCTTGATGGCGGCGGCAAGACCGATCAGCACACCCCGGGGCCATTTGGGTTTGGAGGCGAGTACGTCGACGGCCACCAAGGCCATGAGCACCAAGTTGATCTGGCCGAAGCTGATGGTTTCGCGGACGGGTTCGAGTTGGAGTGCGACGGCGACGGTGACCGCTGTGACGACCCAGGATGTGCGGTTCGCCAGGTCGGGACGCACCCGTCCGAGCACCATGCGCACTGTCACCACGAGTGCTGCGACGGACACCGCGGTGAATACGAACTTGGAGAGTGTGACGGGGATCAGTGCGAGCGGTACGAAGAGGATCGCGGAGAGCGGGGGGTAGGTGAACGGCAGTCCGAAGTCGTCGACGACCGGAGGGATCGCACCGTAGAGGTCTCCGCCGTCGAGCAGCACGTGTGCGCCCATGCGGTAGACCAGCAGGTCGATGTAGTCGTTACCGACCAGAAAGGCGATCGTCGCGGCGATCGAGAGACCGAAGATCACCGCGATCGCGGTGGTGTGTGTGCGGAGGTCGAGGGAGAGTTCGGTCGATGGACGGTCGTCGTCTCGCTTCAGCCATAAATGTCGCACTCGATGACTTTACTGATCTTTCCTCGATCTTCGGGCAACCTCAGCTGTCGATCCGGATTCCGAGGTGTGCGGCGAACAGGCCTGCGAGTGCAACGGCCTGATGGCCGCTGATGGTAGATCCCCTCAATCCGTCCAGATTTCTGATCACTCCGATCTCCGCGCCGCGGAAGTCGACGTGCGCGAGAGTGGCGCGGTTCACATCGAGGTCGCCGATTCGGCTGTCTTCGAACGCCACCCGCGTGAGGTTCGCTTCGGCAAGGTCGAGTTCGTCGATGATGCATCCCCGGAACAGCACGTCACGCAGGTTCCCTGCGCGCAGGTTGATCAGGCTGATCTTCGAATCGGTCACCACCACCGAGCGCAGTCCGGAGTCGTACAGGTCGAGCGCGCCGATCCGGCTCCCGACGATCCGCACGTTGTGCAGGGTGCTGCGGGAAGCGGAGAACTTCGGTGCGTGCATCCGCTCGATGCGGGTGTCGACCATTCGTGCGCTCGTGAAGTCCGTGCCGTCGACGGACACCCCGGCGAGCTCGCACTCGGACAGCGTCACACCCGCGAGATCGAGTCCGGACAGGTCGACGTCCGAATACCGCATTCGCTCGACGGTGGTGTGCGCCGCCAGGTCGCGGGCGTCCCCGTCGTCGAGTTCGACCGGCCGACGTCCGTCGATCTTCGGGGGCTTGGTGGTGGTCCGGGAGGCGCGAGTGGTCATGCGACCAGTGTCGCCCGTACGGGTGCCGCGCAGATCCGGACCCTCCGCGCGACCCCGCGACCGCGATCTGATCCTTTCCCCGCCGGAGGGGTCGAACAGCTCATGCATTCGAACATATGATCGAACGGTGAAGCTGTATCGAATCCCGTCCGGCTGGGCCGAACCTGCTCCCGCGCGCTGCCCCAACGGGCACCGGCTGGGACCGAACCGGACGCTGGTGGGATCGCAGGTATGCGACTGCGGCGTGATGCACCGGACACATGCGTGCCGGGTGTGCGACGCCGTGGTCTACAGCCCGCCGCTCGGGGACCGCTGTCGTGCGCGTGCATTCGACGAGCGGTGATCAGTGAATCCTGACACAAGCGTGGACAAAGAGATTTATTGTGGGCGCGGGAGGAAGTGAACACGGCACTTGTAGCGCGAGGGGTAATCGCAACCGCGAGAGCGGGTGCGGTATCGCTACCGGTCACGCCGGACGCCGTCGCTGCGGAGCCCGGCGGGGCGGGTCGAGTGCCGTCGGAGTAGCTGTGAACCCAGGAGTGAGCCTCGAAGGATGTGAGTCCCGAAGTGATGTGAGCAGGGAAGCCCCGCCAGCGAAATGAGGGGGAGGAGCCGGCGGGGCCCTGCGCTGTATCTCCATGTGTGTCGGGGAGGACTTCTGGAGACACGGCCACCTGAATGTGGCCGTCGGGGAGTTTAGGTCAGGTACGCGCACCCGGTCCAGCATCGAGACGAAACCGATACCCAAATCGGTTGCGGGGATGTGGATCGCAGGGTCGGCAGCCGCGCCTAGTGCCGATTCCGAAGTCCGCGCGCGCGTACGTTCACGTCGTGCTGCCCGGGCAGGATCTGCCGGGGCATCGCGCGTGTCTCGTCGACGTGGATGCTGCGGGGCGCCGGTCGTGCCCGGCGCTCGCGTCTGCGCCGGTTGCGGGCGGTCGCCCGGAACCCCCAGGCCGAAATGCCGAGTGCCGCCGCGGAAAGCAGGTCCGCTTCGGTGAGCCCGTGGTCGGGGGTGACGGAGTACAGCACCCGGCCTTCCAGCATTCCGTTCATGAGGAACCAGAGTGCGGCGGCTACGGCAGCGGCAAGGCTCGAGAGGGCGTGCGGCCTCGCCAGGCACCATGTCGATGCCGCGAACAGCGAGCACATGGCGACGAGCGAGTAGAACAGGGCGTGCTGCATGGGCTCCCTCTCGTTGCCGGCGGCGGTGCCCCACTGTACTGGGGAGGGCATCTGCCGATGCAACGACGGCGTGTCGGCGCCATGCCGGCAGCAACCGGAATGGCGCCGACCGCCGAGTCGTCCGGGCAGCGACGGTGATTCGCTGTGTCAGCAGCCCGGTACGGCGCTGCCGTCTCCCTGGATGGCCAGCAGCGCGCAGAACGTCGCGGCACTGACCTTCCACGTGCCGTCCTCCTCGATCGCCTCGCCGGACTGATCGGGAAGTACGGGGGCACCGTTCATGAGCAACGTCCACGAGACCGTGGCGGTGCCGTCATCCGCGACCGTCACACCCTCGACGGTTGCTGCCGTCGCGGAGGCCTGGGGGTCGGTGGCCATGCCCTCGAGGGCGGGAAGGAAGTTCTCGCCGTTCTCCACCACGCCGGCGCGCGTGGCCGCCGGGGTCGTCCCGTCGAAGAAGGTGACATAGGACGCGGTCACCGCCTCCGTGGTAGCAGTGTCGGCCGAGGCCGCTTCCGCAGTTGCAGTGGTAGTGGTGGCGACGCTGGACGTGGTGGAGGTGTCGTCGCCGGACGTGTCTTCGCTGGAATCGCTGCAGCCTGTGACGACTGCGGCGGCGACGGCCATCGAACCGCAGACGGCGAGCGCACGACGGGTGATCGAGACGCGCATGTGAGTCCTCTCCGGGTGCCGGACGTTTTCCGTCACCCTGTTCGACCGGCAGTGGAATCCCGCTACCGGAGATGTGGTCGTGGTCGTGACGGAGACGCGGTCGCGACCTCGAGTCGTTACGGCGAACCGTGTCGTCTAGGACGATCCGTCCCGGCGGGGCGGACCGTCGGAGAGAACCGCCAGATCGAAGGTTTGGCGGGCCATCCAGAACCGGAGAAAGCCGGTGAGCGAGTACCGCAGGAACACGGCGGATCCCACCACGGCCACCGCAACGCCGACGATCGCCATCACGATCGCGTCGCGTTGCACGAGAGCGTCGGAGGTGTTGTGCGACAGGAAGTACGACGCCACGCCGAGCACGGGACCTGCCACCATCAGGATGAGGCCGAGGCGCAGCCAGAGGTCGTGTCGCCCGGCCGCCGGATCCGGGATCTTCAGTTGGGCGAGTTCGCGGGTGAACCTGTCGGCGCGGTCTTCGGTCGAGGTCATGGCGCACTTCCTAGGTAGAGGGATGCGAGTTCGGTGCGTAGGTCTTCCGGATGTCCCTGTTGCTGGATCCGCCCGCGGACCAGCACCGCGGCGTGGTCGGCGAAATCGAGTACCGCGTCGGCGAACTGCTCGACGACGAGCACGGCCACTCCGCTCCGGGCGATCTCCGAGACGTGGTCGTAGAGCTGGACAACGATCATCGGTGCCAGCCCCATGGACAGCTCGTCGAGCAGGAGCACGGCGGGGTCGGTGGCGAGACCGCGGGCGAGCGCCAGCATCTGCTGTTCGCCGCCGGACAGTGTTCCCGCGGTCTGCGCCGCTCGCGCGGCCAGAATGGGAAAGCGCGAGAACGCGATCTCCTCGACCTGGGCCCGTGGACGACCGGTGAAGGTCATCATCAGGAGGTTGTCCCGAACCGACATGTTGGGGAACACCCCTCGGCCTTCGGGGATAAGGCACACTCCCGCCCGTGCCAGATCCCGGGGCGCGACTCTCGTGGCGTCACGGCCGCCGAGTAGTAGCTGTCCGGACGAGACGGGATGCACGCCGGCCGCGACCCGCAGGGTGGTGGTCTTGCCGGCTCCGTTGGGGCCGAGCAACGCCACCACCCGACCCGCAGCGACCTGCAGGTCGATTCCGTGAAGAACGGTGATGGCGTCGTATGCGGCTCGGATACCGCGCATTTCGAGTATGGCGCTCATGACTTCCCCAGATAGGCTGCGAGCACGGTCTCGTCGCTGCGGATGACACCCGGTGGCCCGGACGCGATGATCTTCCCGAGATCGAGTACGTACACCGTGTCGCACACGCTCATGACGAGTTCCATGTCGTGCTCGACCAGCAGGACGGCGGTCCCGTCGGCGGCGAGCGCGCGCAGGAGCGCGGCGAACAGTTCGGTCTCCTGCACGTCCTGGCCTGCTGCCGGCTCGTCGAGGAGGATGAGGGACGGACGCACCGCAAGTGCCCGCGCCACCTCGACGAGTCGTCCCATGCCGGTGGACAGCGAGTCGGCGGTGGTGTCGGCGAGATGTTCGATACCCAGTCGGGCGAGTATCTCGTCGGCGACGCGCCCAGCGTGTCGTCGCTCGGGTCCCAATTCTGCTGCTACGCGCAGGTTGTCGCGCACGCTGAGCCGGCCGAACAGTTCGAGCCGTTGGAATGTACGGGCGAGCCCGTGTCGTGCGCGGCGAGCCGGACCGGCGCGTGTCACGTCCCGGCCGTTGAGGGACACCGTGCCCGAGAGGGGTTTCCGGAGTCCGGAGACCACGTCGAACAGAGTGCTCTTGCCCGCACCGTTGGGGCCGATCAGTCCGGTTACCTGTCCGCGTTCCGCGGTCAGCGCGACCCCGTCGAGCGCGCGGTGGCCGCCGAACGCGACCGAGATGTCGTCAACTGCGAGTTGTGACGGCACGATCGAGCACCTCCTCGTCTTCCGCAGTCCAGGGACGTTTCACGCCCCACCACTCCACGGGGATCTCCTCGGAGTGCGGAACCGGCCTGTGGCGGGCGGCAGCCCAGCTCCGTGCGGCCAGCGCTCCGGCGACGATCCCGGCGATCAGCACGTATCCGTTGATCACGTCGATCAGTCGCAGTAGCCAGAGCAACACCACCCAGGTGACGACGGCCGCGATCACGAGTGCATCGTGGAAAACCGGTTCCCAGCGCCGCCGCAGCGACGGGACCACACCGTCGTCCACCGCGCCGGACCCGTACGCGAGACCAGCGGCGGCCGGTGCGACCTGGACGAGGTTCTGCGCGGCGGGCCACAGTGCGACGATCGCGTTGAACGGTCCGGCGAGCATCGACCCGGTGAACAGTCCGTTACCCACCACCCCGAGGCCGCCTACGACCGCGATGAGGAAGATGGACAGTCCGGCAACGAAATTGAATTGGTCGGCCGCGACGGATTGCAGTTGCATCCCGTACAGTGCACCGCCGAGACCGGCGATCCCCGCGGAAATCGCGAAGACGACGATCTTCGTCAGAAGCAGGCTGCCACCGAGCGTTGCGTATGCGGCTTCGCTGTCGCGCAAAGCGATCAAGCGCCTGCCGAGCCTGCCCCGGCGCAGTGCCGCGATGCCCGCAGTGACCAGCGCGAGGCAGACCGCCGAGAACACCGTCAGTTCGGCGGGGGTGTCGACCTGCATCCCGAACAGGGACGGGCCGACGAGTTCTACCGACCCCTGGTCGAACAGCGCGATGTCGATGCCGAAGAGTTCGAACGACGGCAGCGAGAAGATCCACCGGTCGAGCACGACGGCGATCGCGGCCGTGCCCAGTGCCAGGTACACCCCCGACAGCCGGAGGGCGGGTACCGCGACGACGGCTCCTGCGACGCCCGCGACCACCACCGCCGCGATCAGCGCCCACCACTGTCCGTCGCCGCCGAGGTGTGCGCACGCGATCGCACCGATGCCGGCCATGCTGAGCTGGCACAGCGAGATCTGGCCGGCGTACCCGACGAGCGGGACGAACGACAGCGCGATGACACCGAAGGCGAAGATCTGTCCGTAGGTGACGAGATCGCCCGCGCCGAGCACGGTGGCGAGGAGGAGCCCGAACGCCACGATGACGCCCGCGAACGCGAACGTTCCGCGCACCGACGGCAAGGGAACCGGGCTGAGGTGACGGTCTCGCCCGCGCAACCTTCCGTGCGGGAAGAGCAGCAGCGCGAGCAGCAACACGAGCGCGGGTGCGGCCAGCCGCAACCCCGGGAGGTACTCGTTCTGCGGCAGGTAACCGGCAAGGTAGGCCTCCATGCAGCCGATCACGATCGCGCCGACGAAGGTCATCGGCAAGCTCTTCAGCCGCCCGAATATCGCTGCGGCATAAGCACTGACGATCAACAGCGACAACTGGGTGGCATCGAGCGCCACCATCGGCGCGATGAGGATCCCGCCGAGGGCCGCCAAGGTGGTGCCCAGGATCCAGGCGACGCGGTTGGCGCGCACCGGGTCGGCGCCGGTGAGCCCGACGAGGGCCCGGTCGTCCACCGTCGCCCGCATTTCCGCGCCCGTGCGGGTGTTGAACATCAGCAACCGGAGCCCGAGCGCCACTGCGACCGCGACGACCATCGTCAGGGCCTGATGCCACGAGACCGTGGCCGCGCCGATGTGGAAGGAGTCCTTCTCGGCGAAGAACGCCGGAAGCGAACGGGACTTGTTGGGATCCCAGATCCACCGGGCGACGGCGATCAGGCCGCTGAGCAGCGCGATCGTCATGACGAGTCTCTCGGCTTCCCCGAGACGCTGTACGGGCCGCATCAGTTGCTCGACCAGTAGCCCGAACGCCGGCGCCAGCACGAACAGCACCGTGATCACCGACAGCCACACCGGCCAGCCCCAGCCGATGCTGAGTTGCCAGTACGCGAACGCGGCCATCATTCCGGTGGCGCCGTGCGCGAAGTTGAACACCCCGGTGGTCGTGTAGGTCACCACCAGCCCGCTGCTGATGATCGCGTAGATCGCAGCGGTGCTGAGGCCGACGATCCCGAAGGTGACGAACTGTTCCATTACTGGATGTCGCCCATGCTCTTGCCGACGTCGGCGAGTGTCATCGGCACGCCGTAGTCACCGGGGTACTCGAAGGGTGGGGTGTTGCATCGGTAGAGCCCGTTGTCGGCTCCGAAGTCGGCCGTGACCCAACCGTCGGGTGTGGCTGCCTCGACGTTGAAACACGGCTGCGGGGGAACAGGATTCGCGAGGTCACCGGCGGCGTGGAGGCCACCGCCGGTCCATGCGCCTTCCTGCAGCGCAGCCTCGTAGACGCAAGAGCGGGTGAGGTCGTCGCCGCAACTCGTCGCGGCTTTCGCGAACAGCGCCCACGCGGACATCGCCCGTAGCGCCGGGAAGGTGATCTCGGCATCCGGCGCGTATTCGGCGTACATGTCGAGGACCTGCTGGACGGCGGGCTCGTCGTCGGCGCTGCTCAAGGGAGCGCTGCCGCCCAGATCGACGTAGTTGTTCTGGAATTCGGCCGAGTTCCCGAGAAGTTCGATGAACGAATCGTTGTATGCGTTGTTGTTGGCGTCGATCCAGTCGAGCTTGTAGTTCATCCCCGTGAGCACTTCTTCGAGCTTGGCGAGTTGCTTGAAGTCGCCGTAGAAGACCAGTCCGCGAACGTTTTTGCTCTTGATGGACTGTGCATAGGGGGTCCAGTCGGCGACGCCCATCGCGGGGTAGAGGTCGTTGTAGGTGAGGGTGCCACCTGCTGCGGTGATGCTGTCGACGGCTTGTTGCCCGAGGTCGCGGGTGACAGGCGAATCACCGTTGATGATTCCCACCGAACCCGCGGACTCCGGGTACTTCTCGGTGATGAGCCATTCGCGGAAGCCGTAGTAGGGGTCGTAGCCCGGAACCCGGCTGGGGGAGGCGCTGATCTCGAGATCGGCGCCCACTGCCTGCGTCTGCGAGACCTGGGCGGGGTAGCTGGGCAGCAGGCACGACAACCGTTCCTTGACGCCGAGACCGTCGAGCGCAGCGCCGCCGCCGACGAGGGCGAAGTCCTCGCGGCAGGCTTCGATCATCCGTTGCCGGACTTCCATCAGTTTCGCGTCGCGCGTTTCGGCTACGAGCGTGCGGCCGTTGATGCCGCCGGCGGCGTTGCACCATGAGGTGAACACATGTGCGGCATCGACGAATTCGGGGTTCTTGGTGAAGCCGACATCGGACAGGACGCCGACTCGGATCTCGTCGGCGGTCACGCCCTGCGCGGTCGCAGTCGTGGCGTCGCCCGGCCCGCAGAGACCGCTGAGGTCGCCGAAGTCGCCCGAAACGGATTGCGCGGTACCGCCGCGCGATTCGTCGTCTTCGGACCCACCACTTTCGCTGCGCCCGCTGCATCCTGCGGCGAGCACGGCGATCGCCGCCAGTGCGACGAGCGTCCGTTGTGCTTTCACGTCTGCCTCCTTCACCGGGCCGTTCGGCCAGCGCTGTGAACGGGTGACCCGGCGTCCGAAGCCCCCACTTCGCCGGTGTCGGGCATGATGCTTGCACAGGAGGGGAACCGACTTCTCGCTTTTGGAGAATCAGACAAAAGATTTTCCGTGCTCGACGAGACACGCGTCGTGCGACGTGGTAAGGGTCGTTCTGTCCCGGAAGCAACGATCGTCACGGAACAGGTATTACGGAACTGTTCGGCCCGGTCACGCCCGGGATGGGTGAATACGGCGCACGGCCGTGTCGCTCCCGGCACGACCGGCGGTCTCGACGGCCGGCACGCGGCGCGGCGTGCTGTTATCCCGCGCGGTGCCGGTCGCGGCCGTTGCCGTCAGGCCAGTTGGGCCTGATGAAGATGCCCTCCGCTTCGACGCAGATCCCGTGCGGCCCCGCGATGTGTCCGGTGACGAATCCCTTACGCCCCTCGATCCGGTCGAGTTTTGCTTCCCCGTGCAGATCGCCGAGAGGGGTGGGCCTGCGATAGCGCAGCGTGAGCGTGCCCGTCATTCCGGGTGAGCCGCCCACCCGGGCCGCGTCACCGAGCAGCTGGTCCAGGATCAGCGCCGAGACTCCGCCGTGTGTATGTCCCGCGGGCCCTTCGAAGCCGACATGCAGATGGAAGTCGGCCCACACGCGACCGTCGGGATCCTGGTTGATGCGGGGCAGTGGCGCGATCGCGTTCCGCAGTCCCATGGCGGCGTTGCCCCACACCCGGAAGTTGCCGGCGTCGTTGAACCGGGTACCGAAGGGGTGGTCCTCCTTCCGGCGCCCGAGCAACTCCCTCGCGGCTGCCAGGTGCTCCCGGGCCCGTCGCACGTCGTCGTCATCGGCTCGGCTCTGCACGGCAAGCGGGATCAGTGCGCGGACATCGTCGGCGAGCGGACCGTACAACGCGGCCTGACGAGCGATCTCCTCTTCGGAAAGCCCGTCGTTGACGAAAAGGCGGGCGGCAGCGTCGAGAGCATCGGTCATCGCGGGGTCTCCGGGTTCGTGTGAGGGGCCACCGCTAGTCGACCGTGTCCGTGCCCGCTGGTCAAACGCCGGTGCCGACGTGCGGGACGCAGGTTGCCGGTCGGGCGTGCCGGGAGAAGCGGGGACCCCGTCGGCGAATTCGAGGGGAGGGGCCGACGGGGCCGGCCGCAGCGCCGAAGGGGAGGAGGCGCGTGCAGCGTGTTGCGAGGAGCAACTCCGAAACACGCTATACGTCCTTCCGTCACGCTGCCGCGAAATGCAAGGTGACCCCGGGGGTGAATCGGGGACTCGGCGGCGGAGAGACTGCGGGTGCGGCCCTTGCCGGTCGGTCGAGGGCCGAAGCCGAGGCGGAGCGTCGTCCTCCGAGACAGACTCACCGTCGAGGGTGCAGGATGTACCGATACCCATCCGCCGATCTCTTGGGAGTAGGCATGTCGGCGACACCGCCCACCGAGTTCCGCGATCGCAACGGACTGGGAAACACTGCGCTGATCGCCGGCATCGTTGCCGCGCTGACCGCGTTCGTTCCTATCGTCGGCGACTTCGTGTCCATCCCCGCCGGCCTGCTCGCCGTGGTCTGCGGTTGGATCGGACTTCTGAGGATCGAGAAGGGCCTCGCGACGAACTACGTCGAGACCGTCGTGGGCACGGTGCTCGGAACGGGTGCGCTGTTCGTGGTGTTCATCGTCTTCGCGGCCACTCACAGTTCGGGCTGAGCCGAGTCGGCCGCCCTCGCCGGCGGACGCTGCAGGGTCACCGTGGTCAGGGCGAGCAGCTGGTCGTCTGCGCCGGCATCGACGAGACGGACGCTGATCACCGAATGGTCGGCCCCGTCGCGGACCACCGTGCCGTACGACCGTGCCGGACCGACGCGCACCTGGGACAGGAAGTGCATCTGAATGTCGGTCGCCACCAGATCGGGCCGCATCGCGTGTGCGGCCGACTCTGCGAGAAGCGCTTGCGCACCGCCCTGAATGGTGCCGATCATGTTGGCTACGAAGGGCGTTCGGTCGAGCTCGAGAACCCCTTCGTCCGGGTCGACGATGCGCATGCCGAGTCGGGAGTAGATCGTCCCGTCGACCGGCACGACCGGGTACTCACGGTCCACACCGACCCATTCGCCCGGCGTGTATTCGTCCGCCCTCGGCGCGGCGGCGCGCGGCAAGCGCGCGAACGTGACCAGCGCGCGGGCCGCGAGCACCGGACCGCCCTCACCGCCGGTATCGAGCGCGGCGATGAGCTCGTCGAGATCGGTTGTGCCGCGTGCGTCGTACACGTCTGCCGACACGTGGATCATCTTCTTGCCGATGCGCACGAGCTGTGCGTCGATGACGACGGGACCTTCCGTCAGCGGGCCGGTGGCGTGGAGGGTGAGGTCCTGGGTGGCGACCCAGTCCTGCCCGCAGGCGGCGAGCGCCGGACTCGAGGTGACGATGTCGACCAGCGTCGTCAGCACTCCGAGCGATGCCGAGCCCGCATCGGAGCGCAGTTTGTCGGTCAGGACCGAACGCATCACCGCGCGTTCTTTCGTGACGAGCCGTGAGAGCAGGCCGAAGTCGGACGAGAAGGTGTGCTGACTCATCACCAGCAGTGACGAACCGTCGCTAGAAATTCCATTCTCATTCATGAGAATCATATTGCCACCATCTCCCGGTCGAACGCTATTGCGCCGTCCGTGGACGGGCGTACTCTGCAATTCTGCATCCCCGCGCGAGTGACATGACGGGAGCCGGAGTGGCCGGAAGCCTGCGTGCTCGGCCGAGCCGATCGGGACGAACACCCGAGCGACCGGCATTCACATTGGTCGGTACCGTGCGTGTACCCCACGTCTTCGTGAGCCCGACGTGGGAGATCGCGCGCCGGATCGCCTACGCGATCGTGGTGCTCACGGTGGCGGTCGTGGTGGTGTACATCGGGCGGAGCGGTTTCCGGGATATTCAGGGCAATCCTCTCTCGTTGATGGACTGCATCTACTACGCCAGTGTGTCGCTGTCGACCACCGGCTACGGCGACATCTCGCCTGTCACCCCTGGTGCGCGCGCACTCAACGCACTGGTGATCACACCACTGCGCATCCTCTTCCTCATCATCCTGGTCGGCACCACCCTGGCGGCCCTGACGGAGAACTCCCGTCAGGTCCTTCGCATCCAGCGGTGGCGACGCCGCGTGCGCAACCACTACGTCGTGGTCGGTTACGGCACCAAGGGGCGCACGGCCGTCGACGCGATGATCAGCGACGGGATCGGGTTGTCGGAAATCGTGGTGGTGGACGTTGCCCGCTCTGTGATCGATGCCGCGGGCCGACAGGGCCTGGTGACGGTCCAGGGCACGGCGAGTCGCTCGGATGTACTGCGCCTGGCCGGAGTCCAGCGAGCGTCGGCTGTTGTCATCGCGACCGACCGCGACGACACCGCCGTCCTGATCACCCTCACCGCCCGGCAACTGTCCGGCGCCGCGCGCATCGTCGTGGCAGCCCGCGAGGTGGAGAACACCCACCTCCTGCGGCAGTCGGGCGCCGACACCGTGGTCGTCTCGGCCGAAACCGCCGGGCGGCTGCTCGGCGTCGCCAGAACCACCCCCAACGTGGTGGAGATGATCGACGACCTGCTCACACCCGAAGAGGGATTCGCCATGGCCGAACGGAACATCACGCCCGAGGAAACAGGGGTGTCGCCTCGTAGCCTGACCGACCTCGTCGTCGGCATCGAACGCGACGGGCGGCTGCTGCGGGTCGGCACGGCCGACGTCGACGTCCTTCGCGGCGGCGACCGCCTGTTGTATCTGCGTCATGTCTCCGGCTGACCACGCGCGGAGCGCCGCGAACCTCCACGCCGCACCCTCCGGCACCGCCAAGCGGGTACTCCTGGGACGGCCGCTGCGCAGCGACGCCCTCGGTCACACGTTGTTGCCCAAGCGTATTGCGTTGCCGGTCTTCGCCTCCGACGCATTGTCCTCGGTCGCGTACGCGCCGGAGGAGATCTTCCTCGTCCTGTCCGTTGCCGGGTTGTCGGCCTACGCGTTCTCGTCGTGGATCGGCATCGCGGTCGCGGTTGTGATGGCCGTGGTGGTCACCAGTTACCGGCAGAACGTGCACGCCTATCCCTCCGGGGGCGGCGACTACGAGGTTGCCACGAAGAACCTCGGGGTCGCGGCAGGCCTGACAGTGGGAAGCGCGCTGATCGTCGACTACGTGCTCACCGTTGCGGTCTCGATTTCCTCCGCCGCACAGAACATCGGTTCGGCCGTGCCCTTCATCGACCACCACAAGGTGCTGTTCGCGACGGCCGCCATCGTGATCCTCACCGCCGTCAACCTGCGAGGACTGCGGGAAGCCGGCGTGGCGTTCGCGATACCTGCCTACGCGTTCATCGGGTGTCTGGGCGCGATGGTGCTGTGGGGCCTGATCCGGATCTTCGTCCTCCACACCGACCTGCGCGCGCCCTCGTCGAACTTCGAATTGCATGCGGAGCAGTCGCACCTCGCAGGCCTTGCGTTCGTGTTCCTGATCGCGCGGGCATTCTCGTCCGGGTGCGCGGCACTGACGGGTGTGGAGGCGATCAGCAACGGGGTCCCCGCGTTCCGGAAACCGAAGTCCCGCAACGCTGCGACGACATTGCTGATGCTGGGTGCGATCGCGATCACGTTGTTCATGGGCATGATCGTGCTCGCGGAGCGGCTGGGTGTGGTGATCGCGGAGGACCCCGCGACCCAGCTCACCGGAACACCGGAAGGCTACCGGCAGAAGACGATGGTCGCCCAGATCGCCGAGACGGTGTTCTCGGGGTTCCCGATCGGTTTCTACCTCGTCACCGGGGTGACGGCACTGATTCTCGTGCTCGCCGCCAACACCGCGTTCAACGGGTTCCCCGTGCTGGCGTCGGTGCTCGCACAGGACCGCCACCTGCCGAGTCAGCTGCGCACCCGCGGGGACCGGCTCGCGTTCAGTAACGGCATCGTCCTGCTCGCCGCCGCGGCCATAGCTTTGGTGTGGGCGTTCGACGCCGAGGTCACCAAGCTCGTCCAGCTCTACATCGTCGGAGTATTCGTCTCGTTCACGCTCAGTCAGATGGGCATGATCACGCACTGGACCCGGCATCTGGCCACCGAAACCGATCCACAGGAACGACGCCACATGCACCGTTCCCGGATCGTGAACTCGGTGGGTCTTGCGATGACCGCGACCGTGCTCGTGATCGTGCTGGTCACCAAGTTCGTGGCCGGCGCATGGATCGCCATCGTCGCGATGGTGGCGGTGTTCCTCGTGATGCGTGCGATCCACCGTCACTACGCGCGGGTCGCGGTGGAACTCGAGCGCGGTCAGTGGGACGGCGTGCTTCCCAGCCGGACCCATTCGCTCGTGCTGGTGTCGAAACTTCATCGGCCCACCCTCCGCGCGCTCGCCTACGCCCGCGCGACGAACCCTGACACGCTCGAAGCGGTCACCGTCAACGTCGACGACGAGGAAACCCGCCGGCTCGTCCACGCCTGGGAGGAGAGCGACATCGATGTGCCCCTGAAGGTCATCGACTCGCCGTACCGGGAGATCACCCGGCCCGTACTCGACTACGTCAAGCGGCGGCGAGGCGATTCACCGCGGGAAGTGGTCACCGTCTTCGTTCCCGAATACGTCATGGGGTACTGGTGGGAACAGTTGCTGCACAACCAGAGTGCGTTGCGGCTCAAGAGCCGGTTGCTGTTCCAGCCCGGTGTCATGGTCACCAGCGTGCCGTGGCAGTTGCGGTCGTCGTCCCGCCTGTCCGACGACCGCAACTGACGCACGCGTCTACACCCGAGCGGGCTGCAGTACCTCTCTCAGCACGGCGGCGAACCCTTCGGGCTCACCGGGCATTCCGTACTCGTCGCCGAGGAACCCACCGTGGTTTCCGGGGAACCACGTCACATCCGTTCCGAGTCGTGCCGCGAGGGCTGCCCCACCCCGCGCTGCCATCTCCTCGGCGGACTCGCGCCCGGCTGCGGGGACGATCCGGGTGGATGCGGCGGAAAGAACATCGAAATCCGGTTCGTAGCCCGTGCACGAGAGGATGTTCTGGCCTACCAGCGGGTCGTCACGCGTGCCGTCGTCCTCGGTGGGGAGACCGAAGGCGGCCGGATCAGGTGCGGGTGCCTCGAAGTAGGCGTCCGACAGTTCACCTTTCCACCCGACCAGCGTGATGAACTTCGCCATCGCCGGGCCCATCCCGCTGCGCAGGTAGGTGTCGTGGATGTCGGCGCACGCCGCCGCCATCCGGTCGCGGTCGGGGAGAATGCCCGCAATCGGGGGTTCGTGTGCCACGAGGGTGCGCACGAGTTCGGGGTTGCCGGAGACCAGTTCCAGTGCGTTCACCGCGCCGCCGCTGGTCGCGAACAGGTCGACCGGTCCGGTTCCCAGCGCGTCGATCAGCGCAACCAGATCGTCGGCGTGCAGCCGCGGGGTCGATTCGATGGTGGTGTCGGTGCGCACGCCACGCCCGGTGCCGCGCGGGTCGTAGGTCACCACAGTCCGGTCGGTGAAGTACGAGGCCAAGGTGCCGAACGCACCGGCATCCATCGGCGATGCGGCGAGGATCAGGGTGGGAAACCGCTGCTCGCCGGACGAGGGTCGCACGTCGTAGACGAGCGACGCTCCGGGGACATCGAGCGTGCGGGTGTCGGGCTGGGTCATGGAGGCTCCTTCGATCCGGATGTACCCGTATCGACTCGGGGACGCCCGGAAACTCATCGACGCGTCCGGTTCCTCTGTGCCGTGCGCTCGCCTGCCGGGGAAGTCGCTGCTGCGGCGAGGATATGCGCGAGATCGCCGGGACGGCTCCACATGGGCCAATGCCCCGTCGGGAGGTCGACGACATCGACATCGCCGAGTGTCGACACCTCGGCGAACATGGGATGACCCGCGTCGGCCAGCTCCATTACCTGCGCGCTCGGGATCGAGCAGCACACCAGCGTGGTCGGGACGGCCCGACGCGCATCGTTGGTGAGCGTCACCATCCCCCGTATAACAGGACCGGGTTCCGGAACGGCCCCGGCTCGAAAGCGTTCGAGAGCCTCGGCGGTCAGGCCCTCGAGGCCGGCCTGCTCCCCGAGCGCGTCGAAGGGAGGTAGGGGAAATTCGTCCAGATCCCCGGGCGCATCCGGGGCGAAGACACTGCCGGACGCGACGGGCCCACTGTCGACCCACACCACTCGGCGGACGAGCTCAGGATGCCGATCGAGCACCAGGCTCACCGGCGCGTTGGCTCCGCTGTGCGCCACGATCACTACCGGCTGGGCCTCGGAAGCCCCAGCCCGAATCATGGTCTGTTCGATCGCGGCCGCCTGGTCGTCGAGCGTCCTGGACGCCCTCTCGGCGTCCCGCTCATCGAGGCCCGGAAGCGTCATCGGGATGGATCGCAGGCCGTCGGCGCTCAGATGTTCCAGCACCTCGTCCCATGCCCAGGCCCCCAGCCAATGGCCGGCGATCAAGATGATGGTCGGGCTACTCGCATTGTTCGTCACACCACGATGCTCTCGCGCCGGCAGGACAACGGTGTGTCACCATTTTTGACATGATTTTCTGCCGGGGTAGGACGTGAAGAGGGCGGAGCGACTCCACGCCCTGTCCGAGATGCTGCGACGCAGCGGACCGCGTGGATGCACTGCCGACCGACTGGCACAGGAGTTCGGCGTATCCGTGCGGACGGTCAAAAGAGACCTCACCGCACTCGAGAACAGCGGCGCGCCGATCTGGTCGCGCCCGGGCCCCGGCGGCGGCTACGGGCTGGTCGCCCGAGGCACCCTGCCCCCGGTCAGCCTCACCCCCGTGCAGGCAGTCGCGCTCCTCGCGGCAGTCTCTGCCGCACCCGATGCTCCGTACGCCGATCTCGCCTCGGCGGGCGTTCGAAAGATCATGGACGTACTCGATCCACAGACCCGGACGAAGGCCGATGCGCTGACCGGTCGCGTCTGGGTCAACTCGCCTCCACCGCCACTTCGCGCGGTCAAGTCGGCGCTCGAGGAAGCGATGGCCGAGCAACGGGTGGTGCGTATCCGCTACACCGCGCGTGACGGCGACACGACCACCCGGGATGTCGAGCCGGTCATGTTCGCCTCCACGAACGGCCAGTGGTACCTGATCGGGTGGTGCAGGCTGCGCAGCGCCATGCGGTGGTTCCTGGTGTCCCGTATCGAGCACGCCGCTGCAACCAGGATCGCCTGCAGCGGCCGTCACCTCGACGAGATCGGCGTTCCCCCAGCGACAGCCAGGCCGGTGAACGGACGAGGCGAGACGACCGAGGGTTCCGGAGCGAACAGCTAGGGAGCGTTCTGGGCGCGCCCGCGTCCGATGACATCGTCGCGGCGCTCGGCAACACGTTCCGGCGTGAAGTTCTCCATCCACTGCCGCGACGTCTCGTTCTCCACCTGCAGTGCCGGAGCGACGACATGCTCCTCCGCTCGGCGGTACGACGCGAGCAGTGTCCGCACGCCCACCCGGTCGTTGCCCGCGATGGTCGCGCCCAGATCCAGAGCGGCGCCGAGAAGCCGGTCGTGCTCCACCACCTCGGTCACCAATCCGACTCGCAGAGCTGTCTCGGCGTCGACGAAGTCTCCCGAAAGGCTCATGCGACGTGCGAACGCGCCGCCCACGGCGGCGGGAAGCCGGGAGGTCAGTCCCCAGCCGGGAAGCACCCCGACGCGCGCATGAGTGTCGGCGAACCGTGCGCGTTCGGAGGCAATGAGGAAATCGCACGCCAGTGCCATCTCGAGCCCGCCGGTGATGGCGGCACCGTTGATCGCGCCGATCACGGGTTTCGACAGTGGTCGCCACGGATGGCCGACGGGGATGCCGTCGTCCGACAGGCGGCCCAGGTTGCCGCCGGAGCCGCCGAGTTCGCGCAGATCCAGTCCCGCACAGAACGCGGGGTCGGTGCCGGTCAGGACGACGACGTCGGTCGCCTCGTCGGCGTCCGCCGCCGCGAGTTCCGTGCGCAGTACCTCGATCAGGGCGGAGCTCAGTGCGTTGCGCTGTTGCGGGCGGTGGAACGTGAGCACACGGGTGGACCCGTGTTGTGCGGTGAGCAGGATCGGCTCGGTCATGTTCGTTCCTTCGCGGAGACGAGTTCGGCTGGCCTGCGGAGCGTAACGATCGCCGGGTCGTCCCGTCACCGATGACGTCCTGCCCGGCGTGGCGTTCCACTGGGCTGAATCGATGTGGCCGCCGCCACAGCAGCCTTTCTACTCTCGCGGTATCCGAGGAAGGGAAACGCCTTGATGCAGTCGCTCGACTGTCGCGCCTGTGCGGCCCGCGTACACGTCGCGAAATACAGCCCCGCTCATACGAGCATCCAGTGGACCGACTCCGCCCGCGCGGCCTGCCACGAAATCGCGGCCGCTCGTGATCTCGATCCCGCCGCATACGTCATGCGGTGTGCAGCATTGGATTGCACGGTCGACGAGGCGGTGTCGGAGGGAAAGCTCCGCGCGACCACGAGGGTCGAACCGTCCGTCCGGCCCCTCGCTTCCGAGGACACCGTCACCGCAGCCCGGTGACCACCGTGTCTGTCAGATTCCGCTCGCTCCGCCCGTACACCTCTTGGAGACCAGAATGACCGTCCAGCAGGATCGTATCGAGATCCGCAATATCGACACCGGCACCAACCCCACCCGATTCGCGCGAGGATGGCACTGTATCGGCCTCGCCAAGTCGTTCCGCGACGGAAAGCCACACCAGGTCAAGGTGTTCGGCACCGACCTGGTGGTCTTCGCCGACACCTCCGGAACACTTCACGTGCTGGACTCGTACTGCCGGCACATGGGCGGCAATCTCGCACGCGGCGAGATCAAGGGCGACACCATCGCCTGCCCGTTCCACGACTGGCGCTGGAACGGTGAAGGCCGCTGCGAGGCAGTGCCTTACGCGCGCCGCACCCCGAAGGTGGCGCGCACCAAGAAGTGGACGACGATGGAGCGCAACGGCGTGCTCTTCGTGTGGAACTGCCCGCAGGGCACCGAGCCGACGCCGGAACTCGCGATCCCCGAGATCGAAGGCTACGAGGACGGGCAGTGGTCCGACTGGACCTGGACGACGATCCACGTCGAGGGCTCGCACTGCCGTGAGATCGTCGACAACGTGGTCGACATGGCGCACTTCTTCTACGTGCACTTCCAGATGCCCGAGTACTTCAAGAACGTCTTCGACGGCCACATCGCCGGCCAGCACATGCGTTCGTACGGGCGCGACGACATCAAGACCGGCGTCCAGATGGATCTTCCCGAGGCACAGACGATCTCGGACGCCTTCTACTACGGTCCGTCCTTCATGCTGGACACGATCTACACCGTGTCCGAAGGTAAGACCATCGAGTCCAAGCTCATCAACTGCCACTACCCGGTGACGTCGAACTCCTTCGTCCTGCAGTTCGGCACGATCGTCAAGAAGATCGACGGTATGACGGACGAGCAGATGTCGGAGATGGCGACGCTGTTCACCGACGGTCTCGAAGAGCAGTTCCAGCAGGACATCGAGATCTGGAAGCACAAGACGCGTATCGAGAACCCGCTCCTGACCGAAGAAGACGGCCCGGTGTATCAGTTGCGGCGCTGGTACAGCCAGTTCTACGTCGATGTCGAGGAGGTCACTCCCGAGATGACCCAGCGCTTCGAGTTCGAGGTCGACACGAGTCGTGCCCTCGAGTCGTGGCACAAGGAAGTCGAGGAGAACCTCTCCGCCACAGGGGAGTAACAGCCGGAGCCGTCCCACCCGCCGGGTGGGACGGCTCAGTTGTGTCGACGTCGCAGGCCGTCGACGAATACCGAGATCACGGTGCGCGCCAGATCGGCTGTCGTCGCGTCGGGACCGGACCGGAACCAGCGCGACGCGTGCCAGACGGCGTCGTAGAGCAGTTCCCGGAACACTTCCGGGTCGATATCCGAACGGAACGTGCCGTCGGCGACGCCGTCGGCGATCGCCTCGCGCCACGCGACTTGCATGGCGTCGGCCGTCTCGACCATGTCGGCTTCGACGACGCGTTCGCGCATGTACTCGCCTTCGCGTCGCCAGATGGACGTCGCCCCGTGGTACTGCTCGCTGGTCGCCAGTGCGATCTCGGCGAGTGCTTCGAGTCGTTCGACGGGGGGCAGGTTGCGCTCCGTCACCTCGGCGCAGCGCGCCGTGAGGTCTTCCAAATACTCACGGATGAGTTCGGTGACGATCGCTTCCTTCGACGGAAAGTAGTGGTAGAGCGCTCCGGAGTACACACCGACAGCGTCGCCGATCTCGCGAATCGTGGTCGCCGAGACACCTTTCCGAGAGAAGATCTCCGCCGACCGGTCGAGGATCTGCCTTTTGCGTTCGTGTGGATCCACTTCGAGCCTCCTGCCGTCGGGCACCGGCGTACCTCGGCAGGCCATTGTGCCAGACCCCATTGATCAATTGATCAATGGGGTCCCATCCCTCACGCTCACCAGGAGTATGTATGACAAAGTCGCAGACGGTCGCACCGGTCCCGAACACGGTTCTGGCGGGCGAAACAGCCCTCGTCACTGGTGCCGGGCAGGGCATCGGCCGCGGCATCGCCCTTGCACTCGCTGCCGCCGGTGCGCAGGTCGCCCTGGTCGGGCGCACGGCACGGACACTCGACTCGGTCGCCGACGAGATCACCCGCCGGGGCGGTATGGCGCAGCCCTACGTGTGCGACGTGACCGATGCCGAGGCGGTCGCGCGGCTCGTTCCGGCTGTCGCCGAACGTTTCGGCGGAATCACCGTGCTGGTCAACAATGCCCAGACCCCGGCGCCCGGGCCACTGCTCGACCTGGACGAGGCGACATACCGGGAGTGCATGGAGTCGGGTCCTACGGCGACGTGGCGGATGATGCGCACGTGCCACCCCTACCTGCGCGGGCACGGGGCCGTCGTCAACCTCGGGTCGGCGGCCGGAATCCGGTGGAACCCTTCGGGCACCGGCGGATACGCCGCGGCGAAGGAAGCCGTCCGGGTACTGACCCGCACCGCGGCGTGCGAATGGGCCGGCGACGGTATCCGCGTCAACGCGATTCTGCCGCTCGCGAATTCGCAGCCGATGGAAGAGTGGGCCCGCGCTGATCCCGACGCCGCCGCGGGGTACCTCGACACCGTGCCCCTCGGCCGGCTCGGCGACCCGGAAACCGACATCGGCCCGGCGGTGGTGTTTCTGTGCAGCGACGCCGCGCGATACATCACCGGTCACTCGCTGCCTGTCGACGGAGGGCAAGCGCTGGTGCGGTAACGGCGCGGTGTGCCTCGCATTCACCCCACGCGGCGTTGTGGGGTGGTGGTCCGGGAGAGGCTGCGCCAGATCGTGCGGGCAGCCACTCGAACCGGCGTCGTGAGGTGGACGGCGTCCACCTTGTCGGCGGCACCGGTGACGGACACGGCACCTATGTAGGTGCGCCCGTCGCCGATCGGTGCTGCGACGCACGCGATTCCGGGAATCGATTCGCCGCGCTCATGGGCCACGTGCCGCTCCCGGATCCACGCGATCTCGTTGCGCAGCCGTGCTGCGTCGATACCCACCGGCGGAGCGAGTTGCTCCGCGGTGGACGTCCCGGCGGGGTCGAACCGGGTGTGCGCGATGAGTGCCTTACCCAAGGCAGTCCGGAAAGCCGGTTGACGTCCCCCGATGCGCGACGGGACGGGTACCGATTCCCGGCCTACCTTGTCCAGGTAGCGCACTTCGCTGCCGTCGAGGACTGCGAGGTGGACCACCAGTCCCGTCACGGCGTGCAGTTCGTGGAGAACCGGGTGTGCGGCGCGGTGCAGTCCGTCGTGGTGCTGCGCGAGTGCGCCCCATTCGAAGATGGTGCGGCCGAGAGCATACGAGTGGCCCTCTCGCCGAACCCAGCCGAACTCCATCAACTGGGTGAGGAGCCGATGTGCCGACGACCTCGGTAGCCCTGTCCGAGAAGATAATTCGGACAGGGTGAGTTTATTGTTGGTCTGGAACGCATCGAGCAGTCCGGCGACGCGGTCGACGACAGCCGCGGGGAAGCCGTCACAGTTCCTCACGAAACCTCCATATCGATAGGGCACGCCGGCCCACCGGTATTGATCGATCGATCAATCAACCGAAGAAGACAGTAGCAGGGCAGCATGTTCTCGTGAAGAGGTTTCTTCAGGTCAGGAGTGCCGACACCGCGTCAGCGGCGCTGCGAACCAGCCCGCTCGCCCCCTCGGGAATGCGCCCCTGAGGGCCGGCCAGCGACAGTGCGGCGATCTCCCCGCAGCCCGCATCGAAGGCCGCGGCCACGCAGCGGACCGGATTTCCGCCGCGAACCACGCCCTCGGAGTAGAGGAAGCATTCGGAGTGGATGTGGTCCGACGGTGCGCCGTCCCGGTGGCGCAGCAAGGCGATGCCCGCCGCCGTCTCGTGCGTCGGTCGGCGTTGGCCGACGTGGGAGGGTATTTCGGTTGCCCAGCGCCCGCCGATCTTCTCGAGATAGAGCAGGCTTTCACCGTCCAGGACGGCCAAGTGGACCGCGAGGCCGGTCTGGGTCTGAAGGTCGTACATCGCGGGTAGGGCGGCCTTGTAGATGCGGTCGCGTTCGCGGGCCTGGGCACCGAGTTCGATCATCTTGGGGCCGAGGCGGTACGTGGTGCCGGTGCGGCTGATCCAGCCGACCTTCACCAGTTGCACCAGCATCCGGTGGGTCGTCGAGCGCGGAAACCCTGTGCGCTGAGCCAACTCGGTGAGGGTCAGGCCCTCGGCGGTGCGGAACGGTTCGAGCAGAAGTGTGACACGCCCCAGGACGGACTGGGGACTGTCGGATACGTCGGGCACAACGCCCTCCTCGGAACGGGATGCGGAGCGTGTTGATCGGTTGATCAATGGATGGGTACGACTGTAACGCGGAGGCGATCGGATGCACAGAAGCGGGGGGGGGGGGGGGGGGGGGGGGGGGGGGGGGGGGGGGGGGGGGGGGGGGGGGTGGGGGGGGCTAAAAAAAC